>CAXXFF010000003.1:0-959745 GCA_963676835.2 Marispirochaeta sp.
CTTTTTAGTTCACAACAATAGCATATTCCTTAGAACCAATCTGGAAGTAAATATTCATGAGTTTAACTTTCTACCGTCTTTTGAAAAAAGAATACATGCTTTTCCCAATGGAACATACGTTGGATATTTACCTGTAAAAGATGAAAACTTGAGAATCAATCTTGGAATGATTTAAACCACGAGTTTGAATTGTTTTTCTATGATTCAAATAATAACAGATACTTTACTGTTAGCAGAGCAAATGGTTGAGTTATCATATTTTCAATGCTTTCGACAATTCAAATATCGGAATTGTGATATCTGATGTGCCCGGTGCTCAGATAATTATAATAAACGATGATGGTGATTATTTATTCAAAGAAATATTTGAGATTGAGTTTTCACCTGATTATGTGAAATTTATAGAAATAAATAACACACAAGGGACACTGTTGTTAGCAAAGTTAGGAGAAGAATCTAAATACATAGTCAATTTCTTAAATCACAAGGTTATAAATTAGGTGAATAAGTACTTTTTACTGATATTTAGTCGCAAAGCAAAATACTGAACATAACAGCGAATAGCCGGTTCCGCCTGAAGGCGTCACCCAAATTACCAAGAGCTGGTTGAAAGGGAGTGCTAACATAACCAGCAATTGGAGCAGTCAAACCTACTGTCACAGTTTGTGCAGTTATGTAACCAGGAGGATGCAATTTTAAGGTTGTTCCGGGATGGAATCGTAGTAATGTGTACACCGGCCGAAAACGGACACCCATTCCGGAGGAAAGCGGACAGTGATTCCGGGCAAAAACGGACACCTGTTCCGGCCGAAAACGGACAGTTTTTCCGGAGCGCCGGAATTGCTTTAACCTGAAATAAGAAATCCTCGATTAACACGAGCACTCTCGTCACAATAGCAAAACTACTATTTGACGGAGTACAGAATGTCGAGAGCGAGGATTCATGTGAAACACATGCGTAAACTGCTTGCGCTCACGTACGAGAGCAAGCTGGGACTTCGGGATGTATCCCAACTGACCGGAGTATCTAAAACCACAGTCAGCGAATATCTGGTGCGATTCCGCCGCACCGGATCAGCTATGCAGCAAGCCAAAAGCTTACCGATGAGCAGCTGCTTGGCCTGTTCGAAGAGAAAAGCAGGAAGAAAGTGAGCAGTATACACAACTAACGACACTGTTCCCCGAGTACGCCAACGGCTGAAACAGCGGGGGATGACGAAGCAGTTCCTATGGAAGGAATACCGTAGAAAGTATCCAAACGGATATAGATACAGTCAGTTCTGTCACCACTTTACGGTGTTTCTGGACTCCGGTGAGGTGACGATGCGTCAGCCCCACGAGCCTGGAGATATGGCATATCTCGACTATGCCGGAGAAACGTTCCCTTACTATCCTGATGGAGATGAGCAGCGGGCACAAATATTCGTTGCGGTACTCGGAGCAAGTCAGCTGGCCTATGTTGAAGCAAGTGAGAGCCAGAAACAAGAGGCCTTTGTCCGCTCCACAGAACGGGCTCTGAGGTACTTCGGCGGGGTTCCGCGAGCTCTCGTCCCGGATAACCTGAAGGCGGCCGTGCTCAGTGCGAGTAAATATGAGCCGGAGCTTAATCCGTTGTTCGATGATTTTGCCGATTACTACCGGACGACGATAATCCCCGCCAGGGCCTATAAACCGAAAGACAAATCCCTGGCGGAGAATGCCGTCAAGTTAACCTATCAGCGGATATTCGCCCCGCTGTACGGCAAGAGGTTCCATTCGTTGGCTGAGCTCAACCAGGCCATCGCAGAACTTCTTGAAGAACACAATACCCGGAAACTGACAAAGCTGCAAATCTCACGGCGTCAGTTGTTTGAAGAGATCGAACGGTCTGCGCTGAAGACGCCTGCCGGGCGAACCGTATCCAATGAAATACTTCGAAACTCACAAGGTTGCACCGGACTATCACTTTATCCTGTCAAAAGATAAGCACTACTACTCTGTTCCCTGGCAGCTGAAGGGAGAACAGGTCAAAGTGATCTTTGATGAGCGAATTATAGCGGTATATCACAAGAATGTACGCGTAGCCCAGCACCGCCGGAGCAGAAAGAAAGGACAATACTCCACACAGTCCGCACACATGCCCAGGCACCATCAGTTTGTTGAATCATGGTCGGCGGAGAAGTTTACCACCTGGGCTCAGTCGATTGGAGAAGAGACGTTCCTGGTGATTTCACATCTATTAAACAGCAAGCCACATGAGCAGCAGGCGTACAAATCCTGCCTTGGTGTGCTGAACCTGGCAAAGGATGCCGGATCACACCGGCTGAACTGGGCCTGCCGACGTGCGTTGAACTACTCGAGAATCAGTTATCGGGATGTTCGTGCATATCTGGATGAAATCATGCGACAAGAAAAGGATGAACAGCAGAACAAAACAGGTGTTTCTCTTCGCCGATCACAAGAACCTGCGGGATTCTGCAATCTACAAATGAGGTAACCGATGAATAATAATCAGGCGACAATCAACAAGATGACCGAGATGCGTCTCCACGGAATGGTACAGGCCTTCCGTACACTGCAGGAGACCGGACGCCATATGGATCTTACAACCGATGAGGTTATCAGCTACCTTGTCGACTCAGAATGGGATGAGAAACACAATCGCCGACTGGCGCGCCTTGCCAATGCGGCCCGTTTCCGCTATAAGGCAGCGATTGAAGATATCGACTATACCTTCGACCGGAATCTGGACAAAAACCAGATCTTAAGACTTGCAGCCTGCTCCTGGATATCCCGGGGGCAGGACCTGCTCATCACGGGTCCGACCGGAGGAGGAAAAAGTTTTCTTGGATCGGCTTTCGGACATCAGGCATGTCAGTATGGGTATACCGTCGCTTACTTTTCCACAACGCGTTTATTCAATGAAATAGCGGCGGCAAGGGATGATGGAACCTACCTGAAGCACTTGTCACGCATAATGAAAAACAAGCTGGTCATTATCGATGACTTCGGTCTGGAACCGCTGGAGCATACTGCACGGATGGCATTTCTTGAAATCCTTGAAGATCGACACCGGAGAAAATCTACGATAGTGATCGCCCAACAGCCGGTAGAAAACTGGCACAGCATTATCGGTGACCCCACGATTGCCGATGCCATAATGGACCGTCTTGCCTTTCATTCTCATAGAATTGTAATAACCGGGGACTCGGTAAGGAGGAAACTCTATGCTGTAGATTGACGCAAAACGGACACCTGATCATACTGAAGACGAGGATTTACTTCCTTCAGGCAGCTGTCCGTTTTCCGCCGGAATCACTGTCCGAAATCATCGGAATACACAGCAAATGCAACGTTTGAAATTATGAATAGAATTAATCCGAGTTGAAGTCTTTTCATATAAACACCTATACACTTTTGCAAAATATTGAACATAACGTCCCGCGAATAGCCGAAGTTACCAAGACTTCTTTGCTCGCTGTTCATTGCCTGATGTAAACAATGTGCCTGGAGAAAATTTGTGTCTACATAACGCCCAATTGAGCTGCAAAGCCGGGCCGCTTTAGCGGCATTGGCATGTGTTTTTGCTGCCTGAATACAGCATTATATAGCGATTGTAGGTCGGAACCGCAACTTTTATTCTAAATAGTCCTGTGTGCCCTGCCAAAACCATGACAATAGGTTTTGACTGCTCCAATTGCTTGTTATAAACCTGCCTGATTACAGCAATGCAACTTTTAGATGCTCGACTATTTCGTCTATTTTATCCAGTAATGGAGTGATCAATTCTTCATCAAGCATGAACCCATAATTGTGACGAAAGAAGTGGCGGAATCCCATGTACTCTTTCAGGGAAGAATATTGCTTTTCATCTATGAGTTGTTCTGTGAATGCTGTTTCTAATAAGACGGAATGCCAGTTATCTGTGGTAGCAATTTTAATATTTCGGTTCTTTAAGAGAATATATAGTATTTTTTCAATTCCGTTATAAATAGAATGAAGGCTACTCGCGGCTGCACGCAATTGAATTTTATCTAATCCATTCGCATTATTAATTACTTTAAGCATTTTTACAATTTCTAATTCAGCATCAATCTGGCAGAATTCAAATTCAATGCTTTTGCTGTTCAATTACGCGACTCTTATTAAGTTTTTGTCTGTTCTTATCTGTTTTGAAAAATCTGTATGATAATCAAGACCTACAATATCAACGGATCTTTTTAGCCGAGTAAGGAGTTCACCATACACTTGAAAGAACTTTTTCTTCTCTAATCCGGTTATAGCGATATCTATGTCGGAGTCGGCATCGTATTCACCTGATGCTAATGAGCCAAAAATGTATATTTCATGTGCTCCAGCAGCTAAAATTATACTTTTTGCGAGTTCTATGTCTTCAATTATATCTTTTGGAAGCGTTTCAAGGCTCATAATAAGTGTATTTTACTCTATTTGCGTAATTATGGCAATTTGAAAGCATATGTGAGTCATTAAGTATAATATCTCTAATTTGTAGAATTTTTTGTGTTTATAACATCCAATTGAGCTGCAAAGCCGTGCCGATGTCATTGGCATGCGTTTTTGCTGCCTGGATACAGCATTATATAACGATTGATGCCCGGAACCGCAACTTTTATTCTAAACTGACCTGTGTGCCTTGCAAAAACCATGACAATAGGATTTGACTGCTCCAATTGCTGGTTATGTTAGCATAGTCATCTTCTATGAGTAGAATACTTATATCTCATCGTGTAATTCTAAGCACAGCAAGGTCTTCAAAATCATTGTTTTTAGGAAAAATAGCATCACTCAACTCAATTTTGTATTTTAGTATTTCGCCTACATCTGTTTTATGCTTTACCTTCTTTACACTAATAAATATATTTGGATCTAACATATTTTTTAAACAACTCAGTTCTATATTTGAACACAAAAAGTACTCATATGTTTCCATAATGGTATAATTTCTATTTTCTTCCAGAAACTTCTTACTTGTCCCTTTATTTAGTATTTCAAATGCAAATATATATTCAAATATATTATTTTCGGTAACTTTATTAAAATTAATTTTATTCACAAAACAGCCGGTAAAATAATTTGACGGAAGTCTATAGCTATCTTTCATTAATAATGGAAACAAAACTTCCTCTCCACCTACTACACTTACCATATCATCATTGCGTAGCTTAGCTCTTTTTTTTTCACCTCCCCAACCCCAATTGAAACAGTCTTGTAGAACGTATCTTTGCATATATTCTAAATAATAGGGAATAATATAAATGGATGTACCGCTTGTTATTTCAACTTCTTCTTCATGAATCGAATTATTTGAAAAAATATCAAAATCGAATTGCCCTAAACCGGGATTATTTCCAGCAATATATTTAAATTCATCGTAAGGTGGACTCCACAGATAAACTCCTCTATCTGCAATGAATTTAATTTTATTTCCTTCTGCTTTACCAATCACAGTCTGTATTGGATAACGACAACAAAAAGTATTATTTTTTTCATACAATCTTATCAGATGTTGATTTATTATCAAATAAATATCTTTGATATCCTTAATCTTATTCCAAACAAGATGTATAAATACGGATCTTACGGATTCAAGCAATACGGGGTTGCCATGTTCGATTGAAGCAAATAAGAATAAACCTGAATCTTCGGTATATTGAGGTGTAATAACCAAAAAGTTTGGATAAAATTTTCGATAAATTGTTGCAATGGTAAATTTGTAATTTTTCTAAGATTCGGTAGTACACATGAAAGGATCATCATTTGAACTAAGCAGTTGTCCTGATGATGCGATAACAGTAAGCTCCCCATTACGATTTATCATTTTTATCTCTCTTTCTTTTTTCTGAATCTTATTTAATGGCGAACGCTTAATTGTAAAATAAAGTTTTAAACATCTTTATTAGTACGCCCACGGATAAAGTATTATTACTATTCTTTACTACTAGAAAAATACTTACCATAAATATCAGCTTTTATATTTTCTATTATACTCGCCTTAATGATTTCTTCCGATCTTTTTCTATTTTTCAATTCAAAGTGATTTTTAATTAGCGTAAGAGGTGTAGCAAAAATTCCAAATGGGAATCCCCACCAACCAGCTAAAACTGTAATTGTTTGAGAAGATTTCACATGTTCAGATAGACATTCATGACAACCGATTATTGTTTCTTTATGTATTTTTGTTATAAAAATGATGCTATAAAGCCATGAATATTCTATACCAAAAAGTTCTTTCTTCTCTTTACAATATTTACAGAATCCATATTTTTTATCTTCATAAAGATTTGTAATATTTGAGTCAGATAATAGTATTTTAAGATCATTTAAAAGTTCTTTTGAACCAACATTGCGTTCATTTGCAACATAGATTAAAGCGACAAACGCTTCTTTTCTCAGATCCCAGGCTGTGGCCAACAAACCCTCTAGTTCACTATCCTTAAGTAATCGATACTGATCTTTAAATGATTCTGTTTCATCCATTACAACAACCTCATATAAGTATAGACATGGAATTCCCCCGATTCTGTCGACACTTTACGGGGTTAAATACATAGCTTCGAATTGAGCCGGACTTCGACGGTCCAAATGGCTATGCCGCCTTTTAGGATTGTAAAATAACTCTATGTAATTGAAAATATCTTTGCGTGCTACCTCCCTGTTTTTGTAGATTTTTTTCTTTACCCGTTCTTTTTTCAAGCTGGAGAAGAAGGATTCAACAACGGCATTATCCCAGCAATTGCCTCTTCGACTCATACTCGGATCCAAATTGTGGAACTCACAGAAGCTATCCCATTCATAGCTGGTGAACTGGGTACCTTGATCGGAGTGAATTAGAACTGTCTGTTTTGGCCGTCTTCGTTTGACTGCCATAAACAAAGCATCCATGACCAAGGCTGTTTTCTGGTTACTCTTCATAGACCATCCAACTATTCGCCTGCTGAACAGATCTATGACAACTGCCAGGTACAGCCAGCCCTCACAGGTTCGAATATATGTTATGTCGATACACCAGACACGATTAGGATCGCTAACAGTGAACTCACGATTGAGCTGATTAAGACTGTGTACAGGTCCTTCTGGAGGAATGTAAGGATGCTTTTTGCGGCGGTGAGCACCCTGTATACCTGCTTCTTTCATAAGTCGCGCAATACGGTTAACACTGTAAGAATAGCCAGCCTCCTTGAAATCCTGATGAATATTGGGACTTCCGTAAGTGCCTCCACTTTCTTCCCAATAATGGCGGATCTCTTGGGTTATTACCCGGTTTTGGATGGCTCGTTTGGATTCTGGGTTCTTAATCCACCGATAGAAGCCTGATGGATGGACTTTCATGGCCCTGCACATCTGTCGCACCGGGTAAGTGCTACGATGTTCTTTGATAAATGCGTACTTTACAGGGACTCCCCGGCAAAGTACGCTGCGGCCTTTTTTAGGATGTCACGCTCCATTTTGACCTGCTTAAGCTCTGCCTTAAGCGCCTTTATTTCCTGGTCAGCTTCAGTAATTTTCTTTTTGTCTTTTGACTCGCCTGATTTCCACCCGGCAACTTTGAGCCACTTGTATAAGGTGACGTCGCTAACACCGGTTGCCTTGGCAACAGCCAAAACGCCAACGCCTTCTTCCATGATTTGCTTGATAGTTTCTGCCTTAAATTCTTCCGAATATGGACTCTTAGACACCTGATTTCTCCTTAGATTCTAAGCATAACAGGTGTCGACAATTTTGGGGGAATTCCAACATTTAGAATTAGTATATAATTACCATTGCCTGTAATATGAACAATACACTTGGATTATACCTATGTCTACATAACATCCAATTGAGCTGCGTGGCGTTAAGCTGGCGTGGTTTGTGCTGCAACAACTCACCCATTCTACTACAATATCAACTCGGAATCACATGAAACTTACATTCATCGTGTTCCCTTACTGCACAAACCATGACAGTAGCCATGTCTGCTCCAATTGCTTGTTATACTTCAATTTTGGTATAGCTCAAAATGTATCTTCTGTATGTTTTCTATTGCATCAAATCTAAGCAAACCCGTATATGTTTCATTTTTTACTATATGGAGACAACCCATTTCACTGATCATTGTATAATTATCAAGATTATAAATTTCAGTATAGTAATGGTCTTTTACCTGACCAGACACATTTTTCTGAACTGTATAAAGTATTTCATTATCAATCGTCTCAATAATATCATTATATAATACAGTGTACTCCTGGAACCCAACAAGCTTAGTCGCTTTATTGTTTGTAATATCTAATTTATAAATTAAATCATTTTTATTTGTTAACGCATATAATGCAAGATAATTGTTTTCTGGATTAAATGAACCATTATAGTGCAATACAACATCTTTAATCGCGTCCAGTTTGACAGCTGGTTCTTCACCATTCAAATCAAGGATATATAGTGATACAGAGCCATCAGAGATTCGTTCATCATATACAATATGATCATCATACATGTCTATAAAAATATATGGAACGCGAATTCTATCTTCAATAAAAGGTGTTTCACATATTATTTTGGTTGATTTATCATTCAGATTAAGTGCTTTAATTTTAGAAATACTTTCTTCAAAATCATGCTCGATCCAACATATCCAATTTACACCAACACTGACATGATTTGGGTAATAACCATTTTCACTCTTTGGTAATACTTCGTTGTATTTTTCTAAAACCTTTGTTGCGGTGTTATAATAGTATATTGCTTCTTCTTTTTTACTGTTAACAGCAGTAAACACAATCACAGAGTGATTTGAGTCGTAATCACGGATTATAGTACTTTCTTCATCAAAAATGACCTTATCTACTTTGTCCGATTTAAAATTATACTCGATTAGCTTCGAATAATCCTGGGTGTAATTACTCGCTATAAAGAATACGGCATTATTTTCTTGATAGTATTTTGTATCAAGAATTATTCGTTTCGGTAAAATTTGGCTATCTGAACTAAAAGCTTTTGTCTCTACTGGATAAATACTTTTACTTATCATGTTTGTAGTTTGACAGGAAAATAAAAAAACAAGAGAAAGCAATGTTAAAAACAGTTTTTTCACGAATAAACCTCTTATTAAAAATTTTTTGTATGTATAACATCCAATTGAGCTGCATGGCGTCAAGCTGGCGTGGTTTGTGCTGCAACTCATACCGATTTTACTACAATATAAGCTCGGAATCACCTATAATAATCATTCATCAGGTTTCCGTTACTGCACAAACCATGACAGCAGCCATGTCTGCTCCAATTGCTGGTTATATTTCTTTCAATCACTCACCTTATTCTGACTTTTTACATATTCTTCAAGAGCTTCACGGGTTGTAACCCATTCCTTATTTAGCTTAATCGCCGAGAGTCTACCTTTTCGCGCAAGAAGAGATAAGTATTCCTGGGAGTAATCACAATACTGTGATGCTTCTTTCAGATTGATAAAGCCTTGCTTTTCATCGGTATTCGGCTGAATACTGTTCAGATAAATTATAAGGGTTCGTTCAATGGATTTTCCTATAAAATCTTCAAACGATTCCTCATTTCCTGTATTCGCTTCATTCAGTACTCGATAATACTTTTTCCTGTCCACTTTCAAGATTACTGCCGGCGGATAACCATTAGCCATTAGAATAAGGTTCATAAGAAGGCGGGCTACCCTTCCATTACCATCAATAAAGGGATGTATGCATACAAATTTATAATGGAACTGAGCTGCGAGTACTGCAATCGGCATTGAATATCGGTTTTCATAATACCAGGCTGTTAGCCTTTCCATTTTTGGTTTTACTTTTATCGCCTGAGGAGGTATCAATCGCGCACCTACTATTCTAACATTCGTTCTTCTGTAAGCTCCAGCTTCTAAATCATCTATTCCTTTGAGGATAATTCTATGACATTCACGGATTACACTTTCACTAAGGTCTTCTTTTTTCTGAATAAGCGTATTTAGGAATTCAATGCCTTCTTTATGGTTTATCGCCTCAAGGTGTTCATTAACTGATTTTCCACCTATTGTGATGCCTTGATTCAAGACGACTTCTGTTTCCTGCAGGCTGAGAGTATTGCCTTCAATGGCGTTTGAGTTGTAAGTCCATTCTAAAGCGAGTTGTTCTTGCAATTTTCGCGAGATTGAAGCATTTAGCGGCCTATATTTATCAAGTTCTCGCTTTTTGCCTTCTATGCTCGATAGAAGCTTTTCATTCATATCGGTTAACCTTTATTCCGTTACAACCGATATTTTACTACTAAACTTCCTGAAAGTAAATATAACATCCAATTGAGCTGCAAAGCCGTGCCGAAGGTATTGGCATGTGTTTTTGCTGCCTGGTTAAAACATTATACTACACCTTTTTTAGCACAAACACTTCTTATAACAGTACCTTTGTTTAAGCTCTTAGCAAAAACCATGACAATAGGCTTTGACTGCTCCAATTGCTGGTTATGTGCCGAGCTATCCTTTGAGTAATTCATATAATTTTTTGTTAACGTAGATATTTTCTTTCCACGATTTAAACGATTCTAACACCCCTATTTCTTCAAGCTGCTTCAAATATTTACTTGCGGTCCTTCGTTCTGCCAGTCCTGCATTCACCAGAAATTCAATCTTGGTATATGGCTGTACAAATAATAGATCAATCAATTCTTTAGAGTATGTGGTTCTTGGTAGTTTATCTTTACAAATTTCCGTAGTTTCATTTAATAGGTCAACGATGGATGAAACCATTTTATATGTGTCTATAGAAGTAGTTTCAACTGCTTTTAACATATACAGGATCCAGGATTCCCAGCCATTCTCAGTACGTACATTTTGCAGCAATTCGTAGTATTCATTTTTATTTCTAATGATATATTCACTCAAATACAGTATTGGATTATCTAGTAACCCCTGAAGTATCAAATATAGGACATTTAGAATCCTACCAGTTCGCCCGTTACCATCATAAAAAGGATGAATGGATTCAAACTGATAATGTATTACAGCCATTTTTATCAGCGGATCTATATCGTCTGAAGCATTGATATAATCTTCCAAATTCTTTAACAAATCAAAAATTATTTCTTTATTGTCTGGTGGAGTATAAATTGCTTCACCTGTACTGTTGTTAACAAGCGTTGTCCCTGGCATAGTACGTATACCTGCACTATTCCCTTCCAGTTCACCTTGTATATCTACAATTATATTTGTGGAGATAAAACCATGCTTCTTTAATAGGTTATAGCCTTTCCATATTGCGGATCTATAGTTAAGCACTTCTTTTGTTTCAACATCTATTTCATTAACACTATTTGCAAGTGCCTTATAGATTTCATCTTGCGTCGTTACTATATTTTCAATTTCAGAGCTGGTTTTTGCCTCTTTAAGAATAATAGCACTCAACAGAATTGAATCATTTGGGAGTAATGAGCAATATCCCTTCAATCTGGCCAATTCACGGTTTGATCTTATCGCTTGGTTTAAAATTTTTTTGGTCTCAATATCAGTTTGAGGTGGCAATTGTGGAAGATCATTATTCGAAGTGTTTTCAGCATTCATTCATGTACATTATACCAGATTTTATGCACATTACAAGCCTTTCGTGTACAATACGTGTACATAACATCCAATTGAGCTGCGTGGCGTTAAGCTGGCGTGGTTTGTGCTGCAACAACTCACCCATTCTACTACAATATCAACTCGGAATCACATGAAACTTACATTCATCGTGTTCCCTTACTGCACAAACCATGACAGTAGCCATGTCTGCTCCAATTGCTTGTTATACTTCAATTTTGGTATAGCTCAAAATGTATCTTCTGTATGTTTTCTATTGCATCAAATCTAAGCAAACCCGTATATGTTTCATTTTTTACTATATGGAGACAACCCATTTCACTGATCATTGTATAATTATCAAGATTATAAATTTCAGTATAGTAATGGTCTTTTACCTGACCAGACACATTTTTCTGAACTGTATAAAGTATTTCATTATCAATCGTCTCAATAATATCATTATATAATACAGTGTACTCCTGGAACCCAACAAGCTTAGTCGCTTTATTGTTTGTAATATCTAATTTATAAATTAAATCATTTTTATTTGTTAACGCATATAATGCAAGATAATTGTTTTCTGGATTAAATGAACCATTATAGTGCAATACAACATCTTTAATCGCGTCCAGTTTGACAGCTGGTTCTTCACCATTCAAATCAAGGATATATAGTGATACAGAGCCATCAGAGATTCGTTCATCATATACAATATGATCATCATACATGTCTATAAAAATATATGGAACGCGAATTCTATCTTCAATAAAAGGTGTTTCACATATTATTTTGGTTGATTTATCATTCAGATTAAGTGCTTTAATTTTAGAAATACTTTCTTCAAAATCATGCTCGATCCAACATATCCAATTTACACCAACACTGACATGATTTGGGTAATAACCATTTTCACTCTTTGGTAATACTTCGTTGTATTTTTCTAAAACCTTTGTTGCGGTGTTATAATAGTATATTGCTTCTTCTTTTTTACTGTTAACAGCAGTAAACACAATCACAGAGTGATTTGAGTCGTAATCACGGATTATAGTACTTTCTTCATCAAAAATGACCTTATCTACTTTGTCCGATTTAAAATTATACTCGATTAGCTTCGAATAATCCTGGGTGTAATTACTCGCTATAAAGAATACGGCATTATTTTCTTGATAGTATTTTGTATCAAGAATTATTCGTTTCGGTAAAATTTGGCTATCTGAACTAAAAGCTTTTGTCTCTACTGGATAAATACTTTTACTTATCATGTTTGTAGTTTGACAGGAAAATAAAAAAACAAGAGAAAGCAATGTTAAAAACAGTTTTTTCACGAATAAACCTCTTATTAAAAATTTTTTGTATGTATAACATCCAATTGAGCTGCATGGCGTGAAGCTGGCGTGGATTGTGCTGCAACTCTATCCCATTTTACTACGATATCAGTTCGGAATCACCTGAAACTTACATTCACCAGTTTTCCTTACTGCACAAACCATGACAGTAGCCATGTCTGCTCCAATTGCTGGTTATATTGCCATTGGTTTTTGGTTTACACTTTAGGAAAAATTCTAGTTTCGTTATTCCCAAGCCCATTGTTCCTTAATATCTCTGATATATTTTTATTTATGATTTCAGATCCTTCACTTGATGGTTCAATTGGCGAGATTAGCGAGTAAAGACGGTCCTCTACGCAAATTTTCCTAAGATCTAATATGTTGAAACTGAAGTCGGATGCAACTGAAATAATAACATCATTAAAAATTGATAGTATTGTTTTGAGAATTGGTGATAACACGGGTATTGAGTCATAAATTGTACAAACCATAACATTTGTAAATTTCATAGAAAGTTTTTTACATAAATCTGTGTAGTCGTAGCGAAAACTCTCTTGTATTTTATTGAGTGCATAAATTTGCGGAGACATTGCATCAACAATATTCATGAACATCATATTTGAAATACCAGCAGATCTACCTTCAGAAAGTCTCTGTTTTTTGTTCACAATTTCGGATTTATACTCGTTATTCTCGGTTTCATACGCAGGCATAAAATTATTTAAAGCATGTATCGCATCATTTCCACCAGAAGAAACAATGACGTGCGTAATTTCTTTATCAAGTTTTTCTACTTGTTTTATTGTATCTAAAGTAATACTGCCATCAATAGCCACTAACAAGGGCTCAAATTCGCCCTGAAAGGTTTTTTGTGCCCATTCTATATGACACATTTCGTTTCCAACATATGGTTTGTTATCAAAAACGGAATCGCCAATAAAAGCTATTTTTTTCATTTCTACCTCAAGTAACACTACTATTTCTTTTACTATCTCATATTACTGCAATTTTTTGTCAATATAACATCCAATTGAGCTGCAAAGCCGGGCCGCGAAGCGGTATTGGCATGTGTTTTTGCTGCCTAAATCACTTCATTATACCACCTATCTTTCACTCTCTTTCCAGAAACAGCATCCACGACCATTATGCTAATGCAAATAACCATGACAATAGGTTTTGTCTGCTCCAATTGCTGGTTAAACCGACATTGTGATGCCTTACATACAGCACTTAGAAAACGATGCCACTGGTTACATGACTTTCTTACTTCGGAGCGCACGACCATTCAAAAAGATGGCCCTTGCAGAACTATCATTTTGTTTATTCATCGGGTGCATTACCAGATACTCGCCTGAAATCTCTATAAATTTACCCGGATCTTGCCCATAAACAATCAGAGGGCCCTATTCTTTCCCGATTAATTGAAAATCCAAGTAGATCCAACCATTTCGATTTTCTTGGCATGTGACCCACATTTCCATGCGTTTTCAGCGCAGGGCCTGATACATTTTCTCAATGGCGATTTAACATCCAATTGAGCTGCATGGCGTTAAGCTGGCGTGGCTTGTGCTGCAACTACTTCTCCATTTTACTACGATATCAGTTCGGAATCACCAGGAATTTACATTCAACAGGTTTACTTAACTGCACAAACCATGACAGTGGAATTCCCCCGATTCTGTCGACACTTTACGGGGTTAAATACATAGCTTCGAATTGAGCCGGACTTCGACGGTCCAAATGGCTATGCCGCCTTTTAGGATTGTAAAATAACTCTATGTAATTGAAAATATCTTTGCGTGCTACCTCCCTGTTTTTGTAGATTTTTTTCTTTACCCGTTCTTTTTTCAAGCTGGAGAAGAAGGATTCAACAACGGCATTATCCCAGCAATTGCCTCTTCGACTCATACTCGGATCCAAATTGTGGAACTCACAGAAGCTATCCCATTCATAGCTGGTGAACTGGGTACCTTGATCGGAGTGAATTAGAACTGTCTGTTTTGGCCGTCTTCGTTTGACTGCCATAAACAAAGCATCCATGACCAAGGCTGTTTTCTGGTTACTCTTCATAGACCATCCAACTATTCGCCTGCTGAACAGATCTATGACAACTGCCAGGTACAGCCAGCCCTCACAGGTTCGAATATATGTTATGTCGATACACCAGACACGATTAGGATCGCTAACAGTGAACTCACGATTGAGCTGATTAAGACTGTGTACAGGTCCTTCTGGAGGAATGTAAGGATGCTTTTTGCGGCGGTGAGCACCCTGTATACCTGCTTCTTTCATAAGTCGCGCAATACGGTTAACACTGTAAGAATAGCCAGCCTCCTTGAAATCCTGATGAATATTGGGACTTCCGTAAGTGCCTCCACTTTCTTCCCAATAATGGCGGATCTCTTGGGTTATTACCCGGTTTTGGATGGCTCGTTTGGATTCTGGGTTCTTAATCCACCGATAGAAGCCTGATGGATGGACTTTCATGGCCCTGCACATCTGTCGCACCGGGTAAGTGCTACGATGTTCTTTGATAAATGCGTACTTTACAGGGACTCCCCGGCAAAGTACGCTGCGGCCTTTTTTAGGATGTCACGCTCCATTTTGACCTGCTTAAGCTCTGCCTTAAGCGCCTTTATTTCCTGGTCAGCTTCAGTAATTTTCTTTTTGTCTTTTGACTCGCCTGATTTCCACCCGGCAACTTTGAGCCACTTGTATAAGGTGACGTCGCTAACACCGGTTGCCTTGGCAACAGCCAAAACGCCAACGCCTTCTTCCATGATTTGCTTGATAGTTTCTGCCTTAAATTCTTCCGAATATGGACTCTTAGACACCTGATTTCTCCTTAGATTCTAAGCATAACAGGTGTCGACAATTTTGGGGGAATTCCACAGTAGCCATGTCTGCTCCAATTGCTGGTTATATTTCTTTCAATCACTCACCTTATTCTGGCTTTTTACATATTCTTCCAATGCTTCACGGGTTGTAACCCATTCCTTATTTAGCTTAATCGCCGAGAGTCTACCTTTTCGCGCAAGAAGAGATAAGTATTCCTGGGAGTAATCACAATACTGAGATGCTTCTTTCAGATTGATAAAGCCTTGTTTTTCATCGGTATTCGGCTGAATACTGTTCAGATATATTATAAGAGTTCTTTCAATGGATTTTCCTATGAAATCTTCAAACGATTCCTCATTTCCTGTATTCGCTTCATTCAATACTCGATAATACTTTTTTCTGTCTACTTTCAAGATTACTGCCGGTGGATAACCATTTGCCATTAGAATAAGGTTCATAAGAAGGCGTGCTACCCTTCCATTACCATCAATAAAGGGATGTATGCATACAAATTTATAATGAAATTGAGCTGCAAGTACTGCAATTGGCATTGAATATCGGTTTTCATAATACCAGGCGATGAGCTCTTCCATTTTCGGTTTAACTTTTATCGCCTGAGGTGGTATCAATCGCGCACCTACTATTCTAACATTCGTTCTTCTGTAAGCTCCAGCTTCTAAATCATCTATTCCTTTGTGTGTACACCGGCCGAAAACGGACACCCATTCCGGAGGAAAGCGGACAGTGATTCCGGGCAAAAACGGACACCTGTTCCGGCCGAAAACGGACAGTTTTTCCGGAGCGCCGGAATTGCTTTAACCTGAAATAAGAAATCCTCGATTAACACGAGCACTCTCGTCACAATAGCAAAACTACTATTTGACGGAGTACAGAATGTCGAGAGCGAGGATTCATGTGAAACACATGCGTAAACTGCTTGCGCTCACGTACGAGAGCAAGCTGGGACTTCGGGATGTATCCCAACTGACCGGAGTATCTAAAACCACAGTCAGCGAATATCTGGTGCGATTCCGCCGCACCGGGATCAGCTATGCAGCAAGCCAAAAGCTTACCGATGAGCAGCTGCTTGGCCTGTTCGAAGAGAAAAAGCAGGAAGAAAGTGAGCAGTATACACAACTAACGACACTGTTCCCCGAGTACGCCAAACGGCTGAAACAGCGGGGGATGACGAAGCAGTTCCTATGGAAGGAATACCGTAGAAAGTATCCAAACGGATATAGATACAGTCAGTTCTGTCACCACTTTACGGTGTTTCTGGACTCCGGTGAGGTGACGATGCGTCAGCCCCACGAGCCTGGAGATATGGCATATCTCGACTATGCCGGAGAAACGTTCCCTTACTATCCTGATGGAGATGAGCAGCGGGCACAAATATTCGTTGCGGTACTCGGAGCAAGTCAGCTGGCCTATGTTGAAGCAAGTGAGAGCCAGAAACAAGAGGCCTTTGTCCGCTCCACAGAACGGGCTCTGAGGTACTTCGGCGGGGTTCCGCGAGCTCTCGTCCCGGATAACCTGAAGGCGGCCGTGCTCAGTGCGAGTAAATATGAGCCGGAGCTTAATCCGTTGTTCGATGATTTTGCCGATTACTACCGGACGACGATAATCCCCGCCAGGGCCTATAAACCGAAAGACAAATCCCTGGCGGAGAATGCCGTCAAGTTAACCTATCAGCGGATATTCGCCCCGCTGTACGGCAAGAGGTTCCATTCGTTGGCTGAGCTCAACCAGGCCATCGCAGAACTTCTTGAAGAACACAATACCCGGAAACTGACAAAGCTGCAAATCTCACGGCGTCAGTTGTTTGAAGAGATCGAACGGTCTGCGCTGAAGACGCTGCCGGGCGAACCGTATCCAATGAAATACTTCGAAACTCACAAGGTTGCACCGGACTATCACTTTATCCTGTCAAAAGATAAGCACTACTACTCTGTTCCCTGGCAGCTGAAGGGAGAACAGGTCAAAGTGATCTTTGATGAGCGAATTATAGCGGTATATCACAAGAATGTACGCGTAGCCCAGCACCGCCGGAGCAGAAAGAAAGGACAATACTCCACACAGTCCGCACACATGCCCAGGCACCATCAGTTTGTTGAATCATGGTCGGCGGAGAAGTTTACCACCTGGGCTCAGTCGATTGGAGAAGAGACGTTCCTGGTGATTTCACATCTATTAAACAGCAAGCCACATGAGCAGCAGGCGTACAAATCCTGCCTTGGTGTGCTGAACCTGGCAAAGGATGCCGGATCACACCGGCTGAACTGGGCCTGCCGACGTGCGTTGAACTACTCGAGAATCAGTTATCGGGATGTTCGTGCATATCTGGATGAAATCATGCGACAAGAAAAGGATGAACAGCAGAACAAACAGGTGTTTCTCTTCGCCGATCACAAGAACCTGCGGGATTCTGCAATCTACAAATGAGGTAACCGATGAATAATAATCAGGCGACAATCAACAAGATGACCGAGATGCGTCTCCACGGAATGGTACAGGCCTTCCGTACACTGCAGGAGACCGGACGCCATATGGATCTTACAACCGATGAGGTTATCAGCTACCTTGTCGACTCAGAATGGGATGAGAAACACAATCGCCGACTGGCGCGCCTTGCCAATGCGGCCCGTTTCCGCTATAAGGCAGCGATTGAAGATATCGACTATACCTTCGACCGGAATCTGGACAAAAACCAGATCTTAAGACTTGCAGCCTGCTCCTGGATATCCCGGGGGCAGGACCTGCTCATCACGGGTCCGACCGGAGGAGGAAAAAGTTTTCTTGGATCGGCTTTCGGACATCAGGCATGTCAGTATGGGTATACCGTCGCTTACTTTTCCACAACGCGTTTATTCAATGAAATAGCGGCGGCAAGGGATGATGGAACCTACCTGAAGCACTTGTCACGCATAATGAAAAACAAGCTGGTCATTATCGATGACTTCGGTCTGGAACCGCTGGAGCATACTGCACGGATGGCATTTCTTGAAATCCTTGAAGATCGACACCGGAGAAAATCTACGATAGTGATCGCCCAACAGCCGGTAGAAAACTGGCACAGCATTATCGGTGACCCCACGATTGCCGATGCCATAATGGACCGTCTTGCCTTTCATTCTCATAGAATTGTAATAACCGGGGACTCGGTAAGGAGGAAACTCTATGCTGTAGATTGACGCAAAACGGACACCTGATCATACTGAAGACGAGGATTTACTTCCTTCAGGCAGCTGTCCGTTTTCCGCCGGAATCACTGTCCGAAATCATCGGAATACACATTTGAGGATAATTCTATGACATTCACGGATTACACTTTCACTAAGGTCTTCTTTTTTCTGAATAAGCGTATTTAGGAATTCAATGCCTTCTTTATGGTTTATCGCCTCAAGGTGTTCATTAACTGATTTTCCACCTATTGTGATGCCTTGATTCAGGACGACTTCTGTTTCCTGCAGGCTGAGAGTATTACCTTCAATTGCGTTTGAGTTGTAGATCCATTCTAATACTAGTTGTTCATGCAATTTCCGCGAGATTGAAGCATTCAGCGGCCTATATTTATCAAGTTCTCGCTTTTTGCCTTCTATGCTCGATAGAAGCTTTTTATCCATATCGGTTAATCCTTTTTACGTCACAACCGATATTTTACTATTAAACTTTCTGAAAAGTAAATATAACATCCAATTGAGCTGCGTGGCGTTAAGCTGGCGTGGTTTGTGCTGCAACTCTTAACCATTCTACTACAATATCAGTTCGGATTCACCTGAAACTTGCATTCACCTGGTTTCCTTCCCTGCACAAACTATGACAGTAGCCATGTCTGCTCCAATTGCTTGTTATATATTTGTTCACCTGATTATCAGGCGTTTTATGCTTTTAATATGCAATCTGCGAATATTAAATCCAATTTTCGATTTCTAATCCTTCGATCCTTTGGAATTCCTTTTCATTATTGGTTACTAAACATAATCCACGACTCAAAGCCTGTGAGCCTATCAATAAATCCATATTTCCTATGATTTCTCCCTTTGACTCTAAATCAGCTCTGATCTTAGCGTATGTATAAGCATCATTCTGAGTGTAATCCAGAATACGTAAAGGGAGCAGAAATTCCATTAATGCTATTCTGTTTTGATCTTGTTTTTTGCTTTTTTCGACCCCAAGTGCCAATTCAGCAACGGTCATAGTAGATAAAGCAATTTCTTCAATTCCAGCATCTCTAATACGTTTCATGATATTTCTATATTTGTTATTTAACACGTAGATACAGATATTGGTATCAAGTAGATATTTCACTACAAAGTGTCTCTTTCCTGTGGGATTTCTTGGTCTCTTGTGAATACCATATCCTCAGAGAATTTATCTATCGATTCGTTAAATATCTTCCATACTTTGTCTTTGGGTATAAGCATTACCACGTCGTCAATTTTTTTGATAAAAACATCATCACCTGAGAATCTATATTCTTTTGGTAGTCTAACAGCCTGACTTCGACCGTTTTCAAAGATTTTTGCGGTATCCATATCATAACCTCCTGGATTGTGATATATACTACAATATATACCGCGTTCAACTTTTTTTCAATATATATAACATCCAATTGAGCTGCAAAGCCGGGCCGCTTTAGCGGCATTGGCATGTGTTTTTGCTGCCTAGATAACACATTATACTACAGCTTTTTATCACAAACACTTCTTATAACAATTCCTTTTCTTATGCTCGAAGCAAAAACCATGACAATAGGTTTTGTCTGCTCCAATTGCTTGTTATGTTCCACCATTTCTAACCAAGTTATATAACTTTCTATAAATATTTCAAAACAAGTTCAATCACAAAGTTACTATAATCGAAAGGAGTTTTGGTACTATCATTTAGTTCTGAAATCTGCTTTTCTTTTATCAATTTTTCATAGAGATTCTTTGCGTAGCCTCCAGTAATTGCCAGTGGAATCAGGTTTGCTTGCCTTTTCATCGCGATTTCCGCTTCATTCTGGGTACCAGGTCCACCCTCCACTACGATATATACATCAGATAAATTTGCCAACACTTCACGTCTTTCTAACATGTCCTGCCCTGCATTTAATGTTTTGCCATAATCTTTATGGTTAAAACCATGGGGCAAAATATGGTAAATTTTAGCAGTATCACCAGTTTTTTCTTTTTGATACCGAAAAGATCGACTAATTGCTGGTGCTGTACCTGGCATTCCGCCTGTCAATAAAGCAATATCGCCAATTTCTGCTAATTTTCTTCCTATTTCTGTACAGATCTCTAATGTATTCTCGCCATGGATATGGCTACTACCGAGTATTCCTATGCGCTTAATATCACCTATTTCAGAATTAATATGTATGATTTCATTTTCCAGCTTTTTATTCATATAGTTATTTCAATCCCTTTACTTACAAGCGTTGTCAAGTTGATATCAACAAATTTTCTCGCAGTAGGAAATGCTCCGTTTATTGAATTACCCTCCCTTCCGAAGGATTGATGAACATGACCAAAAAGATGTAAAAGAGGCATTCTTTCTTTTACAAGTGCTTTCAATGCTGTACTGCCATAATTCTGTCCATCAAGAACTCCTGCCGGAGGTCCATGAGTAACCAGTATTGTTTTATCATCTATTTTTGATTTAAGTGTTTTAAAATCTTGTAACTGTTCTATTTCTTGTTTTTCATATAATCCACCAAGAAATGGCGGCGTGTATTGATATCCTATGAAGCTATAACCTTTGTATTTTACTTTTTTCTGATTGATGTTAAGCAGTTTACCTATATTAGGCCATTTGATTCCGCCTTCTATTATTCCATCATCATTTCCCATAATAAAGAAAATATGCTTCCCACTGGATAAAAGGATTTTTTTGATCTCTACAATCATATGTTCTATAGACTTCATATAGTCATTCACACCGTCTGATAGCTCATCTAACGGAACATGCGTCATCAGATCACCTGCTATTATTCCGAGATCATAATCTCCATCTTTAAGAATCCTTGAAAATTCGGAATATGCTTTATAATGTCCATGCAAATCACTTGTAAATAGTATTTTCATCCAAATTTATCTATATTTTGTTATCATACAAGCTTTTAACCACCTGTTTTAAGAACTGAAAATTTGTGTGTACATAACATCCAGTTGAGCTGCGTGGCGTGAAGCTGGCGTGGTTTGTGCTGCATACTCTTCCCCATTCTACTACGATATCAACTCGGAATCACCTGAAATCTGAATTCACCAGGTTTTCTTACTGCACAAACCATGACAGTAGCCATGACTGCTCCAATTGCTGGTTATATACCAGCATTTCTATAACGCTCCGAATATAAGTTCTATTTCAATAGTATCAATTATATTATCATTGAATTTGAATGTTAGTAGATACACATCGTACATAGGATCAATCCAGAAACTTATCTCATCTTGTTTCTCGGTATACTGTTTGCCAAAAGTTGATTTAATAATATCAATATTATCATTCATGCTTACTATTAAATCAGAAGAGTCAAAACTATTTATTATTATCTTTGCAATATCAAATCTACTATTTCCTTCTTGGTATAAAATCTGAATTGTTCCAAAAACAGTAGAATATTCTCTTAATGTACATGAAGAATAAATTTCAGCCGTCATAGCTGTTTCGGAAATACATTCTTTATTCTGAATCCATGACGATGGCACAAAATCATTAGACAGGTTTAAATATTTATGCAGGATTTGTTTTCGTAATATGATTGGATTTAAACTTTTTGAATCTATTTTCTGAATACTTCCATTATCAAGCCAGAATGTTTCAGCATAATCATCTTTGAAGCTGATATATTTTCCATATACCCATCCACTAATGTTTTCTCCATGACGTTTATTTATTCGATACCAGGGATACATTTCTCCATTTAGTTCAAACTTTTCTATAGTAGCATTATGGATATTTACCAAGTCACCTGTATTGAGATACCCTGATATTGAACCCCACTCTATATTTGGTAGAGAACGCACTCGAAGTCGTTCTGTATTACAGAATGGTAACGCATCTTCATATTCAGACCTTGAGACTAATCGCCCTCCTAAGTTTGACATTTGTGCATTAAGTGTGATTATGGTTAACAGCAATAGCACCGTTACAATGCATTTTTTTACCAATTTTATTTCCTATAATTTTTTTGTGTATATAACGCCCAATTGAGCTGCAAAGCCGGGCCGCTTTAGCGGCATTGGCATGTGTTTTTGCTGCCTGATTACAGCATTATATAACAGTTGTATCTCGGAACCGCAACTTTTATTCAAGACTGTCTGGATCCTTGCAAAAACCATGACAATAGGCTTTGACTGCTCCAATTGCTTGTTATGGAGCACCCCTTTATATCCAGCTCTTGGTAATTTGGGTGACGCCTTCAGGCGGAACCGGCTATTCGCTGTTATTGGAAGTGTCCTTTATTTGCGAGAAATCCACAAAAGGACAGGACGTTCTTTTGTGGATGGACTATGACGCTTTCCAATTTATATTAAGCTTCAAGTTCTTCTTTGCACAATCCGCAAGATAAAGATTTATTAATTGCTGGTATTTTATACCAGATTCTTCAGACATTTCTTTAAAGTAATCAATCGTATCTTCATCAAGGCGTATTGTAATTTGTTTTTTCAGTTTATTAATATAAGGATTCTTTTTTGCATTAGAAAAGTCATAATGATCTCTCATATTCCTACCCTCCATATTGCTTAGTTTCATCTTTATCAGCTTTTCTGGCTGATATTATTCGTATTATTTCATCATCTGATCTGTAACAGTGACACACAATCAGAACCTTTAAACTTTGGGAAAGACCCATTATTAAAAACCGATCTTCTTCGGACGAATGATCAGGATCATGGATTATTAATGCAGAAGGATCAAAAAAGACCGTTTTTGCCTCTTCAAAAGTTACTTTATGCTTTTTTGTATTAGATTGGTTCTTTTCTTCATCCCATTCAAATTGAATGTGTGTCATACATATATTATAACTACATTGTAGTGAATGGTCAATTTATTTGTTTTTATACTCAAGCCAGGGATGGCGCCGCAACTATATTCTATGAAGGACATTTCCAATAACGTCCCGCGAATAGCCGAAGTTACCAAGACATCTGTACACGCTGTCCCTTGCCTTGTGTAAACAATGTACCTGGGCTGTACCCTGTGTCTACATAACATCCAATTGAGCTGCATGCCGTCAAGTTGGCGTGCTTTATGCTGTTTTATAACCAGTATTATACAATTACTTTCGCTCGGAATCACATGGATTCTTTGCCCTTCACTTTCAACCTTCCATTGCATAAAGCATGACAATAGGCATGACTGCTCCAATTGCTGGTTAAACCGACATTGTGATGCCTTACATAACGCACTTGGAAAACGAAGCCATAGGTTGGATGACTTTTAGATTTCGAAGCGCACGACCATTCAAAAAGATGGCCCTTGCAGAACTATCATTTTGTTTATTCATCGGGTGCATTACCAAGAACTCGCCTGAAATATCGATACCTTTACCCGGATCTTGCCCATAATCAATCGAAGAGCCCTAATCTTTCCCGATTAATAAAAATCCAAGTAGATCCAACCATTTCGATTTTCTTGTCATGTGACCCACATTTCCATGCGTTTTCAGCGCAGGGCCTGATACATTTTCTCAATGGCGATTTAACATCCAATTGAGCTGCAAAACCGGGCCGCTTTAGCGGCATTGGCATGTGTTTTTGCTGCCTGGATACAGCATTATATAACCATTAATGCCCGGAACCGCAACTTTTTGTCTAAAACAAACCTGTGATCCCTGCAAAAACCATGACAATAGGGTTTGTCTGCTCCAATTGCTTGTTATCTTGTATCCACTACTTTAAGCCACTTATTATTATCAAATCTATACGTTATCATTTCATCCGCATTTTTTATATTTATTACATTATCTATATATTGGAATTGGTACCCGTATCCATTCTCATTCCACAGTTTCTCTTCATATACCAGGTTATAATAGTCTCCATCCTCTTCGTATATTTTCAACCAAAAATCACTTGCATAAAATGCTCCAAAAGTAACAGCTACTTTCTTGTCATCTGAATATGTTGGGAATGAAAATGCATGCGAAACTTCTTTTTGGGTATTAGTATCATACAGGATATAAAAACGACCTTCTGGATAGTGCTTCTGTAGCCAAATCTGGTTATCATTGGCGATGTCGACTATACTGTAGTAATATTTTTCCTTTCCGATAGCATTATGAAAACCAATATTTTTATATTTTAGTACAGGACCATTTCGTTGGATATTTTCGTTGAACCTATTATTTAACTTATTTTCTCTAAATATAGCTTGCTCGTAGCTATTATGTATCTGATTTATATCATTATAATGAACAACTTCAGAATAATATGATTCTTCTGAAACTTTAAGCTCATTGACTTTTATCCAACCAAATTCTAAATCTTCATTCGCCACAAAATAAAATTCAGCATTTTCATTATCACTATCTAAAAAGTAAAAATCTCCTGATCGAATTTGACTTTTGTTAGGGTTCCCTATTTCATTATAAATAGTGGTATTACTCAAGGTATACTTTTTATATAAATATAAACTTTCAATCGGAGCTCGATTTTCTACATACGACAATGTGCGTTCATCATTTAACTCTACATAGCCACTAAATACGTATCCTTCAATTTCTTCTTTAGTGCGTATTTTGAACCAAAAACCACGTTTATCGCCAATTTCTTCTTTTAACCCAGTTCTTGATAGGTATGTAAATTCTTCACCTGTTTTCAACTGCCCTATTTTGTTACTATCTAAACTTGGATATTCTCTAATATTCAAAGGACCATCAAAACAATGACCGTCTGAGTAAAAGTTATCGGCGAATAGTAGTGACATAGTGCATAAAAACATTATAAATAAATACTTTTTCATTAAAACCTTCCTGATATCCAGATAACATCCAATTGAGCTGCATGGCGTGAAGCTGGCGTGGTTTGTGCTGCAACTACTTACGCATTCTACTACGATTTTAGCTCGGAATCACCTGAAGTTAGATTCACCAGGTTTCCTTACCTGCACAAACCATGACAGTAGCCATGACTGCTCCAATTGCTGGTTATATGGTAATCGCCTTAATTATTCCTATAACATGTATAACAGAGAGGTCTTGCCATTGTTGAATCTGTTTCTTCACCACATAAATGACATACATTTTCTATATAATCTTCATTTCCAAACTGTGCCCAAACATTGAAGCAATCCCAACAATAAGGTTTATATGTATCAATTTTTATTTCTTCACCGCAACGAATGCAATATCCATGGTTTTTATGTTGAGTTCTTTCAGATGGAATGTTATTCGTTGGCATATAGGTATTGTCTTCCCTAGAATGTCTAATTATAGACTGTAACTCATTCATAGCATTTTCAAATAGATCTTGATCATTTTCACGAGTTATAAAAATACCCATTTCTTTATTATTTTGCATCGAAAAATCATAAAAATTCATAGACGTAATTAACATCTTTTTCTCATTGGCATAACATTTTGCATGTAAGTTTTCACAAAAATACTTTTTAGCGTTGTGCAATGCGGCAAGCTTTTGTTCTTCAGAAGGATTTAGTTCGTTTTTACCGTATATGAAACTGATTTTAATTTCTTTTTCATTCGCATCAAAAAGCCGTTCATAAAAATCATCATTAATTTGTAAAAAAGGTGAACATAGGATAATTTCTTTATTCGCCTGATAAATAATCTCTTCAAGTTTTGCTGTAGCACCTTTTGTTGTTAAAAATTCTGCCATGAAGTATTTCCTTATTGTATTATGTAGAGTTCATGTTGAATTATAATTTATTTTATCACTTTGTGTAATTTATTTTGTTTGCTATATGTCCAAATACTCTAAATTTTTATCCATATAACGCCCAATTGAGCTGCAAAGCCGGGCCGCTTTAGCGGCATTGGCATGTGTTTTTGCTGCCTGATTACAGCATTATATAACAGTTGTATCTCGGAACCGCAACTTTTATTCAAGACTGTCTGGATCCTTGCAAAAACCATGACAATAGGCTTTGACTGCTCCAATTGCTTGTTATGGAGCACCCCTTTATATCCAGCTCTTGGTAATTTGGGTGACGCCTTCAGGCGGAACCGGCTATTCGCTGTTATTGGAAGTGTCCTTTATTTGCGAGAAATCCACAAAAGGACAGGACGTTCTTTTGTGGATGGACTATGACGCTTTCCAATTTATATTAAGCTTCAAGTTCTTCTTTGCACAATCCGCAAGATAAAGATTTATTAATTGCTGGTATTTTATACCAGATTCTTCAGACATTTCTTTAAAGTAATCAATCGTATCTTCATCAAGGCGTATTGTAATTTGTTTTTTCAGTTTATTAATATAAGGATTCTTTTTTGCATTAGAAAAGTCATAATGATCTCTCATATTCCTACCCTCCATATTGCTTAGTTTCATCTTTATCAGCTTTTCTGGCTGATATTATTCGTATTATTTCATCATCTGATCTGTAACAGTGACACACAATCAGAACCTTTAAACTTTGGGAAAGACCCATTATTAAAAACCGATCTTCTTCGGACGAATGATCAGGATCATGGATTATTAATGCAGAAGGATCAAAAAAGACCGTTTTTGCCTCTTCAAAAGTTACTTTATGCTTTTTTGTATTAGATTGGTTCTTTTCTTCATCCCATTCAAATTGAATGTGTGTCATACATATATTATAACTACATTGTAGTGAATGGTCAATTTATTTGTTTTTATACTCAAGCCAGGGATGGCGCCGCAACTATATTCTATGAAGGACATTTCCAATAACGTCCCGCGAATAGCCGAAGTTACCAAGACATCTGTACACGCTGTCCCTTGCCTTGTGTAAACAATGTACCTGGGCTGTACCCTGTGTCTACATAACATAACCACTTATCCACTTTTCAGTATAACTCTGTAATTCCAAGTAACACTGCACAATAAATCCAGAAACGTTTTATTTATCATCCCATGAAGCAGTATACCACTTCTCACGGTATCAGTTATACGTATGCAGTATAACTCTATACAGGAGGTTTCGCTATCAAATTTTCAACCTACCTTTCGATGAAAACAGGCTTGTCTACAAGAAAACAACCATACTTCATCTCTCATGCAAGGGAATTCTATCAGTTTTGCCTGGAAGGAAAGCTTGATATCATGGCTTACACAACAGTTGAGGCCTTTGTATCCGGTTTATCAAAGGACATGCCGGATTGGCTCATATTACAACATAGAGAGTCCGTTTATGCTTTTCAGCGTTACTGGAAACTATATGGTCATTCAAAAAACAAAAATAGCAGGGATAATATAAAATCATGGGAGGATGCTGAATCAGCTATGCGTAATTCACTTCGCCTACATCACCGTTCAAGAGAAACTGAAAAATCTTACCTGAGATGGATTCAGCAGTTTAAGGATCATATAAAAATTAAGAATCCTCAGGATGTAACAGATAAGCATTTTGTATTGTTTATCACCTTTCTTGCTGTAAACCGTCATATATCTTCTTCTACACAAAATCAATCCTTTAATGCTCTCTTATTTTTCTACCGGTCAGTTTTAAACCGAACGCCTGAAGGAATCCGCGACTCAGTAAGATCTTGTATACCCCCCAAACTGCCGGAGGTTATGAGCAGAAATGAGATCTCATACTTACTTGCTAAGCTTAAACCTCCATATCGTTTAATGTGTGCCTTGATCTATGGCGGAGGCTTGAGAATAAACGAATGCCTGAATCTTCGTATAAAAGATATAGACTACACTAATCAATGTCTGTACATACGAAGTGGCAAAGGAAACAAAGACCGTAGAACCTTGCTTTCTTCTGTAATATTAGAGGATATAAAACTGCATATCAGCGGAAATGTTAAACCTCTTTATCAGAAAGACCGTATCGAGGGTAATCCTGGAGTACCCCTTCCTGAGGCTCTATCCAGAAAATTCCCCAATGCTGCCAATGAATGGGGTTGGTATTGGGTATTTCCTTCAAAAAGAATTTCTTTTGATCCCGTCAGTGCGGTAACAGCCAGGTTTCATATTTACCCCACCTCTTTACAGCGGGAGTTTCATACTGTAAAGAAGCAGATCGGGATATTGCGCCATGTTAGTGTGCATACGTTACGGCATAGCTTTGCAACTCATATGATCGAAGATGGATATGACGTCAGAACGGTGCAGGAACTTTTAGGTCATTCATCAGTCAACACCACCATGATCTACACGCATATTGCAGAAAAAAACAAGCTTGGCGCACGCAGCCCCCTCGGTACTGTGTGGAACTCTAATCCAATACAGCAGGCTATGAGGGAAAATCGGGAAGATTAAGCTCTTCTTTGAAGAGTCCTTCAATGTGTACAATTTCTTCTGATTTCTGTTTCCGCTGAAAAAACTGTCGGTCCATGGGAACATACTTATCTATAAGTTTATAAGATCTGCTTTTCTTATCGAATTCCCAGATCTCCATGATTACCTCATCTCCGGCCATGTGTTTAACATGGTATATTGTCAGTTTTCTTCCGCTGTAGCGAGGTGCATACAACTGCCCTGTTTCCATTTCCATAATTCTTATATTATACTCACCTTCGATGTCGAGAGTAACATTTTTTTTGTTTATCACTCTTTTCTTTTTTTCATGCAGCGAAGAGAGATTACTTTATGTTAAGGTAAACAATATTAATGCTGAGCATATACCTCAATTACCTGCAGGATTTTCACTGTCTTCAGACGGTAATGAGCCACCAGTCCTGACAGTAAATCTTCAGACATTAATAGGACCCAGAAACAACCTGCCTTTTCTTTTTTATTGTGAGCCCCTGATTCCGCGCATAAACAATGTATACAGCCCGAATAACATCACTTTCAAAAATATCAGCGACCAGACTACAGAGCTTATTCCACTTTCTTTATGGAAAGACCCCGGGAAGGCAGCGTTTATTGATGGTATAGGTATAGATGATCCAGCCTATCCTGTCTGGAAATCAGAGAATTTAATTCCTGAATGGGCAGCCGATACGGATCTCGAAACAAAAATGATTCTACTGAAATGGCTCGGTAAATTCAAAACCGCGGAAACACCTCAAGTCAATGTCACCTGGATTGCCGCTGCAGGCGATATGATGCTACAGAGAGGGGTTCAGGATATGCTGCTTTCTTCATACTCCGGTCCCTCCTCGGTATTTAACGATCTGTTGCCCAGGTTATCTTCATTCGATCTCTTAATGGCAAACCTTGAAGGGGCTGTTACATCAGGCAACGGATTAGTCAATAAGAGCTATAATTTCAAGTTTTCCCCCGGAAATTTACCTGTCTTGAAACAAATAGGATTTGATTACTTTTCGTTAACCAATAACCATGCCTACGATTACGGACAAAAAGGGTTCATCGATACACTGAATAACTTCAAAGCAGCCGGCATGCCGACATCTGGAGTTGGCATGCCGATAGAAGAAGCTCTTCGTCCTGCAATCTTTTCGATTAATAATACTGAATACCGCATACTTTCGGTCGGCGCATATCCCAGTGAACAAAACGGCTTTGACGGACTCAAGCAGGCATCGGTTACCGAAAACAGACCAGGTATCCTCTGGTTTGATCAAAAAGTACTGGACCATATCCGGACATTCTCAAGCAAACCTGGAATCGACATAATCATGGTTCATGGCGGACACGAATGGCAGAGAAATACCGATACTGAACAAAGAAAAAAATACAGATCCTTAATTGACGCCGGCGCAGACATTGTCTTTGGATCTCACCCCCATGTTATTCAGGGTGTGGAATCATATAAAAACGGTATCATATATTATTCTCTGGGTAATTTTGTCTTTAACGGCATGGAAGACATGCCTCATGCGGAAGATTCAATGTTAGCAGTGCTGGGAATTGTTGGAGATAAAATTCTGTATCGCCGGGATATCGGTGTTGTGATAGACAAAAAAGTACTGAAAATAGATAAATCAGGAAGAATTATGAAAGAGCTATCAGCCCTATCGGAACATATACCCCCTGAGTTGTAATTAGGTTGTACTGTCCTCCCCCGCACCTTTCAAAGCTTTCAGCCGTTCCCAGACCGGTGGATGACTATAGTTAAAAAAGCTGTATGCCGGATGCGGAAACGGATTGGATTTATTGTCTTTATGAAGTTTAACAAGACCACTCGAGAGTGCAGAGCGGTTAGATGCGCGATTGAAGGCATATCGGTCAGCTTCAAATTCCCGTTTACGTGAGAAGATTGCAGAAACAGGTCCGAACAGAAAAGTAAAAGGAGAAGAAAAATAAAGTGCGAAGGTTAAAAGACCATAGATAGTTCCTCCGGAAAGACCGAAAAGATCATACAGCGGACTAAAATCAAGCAGCAGGCTTAACAGATAAAATAGTGCAAACAGCAGAACAATACTTGTCGCCAGCTGTTTCTTAATGTGCCCAAGCTTCGCATGGCCAAGTTCGTGGGCGACAACTGCTTCAAGCTCATCTGTATCCAGAGATTCTATAAGTGTATCAAATAATGCTATCTTTCTGGTAGATCCAAATCCTGTGAAGAAGGCATTCCCATGCCGGCTTCTTCTGCTTCCATCCATTACCTGTATTGATCCCATGGTAAATCCGCAATTTGAGGCAAGTTTCTCGATCCGGTCTTTGAGTTCTCCCTCCTTAAGAGGTGTGAAGGTATAGAATATGGGGGCAAGAACCACCGGAAAAATAAAAAGCAAAAAAACCTGTACAGCGGTTATAAAAACAGCACCAAGAATCCACCATAATGAACCTGTCAGATTCACGGTGACAATAAGTACCGCAAGCACAGGAGCTCCGATAAGCATCCCTAAAATGGTGCTTTTTACAGTATCCTGGACAAACAGCCTGCGGGTCATGGTATTAAATCCAAACTGCTCCTCTATTACAAATTGACTGTAATAGGACAGGAAAATATTAGGTATGAAAAAGAGTGCAGAACTTAAAATAACGGTTGTCACACCGATGATAATTGTGTTTGCGGTGTAGTTGCGTATAAGTATTTCAAAAAATCCAGGCAGGTTAAAAACCAGTGCGGTTAGAATTAAACTCAAATTTATACAAACACTTACTGCTCCGAATTTCATCCGCACAATGTTGTAGGCAACGGAGTCCTGTATTTCCTGTTCTGTAAGATACGTATGCGCAATGCCTTTGTTATGCGAAACCTGTTTCCGCATATAACGGATGTTTAAATATATTAAATAAACAGATAAGGCTGTCTCGATAAAAAGCAGGCATATATAGAGTTGCAAAAACATCTTAATCTTCTTTTAATCCTACAGATAAAGCTTCATATAACCCTTCAGAAAACTCTTGACAAAGCTCTTCACAAAAAAGGTGAAGGGTTCAGGGCAAAAAAAAGCATCCTTATAGAAGGATGCTCCGGATAGAAAATTATTACAGTGCTGCTATCGCATCCTGCAGTTTGTCGTGGGCAAGCGCTGCTTTACACTGCTTGCAGACCTTATATTTCTTTTCTTTCAGTTCTACTTCGTAACCTACCTTAATGGCGGTACGTTTACAGAGGGGACAGTTTCCGCGTCCGCTTTTAACTTTATCGCGGATACCGCTTCCCCGGTTGGCCTTTGACATATGTGCTCCTTACCTATATCCCCGCAGGGTCGAATACTGATTGTCAGAGCGTAAGTATATTTATCTTAAAGAAAAAAGTCAACAAATGTATGGATTCAGTATTCGGCACTACCCTGCTTCTATTTTATAAAAACCCTTCTAATCCACTCATTGTGAGATTTCAGACTGCTTCTTACACCCTCAACATCCCGTTTCTCAAGAGAATCCAGTATGATTTTGTGAAACTCCAGAGTTTCTCTGGAAAACATCTCAGATTCGAGATAACTGCTGGGTATCTTCTGGATAATCTGGGTAACAAGATCCTGAATATGGTAAATCACGGAATTATGACTTGCTTTGTAAAGGACTTGATGAAACCGCTGGTCCCATTCAAGGTCAGCATGCCCGTTGATAATTGACTGTTCAAGATTCTCAAGGGCAAGTTTTGCCTCATCTATCTCTTGTTTACTGATTCTTTCTACTATTAACGGTGCAATAGCGTCTTCAAATACAGCCCTCGCTTCGATAATCTCATTTAAAGACTGGTCTTCCAGTGAAAGAAGCAGCTCCACCGGTCCGCGGATAAGATTCCCTGTATGTTTGGTTACGAAATACCCGGAGCCTCTTCTTACTTCGAGTAAACCGATGGCCTCAATGGATCTCAATGTTTCACGAATAGAGCTTCTCCCTACATTCAGCTGGTCAGCAAGAGCCTTTTCAGTAGGCAGCTTATCGCCGTCATTCAGCTGTGTCCAAATATACCTGGTAAGTTTGCGCGTAAGGGTGGTCTTTAATGGTTCTGTCTTTATAGGCTCAAGGCCTGATGTCATACTCATACTATGGTTTAACCTTACCTAAATAATCCAGTTTTTTCAATATTACCTATCCTTTACATAGTTTATATCTGAGATATATGCTTGGTGCTTGACACTGGTGTTTGATAATATTAGTCTGACAACAGACTTAAATCAAGGGGAAAACAGACATCTTTATGGCACGAACGGTAATTGTGACAGGCGCTTCTAAAGGTATCGGCTTTGAGACTGCTAAAGTATTTGCGGCACAAGGTGATACGGTTGTTATTTTTGATATAGACCAGGAAAACGGAGAAAAAGCTGCTGCTGCTGAAACAGCTCAGGGGCATAAAGTATTTTTCCAGCAGGTGAACATTGTCAAATCAGAGGAAGTTAAAAAGGCCGTTTCGGCAGTGGTTAATGCTCATGGGCCGGTTGAAGTCCTGGTTAACTGTGCTGGAATACTCGATCTTCATTCCTTTGAAGAAACAACCGAGGAAGTTTGGGACCGTGTTATGGGGATAAACCTCAAAGGTGCCTTCCTTGTTTCCCAGGCAGTTCTGCCTTATATGTCAGAAAAAAAGAAAGGCAGTATAATTAACATAGCATCCTCTGCAGGACGTACTGGCGGTGTTAAAACAGGCGTAACCTATTCTGTCTCCAAAGCCGGTGTAATCGGGTTAACCAGGACTCTGGCCAGAATGGCGGCACCTGACAAGATTACAGTAAACTGTATCGCTCCTGGTACTACCAACACAGACATGGCAAAATTATTTACCGATGCAGATATTGAAGCAATAATCAATCAGGTCCCTTTACGCGGTCTTGTTGAGCCCTCCGATATTGGTCAGGCAGTATATTTTTTCGCATCAGAGCCTGCAAGAATGATCACTGGTATCGTAATGGATATCAATGGCGGAATCTATATGGGTTAATCCCCATTTATGTATAGAGAATAAACAACAAGAAGGAGATTCTTATGGCAATTAATGAATACCTTAAATGGATGGCAGAAAACACCTCTACCCAGTGGTGTAATGACTCAGCCCGGCTGATCGATCTTAATGCAGCTCTCGACTCGGGCGCCTGCGGATGTACAACCAACCCGCCCCTTTCCTATGATACGCTCAAAAACACACCCGAAGATTTTAAAGCTGAAGTATCAAAAATTGATTCTTCCCTTAAATGTAACGACCGCAATGTTGAACTTGTAGGTGCTGTAGTAAAAACCATCAGTAAGGTACTGAAGGACCGTGGCCCCTGGAGCAATGCCCACCTTGGAAACGTCCGAACCCAGGTACAGCCCAGCCTCGGCCAGGATGGCGAGGGTATGCTGGAACAGGGTAAAAAAATGGCAGCCTGGGGCGACAACGTTATGATCAAGATTCCCTGTACAACTGCTGGAATCTGGACCCTCGAAGAGCTTGCAGCACTCGGCATTCCTACAAACCCCACAGTTTGTGTAAGCGTATCCCAGTACATTGCTGTTGGCGAAGCATATGAGAACGGTGCTGCCAGAGCAAAAAAAGCAGGACTTACTCCCGGCCCCTCAACTGCTGCGCTGGTTATGGGTCGTCTTCAAGATTATCTTACAAAAATCAACATGGTCCGCAATGCCGGCCTGACTGATGAAGACCTGGAGCTTGCTGCACTTGCAGTAGTAAAACGCTGCGCTGAAGAAAATAAAAAACGGGGATTTTCCCAGAAGATCATGCCTGCAGCTTTCAGGAGTGCCCGTCAGATTGCACAACTCGCCGGAGCAGATGCCGTCATGACTATCCATCCCAAATGGCAGCAGGCTGTCGCAAACGCTTTTGCCAAGGGTGAGGTTGAAAAAAAGGAGCTTATTGATGTGCCTGTCGATCAGGCGGTAATTGATAAGGTTTCTAAAGCACTTCCTGAGTTTGTGCTTGCCTATGAGCCAGGTGCTCTGCCTGTTGAAGAGTTTGACTTCTTCGGCGCAACCGTAATGACCCTTACCGGTTTTGATGCAACCGGTTGGCAGCCTCTTCTTTCACTGTAATACTGCAGCATGAGCGGCAATATTCTCAGTGTGGCCATCGCCGAGGAGCACCTCGGCGAAAAGGCGCCAGTTCTGTTTCAGACCGGCGTTCTTGACGGCATGAAGCAGGCTAAAGATCTTGGTTATAACGGTGTGGAGCTGCATATCCGTAATCCCGGGGATCTTGATGCAGATGCTATAGAAACCCTTTCCAAGGAAACAGGTGTTGCGGTTACCGCAGTCGGAACCGGCCTTGAGTACGGTTTAAATAAGCTCTGCTTTACTTCCCCCGAAAAATCTGTTCGGGACAATACGGTTGTGAGGTTTAAAGAACATATCGACCTTGCAGCACGCTTCAATGCCAATGTTTTCGTTGGACTCTGCAGAGGTACTGCACCGTCCATGGCTGAAGTTCCGGCATATCTGGATCTTTTTGCAGAAACCCTGCTTCCGGTACAAGAATATGCGGATTCAAAGGGAGTAATTCTAACCATTGAGCCTATTACCTATTACATGACCAACCTGTTAAATACAGTTGAGGAAACTCTTGAATTCATGAACCGTCCCGGATTTGAAAAGATGGAGCTTCTTCTGGACAGTCATCATATGTGGCTGGAAGATAAGGATATGTACGGAGAAGCGGTTCAGGTGTGCAAAGGCAAAATCGGCCATTTTCACATCTCCGACAGTAACAGAAGGTATCCTGGCGCGGGTAATGTGGATTTTGACCGGCTGGCGGAGAGCCTTAAATCTGTTGGTTATACCGGCCCTGTCTCCCTTGAGGTTTTACCTTATCCTTCGGGAAAAGAAGCCGCAGCCAAGGCCATAGACTGGATGAAAAAACACTGGTAGGCAAGTAATACCTCAATTTATAAAGCCCGGCAGTACCTGAGGTACTATCCGGGCTTTTTTTATAATATTACTTTAGTTGAACTTTTACCTGGCACCCTGGAAGTTCCAGGTTTGCCTTTAAATACATCATTCCCTGTATAGAATATCTTTATAGTTTTCAGGCAGATCCTTAAGGATATCTTTTGAGGCTGCATAAAACCCGCTAAGATTACTGGATGTAACTATAATATCACCTGCATTCCTCAATTGTGTAGATTCAGAAGGACTGCCGGGAATATAACAGGTTATGATACCAGCTTGATTTTTATTCTCATCCCACAGGCTTATACGGACAGTTTTTTCGGGCATATCCACCGGATCTTCAGAAAGACGGTAAAGAAACTCGGCCTTTTCAAATCCGAAAACCATTCCCCAGATCAAAGGAGTATTTGCGGCGACTCTTTCAGGATCTGTAACAACCCACTCTTTAGCAAACTTTTCAAGACGGATATCCTCTGCCATACTGCGTTTGATCTCTATCGCACCAAGGGCCATCGGGTTTATATGAAGAAGCTTTTTATCGATAAAATCATCTGCCTCGAGGGGAATATTTTCAAGAATTTCAGCATCAAGAAAAACAGGTTCTTCAAGAAAGCTTGATAAAACGGCAACTTTGCTGTTCTTATATGGCTGTATTTTTATGCTGTGCTCTGTCCCGTTTTTTTCCAGCAATTTGAATGAGATATCATCGGGACTTTCTGAATATACAAATGAGCCGTCATTGACATATGCATCATCCGGTAGGCGGTAGCGAACAAGTACGCTGAAAATACGGAATACCAGTGCCGGCTCCGCACGCTCTTCCACGGGCTGCACAATCTTCCATTCGTTTTCCCCGGTTTTTTGTATCTCGGTAAGGGTACCGGATTTTTCGATAATGACCTGACTGATGTCTCCCGGTGTAAATCTTAAAAGTCCCCGATGCAGAAGGTCATGCGTGTCTACTACCAGTGTCTCAGGGCGGAAATTACTCAGCTGAACACCTTCCGGGTCATTGTCAGTTTCTGCAGCTATAGTCCGGGTTCCTGCAGGATAAGGGAAGCTTACCGTATCGCTGCCTTCAGGGCCGGAAAGCTGATATGTTACCAGACTGCTTCCGGGGAATAGAAACGGATCATTCGGCCTGACACCATAAGCGGTAATTTCAGCCGCACCTATGCTCTTCAGCATTTCACTTATTTTACCGTCATCAGCAGGGGCATTGCCGTCGGAAACAAAATCCCACCAGTCACCATCTTTCTTCAGTTCTACTTCAGGATATCCATCCCTGCTTATTATAAGGCTGGTAACGGAATCCGGGTCCTGGTAAATAAGCTTATGCCCCCTGTAGCCATTTACCTCTTCGGTCATTATATCTTTAATCTGCTTTTGTGCTTTGTAAAGTATTCCCGGTTTCCCGGTCAGTGCGGCATAAACATAGCCTACATCCAGAGGGAGGATTCGTCCCAGATGCACTTCATCAAGAACAACTCCATCTTCAGACCCAATTTTTATAACCACAGAAGAGGCGGAATCAAGACCGTATTGTGACAAATCTGATTCAGACTCCGAATCAGATGAGACCGGGATACCGACAACCTTTGAAACCATTTCCAGCAGGCTGTTTACTTTTTCCTGATCAGCAGCAGCATGCAGAGGTCTGGTCATTTTCCACAAGGTGTTGCCCTGTTCCTCAACAGCAAGAGAGAAAGCAAGATTATCTCCAGATGGTCGTACTATCTCAATCCACCGGATATCTTCTACTGATGTTGAAAGTAAATGAGGACGGACCTCTTTTTCTTCTTTACTGCCTTTATCGGCGGTTAAAAAAAGAACCCCTGCCAGCAGTACCAGAACTGCAAGAAGGATAGGCAGTAGTAGATTCTTCTTTTTTTTCCTTACCTGCGCCATCGGTTAATCACCATAACCGCCAGACCGGCCAAAGCAGATAACAGCGGCAGAAGTACGATGGAAAGCCAGAAAACAAGGGTACTTTCATTACTTGTCAGTATCACCGGTGTATGGTTCGGATCCCTGGAGCGGATCCCGATAAGACTCTGCTCGCTGGTAAGCCATGCAACGGAGTTCATGGCAAGATCCTTATTCCCGGCTACTTCGAAGTAGTCATTTCCGGTAAAATCCGCATCACCGTACACTACAATGCGGCTGTCCCCTGAGGAATCACCATTGTCAACGGTTAGAGCCACCCCGGTATTTACCGGTCCCTGAAGATCAACTCCGGGGGTGTAGCCTATTTCACCGCTGCTCAATCCTTCAAGATCCCTTTCCGCCCATGTTCCCTGGCTGGTACGTCCGATAAACCATGCTTCGACACCTGAAGGCAGATTATCAGCAATTTCTACTGACCGGCACACCGGATAAAGTGTAATCATCCCCAGCCCGCGCGAAATAACATGGGTACCGTAATCGTTAACAATTGGAAGCAGAACGTCTCCACCCATCATCTGGCTCTGTTCATCGATAATGGTGTCAAGTTCCATGGTTAATCCCAAATCTTCAAGATATGCATCCAGACCGCTTCTGCGCATGGGTTCTATAAGCAGCATAAGACTGCCGCCCTTTTTAAGATAATCCTCAACGGCCTTGACTTCAGGGTCCGTAAGCGGGGTTTTCTGTCCGGCGATTACCAGTGCTTCAGCATCGGCAGGAACACCATTTTCCCGAACAAGCAGAAGTTCTTTTACATCGTAACGTTCTGAACTAAGAGCATCGGCCAGCTGACTGTACTCCCCGCTGATCGATTTCTCACCATGTCCGGTAATGAAATAGACTACCGGGCTATGGTCATCGATGAGTCTGTTTATACCGTTGGTTACTGCTTCTTCTTCACCGCTGACAACTTTCCGGGTTTTCCCCTTGTATTCAAGAACAATCGTTCCATTGCTGCTGACACCGAATTTTTCGACCATGTTCGGATTATTTGCAGGATCGATAATTTCATAGGAAAAATGTGAATACTTGCTTCTGTATTCATCCAAAAGATCTTTTGTAGCCTGCCGGTCATAATCATTGGCGGTTAAAAAAGCGGTGGCTGTAAGATCGCTTCCATCGAGACTGCTGAGAACATTAACTGTCTTTTCAGACAGACTGAAAAGCCTCTTGTCTGTAAGGTCAGCCCGCATGGTAAATCGATGTGATACAAGCTGAATAAGAACCAGGACGGCAATAAAGACCAGAGGAGTTGCCAATGCTGTAAAATTTATCGGTTTTCTTTTATCTGCCATACTGCTAACTCTTCCATGTCCTTCGCTGTAAATTAAAAAGGGTAAACATAAAAAACACTACCGTCAGATTCAGGTAATAGACAAAGTCATTGCTGTTTAGCACACCACGGTTGAAATCGGTAAAATGGTTGTACACCGACATCTCGGAGAGTACTTTACCGATTACCCCTGGAAGCAGCTGAGCAGTCCATTCAAGCGCCCACAGCAGCAGGAGCACACCAAATCCAAGTACGGCAGCTATCAGCTGATTCTCTGTCAGGGAGGAGAAAAAGGTGCCCACAGAAACAAAGGCAAGTCCGATTAAGGCAAGACCGATATAACTGGTAATAAGTGGTGCAGTTTCAACCTGCCCGAAGCTTGCAGCCATAATGGGGAACAGCATTGTTAAGACAAGAGAGATTACCAGGATAATAAATGCTGAAAGAATTTTCGCAAAAACAACGTCTGCATATCGCAGGGGGTAGCTTATGAGAAGTTCCAGGGTGCCGCTCTTTTTTTCCTCTGCAAAAAGACGCATGGTAATAAGCGGAACAAAAATCAGCATTACAAATACATAGTTTGAATGCACCGGACGGAACACCGCTTCAGTAATATTCAAAACCATTGAACCGCCGTCATAATCACTCTGCATACTGAGAACAGAAAAATAGAGGAAATTCTTATAGAAAAAATATCCGCAGATAAGGGTGAACATGGCAATAAACACGTAAACCATTGCGGAGGAAAGATAGGAACCCAGCTCTCTTCTGGTTACCGACCAAATACCTTTCATGCTGTTTCTCCTTCCTTCTTTTCACGGGTAACCAGATTGAGAAACACATCTTCAAGCCCGGCTGTAACAACTGAGAGCTCGAGGAGATCCCATCCCTTTTCGACAACAAAGCGGTTAATACTCTGCCTGGGATCCAGTTTGGAGTCGGCAGTTATTCGTATTTTAAGTATACCGTCTTCCTGATCCTCAAGATTAACTGTATTAACCCCGTTTACCGCTTCTATACCTTTGAGTGCACTCTCTTTTTCACCGTTAATTGTGTAGATAAACTCAGAGTGGCTTTTTGCGGCTTTTGCAAGATTTTCGGGTGTATCTTGGGCGATTATTTTCCCCTTTGAAATAATGACAACCCTGTCACAAATCATGCTGACTTCAGGAAGGATGTGGCTAGAGAGGATTATGGTACGCTCCCCTCTTAAACCCTGGATAAGATTACGGAACTCAAAAGTCTGGGTAGGATCCAGGCCGACGGTTGGTTCATCTAATATAATAACCGGAGGATCACCCACCAGAGCCTGTGCCAGGCCTAGGCGCTGCCTGTAACCTTTTGAAAGCTTCCTTGCTGTTCTTCGTCGCATTTCCTGAAGGCTGGTTGCCTCCATGGCCTTTTCAATCTGTTCTTTTTTGCTGTTTCGCCCAACACCTTTGGCGTTGGCGACAAACCCGAGATACTGTTCTACAGTCATATCCAGGTATACCGGAGCACTTTCCGGCAGATATCCGATTCTTCTTTTTACTTCAAGTGGATCTTCCGTTATGGAATATCCATCCAGTTTAATATCCCCGGAACTTGGGGAAAATAAACCGGTCATCATACGCATGGTAGTGGTTTTACCGGCCCCGTTGGGGCCGAGAAATCCAATTGTCTCACCGCGCTCTACAGAAAAGCTTGCATTATCTACGGCCCGGAAAGGGCCGTAGTTTTTAGTAAGAGATTCAACTGAAATCATAATGATAGATTAATAACCGTCCTGTGATGTGTCTATAGGTAACCGAAGAACTTCGGAGCGAAAAGAACGAGATCCGGAGCAAATGAAATCAGGCCGATTACTGCAAGATGAACGAGAAAAAACGGAAAAACCGCTTTGGCTACCCGTTCCATACTTATCTTGGCGATATCAGCACTTATAAAAAGACACAGTCCAACCGGCGGCGTAATCAGGCCGAGTGCAAGGTTTGTTATCATAAGCATGCCGAACTGAATATCATGCATACCCGCCTGATGGGCCAGAGGTGCCAGTGCCGGAGCAAGCATGATTATTGCAGCTCCCGGGTCCATTACTGTACCTACCAGTAGTAGCAGCAGGTCGATAAGCAGAATAATGATTACAGGGCTGTCCGTAACCGCAAGTATTCCGTTTTTGATGATCAATGGCACCTGGTAGGTGCTGAGTACCCAGCTGAACAGCCGCGCCGTTGCCAGAAGCAGAAATACAGTGCCTGTGCTGTAGGCTGCATTGAGGATAATCTTGGGCAGATCTTTGAATTTAACCGTTTTGAGCACAAAAAGGCTTACAAAAAAAGCGTATCCCACAGCTACCGCAGCGGCTTCGGTGGGAGTAAATATACCGAAAAGAATACCTCCCAATATAATCAACGGCATTACCAGGGCAACGAGAGCCTGGCCGATGATAGACATGCGTTCCTTTCTGGTAAGCTTCATAACTTTTTTGGGGAAGTTATGTTTTTTGGCCAGATAGATAACAATCGCCATATCTGAGAGCCCGAACAGCACACCGAGGGGAATACCGGCGGCAAAAAGAGCACCAATGGATTGACCCATGGTGGCGCCATATATTACTGCCAGAATACTTGGCGGGATAATCGGTCCCTGCAGGGAAGACGATGCCGTTACGGCAGCACTGAAATCAGGGGTATATCCGTCTTTTTCCATGGCCGGGATCAGCATGGAGCCCAGAGCAGAGACGTCCGCCGCGGCAGATCCGGTGATCCCTCCGAAAAACATACTGGCGATGATATTTGCATGGGCCAGGGCACCGCGCATTCGTCCCACCAGCATGTCCGCAAACTTTACCAGCCGTTCCGTGATCTTGCCGCTGTTCATAAGATCACCGGCAAGAATAAAGAACGGGATACACATAAGGGGAAAGGAGTCCAGACCGGTAAAAATTCTTTGTGCAACCACCTCAAGAGGTACAGTTCCAAGAAAGATAATGCCCACCAGACCCATCAGACCCAGTGAAACTCCAACCGGTACACCAATAAACAAAGTTCCTACAAATGTCAGTATTGCTAAAAAGAGTCCCATCAGGTGGTTCCCTCCGATTTTTTAAGTTTACACACCATGTTGACCCGCCGATTCTTCGGGATTAACCAGTTTTTTCAACAGCAGGATAATGGTTTCGAATGAAAGAAACAGACCGCCCACAGGAATGGAGAGATAGGGAATCCACATGGGCCAATTCATACTTGGTGAGTGCTGATTTACCACAAAGAACGTCATCTTGACTCCGGTAATCAGCATTACCAAAAAGAAAATCAGCATGGCTACATCGGCCATAAAAAAGGCGATCCGGGAAAACCTTCCCCACAACCTTTCTACAAGTGAAGAAAGGCCGATATGCCTTTTCTGGCGCAGAGCCATACTCATTGCCAGCAGTGCCGACCAGACCATAATATATCGTGACATTTCTTCCGACCATGAAGGAGCGGAGTTCAGTACATAACGCATGAATACCGCGTATAAAACAATAAGAGTAAGAACCGCATACAGTGCCACCAGCAGTGGTCTCATAACCACCTGATATTTTTCACTAATCCAGTCCAGACCCGCAACAAGTGACTTAATCATACAAACCTACTCGCATTTCAGGGAATTTCCGTGCACAACAGAAAGTACACAGATGATAGAATGCCCCCGGAAGTTCCGGGGGCAGAATTGTGAAGTAATAAGTCTTCAGGACCGCCTGACTACTGGATAACAAATCCGCGGCCGGCTTCTGTACCCTTGGGGGCTACCAATCCTTTCTTTGCGTCTTCGATAGATTTAAGGAAATCATCAACCCATTTGCCGTCTATTTCGCCTTTTATCCAGTCGATAACCGGTTTCTGGCTGGCTTCCTGGAACTGTGCAAGTTCAGCAGCGGTGGGAGTGTAAATCTCCATACCTTCTTTAATCAGCTGACCTACTGCGGTTACACCGGAAGCATAGGTTTCAAGGGCTTTGTGAACAGTACCGGCAATATCAGCACCTTCGTACACAATCTGCTGCAGGTCTGCAGGAAGACTGTTGTAGAATTTATTGTTGATAAAGGTAAAATCGATACTGTAGATATGTCCGTCCAGGGTGTAATACTTCTGAACTTCGTAGAACTTCATAGCATTAACCAGACTTGGGGGGTTTTCCTGTCCGTCTACAACCTTCTGCTGCAGTGCGCTGTAAAGCTCACCCCAGGCAATAGGTACAGCGTTTCCGCCGAGAGCATTAACCATAGCCATATGACCCCGGTGCTCCATGGTCCGGATCTTGAGTCCCTGAAGATCTGCAGGGGTCTTTATGGGACGAACGTTATTGGAGAAGTTACGGAAACCGTTCTGGTTTACGTCGAGACAGCGGATACCGGTATCCTTAACCATTTTACCGAGAAGATTCTTCATGTAGGGGCTGTCTGCAACGGCCCATGCCTCGGTGTAGGTCCGGAAGGAATACGGTACGGAAAGAGCCATGATTTCAGGGAAGAAGATACCTACAGTACCTTCACTGACGTTACACATCTGGATACTGCCAAGCTGAACGCCTTCCATCTGCTCACGTTCGGAACCCAGCTCATTTGCAGGATAAATCTCAACTTTGATTCTTCCTCCGGAACGGGCTTCCACGTAGTTCTTGAACATAACTGCATCAGCATGGGCAGAAGCGGTGGTAACATCGGGGGGATCGCCGGTGGCGAACTTGATCGTGTACTGAGCACCTGCACCTGCTGCTGATTCTCCCTGGCCTGCAGCAAAAAGTGCAGCAGTCATGAGTACAGCAAGTAAAACAACCAACAGTTTTCTCATAAGTTCCTCCTTATTTTTTACAAGTAAAAACGTTGTTGTTTTACGGTACCATGGGTCTGACATCACGTCAAATTAAAGTTTATTTGTATACAAAATTAAATATTTACCGGGATTCCAAAGATATTCCAGTCAATCTTGAATTTAAGATTGAGAAAAAAGAGATCAGTTGACTGCGCAGTTTTTATGCACCTTTCAGGAGGTAACGCACCAGTTCAACAGAATGTCTGCTGGCGCTTTTTAAGAAATCCTGAAAATTTGAAGGTGCTGACCCATCGGCTTTATCGGAAATAAAGCGCAGGACGAGAACGGGCGTGTTGTAAACAGCGGCAGTCAATGCAACACTTGCACCTTCCATCTCTACCGCCATTCCCTGAAGTTCATCAAAACGGCTCTTTTTTACCGGATCATCCTTATCGGTTACAAATACATCTCCCGTGAGGATTCGGCCGAAGTGCACGGTATACTCAGGATGGGAAAATTTTTTCATGGAAGCCAGCAGTTCAGGAGCACCTGAAATTTCACGGTAGTCAGAATAGGGAATCTGGCCGACGGGAAAGCCAAGGGCGGTTACATCAAAATCATATTGGATACATTCTGTACCGACCACAAGATCTCCTATTTCAAGATCTCCGCTTAATCCTCCTGCAATTCCGGTAAAGAGAATAAAATCAGGATTAAATGTATTAATCATTTCAGCGGCGCTTAAGGCGGAAAGTACCTTACCCACCCCTGTTTTAGCCACTACAACCTCATGCCCGTCCAGGGTTCCACGGAAAAAGAGCGAGGCAGAACCTGTGATCTTTTCAGAATTATCTAAAGCATGAATCAACGCCTCAACTTCTTCTTTCATAGCCCCTAATATTCCGACCATTTTATCTCCCCGATTTTATATCTATCTGCGCAGTTTACCCCGGATTCTTATGAGTCAAGAAGAATGGATATCCGATTCTCACATTGAAACAGTACTCTTACTCCGGTATACTATGATCCAATTCTTCAGAACAGGACAAATGCATGATAACCGTAAACGAGAACTATAGCAAACTGCAGGCTTCCTATCTTTTTGTAACCATTGCAAGAAAAGTCAAAGAGTATCAGGATGCCAATCCCCAGGCAGATTTAATCAAGCTTGGTATAGGTGACGTAACAAAACCCCTGCCCGAGGCTTGTATACAGGCATTTCAGAACGGCGTCAGCGAGATGGCGGATGAAAATACATTCCGCGGATACGGTCCGGAACAGGGCTACGATTTCCTCCGTGCTGCCATAGCGGAGAACGATTTCAGTGGCACAGGAATAAACGCAGATGATATTTTTATTTCCGACGGTGCCAAATGCGATACAGGCAACTTTCAGGAACTCTTCAGCCTTGATGCAAAGGTAGGAGTTCCCGATCCGGTCTATCCCGTTTATGTAGATACCAATGTCATGGCCGGCCGTACGGGAGAATGGAAAGACGGACGTTACGAAGGTCTTTACTATCTGGAAGGGACTTCAGCCAACGGATTTATTCCCGCTCCTCCGGATGCGCCCCTTGACCTTGTGTATCTCTGCTTCCCCAACAACCCTACCGGTCAGGTAGCAACCCACTCCCAGTTGGAAGAGTGGGTAAAATATGCCAAAGAAAACAAAGCACTTATTCTTTTTGATGCTGCTTATGAGACTTTTATTAGGGACAGCTCCCTGCCCAAATCAATTTATGAGATTCCAGGGGCACGTGAAGTAGCGGTGGAATTCAGAAGCTTCTCAAAAACCGCCGGTTTTACCGGTACTCGCTGCGCCTATACGGTAGTTCCCAAAGAGTGCCGGGGCTTTACCAGTGCCGGAGCGTCAGTTGATCTCCAGCCTCTCTGGAACAGACGTCACTCCACGAAGTTTAATGGTGTCTCCTACCCTGTTCAGCGCGCCGCGGAAGCGGTCTACTCTCCGGAAGGTAAAGCACAGGTTAAAGGTCTTGTGGACTACTATCTGGGAAATGCTGCTGTTATCAAGGAAAAAATGGAGAATCTTGGTTTTGCCTGTGTCGGCGGAGATAACTCTCCCTATATCTGGGTGGACGGAAAAAAGGATTCCTGGGATTTCTTCGACCAGCTGTTAGCTGCCGGTGTTGTAGTAACTCCCGGTTCCGGTTTCGGACAGTGTGGAGAAGGCTTTATCAGAATAAGCGCCTTTAATGACCGGGATAAGGTAATCCAGGCCATGGGCAGAATAGAGAAATCCCTCAGTTGAAACCCGGGATTAACTGTAAAAGGAACATAAAGTAACGATGAAAGGCTCCTTTTTATCCGGGTTTTCAGCTCATGATTTTTATAACAGCATCCGCGGGGTTATCTCCCGCGGCTTTAATCCGGAAAAATTGGGGCTGATACTTTCAGCTTCCGGCTGGCGGGGTGTTTTTTCCTCTGACGAAGAGAACCGGAATGCACTGCCCCTGCCGGAAATGGGGGCTGCAGCTCTCGCCATGGCCGGGGCTGCAGCTGAGTTTTTCATTGGTGAATGCAGGACAATAAATAATTCGGACTTGCAGATACTGCTCGGCTGTGATGCCCGCCCAACCGGCTCTGCCATTGTGGATATTTTTACCCGGGTATTTCTTCTCAGCGGCCTTAATCCCTCGGTGACCGGAATCTCTGCAGCTCCGGAAATTATGGCCGCCGCACGCAATACAGCCAAGTATGCCGGGTTCTGTTACATCAGTGCCAGTCATAATCCGGTTGGTCACAACGGGGTCAAACTTGGCCGAACCGACGGCGGCGTTCTTCCCGGAGAAGATGCAGCACCGCTTATAGAAAAGGTCAGAAAGAATCTTCAAAATCCGGCACTGCTGACAGAACTCTGCAATCAGTGTATGGAATTGAAAGATAATACCCTCTCAAACATCTATTCATCCATGGATGTGAAGAAATCGGAAATACTCAATGATTACAGCAGATTTACCACTGAAGTTGTATTCGGAAATTATGCGGATCAAAGAACAAAACTCATCTCCAACCTGAAGGAATTACCCCTGGGAGTTGTGGGAGAACTGAACGGCAGCGCCAGAGGTGTCTCCATAGACGGAGATTTTTTTGCCCAGACCGGGTTGAAATACCGGCTTATAAACGACACTCCCGGTAAAGATATTGTTCACCCCATACTGCCGGAAGGAGATAACCTTAATGATTGCTGCAGATATCTTGAAAAGGTATACAGCGGAGATCCGGATTTTCAGTTAGGCTATGTTCCCGATAACGACGGTGACCGCGGTAATCTTGTGTACATTGATCCTGAAACCGGAAAAGCCCACGCCCTTGGAGCACAGGAAGTTTTCGCACTCTCCGTATTATCTGAGCTCTCCTGCGAGAGACTTTTTTCGCGTAATGCTTCTGATCTTGCAGTCGCTGTAAACGGTCCTACATCAATCAGGATAGACAGAATTGCGGAACTGTTTGATGCTCAGGTTTACCGTGCCGAAGTCGGTGAAGCCAATGTGGTTAATCTTGCACGGAAAATCCGCAACAGCGGCAGTAATGTAAGAATCCTCGGTGAAGGATCAAACGGCGGCACCATAACCTATCCTGCCGCTGTACGAGACCCGCTGAATACCATTTTAGCCTTTGTTAAACTGCTTCGCCTTAAAACAACCGATGGTATTACCCCGGCAGAAGAGTGGCTTAATCGAGCTGGTAAACCGCTGAAAGATGGAGAAAAACTCTCTATCCGGCGAATTCTCGACAGTCTGCCGGTATTTCAGACTACCCCTACCGGTGAGTCCCGGGCAAAATATCCGGTAAAAACTGCTGATCACAACCTGTTAAAAAGCAGATATGAGACGGTTTTTACCGAAAACTGGATAGACAGACCTGCATTAATAAATGATCTGGGAATAACTGATTACAGGTTCATCAATTATGAAGGAATCGAAACCATCCTTGGCCCCGGAGGGCGTAAGGGCACCGGCCGGGGTGGATTTAAAGTGGAACTCACGGACAAAGACGGCAAAGCCTGCGGTTTTCTGTGGATGCGCGGATCCGGTACAGAACCTGTTTTCCGGGTTATGGCGGACATTGCAAGCCCTGAAGCCGGAATGGAAGAAACTCTGCTTAACTGGCACAGAGAAGTACTTAAAGAAGCGGATAACGCGGGTTAAACAATACCGATTGCCCTGCGCAGACGCCGGATAGTCCCTGCTGCAATTTCCCGGGCCTGTTCCGCTCCACGGGAAAGAATCGCATCTATGACGGATGTATCCGCCATCAGCTGATCATATTTTTCCCGGTACGGCCCTATTTCACGGTCCATGCATTCAAACAGTTCCTGTTTCGCTTCGCCCCAACCCATTCCGCCGGCCCTGTATCGCGCTGCCAGTTCCTGCTGCTCATCTTCGGTTGCAAAGAGCCGGTACAGATTGAAAACATTGCAGCTTTCAGGTTCCTTAGGTTCTTCCACCCCCTGAGAATTGGTAACGATCTTCATTATAGTTTTACGCAGCTTTTTTGCCGGTGTAAAAAGAGGTATGGTATTGCCATAGCTTTTACTCATTTTACGCCCGTCCATTCCGGGAATGATCTGGGTAGTCTCGTTTATAATCGGTTCGGGGATAACCAGCAAATCTTCTTTATAATTACTGTTAATGGCCTGGGCAATGTCTGCAGTCATTTCTATATGCTGCTTCTGATCCTTTCCCACGGGAACAACATTACTGTCAAACAGCAGGATGTCTGCAGCCATCAGGACTGGATAAGTATAGAGCCCCATATTTATTCCTTTATCCGGATCCTTTCCTGCACGTTTATTATCTTCAGAAACTGCTTTATATGCATGGGCCCGGTTCATCAGGCCCTTGCTGGTAAAAGCCATTAAAATAGTCGAGAGCTCAAAGGTTTCGGGAACAGATGACTGCTTGTACACAAGAGATTTCTCGGGATCAAGCCCGCAAGCAAGCCAGGTTGCAGCTACCTGATAGGTCTGCTCTTTCAATTTGGCCGGATCCCTCTCACTGTTCAGGGCATGGTAATCGGCAATAAAATAGCGTGTCTCGTACTCTTTAACCAGCTGAAGTGCCGGTTTTATAGCGCCGAAATAGTTTCCAATGTGAGGGGTGCCGGTTGGCTTTATGCCGGTAAGTGAAATCTTTGTGTCCATGATTTTTGGAGACTCCCTGATGCATTAAATGAATGATCAACACTATACCCGGAAGGGGAATGCAACCTCAAGTGCCTCTATTTTTCCAGGATTTCATTTCTCGCTGAGGTACTGCTCTCCATCTTTGCCATACCGACAGTTTGTACGGAAGTACTGCGGATCAGCTTACGCAATGCCCTGCGACTTTCCCGAATCTCCTTGCCGGATCCCATAAGGATAGCTACAGCCTTAAGACTGGGGACATTTTCACAGACAATCTTGATCATGGCCATGATCGGTACGGCAAGAAACATTCCAACCACACCCCAGAGCCATCCCCAGACAAGAAGAGCAACAAGAATGAGAAAAGGACTGAGGTTAAGTCTGCGCCCCTGAAGAAAGGGGTCCAGGATGTTCCCGAGGGTAACCTGAATTGCTATCACGGAACCGGCGACAAGAAAAATCGGTTTCGGTTCAGGATAAAACTGGAGAAAAGACATGAGTATAATTATAAAAACTATAAATGCCGATCCGAGATTAGGAATAAAATTCAGAAAGAATGCGAAGGAGGCCCAGAGAATGGGAAAGTCGAGTCCTATAATCATAAGGCTTACATAAATGAGGATTCCCGTTGCGAGACTGATTACGAACTTAACAGACAGGTATCGTCCTATCTGATCATTGATATGCCTCATGACCAGATATATTCTATCGGACATGCTTATATGAAAAGCCTGGCGGATTTTACTCTGAAACCGGTCTTTCTCCATAAGCATAAACACAAGAAACAGGGTGATTATTAGAAGATTGCTTATGACTCCCATAATTGAGTTTGATACGGAAAGAAGCGAACTCTGCAGAGCCCTGCTCCAGTCAAAATCCCTGATTACCCCCGGGTTGAGTGAAAACCTCTCAAACAGGGTTTTGGACACTTCCATAATTAATGTAGCCATTCTGGCCTGATACTTGGGCAGCTGAACAATGAATGACTTGATGGAAGTATACATAAAGAGACCCAGAAGGTAGAAAATCCCGGAAAATATCAGAATAACTATAATAATAGATAGAATCCGCGGGATTTTTACCCGCTCCAGGAGATCGACGAAAGGAGAAAAAACGAAAAAGAGCAGAATTGCAATGGCCAGGGGCATCAGAGCCACCTGTGCAATTTTAAGCACCGCTAAAATGAGAATAATGGAAATGATCCCGGTAAAAAGGGTGGTCAGCTTTTCCGTTGGCATGCTGAATAAAGTATAGCAAATAGCATCAACATAAGCGAGTACTTGTTTTCACTCCTATGCAGCCCTTGGATCCCTTTTTAACAGTTGTTTTACCGTCAGGAAAAATGTATGTTTTTCAGGATATTTTTCACGAGGTTAGTAAATGGCAAAAATAATTGATACAGCTGCTTTTATTGCGGATAACGCTGCAGTTACCGGAAATGTAAGCCTGGGAAAAGATTCATCCGTTTGGTATGGAGCCTCAGTACGAGGAGATCTGGCTCCGATTACCATCGGAGAAGCAACGAACATTCAGGATAATGCTTCTGTTCATGTAGATACTGATACTCCCACCGTTGTTGGCAAGGGCGTTACCGTAGGACACAACGCAGTCCTCCATGGCTGCACCGTGGGAGATAACTGCCTTATAGGCATGGGTGCAATAGTATTGAACCGCTCGGTAATAGGCGAAGGTTCGATTATTGGCGCCGGCGCTCTGGTTACGGAAGACAAGGTGATCCCCCCGGGTTCTCTTGCTGTTGGCTCCCCGGCTAAGGTTATCCGGCAGATTGATGAAGCCAGTCTTGAAAAAGTCAAAAAAAACGCCGGACATTACGTTGAGTATGCCCGGCGCCATAAAAATGGAGAGTATTAACCCTATTTTTTTGTCTCAATCCAGCGCTGCATGCCCCGTCTGACCGCATCGATCAGATAGGGGCGCATTTTTGCCGGGTTGATAATATTATCTATTGAACCCACCTCCCGGGCCCGTCCGACGCTGTGAATTGAATCAAATTCTGCCCCCAGGGCAGTCTGGTATTCGTTATAAACAGTCTGATACAGCATTTCAAACTCTTTGTAGGTACAGTCACCGTTCTTGAGTTTCCTGCGTTCTTCCACTATACGCGTATCCTCTTCGGTCTGTTTTTTAACCGTTTTGGGGAACACAACCGCAGCGGCAGGAGCACCGCCGATAACTGATGCGAAAGAACCTTCCAGTGCAGCTACTTCCAGAGACGGATTAAGCTTCTTGGAAAAAACAACATAGGCGCCGCCATGATAGCGTGCGGTTACCAGGAACACAAGCGGGCCTTTGAAGTTAACCACAGCGCGGCCTATTTCTGCACCGTATTCAAGCTGCAGACGTCGAAGAGATTCCGGAGAGCCGTCAAAGCCGGATAAATTTGCAATAATAACAGCCGGGAGTCTTCCCGAGAAGGAATTAATACCTCTGGCAACCTTTTTTGAAGACTGCGGATACAGGGTTCCACCGCTCCAGGTATCCGGTCCATCCGGCGGAACCGCTCCGATCCGGGAAAAGCTTCGGCTTTCGATACCGATCATACCGACAGCCTGTCCTCCAAGCCGGGTTTCCCATACGAGAGCAGTGTCACCGTCTTCGAGGTTTCTCCAACGCTCAAGTATTTCACCATCCTGATCCACCAGTGCACGCATAACCTGACGCATATCAAAGGGCTTTTTCCTGTCCGGATTATTGTCAAGGCTGAAAATATCACCGATGGTCGTAAACCCCTGCCCCAGAGAATCAGTATATGCAGTGGATGTCACATCACGGCCTTCGGAGTCTGTACTCTCCATTATCCGGGGGAAGTCCTCTCCGGGAATAACATAACTTACCCGGTAATGCTGAAAAAGAACCGCATATGCTTCGGCTATATTGGCAACCCGGATTTGTGCCTGGCCGTTGGGAAGCATGATTTTTTCTGCTCCGCCGATATCCACATTTGTTTCTCCGGATACACTACCGGAGAAATCCAATGCACGCTTTCCGGTAAGCAGCATGGAGGCATCATCGGTCATCAGCAGAAGCCCCCTGGTATGCATAAGCATAGTTGACTCTGCATCCCAGTAAGACTGGGCACCGACATTTATCGACTGGACAATAATGTTAATTTCCCCGCCGCCCTGGGTAAATTCTATAATCCTTTTCAGGGTAGCCGCTGTCCAGTCCAGGTTTTCGGTGCCGGAATCCATGGTGATCTTGGCCCCGGAGGAGACGGGAATCCATTCCACGGGAATCTTTTCTGTTTCCGCCATATCTATCGCGGCGTTAATTCTGCGGCATTCTCCCTCGGCAAGGCTTCCCAGATCGCTGGTGGGGTCACTGAGAATCAGCATACGCCGGTATGCGATGCCTGTTTCAGGATCGGTATTTTCTATACGCCCGATAACAACATTGCTGCTGTTATTGCCGGGATCCCTGCCTTTAACCGAGAACATTCGGGTTGCACCATTGCTCTCAACTTCAATATCAAACTCTTCAAACTCTCCCCGGGGAACACCCTGCTGAAGGGGGAAGCCGGCATGAGTCAGCATTTTAATCAGTTCATACGGGTAGATCTGGTTTCGCTGACGGGCCCGTACAACCTTTGAACCATAGGCATCAAGGGTTGTGAGAGGCACACCGGAAGGCTTTCGGCTGCGCAGGGTAAACTGATCCTGGGTTAAATTATGAAAAATCAGTTCGTGTTCCCGGATTGTCTCTTCTCTCCAGCGTTTCCGCCGTGTATAAACCACCATTTTTTCAAGGCCCAGACCGGCAGTTCGTGGCACAAGATTAAGTCCGAAATCCCGCAGCTGCATGAGCTTAAGCCCGAGGAGTGACCGGTTATAGATAATAATCCGGTTCCATTGCAGCCGGAAACGGTATCCCTGCTGCACTGCTCTCATGGCGGATACAGCTTCCATAAAAACCTGTTCGAAGCGGACCATGCGGGTAAGGTCGCTCATGGAGGAAAGTTCAGGATCTGTTTCCGATGTAGACGCCAGGGCAAACAGGCGCATATCTTTTGCATTTTCCCGGGCGGTTCCTTCCAGCACGGTAACATTCTCAGTTCTGGAAACAAGTTTCAGATGAAAGCCTTTAAGCCGCGCCACCCGCAGTTCGCGATATTCCAGAGGGCTGAAAGAAAACGCCTCTTCCCATTCTTTCCAATCCCCATCTTCATTGTGGTAGGTTGTGTAACTGGGGTAATCACTCTCCCCATATACACCGATGGAAAGAAAGCGGCAGCTGAAAGGCGCAATAATCTTAATAACCTTACCGGCGTCTGCATCAAAAGGAAGCAGCAGAATAAACTCGCAGGTTTCGCTGCTGTATTTCCCTGCAGCAGTTTTAAGCAGACTTTCAACATCTGCTTTTTGATCAGCAATAATTATTACCGCATTGTCTTTATCCGGGAATTCCGCAGCGGCACCGGCACTGTCTCCATCAAGATTCAGAATTTCTATTGATGAAACATCCCGGTCACGGTTCAGGTACTTTGTTACTATCTGAGCAAGAATATCCTTGTTTATGCTGGATTTTTCTGCCCGGAGAAGATCAACCAAAACCGCAGGGGGAAGCTCAAGTATGGCATCGATCTTATTGTCCAGATCGTCAATACATCCGCTGCAGCTCTCTTTAATAAGGGTCCCCACTGAGGTGCGCTGTTTGTCCCGCTGCTGAGAGAGGTGAGCTTTATCCAGCAGAATATAGCGTGCATGCAGTGCAGCATCTGCCAGATTCGGATGATTAACAATACTGATACGTACAATTTCATTAACCAGCAGGGGGAAGTTTTCATTAAGGACAGAATCATCCCCCGCTTCCTCAAGAAAAAGCAGAAGTTCCCGTGCGGCTGCAGCCTTCCCCTTAACTGCGTTATGGGATCGGTAAATATGAAACAGCAGCTGGTCGATATCGTCGTTTATCCCAGCTTTGCGATAGTTTTCAATAACCCTTTCCATGGCCTGAATAAACGGAGCAGGAAGACCTTTTTCCCTGTCGGTTTTTCTCAAAGCATAATGGGTAAGCAGCTCGGTAAAGCTGTGAGGACGACCGCCTCCGGTTCCGTCATCTATCTCACTGCTGCTGAAGAGTCCTTCCACGGCACAGAACTTCTCAAGAGCCCTTGAAGTGAGGTCCGTCAGGCGCTGTTTGAAATCTTCGCTGTCATTTTTTAATGATCTCAGGCGATTGATAATCTGAACCGGCGCGTCACCGGTATCAAAACCAAGAAACAGCGCGCGAATCTCGTAGCCGATTCTCTGCCAGAGCTCTTCATCCGAAGGAGCTTTCTGGTCAAATGTAACCCGGGTTTCAACAACCTCATCAACAGCCTCTTCTTTCCCGTCTTCCTCTTCTTCCAGACGAATAAGAGACTGCCCCGCCGCGACCTGGGAACCAGGTCCTGCAAGTATGTCTGCCACAACTCCGTCACCGGGAGCTTCAATGAGCATCTCCATCTTCATGGCTTCAAGAACAAGCAGAACATCGCCTTTTTTTACACTGTCTCCGGGCTTTACCGGAATGGACAAAATAATTGCAGGGGAAGGAGATTTAACAAAACCACGGGATTCCTGCTCAAGGAGAAAAGGTACGCCGTTTATTTCGCACTGAAGAGCGTCTCCACGATGAACCAGCAGAAAGCGGTAGCGCTTGTTATTGTATTCAAGCACACCCTCTTCCTCTAAGGAACAGCGGTAATGACAGACGATAAACTGATCGTCCACCCCTATATGGTACCGTTCACCACCGACATGATACACCTCGAGCTGATATGAGGTTCCCCCCAGAGTCAGAGAGACCTCCTGAGGGCTGTTCCTGGGCATAGTCCGGGGCTTTCCTACACTGGAAAGATCGTACAGAAAGTTAACCCTGCTTTCATCAAGCTGCTTCAATGCAACTGTTACAGCACCGGCAATAAGCGCCGCCCGGAAATCCTCTTCTGGCGGGCGGGTAATCCCCCGCTGCAGAAGCTCAGCCACAAATCCGGTGGAAACACCGCCGGCTATAATCTCTTCCTGATCCAGAAGCTGCCTGAGAAAGGAACGGTTTGTTGTTCCGTTTTCTATACGGATGGTGCATTCATCAAGTGCCCGCTTAAGCCGAGCCATGGCTTCCTGCCGGTTTCGGCCCCGGGCAATAATCTTGGCGACCATGGAATCAAACTCGGGAGGGATTTCCGCACCGGTTTCGATTCCCGAATCAACTCTGATTCCCGGTCCTGCAGGTGATCTGAACAGATCAACTCCACCGGGTGCAGGGGAGAATTCCCTGCCTGGATCCTCGGCATTGAGTCGTACTTCCATAACATGTCCACGGGGAAATGCATCTGAAAGATCGACTTCCAGTCCCGCGGCAACTTCTATCTGACCTGTAACCAGGTCGATCCCGTACAGTTCTTCAGTAATCGGATGTTCAACCTGAAGCCTGGTATTAACTTCCATAAAGAAGTAGCGGTCGGAATCGAGATCATACAGATATTCAACCGTACCGGCGCCTACATAATCTGCGGCATTGATAAGCCTGGCGGCAGCCTCCTGCATGGCCAGAATTTTCTCTTCCGGTAATCCGGGAGGTGGAGTTTCTTCTATTATCTTCTGATTTCGCCGCTGAACAGAGCAGTCCCGGACACCAAAGGTGTTTACATGTCCATGACTGTCTGCAAGTACCTGTACCTCAAGGTGTCTACCTCGTTGTACCAGATGTTCAATGAAGACTGTTCTGGTACCGGTTATTCGCAGGGTTTCATCCACAGCTGAATTATACTGGGCCTTCAGTTCTTCCGGTGTAAGGACAAAACGGATGCCCCTGCCACCGCCGGCATTTGAAGCTTTTACGATAACCGGGTAACCGATTGCATTGGATACCTTCTCCGCATCCTCTATGGTCTCAACAGGTCCCTTACTCCAGGGGAGAATGGGAACATCCGCTGATTCAGCAAGGTCTTTTGCTGCGATTTTGTCACCCAGCAAAGCCATTGCCTTACTGGAAGGTCCCAGAAAGACCAGCCCCTTTGCTTCAGTTTTTTCTGCAAAAACCGAGTCTTCCGAGACAAATCCCCATCCCACCCATAAAGCATCACATCCGCCTTTTTCGAGGGCCGATATAATAAGTTCATGATCGAGATAAGGCGTAGATGCAGTTCCGGGAAATGCCTGAAGATCTTCAAAACATACACGGTCATCCGCATTTTTGACAAACGGTGACTGTTCTTCTTTTGCATTATAAATAGCCACAGCTTCAATACTGGTGCCGTAGCGGGAGTTATACTCCCTTACTCCTCTGATAAAGCGTAAAGCAGCTTCACCGCGGTTTACTATTCCTATTCTGGAATCTGATTTCAAAACTGGAAGTGCAGTTTGGGGTGCCAAAGGGTCGCCTCCTCATGCAGCGTTGTGTCGGCCACTGGCCGCATCGAGTGAAAAAAAGATCACACGAGTATACCTATTCTACACGGCATGGTGAAGGCCCAGCAATAGCCAATTTATGCTTAAAAGAGTACGAATATTTAACCATTTTAGAGTTTATGGACATAAGGTGTCTGTATTGCCAGACACTCGGCTTGACTTAATCCTTCATTCTTGAGTACACAGACATAATCCTTTTAACCTGTATGGTTTAAGGATGGTTTTTGGGAGGATGGATGAACGCTACTATCAGATCAGTCGGGGCTTACCTGCCTGCAGAGAGGGTAACCAACGACGATTTGGCCGCACGTATAGATACATCTGATGAATGGATACGCAGTCATACAGGTATCGGCGCCCGCCACATAGCAGGAAATGACGAAACAACATCAGAAATGGCAGTAAAAGCGGCCCTGAATGCATTGGAAAATGGTGGCGTTTCACCTGATGAGATCGATATGGTCATAGTTGCAACAAGCACACCCGATTACACCGGCTTTCCTTCTACAGCGAGTATTGTCCAGGACCGGATCGGGGCGACATCCTGCGGAGCATTTGATCTGGGAGCCGCCTGCACCGGATTTGTTTATGCCATGGAGGCCGGCCGAGGGCTTATTGCAGGCGGCAGTTTCCGTAATGTTCTTGTTATAGGGGCTGAGAAAATGTCCGCCATGCTCAACTGGGAAGACCGCAGCACCTGTGTTCTATTCGGAGACGGCGCGGGGGCAGTTCTCCTTACTCCCGCCGACGATAATGCCGGGGTTCTCTCCTCCCGCCTGCTTTCCGACGGCAGCGGAGACGATGCACTTATTATACGTGCCGGAGGCGTCAAGATGCCCCTTAGAGGATGCAGTGAGGTTTCCAAAGAAGATATGTATATAGCCATGGACGGACGCAGGGTTTACAACTTTGCTGTCCAGGCTAATACGGAGCTTTTCAAAACCCTGCTTGCCGACGCAGACATTGAAATTGACCAGGTTAAATATATTGTTCCCCACCAGGCGAATGTTAAAATCATCAAGGCTGCGGCAAAACGGGCACGGATTCCTCTGGAAAAGTTCTATATAAACATAGAGGAGTATGCCAATACTTCCGCTGCTTCCATACCAATTGCCCTTAACGATCTCTGGAGCAGAAAAGAGCTGAATAAGGGAGATATCATAATGATTGTCGGCTTCGGAGCCGGTTTGACCTATGGTGGTCAGCTTATTCGTTTGTAAATGTTTATATGTGTCCCCGGTTCAGTCGGTTCTTGACCGATAAAAACAGGGCATGATAAGGTCGCAGGAATGGCAAATAACAACAGTAAAATCTGCTTTCTCTTTCCCGGACAGGGAGCCCAGTACAAGGGAATGGGAAAGGATATGTATGACAAAAGCCCGGCAGTACAGGAGCTTTTTACAAAAGCAAGTGACCTGACCGGTATTGATGTTCCCAATCTGCTCTTTGAGGCGGATGAAGAAGAACTGAAAAAAACAGAAAACACTCAGGTGGCAATAACGGCGGTAAATCTTGCAGCCTGGAAACTTCTGCAGGAAGCGGGTATTTCTCCGGCACTGGCCGCAGGATTCAGTCTGGGCGAGTTCAGTGCACTTGTAGCTGCGGGAGTAATATCTGAAGAAACAGTATTTCCCATGGTAAAAGAGCGCGGTCTTATTATGGCAAAGGTTGCAGACAAGCTGTCAGCAGGGGGTAACGGCCCCGGAATGGCTGCGGTTATGGGTCTTGAGCCCGAAAAAGTGCAGGAACTCTGTGAAGCATCAGGGCTTGAACTCTATGCCGCCAACTTCAACAGCTCCGTACAGACAGTTGTTGCAGGTACCTTTGATGCCTTAACCAGGGGTAAAGAATATTTCAGTGAAAACGGCGCAAAACGCTGGATCCCCTTAAAAGTATCCGGTCCTTTTCACTCCCCCCTTCTGAAAGAGGCACGGGAGGAGTTCAGTTCCATTGTTGATGCAGCCGATTTTGCTGATCCGCTTATCTCCCTTATCTCTAATGTTTCCGGCAAAGCTGTCAAAAACGGTGAAGAGGCCAAAAAGCTCTGTATTGAGCAGGTTACCTCGCCGGTCCGCTGGACCACCGAAGAAGAAACAGTTCTTTCCCTGGGAGCTTCCGCCTGTATTGAAGCGGGCCCCGGAAAAGTTTTAACCGGACTTTGGAAAAAAACAGACTATACTATACCCTGTTATCCGGCTGGAACCATTGAAGAAATAAACGCTGCAGCAGCAGAACTGTAGACTTTTTCCTGCGGGACATATTGCCCGCACAACATATTTCCCGACGGCATACGCCGTCTCTATTTTATAAGGATAATTATTACTGGAGGAAACTATGCTTCTTGAAGGAAAAAAAGCCCTTGTAACCGGCGGTGCACAGGGTATCGGAAAAGAAATTGTCATGAAATTACTGTCTGAAGGCGCTTCAGTTCACTACTGTGACCTGAACGAAGGACCTTTCAAGGCAGAGATGGATGCTGCCTGCAAGGGTGACGCGGTTGCCGTTTTTCATAAGGCAAACATCACCGATGAGGCTGAAGTCAAAGAGCTGATCAAAGAGATCACCGCTGACGGCAAGCTGGATATTCTTGTTAATAACGCGGGTATAACCCGGGACGGAATGGTTTTCCGCATGAGCCTCGACCAGTGGGAATCCGTACTGAAGGTAAACCTTACCGGAGCCTTCCTGGTTGCCAGGGAAGCATCAGCCTTTATGGCAATGAAACAGAAATCAGGAGCTATCATCAATATGGCTTCCGTTGTAGGCCAGATGGGTAATGCCGGACAGACAAACTACTCTGCATCCAAAGCAGGACTGATCGGCTTTACAAAATCCCTGGCAAAAGAGGTATCCAAACGTAATGTTCGGGTAAATGCCATTGCCCCGGGATTCATCGAAACAGCCATGACCGACAAACTTACGGATGAAGTAAAAGCTGATTATGCCCGTGCCATACCTCTTGGACGCATGGGATCTCCTGAAGATATCGCCAACGCCGTACTCTATCTTGCCAGTGATCTTTCCAACTACATCACCGGCCAGGTAATCCGCGTAGACGGCGGACTGATAATGTAACTTCCGGGAGGATTTCTGATGGAACGAAGACGAGTCGTAATTACCGGACTTGGTACGGTTAACTCTCTGGGGCTTGATATTACAAGTACCTGGGAAGCCGTAAAAGCCGGTAAAAGCGGAATAGGCCCCATTACCCTTTTTGATACAACAGATTTCACCTGCCGTGTGGCGGGTGAAGTAAAAAACTTTGACCCTTCTGTCTGGATGGAGAAGAAAGAAGCAAGAAAACTGGCCAGATTCACCCAGTTTGCCATGGCCGGATCAGCCCAGGCCCTGGATGATTCAGGACTGCTTTCATCTGCATACGATTCCGACAGAGTGGGTGTAATCCTGGGTAACGGAATCGGCGGCTATGAGGTAACCGAGGAAGGTATCCGGCAGCTTGCAGAAAAAGGTCCACGGGCGGTGGCTCCCATGTCTATCCCCAAGCTGATTATCAACGAAGGGCCCGCAAATGTTTCGATAAAATTCGGTTTTCACGGACCCTGCTACGCCTTGGTTACGGCCTGTACTTCAGGTACCGACGCCATGGGTGCTGCCCTGAATGCAATCCGCAGCGGACAGATAGATGTTGCCGTAACAGGTGGTATGGAAGCTGCGATTACCCCCTTCGGCATTGCAGGTTTCCAGAAACTGACAGCCCTTTCCACCAACTTTAATGATACCCCGGAAAAAGCCAGCCGTCCTTTTGATAAGGACCGGGACGGTTTTGTAATGGGCGAAGGTGCCGGAATTCTGGTTATAGAAGAGCTGAGTCACGCCCTTAAAAGAGGGGCAAAAATCTACGCTGAACTTGCAGGCTACGGAATGAGCTGTGATGCATATCACCTTACCAGCCCGGATTCTACCGGTACCGGCCCCTCCAAGGCCATGAAGTGGGCAATGCAGGATGCTGGTGTAGAACCGGAACAGGTTGATTATCTGAATGCACACGGTACTTCTACCCCCACCAACGACCCCCTTGAGACTATGGCGGTTAAAAAGGCCTTTGGTGATCATGCATCTAAACTGCCCATCTCATCAACCAAGTCAATGACTGCCCATATGATAGGCGGCGCTGGCGGTATGGAAGCTATTCTTTCCATTCTTGCCATGAAAGACGGATATATTCCCCCCACTATCAACCTCGATGAACCCGACGAAGCATGTGATCTCGATTATGTGCCGAACCAGGGCCGCAAGGCTGATCTTAAAGTCGTCATGTCCGACAACCTCGGTTTCGGTGGTCATAACGGCGTAGTAATTTTCAAGAAATTTGAGGAGTAGTAAAATGAGAGATATCAAGGAACTTTTACCCCACCGGAAACCTTTTCTTTTTGTGGATGAACTTCTTGAAGTAAGTGAAGAGAAAATTGTCGGTACCCGCAAATATGTCAAGGAAGAGTTCTTTTTCCCCGGACATTTCCCTGAGTATCCTGTTGTCCCCGGAGTAATCCTGGTGGAAACCATGGCTCAGTGCGGCGGTGCCGGAGTTCGCGAGCTGGGAACATTGAGTGATGATGCCCTGTTTTTTCTTGCAGCTGTAGAAAAAGCGAAGTTCCGCCGTCAGGTACGTCCCGATGAAACCATTCGTATGGAAATTACCAACAACCGGCTCTCACCGAGAATGATTAAACAGAGCGGTAAATGCTATGTCGGCGAAGAACTCGCCTGTGAAGCATCCTGGACCTGTATGGTAGGCTCCAAGTCATGATTATTACTCCCAAGATTCGAAACAATATCTGCATGAATGCACACCCTGCAGGGTGTGAGCAGGAGACACTCAATCAGATTGAGTATGTCAAAAAACAGGGGACCTTTGATGGCCCGAAAACTGCTCTGGTGGTTGGTTCATCAACCGGTTTTGGTCTGGCATCGAGAATTTCTCTGGCTTTTGGTGCAGGTGCTGATACAATCGGTGTTTTTTTTGAAAAGGAAGCCACCGAAAAACGCCCGGGTACCCCGGGTTACTATAACAACCGTGCCTTTGAAAAGGCAGCTAAAGCCGCAGGCCGCAAAGCTGACAGTATCAACGGCGATGCCTTCAGTAATGAAGTGCGGAGCCAGGCAATTGACCTGATCAAGGAAAAATACGGCAGCATCGATCTGGTCGTCTACAGCCTTGCATCACCTGTCCGTACAGATCCCGATACCGGAGAGATGTACCGGTCCGTGTTGAAACCTCTGAAGGGTACCTACACGGCAAAATCTGTTGATGCAATGTCCGGCGAAATCGGTGAAGCATCGATTGAACCTGGCGATCAGGCAGATACTGAAGCAACCGTTAAGGTTATGGGCGGCGAAGACTGGAGAATCTGGCTCAAAGCTCTCAAAGATGCGGGTGTTCTGTCCAAAGGTGTTAAAACCGTAGCCTATTCGTACATAGGACCGGAAATAACCTACGCGGTTTACCGGGAAGGCACTATCGGTAAAGCCAAGGAGCACCTTGAAAAAACTGCTTTTGAAATAACAGAAGATCTTAAGGATATGGACGGATCGGCCTTCGTATCTGTTAATAAAGCCCTGGTTACCCGTTCTTCTGCAGTTATTCCTGTTGTTCCCCTGTATATCGGGCTGCTGTACAAGGTTATGAAAGATAAGGGCATCCACGAAGGTTGTATTGAGCAGATGTACCGCCTTTTCAGCAGTCGCCTGTACTTAAAAGGGAACGTACCTGTTGATGATCAGGGACGTATCCGTGTGGATGACTGGGAAATGCGGGAAGATGTTCAGGCTGAAGTACAGGCCCTCTGGCCACAGGTTACTTCAGAGAACCTCAACGAACTGGCTGACCTTAAAGGATATCAGACAGAGTTCCTTAACCTTCACGGTTTCGCCGTACCCGGTATCGATTACGATGCGGATGTAACTGAATTCTGACAAATACAGCTAAGATTAAAAAAGGACGTCCCGTTTAATGCGGGCGTCCTTTTTTTTACATGGCTCTGATCAGATCAGAATTATCAGACGGCTTAATATAGAAAAATCTGTTTAAAGATACTTTTCCCGTATCTTCTTTGACCAGTATATGAATGGTGTATCTGCAAGGGCTACCAGCCATTTAAGTACGTAGGTTGTAACAAAAATATCAATCAGTACGGAAAACTCAAAAACACCGTAAAAGGAAACGGCTACAAAAACCAGGGAGTCGATCAGCTGACTGACCATGGTGCTGAGATTATTACGAATCCATATATGTTTGTCTTCTGGAAATCTGCTCTTCCAGAAACTGTAGGACCACACATCGTGACGCTGGGAAAGAATATAGGCAATAAGACTGCCGGCTGCGATTCTCGGCATAATACTGAAAATGGTTGTCAGGGATTCCTGGGCGAAATCGGAGGAATCCGGCGTAAAAAGCAGGGCTATATTCATAAAAAGAGTCATCACAATAATCGCGAAAAAACCAACCCAGACTGCTTTTCCGGCTTCCTCTTTACTGTGATTTTCTGAAAGGATGTCGGTAACAAGAAACGAGGTCGCATAAACAATATTTCCGAGGGTCGCTGTGAAACCAAAAATCGGAACGTTTTTCAGCACCTGTATATTGGCAATTATTACCGAGATGGGAATCCAGACAAAAAGGCCGGTTTTACCCATTATACGGTAAAGGGATATTATAATAAAAAAATTCAGTAACAGCATAACAAGCCACAGGACTTCATTATGCATGGGAAACGTCAAAACAGGCATATAACCTCCAGGAATTGGCATACGCTACAAAATTGTACGCATTTTTTCAAGGAGAACTTCTGTATTTCAAGACAGGTTTTCGAGACGGGTTATCTGCATTCGAACATCTTCCAGCCTGGCATTTAACCGTTTCAATGTCCGCTCTATTCTTTTTTCTTCCTGCCGCAAACGTTTCTCTATTTTATCATCATCAAGATCAACTGCCGCACTCTGTGCGGAATATTCATGGTACACAGTGTCCGGACTCTTCCCCTGCTCCAGCGCAGCTGCTGCTTCCTGCCGTTTATCCGGGTCTTTAATTCGCAAAAGCCCTTTCATATTTTCGTAACCGAACTGAGCCGGAATATCTTCCTTATAGGTTTGAATCAGGTTGCGGGCAACACTATGCTGCATTCCGAGTTCCCGATCGGCGAAATCTTCGAAAGAATAGTGTCTGTCGTGACAAATCTGGTATGCTTGCATCAGCAGTTTTCCAAACTCAAGCACCCGCTGGCCTTCCTCCTGAAGAAACTCTGTCCGGATTCGTACCGCAAGAATTTTCAACTCTGAATCGTCTCTTAAAGGGTTCTTGTAGAGGTTTTCGTTTTCCGCCTTTTCCAGCAGCCTGTGAAAGGTGGCCCAGAAATCTCTACTGTGACTGCGCCGGGTGTTTCCGCAAAGATGATGGGCGTATTCATGTATGGCAGTATAAATAAGCTCATCATCCCGTTCCATGTTTTTGTTATGGATAATAATTTCAGCCGTCTCAGGATAATAGAGCCCGTCAACTTTATTGCTTTTTTTTCCGGAAAAAATGAGCGAGAAATCCTCCTCCGGCTCTTCAATACGCAGAAGGATCTCTTTCAACTGGTCCTGATTCATAGATCTTTCAATAACCGGCGCGAACAGGCAGAGCTTCTATTAAACCAGCGAGATATTTTTTTTCATTTTTAATTTTTTCAAAAAGCTTCTTTATGGTTCTTTCATGAGACTGAGCCAGAGTCAGGCCGCCGTCTTTCATAGCACTGCTTTCCCAGGAATAGATAACTTCGCCATTTTTTTCGAGTTGCAGAGTCACACGAGCCTGCGATATTTCCAGACTGTTCTCCTTGAACTTGGGGAAGTCTTCAACGATAAGCTTCAGCTTTACACTATACTCTGTTGCCGATGAAGGTCCTACCAGAGAGAACGGCAGATCTGAGGAGGCAAACAAGGAGGAAGCCATTTCTGTTATGCCCGGTACACCATAATCCCTGTCCTGTTCGACTAGAAGCTTGAGCGGCAGGGGATTTACCTCAAAGGGTATTTCCTTATCGGGGCTGATGAATTTTATAAAATAATCATCTCCACCAATTTCCAGAGCGCTCATGTCTACTGAGGCTGAAACTGTCCCCCTGCCAATGGGTAAAGTGGACAGCTCTACGGAAGCGACATAGGTGCCTTTTTCGTCTGTTGTGCCGCTGGCAATCAGTCTGCCGGCCTCTGAAATTCCAACTGGAAGTCCAGACGCAGCACTATCGCCGGAAATTTTTATTGTGACATCAACTTTATCTCCCGCAGAACCTTTAACAATCCCTGGAGTAACAGAAACAGTAAGACTGCTGACAATTTCCTGTATCCGGCTTTCAATCAGGTCGATGAGAACACCTTCTGATCCTTCAATGTTTCCCTTCAGGCTTGCAAAATAGGGAGATTCAGCGAGAAGAACATGGGATTTATGCAGCAAAGCGAGTGTTTCACCTGTCGCTTTCGCTTGTGAAGAAAAAGCAGGAGCCGCAAGATCTTCGACCCTTTCTGCCAACTCTTTTTTCTGACGCAGTAGATTGGCTTTATCGTAACGCAGATAGATCCAGTAACCCGCAGAAGGAGAACTGTAACTGTCTACAACCTCTGCCCCCTCAAGCTTCTGATACACTTTTTCTTCAATGCGTCTTTTCAGTGATTTAAATTCCTCACCATCAGCTGTTTCTCCGCTTTCCAGCTCAACTTCCGAAACTATCGATGTCGAGATGGAAGCTGCCAGGTTTGCAAGTGCTTCCTCCCGAGCCTCATCCTGAGCCGATGCAAGGATAGCACTGTTTGATGATCCTATCCCGATATAATAACGGTTATCCTGTGGATAACGTTCCACCCAGGAAGGCAGGGAGGGTGCAGTAGCACAAGACAAAATCAGCAGGGTAAAAGCCGCTATAAGGATCGGCACTTTAATTTCAGTTCTCATATTTTCCCCATTTATTGTAGTAGAAGAGCGCAGCCTCAAGGCTGCGGCAGCAGCGCAAGGGAATAAAAGTATTCTCCCGAAGGATCTCTCCAGCGCGCGGCAATCTGTATTCCCCGAATAAGTGCAGTGGAATACTGGTAATTCTCTTCAGTATAGTCATTTTCGTCGCTTGATCTGTTTACATCATATTCAACATCAATAGTGGTCGCAAGCTGCCTGAGTATTTCGGCAACAGCAAGTTCATCGGCTGCAGCAACAGAATCTGCAAAGCGGATCTTGGGACGGCTTATTCCAAGGCCGACATAATATCCAGGCAATTCGGGTATGTTACTTACCCAGGCGGGTTCTCTTTCTCCTCTGGAGAAATTCAGAGCACCTCCGGGAAAAGACGAGGCATTTTTAAGTGAAGGAAACCGCACAAGAGCGTAGCTGCCGGTGTCATTCTGATGGAGCGTTCTGACTTCCGCTTCGCTGATAAGCGCAGGGACTATGTTCTGGTTATAATAAAGACGTATGTCTTCAGCATAACCGGTATCATCTCCGAGGGTCATTTGAAACGAGGAGACAACTGCAGCAATACCTGCAAACTGGGCTGCCTGCTGTGCAGCATTATCTATACATTCCTCAAGTTCATTTGCCCGGCTCATCCGCGGATACGAAGTCCCCAGGAAAAGCATTGTTCCATCTGCAGCTTCCGGCAGCCATACCCAATGGGGCAATTCCCCGGGAAGCCACATGGGTGAAGGCTGTATAACCTTTACAGCCTCGCTCTCTTCAGGAAGGTTTAGTTTATCTGTTATGGGAGTACGTAAATCACGCCAGGTTTCGTATTCTCTTTTTCCGGTATCTTCTTCGGCCGCCTCAACGGAGCCGGTAGCAATTGTCATGCATGAAGTGATCAATGAAAGCAAAGCCGCTGCTGCAATAACTAGTGGTGTTCTCATGTAACTATCCTATCATAAAAACAAAAAAAAGACGGTACGAAATCAACGTACCGTCTTAAGGTTTTATAAAAAAACCGCTTATTCTTTTTCAAGTTCCGCATCGAGCCATTTCATAGCTTCGTCAGCTTTGAACTCGGCAAATGCAGCATCTTCGTTACGTACGAAAAGTTCTTTTTCAGCAGCCTCTTTAAGAGCGCTTTCTTCGTACATAACCATTACGTAAAAGGTTCCTTCCTGCTTGTCCAGGTAAGTTTCAATAACCTTTGATCCGTTCAGAGTAGCCGAAGCAACCTGCTTGGTGACGGTTTCAAGGAACTCAATTACCTGTTTGTTACCATCTACACCGGATTCCTGAGCATACTGTTTTACAGCGCTGTCAACCTTTACTTCAACCTGAGCGGCAATTTCAGCACGTGCGTTGGCAGTGGCAGCAGTACGGGCAGTAGAAAGATTAGAAGACTTGTAGCTTCCTACACCGTAGAATGCATCATCTGCAACGGGGGGTGCAAGAACCCAGTCAGGGAGGTCGTTGGTGGGGGCTGCGACCGTTTCGGGACTTGATGAACAAGACATTACCATTCCAAGAGCGGCAAGCAATGTTATCAGTATAAGAACTCTTTTCATTTTTTTCTCCTTCCTTATGAGAAAGTGTTTTGTTTAAACCTACAGCTTTCTCATAGGTATTTCAAGGTAATGATAAAAAATATAACACATCCAAATTGATTTTTTGTTACCCTTATTGTAATAATAGGTATGGCCCGGGAAAAATCATACTTTTTTATAATAGATGGTCTTACAACTGACAAAGCAGTCTTCTTCAAACGGGGGCTTCTTGAACTCTCCATAGTAGTTGATGTCAAAATTAATATCCGTTCCGGACTCGTTGAAGTAATCTCCACCAAAAAGATCGAAGAAGCAGTCCAGACCTGTTGTGATCTTGCCGGTCTTCAGATGCGCACCCAGGTTAGCCGTAAAGAACTATAAACTTTCCCTTACAACTCCTTGACCATTAACGCCGTTTACGTTAACCTGCCGCCTACCAATGGTTAACGCTAAAACTGACATAAAACATTCAGTTCTCGCCATACTTGAAACTAATATGCGTCCCGTTTCGGGTAACGAAATAGGAGAAAGGCTTGGCATCAGCCGTGTTGCGGTCTGGAAACACATTAAAGGCCTGGTGGAAGAAGGGTACACAATAACAAGCGGACGCACCGGATATACCCTTTTAGTTAAACCGGATCACGTTACTTCCAGCGGTTTTGACCAGACCCGGGATGCAGTTGTTGTGCAGGAAACTGCAGAATCCACCATGGATATGGCAAAAAACTGCAAGAAATCCGGTATTGCCTTCTTCATCGCCGGAAACCAGCGTCAGGGACGCGGAAGAGAAGGAAAAGAGTGGGCTTCACCCGGAGGGGGCTTATACCTGACAATGGTTTTCACCCCGAAACTCCCCTCTGCCTACGCCAATTTGTATGTTATCGATGCGGGGCTGGCCATCGCAGAATATATCAACAGGCATTTTCATACAGAAGCATGGTTCAAATGGCCCAATGACCTGTACCTTGGAAACAGAAAACTGGGGGGACTGCTTCTTGAAGTTGAGGGGGAAACAACAAAACTGTCCACCTGCAGACTCGGTTTTGGAATCAACATAGATCCCCTTAACAGAACGGACTACCCTTTTGCCGCAGCCGCAAGCCTTGCGGAAGAATCCTCCTCCCCTGCCGGGAAACCAACCATAAACAAGGTTTTTTCACTGCTAAAACCGGTACTTGAAAACACGGCGTTGCTCTCTGCTCCAGAATCAATTGTAACGCGATGGGAAAGCATGTCCGAAGATATTGGCACCAGTATAATTCTCGGAAAAAAAGGATACATCATTGCCGGTATGAATATGGCAGGCTCACTCATTCTCGAAGAAAGCAGTGGAGAACTCTGGGAAGCTTCTGCAGGATGGAATCTTGCCGGTCCTCTGCGGCATTTTTGAAAATGAGAAAAGACAAATTTTTAAGGATTTGACATTTATGGACCAGAAAACCCTGTCAGCGGCGATAAAAGCCGCCGTTTTCACAGCACTCATTATTGTAGGAACGTTTATCAAGTTTTACATACCTATGGTATCACCCCATGTGCCGGTTGTACTGGCGAATCTGTTTGTGATCATGGCGGGATTACTGCTGGGGCCTCTCTGGGGTTCAGTATCTGTGCTGCTTTACCTCCTGATCGGAATATCCGGAATACCGGTATTCAGCGCAGGGGGCGGACCCGCCGTTTTTATGGGCCCCACAGGTGGGTATCTGATCGGGTATCTGCCCGCCGCTTTTATAGCCGGTCTCATTGCCAGACCCGCCAGGGGCCGACTGATACTGCTTCTGATTGCGGCGTTTACGGGGGTACTGGTTATTTACCTTACAGGGGTACCATGGCTGTTCTGGAAACTTGCAGAAATCAAGGGCAGCGCTCCGCCTCTGATGGAAGGGCTTATAATGGGAGCCTTTCTCTATCTACCCGGCGATGCACTTAAGATAGCAGCCGCAGCTCTCCTGACCCGTTCTTTTTATAAACTTGGATTAAGCAGCAACTGATGAAGGAAAGATCTCCTATTTTAAGCTTTACCGACGTGCATTACCGCTTCAATGACGGGGCTTACGGATTAAAAGGTGTTTCGTTAGGATTTTATCCCGGCGAAATTCTCTTAATTGCAGGAGCTAACGGAGCAGGTAAAACACTGCTCATGAGACATGCCAACGGTCTGGTTCGTCCTGAGTCAGGAAAAATATTATACAAAGGATACCCACTAAAAAAAAACCTGAAAGAGGTGCGGCAGCGTATAGGAATGGTATTTCAACATCCGGAAGATCAGTTCATTGAAGATACAGTTTACGGTGAACTGCGATTCGGCCTGGACAATATTAAACTTCCTCAAAAAATAATTAAGCTACGTACGGACTCAATTCTCGAGAACTTCGGCCTTGCCCCACTTAGAGACCGGCACCCGTTGACTTTGTCCGGAGGCGAAAGACGACGTCTTGCACTGGCGTCGGTAATAGCCATGGAACCGGAGTACCTTATACTGGACGAACCGTTTATGGAACTTGACTATCCGGGAATTAAAGACCTTTTATCAATTCTTGTAACATTGCATAAAGGCGGTCTGGGGATGTGTATAGTCACCCATGATGTTGGCAAGATTCTTGCCCACTCGGACCGGCTCGTAATAATGAAAGAAGGCCGGGTGGTATCAGCAGGGCCTTCAGAAAGCCAGGTCCAATTCCTTGAAACTAACGGGGTTCGAAATCCATGCGGCGGTGGAGTTCCTTTCGAGAAGTCTTCATGGCTGTAAATCTTATTTACAGGAAAGATTCCGGATTTCTCTATCGTTTCGATCCCCGCTTAAAACTTCTGTTGCTGATAACCCTTTCGGTTTCAGTTTTTTCTTTTACTGTCATAGAAACCGGCATTTACTGCGGCCTTTTTTCATATTTTCTGATATTCCACGGAGGAAATATAAAAGGGGGAATACTCCTGACCTTTTCGGCCTTTCGTTTTATAGCATTTATATCTGTTATCTATCTGATTTCCGGCATAAGCAGGGCGGAAAACAGTGGATTAAACCAGACACTGAGTACAGCAAGCCCGTTTCTGCTTCGCCTGCTTATGCTGATTCTCGCAGGGTTCATTTTTACCAGAACAACGAGTGTGACAGAAATCCGCGGAGCCGCATATTCATTTTTTTCAAAAATACCTGTGTTACCCGCAGCACTTGTCTCCCTCATGTTTTCAGTCACGATAAGCACTATTCCCCTTTTTTTTACTTCCCTGGAAAAAAGCAGGGAGGCAATGCTCTGCAGGGGTTCAATACCATGGTACAGACCTTTACGCCGGATAAAATCAATCGCCTTTCCTCTACTTACCAGAGTTATACGAAGATCAGATATCCTGACGGACTCAATAGTTTCCCGGGGTTTTACTCTAGAACGTCAATTCATCCTTGAACGCCCGAAACGCAAAGAAACTGTTTTAACTGGCCTTATCATTTTGCTGCTGTTTTTGCGGGGCTTCATATTCTTTTGAAGGCTTCGTATGGTTCTTTTCTGATATACCTTAACGCCATTCTCGGATATACTCTGAAAAATGAAATTTTCCTTTCCTGAACATCAAAGAACACAGCTTCTCTGGCTGTTAGATGCCACCGACCCGGAAACCGCCGAACTCGGCCTTATTAACAGATTGCTTCAACGGTATAACGGTTTCACTGTTCCCCTGCGAGATATAAGCCGGGCGGGCATTGATGTTTCAGGTAGCAGCCTGATAAAGAAGCTGTTAAAAACCGGCTTCCTGCGGATAAGTAAAACAGAGTTCGAAATTCATCCCAGATACCTCAATCCATATACTGAGTTAATCGCAGATATAAAAAATATCTACGCGGACTTTCAGAAAGGTCAGATACCGATAACAACCCATTTCCCCTGCAGCAGTTTCAGTGTTGTTCCCGAAGGCACCCGGACAGTGAGTCTTGCTGATTTCAGTATCAATTTCCGACAGGCAGAGATCCATAAAGAGGAACTGTTTGAAATAGCTTTCCCTGGAAACCTCCCCTCTGTCCTGCTGCACAGTGATTACATCCAGGAGTTTCCTTTTATATGCTGGCGTAAAATACGATATTATTTTGCACAATTTTCCGGGGACAACAGTGATTTCTTCGCAGAGAAAATTATGAGCTACCGGAATCTTCTGATTGGAAAACCGCGGGATCTCCTGGAAAGCGAAATAAATCACCTGAAAAGACCCACAGATAAAGAGTACCGGGAAGAGTGCACCAGAATAGTGCTCAACCGTATAACTGCATCCAACGACGCTGCCAGACAGGTTATTCAGGATACAGTATCAGCGGAAAACAGCTATATCCTTACCCGGTTCTCCTACAATGAAGCCGGTGATTTCGATTTTCTTCAGTCTTTGGTACTGTTAAAACAGTATTATGAGAGCAGAGAGCAAAGATATGCACCCGGTGCAGACGACTTTCTAAAAGGATTAAAAGATAACATAAATATCTGTGTTACCACCGGTACATTAAAGAACCTTATAAGCGAACATTTTTCATCGGCTCCGACCGAACAGGTGGACCGTATCTTTGACAGTTTTCTGGGAAAGTACGCCAGCGGCACCCCTTCCGAAAGGGAAGTTTTTGGTTTCAACGCACCGGGACAGGGTGAATTCCTTATCCATCGGGATAATCTGCCAGCGTTTCTTGATTCCACAGGAAGCAGAGTGCTGCGTAAAATACAGGGCAACATTGATGAGCGATGGAGTTCAATGATTGAACAGCATCGATTTGAAGATGCCATGCTTTACGATAAGTCATTCCGTAAACTTCTCCTGGAACTGACAGCTGCAGAAAATCCTCTTTTTACCGCAATGGTGAAACGTCCTGAACTATATGCCATACTGAAAAAAATTCCCATTAGAAGCAGCCTGGTTTCACGGCTGTCCACCCATACCTTCAGCGAAGCGGATAAAGTTTTTGAGCTTAATCGCAGTCGTATTTACGATGATATTTATAAAGCTTCTTATAGCGGTTATTCTCTTCTTGGAGGCTTGATTTTCCGCCTTCTCCACTGGCTTTCCCGTTCAGTTTACACAGGGCAGAATCAGGACACGAAAGAACCTGCTTCTCTTCCGGAGGATAAAAAAGCAAGCACCATATCAGAAAAGGAGATTCTGAAGCAGATTGGTGCCGCGGAGAAAGCGGAAGGCAGTTCCATACTGCAGGAACTCTGGAACCGTCTTCCTGTGGATATACTCCCCAGGGAAGAAATTGACCGCAATATCCTCACCGAGTTGATGGCCTTCTATAACCAGAAAAATGAAGTTGTTTTTTCAACCCTCGATCATATCCGCGAAAGGAATATACGGCGGGTCATGCAGAAAGCTTCACACCTTGAGGGGTATAAAAACAGTCTGGATGAATATATCCAGGCCAAGATCACGGTATTGGTTGCTACCCGGCCGGAACTTAGAAACAAAACCCGTTTTTAACCGAACGACTGTATAGCCCCGGGGCTGCGTACAGTAAATTGAAAGTTATGAATACAACAGAAATCAAACAGTGGTTTTCACCCCTTATAGCTGAATGGTTCTCCCGCAAGTATCATACCCCCACTAATGCCCAGAAACTGGTGTGGCAGCAGGCAGCTTCAGATGAGCATATGCTTCTTACCTCTCCAACCGGCACGGGTAAGACTCTGGCAGCCTTTTTAACAGCCATAGACCGGCTGATCAGTGGAGTATGGCCTGCCGGTCAACTTACAGTGCTTTATATTTCACCCCTGAAGGCCCTGAACAGGGATGTACAGTTAAACCTTTTGACGCCCTTAAAAGAAATACAAAATCTGGCATCTGAACAGAATATTACAATACCGTCAATCAACATAGAAACAAGAAGCGGCGATACAAGTGCATACAGACGGAGAAAAATATTGTCGCATCCTCCGGAGATACTCATCACAACCCCTGAGAGCCTGAACATGCTGATTTCCACCGTCTCAGGTTATGCACTATTTTCTCAACTTAAATGTGTCATTCTGGATGAAATTCATAACCTTGCGGGCAGCAAAAGAGGCACCCACCTGATAACTGCGGTTGAAAGAATCGTTCCCCTCTCCGGGGAATTTCAGCGGATAGGATTATCTGCCACCATAGGTAATCCTGAAACAATGCGGGATTTCATGGGCGGATTCATAAAGCCGGAAACTCCCAGGACTGTCAGACTTCTCAGATCAGAAGACACCCGTACAATAGAATTAAAGGTCGATACAGTTCCGGCTCAGGATTTTTCAAGTATGGAACATCTCTCTTCCGGAGAAAAGACAGATACGATCTGGAAACGTCTTGCCGGAATTATCCGCCCTCAGCTGAGCAGTGAAAAATCGACCCTCGTTTTTGTTAATTCAAGGAGACTTGCTGAAAAACTGACCTATCTGATAAATCTGGATTCAGTTGAACCTGTTGCCTATGCGCATCATGGATCATTAAGCCGTGAAATACGGCTGCTGGCCGAAGAGCGGCTTAAAAGCGGCCGGCTCAAATGTCTTGTTGCAACAAACTCTCTGGAGCTGGGAATAGATATTGGAGACCTTGATCACATAATTCTTGTTCAGACACCCATGTCTCTCTCTTCGGCCTTTCAGAAACTGGGGAGAGCCGGTCACGCTGTGGGAGGTATAAGCCGGGGAACCCTATACTGCACCCACGGAAGAGACCTCCTGGCAGCGGCAGCTCTCTGCAGTGCAATCGATGGTAAAATAATTGAATCAACTATTCCCCCTGAAAATTCACTCGATGTTCTTTCCCAGATAATTGTGTCTCATCTTGTCCGAGGAGAAAATGATCTCGACAATCTATATGCAACGTTAAAAAAATCCTGGCCTTATAGAAATCTTGCAAAGGAAGAGTTCCTTAAAACAGAGGAAATGCTGCGCGGGTTCTACCAGGGAATAAAGATACAGAATCTCCCTGTTTTTATACTAGACACCGATCAAGGCACCTCCGCTTCTCCCGCTGCCAGGGGAGCGCTGTTCTCATCGGGAGGAACTATACCTGACCGCGGTTATTACACTCTTAAACATGCAGGGAATGGTTCTCTCATCGGAGAACTTGATGAGGAATTTGTATGGGAACGAAAAACCGGTGATATTTTCGGATATGCCAGCAGACGCTGGCGGATAGTCAGCATAAACAGTCAGGTTATGGAGGTTCTCCCTACCAGCAGCCCCGCCAACTCAGCTTCTTTCTTTATAGCAGAACAGTTTCTTGCGGGACCTGAAGGCTATTCCCTGACCAGGGATCTTCTTGACCGTTTTTCAGCCGACATTAACCTCAGGAAAACTCTGGAGACCAAATTCAGTTTTACTCCCGATGCAGCGGAGGGTCTTCAAGGTTTCATCGAAAAACAGTCCAGGACCGCCATGCTTCCGGGACACAATAGAATAATCAGCGAATACACACGCCTCTCGAATACCGGAAACCTGCTGGAAATTCTTTTTATTCATACCTTTCGGGGAGGTAAAATAAACGCTCCGTTAGGGCTTATTCTGCACAAAAAAATGGAAAAGAGCGGAAATCCCGTATCTGTCAGCTGGGATAACGATTCAATTCTAATTGTTTCACCGGAAAAACTGCCGAGAGATATCTTCAGTTATGTGTCTCCCGAGGATATTACAGGTACTCTTGTGGAAGCCCTTTCCGGCAGCGGTATTTATGGGACACGTTTCAGAGAAGCCGCAGGCCGCTCTCTAATACTGGCGAGAGATGGTTTCGGCAGACGCACTCCCCTCTGGCTGTCCCGCTTACGGGCAAAACGGCTGTATTCAAGCCTGCACCGCTTTCCCGGTTTTCCATTGCTTATGGAAGCTGCCCATGAGTGTCTGGAACAGCAGTTCGACCTTCAGGGATTACGGAATTTTTTACAGGAAATCAAAACATCCTTACTTGATACAGTAGTAGTGGAAACCGATAGTCCATCACCATTCTGCTCTGCCGTTTTGTGGCAACAGGTAAATGCTCAGATCTATTCGGATGACGTTCCAGAAAACTTTCCTGTAGATACTAAAGAGTGGGCAGAACGAATCAGCTCTGGTGAGTTTCTGAAACCGGCTATTAAAGAGAGCGTAATAGATGATTTTCTTAAACGGTTGAGAAGGACAGCCCCTGAATACAGGCCTTTAAGCGCGGCTGATCTTGAATCTGTTGTACTGGAGCGACAGTACATATCTATCAGTGAGTTTAAAAAATATGCCGGTTTTCTGGAAAAGGAATATATCCTGAAACCAGATGGAAAAATCGGTTCCTTCCGAGGATGGGTCGCTTCCGGCGATCGTCTCTCCAGACTGAAACTACCCGATAATAGTGACGAGCTTTATACTATCTTCATCGCCTGGTTTTACTATGCTGGGCCTTTTGAAAAAGAAGAGTTCAGTACAGATGATTTTTCAGTAAGCCCCTTCGAAAAAGAGACCGCTCTGAGAATGGTGGAAAGGGCCCTGGATGAAGGACTGATAATTGAAGACCGTTTAGGTGAAGCAGAGAACCGCAAGGAACTTATCAGCCGCGAGGCCTACGAACAGCTTCTTCGTTTTGCCCGGGGAAGAAATCGATCCGCAGAATTTAACTCTTTAAACGTGAATGAATTTGCAGAGATGTTCGCTGGATGGCAGACTACAGAACGTAAAAGTTCAATTCTCGACATTTGCCTCCAATATGAAGGACTGGCCATTAAGAAATCAGTCTGGGACACCATTGTCTTTCCCTTACGAACAATGGATTATAAAGCTGATAAGGTAGATGATATTCTCCATGGGAGAGAGCTGTTTTTTATCGGCGGCACCTCCGACAAGAGAACCTTCTGGCATCTGAACGACAATGACCTGCGTACCTGTCCGCCTGAAACTGCATATGCAGGTTCGCCGGTACCGCATCGGGGTGCCTACAATTTCTGGGAAATCAGCAGCGAATTCACAGGCACCAATGCCGAACTTGCGGCACTCCTGAAAAAATATCACACCAGAGGAGTACTATGTTCGGATACCTGGAACTATGGTGATAACTCAACAGAGTCGAAAAAAGTACGCCCGGACAGGAAAGATTTTTCCCGTTGGCAGCAGACCCTGCCGATACAAGGCAGCTGGTTCCAGGCACCATTCGCGGAACCCGGGAACTCCCTGGAAGAACTGGAAAAAGCCAAAGAACGGGTTCGCATTTTATTTGACCGCTATCCCGTTCTGTTCAGGGAAATGCTCTACCGGGAAACCCGGCCATTCCGATGGATGGACATTTTTCAGGCTTTGCGTTTGATGGAATTTTCAGGAGAAGTTATCAGCGGCAACTTTATTAACGCTGTTCCAGGGCTGCAATTCATCCAGCCGCAAAACAGGGAAAAACTACAGTTCTCTGACAGGCAGAGTTCACTGAGACTTCTACATGTTCAGGATCCGGCTTCTCTTTCCGGCATCCCTTTAAATGTTTTGAAAGACACTTTTCCTCCCCGAAGGGGAGATCTCTGGTATATCATGGAGGCCGGCACAATGGTGCTCTCCTATGCTCCGAATAAGGGTAACCTTCAGATTTATTCAGAGAGTTCTGCGGAAAAAGCCTTTCACCACCTCTGCGCAAAAATGATCAGTACCCATGGCTTACCAGACAAAATACAGATACGTCAGATCAATAATGAAAGCGCAGCTTTGTCGCCCTATTTATCTCTTCTTGAAAAAAACGGCTTTTCCAGAGGGTACAAGGAGTATACCCTCTGGAATTATAAAAGCTCTTAACATAGAATCGTCCTATGGAAAAACTTTCCCGCCTGGATTCAGATTCAGAGCTCCGCAAAAAGATCCTTCCCTACTGTCGTCTCAAGACAGGTGAAATCTGGGAAGATAAGATAAACGGTCACAGAGTCGGTACAGGCGATGTCCGGGACCATGACGTTACCTCCAATCTGTTTGACGGCAGAAAGGCCGACCTGTTTCTCAATGACCCACCCTATAATATCAGTGTAGGCAGCAGAAATACCGATGCCCTGTCGCAATACTCTGTTGAACAATATATTGAGTTTACACGGGACTGGTTAAATTCCACCCTTATCTATCTTAACGATCATGCCCACTTTTATTTATGGACAGGCGCAGATCAGCGTGCAGGGTTCCAGCCTCTCCCGGAACTGATGCTTCTCATGAGGGAATATCCCCAACTTACCAGCAGAAGCTTTATTACAATGCGTAATCAGCGGGGATACGGAACTCAGAATAACTGGATGAGTGTACGACAGGAACTTCTGTATTATATAAAAGGGAACCCGGGGTTCGATGTCCGCTATACGGATATCCCCAAAATTCTCAAAGGTTATTACAAGACAGTGTCCGGTAAAAGAACAGAAAACATGGAACGCAGTAAAAGTGACTGCATAAGGCCGGGGAACGTATGGGTAGATATACAGCAGGTATTTTACCGGATGAAGGAAAATGTCCCCGGAGCGTATGCACAAAAACCGTTAAAAGCCGCTCTTCGCATCCTGGATGCATGCAGCTTAGGCCCAGGATCGATAACAGCCGACTTTTTCAGCCATTCAGGAACCAGCCTGATAGCTGCCGAACAGAAAGGTCTTCAGTGCTTCACCATGGACATTGATCCGGTTTTTGCCGAATTATCCATCCGCCGTCTTGAACATTTCCGGAAAACCGGAGAACCCGGCTGGCAGACAGAATCTCCTTTTCCGGAAATATTCCCCTGATACTCATCCATCCTGTAATCACCTTTACGACCGTTAACCCTAATACAGTAAAAATGTAATAAAACCTAAACAATTGCGATTGCTACCCGATATATAGTGTGTTAAGATAGCTGAAAGATCAAACAAGGCACTATATATAACGGCCCTACATATAGCGTGTATTATGCCAGGTTAAATAATTTCTTTGTTGGTAGGAAAATGCGTTGTCCCCATTGTCAGGAAACAGAAGATAAGGTTATAGAGTCCAGACAGAATGCCAGCGGAACCTCAATCCGTCGACGCCGTGAGTGTACCGGTTGCGGGTACAGATTCACCTCCTATGAGAGGATAGAAGAAAAACCGCTCATGGTGATAAAACGGGACGGCCGCAGGGAACCCTTTTCCATAGAAAAAATTGAAGAAGGAATTCAGCGCTCATTGCAGAAACGTCCGGTTTCCCAAAAGCAGGTAGAAGATTTACTCCATGCAATTGAAGATGAAGCAGTACTGCTTGCCCGGAACAGCCGGGAGATCAAAGCCGAGAACATCGGCGATCTGGTGTTGCGTAAACTTTATGAACTGGATGGTGTAGCTTATGTCCGTTTTGCATCAGTATACCGCATGTTTGACAATGTAGGTGAATTTATCAACGAAATAGAAAAACTGTCCCGATAGTCGGGGAAAACATAATAGAACCTGTATAGAAGGAACTGGGAGGGGAACTTTTTTATGTCCGAAAACAGCTGGAAAGATTTTTTAAAAGAACATCATTCTGTCAGCCAGGAAGGGCCGGTACGACAGGTGGTCAAACGGGACGGCGAAACAGAAAGCTACGACCGCTGGCGTATTGCATCAGCTGTCAGCCGGGCTGTAAATGCAGCCCGGGACACGGATGATCAGGCGCTGGTAGAGGTTCTTACCTCCAAGGTAGAACGGCGCCTGCTTGAGTTCATGCAGTCCCGTCACCCCAATAGTGCCCCTGCGGTGGAAGAGATTCAGGATCTGGTGGAAAATGTTCTTATCGACAGCGGCGAAAGCGATATTGCCAAGAAATATATTATCTACCGCGCCCGGCATGAGGTCATGCGGGATACAAAAAAACTTATGGTTGATATCAACTCAACCATGGACGGTTACCTCAGCCAGTCAGACTGGCGGGTTAATGAGAACGCCAATGTAAATTTTTCCCTTGGCGGACTTATCCTGCATAATTCCGGAACCATAACGGCAAACTACTGGCTTAAAAACATCTACCCCGAAGAAATTGCAGATGCCCATAGAAAAGCCGACTTTCATATTCATGATCTCTCAATGTTTTCCGGCTACTGTGCCGGCTGGTCCTTAAGACAGCTTATTCAGGAAGGTCTTGGCGGAGTACCCGATAAGATCACCTCAACTCCGGCAAAACATCTTTCCACCCTTATCCAGCAGGTGGTTAACTTCCTCGGCATTATGCAGAATGAGTGGGCAGGCGCTCAGGCACTTTCAAGCTTTGATACCTACCTTGCTCCTTTTGTAAAAGTGGACAATCTCCAGGAGGAAGAGGTAAAACAGGCTATTCAGAGTTTTGTCTTCGGCGTAAACACCCCCTCGCGCTGGGGAAGCCAGGCACCTTTTACCAACATAACCCTGGACTGGACAGTACCTCCGGACCTTGCGGACAAAAAAGCTCTTGTCGGCGGCGAAGAGATGAAGTTCACCTACGGAGAGTGTCAGGAAGAGATGGACCTTATCAACAAGGTCTTTATTCAGCTAATGCTTGATGGCGATGCAAACGGAAGGGGATTTCAGTATCCCATTCCAACCTATAACATCACCAGAGATTTCGGATGGGACAGCCCAAATGCGGATCTGTTGTTTACCATGACCGCAAAGTACGGTACCCCCTATTTTCAGAACTTTATCAACTCCGACCTGGATCCCGGCGATGTACGTTCCATGTGCTGCCGGCTGCAGCTGGATAAGCGGGAACTGCGAAAACGCGGCGGCGGGCTTTTCGGCTCAGATGAGTTTACCGGCTCTATCGGGGTTGTTACGGTCAATCTGCCAAGAATCGGTTACCTTTCCCGTGATAAGGGGGAGTTCTACCGCAGACTTTCGCGGATGATGGATCTGGCTGCGGAATCTCTCACCATTAAACGAAAGGTGATAAACCGCCTCATGGAAGGAGGGCTCTTCCCCTACACCATGAGGTACCTGAAACACCTCAATAACCATTTCTCCACCATTGGCATCTGCGGTATGAACGAATGCCTTAAGAACTTCATGGGTGTGGATATTACCACCATGGAAGGAAAACAGTTTGCCATTGAAATTCTTGATTTTATGAGAGACCGCCTTGCTGATTATCAGGAACGTACAGGCGATCTGTTTAACCTGGAGGCAACCCCCGCAGAGAGCACCAGCTACCGCCTGGCCAAGCATGACAAAGAACATTATCCCAATATTATTACCGGCGGTCAGGAAGAGGTCTATTATACAAACTCAACCCAGCTCCCGGTTGAATATACAGAAGATGTATTCGAAGCCCTTGACCACCAGGATGACCTGCAGACCCGCTATACCGGAGGAACCGTTTTCCATGGCCTCGTAGGCGAAGCAATAGAAGATACAGAATCCTGTAAAAACCTGGTGAAGGCAGTTGCCAGTAATTACCGGCTGCCCTACTTTACCATAACACCAACCTTCTCTATCTGTCCGGTACATGGATACCTGTCGGGTGAACATTTCGACTGCCCGAAATGCAGAGAGGAAGAAGAAATACGGCTGAAAACAGAGATCAATAACCTCAAAGCCCTGAAAAAAGAGCTGCAGTCTCAGGCTGCCCCTGTATAAACGAAACGGTTTAAAGAAAGGACGGAAAGAATGAAGAAAACAGAAATGACCATCAGCGACGTGGAAAAGAAACTCGAAGAACTTACCATGAACCTCAAGAATGTCCGGGGAAGAACAACTGAAGTCTACACACGGATAGTAGGTTATTACCGTTCAGTGAAAAACTGGAACCGGGGTAAACGGGAAGAATACGATTACAGAACTCCCTATAATGTTCCCGCAGATATGCCCAAAGCAGAAATGAAGAGGTCCGCAGATGCGTTTAGTGCTGACACTGCAGCTTCACCGGAAACCTCCGGCATTGCCAGCTACCAGTATTTTTTCCGCACAACCTGCCCTAACTGTCCGCCGGTAAAAAGTTACCTCAGCGAGCTGGGCTTCAGCGGCAATGAAATTAATGTTGATATGGAAGAAGGCTACAGCCTGGCCGGAAATCTTGCAGTCTGCGCTACTCCGACTGTTATCTTCAGGGATGTCAGGGGAGATGAAATATTCCGGGCTTCCAACCTTCAGGATTTAATCAAATCCTTTGAAAAAGAACAGGCTGCGGTTTAAGTCTGAACTGGGGCCTTATAAAAACATCTCTTTTAGATTATCCCGGCAAGGTAGCTGCAGTCCTGTTCACCCGGGGCTGCAATTACCGCTGCCCCTTCTGTCATAATCCGGAACTCGTAACAGGACCGGAACCATCAGATTTTCTCACCAGGCAAGAAGTTCTCTCATATCTGACAAAGCGTCGAAATGTCCTTGGCGGCGTCTCCATTACAGGAGGCGAACCGCTGATGCATGAGGAGACACTTTCAATGATCGAGAGCATCCATGCCCTGGGACTGCCGGTAAAGCTTGACACTAACGGCTCCTTTCCTGAAAGGCTTACTGAAAGCGGTGCCGATTATTTTGCCATGGATATTAAGACAGCCTTCTCACGATATGCATCCGTGCTGAATGAAAATGCGGATATTGAAGCATCTGTAGATAAAGTAAAGCAGTCTATCAGACTTATCCTGAAATCCGGTACTCCTCACCAGTTTCGTACCACCATGGTTCCGGGAATTGTTGGTCCGGAAGATTTTAATGAGATTATTCCCTCGGTAAAAGGTGCATATTCCTATCTGCTTTCAGGGTTCAGACCGGGGAACACCCTGGATACAAATTTCAGTAATCTTGAACCATATGATGATGCGGTTCTAACCGGAACTGCTGCGATGCTTGAAGGAGCGGGTATAAAAGTAAAGATTGCATGGAATAAAACAGCTTAGCCTATATACCCAGCTTATCTTTCTGTTGAGTATATCTGATCTTGCCGGGTTTCTCTCTACGCCACAGGGGAAGATCTGCACTCTGAATATAGTCTTCAAGTTTTCTTTTTTCTAGATAGCGTAAATCTACAGCAATATCACCGAAACGCCTTCTGTCCCCACACTGCTGACGAAGCAGAATGTTCTGAACCTGATGCGGACGTATCTCTTCTATGCGCACCAGATATTCACCGATCTTTTCACCATACTTAAGTGAAGAGTTCAATCAGGTTCCCCCTCCTAAAAATCTGAGCTGTTCGTATAGCAGTAAAGACGATAGAGGCTTCCCGCTCGTGGGACTCTTAAAAGGTAATGCAGAAATACCTTTACGTCAAATTTTCCCCGGGATTCGTAAACAGATGGTCAAACTGGGAGTGAAAACGACGGGGGACCATGATTTCCTGAACCGCAGACAGGGCGAAATCATCGGTCATGCCGGCAATATAATCAATCACAACACTCTTACCTGAGGCCTCTTCACTGCGATAAAGTTCCTGCATTTTGACAAGATATTCGCCAAAACGGGCAGCAAGAGTATTCCCTTCCCTTGAGTAGCCTGCATAATTATCCTTATGGGAGTCATAAAGATCGATGAGATACTCAAAAAGGGTAAACAGGATACGCCGGAAGTATCGGTGATACTCGCTGAGCAGTCGGTGCTTGTATATATTGCGGTAATTAAAATTTCTGAATTCCAGCAGAGCTTCATATACTTCGCGGGAAAATCCGATACTTCCTGTTCGTAGAGAAGAGCGGATCATATCATTTACCAGGGTATCTATTATTTCACCATTGGATTCGCCGAGGACATCCCCTACGGCATGGGGCAAATCATCCCTGGATAACATTTTCAGATTAACAGCATCCTCAAAATCACGGCCGATGTAAGCGATTTTATCAGACATCCGCACAATACATCCTTCCCAGGTGGAGGGATACCGGTTTCTGTTTTCAATTGAGGAAAGATCCTTCAACTCGAAATCCGGGACAATTGCCTGTTCGAACTGCTCACCGCAATGATTTATTATCCCGTCACGGACGGCATAGGTCAGATTAAGACCTTTTCCTTTATTGGCAAGCTTATCTACAACCCTTAAGGAATATAGTTCATGGGCAAAAGGCTCACCTAAAAGTTCTTCAACAATTTTTTCTCCCACATGCCCGAAGGGAGTATGCCCGAGGTCATGGCCAAGACCTATAGCCCAGGCCAGATCTGCATCAAGATTAAGGGAGCGGCAGACCGTTGCTGAAACGCTTGCCACATGCAGGACATGTTCAATGCGGGTACAGATATGATCATTGTCAGGGGTAAAAAAGACCTGCGTTTTATGCTTGAGACGCCTGAAAGGGTTTGAATGAATGATGGCGGTGGTATCACGAAAATAGGCACCCCGTATATCATTGTCCCTGGGTCGTATACGTCCGGTAAGTTCTTCTCTGGTGAGGGTACTGGAAAAAAATAGACTGCTCATACTTACTATAAGTCTGCCTTCCACGGATACCTGCTGTCAAGTTCAACTTGAAATTTATATGAGAAAGTTGCATTCCAACTTTTGAATGCTTAAGATAACTGTATGCAGGAGCATCCGTAGTATGGCCACAGAAAAGATTCTTATAGTTGAGGATGAACGCATAATTGCCCTCGATTTACAGCGAAGGCTGGAAAACTACGGTTACCGCATAATCGGTATCGAATCCACCGGAAACGGTGCAATAGAGGCCGTAGAAAAGGAAGCCCCGGATATCATCCTTATGGACATAATGCTCAGTGGTGATATCGATGGCATAGCAACCGCAGAAATTGTAAAAGAACGTTACGAAATCCCGGTGATTTTTCTTACCGCCTATTCTGATGAAACCACCCTGGACAGGGCGAAACAGGTTGAACCCATAGGCTACATTCTTAAACCCTTTAAAGAGAAGGAACTTCATACCAGTATTGATATTGCTCTGTATAAATACCGGATTGACCGTAAACTCAAATGGCAGGAACGCTGGTATTCCGCCATGTTTGACTCCATCGGAGATGGTATAATAGCAACAGATACCAGCGGCAAGGTATGTTTCGTCAATCCGGAATGTGAGAATCTGCTGGGAAAAGATGAGTTTGAACTGGACCGCCTCGACCTTAACGACGCACTGGAGTTATATGACTCCCACTCGGGACGCATAAATTTTACTGATTTGGCCGACATTCCCCTGGAAGATCTGCCATTCCGGTTCCAGAACTGCATTATGACCAACAATATTGGACGTAAAATACATGTAGAAGGGTCGTATTCTAAAATTACCAGTCCCACCGGAAAAAATGAAGGCAGTGTTACCGTAATAAGAGACACCTCTGCTCTGAAAAATCTGAGTGAACAACTGAGCTTTCAATCAAGTCATGATATTCTTACAAGTCTTGCCAACCGTGATGCCTTCGGTCTTCATTTATACAACCTTATCCAGAATCTTTCCGAACAGCCGGGAACCCATGCCCTTCTCTATCTTGATCTTGATCAGTTCAAGGTTGTCAATGATACCCTTGGTCACAGAGCCGGGGATGAAATGCTGCTGCAGGCAACTTCCATAATCCAGAGCATGGTTAAAACAACCGATTTCTGTGCTCGCCTGGGAGGAGATGAATTCGGAATAATCCTTATAAATGTTTCCCCCAATCAGGCGTATAACCTTGCCGAAAGACTCCTGCATCGTCTTAGAAACCATAAGATGGTCTGGGACGACAAGGTTTTTACCATCAATTCATCTATCGGGCTGGTCAGAATTGATGCCCAGTCTGAAGATGTACAGACAGTGCTGGCTGCAGCGGATGATGCATGTTTTACCGCCAAGGAAGAAGGGGGCGGTAAGATTAAAATGTATGATTCCAACTCCAATATTTTCAAAAAACGCCGCAGCGAAATGACCTTGATATCCGAACTTCATGCAGCCATGGAAGAAGACAGGCTTGAGCTTTACTACCAGCCCATTATCCCTCTTAATACGGATAAACACAAAACCATTAAAAACGAAATTCTTCTGCGGCTGACAAGCCATGATGGCGAACTTATTATGCCCGGAACCTTTATTCCGGCGGCGGAACGCTATAATGTAATGCCCGCCATAGACAAGGCGGTACTGAGAAAAGGCCTTCAATCAATCTACTCCATCCTTGAAGAAATACCCGATGAGGATGTTATGTTCTGCATAAACTTAAGCGCTGCAACACTTGCCAACGAGCATCATCTGCTGGAGGCTGCCGACCTTATTACCGGGTCGGGTATTGCCCCGCAATTTCTCTGTTTTGAGGTGACCGAAACAGCAACTATCAGCAATATGCAGCTTACCAATGATTTCATCAGGGAAATGCGGGACAAGGGGTACTATTTTTCCCTGGATGATTTCGGATCGGGATTCAGTTCATTCAACTATCTTAAAACCCTTCCCGTGGATTATCTGAAAATAGACGGGACTTTTGTGAGGGATATGGATGTAAACCCCATAGACCGCTCCATGGTGGAGGCCATCAACAGTCTGGGGCATATTATAGGAACTGCCACAATCGCAGAGTATGTCCGCTCAAAGGAGATACTGCTGCTGCTTCGTGATATCGGTGTAGATTACGCTCAGGGATATGAAATTGCCGCCCCTTCCCCCCTCAGTCAGTATTCCCCCGGCAGCCCCTATGTGATCGACCTCAAAACGCCTTGACCTGTTTGATTGAGACGGTTACTGTTCTGACACAATGGAATACCGACCGTCACGGCCTGTAATACTCTCAGGTGTTAAACATTCAGGCAAATCAACAGTTGGACATATACTTGCGGAGAAGCTCAGTCTCCAGTTTCATGATTTAGATGACTGCGTTGTTGAGCTTTGCCGCGAAGACCGCGGCGGGGATGTAATTACCTGGGAACCCCGGGAGATCTACCGCCGACTGGGTAAAACAGGATTTCAGAACCTTGAATTCCGCTGCCTCAAACATCTGTCTCAAATAAACCAGCATCCTTACGTGCTCGCCCTGGGTGGTGGAACGCCCGAATATGATGACTCGAGAAATTTCCTAAAAACCATGGGGATTCTTGTTTACCTTCATGAGATTCCTGATGTTCTTTTTGAGAGGATTGCCGCGAGGGGTCTTCCTCCTTTTCTGGATACAGAGGATCCGAAAAAAACCTTTAATGAGCTTTTTACCCGCCGGGACAATCTGTACCGCCAAGAGGCTCATATAATTCTTGAACTGAACGGAGCATCCGCAGAAGATGCTGCGACTACTTTGATACATATGCTGCAGGAGTATGACTATGCCGGGTAACAGTTTTGGTAATTTGTTTCGTATAACAACTTTCGGAGAATCCCACGGCCCCGGTGTTGGTGTCATTATTGACGGAGTTACCCCGGGCCTTGAACTTTCTGAAGAAGATATTCAAATTGAAATGAACCGGCGAAAACCGGGACAGTCCGATATAACCACCCCAAGACAGGAGAGTGACCGGGTCCACATAATGTCCGGTCTCTTCGAAGGCAAAACCACCGGAACTCCCATGGGGGTGATTCTCTATAATCAGGATCAGAGACCCGGAGCATATGACGATATAAAAGATATGTTCCGTCCGGGCCACGCGGACATTACCTATCTGAAGAAGTATGGTATCCGGGACCATCGTGGCAGCGGAAGGGCATCGGGCCGGGAAACCGCCGGACGGGTCGCCGGAGGAGCGGTGGCAAAAAAACTGCTTGCCCGCCGGGGTGTTACCATAACTGCATATACCCTGCGTGCCGGCGGATTCCAGTGCGAAACCTACGATCCCTCTGTTATAGAAAAAAACCCCATGCGGGCCTGCGATCCCGTGGCAGCGGAGAAGATGGCCCGGAAAGTGCGGGAGCTCTCTGAAAAAGGAGACAGCACCGGTGGAATTATTGAATGCCGCATAAATGGTCTCCCCCCGGGGCTCGGCGAACCGGTATTTGATAAACTTGATGCAGAGCTGGCCAAGGCTATTCTCAGTCTTGGCGCGGTAAAAGGTATAGAGTTCGGCTCAGGCTTCGGCTGCGCTGATATGTCCGGCAGCGAACACAACGACTGGATGGATAAGAACGGTTTTCAGAGCAATAATGCCGGAGGAATCCTCGGTGGAATTTCAACTGGACAGGAGTTGATTTTCCGGGCGGCGGTAAAACCGACATCCAGTATTACTGCAAAACAAAGAACCCTGGATAAAGACGGTAACGAACGTGAGATTATTACCGAAGGCAGGCATGATCCATGTATCTGTCCCCGCATTATACCGGTCATGGAAGCCATGGCGGCGATTGTTCTGGAAGATCATTTTAAACGACAGGAAGCAATGCACTTCTGATTGTTGCCGCTTATTGTAGTCCATATTTATACACCCACAAAAAGGAGTTTTTCATGCGTTATTCAATTCGGGTTAGAGGTAACCGAAGAATGATGGTTGCCTATGTTATGATTGCTGTTCTGCTTATTTTTACAGTTGTCCCCCTCATGTTTATTCCGGGAACCGCCGGAGCTCTGGTTGCTATGCTCTTTGCATTCTTAAGCTACCAGATGATCCGTATGCTGGTATTGCATTTAAAGAGCTATATCCTCACCCACGATGAAGGTATAACCCTGCGCTTTCCCAACCGCAAAATTGAGCGTCTCACCTGGGAGGATGTTACCCACACAGGTGCGATCAAAACTCCCCATGGAAGCATCATGCGCTTTATTTATGCAGAAGAAAAAGACCGTCTGGCAACAGTTCCGGACGAGTACTACAGCCTGGATGAACTTGATAAAGAGATGAAAGCCCACTCCGCCTGGTTCGAGCTGGAACAGAAAGAGGGAGAAAGCATTCAAAGTGTTATCCTACCATACACCAAGCATGCAGGTACGGAAATTGAGAGCGAAAAAGAGGATTAACCTGTTTAGGTGTAACCATTCTGCGCGGCTGCATATTTTTCCTGATTATTTCTCACTTTTGCAGTATACTTTACCTGTTAGCTCTGAAATTGGAGGCTTTGTATGAAAAGAATAATGCTAATTGCAGTTGCTGTCCTGCTGATATTCAGCTTCTCTGCAGCAGCTCAGACACCAGACCTTGATGATTTTATGAATACCTTTGAAACCTTCGCAGAAGATGCCGCACCTTCAATACCGCTGCTTGCCGACATCGGCCTGCGCTGGTCCGACTCATATATTGGACACTTCCCCCATTTTGGTGTTGGAGTTTCTGCCGGGTTCGTAGTCGTTCCTGTGGATGATATTGAACAGCTCTACAATCAGCTTGGTATTACCGATATTCCCCAGGAAATTATAGATCTTGGCGGACTGCCCATAATGGCGGATGCCGTAGAAGCCCGAATCGGCGGATTTATTCTTCCCTTCGATATCGGCATAAAAGCAGGATACATTCCTGATGCGGCAAAAGAAGCCATGAACGATGGTGTAGCAGTTGACTACAAAATGTTCGGCCTGAACATGCGGTACCGCATGGTAAAAGAAGGCCTCTTGATGCCGGAAGTATCCATCGGTGCCGGTTATACCCGCCTTGATGGAATGGTTTCAACAAGCGTAGGTACTACAGAAACTATTTCAGACCCTGACACAACAACACCACTTGACGATATCACTATCTACGCCCCTGAAGTTATGTTTGGTTGGAAAAGTAACGTTTTCGACGCCAACATACAGATCAGTAAAAACATCCTATTTATCCTTCGACCTTATGCAGGTATTGGCGCATCTTATGGCATATCAGAAGCAGGCGGTGGATATAATGCAGATATCGATTTTGGAACAGATACTGCTGCAGACTGGAAAACCAAGTACCCTGGATACTTTGATGATCTCAGCAGCACCGGTATGACTACCTACTCTGAAGCCAACGGCTTTGCTTTCCGTGCCTATGCGGGAACCTCGGTAGAACTGCTTTTTGCAAAGCTTGATCTTTCCGCCACCCTGAACCCGGTAACCCAGGCTATTGGAGCACAGCTCAACCTGAGAGCTCAGTTCTAAAACAATCAGTCCTTCTTAAATAGAGACGCCCCGCTTTCGCGGGGCGTTTTTTTATACCGAATATGCCAGCTTGCTTTTGGCAATCCGCTTCCGGGAAGCCCGGATTTCATCGCCGTAATCGTAGATAATATTACCGATCTTTTCCCTCAGGGTGCCGTATCCGAAGGCTGCTGCACAGATCTCAAAATTCTGCTCAACCGCATCATCCCGTACTCCTTTATCGGTAATAAGGGTATGCATCTGTTCCACTGCGGAATCGGGAATAATCAGCATACCCGTGTCGTCGTACTGATCAAGAATTTCCACATTTTTAAGCTTTAAAATACCGATATCGGTTTTGTAAACCAGATAGGTGGTGGTCACCACCGGCACCTTGGCAGCAATAGCCTCCAGCAGGGCATTGCCGAAGCCTTCCCAAATGGGCAGGTAGGTTACAATATCCGCATTTGCAAGGACATCCCTGTTTGTGTACATCTTCCGGCCCTCGGCATCGGTTCCCCGTTCAGAGGCAACCCGTTCTGCAATCAGATGCACGGGTATGCCCATTTTTTCGCCCATGGCCTGTATCTGCTGGATATAGTTTTCATCCGGCTCATCTCCCTGATACAGGGAAATTATAAAGTGGGTACGGTTTTTATACTGAGGGTATTTCTCTACAAATCGACCGACAAGAGCCACAGAATCCTCTATACGCTTCCGCCGTACAATCCGTGTTGGCTGTATAACAAGAATATCATCTTCCCTGAAACCGAGATCGGCTCTGAAGCTTGAATTATACTCATCCTTCCATACGGGATTATCAAAGTCTTCACAGTTTGGCACCAGCTTCGGATGCACCCTCTTTATGGAGCGCAATACGTGGGCGGCATAAGAGGAAAGAACAACATGTTCCAGTCCGGGATCAGTGGGAGGCATTATACGACCGAGAAGTCCTTCTATATGGCTGTTGGAAAAGCGGCTCCTTTCCCACCAGAAATCATGATGATGAAAAATTGTGGCTACCCGTTTTTCGCTTGCAAGTTCATATACACCCATGCCGCCCAGGAGAGTCATGGGCATGGCATTGGTATTCTGGGCTACAATAACGTCAATATCGTTATTCTGAACATATTCAAACATGCGGTTGGCAATCTCGTTGCCCTCAAACTGCAGTTTGTCCAGAATCATTTTCTTTCTTTTAGGGGTAATATGGGGGGGGTGTTTCTGCAGATGAGGAAAAACCTGGCTTTCATACCATTTCTGCTCTTCGCTGTCGAAACGGATACCAGGAAGGGTAAACTGCTGATCTTCCGGCAGAGAGGTAAGCACCGTACCGTATTTCCCGGCAATGGTATGAACCTCATGACCCATTCCGTTGAGGACATCTATCCATTTATCAACTTCCAGTGAAACACCGTCAACGTCGCCGAGTTTTCCCGAAATTATGCCCACTTTAAATGCGTCTGCCATAGCAACCTTCCTTTCAACCGTCAGTTAAAGTATATAGTATCAGGCCTGGAACAGAGGCCCCATGCGTCCTTTCCAGCGGGGATGTTTTGATGAAATATCTTCGGTGTACAGAGGCCCGTCAAAGGGTTCCTGTTCAACTCCTTTCAAACCGGTTACACAACTGGATATCCACCGGGCAAGACGGAGTACCACCATTTTATGCCTCAGTCTCCCCTGCATATCCCTGTTGAGAATCTGCGGGATTGTACTGGTGGTTACAATTTCATCAATAGCCGGATCGTTCAGGGTTATCCGCCCTTCTCTGCTTGAATAAAAATGGGTAACCATAAATATAATCTTATTAGGATTCCCCTGTCTCAGCAACTTGCAGCACTCAAGAATTGTAGTACCCGTACGGACCATGTCGTCGGTGACAACCAGATCCTTTCCTTCAATATCTGCCAAAGAAATACCGCTGTCCGGATCAACCTCGATGCTTACTTCCCGTTCACCGGTTCTCTTTTTGTTCATGGAAAGAAGTTTTACGTCATCCCGGCCGAGGCAATCATGCAGTTTCTGACAGAAAACAAGAGCGCCTTTATCGGGTGCGCAGAGAACAAGGTTGTCTACATTTACAATATCGGAGTCGCGAATGTACTCTGCATATACAGGAAAGGGCTGCAGGTTATTGAAATACCCTGAAAAACGGTCCATAAAAATATGTTCCACCGAAACCGAATGGTTATGTACCGTTACCACTTCGTCCACACCGCTCTCCCGGAGAAGATCAGCATACAATCTTGCGGAAAAGGGCTGGCCGTCAAACTTCTTATAGTCCCATTCGTTACGGCTTATTGCAGTATCTCCATGTTCGGGCCGGGGGCCGCGGTCCTGGGCGCTGTAGAACAGATCCGGTTCAAGCAGAATCACCCTGTCGGCACCATTATCCTTGGCGGCCCTGGCAATAAGAAAGTTCCTTGTGGCCAGCTCATCTCTGGTGTAGCCGCCCATGGTTGTGCTGGTGATAATCACAGTATAATTTTCCAGCTTTCGCCCTATATTTTCCATGCTTTCTTCGTCCACAATAAACCGGGGGCAGAATTCATCATTCAGAAAACTTTTAAGGGATACAATATCTGAATAATGCTCCCTCTGGCCAAGATGAAAACCTATATCCGCGGCAAAAGGACTGTCCGCTATATTACCTACAATTATCAGCTTTCCCATCTGGGTACTCCTTGGGTTGTCACACGGAATGCAGACTAAAATATGGAATAAATCAGGTCAACAGCTTCAGGCCACCTCTAAAAACTACTCTTTTCTCCATATCCTCCTGGGCTATGGCAAAAATACCACGTTTTTAGAAGTGCCTTTATATCATAACGGGTATTGAGTTTTCGGTACAGGACTGTGTATTGTTGTGCCATGTCGCAGAACAGCCAAACCCTTTCACATACTCCATTAATAGTACAAAGTGACGGTTCGCTCCTCATGGACGTGCATGATCCCGGTTTTAACGAAGCCAGAGACCAGATAGCTCCTTTTGCCGAACTGGAAAAATCTCCCGAACATATGCATACCTATCGTGTTACCCCACTGTCACTCTGGAATGCTGCTTCTGCAGGATTGAAAACCGGGGAAATAGAAGCTCGTCTTCAAAAGTGGTCCCGATTTCCCGTTCCGGACAATGTGCTGTTTCAGGTCCAGGATCTTTTGGGCCGTTACGGAAGCATCCGTCTTCTTCCGGCGGAAAGCGAAGATATGCTTAAACTTGAAGTACGTGATCAATCTGTACTGCGGGAAATCAGTGCCCGTAAAGAGATAGCAAAACTTCTGTTTCCCAAAGGTGATGAGATCTTTGTCCCGCTTTTAAACAGAGGAACCTTTAAAAGCGCCCTGATAAAGATAAATTATCCCGTTGAAGATCTTGTTCCCCTCAAGGAAGGAGAACCCATAGAGATCGGTCTTAAGGCAAAAACCGGCGACGGAAGGGATTTTTCCGTCAGAGACTACCAGAAAGAGGCAGCAGAAGTCTTTCACGGCAGCGGAACCCCGGGTAACGGTTTCGGCGTTATTGTTCTGCCCTGCGGCGCAGGAAAAACCGTGGTAGGCATAAAGACCATGGAACTGCTGAAGACCAGCACTCTTATTATCACCACCAACGTGGCAGCGGTGCACCAGTGGATCGATGAACTTCGGGATAAAACTGATTTGCAGGAAGAGGAAATAGGCGAATATACCTCTACTGCGAAAGAGATACGGCCCGTAACGGTTACCACCTATCAGATTCTTTCCTACGGACAAAAACAGGATCCTCCCTTTCCCCATTTCGGTATTTTCAGAGCCAGAGACTGGGGGCTGATTATCTACGACGAAGTTCATCTTCTTCCAGCTCCGGTATTCAGGGTTACCGCAGAAATTCAGGCTATTCGCAGGCTTGGTCTCACAGCCACCCTGGTACGGGAAGACGGCAAGGAAGGCGAGGTTTTTTCTCTTATCGGGCCCAAGCGTTTTGATGTTCCCTGGAAAGAGCTTGAGGGTAAAGGCTGGATAGCAGAAGCATACTGCACTGAAGTACGGGTGGAACTTTCAAAAGATGACAAGCTTCCCTATGCCACTGCGGATAAACGCAGGAAATACCGTATCGCATCGGAAAATCCGCGAAAAATAGAGATTGCCCGGGAACTTATTGAAAACCATCCAGAGGACGGTATCCTGATCATTGGTCAGTATCTTGATCAGCTGAAAGAACTTTCAAAAGCCTTTAAGGTTCCCATTATTACCGGACAAACTCCCAACAAAGAGCGGGAAGAACTATATGGAAAATTTCGTACCGGAGACATCCGGGTCCTTGTAGTTTCAAAGGTTGCGAACTTCGCCATAGACCTGCCGGATGCCTCAGTTGCAATACAGGTATCCGGAACCTTCGGTTCACGTCAGGAAGAAGCGCAGCGTCTCGGCCGTATCCTGCGGCCCAAAAAGCGCAGTTCATTTTTTTACAGCATAGTTTCCCGCTATACAGTGGAAGAGACCTTTGCACTGAACCGGCAGAAATTCCTTACCGAACAGGGATACCGCTACCATATCGAACTCTGGGAGAAATAGAGCCGTTTAACCGGTCCATATTCCGCTTGGCAGTTTCCACTCTTTCAGGTACTCTTTTCGGATGGACCTGGTAAAAGACTGGAAAAACAGCCTGCTGAAACTGAAAGATGAACCCTTCTTTGATCTGATAAAGAACTATCTCGGACCGGTACAAACACCGTATCATAAACCGTCAATTATCAACTCCCTGGAAAAATTACTGCTTAAAACAGAAACCCGGGAACGTCTCTTTGCACTTCTTAATGACGAAGAGCTGAAAATCTGCGGATCTGTATTACAGTCCGGCGGAATTGAAACCAATGATCTCAGAAAACTTTTTGATCACCAGTATACCAGGCTTAAGTTTTTAAGCCTTGTTGAAAATCTGATAGAAAGGCTCATTCTTTACCGCGACACTGCGGGACTTATTAAGCTCAACCCCTTACTTTCTGACACCATAGGCAATATTGTTATGCCGCCTCCTGTCTCCGTGATCTCAACAGAACTGAAAGCGGAAGAACCCTGGCTTAACGAAGACCTGCTTACAGCCTATCTCAGTCTGGTTAACGAAGTATCTTCACTTTATCGTCAGGACGGAAGCATCAGGAAAAGGACGCTGGATGTATTCAGAGAACGACTCGGTGAAAAACTGACAGAAGAACATATCCAGCTTCTTACCTCAACAGCAGCCGCTCTCTCACTTATTGAAAACAGAGGCGACAAATATATCCTTGATTACACCTCAATTAACGCTTTTTTTGATCAGAATCCCATGCAGCGGTATCGGGCACTGTTTACAGGAGTTGCCGCCTATGGCTGGATGGACACCAACAGTCATAGTGCATGGATCGCCGGCAGGAGAATAAGCGACTCGCTGATTTCTCTCATGGAGCAAAACAAGGCATACAGCCTGGACGAACTTGTTTCCCGTTTCAGTTTTGCCGAAAATCCCGAGGATCTGGCCTATACCCAGAAATTCAAAACAGAAAAAAGCCTGAATAACCTGATATTTTCAGGGCTCTTAACTGAGTTTCCGCAAAAGAAAATTGAAGGCAGATATGTCTCAATGGGACTTTTTTCAATTCATCTTTTCAGTTCCTTAAAAAACCTGCATGAACTGCTTGATGTCTCAGATAATACGGATTATTCAGTTTCGGACCGCCCTCCTCTGCTTCAACCGACATTTGAGGTTATGCTGCCACCGGACTGTTCCGGCAAAAGTAAGGCTTTTGCCGCCGGTTATCTGAAAATAAATCGATATGATCGCTTAAGCCATTATGAATTTAATGAGTCTATTTTTGTTGATTCAGTTCGAAGTTCAAACAGCAGTGCCACAATCCTTGAAAATCTGAAAAGTTTTGGCGGCGACACCGTTCCGCAGAATGTTTTAGTAACGGCATCGGGCTGGCTGAATACCATACGCCAGATTGAAATCTCTACGGGAACCGTGGTTAAAGTAGCACCCGAAATGATTCCACTGATGGAAGACCAGTTTGCCTCTGCCATCCTCGAAAGCCTTGCCCCGGGAGTCTACTTTATCAAACCGGAAAAGCTCAGTCCCTTTCTGATAAAATGGCGTAATCTCGGGTATGCGGACCCCGGGGAAATACGTAACCATCTGAAATCCGGAGGAATCCGTAAATCTGCGAACTTTAAACAGAAAGCATCCCCCCTCAGCATCGAAACACGGAATACCCTGGATAATGAAACCAGCCCTGTTGAGCCATCTGTAAGTGAAAGATCAGATGTTTCAAAAGAAAGTGTGCAGCTTGAACTTGAAGCACGTCTGTTAAAGCTTGATCTGTCAGCAGATCAAACAGTAGAACTTCAGGCGAAAATAGACAGGAAAATCATACTTTTTCCCGATCAGATCAGGGGAGATATCTGCAGGATAGGCAGACTGGAAGCCCGGGGAATAGATTTTCATGCCAAGCTGAGAATCATAGAGGACGTGATGAATACTGATCAGGATCTTCTGGAGATCGATACGCCGGAAGTTGATGACTCTCCGGTACTGGTTTATCCACTTAAACTGGAAAAGAATCCCGGGAACCCCGAAATGACCGCCCTTGTATTGCCGGGCGAAAAGGAACAGACCTTCAAAATACGCCGGGCAGTAAGAATCCGGAAGCGAAAACGGTCACTTTTTTACTGATCATTCAATTCATCAGCGGGGTATTTTTTTCCGGTGTATAAAAGGTACTGTTCTTTCCCCTGCTCCATAAGCATGGGCATACCGTTGATTATTTTGCAACCCGCCTTCTCGGCGGCTCTTAGAAAAAGGGTTTTATCCGGAACATACACCAAGTCGTAGGCTGTTTCATTGCCCGTCCAGCTGTAGCCTTTCAGTGGATCTTTATCTTCCATAGGATGCATTCCAAGAGCAGTGGTCTGAACAATAAGAGCGGAATATTCTTTAATTGTAATCCAGCTCTCCTGTGCGAGGGGTGCATAAGTGCAGTTAAACTCTTTTGCCAGAGATTCCGCTTTTGAGGCGGTTCGGTTAACAATAAGAATATCAAAACCCATACGGTGCAGCCCGTAGACAACCGCCCGGGCTGCACCGCCCGCGCCTATAACCACCGCCTTTTTTTTCGTCCGATCTTTTCCGGAAAAAATATCCTGTATTGGACTGAGAAACCCCGCAATATCCGTATTTTCTCCATGCCAGCCTTCAGGTCCGTGTATTGCGGTATTGCAGGCAGCGACCGCAGCGACCGCATCGGATACAGTTGACAGTTTGGGAACAATTTTTTCTTTATGGGGAATGGTAATCGAAAAACCTTCTACCGGTATTTCGTCTGCCAGTAGAAACCACTGATCAAGATCATCAACCTGGAACGGGATGTAAACTGCATCCTGTTTCTGCAGGGAATACCCCCTGTTATGAATAATCGGTGACTTGCTGTGCATAACAGGGTTGCCGATTATGCCGAAAATTTCAGTTCTTTCCGAAATCAGGTGATGCCTGTATATAGTGCGAATTTCTTCAGGATCCACATGTCCAGGTGCAGCAGAGCTCCCTTTCGGGGAGACAAAGGTGAACCAGCATCCATAATAAGAGGAAAGAATACGGCTGGGAAAACCCCAGTCGCCCATGCCGAGAATAATCCGCTTTCCGGAAGTATTCTTCATGGCAGAAAGGACCCGCCTCAGATCTGAAGTGTTTTGGGGCATAACTGCATATTTCGGGATTTCTCCGTCCGCTTCCGGAAGCTTTTCAACGGCATGGGCAAAATTTTCCGGAACACCATTGAAATCGTGCTGAGAACGGATAATTCCCACCCCTATATGACGAGCATGGGCGGCAGCTTTGTCAGTCAACGAATCTTTTTCCAGATCGATATAGGCGTAGGAGGCAGAAAGGGCTGAAATTATGCGTGTTTCCCGGTCTTCTTCATTTTCTTCCCAGAATCCGCCGTCAACTTTCCGACGGAGGGTAAAAATGACCGGAATACCGGCTTTTTCCGGGAAATTCCGTATGGCATCAGTGTCCCATGAATCGAGAAAATCCGCTCGCAGTTCACAGAGATCGACCATCCCCTTGTACTTCTTCAGTGAAACAAGATTTTCCTCCAGGGTTTTACCCGTCAAAGCCAGGCAAATCATCAATAGTCTCCTCGGTACAGATAGATATCCTGAACCTTTTTATCATTACCTATTTCGAGCCGAAGCCGCAGAGGAAATACATCCCTGTTTATTTCGAGCAATACAGTCTCTTCCGTATGTAACAAAACTGCCGGATATTTTCTTATGATTGAATCAAGCGTATCCCCGATATGAACAGCTGCTACAGCTTCTTTACAGTTAATATCGGCCCGGACCTGCCAGACCCGGTTCTGGAACCAGTAAAGATAGAGGCCGTCGCGGTAAAAAACTACATCATCTTCTTCAGCGGAATCACCGCGGTAGGAAAAGATATGACTCGGCGGGCCGAAAACCTCCCACACCTGCTCTGGAACCATGCCTATGTACGTGTCTACCGGGACATGCGTGTCGCTTTCTGAAAACAGATTTGCAGATAAACCAGAAATACCTGAAAGGGTGATTAAAAACATAATTATACACTGTTTCATTGTTTAGCGACTCCTTTGAGCTGGAGTATTCTCTCCATTTGGGTCCGGGAAAGTCCCTCCATCCGTTCCGCCTGGCGCAGGAATACCATACCACGTGCAGTTTCTCCGCTTTCAATCCAGCTCTCCGCAAGCCCTAAAGCAGCATCTACATTACGTATATCAAGAAAGAGGGCCTCTTCATACAGTTTCCGTTTGGTATACACTGAGGACGAAATTTCTGCTTCCGCGATTTTAGCCCGGCTTTTCTGAGTATCTGTAAGCGAAAGTGTTTTTATATTCTCCAGCTCTTCCCGGGCCTGTTCAGTATTACCATCCCTTATGGCTGTTTGAATAATGGTAAGAGAGTACTCGGGATTTTCCGGATCATTTTTTTTCAGTTCCTGAAGCAGCTCCAGCGATTTATCATCCATGCCCAGGGCAGTATAAATTGCCACTCCGGATTTCAATACTGAAGATGAAGCTTCAGAAAGCTTTACCTTCTGAAAATAAACCAGTGCCTCCTGCCAGAGTCCTGCGTCTACCGCACTGTCCATAAGCATGATCTCAGTTTCAACACTGTCTCCCTCCTGCCGTGTGCCAAGCTCCAGTTGAGCCCTTCCCTCTGTAGTACGGCCTGTTTCAAGAAGAACCTGTCCATAAAAATCGTTTAATCCGAGATTATCCGGATACTTTTCAATACCCCTGGAAAGAAGGGAAAGCGCGCGGATTCTCTGACCGATTTTACGGTATATTGAGGCTTCGAGCAGTATACTTTCCGGATTTTCCCAGCCGCTCTCTTTAAGCATATTGATATATTCCAGTGCCTGATTTTCTTCATTTTTGCGAAACAACGATTCAGCCAGGGCAACCAGAAGCTCAGGACTGTTTCCGCCTTTTTCCCTTGAATAAGTAAGGCTCTCATAAGCCTCTGTGTAGCGGCCGGTGGCAAGCTCGCTATTCCCCCGCAAAAAAGCAAGTTCGGCGGTAGGCTCCATAATGCTTTCCAGATCATCCAGTAACAGCAATGCCTCTTCATACCTTTTTTCAAGCAGATAAACCCGGACCATCCCGATACCTGCCGGGTAGCATTTAACCGCCCCCTGAAGGGTACTTATATACCAGGTAATAGCCTCATCGTAATTGCCCCTTCTCTCCTCAACATATCCCAGAAGATACTGAGGCAGTGTTCCCTCCGGATTCAGGCTGTTACCGGCATACAGTGATTCGTAGGCAATTTCAAGGGTATCGTTTTCGGTGGTAAAAAGTATGGACATCGGCGGGAGAACAAAAAACAGATAACTGCCCTCTTCTATCCTGGTGACAGGATAAACTCCCTCAGAAATATCTTCCGTAAGGGATGAAAAATAGCTTCCCGGCAGAGCTTCCACCACAGGAATTGTCTCGGGAAGAGCTGAATATAGATTGTTGTAGAGCCAGGAACTGAGAAAACGAAGGTCCTCGGCATAGTCGGAAAGTTCTTCTTTTGACTCAAGCAGCGCATACGCCTGTAAAAGCTCATCCGGAGATCCTGATGCAATCAGTTTGAATGCATCACCGATAAACCCCTGGGTTCGGTTAACCGGCGAAGGAGCAACCGGATCATCAGCGTACTCAGGGCCGGAACTGCAGGCAATCAATAAAAGCAATCCAGAGAGAAATAGAAGCATGTTTTTCACATTTTTATTAGAAAACATCAGGTTTATCAGAGACATCAGTCCTTCTTGCGGCGTAAAAACTCCATAAACATGGCACCGCTTAATACTATCAGCAGCAAAGGCCACCAGGCGGCAACAACTTCCTGAAAACTTTTTTTAACAAGCCCTAGACTGAAAGGAAGAAATACAAGAGAAAGAAGGGTAATGAAAACAGCGGGAACAAGCATAACCCGCCTGGTATTCCCCTGAAATTTGATCGAATATGCCACCAGGGCACACCCGGCAAAGGTCATAAAAAGAGGCCAGAAACGGTCGATGGGTACGGTAATAAAGAAAACCTGGTGCAGAATCAGGAGAATTCCACTCATGGTAAGCATAACACCCGGGACCAGGTAGCCGAATTTAGGGTCACGGAAGCTGACAAAATAGAGCAGTATCACCCCTGTGAGGGTCATGAGAATAGGCCACAAATCACCGTATTCCGGCAATACTCCTGTTGTAACCAGCAGCATGCCGATACCGACCATAAGGAAAAATATACTTCCCAGAAGCATCTTGTTGGGAAATCGTACTGAATCCTTTTTCATACTCAAGTCTATTCCATATTCCTGAAAAGATCATTGGAGAATTCTGAAATTGAAAATATTACAGCAGCACCGCGGATATCCAGACCTGTTTCGTCACCTGCAACGGTCGGCATTACTGGTGTTACCGGGACATTAAACCCGTTATCATCGGTGGTAATATTCTGGACCATACTTTCTCCTGCCTGCTGTCATATTTACAATTATCAAGGTATCAAATATGAGGAACCCGTACAAGTCGCATTTAAGTGCGTGATTGCAAATAGGCGTACGGTCTGGTACTATCCGAAATTGATATGAGAAAAACAATAAGCATGGGCATCCTCGCCAGCCTTCTGGCCGCTGTGATCCTGGTTACTGCCGCTCAATGCTCTTTTATAGATACAATCCGCCACAGGGAAAGTGCCTATTACATTAAAGGTACTCCGGAACAGCGAAAAGAGCTTGCGGAACTTCTTGATCTGCTGGAAAATCAGGAAGAGGGCCGCAACGAATCACGCTACATTCTGCTTAACGAAATTATTAAAATTCTCTACCAGGCGGAAGCTACGCAGGAGCTGAATCTTCTGCTCTCCACCTATGTTGAAAATTATCCAGAAGACCCCTTTAACGGCTACTATCTGCTGGTTATTGCCGAGAACTACCGTGCACAGAAAGCATATCCTTTTGCCGTACATTACTATGAACGAATCCTCAAGAATTACCCCGACCTTCTGGTGCGCCAGCAGTCTATACATTATCTCTGTCTTAAGAGCCTGATCAGCCTGGTGGACGAACCTGAAGTACGGGTTCAGTATTATAAAGAGCTTATAGCACGCTTCTCCGGAGATATTGAACTGGGGGTAACCTACTATTTTCTGGCAAAAACATATGAAGATGTGGGAGAGTGGGATCTGGCCATACAGGCGTATAAGAAGTTCCTGACCTACCCCGATACATCTATTCCGGGGAACCCGAATGCCCAGTCAGAAATAACCTCAATGATCAACTTCTATGACCGGCGGGACAAAGACTGGACCGTGGAAAGCCTGGAGAGACTGGTAAATAACATTAAAGCCGCCATATGGAGAGGAGATGCCCGCAGGCTGAGAAACTATATGGCCAGGGCAAACTTCTTTGCACTTTCATGGGAGCAGGAAGAGAGCGTTGCAGATATCGACTTTCTTTCCGACATCGGTATATTTCTTTCAAGCAGTGTTCATTATACCAGCGATCTTGACGAAGGGTCTAACTCAAAAGAAGCATACCTGCGTACCTGGGGATGGTCTTACCGGATAAAAACCTGGTATCTATACTTCAGGCGAATCAACTTTCCTGCCGATCCTGAAATACATGGGCAATGGGAATGGGCAGGTATATATTTTGGAGAAAAACCCTTTGCCGGGAGCAATGATGATTAGACCCGTTGCCGCGGGCGTACCAATCGGCTTACTGTTTCTCTTTTTGCTCATCACACAAAGTATGTTTTCAACACCTCTGCCCCCGGCAGATATTTCAGGTTTTCACCCTTTCGGCTCCGGACTTTTTCCAGGCCTGTCAGAAAACTCACCCCTCCCGGAAGTACAGGGTCACACAGGGATATCCCCGCAGTCCCTGGACAAAAGCCTGTTCGCCGACATTCCTGAGGTCAGGAGAGAACTGAGCCACTATTCCAACGGAGCCGGCCGGGATTACCTGATAAGAGTCCTTGCAAGGGGTGAAACCTATTTAACCTTTATAAACCGCCGGGTACAGGAGAAGGATCTCCCTTGGGAGCTTGCATACCTTCCGGTAATAGAATCAGCTTTTATCCCCGATGCGGTATCCCGAAGCGGCGCTACAGGACTCTGGCAGTTTATGCTCAACAGTATCGATCCTTACAACATAAGCGTAAACGAATGGATGGATGAACGCCGTGATTTCTGGAAGGCTACAGAAGCGGCACTGAGTAAATTAAAAACAAATTACGATATTCTTGGAGACTGGCTGCTTGCCATCGGCGCCTACAATTGCGGACTTGGCGCCATGAAAAGAGCGGTAGATGCTGCGGGGAGCACCAATTTCTGGGATCTTGCCCGGGGCGGTTTTATACCATCAGAAACCAGGGCCTATGTTCCCCGTTTTCTTGCTGTTGCCCATCTGGCCTCATATCCCGGACGCTACGGACTGCCCCTTTTCTGGGATGCCGTAAACTGGGAAAGAGTAACCGTTACCGGTCCGGTCCATCTTAATCGGCTTGCTGAGGCTGCAGGGGTTCCTTTAAGAATAATAGCCAGTGGTAACAAGGAGCTTAATCAACCAATTACTCCGCCTTTAAAGGGAGGGTATAAACTGAAAATACCGGCAGAATACGCCGATAAAATAAGAGAAGCCCTCAGGAGGAACGATCTGAATCTGGTTGATGTTGAGCTTTATACCATTAAAAGCGGTGACACCCTCTATGCCCTCAGCGGTCATTACGGTGTTTCTGTCGATCTTCTGCTTGATTTTAACCCGGAGCTGTCTCCCAGAAATCTCCGCATCGGTGATAGAGTCGCTATCCCTCTGATGCAGCCTATGCCCGCATACAAGGGAGCTCCTGCCAGCATGGAATACTCAAGCTACCAGACCGTGCAGTTTTATACAGTGAAAAGCGGAGATACCCTTACGGCTATCGGAAGACTGTACGGGACCAACCCCGGAGAATTAGCTCATAACAATGAAATTACTCCGGAGACAACACTGCAGCCCGGCATGATTCTCAAAGTACCTGCCGCAGACAGAGATACAGCTGATATTAAAGAGGCGGTACAATGAGAACACCGGGATCTGTTTGTATACTGCTGTTAACCTTTATCATTCCTTGTATCTCCCCTCTTTATGCAGAACCGAAAACCGAGCTCCAGATTGACTGGGATCAGGGTATGCTGGACTTAGCAATATCCCGTGAGGTTGCAGTATTTTCTCCCGCTGAACGTAACCGGCTGGGGATGGAAGTTCAGAGGGACCTGGTGGATGAGTTTTTAAAATCCGCAGGAAGTATTCAAATCAGTTCATCCATGACAATTAATGAATGGCTGCATAAAAATCCATCACGATTCCCGGACCTTATAGACGGCATAAACAATCTGAAACTTAAAGGCAGCAGCTATTCACGAGACTTTTCAGAGCTTACCTTTCGCTATTCCGCCCGTTTGTTCCCGGATATTGCAGCAGTTTTTATTGATCATTATCAGGGCTACCTGCCTGCATCCAACCTTGCCTTTCAACCGACAGCAGACTTTACCGGTATTCTGATATATGCAAAAGGAGAATTTCCAGTCCAGGGTGAGGCGCGTAAAGATAGGATTTATCCCGCTCTTTTTCCAAAAATATGGGATGAGGAAATGAATCTTGTTTTCAGTCAGGAGATGATGGATTCGCCTCTGATTCTGTCCGACGGTACGGTCTGTTATTCCGAAACCATAGATTCCGCAGATGTAAGAGGACGGATCGGCCCCAACCCGATACGTATCCTTCCCCGCCGTATTTTCGGTCTTGTCCCCACAGATCCGGTTATCCCCGGCGGAGATGCCAGGTCAATCCTCAACTCATCAAAAGGTAAAGAACTTCTTTCCACAGGAAGAATTGCTATTATCTACGGCGGGTAAACCAAAACATCCATTATTGACTTATCCATATTAATATGGTCTATTGCATTACATGCGTTCGGTTAAAATTATTTCAATTTTCAATATCCTCTCTCTTTTTTTACTTTTAATTGTCTCCTGCTCCGGAGGATCAATCGGCTACGGGATTCTTCTCTGGCCGCCGGAAGATATACCCCTGGAAGCCTCATCTATTGTGAAGGTTATCAGCGAGTCTTCCATTGAAGGTACCTATATTATAGAAGATGAATCCAGCGGAGAAAAATACAGCCTTTCTCAGTGGCGGATAGAATTCTACAGTGACCGCGAAAATGCTGAGCAGGCTGCCCTGGCGTACCGGCCTCATGCGGATAAAATGGCCCTCAGTACTGAAGTCGGACTGCCTGTGCGGGCAGACGCAGATGCCATGAGCGACAGAGTATACCGCCTGAGGAAGAATGAAGAGATCAAGGTTCTTGCACAATCATCAGAACAACAGACAGTGGGAACCTACCAGGGGTACTGGTATAAGGTTATCACCGCCGACGGCACTGTAGGATACTGTTTTGATCACTATCTGATTATCTATAACAAGGGTGAACGGGAAGAAGTACTTGCCCGGCATGAAAAAGATCCGCGGATAGAAGATTTCCTGGCTACAACCTACTACCCGGAGCGCTATCTCCATCTCATAGACCGGGAAACCATAGATCTTGATACCCTGCGGCCTGAGTTTGGACTGTTCCCGGATTCAGAAAACAGTGTCATCCTTATCAATAACTCAAAATACAGGTTTGAAGAATCATACACGGGTATCAGTGAAGCAGGAAACAACCGCTATCTTTTTGATGATACCAGCCTCTACGTCACATTTCAAACACCGGCACCTCCGGTCACCTCGGTGATTCTTCAGTTCAAGGTTGATACCACTGATGTAACCGCAAGATATGTGGCTATACCGGATATAGAAGAATTTCTTACCCAGGAAACAGAAAGACGTGATGAAGCGCTTAAGGCCATGATTGAATCGGGACAGAATTTTTCCAGCAATGCCTATGGCAGTATTCATATTGAAGAAACAGGTCGCTTTGAATGGAGAGATAATGATCGGCTCGTTCCTTCGGTGCTGAAATCCCATTTCGGAAAGACCGGAGTAATACGGTTTGACCGCTTTTTATCCCCTGCCCTTGCCCGGGATTACAACGGCGCTGCCAGTTTTCATTTTCAGGGCGCCGCCAGAAACGAGGCTGTTACCTTTCTGTACAGTCTCGAAAATCAAGGCATGAGGCTTACCCTGGTTACAGATGAGAACATTTCAGACTTTGTAGTCAAGGATATCGGGTACAACTCTCTGGTGCTTTTTATGACCAGACAGGAATAAGATGTCGTTTTTACAGCTTAACAATATTTCTCTCGCCTTTGGAGACAGGGACATCCTGAAGGGCACCGACCTGCGTGTAGGAAACGGAGACAGGATTGCTCTGAGCGGTGCCAACGGATCGGGAAAATCCTCGCTTCTTAAAATAGCAGCAGAGATAAACAAGCCGGACAGCGGTGATATATCCAAAAGCCCCGGAGCACGTATAACCTATCTGCCCCAGACCGGTCTTGAATACAGCGGAAGCAGCCTGTCTGAAGAGGCGGAAAAAGCTTTTTCCTATGTGCACCGGATGATCAGCGAAAAAAAGGAAATTGAAAACCGGCTGGCAGATATCGACGAATCAGATCCTTCGCTGAATGAGCTTCTTCATTCCCAGCACGATCTTGAAGAATCCATTGCGTCATCAGGCTATTATCTGCGGGAACAGCGGATCTCGGAAGTTCTTTCAGGACTTGGTTTTTCAGACCAGGATAAAGAAAAAGAAACCGGCAGTTTCTCCGGAGGCTGGCAGATGCGTATAGCCCTTGCCAAGGCGCTTCTGACCAATCCCGACCTGCTGCTCCTTGATGAGCCAACCAACTATCTCGACCTGGAAGCCCGGGACTGGCTGCAGGAGTTTCTCTCCTCCTTTAAGGGTGGAATTATCCTGGTGAGTCACGACCGCCATTTTCTTGATTACACCTGTAACCGGGTTGCTGAACTTTTTCTTGCCCGACTTCGCCTTTACACCGGAAACTACAGTGCATATCTGAAGCAGCGGGAAAAAGAGCTGGAACAGCTGCAGAAAGCCTATACAGAACAGCAGGCGGAAATAGGTAAGCTCGAGAGTTTTATTGAGAGGTTCCGCTACAACTCCTCAAAGGCACCGCTTGTACAGAGCCGAATCAAACAGCTGGAAAAGATAGAACCCATAGAACTGCCGGAAAGCATGAAACACGTTCATTTCTCCTTTCCATCGCCGCCTCACAGCGGGAAACAGGTTCTGGGACTTCGGGAAGTGAGCAAATCGTACGGAGAACATACTGTTTTCCGCAGCGTTGAACTTGATATTGAACGGGGTGAAAGGCTTGCCCTGGTGGGCAGGAACGGTGCAGGAAAATCCACCCTGATGCGTATACTTGCAGGTGCAGATACTGATTACGACGGAACCCTGAAACCGGGAACCGGGGTCAGGATCGGGTATTTCGATCAGAACGTAGAGAAAACTTTAATCGGCTCCCACTCAATCTATGATGAAATCGAACGTGAAACACCTACAGAATTGATTCCATCCCTCAGAGGCCTTCTGGGAGCGTTTCTTTTCCGGGGGGATGATATTTACAAACCCCTTGATGTACTTTCCGGCGGAGAAAAAAGCAGGCTTGCCCTGCTTAAACTTCTGCTTAATCCGGTTAATCTGCTGATCCTTGATGAACCTACCAACCACCTTGATTTGCAGACAAAAGAAGTTCTCCTTGATGTGCTGTCAACCTACGAAGGGACACTGGTGTTTGTTTCTCACGACCGGTATTTTCTCGAAAAACTTGCCACCAGAATCTTTGAAATAGAAAACTGCCGGGCCACCAACTATCCGGGAGATTATCTCTACTACCGATCTATTAAAGAAAGATACAGTGATGAACAAACAGGATCAGGGCAGTCTACATCCGGGGACGAGAAAGAGAAAAACCCGGAAAAAACGGCCTCCCAGCTGCATCGGGAAGAGCTGAAAACGCATCAGGCGTCTCAGCGCCGGATGGTCCGGGAAGAAGAGGCTCTTCTGGAAAGCATAGACAGTCTTGAAACTACCGTAACAGGGCTGCATGAAGAACTTTCAAAACCGGAGATCTATTCCTCAGCAGACAAAGCTCAGTCTGTTCAGGCCAGACTCGACAAAACCCAGGCTGAACTCGAATCTGCCCATCAGCGATGGGAAGAGGTGTCAGAGGCCCTTACCCGGATAGAGTCCGTAATTGCAGAGATTCAAGGGGCCCCTTCCAAATGAAACATACCCCGAAAAACCGCCCGGTTCTGATCAGACTTATAATTCTTGGCGCCGCTGCCGGAACTTTGCTGTGGGGTCTTTGTGAAATTCTTGCAGAAGCGGCGGGTTTGCCCTTTTCCCTGAGTGTAGGTCCTGTCGGCTTCGATTTGTATGTTGTCTCCTTTTTCATACGAATCAACCCTGGAACCTTTCTCGGGCTTGCCTCCGGGGTCCTCATCTTCAACAGGATCTGAAACATCATGGAATTCGATAAAATGATAATTCTGGCCTCCGCCTCTCCGCAGAGAGCTGAACTCATGCTGCATGCAGGCCTGCCTTTTACTGCAATGGCACAGGATGCGGATGAGTCACTTCAGGGAGAGCCGCTGGAGACTGAAGTACAGCGGATTGCTGAAATTAAAGCTCAGTCCTGTCTGGATTCCCTGGCAGGTGTTAAACCGCCCGGCCGCTGGATTGCCGGTTTTGACACTGCCGTCGGGATAGGCAGTGAAATATACGGGAAACCTGCCAACAGGCTGGAAGCCATTAAAGCTATTACTGCAATACAGGGGACAAGTCATTTTGTATCATCCGGAGTGGCTGTTATAGATACTGAAAACGGCGCCCGTCAAACCGGGGTGGTAACAACCAGAGTAGAGTTTCGCCCCATGTCCCCGGAAGAGGTCAACTGGTATGTGGATACCGGTGACTGGCGGGGAGCAGCCGGAGGCTACCGCATACAAAAACGGGCATCCTTGTTTATTCGTTCCCTGGAAGGGAGCTACCATAATGTAGTGGGCTTGCCACTGGAAGCTTTTTATGGCATGTTATGTGCGTTAAATTACCCGTTTTTCTAAAACTTATATTTTTAGAAAGGCGGCAATCCTCCACATACTCCGGTATGTGAGAATTAGAGAGAAGGAAGCGGAAACAGAGTATCCGCAAACCTAGGAGGGAAACCTTGGCAGTAGTAACCATGAAGAACCTGCTTGAATCCGGTGTACATTTCGGTCACCAGACCAAGCGCTGGGATCCCCGCATGAAGAAGTATATCTTCGCAGAGCGGAACGGGATCCACATCATCGACCTGCAGAAAACCATCGCATCTATCCGTGAAGCATACGAAGTTGTCCGGGGTGCGGTACACGAAGGAAAATCAGTCCTTTTTATCGGTACAAAAAAGCAGGCACAGCAGGCTATTGAGCGAGAAGCTCAGCGCTGTGGAATGTACCACGTAAACAACCGCTGGTTGGGCGGTATGCTTACAAACTTCACCACCATTAAGAAATCAATCCTGCGTCTCAAGAAGATTGAGAAGATGGAAATTGACGGCACCTTTGAAAGCCTGACCAAGAAAGAGGTATCCAAGCTCAATAAAGAGCGGGCACGTCTTGAGAAAAACCTTGGCGGTATCAAGGAGATGAAAGATCTCCCCGGTGTTGTATTTATCATCGATACAAAGAAAGAATCCATTGCTGTTGCTGAAGCACAGAGAATGGGCATTCCCATCATTGCAGTTGTAGATACCAACTGTAACCCCGAGGGAATCGATTACCCCATCCCCGGTAACGACGATGCAATCCGCGCAATTACCCTGTTTACCCAGATTATTGCAAATGCGGTTGTTGAAGCAGACAATGAAATCGGACTTGAAGTAATTGAAACACTTCAGGATGACGACGACTCTTCTTCCGATGCTGCGGCAGGATCTGCTGAAGAGAAAGACGAAGATGTCGAAACTGTTTCCGTTGCTGATGCAGTAAACAGCAAGGAAGAGAAGGCAGATGAATCCTTTACCGATAAGGACTACTCTGACTATAAACCCGAAGATTCAGCAGAAGCTTCTGAAGCTGATGATGCGGAAAGCACTCCCCTTGTAGACGAAGACAAACTGTACGAAGACTAGGAGCCGATAATGGGCATTAAAGCAGCAGACGTAAAAAACCTCCGGGAGAAAACCGGAGCAGGCATGATGGAGTGCAAAAAAGCACTTGTAGAAGCCGACGGTGATTTCGATAAAGCGGAAAAAATTCTTAAAGAGCTCGGCCTTGCAGCGGTTGCAAAGCGGAGTGGCCGGGCAACTGAAGAAGGCCGGGTATTTACCAAGGTTGACGGCAGCACGGCTGTTATCCTCGAAATAGGCTGTGAGACAGACTTCGTAGCCCGTAATGCCGAGTTCATCGAGTACGGCGGAAAAATCGTTGAAAAGATTGCCGCAGACAGTCTCACTGAAGTAAACAGCGATATTGAGGCTATTGTTACCGAAGCAGTTGGCAAGATCAAGGAAAACATCAAGGTTAGCCGTTTTACCACCACCGACGTTGCAGACAACGAACTTTGTGTGGATTATGTACACGGAGAAGGCAACATCGGTGTAATTGTAAAACTCGGTCTTGAAAACGCATCTCTCAAGGACAATGCAAAGGTAAAGGAATTCGCCTTTGACACTGCCCTGCACATTGCAGCCTTTAACCCCCTCTACCTGGACAGAGATGCAGTAGATGCAGCCTACCTGGCAGAGCAGGAAGAGATCTTTACTGCTCAGGCCAAGAACCTCGACAAGCCTGAGAAAGTTCTTCAGGGAATTATCAAAGGCAAGATCAACAAGCATCTTTCTGAAATCTGTCTGCTTAATCAGGGATTTGTAAAGGAAGAGAAAAAGAGCGTTTCCCAGGTTGCACAGGAAATATCCAAAGAAGCCGGTGGAAATGTAACGGTAAAAGAGTATTTCTATTACGCAGTCGGCGGCGGCGAATAGTAAAAACAAAATAAGGACGCCCTGCACTGAATGCGGGGCGTCTTTTATTTAATAACCTGGTCAAAATCTATATAATTTTTCTAATTTAAAGGAGGAGCCATGGAGGCAACAAAGAAGAGCGCAGAAGAGAGAATGAATAAGAGCGTATCCGCACTGGATGATGAATTTTCAGCTATCCGTACCGGGCGGGCTTCCGCGGCCCTTTTCGAAAAAGTCAAAGTAGAATATTACGGCAGTGCAACTCCCCTTTCTCAGGTTGCGACGATCTCCACACCCGAAGCAAGGCTTGTTGTTATTCAGCCCTGGGATAAAAATGTTCTTGGCGAGATAGAAAAAGCCCTTCTTAAAAGTGAACTTTCGCTTAACCCTAACAATGACGGCAAGGTTATCCGTATCAATATTCCTCCACTCACTGAGGACCGCCGTAAAGAGCTGGTAAAACTGGCTAAAAACGTGGCAGAGCAGAGCCGTGTCGCTGTTAGAAATATCCGCCGCGACGCCAATGATCAGTTCAAGAAAATGCAGAAAGACGGTGATATTACCGAAGACGACGCAAAACGGTCTTCAGAAGAAATTCAGAAACTGACCGATGCTGCAATTGAGCAGATCAACAAAAAACTCGAAAGCAAAGAGCAGGAAATCCTCGAGATCTGATCAATTCATGGATAGTATCGATTCATCCCATCTACCAAAACATGTAGGCATCATAATGGACGGCAACGGCAGATGGGCTCAGAAAAGAAAGCTCCCCCGGTCTGCCGGCCATAAAGAAGGTCTTAACAGTGCCAAAGCAGTAATGGCCCGTGCGGCGGAACTTGGCATTCAATATGTAACTCTCTACACCTTTTCAACGGAAAACTGGAAACGGGCCCAAGAAGAAGTTAGTTATCTTTTTCACCTTGTAACAGTGTATCTGCGAAAAGAGATGGATTTCTACCGAAAAAACAATATCAAAGTGGTCCATTCCGGTGATACAAAAAACCTGCCTCCAGCAGTGCTGAAGGAGTTCGTTGAAGTAAGCCGGGATACCGCTGAGGCAACGGGGCTTACCCTTAATCTCGCCTTTAATTACGGAGGCAGAGATGAAATAGTCCGTGCAGTTAACCGCTACATCCAAAACTGTAATGATAAAAATCTAAGCATTGAAACAATTACCGAAGAAATAGTTCAAAAAAATCTGGATCAGCCCGACATCCCCGATGCGGACCTGATAATCCGTACAGCAGGAGAAAAGCGGCTTTCTAATTTTCTCCTTTGGTCTTCCGCCTATGCAGAGTATCATTTCTCCGACAAATTCTGGCCGGACTGGAATGGTGACGATCTTGATATAGCTGTGGTAGATTATCAGCAGCGAACCAGACGTTATGGTGGTGTAGTATGAGTAGCCTTCAGTCAAGACTTCTTACATTCGGTATTGGAGTTCCAGGAATTACCGCTTTGATTCTCGCCTTTCCCCAGATGAATCATCTTCTGTTTAATCTGCTGGCTGTGGTGTTTATCTGGCTTGGCGCAAAAGAGACAGTTAAATTTTTCAGCATGAAGGGCATCATGGTTTCCGGGGAAATTCCATTGTGTGCTGCACTTCTGCCGGCAGTTCAATGGCTTATAATGCGCGGGATATTTCCCGCAGAAAGCATAGAATATCTCACAGCCCTGACCCTGATGCTGATACTGGCTATAGAGGTATTCCGGCAGGAAGAAGCAAGCCTCGAAGGAGCTCTTCTCCGATCTGCAGCTGCTTTTTTCAGTTTCATCTATCCCGGGTTTCTTACCATCTATGCAACCCGCATGACATCCCTCCCTTACCCTGGAGTTCGTCTGCTGGTATTTCTTCTTCTGGTTTTTACCAATGATACCGCCGCCTATATTTTCGGCTCACTTTTTGGAAGACGATCAAGAAAGCTGTTTATAGCAAGCCCGAACAAAAGTATAGTTGGATTTGCATCCGGGTTTCTTTTTACCATTTTAATAGCACTGATTATTCACTACTTTATCCCATATGTATTTTCAGATATTTTTCACGCAGTCTTGATTGGTATTGTAATCGGGATAACCGGGATCATAGGAGATCTTGCAGAATCAGTACTGAAACGATCGGCAGTGATTAAGGACTCCGGCGATCTTTTTCCCGGTCGCGGTGGAATTCTGGATTCTATAGATTCAATAATATACAGTGCTCCCTTTGTATATTTTATTTTCAGCACGATTGTATAAGAACAGAGAATATGAGTAGAAAACGAGTAATCCTTCTCGGAGCAACCGGCTCCATAGGCACCAGCACCCTTGATGTAATCTCAGATTTCCCCGATGAATTTGAAATAGTCGGCTTGTCTGCCCACAGCAGGGTGGAAGAACTGCTTAAAATTGCTGGTAAATGGAACGGTGCAAAAACTGCGATAACAGGACAATCCGGGAATATAGATAAGATCGATTATACCGGTCCCGACAGCGCAGTACGCCTTGTGCAGGAAGTGGAAGCCGATGTAGTTGTCAACGGAATTATGGGTTCTGCCGGATTAAAGCCTTCAGCCGCTGCAATAGAAACAGGAAAAAACCTCGCTCTTGCCAATAAAGAGACTATTGTAATGGCTGGAGATATACTGCTCGCCCGGGCAGCAGAGCAAAAGACAAATATTATACCCGTGGATTCTGAGCATGCAGCAATTTTTCAGCTTCTTCGCAACCGTCCGGTAGAAACTGTTCAGGATGTTATCCTTACCGCATCAGGCGGGGCTTTTCGTGATGCCCCCTTGGAAAAATTGAAAACCGCAACTGTAGAGGAAGCCCTCAAGCATCCTACCTGGGATATGGGAGTTAAAATCACTATAGATTCTGCAACCATGGCTAACAAAGGGCTGGAAGTAATAGAAGCCCAGCGTTTTTTCAATATTCCCACCAGCAACATCAGGGTTCTTATTCATCCTCAAAGTTATGTTCACAGCCTGATCCGGACGGTGGACGGTATTATGTATGCCCAAATCAGTGCACCGGACATGAAGAACCCTATTATCAATGCACTCTCCTATCCACTTACCCTGTACAGCGATTTTGCACCGCTGGATCTGGCAGGGAAAAAGATTGAATTCACAAATCCGGACCCCGCACGCTATCCTATGCTTGAACATGCGTTCAAAGCCTCCGAAGCAGGCGCCTCTTATCCGACGGCTTTTAACGCAGCCAACGAAATAGCTGTTGAAGCCTTTATTCAGGGCAAAATAAGCTACCTTCAAATTGCCGAAACTGTCGGAAAAACGCTGCAGTCCGACTGGAGTACCAGGCCGGCTGACCTTGAAGATGTGTACAGTATTGACGAAGAAGTGAGGGTTGTAACCCGCGGCCTTATCGGCTGAACAGGAGTTTTCACTTGTCCATAATTAACGGCCTTATCGGTCTTGGTATTGTTATTTTTATTCACGAGACTGGGCACTTTATAGCTGCCAAACTCTCCGGCATTGAAGTTGAAGCATTTTCCCTCGGCTGGGGCCAACCGTTTTTCCGCTATCAGTATCGCGGGACGGAATACAGGCTCTCGGTCCTTCCATTCGGCGGTTACTGCAAACTGAAAGGAGAACAGACCCTGCCTGGAGATGATGGGGAGGTCCGCAGTACAGAAGAAGGTTCACTGTTCTCCGTTGCACCCTGGAAGCGTATAGCCACCTTTGCCGCCGGACCTTTCAGTAATCTTCTTTTTTCAATTTTTATCCTGAGCCTTATTTGGCTTACAGGTTTTTCCACCCCTACCTTCGACAATAGAATTGCTCTCATCTCTGATTACGCCTACTATGGAAACACCGACCATGTTTATCCCGCAGATACAGCAGAATTAAAATCCGGGGACCGCATAACCGACATAGATGGTCACAAGGTTTTGCATTACCGGGATATACAGGAACTTATCGGAATGAGCCCCGGAGTGCCTGTATCAATTACAGTCAACCGAAACGGTACGGACATACAAAAAACAATTACTCCAGAGCTGAATAAAGAAACAGGAACCGGCATGATCGGCGTTTCTGCCTGGATTGAACCGATTGCAGGCGATATCGCTGCATCATCGCCTGCCTCTGCTGCGGGGCTTATGGATGGTGACCGGATTTTGTCTGTGGATGGAGAGCCGGTAAATAACCAGCTCGACTTCTTTACCGCCCTCAACAAGCACCCCCTCAGCTTTACCATAGCTATTCTGCGGGATTCGGAAACCCGGGAACTTCGAATTATCCCCGGCTACAACGAAAACGGACAACCGATTCTCGGGTTCAGCTTTAAAGGGATTGAACTCCAGAACAAAGCCAGCAGTCCTTTGGATGCCCTGGTGAAAGGAACGGAAGAAACCTTTTCTACCCTGGTAATGAGCGTTAAAAGTCTTGGCCTGCTTTTTAAGGGAATTGATTTGAATAAGGCCGTATCAGGCCCTATCCGAATAACCTATATGGTCGGCCAGGTTGCCTCCTACGGCTTCAGCCAGGGAATCAAGACTGGCCTGGTGCGGGTGTTTCAATTTTTAAGCCTCTTAAGCGTGGCACTGTTTGTAATGAACCTTCTGCCCATTCCCGCTTTGGACGGTGGTCTGATTCTGCTTAATGTTATAGAGATTATTTTGCGACGAAAAGTATCTTTTAAATTTTATTACCGCTACCAGATAATCGGTTTTGCATTTATACTTAGCCTGCTTGTTTTAACGACCTTCAGTGATATATTTTACTTTTTTACCAATTAAAAACAGCGGGGAAGTCCATTATGCATGAGAATATTGAACATGAAATAACCTGTTATTGTGAAGCAAAAATAAAAATCAGCCTTCCAGAAGTAATTGATCTTAAAGATAAGCCAGATACGGTTGGTGAAATAAACTCCGGGGACTTCCTCAAGACTGTCTGCCCTAATTGCGGCACCACACTTAAACCGGAATTTGATCTCTCTTTTAAGCTTAATGGTTCCGAAGGAACTCTCCGTTTTTTACCGGAAATGGACCGTGAAACCTTTTATAAAGGAAGCATTGACTGCTCAGGCTGCAGTGATCTGGTTATCGGATACCCGGAATTGCGTGAATATTTCCTTTTAAAAGAGTATTCCCTCTCCCGTTTTCCTGTGGAGTCAATTAAACTTCATCTGCTTCAGAAAGTGCCACAGGGTAAAGAGGTGGAAATATATTTTGAGAAACTCGATAATCAATCTCTGATTTTTCATGTACTCGGCCTTAAAGAAGATCAGGTTGGTCTGGTCACCGTTCCTGTCACAACCTACACTTCCCTTGAACAGGAAAGCAGTATACTTAAAGCGCAGGAACCCTACAGTGCAATGAATCGCAATCCCTATCTTTCAGTTAAACTGGTAAGCTTTGTGGAGGATAATCAGTGAGACGCTTCTCATACAGCAATCTACTTCTTCCCCTGATCCTGATTTTCACCATGGCTTTCTCACTTTCTGCCGAGCAGAGACGGGTGGTTCAAACCGGACACACCGGTGAGATACGTGACATTCAATGGAGAGAAGCAGGAAATACCACTGTTACAACAGGAAATGACGGCACATTAAAAGTATGGCAATATGAACATCTGGTGTACAGTTGCCAGGTCAGTCATCTGCCCCTTGCATCCCTGGCGGTTCATCCTTCAAAACCTGTTGCCGTTTTTGTAGCTACAGACAGTATTAACACATATCGACTAATCGCCTATAACTGGGAAACTGAAACAGAGCTTTACAGCCTCCGTCTTGATGAGCTTCCCCTGGACATCGGATTTTCACCGAAAGGAACCTACCTCTATTTCAGCCGTACAGATCAGAAAAGCCTGACAATAATGAACGCCGATTCAGGCGCTCCATTAAATATTGCCGATTCAGGTTTCGGCATCGTCTCTTCGGCGTTCATCAGCTCCTCGGAACAGACCCTTGTCTGCTATCTTGCCTCCGGCAGTCTGCTTTACTGGGATATTGAGAATAACCGCCAGAAGACAGACCCTATAAGTACCACCAGTAACCTGGACCTTATCGAATTCAGCTATAACGGCCGCTATGCCCTTGGTTATCGCTCCGATTCGGTATACCTTATTGATCTTGTAAGCGGAAAAACACTCAGTACTCTTTCCATGCCCGGGGTAATATCTCAGGCCATGCACCCTTCGGATCTTAAAACATCTTTTATCCGTAATACCGGACGATACAGGGAAATCACGGTTGTAGACTTCGGTGACCGCACTTTGAAACAGTCTTTAAAATATGCGGTAACCGAAGCTAATCCGCTTGTTCTTACCTCTTCTGGGAATCAGTTGTACACGGGCCTTGATAACGGCAGTCTTGGAACGGTAAATACCGCGAGTCAGGACTTTCATACATGGGGGAAAAATATACTTGCCGACCTGACGGATATCGATCTATGGAACGGGGCCCTGGCAATCAGCAGTTCAGGATCCCTTACTCTTATTGACAGTCAGGAATTCAGAAATCCATTACCGGGTCTTCCTCAGAAATTTTACACATCTAAAATAGATCTGCCATTTTCCAGTGCTGCAGGGTTTAACCCTCTGGATAATCGGCAGGGAGTCATCTGGGACAGAGACAGTGCCGGAACCTCGTATCTCTATGATATTTCAACCCATAATTTTGCCGATCTTTTCTCCATCGACACAGCCTGCAAAGAGATCTATTCCATGGGCAATACGCTGCTGAGTCTGGATCAGAATGGAACGATAATTCTGTATGATCTGCAGGACGAAGAGGTGAAATACCACTATGCGGCCTCCGGGCTGAGGGATGTAACCTTTATCGATGGGGAGACCATTATTGCCGGCAGAAACCCTTCCAGAAGATTCCCCTCTCCCCTTATGAAAATAAATCTGCGTACCGGGGAAACAGTTCCCATGGAAGCTTCGGATATGCTTACCTACTCGCTGCATTTTGATCCGCTCACAGACAGCCTTTACACCCTGGGCCTTCAGGAGAGACGGGGAAGAATAATGACAGTCCTCCGGCAGCTTCAGGGAAAAAACTTCGAGCGGGATCTTCCTCTCCTTTCTTATCCGGGAGAAGACCATAATGCAACCTTTGTACTGGACAGCCTGAGAGTTATAACTTCTCTGGGCCATTCGGGAGTACAGATCTCAGGATGGAGCGGCTTTTCCGCTTTGGGACAGGTAAGTCATATTCCGGTCAGAATCAGTTCCGACAGCAAAATACTGGCCTCCCAGAACAGCGACTCAAGCATCAGTGTCTGGAATAAAATTAATGGTAACTGGCTGTGCGATTTCTATCTGTTCAAGGATGGTGAATGGGCTGCGATAACGGCCGACGGGGAACTTACTGCCTCAGAGAACGGAGCTCAATACGTGCGGAGCTTTTCCCGGTAATAACTGCATACGTATAAACCGATTTTTTCCCTGCATGACGTTCGGCTGATCTCTTTTTACGTTCAGCCCTTCAGGTTTTATCTTTTTTGGGGATTAATCGAATTTATTTAGTCGTATCAGGTAGACCTGACTAGCCTTTATCGAAGCTTAACGATTCAAACTTGGTATAGTAAGGAATAAAGGCAACCTTTATCGTGCCTACAGGGCCGTTACGCTGTTTAGCAACAATAAGCTCGGTTTCGATATTATTAACATTTTCTGTCCCCTCTTTTTCTCCCCGATCACGGTGAAGAAACATTACAACGTCGGCATCCTGCTCAATGGATCCGGACTCTCTCAGATCCGCGAGGGTCGGTGCTTTACCTTCCGACTGACGGCCCACCTGGGAGAGCGCTATTATGGGTATATCCAGCTCTCGGGCCAGGGACTTGAGTGACCGGGAAGTTTCAGCTACCTGTTCATGACGGGGTACATTAAATTTACTCTCAGGCTCAACCAGTCCGATGTAGTCGATAAATATCGCTTCCACCTTCTCCTGTTGACGCATTCTTCTGGCCTGGGCCCGCAAATCAAGAAGTTTAATATTAGGTGAGTCATCTATAAATAAAGGGGCCTCATAAATACGACCGGCAGCTTCGGTAAGTTTATGAAAATCAGAAGGTTTCAGCATTCCGGTTCGCAGAATATCCGACCTGATACGCGCTTCAGCGGCAACAAGACGCTGCATAAGTGCCATATCCGACATTTCAAGGGTAAAAAATCCAATCGGCTTTTTATAGCGTATAGCCATATTCGAAGCTATGGATAAGGCGAAAGCTGTTTTACCCACCGAAGGACGTGCTCCGATAACAATAAACTCGGATTTCTGAAACCCCGAAGTCATCTTATCAAGCTCAGCCAGACCACTGGGTATTCCGGTAAAACTGTCTTTGGTATGATAAAGCTTTTCTATTGCCTCAATTGTTTTGGCTATAATTTCACCGGCGGACTTATAATGACCGGTGGGATTCTCTTCGGCAATATCAAATATTTTCTTTTCTGCTTCTTCGATTATCTCACGTGTCTGCACGGTATCGTTCTGAGCATCAGCGATAATCTCCTGGGCAACATTCAGCAGGTTTCTGCGGAGACTATGCGAGCGGACGATTCCGGCATAGTAGCTTACATTGGCACTTGTTGGGGTGGAGTCTGTGAGAGTGGAAACATAGGCAAGTCCCCCGGCCGCTTCCAGCTCTCCCTCTTTTCTCAGTTCATCAGTAATGGTAATAAGATCGAGGGTTTCCCCTTTGTTAAAAAGGGAAACCATTGAATCAAATACTTTTTTATGTCCGGTACGAAAAAAATCCCGACCCCGCAGAAGTTCGAGAACTGTCGGCAGGCAGTCGGGATTGAGCAGCACCGACCCCAGAACTGCCTTCTCAGCTTCAAGGTTATGGGGTGGTACTGAATCTTTTAAAACTTCGGGCATGGAAGTTTACTCTTCCTCGCCGACGTTTCCTTCTTCTTCTGCTGCGTCTTCCGCTGCTTCCTCATCGATAACTGCATCTTCATCTGCAGCAGCTTCTTCAGAATCTGCGGGAGCTTCAGCAGGGGCTGCTTTTTTACCCCCGGAAGGCTCAATGGAACCGGTCTTTTCATCCACAATAAGAACAACAAGTTCACCAACGCTGTTTTCATACAGCCGAACCCGTGCCTTATATTTACCGATCATCTTGATATTGTGCTCAGGAAGGTCAATCTTCTTGCGCTCAACATGTACGCCTTCTTTTGCAAGTGCATCAGAAACGGTTGCATTGGTAACTGAACCAAACAGCTTTCCGGTGTCACCGGCGGGCATGGGAATGGTAAGTTCGAGGGTATCAATCCTCTCTTTAAGACCCATAGCAGCTTTCCGCTTTTCCTCTTTCCGTTTTTCGATAGCATCTTTACGGCGCTCGAACATTGCAGCGTTACCCTTAGTGTAGGCAACAGCCTGTCCCTGGGGAATCAGGTAGTTTCTTGCGTAACCGGGTTTTACTTCCCGAACATCGCCCTCTTCGCCAAGGTTATATACATCTTCATTAAGTATAATCTTCATACTAAACCTCTTCTCCTTTATTTAAGCTCAGCTTATTTCTTCACAAAGGGAAGATATGCCAGAACCCTGGCCTTTTTGATTTCAAGACTCAGTGCACGCTGGTGCTTTGCACAGGTACCGGTAATTCTTCTGGGAAGAATTTTTCCCCGCTCGGTTACGAAACGGCGAAGTGCATCCGGGTTCTTGTAATCCGGAACTATAGTCTGGGTGCAGAATCTGCAAACTTTTCTGCGGAAGAAAGGTTTTCCTCCGCCCCGGCGGAATCCGCGTCCACCATCACGGCCTTCATCCTGCCGTCCTTCGTCTCTACCGCGATCCTGAGTATCTTCTGAACTCATATCTGTATTCTCCTATTGATTCGTGTAACATAACAGTACCGGTTTATCGGGTACTGTATTCGGGGATAAGGCCCCGTGTTTTCAGTCACAAAGACTGAACAGTCCTTACCCTTTCAACCTTTTTAAAATCAGGTCTAAAAGGGAATATCGTCCTCAAATCCGTCATCGGCATCACTGCTCTGGGGCGAGTACCGCTCTACAGGAGCACTTCCCGAGCTGAATCCCTGATTGGAACTCCGCTGGTCCATACCACGGCTGTTTCCACCGCCGCCGCTGCCGCCAAGGAGCTGAATATTGTTTGCCACAACTTCAACCTTGCTTCTCGGCTGTCCGTCCTGTTCCCAACGGCTCTGCCGGAGTTCTCCCTCCACTGCAATCTCCTTCCCCTTCATCATGTACTGGGTCAGGTTTTCTGCAGTTTTGCCAAACACGGTAATATCGAAAAAATTTGCTTCCTCGGTCCACTGGTCTCCGGACCTCTTCCTTCGGTTTACAGCAAGAGAAAGCCGGGCAACCGCCATACCGGAATTTGTATATTTTAATTCCGCATCTCTGGTCAGCCGTCCGATCAATGTTACGTGATTTAAATTAGCCATGGAGTCTCTCCGGTTTGAATAATCAGGATTCTTTTTTGACGAAAAGGAACTTCAGAACATCCTGCATGAGCTTAAGTTCCCGGTCGATTTCAACAATCTTATCAGGTGCGGCATCAAGCTCAATATACCGGTAGTGACCGCGGTCAGTTTTCTTGACAGTGTAGGCAAGATCCCGGACGCCCATATCGTCGTCCTTGGTGATGGAGAAGCCGTACTTTTCGATAAGTTTTTTCAGGCCCTCGTAACCGTTTTTGTATGCGTCATCCTCCGGGCGGAAGATGACCGTAAATTCATACGCTCTCAAATTGTCCCTCCTCATGGACTATATTGATCCGAATACTCTTGATTCGGATAAAGAGGTCGCAGTAAACTACCACAGCCACTATTTATCTGTCAAGTCAACTCCTTACTGAGACGATATTTGTAAGGAAGCGCCTTCCCTGGAGGAGATATGCAGCAGCCCATACGTTTTGAGGAAAATCTATACTTTTTGAATGAATATCTCAATGCGATAGAAGCCGGGCTGGAGCTGAAGATAGACGGTCATATCTATTTCGATAAGGTAGTTGAAGATATCTTTTTTATTGATGCCACCCTCAACAAACTGTATGCCGCGGTTTCAGGCAACTACCGTCTTGTACAGGCAACAGCCATTTTCAGAAGTATTCAGATAAGTAAAATCAGGTTTGCAGACTTACTGGAAAGAATCACCCTCGGAAAAACAGGCCTGGAAGACAATTTTACGCCCTTCATTCAGAAACTTAAAGACCTGATCAGTGAACACCGTGGTGATGCGGCTAAAATCCGCGACGAATACCTGACAGATGAAAATTCGGCCACACCGCGGGAAGGCATCAGCAGCGAAGAGTATCAGTTTCTCTTTCCCGACAAAGAAACAATCTAACCCTTATCAACCCTATGGCTGTCACCATTAAAGATGTCGCCCGATTGGCAAATGTCTCCACTGCAACAGTTTCCAGGGTTGTCAATGATGACCCTCTGGTAACAGCTTCCACGCGCACCGCGGTTTTAAAGGTAATAGCAGAGACAGGTTATCGACGCAACAGTGTAGCCCGGAATCTTAAAACATCACGCACCCATACCATCGGTTTTCTCACTCCCGAAATAGCCAACGACTTCTTCATGCACATAGCAGAAGGAGTTGAGGCGGAACTTCAGAAATCAGGCTACAGCCTTCTTATTTGTAATACCTCGGAAAGCCGGGATAAAGAAATACAGCAGATAGACCTGATGAGCGACCAGCAGGTAGAGGGTATCATACTTATTCCATCCTCATCCGACGGGCACCATCTCAAAACTCTTACATCCAGGAACATCCCGTCTGTGCTGATTGACCGCCTGGTTAAGGGATACTCTACGGATGCGGTGCTGACCGATAACTTTCAGGGCTCCTACAGCGCTGCAGAATACTTTTTCAGAGCAGGCATCAAACGCATTGCCTATATCGGCGGGAGAAGCGGCCTCACCACAGCTGAAGAACGCTGGGAAGGCTTCCGCAAGGCACACGTTGATTATGGAATCCCCCTGGACAAAGGCATTGTACGCTTTGGAGATTTTCACGCCGCAAGCGGCTACACGCTTATCAGGGATATTCTTGCCCAGCCGGACCCGCCGCGGCATATTTTCATTGCAAATTATTTTATGCATACCGGAGCTACCAGGTATCTTATAGAATCAGGAGAAGCCGGAAGTACCCGTATTCAGACCGCAGGCTGGGATTCCATGGAGCTGAGCCCACTGCTCACCTATTCAACCTTCTCTATCAGTCAGCCCATGCATGCCATGGGAAGCATGGCTGCACAGATGGTACTCGAACGAGTTACCTCAGATAAAGTTATTGAACCGCGTGTAGAGCGGCTGACCACAACCCTGCTCGAACACTCTCCTGTAATGTACTGATATCTCCAGAACAGTTAATTTTTCTTGCCAAGCCTCAACTCCTCTGCCATACTGTTAATAAATGTAATCGTTTACATATTGTACTGATCTGATATCAACAGGAGGCTCCTCTTATGAATACTCCCCGAAACCGGCTGTTTACCGGATTACCCAAAATCGGCATCCGACCTGCCATAGACGGCAGACTTAAAGGAGTTCGTGAATCCCTTGAAGATCAGACCATGAACATGGCGAGATCTGCTGCAGAACTTATCAGTGCTTCACTCCGTTATCCAAACGGTGCACCGGTTGAATGTGTAATTGCCGACAGTACCATTGGAGGAGCTGCAGAATCGGCTATGTGTGCGGAGAAATTCAGGAATTCCGGTGTAGGCGTATCCCTCACCGTAAGCCCCTGCTGGTGCTACGGTACGGAAACCATGGATATGGACCCTGTTATTCCAAAGGCAATCTGGGGATTCAACGGCACAGAGCGCCCGGGGGCAGTCTATCTTGCGGCAGTTCTTGCTGCTCACAACCAGAAAGGACTGCCGGCTTTCGGCATCTATGGAAAAGAGGTTCAGGACTCCAGTGACACTTCCATTCCCGATGATGTGGCAGAAAAGATTCTAACCTTTGCCCGTGCGGGTCTTGCGGCTGCAATAATGAAGGGTACCAGTTATCTTTCCATGGGCTCAGTTTCAATGGGAATTGCCGGATCCATTGTGGATGACAAGTTTTTCCAGAAATATCTGGGCATGCGTAATGAATATATCGATATGTCCGAATTTATCCGCCGTATCAACGAAGAAATTTACGACCCGAAAGAGTACCGGATTGCCCTTAAATGGACAAAGGAAAACTGTAAAACCGGTGCAGACCCCAACAGTCCGGAAAACCGGAAAACAGAACAGGAAAAAGAGGCGGATTGGGAATTCTCTGTAAAGATGACCCTCATCGCCAAAGATCTTATGGCTGGCAATCCCAGGCTTAAAGAACTGGGCTATGGAGAAGAAGCCCTTGGTCATAATGCCATTGCTGCCGGATTTCAGGGACAACGGCAGTGGACAGATTATTTTCCCAACGGCGATTTCATGGAAACCATGCTTAATACCAGTTTTGACTGGAACGGACCGAGACAACCTTTTATTATGGCCACGGAAAATGACAGCCTGAACGGAGTATCCATGCTGTTCGGCCATCTGCTAACCAATACAGCTCAAGTTTTCAGCGATGTCCGTACATTCTGGAGCGCGGAAGCCATTCAAAGGGTAACCGGCAAAAAGGTGACAGGGGCCGCCGCAAACGGCCTGATCCACCTCATCAACTCCGGATCTACCTGTCTTGACGGAACAGGACAGGAGGAAATTGATGGAAAGCCGGCAATTAAGCCCTTCTGGGATATAAGCAACGATGAAATCTCTGCCTGTATGGAAAAAACACTCTTCTGCCCGGCTAACCGGGGCTACTTCCGCGGGGGTGGATATTCCACCGATTTTCTCACCAGGGGTGGAATGCCTGTCACAATGTGCCGGCTCAATATTGTTGACGGCCTTGGGCCGGTTCTGCAGATTGCCGAAGGAGAAACCGTGGAACTTGAGGATGACGTTCATAACACACTCGACCAGCGCACCGACCCCACCTGGCCGACAACCTGGTTCGCGCCGCGGATAACCGGAGAAGGAGCATTCAAGGATGTATACACAGTTATGGCATCCTGGGGAGCCAACCACGGGGCAGTCAGCTACGGTCATATAGGGCCGGATCTTATTGCCCTCGCATCTATATTGCGGATACCGGTCTGTATGCACAATGTTCCGGATGAAAAAATATTCAGACCCAGTGCATGGAATGCCTTCGGCATGGATAAAGAGGGGGCCGATTACCGGGCCTGTGCAGCCTTTGGACCTTTGTATAAGTAGTATATTAAACTTAGCGACAAAGTTGAATGAGGTGAGTTTGACTTAACACTGCGTATCTGAGAGAATCTTGCTACATGAAGATAACCACAGAGCTGCAGATAGAAAAGCTTACCTACCAGGGGGACGGACTGGCCCGTAAGGATGGCATGGTCTGGTTCGTCCCTTTTTCAGCTCCCGGGGATACCCTGGAAGTAGAACTCACAAACCGGAAGAAATCATTCTCCCGTGGAAAAATTATCAGAATAAAAGAGCCTTCCCTCCTGCGCACCACCCCGCAATGCAGACATTTTGGTGAATGCGGAGGGTGTCAATGGCAGCACATCGACTATATAAGCCAGATTGAACAGAAACAGCTTATCTTAAACGAGATGCTTGAAAAAAGCGGAATAAAAGACATAGACACTATTGTCCGGCCATCTCCACAGAATTACGGCTACCGCAACAGAATAAGTCTCCACAGAATCGGGCAGAGTATCGGTTACTTTTCCACCGGCAGCAGAAATCTCATTTCCGTTGGGGATTGCCCCATAGCGGCTGATCCTCTGCGGGAGTGGCTGGCTGAACCCTCTCTGAGTAAAAAAGAGATATCCAACCTTCCGGAACGATTTGAGCTTCGGCTCATGCAGGACGGACAGGTAACTGCTGCTGCAGACAGCACGGAAGGGCAATTCGTACAGGCAAATACAGCCGGCAATGCTATGCTGCAGGCGGCGGTTAAACAGGCTGCAGCTTCTGCCTCTTCCTCTCCCCGCATATTTGACCTCTATTGCGGAGACGGCAACCTTTCTATGCCCCTGGCAGAAACTGCCCGTTCAATTACCGGATGGGATATTTCTGTTCCGGCTATTCGGGAAGCACAGAAGAAAAGTACTGCAAGTTCTGAAATCAACTACCATGTGGGAGATGTCAAACAGATAGCCGTTGCGCTGAGAACAAAAGCAAAAGAAACTGACATACTTATTCTTGATCCCCCACGGGAAGGAATAAAGAACGAATCGGCAGAGCTTGCAGATTTGAATATACCAGCGGTAATATATGTTTCCTGTAATCCCGCCGCCCTTACCAGAGACATCAAAACATTTCTTGATCGCGGATATTCGCTGAAAACCCTGGAGGGCTTCGATATGTTTCCCCAGACCTATCATCTGGAAAGTGTCTGCCTACTCGTCAAAAAAGACAGTCTCCTCCGGCCGGGCGATAACTCCCGGTGATTCCCGGCCGATAAGTTCATCAATCTCGGAGGAATGCTTCCCGAACAGTTTTCTCAGCTCAGCAGCAGAGTAATTGGTAACAATTTTGGCAATGTCATTAACAAGAACAACAGCACCGATTGAAAAATCACCTTCCACCGAGGTCACCCCTTTTGGAAGAAGACTTTTGTGCTTATGCAGAGCCGCGACAGCTCCGTCATCGATTGTAATAGTTCCTTCAGGCCTGCTGTTAATAATCCAGCGTCTGCGGTTCTTCATCCGCTCCCGTGCAAGAAAAAGGGTTCCAACCTTTTCACCGCGAACAATCCTGTCCAGCAGATTCTCACTTGAACCATCAGCAAGAACCACACGGCAGCCGGCACGGCGGGCAATCTTAACAGCTTCAAGTTTGGTCTTCATGCCGCCGGTGGAAAAGGTACTGCCCGCAGAACCGGCTGCAGCCATAATCTCCGGTGTCAGCTCATCAACAATATCCAAAGGCTTTGCATTTTTATCAGATCGTGGATCTGCATCATACAGAGCATCAATATCGGTCATCAGGATCAGAAGATCTGCATCAATCTTGCTTGCAATAAGCGCACTTAAGCGATCGTTATCCCCGAAGGCATTACCGATCTCTTTTGTCGAAACACTGTCATTTTCATTGACTATAGGCAGAACTCCAAGGGAAAGAAGGGTCTCAATGGAGTTTCTTAAGGTAAGATAGCTCTGCCGTTTATTGAGAACCTCCGCAGTAAGTAGAACCTGAGCGGTTTTAACGCCAAGGCCGGAAAAAATAGTGCGGTATTCCTGCATCAAAAGGGGCTGCCCTATTGCAGCACATGCCTGGCGCATGCTTATGCCGGTGACTTTTTCGGTAAGCCCAAGGTCTTTCGCCCCCATGCCGATTGCTCCGGAAGAGACCAGAATAACCTGATACCCTTTTGTTCGTAATGCTGTTATATCAGCAGAAACACGGGTGAGGAACTCTTTATTCACACCGTCCCGGGATGAGAGTAAATTGGTACCTATTTTTACAACAATCCGTTTTGCGCCGGAGAAATCACGCATTACTCGTTCCCAGGGTCTTGTGGGTAAACTTCTTTTTCCCTGAGGCATAGTCAGCAACAATCTGGCCATGTCCGTAAAGCTTGTATTTATATGTCATAAGACCATCAAGTCCCACAGGGCCGCGGGCATGGAGTTTTCCGGTACTTATTCCAACCTCTGCGCCGAAACCGTAGCGGAAACCATCGGAAAACCGGGTACTGCAGTTGTGAAAAACGTTCGCCGAATCTACACGGTTCATAAAGAACTCCGCAGCATTGCTGTCTTCTGTGATAATAGAATCGGTATGTCCGGAACCGTACCGGTTAATATGCGCTATGGCAGTATCTATTCCATCGACAACCTTGATTGAAACAACAAGATCCAGATATTCAGTTGCCCAATCATCATCACCGGCAGCTTCAATCCCGGGAGCAAAGCTTAAAGTCTTTTCGCAGCCCTTTACGGTTACTCCGGAAGCTTCCAGTGATTTTACCAGAGGAGCCATAATGTTTTCAGCTGCAGATTCGTCTATGAGGATTGTCTCTGTGGCATTACACACCGCCACATACTGAGCTTTACTGTCCACTGCGACAGTAACAGCCATTGCGGGATCTGCATTCTTGTGAATATAGGTATGACAAATTCCGTCGGCATGCCCCATTACAGGAATACGGCTGTTGTCCATAATATAGCGGACAAACTCGTTGGAACCCCTGGGAATAAGCAGATCGATCTCATTGTCCATGGCCAGCATCTCAGCCACTTCTTCCCGTGTCTCCACATTGAAAATCCACCCGGAAGGGATGCCATTAGCTGATGCAGCTTCATCTATAATGCGGGTTAGTGTCCTGTTGGTTTCGAAAGCTTCTTTACCGCCTTTAAGCAGTACAGCATTGCCGCTTTTCAGGCATAAAGTAGAGATCTGTACCAGTGCATCAGGACGGGATTCAAAAATCATGCCGATAACACCGATAGGACAGCTTACCCGGTAAAGATTAAGACCATCATCAAGCTCTGTGGCGAGCTTAACCTCCCCTGAGGGGTCGTCAAGATCTATAAGGGTGTTTATTCCATCTATAACACCGTCAAGTTTACTTTGATCGAATTTCAGTCTTTTCAGCAGTGGTGCCGCAACACCGGACTCTTTTGCTGCCTGCAGATCCAGAGTATTGGCACGGAAAATTTCTTCTTTCTTTTCATTCAAGCCTGCAGCAACTGCCTTAAGGGCCTTGTTCTTGATACTGCCTTCGATGGAGGCCATCTCTATGGAAGCCTGTCTGGCTCCGCGGGCAGCTTCAAGGATGGACAAATTCTTCATACTGATCACCTGTTATACTGTAAATGCTTCCGAAGGCGGCAGTCCTTCGGGTAAGTATCAGGCGTACCCTATTATTCGATCCTTGTCTATAGGTATGTCCCTGTCGATAGGGCTGTCCAATGCGATGAGAGTTTCTGTAGACTGGATTTCCGGCATATTCTGAAGTTGTTCCGTAAGAAAGAAATGAAGACCCCGGGTATTTTTGGCAACAACCTTGGCGAAAAAATTATAAGCGCCGGTGGTGGAATGGACCTCTATAATCTCCTGAAAATCTTTCAGTTTCTCCACCACTACGCTGTAATCACGGGCATTATGCAGATTTATACCCACAAAGGCACAAACCTCAAAACCGAGCTTCTGATAATCCATCAGAATCCTCGTTCCCCGTATAATTCCCATCTCTTTCAGTTTACTGTAACGGACATGAACAGTTCCTCCGGAAACTTCAAGATCCCGGGCAATCTCCTGAAAAGGGCGCCGGGCATCGCCCTGAAGAATTTTCAGAATTTTCAGATCCAGTTGATCAAGCTCATGATTGACTGCCATGCCGCCTCCTAAAGACTGTTTAATAATTGGCAACGAATATTATGGGTAAGATATGCAAATATTCAGATTTCTTCAAGTAAATATTTGTAATTTCACAATTCAAAAAGTACTTTCCTGCCAAAATAATAACAATAACACTCATATTTACCCAAAATGAAACTTTACATTAATGAAACAATGAAGCAAAACCCCTTTTTCGCAGTTTATACCAGATATGAATACTGCAACAGACCAGCTGCCTGAAATTATAACAGAAATAGCAGATACCATCTTCGGTATTAAAGTACTTCGTGATTACCAGAGGAGCACGATCATTGATATTTGCGAGTCATGTCTTAATACTACTGATGAAGCTGATCAGGTCCGCCAGTCTCTTACGATTCTTCCTACCGGTGCAGGAAAATCACTCTGCTACATGCTGCCCTGCCACATAATAGACGGCTACACCCTGGTAATATTCCCGCTGAATGCCCTCATCGCCGATCAGTATAAACGTTTTACTGCCGCAGGAATTACAACTGTGGTACTCCAGGGAGGCATGGACAGACATGCAAGAAGCCGTTTATTAAATCAACTCCGGGATCCTGCATCCCGGGATCATTACGGTGTTCAGGCGGTGCTGACCAACCCCGAAACCCTGCTTCAGAATGATGTAAAAAGCTTTCTACTGGACTTTCCTCCCGCACATGTGGTTATTGATGAAGCACATACATTTGCCGAATGGGGTAAAACCTTCAGGCCCGCATGCCTTGAGGCAGCAGACTTCCTGCAGAGTGTAGCCTGCAGACGTCTGAGTGCATTTACCGCCACAGCGTCTCCACCGCTTTTGAAAGAAATTAGCTCAATACTATTCCCGGATAGTTCCTATAATCTTTTTACTAAAATCCCTGCGAAAGACAATATTGCCTTTTTCCTGTTTCCCAGCGGCAGCCGGGATGCTGATATTCTCCATTTTGTTCTCTCAACAGAAACAGGCAGACCGCTGATTATATTCTGTGCGACCAGAAGTGAAACTGAAAATACCGCAAGAATGCTGTGCAGCTATCTCGATCCAGCACTTATCCGATTTTATCATGCGGGATTAACCAGGGAGGAAAAAATAACCACAGAGGACTGGTTTATGTCCGGAGGAGAAAAAATACTTGCATCCACCTGTGCTTTCGGTCTGGGAGTGGATGCAAAAGGGGTAAAAACTGTAATCCACCGGACCGCACCTGCTTCCGTGGAAGCCTATATTCAGGAAAGCGGCAGAGCCGGGAGAGACGGCAGTTTATGCAGGGCAATTCTACTGATTGGAACTGAAGATATAAACCTTTCAGAAAACTCAAAGATTGAATCCCGTCGAAAGCAGCTGATTGATGCAGTTTCGCAAAGTGACAAATGCAGAAGGGTTTCGCTTATGGAGCTCTTTTCTCCGCACATGCAGCATAAAGAGTGTGGCATTTGTGATGTCTGTTCCCAACACCGATCAGAAATTCCATTGGGAATGCCGGAACTCGTCAGGCTTACATCGCTCTTTTTCGGGATGCTGCTTCCTTCAGAAGCTGCTGAATATATGAAACAATATCGAATACTTCCCGGACCACCTGAAAAGTACGACTTCCTGTCTGTTTTCAAATTCTGGGAATATGACTGGTGCCAGGAGCTTATCAGATCAGCAATCCGCCTCGATTATGTGAAACAGAGGGCTTCCTTTGGCAGAAGCGGCAGGCGTCTTTATTGTACCGCAAAAGGTGCGAAACTGTTGAAAAGAGAGGCACCTGAAGGCTTCAGTTGAGAGGCCTCGCATATTCTGCTACTATCCTGGCGATGAAAGTAACATTTCTCGGTACAGGAACGTCTCACGGTATTCCGGTGGTCAGCTGTAATTGCAGTGTCTGCCGTTCAAACGACCCCAGGGATCAGCGAAGCAGAGCGTCCATATACATCAGGAACAGGGAAAAATCCCTGCTCATAGATACCAGTACCGAATTCCGTATTCAAGCTGTGCGGGAAGGAATCTCGCAATTAGATGCAATTCTTTTTACCCACGCCCATGCTGACCATCTTCACGGACTTGATGACATCAGGCCCCTTACCATAAATCATCCTGTTCAGGCCTATGCTGCTGCAGATACTGCTGCTGACATACGAAAAAGGTTCGATTATATATTTAAAGATACACAGAAAGGCGGCGGCAAGCCGAATCTTGTGCTTAATGAGATTACAGCACTTAAGTTTACCGCAGCAGGATTTTCTGTTGTCCCGGTGCCTCTGATGCATGGAAACCTGCATATTTACGGATACCGCATAGGGAATTTAGCCTATCTTACCGACTGTTCAGAAATACCTGAAGCATCGTTTAAACTTCTTGAAGGGCTTGAAATTCTGATCCTGGGAGCCCTGCGGTACAAACCCCACCCGACCCATTTCTGTTTTGACCAGGCCATAGCTGCTGCTGCAAGAATCGGTGCGGAAAGAACATTTTTTACCCATCTTTGTCACGATGCATCCCACCGGGAGCTGTTAAACTATCTGCCAAAAAAAATAGAGCCCGCCTATGACGGACTCTATCTTGATGTAAGGGTATAAGAAGCAGAATATGCTTCTCCTGTTACTGACGGTTAAGCCTTAACGACCTTTCCGGAACGCAAGCAGCTGGTACATACACGGAGGCTTTTTTTGCTTCCTCCGACAAGGGCCTTAACCTTCACGATGTTTGGCTTCCATACACGACGAGTTTTGTTGTGTGCATGGCTCACGTTGTTGCCCGCAACAGTTCCTTTTCCGCAAATATCACATCTTCGGGCCATTGTCTCCACCTCTGGTAAATGAAATAATGCGTTGCAATATACAGGAATACATACTCTTTGTAAAGTCCTTTAACTGCATCCGGTTGTCCCTCCACAGGTTTCACATTTAAGACATGTACCGTTGCGAACCAGGGTAAAGTGGCCGCAGGAAGGACAGGGATCGCCCTCGTATCCCCGGAAACGGGCTTCTATGGCTGCGCTGCTTTCGGTTACACCGGGAGCACTATCCTCATCCTTTTCTGAAGTGTTCTTTTCTGAAGGTCCGGTCTCTGTTGAATCCAGATCCGACGGTTTGATCTGGGCAAGATCAGTGCGATGCAGATAGGTCAAGGCAAGATCACGGAAGATAAAGTCCAGTACGGAGGTGGCCATTTTGATATTATCATGGCCCTGTACCATGCCGTTTGGTTCAAAGCGGGCAAAGGTAAAGGCGTCTACAAACTCTTTCAGCGGTACACCGTACTGCAGACCAAGGGATACAGCAATGGCGAAACTGTTCAGCAGAGACCGGAAGGCTGCACCTTCCTTATGCATATCGAGGAAAATTTCCCCCAGACTTCCATCGTTATAGTTGCCTGTTCTCAGGAACAGGCTGTGGCCGCCGATTTTTGCCTTCTGGGTATATCCTGAACGCCGGTTCGGCAGCAGCTGCCGGCCCTGAACCGGAGTGGAGCTGATCACCGGTTCCACTTTCGATGGCTTATTTTTCTCCCTGCTTATTCGGAGAATAGAATCAGCAACCTTATCCGCTCCGGGGGAAAGTGAGCTGAGGGGCTGACTGAGTTTTGATCCATCCCGATACAGTGCGATAGACTTCAAGGCCTTTTGCCAGGCCATGAGATGTGCTCCCCGGACATCTTCGATAGTAGCAGTTGCGGGCATGTTGATGGTCTTACTGATGGCACCGCTTACAAACGGCTGGACTGCAGCCATCATATCGATATGCGCCTCCCATGCAATCGCCCTGCGCCCTATTTTTCCTCCCGGAGAGGCTGTATCAAATACGGCAAGGTATTCATCTTTTAAACCGGGAGCGCCTTCCAGTGTCATTGTACCGCAAGCAAAAGCTTCTGCTTCTGCAATCTGTTCAGCGTTATAACCCAAATGGGCCAGCAGATCAAACCCGGGAAGGCTGTAGGTAGCTTCCGGTATTTTAAGGGTATCAGTATAAAATTCACCCCCAAGAATATATGGCTGAAAACATCCGTTTAAAGAAACTGAGGACTTCACCGCATTGTTGATTTTCTCAAGTTCCAGGTCACTGAATCCCTTCTCTTTCAGATCGGCGGCGCTTATCCCGGGTGCACCTTCTAAAGTCCCATGGCCTAAACAGTAGGCAATTATCTCTTTTCTCTCACCCGCACCATACCCAAGGGCTTTAAGGGCCGGTTCAATGGAGTGGTTGATAATCTTGAAATATCCGCCACCGGCAAGTTTTTTAAACTTTACCAGAGCGAAATCAGGTTCTATCCCGGTGGTATCGCAATCCATCAGAAGCCCGATTGTTCCAGTAGGAGCAATTGCCGAAACCTGGGCATTCCGGAAACCATTATTCTCACCAAGCTCGATTGCTTTATCCCAGCAGGCAACCGCTGCTTCCTGCAGATATGCGGGACACACAGCAGCATCGATACCCATGGGGTAAACTGACAGATCTTCATATTCTTCTCTTGCTGCATTAAGCGCTGCCCTGCGGTGGTTTCTTATAACCCGGAGCATTGCATCCCTGTTTTCGGGATACTTATTAAATGTCCCGGTCTCTCCCGCAAGTTCCGCAGAGAATGCGTAGGCTTCACCGCTGAGAATAGAGGAAAGACTCCCTGCTATCGCCCTTCCTTCGGCACTGTCATAGGCTTTTCCCATAACCATAAGCAGAGTTCCAAGATTGGCATACCCAAGCCCCAGAGTACGATAGTCATAACTGAGACGGGCAACTTTTTCTGAAGGGAACTGGGCCATATAGACAGAAATTTCAAGTATCAGTGTCCACAGTCGTATGGCATGCCTGAATTCTTCTACCTTGAAACTGCCGTTTTTGGCATTATAAAACTTCATCAGGTTAAGACTGGCAAGGTTGCAGGCGGTGTTATCGAGAAACATATATTCACTGCAGGGGTTGGATCCGCGAATCTCTCCCCCTTCCGGACAGGTGTGCCACTCATTTATGGTGGAATGAAACTGAAGACCCGGATCCGCACACTTCCATGCCGCCCGGGCAATTTTGTCCCACAGCTGCCGGGCATCCACAGTCTGACGGGATGACCCATCAGTTCGGGATGTCAACTCATATTCCGTCCCATCGAGAACGGCCTGCATAAAATCCCGGGTAAGGCGGACTGAGTTGTTTGAAGCCTGTCCGCTGACGGTGGTATAGGCTTCACCCTGCCAATCAGTATCATATACTTCAAAATCCGGAAGTACTCCCTCTTCCTGGGCCATTCGTATAAGTGGATAGATAAAAGGCTGGGGTACATCGTCATCAAGAGCGTCCCGTATAGCCCCGCGCAGTTTGCTGTTTTTATCAGGATCGGTACTGAGGGTTTTATCTCCGGAAAAATCCCGTACTGCTTCGAGCAGACTGGCTGCATGACGGGAAATCCGCCGGCTTCCAGCCACAAGACAGGCTACCTTGTACTCCTCCTTCATTTTCCAGTCGATAAAACCTTCAATGTCGGGATGATCTGCATCAAGGATGACCATCTTGGCTGCCCGCCGGGTGGTTCCACCGCTTTTAATTGCCGAGGCAGACCTGTCGGCTATTTTCAGAAAGGAGAGAAGACCGGAAGAGATGCCTCCCCCGCTTAACGGCTCACCTTCTGCACGTATTCGGCTGAAGTTGGATCCTGTGCCGGAGCCGTATTTAAAGAGCCTGGCTTCTCTGGTTACAAGATCAAGAATCCCCTCATCGCTTACAAGATTATCCTGAACATCCATAATAAAACATGCATGAGGCTGTGGCCGCTGATAGGCGCTTTCCGATTTCTTTACCGAATCGGTTTCGGGATCTACAAAATAATGTCCCTGAGGCGGCCCTTCGATACCATACGAGTCAAAAAGGCCTGTATTAAACCACTGCGGCGAATTGGGTGCACCCATCTGCCTGGAGAGCATATAGCGGACTTCATCATAAAAGCCCTGGGCATCTTCTTCTGTATTAAAATATCCCGCTTTCTTTCCCCAGTTTCTCCAGGCACCGGCAAGACGGTCAAACACCTGGCGGGAATCGGATTCTCCTCCGTCCGGTGATTCGGGTACACCTGCTTTACGGAAGTATTTCTGAGCCATGATATCTGTTGCAATCTGCGACCACTCTTCCGGCACTACAACATCTTTCTGCTGAAAGATTACACTTCCGTCGGGATTCCGTATTTCAGACTCCCTGGGCACCCATTTTATACCTGCATATGGATCTTTCGTCTTCTTGGTAAACAGACGCGGTATTCTCACATTCCCCTCCCGGATATAATTCTATTTAGTATTAATTATCAAAAATGATTTGATATCGTCCGGTTAAGATAGAGTAAAAGCTCCCGAAAAGCAAGAGAAAAACGCCACATATAGCGGATATTTTTCTTTCCCGCCACCATATACAGGGGATTTATTGAATCAGTTAAATTTAAAAATCAGATGACTGAGATTACCGGCCCGGACACCCCAGCGATTAGTCAGATATTCATCCAGAACACCGGCTGCAGCGGTAAAATGCAGAGGATTTTCTGTAAGTAAGGCATCCACCACAGGTGCTGAGGCGGGATAAACCGAAACCATTCTTGGAAGGGTATAATCTATATAGTAAGGATCTGCGCCGGCTACTGACTGCTGCAGCAGGTAGGCCTGAAGTTCGTTGACCACAAGATACTCGTCTTCGGGATCATACCCCTTCCAGGAAAAGAAAGTTCGCCAGAAATTCTGTTCCACCGGGCTGAAACTGTCCCAAAGCTTCTGACTCTCCTGACGTAGCCCTGCATCAGTAAAAAACAGTCCATGGCAGCCTTCGTGGGTAAGAAATAAGTGCCGAAGATAAGGCGGAGATTCCCGTGTTATAGACAGGAAGCCCCCGCTAAGAGGAAGATATCGGTTTTCGTCTTTTGATATAACCCTGTTTTCCACCAGAATCTGTGCAAGTTTCTCTTCTTCGGGATTAAGGGCAAACCCTTCATCTATTGCGGTAGAAAAAAACCGGGCGATATCTTCAGCACGGTAGTCATGAGCATTCCAGCCATGCAATGGCTCCAGAACCTCATTCGCAAGCAGGGTTCCGCGGACCCCCTCTTTTTCCACAAAAAAGGCCATCCTTTTAAGAAAGGCGGACTGAATTCCATAATCGGCGAAATCAAAGACAAGAATTTCAGGAGCAAGACTCCAGCGGAACAGTTCAAACTCATCCTGACGCCACAATTCCCTCGGATAAACCAGTAAAGATGAAAAATCAATATCCACTGGTCCTTTGTGATCTGCCATGGAAAGGAACTCTGCAGCGGTTATGGATGCATCATCAGCATCCAGTTCAACTTTTACGGGGACAAACCCAAGTACGCTGTAATGAAAATCATAAACCCCTGTGCCCCGGGAATGGGTAAACTCAACCCTGTTCATACGATTTTCCGTATCGTAAAACGAAAACTCCGCAGGAGCTTTTCCCGTGGATTCAAGTCTTAAGCGCAGAAACCCCTCTCTATTTGTCTCTCCCGGCAGCGAAATATTACTGAGAGCAGGAGGAGTAAAGGCCAGCTCCTTTATTTTTCCATCATACAGTACGAAGGGCTGAATATTCCCGCCTATAAGAACTTGAGAATTATCAATGGTTATTCCCGAATAGCTGTCGTCAATACCGGTCCCCTGAATATCAAGCATGCCCCCTCCGGAACTTCCGCTTATGCGGAAACCTTCCAGGAGATCATTGGCATCAAGAGCAACCCTGAACTCAATTTCTCTACCCGACATAAAGGGCATTTCGATAGTACGGTCGATACTGTTGATTTTCAGCTCCAACTGAAGCGGTGTATCGCTGGAGTATACGATAAAAAAGGAACGCCCCCGCTCTTCAACCTTTACAACCTCGTCGAGACGATAAAAGGGGGTACTTACACCGGTCGCTGTATACTGAAGGAGACTTTCTCCTTGTTCCTGCGTGCCTTGAGGTTTTACATCAGATTCCTGGGAAAAAGACATCTTCCTGCCGGAATACTGAAGAAAGTGAAAATCAGCGACACTGTTATGTACACAGGAGGAGAAAAGCATGGTGATAATTATCAAGATGAGAAGCGGCAAAACAGAATTGCGGATACTTCCCTTACTCCTGCTGATGTCTGCCTTTCTGCTGTTCAATCCTTTAACCGCCCTAAGTGTACATAATTTTAAACAGGTATCCTGAAAAATACAGCAACCGGTTTATTTCCGCTTTTTCAAGACATCATTGGTAAGATACTGCGAACCAGCAGTTCAGCCAACTCCTGCTTTCTTGAAGGAGGAAACTCATCACTTTCATGAACAATACTGTAGAATCGCCCACGAAAGTTTTCCGGAAGGTCCGGCAGATCGAGCACCCGTTTGTACAGATCACGGCCGGATGGTTCAAAACGACGGTTAAGCACAAACATTGCCGAGGATAGATGCTTCACAAATGCGGCCAGAGAAATCAGATAAAAAAGCCTGTCATCCCGTATTACAGAAGCCTGCAGGTCAGAAAGACAATGCTCGGTTACGGCCAGACTGCTCTCTTCAAGGGCTTTCCAGAATTCAAGCGGCAGACTGGTAAGCCGTGCCCGCATGTTTTCTATCCATCCGGAGGTGGATTTTAAAACAGAGTAGTTGGCAATGCGATAGTATAGATAGGTTCCGGTCTGGCGGAAATTCCATAGCCGCTCTTCAGCATGCCCCATGTCCGCCTCAATCTGATCCATGTCCTTATATTCCACCCTGACAGGGACCGAATCGATAATAAACCTGTCTTTCGATGAGACACTGGATGATTCAAATGCGCCGGCATCGGAAAAAGTCTTCATACGTGAATTTAATTCCGGAAGGGTTCCACGGTAGAAAACATCGAAACTCATAAAAAAATAGGGATCCGTCGGGTCCATTTCGGCAAACTCTGCCAGGGTTATAGTATCTACACCCGGCCATGCCGCAAGCCTGCTGCTCAGGTCTTCTGCAATTCTTTCAACCCGTAGTCTCATGTCGCTTTCCTTTACCTGTACTTGTCAATATCCGACAGTAGTACCGTTGTACCGTGATAGGGGCATCTCCAACAAAACAATATTTTTAGAGTGTCCGTATAGTAATAGTAGCACAACAGGCTTTACCCTTGAAAGATGCTGTGTCAGAATTACGGATCATGACGGAGAAATATTACCTGCTCGGCCTGACCCCGCCCCTTACGGTAACAGCGGCATTGCAGCACTATCAGGAAAAAGTTTTCAGCCTTACAGGGAATGTTTCAGCATTATGCTTTTCTCCGCTTATTCCCCTCTGTTTTTTCGAAACACCTTTATCTCCGCCGAAGAGAGACTTCCGTTTAACCGGGCCCCTCAAATTGATGCAACCTTTTGTATTAAACACCAGCCTCTTTCTGGAACTGCAGGGAGCTGCGCTCATTGATACCCTTAAAGCAGAAATTATCTCCTGCTACGGTCAAAACGGGTACAATCCATCAAAAGAGTTTTTACCTCTTAATTCTTCGCTCTTTATTGCCCCTGATTTCCTCCTGCCAGTCAATCCAGCCATTGAGAATAGTGCTGCAGCCACGGCACTGCCCACCTTCAGTCCCGAAGATAATATCAAATCATTTTCTTCGCTTACTCTGTGTTTCTTTGAATACCGGATATTTCGGGGAAAAGATCATGGGGAAATACAGGAGTTTGGGGAAACCCTCCACTGGGAAGCCAGGATCCGTAAACCTAAAGCTTGTTGAAACTAAAGGCAGGTTCCCTCTCTTTCTGCTTTCACGGTCTTTGCTATTCCCTGCAAACGCGTTACATTGTGGCAGATGAACAGTATCAAGAATGAAGTTCCGGCAGTATTCAGCGTCAGTCAGATAACAGGCCTCATTAAAGAGACCCTTGAAGGCGGTTTCGGCAATCTGAGCGTGGAAGGTGAAATATCCAATTACCGGCCCGCCTCCAGCGGTCATGTCTACTTCAGCCTGAAAGATGCTGACGCAATGATTTCCTGTGTTCTGTTCCGCGGGAACGCTGCTAAACTCACCTTTCTTCCGGGGGACGGAAAACTGGTAAGAATCCGCGGCGATCTCTCTGTTTATCCGAAACGGGGTAATTACCAGATTATCGTCTCTTCCATGTCACTTGCAGGTGAAGGGGCTATTCTGCAGATGCTTGAAGAACGGAAGCGCCGCTTTGCAGCCGAAGGTCTTTTTGACCAGAACCGCAAAAAACCGCTTCCTCTTAATCCTGAAAGAATCGGGGTAGTCACCTCGCCAACCGGTGCAGCTGTACGGGATATCCTGCAGGTTCTTAAGCGACGTCATTCCGGAATTTCGGTAATTATCCTTCCCGCGGCAGTTCAGGGAGAGGACGCACCGGAACAGATTGCCCGGCAGATCAAAACTGCAAACCTGCATATGCTCTGTGACGTACTTATTATTGGTCGCGGCGGAGGATCCCTGGAAGATCTGCTGCCTTTCAGCGATGAAAAGGTTGTTCGGGCGGTGGCAGAATCGGATATCCCGCTTATATCATCGGTAGGGCATGAAATTGACTGGGCTTTAAGCGATTTTGCCGCAGATCTGCGAGCACCGACTCCATCGGCGGCTGCAGAGCTGGTAAGTGCATCCAGGGATGAGCTTGGTTCAAGAATAGAAACGTCTGTTCGCTACCTCAGTGCCGGTCTGCAGTCAAGAATCAGCGGCATCCGCAATTTGCTTGAGCGTTTCTCGCCCCGTACCATGGAGCGCACTCTCCGGCAGAAACTTCAGCCCCTGCTGCTGCGTCTGGATGACGGCAAAGAAGATCTATCAGTATCTTTAGAAAAGCGTATTCTCGCATACCGCCATAGACTGGCACTTGCAAAAGAGCGTCTGGTAACCGGCAGCCCTTTACAGATAATGTCCAAGGGTTATTCCCTGGTAAAATCCGGGGATAAAATTATCTCCGAGGCAAACCAGATAAATCCTGATTCGCTATTGGATATAAAACTCTACCGCGGAAATATAACGGCACGGGTAGAGAGCACCCGTGAGGAGAATAACAGTGCAGAAATTTGAAGACCGCCTTACAAGGCTTGAAGAGCTGAGTGAAAAAATACATGACCAGGAAACCGGACTTGATGAGGCTATGGCCTGTTTTGAAGAGGGAATAAAGCTGGCGAAAACTCTGGAAAAGGATCTGGCCAAAGTGGAAGGAAAGATCGAGATTCTGGTAAACCAGCCGGACAAGGCGGAAGATACTCCCGCCATGGAGCTGTTCCCGGATATCGATACAGGCAGCAGGGACTGATCTTGCGACTGTCGGGGATTCTCCGCAGCGTACCCTGATCTTCCGATTCTGTTAATTAAGGGGAAGCCCGCCTATCTTGTCTCCCACACTTACTCCTGCAGCAGTAAATGCTCCGCGATTCATTTCCAGGGCATACCGCAGTGAACGTCTTGATGTAACAGGGCTCTCGTTATGAGGCTCAAGATCATGAATCTCCCGTATGGTGCCGTCAGAAGAGATATATGCAACGGAAAGTGGTATCTCCGTATTTTTCATCCAGAAACTCAACCGCTGATCCCGGGAAAAGACAAAAAGCATTCCCTGGTTTTCCGGTAGACTTTTACGCTTCATAAGCCCCTGCGCTCTGGCTTCCGGGCTGTCGGCCACTTCAACTTCAATAAGAGTTTCGCCAAGAGTCAGGGGAATCCGCTCAAGTGCGGTACAGCCCGGGGGCATTAAAAGCAGCAATAACAGAAAAAGTGCTTTTACAATTGTTTCAAGCTTAAAATCTGGAGAGAAAATCCTCGCGGCTGATTTTTTCATACGATGTAAGTGCCTCCCCTTCTTCGGCAAGTCGGTCAAAAACTTCTGAGTAAATATACCTCAGTGTTACCGGCCGCTCAAGAGAGAGTCGCATACGTTTATCTTCCCAGAAGGACCGCTGCGGAGAGACATCCTCGGGATTACCGTATTTTTCGGTAAGAGTTGTATACAGCGAGTAGTAGTCAATACGCCGGGGATCCATAACCAGAACTATTACAAACAGTTCATCCTCCGGACTGAACTGAAACTGAGCAGAAGCAAAGAAGTTTAACCCTTCAACCTCAAGCAGAGTCCTGTTTTCCCGTTCCAGAAGACTCACATCGGGATCTCCCTGATAATAGAAGGAGTCGTGGCCTTTTAAAATTTCTTTTACCTCTTCAAGGCTCATTCCAAGGTTTAAATTCTCAAAACCAAAGGGCAAGGCGGTGCCGTCACTGGTTTCCTGGGCACTGAGAAAAGACGCAATCAGCAGAATGAGAATTATAAACACACTGCGTTTTCTGATTATCATTGACTCCACCTGCTCATTATCGACTTATATGCTACACTTCATAACGACCATGATACATGAATCCCCGGAATATAAACTACTGCGTTTAATTCGTACCGCACCATTAATATCCGTACAGGATGCTCTTCTGCGGGCACCGGCACGGGAAATTGCAATGTTCCTCATCTCGTTATCGAGGGATGAACAGATCGAAATCCTTGCAAAGATTCCTGGAGTAAAAAAGAAAACTGCAGAAAATGAACTTTTATATCAGACACATATACGCAGCACCCGGGCTCAGCGCCTGGAGATGATTGAGAATCTTACCCGGAGAATCCACGGGGACAATCCTTCTGCCATAGCCAGCTATCTCAGACCATCACTCCGTCGAAAACAGTAAAGAGAGGTGAAAATCAGTACAATCTTGTACTTATACTGAGATCTGCGGTAATCTTGCTCCATGGAACTTTTTGGCCAGACTTCAAATAAATCCTCCCCGGAAACACCCCTGGCAGACAGAATGCGTCCCCGTAATCTGGATGAATATGCCGGCCAGGACCATATTGTCGGGCCCGGAAGGCTGTTGCGCCGGGTTATCCAGGCCGATCAGTTAAGTTCCCTGATCTTCTATGGACCGCCTGGGACCGGAAAAACAACCCTTGCCCGGGTTATCGCAGGATCTACAAGCAGCCATTTTATAACCCTCAATGCCGTCCTTTCCGGTGTTAAACAGCTGAGGGAGTCTATAGAAGAAGCCAGGCAGAAGCGTCAGTACTATGGCCAGAAAACAATTCTTTTTATTGACGAAGTACACCGCTGGAACAAGGCTCAACAGGACGCACTGCTGCCCTGGGTCGAGAACGGCACGGTTGTTCTTATCGGGGCCACCACGGAAAACCCCTACTTTGAGGTAAACTCCGCCCTGGTAAGCCGAAGCCGTATTTTCCAGCTTAAATCCCTTACCGAGGATGATCTGCGAAAAATTCTTCATTTTACTCTTTCCGAAAAAGAACGGGGTTACGGGCGGTTCAAGGTAAGTATAGATAAGGAAGCGGAGGATCATCTTGTGCAGGTAGCCTCCGGTGATGCACGAACCCTGCTTAATGCCCTGGAACTTGCCGTAGAAACTACGCCGGAAAGCTTTCCTCCGCCTGAAGATTCGGAAATACATATAAACCTGGAAACTGCCGAGGAGAGTATTCAACGCAAAGCTCTTTTATATGATAAAGAGGGTGATTACCATTTTGACACAATCTCTGCGTTCATAAAATCTGTCCGCGGGTCAGATCCGGACGCGGCATTGTACTGGATGGCAAGGATGGTCAAAGCCGGGGAAGATCCCCGCTTTATCTTCCGCAGAATGCTGATTTCCGCCTGTGAGGATGTAGGACTTGCCGACCCCAATGCCCTGGTTGTAGTTGAGGCGGCGGCAGCTGCCTTTGACCGTGTCGGCCTGCCGGAAGGACAGTTTCATCTTACCCATGCTGTTCTCTATCTTGCTACGGCACCGAAGTCCAATTCGGCGCTTGGATATTTTGAAGCCCTCCACTCCCTTGAAAGCGAAAAAACCCATGAGGTACCCAATCACCTGCGGGATGCAAGCAGGGATGCGAAAGGTTTCGGCCATGGTGAAGGGTATAAGTACCCCCATGCTTACCGGGATCACTGGGTGGCACAGGCCTATCTTCCTGCTGATCTTTCCGGCCGTGTATTTTATTCACCCTCTGATCAGGGCTATGAAGGCAGCCGTAAACCATTACTTGAAAAACGCCGAGAAGAACAGCTTGCAGGTGCTATGGAAGAACCGCCGGAAATTCTCACCTATTCTCCCGGCGACAAAAGCCGTAAACGATGGGCGGACAGAACAGAAAACGGGGCTGCCGATTTTCAGCGAAGTCTCCGGGACAAGGTTTTTTCAGCTCTTCCACTGCAGCGCCACTGGAGAATCCTGGACATAGCCCCCGGTTCCGGCATTTTTATGACAGAAGCCCTGCGTTCTGTACCGGAAGGACAGGTTGTTGTCTGCGAACCCTCTGAAAAAAAGCGTAATATGCTTATCCATATGGCAGAGCAGCTCAGCCTCTGGGAACAGCCATTGATCCTGAATGGGTCCTTTCCCGAACCCTTTGAGAACAAAGAAGCGGAATGGTCAAAGTTCGAACTTATTACCGGAAGAGACCTTATGCTGACCTACCCGGACAGGGAAAAAATGTTTTCTCAAACAGCAGGGCATCTGAAACCCGGCGGATATCTCGCCTTTGCAGACACCGTCCCCTCCGAAGGAATCAGACTTTCGGCAATTCTTGAAGAGAGCGGCCTCGATAAGGAAACATTCGGCATGCTGATGGACGGCGAAAACCGGCTCTATGCGGATCCCGACAACAGGCTTACCAACTGGAACTCTCAAACGCCTGTTACACTTCTCGAGAATGCCGGTTTTACAGATATTGCAGCGGAAACTGTCACCCACAGCTTTGAGATCGAACTTACACCGAGTTTATTGGGCAGCTGGTTTTCTCCCGATAGCGCAAGCTATGCGACAAGACTTACTGCCGCCTGCGGAAAGGATTTTGTACAGTCTATTCAATCCTGGGCCTATGAAAATATAGCCGGAAGAAGGATTATATGGAAAAGAACCTATCTTCTCTGCAGGGCACAATTTCGCTGATTCTTTCTTGTCCATATCTATTGACATTTTTCCACTAATTAGGCATATTCATCCCCACGTTCACGGTGGGTATAGTTCAGTGGTAGAGCACCTGATTGTGGTTCAGGGTGTCGCGGGTTCAAATCCCGTTACCCACCCTTGTTTATAACTTCAAGACCTTGTGTGTTCCGCCTACGGAACGGTTTTGCAGTTATTTATTACGCGTCCGTAGCTCAGCTGGATAGAGCGCCGGACTTCGAATCCGTAGGTCGCAGGTTCGAATCCTGCCGGGCGTATAAAAACATGGGCCGTTAGCTCAGCTGGCAGAGCAGCAGACTCTTAATCTGCGGGTCGAAGGTTCGATCCCTTCACGGCTCACTATCGGAAACCTTTAAGAAATCAAATGATAAATTGGTTTTTTTCGGGTTGACGAAAAAGGTTTAGTGTGTATAATTGCGAACCATCGCGAGAGTGGTGGAATTGGCAGACACGCTAGACTTAGGATCTAGTGCCGCAAGGCGTAAGGGTTCAAGTCCCTTTTCTCGCATTGGATCCTGCACTTCGCGCGAGAGTAGCTCAGTGGTAGAGCTCCACCTTGCCAAGGTGGATGTCGCGGGTTCAAATCCCGTCTCTCGCTTATTTGATAAAGCGATCTGGTCTGTTCCAGATCGCTTTTTTTGTATTTATCCTTTTTTTGTATAACAGTGTATCCCGCGTTTGTGGGCGTCATATTATAGATGTCGGATCGAAGAGGTTTTAGGATGGTAGCGAACAAGGAAATTGAACGGTTGGAGAAATCCGCAGTTAAACTTACTGTAACAGTAGAAAAAGAGGCAGTAAAGAAAGAATTTAACCAGCTGGTTAACAAATACTGCAAATCCGCCCATATCAAGGGATTCCGTAAAGGCAAAGTGCCTGCGGCAATTCTTCTGCAGAAATACGGTGAAAGCATCCGCTATGAAACATCAATGAAGCTCATTGAGGACAGCCTTAAAGTGCTCTTTGATGAAATCGAAGAAAAACCCCTGGCCTACTCAACTCCCGAGCTTCAGGACGAAGCCATTATTGAAGAAGATAAAGAATATACCTATGCGGTGAAATACGATATCTTCCCCGATGTAAAGGTTGGTGAGTACAAGGGACTTACTATTGAAGAACCGGAAGTAAAAATTGCCAAGAAAGATATTGATGCTGAACTTGAAAAGATTCAGGATCAGAACTCCGTAGTAATGGAAAAAGACGGTGCCGCCGCCAAAAATGACATTGTTACCGTTGACTACTGCGAACTTGACGAAGAGGGCAATGAAGTAGAAGGCGGCAAACGGGAAGACTTCGTCTTCACCATTGGCACAGGCTATAACATCTACAAGTTTGACGATGATATCATCGGCATGAAAAAAGACGACGAGAAGGTTATTGAAAAGAGCTTCCCTGAAGACTTTGAAAACAGTGAACTTGCGGGCTCAAGCAAAAAAATCAAGGTGCTGGTAAAGGTAGTCAAGGAAAAACAGCTTCCCGCGCTGGATGACGAACTGGCACAGGATGTGAACGAGAAGTTTGAAACCCTAAAAGACCTCAAAGACGACATTAAAAAGCGTCTTAATGACAGCCTCGACCAGCGGCTCCGGGGTCTGAAAATCGAAGCGCTTCTTGATCAGATTGCCGAAAAAACAGAAGTTGAAATCCCCGAGTCCATGGTAAGTGCCGAACTGGATAACTCCTGGCGGAACTTTATGATGCAGTCAAGAATGCCCGAAGAACAGCTTCTCCAGATTCTTGGAATGCAGGGTAAAGGCAAGGAAGATCTGCAGAACGAATGGCGTGAGGACGCGGTTAAATCCATTAAGCAGCAGCTTATCATCGGCAAGCTCATCGAAGATGAGAAAATTGAAGTCAGTGATGACGACTACGAGAAAGAGATTGCCGAACAGGCTGAACGCACCGGTATGAGCGTTGAAGAGACAAAGGAATACATTAAAAATCAGCAGATGGAAGAGTATTTACGCTCCGACTTGAGAAATAAAATACTCTTCGATACACTGATTGGATACTCCACAGTGGAAAAGGGTAAAAAACAGTCTTATATAGACGTAATGAATAAAAATAATTAAATTGTGGGGATAAGCCGATCTTAGGCATAGAGAGCTAAAGGATATAGAGAGATATGATGAACGAACAGATGAACACCCTTGTCCCTATAGTCGTTGAACAGACCGGAGTGGGAGAACGATCCTACGATATCTTTTCCCGTCTTCTAAAAGACCGGATTGTCTTTATAGACGGAGAGATCAACGACATAAGCGCCGACCTCGCGGTTGCTCAGCTGCTCTTCCTGGAATCCCAGGATCCTGAGCGCGATATCAGTCTCTACATCAACAGCCCCGGCGGTTCTGTTACCGCCGGCCTCGCAATTTATGATACAATTCAGCACATCAAGGCCGATGTGCAGACAATCTGTCTCGGACAGGCTGCGTCTATGGGTGCCGTTCTGCTTACCTGCGGAACCCCCGGCAAACGCTATGCACTTCCCTCCTCCAGGATACTGATTCACCAGCCCTGGGGAGGCGTACAGGGGCAGGCTACCGATATAGGTATTCAGGCCCGGGAGATTGTCCGTCTTAAACGTATGCTTATTGAATACTTCAGTCAGCACACAGGAAAGGACGTCTCTGTAATAGAAAAAGATCTGGAACGGGATTATTTTATGTCCGCCGCTGAAGCTGTAGAGTACGGCCTGGTAGACAGTGTCCTCGTGAGAGGTGGAAATGGCAAAAACGCGTAATGATGGACTGAAAGTCTGCTCTTTCTGCGGAAAAAGCGCGGATATAGCCCGGCGTCTTATCGCCGGTCCCGGTGTTTTTATCTGTGATGAATGTGTTAACGTATGCAAGAAAATTCTCGACGAGGAAGAAGATGTTCTTACCAATGAGTTCATCGACGAAGTTCCCACCCCGAAAGAGATAAAAGAATACCTCGACAACTACGTAATAGGACAGGAAATGGCCAAAAAAGTTCTGTCCGTTGCGGTATACAACCACTATCGCCGTATTACCCACAAGGGTATTATGGACGATGAGGTTGAACTGGAAAAGGCAAATGTACTTATAACCGGTCCCACCGGAACCGGAAAAACTCTGCTGGCAAAGACTCTGGCCCGCAAGCTTAAGGTACCGTTTGCCATTGCGGATGCCACAACCCTGACAGAAGCAGGCTACGTTGGAGAAGATGTGGAAAACATCCTTCTCAAGCTTATCCAGAATGCCGGCAATAATATAGCTGCCGCCGAACGGGGTATTATCTATATCGATGAAATCGATAAAATATCCAGAAAAGGCGAAAACGCTTCCATTACCCGGGATGTTTCCGGCGAAGGTGTACAGCAGGCTCTCCTCAAGATCATTGAAGGTACCGTTGCCTCCGTCCCTCCACAGGGCGGTCGAAAGCATCCCAACCAGGAAATGCTCAAGATTGATACAAGCAATATCCTTTTTATCTGCGGTGGTGCTTTTGTGGGACTTGATAAAATTATTGAGTCCAGAACAATGGAACATCCCATGGGATTCGGCGCTGATGTCCGGGCTTCGGCCGAAAAGAATCTGGCTGACCTGTATCAGAAACTTCATCCGGATGATCTGGTAAAATTCGGACTTATCCCCGAGTTTATCGGGCGTCTGCCTATCGCAGTTAACCTTACCAATCTGGAAAAGGCAGATCTTACCCGCATAATCACTGAGCCGAAAAACTCCATCGTAAAACAGTATCAGGCCCTGATGAAACTTGACGGAGTTGATCTTATATTTACCGATGAAGCCATCGAAAGTATTGCCCAGCAGGCCCTTGACCGGAAAACCGGTGCCCGTGGATTACGGTCTATTGTGGAAAATACCATGATGGAAATCATGTATGATATTCCTTCTATTGAAGGTGAGAAGAAAGTTATTATTACCGGGGATGTTATTCGTAACGGCGAAAAACCGGAAATTATTTTAGACAAAAAGAGCGCATGAAGCTGACAAAATTACCTATATTCTCTGCAAAGCAGGAGCTCCCTCTTATACCAATGAGGGAGCTTGTTGTTTTCCCGCACATGGTTATACCTTTTTTTGCGGAAAAGGGCCCGAAAAACAAAGCCCTCGAAGCCGCCATGGCGGCGGACCGGATGGTCTTTTTTGCCTATCAGAAAAACCTGAATGAACCGCCATCCATGGAGGATTTTTACGAAACCGGTACGGTTGCAAAGATTCTTCAAATGCTCAAACTGCCGGACGGTACGGTAAGGGTTCTTGCGGAAGGTAAAGGACGGGCAAAACTCAATAAGGTTATTGACCGCAAGGGCTTTATGGCCGCTGCTTTTAACCAGTATGATATTCCCCGGGAACTCAACCCTACCCTTACAGCCCTTATGAACACCGTAAAGGAATCCTTTGGGACTTATGGGACTATCAACAAAAAAATCCCCAAGGAAGCCCAGGATGATATACGCAAGGCAGAATACCCGGAAAAACTGGTTGATCAGATCTGCGCTCACGTACCGCTGAGAATAGAGAAGAAGATTGAAATACTCTCATCAATTAATCCCGAAGAGCGCCTGGAGCTTCTGGCAGTAGCCCTTGAAGGGGAAAATCAGGTTCTGCAGATTCAGAACAGAATTACCAGCAAAGTCAAAAAGAAAATGGAACGCAATCAGCGTGAATATTTTCTTAATGAACAGCTTAAGGAAATAAATAAAGAGCTGGGCAAGGAAGAAGGTGATGCTTCCGGTACCCGGGACCTTCTGAACCGCATAGAAGACCGGAATCCACCTAAAGAGGTGTTTGAAAAAGCTCAGAAAGAGATGGCCCGGCTGAATAAACTTCAGCCCATGTCTCCCGAATCCGGAGTACTGCGCACCTACCTTGAGTGGCTTGCAGACCTTCCCTGGAGCACCCATTCCGATGACAACAAAGACATAGACGAAGCCGCCCGGATCCTTGATGAAGATCATTTTAATATGAAAAAGCCCAAGGAACGGATTCTTGATTTTATTGCCGTACGGCAGCTTAATCCCTGGCTGAAAGGGCCAATTCTCTGTTTTGTGGGCCCTCCCGGTACAGGTAAAACATCTCTGGGAAAATCAGTTGCCAGAGCCCTTAACCGTGAGTTTGTCCGGATATCCCTTGGCGGTGTCCGGGACGAAGCGGAAATTCGTGGTCACCGCAAAACATATGTCGGTGCCCTTCCGGGAAAAATTATTCAGGGAATGAAGCGGGCCAATAATATTAACCCTGTTTTTCTCCTGGACGAGATAGACAAACTCAACTCGGATTTCCGTGGTGACCCTGCATCCGCCATGCTTGAGGTGCTCGATCCTGAGCAGAATAACTCCTTTGTGGATCATTATCTGGAGGTCCCCTACGATCTTTCAGAGGTAATGTTTATTACCACCGCAAACTCAACCCATTCCATTCCCTATCCTCTCCTGGACAGGATGGAGATTATAGAAGTTCCGGGATATTCGGACTATGAAAAGGTAGAGATTGCCAAACGCTTTATTCTTCCCAAGCAGCAGGAAGAAAACGGCCTTTCCTGGGCGGATGTAAAAATTCAGGATAAAGCCCTGATTGAAATAATAAACTCCTACACCATGGAATCCGGTGTGCGTAACCTGGAAAGAGAAATTGCCACAGTAATCCGCAAAACCGCAAGAGAGGCGGTTAAACAGGGCTTCACCGACGATGAAAAACGGGAGAGCGATAATTTCTCTGCTCAGATCACCCCTAAAAAGGTGCAGGATTATCTCGGCCAGCCTAAATATCAGAAAAACCTCCTGCATAAGGAGCGGAAACCGGGGATTGCCCTTGGATTAGCCTGGACAGAGATGGGCGGAACCATGCTGCCCGTTGAAGTCGGGGTATTTGAAGGCGGCGGAGAATTAATCCTGACCGGAAGTCTCGGAGATGTTATGAAAGAGTCCGCCAGAGCTGCCCTCTCCTTTTTGCGGACCCATGCCGAAGAACTTGGACTGTCCAGTGATTTCAGTAAAAAGAAAGATATACATATTCATGTTCCGGAAGGAGCTATTCCAAAAGATGGTCCATCCGCTGGAATTACCCTGACATCAGCCATGCTGAGCGCTTTTACCGGAAACCTTATCCGTGAAGGTATTGCCATGACCGGAGAAATCACCCTTACCGGACTTATTCTGCCCATCGGAGGTGTAAAAGAGAAGGTACTTGCTGCATACCGTAATGATATGTCGGAAGTGTTGCTGCCTGAAGGCAACCGTAAGGATTCTCTGGATTTGCCGAAAGAAGTTACAGGCAAAATCAATCTGCGCTATGCATCTGGAATTCATGAGGCATTGAGCATTCTCTTCGAAGAGTATAACCTGTAAGAATAAGGTTTTACGCTTGATTTTAAACGAGACGGCTATATATAATGTGTAAAGAACAGGAGGTTCAATTGTGAAAATTCGAATCATTCCCGTAATCGCTGCATTACTGCTTATAGGATGCGCAGTATCACTTGCAGCCGATGAATCAGGATACTTCTTCAAAAGCATACCAATCACAAAGGTATACTCTCACCGGGATGGTTACCGTATCATCTACCGCCGCAGTAACATGCAGCTTGCAGAACTGTATCTGCCGGATAACTGGTTTCAGTTTGAAGAAGGACAGGGCATGCGGGGTAAAGCCGAGATAGTGATGGCCGACGATCCTTCATATCCATACATGTCTATTTTCTGGAAGGACGGAGCTTTTGACCATATCCGTGTGTATCTCCGGGAAAACAAGAATGATTTCACCTGGGGCAATCTCGATAATCCCGAAAACTACACTGACAAGTTCAATGTAGAAACTCTGGATAATATTCTTTTTTAAATCGTCCACTTGAAACCCGAAATTGCTCAATTATGTGAAGCCGTCCGTCAGGAGGATATCGACGGATGGCTTTTTTACGGCTTTCAGCACCGTGACCCCATCTCAGACAGTCTTCTCGGCATTGATATAAGCTGTGTTAATACCCGGCGCTGGTTTTATATTCTTCTGCCGGAACCGTCACAATGCATTAAAATCTGCCATGCCATTGAATCTTCAATTCTCGATCATCTTCCTGGTAAAAAGACGGTTTATACCTCACAGTCAGATCTGAAGCATCACCTGCTGGAGCTTACCGGCCTTACCCTTGCCGCCCAGGTTTCTTCCGACCTTCCGGCAATTTCCTTTCTGGATTGCGGAACAGCTGACCTTTTCAGAAGCGCCGGGGTTAAACTCGCTTCATCCGCAGTTTTACTTCAGAAAACCTACGGGGTATTGGATGCCGCCGGAATCGATTCCCACAATCGTACAGCACTGCATCTCTATGAGATTGTGAGGCTTGTACATTTACGGCTAAAAGGTTCTTTTGCAGATAATACGAAAGTTTTTGAAGGTGATATTCAAAAACTTATTCTTGATGAGTTTTCAAGCAGAAACCTGGTAACCAATCATGATCCCATAGTTGCTGCAGGAAAAAACAGTTCAGACCCGCACTACTCTCCTGTTAATCAGGGCAGTGAAATAAAGCATGGCAAAATAGTGCAGATAGATCTCTGGGCCAAAGAACCTGACGGCATTTACGCTGATATTTCCTGGGTGTTTTATACCGGAAAAAAGGTTCCGTCATCAGCAGAGAAGGTATTCTCCCTTGTTTGCCGAGCCCGGGATCTTGCTGTTTCAGCTGCTGGATCCGGTCTTTCTGACGGAGGAATCTCCGGATTCTCTATAGACGAAAAGGTGAGATCCCTTATACAAAAGGAAAAACAGAACAAGTTTCAGCTTCTCCATCGCACCGGGCACGCTATAGATACAGAGGCTCACGGAAGCGGGGTTAACCTGGACTCCGTCGAGTTTCCCGATCATCGCCCGCTGCTCCCTGGTTCCTGTTTTTCCGTTGAACCCGGCCTGTACGGGCCCTCTTTCGGAATGCGCACGGAAATTAACTGCTATGTGGATCTCGAAGGCACAGTGCGTGTTTCCGGCGGTCCGGTCCAGACACAGATAGAAACCCTATAAACAGATCTCCTGTTTTTTATTACCCACGGAGTTACACGGTGATACATGATTCTGAAAATAATCCCGAACAGTACTTACAGCCTAACCGGGAAATTCTCGATTTTCTTAAAGCCTATAAACACTACATAGTTATCGGCCATTCAGAACCTGATGGAGATTGTCTGGGATCTCAAATAGGCATCGGAATGTTTCTCCAGTCCAGGGGAGCAGTCGTTACCCTCTTTTCTCCAGGCCCTTTCAGCCGCCCCGAAACTGCAGATCTTGCTCCGCTATTTTCAACTGAATGGCCTGAAGCAGCATCGGATACAGCTGTTCTTATTATGGATTGTTCCACTCCCGACCGCATAGGCCCATTTAGCGAGAAACTTGATCTTTTTCCAGTGGGCGTTATTGATCATCATGCCTCCGGAAGCCATTTCGGAAAAGCACGATGGATAGAGCCTTCAGCAGCCTCGGTAACCCAGATGGTTCTTTCTATTATTCTGAACGAAAATGAGCTCCCTTCCCGGGAAAATGCAGAGCAGCTGTTCTTCGGTCTTGCAACCGATACAGGTTTTTTCAGGCATCTGGATGCCGGAGGAGCAGCAGCACTCGAAGCAGCAGCTGCCCTGGTTAAAGCCGGAGCATCCCCGAAGGCTGCTTTTGCCAGAATGTACGGGAATCGCCCCTTCAACTCGCGTATACTTTTAGGGAGGCTTCTCGGCCGCTGCCGTCAGCTTGCAGAAGGCAGGCTGATATACACCTGGGAAACCCTTGAAGACAGCGGGGAACTGGGAAAAGAAGCCCGCGACTCAGATGCCCTTTATCAGCTGATCCTTGGTACAAAAGGCTGTGTTGCTGCTGCGGTAATCCGGGAAGAAGCTCCTGGAGAACTCTCTGCAGGCCTGAGATCCATGTATGGCCTTGATGTGGGTAAAATTGCCGCAGGTTTCGGCGGAGGCGGACATGCGAAGGCCTCAGGGTTCAGCTACAAGGGCAGCCGTGAAGAGCTTGAAAGGCTGCTGCTCCCGCAGCTTGAGAATGAACTGAAGTAATGATTTTCCACCGGAAAATCTTGGTAATCAGCCAAATAATTAGTAATCTATAATACGTATCAAATTACCAGATTGGAGTATATATGGGCAAAACACTGCTCGATAAAGTATGGGATAAACATCTTGTACGCACCCTTCCCTCCGGACAGGATCAGCTTTTTATCGGCCTTCATCTTATTCATGAAGTAACATCCCCTCAGGCATTTGACATGCTGAGGTCCATGAACCTGCCGGTAAAATATCCTAAAAGAACCTTTGCCACAGTAGATCATATTGTTCCAACCAGTACCCAAAAGCGTCCCTTCGAAGATCAGCTTGCCGAGAAAATGATGCAGGAATTGGAAAAGAACACCAGAGAAAACGATATTCTGTTTTTTAATATTGATTCCGGCAAGCAGGGGATTGTTCACACCGTGGGCCCCGAGAGAGGTCTCACCCAGCCGGGGATGACCATTGCCTGCGGAGATTCCCATACTTCCACCCATGGAGCTTTCGGTTCCATTGCATTCGGTATAGGAACATCCCAGATACGGGATATTCTTGCTACCGGCACCATGGCTATATCCAAACCGAAGATTCGTCGTATTCTTATTAACGGAACGCTCGGGAAAGGGGTATATGCCAAGGATATTATCCTGCGAATAATACGGGATCTTGGAGTTAAAGGCGGCCTTGGTCTTGCCTATGAGTATGCCGGTTCTGCCATCGAGAAGCTTTCCATGGAAGAGCGGATGACTATCTGCAATATGAGCATAGAAGGCGGTGCCCGGTTTGGATATGTAAATCCTGACCAGACAACCTTCGACTATATACGTGGTAGAGATTTTGCTCCTGCCGATTTTGACGAAGCTGTAAAAATATGGAAATCCTTCGCCACTGATGCGGATGCTGTATTCGACGATGAATATGTCATTGACGGAGACTCCATTGCTCCCATGGTCACCTGGGGGATCAACCCCGGACAGGCTCTTGAGGTTGACAGAAATCTTCCGGAGATAGGCGAATTCCCGAAAGATGATCAGGAGACAGCCCGCCGTGCCTATGAGCATATGGACCTGAAACCAGGCACCCCCATTGCAGGCACCCCCATCGATGTTGCCTTTATCGGGTCCTGCACCAACGGCAGGATCAGTGACCTGCGGGAAGCTGCAGCGGTGGTTAAGGATAAGAAAGTAGCATCATCCGTCCGGGGTATGGTAGTTCCCGGCTCCATGGCGATAGCCCGTCAGGCTGAAGCCGAAGGCCTGGACAGGATTTTCAGCGAAGCGGGGTTTCAGTGGCGTGGAGCCGGGTGCTCCATGTGTCTGGCCATGAATCCTGACAAACTTAAAGGAAGAGAAATCTCTGCAAGCTCATCAAACCGGAATTTTATCGGCCGTCAGGGCTCACCTACCGGAAGAACCCTGCTCATGAGTCCCGCCATGGTCGCCGCTGCCGCCGTAGCAGGCCATGTAACAGACATCCGGCAGAACGGATAAGAAGGAGTTCAAAATGGAAAAGATTGTAGAACGCACCGGCAAAGCACTGCCCATAGTCGGCAACGATATAGATACTGACAGAATTATTCCTGCGCGATACATGAAGAGTGTAACCTTTACCGGACTCGGAGCTTTTGCCTTTTATGATGAACGCTTCGACCACGATAAAGAACCGAAAATTCATCCAATGAATGCGGAGGAATATAACGGTGCCTCTGTTCTTGTGGTAAACAAGAATTTCGGCTGCGGATCATCCAGAGAGCATGCTCCCCAGGCATTAAAAGATTACGGCATACGGGCCATAATCGGAGAATCTTTTGCCGAAATCTTTGCCGGAAACTGTACTGCCCTTGGGATTCCTGCAGTGAGCGGAGCGGAGGCAGATATAGAAAAACTCCAGGGGCTGATTGCTGAAAAACCTGAAACAAGGGTTGAGATTAACCTGGATAAAATGACTGTCACCGCCGGAGATTTTACCGCTGAAATAAGCATGCCCTCCTCCTACCAGAAGGCGATGCTTGACGGAAGCTGGGATTCTACCTCGCTGCTGCTTCAGGCAGAAAAGGATATCGAAAAAACAGAAACAGCGCTGCACTACTCTTTTGCAGACTGATGCAGCCGCAGGCAGGGTACAGCAGCTCCCTGCCGCTGCATTGTATTGAGAGTACAATACAAGCATGGTTAATCGGAAAGACTAAGCCTGAAAGATAAACAAGGGAGAGCATGAAACAGACCGGAAAAAGAAAGGTTATCAGCTGGGCCCTGTATGACTGGGCCAACAGTGCCTTTGCCACAACGGTAATGGCCGGATTTTTCCCGCTTTTCTTCGGCTCCTACTGGGCCGATCCTTCAGCACCTGAGGCAAGCACTTTTTATCTGGGATCTGCGGTCTCTATTGCCTCTATAATAGTCGCGGTTACAGCTCCTCTGCTCGGTTCCATTGCCGACCGGGGGTCTGCCAAAAAGCGGATGCTCTCTGGCTTCGCCTGGCTTGGCATACTCTCCACCGGTGGTCTCTGGTTTGTCAGTCAGGGAAACTGGCTGTTCGCTGCATTACTTTATGTGCTGGGTACCATAGGATTCTCGGGAGGCAATATTTTTTATGATGCCCTCCTTGTAAGTGTGGCAGATAAAGATAAAGTTGATTTCGTCTCTTCTCTGGGCTTTTCCTTGGGTTATATAGGCGGAGGGCTTCTTTTTCTGGTGAATGTTATTATGTACACCAAACCGGAACTGTTCGGCATACCCGACGGAAGCACTGCAATACGAATAGCTTTTATCTCTGTGGCACTGTGGTGGGCGCTTTTTTCCATACCGGTTTTTCTTTTTGTTCCGGAACCTGTGACAGGTAGAGCTTCGGGAATTGCACAGGCAGTGCGGGAAGGGTTCAGCCAGCTTTCCAACACCTTTATGCATATCCGCAAACTGAAAGTGCTTGGTCTGTTCCTTCTGGCCTACTGGTTTTACATAGACGGCGTAGACACCATTATAAGAATGTCCGTTAAATACGGCAGTTCTCTGGGCTTTGACTCTTCAGCCCTCATTGTTGCCCTTCTGCTGGTTCAGTTTATAGCCTTCCCCGGAGCCCTGCTGTATAATTTTTTCGCCTCCCGGGCAGGGATAAAAACAGCCATATTAACCGCAATTGCCGCGTATGGCGGGATCTCGATTCTTGGATTTTTCATGCAGACCGAAGTCCATTTCTTTCTGCTTGCATCTCTGGTAGGACTTTTTCAGGGAGGGATTCAGGCCCTGAGCCGCTCATTTTATGCAAGACTCGTCCCGGTGAGCCGGGCAGGAGAGTTCTTCGGATTTTTCAATATGCTCGGCAAATTCGCCGCCGTACTTGGCCCTTTCCTGATGGGAGCTGTAACCCTTTTCAGCGGCAGCAGCCGCCTTGGGATTCTTTCCATAATTCTTCTGTTTATTGCAGGAGGTGTCCTCTTTTCAAAGGTTGATCTGGAAGCAGGAGAACGTATGGCAGCTGATTTTACCGATTAAACACTGCCGTATACGTTAAACCTTAACCTCAAACTCTATGCATCAAGAAAACTCATAATCTCATCCACATGGCCTGCTACCTTAACTTTGGGATATACCTTTATTACGGTATTGTCACCATCAAGAATAAAAGTAGACCTGATAATCCCCATATAGGATTTTCCGTACATCTTCTTTTCGCCCCAGGCACCGAACTGCTGGATAACCTTTTTTTCAGGATCACTGAGCAGATAGAACGGCAATTCATATTTTTCCGCGAAATTACTGTGAGATTTAACCGAATCAGCACTGATCCCTATAACAACTGCTCCCTTTGATGTGATAGCAGCATAGTTATCCCTAAAGCCGCATGCCTCTGTTGTACACCCGGGGGTATTATCTTTTGGATAAAAGTAAACAACCTTGGGTTTACCGGCAAAACTGCTGAGGCTTATCTCCTTTCCTTCCCCGTTTTCAAGGGTAAAATCTGCAATTTTGTCTCTTTCCTGCACCATGGCCGCTCCTTTTCTGCAAGTATCTTAAAAAAATAATAACGTATTAATCTTTCATTGTTAAGAAAAATACAAATCCTCCAGTCCCCGGGCAAGTTCTCTTTAAGATTCCCGATTATCTTGATTTATCCCGTATCTATCGAGTATGCTGGTTCTTCGGTAATACCCAACTTACTGTGCTTGAACAGCGATACCCGATGAAGGAGCTTGAGGAATGGCAATTTCCAGAAAAATATTAGCAACAATGGAGAAATCATCATGGATCCGGCGGATGTTTGAAGCCGGAGGTAAACTGAAAGCCCAGTATGGAGCGGAAAATGTTTACGACTTCAGCCTTGGTAATCCCAACCTCAATCCGCCGAAAGAGTTTTACGAAACCCTTGCCAGACATTCAGCAAGCCTCTCTTCAGGATTTCACGGCTATATGCCCAACGCCGGATACCCGGATGTACGGGAAAAAGTAGCCGCTTTTATAAGCAAAGAGTATGAAACACCTGTAACTGCAGGGGATGTACTGATGACTGTAGGTGCAGGCGGAGCCCTTAATGTAGCTCTCAAGTCTATCTTAAACCACGGGGATTATGTTATTGCTCCCAGCCCCTGTTTTATGGAATACCAGTTTTATGCGGATAACCATGGAGGCAGTTTAAAACTCGTTCCTTCGGGAGATAATTTTATTCCTGATCTCGATAGAATAGCAGCGGAAATAGGTCCCAGAACCGCCGCTGTTATTATCAACTCACCCAATAATCCTACCGGAACAGTCTATTCCCAGGAGTTTATGGACAGCCTGGGCGCAATGCTTGAAGAAAAAAGCAGGGAAAATAACCGGACAATCTATCTTATTTCCGATGAGCCCTACAGAAAAATAATTTTCGGCGATACAAAACCCGGCAGCGTATTTAAATCATATAAGAACAGCATGATTGTCACCAGTTACTCTAAAGACCTGTCTATTCCTGGAGAACGTATAGGCTGGCTGGCAATACACCCCGAAGCAGAAGACCATGATAATCTAGTAAACGCTGCAGTACTCTGTAACCGCATACTGGGATATGTAAACGCCCCGGCCCTTATGCAGCATGTTGTTGGAGAACTCCAGGGGGCTAATATTGATATTGAGGCTTACAGAGTTAAACGTGATTTAATCTGTAACATTCTTGATGAAGCCGGTTTTGAATTTACCCGGCCGGCAGGAACCTTTTATGTATTTCCGAAAGCCCCGGGAGGTGATGACCTGCGCACCGTTCAGGCGCTCCAGGAGGAACGAATTCTGGTTGTACCGGGGCGCGGCTTCGGTACTGAAGGTTATTTTAGAGTGGCTTTTTGTGTTGCAGACAGCACGATCAAAGGATCTGCCGAAGGGTTTAAAAAGGTACGACAACTGCTTGGATAGCAGCTCATTACCGCTTACCTCAAACACACCTATCCTTGACCCCTCAGGAGTTGTGGCTTAGAATGATTCTCCGATAAATAACAGCAAAGCCTTGCTATAGGAGTCATTCAATGAGTGAAAGAGTCCTCCTGGGGGATGAAGCGGTTGCACTTGCCGCAGTCCATGCCGGGATCAGTGCCGCTTACGGCTATCCCGGTACTCCCTCCACGGAAATACTTGAATATCTGATCAACCTTTTTGAAAAAGGAGAAGGTCCCCGGGCATCCTGGTGTACCAACGAAAAGACCGCCTACGAAGACGCCCTGGGTGTCTCTTTTGTAGGAAAAAGGGTACTGGTTACCATGAAACATGTCGGCCTTAATGTTGCCGCCGACGCTTTTGTTAATTCCGCCCTGCTGAATATCCGCGGAGGACTGGTTCTTGCAGTCGCCGATGATCCCGGCATGCACAGTTCCCAGAACGAGCAGGATTCACGCTTCTTTGCAGAGTTTTCCAAGATAATCTGCCTGGAACCGCGCAACCAGCAGGAAGCGTATGATATGACCCGGGAGGCCTTTGATCTTTCCGAGCGTTTCAATATTCCCGTAATGCTCAGGCTGGTAACCCGCCTTGCCCACTCCAGGGCGATTGTAAAAACAGGTACCGGCCGTAAGGAAAACGGTTTAAGCAAACCGGAAGATAAACGGGGATGGATGCTTCTTCCTGCAACAGCCAGGGTAAACTATACCAACCTGCTTAATAAACAGAAGGATATACAGGACTGGGCTGTCAGTACAGAATACAACCCCGTTGCAAACCTGCAGGAAGGTAACGCTCCTCTTGGAGTTATTACCACCGGGCTGGGAAGAAACTATTATGAGGAACATCTTTCGACGGTGGTTACAGAAACAGGAAAACCGCTTCCTCATCTGCACATTAGTGCATATCCCCCTCCATTAGAAAAGATTCATGCCCTTGGAAACTCCTGTGACGAACTGCTGATAGTTGAGGAAGGGTATCCATTTATCGAGGAGAAAATCCGCGGTATTTTTGCTCCGACTTTTGCGGTTAAAGGAAAACTGGACGGAACAATACCACGTACCGGAGAACTCACTCCGGAAACAGTCAGTGCCGCCCTGGGTCTTTCTTCTCCAGAAAAGAGAAAGGCTCCCGGTGTGGAAGTTCCCGGCCGTCCGCCTCAGCTCTGTAAAGGATGCCCCCACATTGATACATATCTTGCCATCAATGCCGCTATAGAAGGTGATCCTGATGCTGTGGTCACTTCGGATATCGGATGCTATGCCCTTGGAGCCTTACCCCCTTACCAGTCAATTGAAACGATTGTATGTATGGGCGCATCTATCGGTATGGCAAAAGGCGCTGCCGAAGCGGGTGTAAAAAAAGTTATAGCCACCATCGGTGACAGTACTTTTCTGCACTCCGGCCTTACCTCACTGATTGATGCTGCCGCAGCGGATGCCCCCATGACTGTTGTTATTCTCGATAATGAAACCGTGGGTATGACCGGGGGACAGGAAACCATGCTGCCTACATCCCGGGTACGCCGAATGCTTGAAGGGCTGGAACTTGATCCCGCCCACCTGCGAACAATGATCCCCTTAAAAAAGCATGCCGATGAAAACAAAAAAATAATCGAGGAAGAGCTTGCTCATCCCGGGCTGTCGGTAATTGTCTCAATACGGGAGTGTCTTGAAACAGCTAAGCGTCACCGCAAAACCGGCGAGAAGGGAGCACAAGCATAATGAAATACGATATTATTCTCGCCGGCGTCGGCGGACAGGGAACCTTAAGTGTTGCGGCCATTATTGCTGCATCTGCCCTCAAACAGGGATTAACCGTTCGTCAGTCTGAAATACACGGTATGAGTCAACGTGGAGGTGCAGTTGTTTCACATCTACGTCTTTCCGACAGTGTAATTTCATCCGATCTTATACCCCAGGGAACAGGGGACCTGCTTCTCAGCATGGAGCCCCTGGAAGCACTTCGCCACCTGGAATATCTTTCTCCCGAAGGCAGCCTTATTTGTGCCGAAGAAAGCGTTGAAAACATTGCGGTGTACCCTTCTCTGGATGAAATTCATAAGGCCATAGAATCCCAGCCTGGCTCTAAACTGATTGATGCCCGGTCACTGGCAAAGGATGCAGGCAGCCTCAAGGCAGTGAACATTGTTATGATCGGTGCAGCATCCTCGGCAATTCCAATTTCGGAAGAGAACTTCCTTTCCGCCATTGATGAGCGTTTTGCATCAAAAGGTGAAGCTGTTCAGGAAGCCAACAGAAAAGCCTTTAAAACAGCCCGCGGAGACTCCTCCGATGCCTGATACTGCGCGGTCCATAGCGTTTCACAGTAAAGCAGTTGAAACTGCGAGCAGAGCCGAAATAGAAAATATCCAGCTGGAAAGACTTAAAACCACGGTATCTTACGCCCTGAAAACGCCATTCTACCAGGAACGTCTTGGCGGCATCGGGCTTACAAGCTCTGAAGATATAAAAACCCTGGACGACCTTAATAAGATACCCTTTACTACAAAGGACGATCTTCGCAGTGCCTTTCCATACGGGCTGCTCTCTGTACCACGGGAAGAGGTTTTACGTCTGCATGCATCTTCCGGAACCACCGGTACGCCTACGGTTATCTATCATAACCGCAACGACCTTGATGCCTGGACTGATCTTTCAGCCCGCTCAATTGTCTGTACCGGCGCTACTACCAGTGACGTATTTCAGAATATGATGACCTATGGCCTTTTTACCGGCGGTCTTGGGCTCCATTATGGAGCGGAAGCTGCAGGTCTGCTGGTTATTCCTGCAAGCAGCGGTAACACCAAGAGGCAGTTTAAACTCATGAAGGATTTTGAATCCACCATGGTACATGCCACTCCCAGCTACATGCTTCATCTCTGGTCCAAACTGGAGGAAGAGGGAATCAAGCTTGAAGACCTTAAACTCAAAAAAGCCCTTGTGGGCGCAGAGCCCCACAGTGAGGATATCCGCCGGAAAATCGAATCACTGTATAAAATCGATGTCTATAATTCCTATGGACTGAGTGAAATGAATGGGCCCGGTGTGGCGTTTGAATGCGTCTATAAAGACGGAATGCATGTCTGGGAAGACAACTACATACTGGAGGTAATCGACCGTCAGGATCTGTCGGCGGTACCCGACGGTGAATATGGTGAGCTGGTATTTACCACCCTTTGCAGACAGGCAACGCCACTGCTCCGCTACCGCACCAGAGATATTTCCGCAGTCTACCCCGATACATGTGAATGCGGACGGAGCCACCGGCGCATACGCAGGATTACCGGCCGAAGCGATGACATGCTGATTATCAACGGCGTAAACGTATTTCCTTCCCAGATTGAAGAGGTAATCATGGCCATGCCGGAAATTGGCACAAACTATCTGATCGTTGTGCAGAAATCCGGAGCTCTGGACAAACTTATAGTTAAAACTGAAGTAACCAACAAGGTTTTCACCGACGACACCCGTGATCTTAAACAGCTGAGTGCCAGGATAGCGGAAAACCTGAAGGTCTCAATCAGTATCAACCCCCAGGTGGAACTCCACGAACCCGGGTTTCTCCCGGTATCAGAAGGAAAGGCCGTACGGGTTGTTGATGAGCGGCCTGCTTTATAACATAAACAGGATTCAAAGGAGGATTACAGATGATATGGGATAAGGCTGCAGAATGCCGCAGCCGCAGCGAAATGGAAGCGATTCAGCTTCAGCGTCTCCAGGAACTGGTAACAAGGCTTTACATCCGCGTACCTTTTTACCGCAGAAAATTTGATGAAGCGGGCATAAAACCCCAGGACATCGCCAATCTTTCAGATATTGCCAAAATACCTTTTACCACCAAGCAGGAGTTAAGAGAAACCTATCCTTACGGTCTGCTTGCTGTAGATGAGTCTGAAATTGTCGAAGTACACACCTCCTCCGGAACAACCGGAACCCCGGTAGTGGGTGCATACACTCATAAGGATATAGAAACATGGTCTCAGTCCATGGCGCGAACCCTGGCTATGGCCGGCGCAGGACCGGGAGATGTAGTCCAGAACGCATACGGATACGGTCTTTTTACCGGCGGTCTCGGCGTTCATTACGGAGCCCGGAAGCTCGGAGCTAATGTAATTCCAATTTCCGCAGGCAATACGAAGCGTCAGCTTATGATTATGCGTGATTTTGGAACCACCCTGCTGACCTGTACCCCCTCATACTCGCTTTTTCTTTCTGAAGTTGCTCATGAGGAAGGCATTGATTTTAAATCACTGCCCTTGCGGTCCGGATGTTTCGGGGCTGAACCCTGGAGTGACAACATGCGGGTTGAGATTGAAAACAAGCTTGCCCTTAAAGCCCACGACATCTATGGTCTCACCGAAATTATCGGCCCGGGTGTTTCTTCTGAGTGTGAGGTTCAGGACGGCCTGCATGTAAATGAAGATTTCTTTTATCCTGAAATTATCAACCCTGAAACCGGTGAGGTTCTTCCCCTTGGCGAAAAGGGAGAACTGGTATTCACCACCCTGACCAAGGAAGGTACTCCTATCCTGCGCTACCGCACCAGAGACATAACCTATCTCTATAAAGAACCCTGCTCCTGCGGCAGAACCACGGTTAAGATGCATCGTCTCCTTGGCAGGACAGATGATATGCTTATTATCCGCGGTGTAAATATCTTCCCATCTCAGATCGAAGAGGTGCTGATGCGCATCGAAGAGACTCAGCCCCACTACCAGATTGTTGTAGACCGGGGAGATACTCATCTTGATGAAGTTGAGATTCACGTAGAGGTGGAAGAGAGCTTCTTCTCTGATGAAACCAGGGTGCTTGAAAGAATCCGGGGAAAAATCGCCGCAGAGATTCGCTCAAGTCTTGGTATCGGTGCAGTGATCAAGCTGGTTGAACCAAAATCGATCCAGCGAAGCGAAGGTAAAGCAAAACGGGTAATTGATAAACGGACCCTGTAAGGTAAGAGGAGTTGAACATGACTATTCAGCAGATTTCAGTTTTTCTTGAAAATAAATCCGGCCGCCTCGCTGAGGTGACCGGCACTCTTGGAAGCGCAGGTGTCAATATGCGTGCCGCCACCATAGCAGACACAGAAGACTTCGGTATTCTGCGTATTGTCGTGGATAATCCGGCAAAAGCCCTGGACGCACTGGAAGCAAAAGGCTTTACTGCCAAGGTGACCGACGTATTTGCTATTGAGATGGATGACACCCCGGGCGGTCTCGGAAAAATTATGGGGCTGTTTCATGAAACGGGTGTTAACATTGAATATCTCTATTCTTCACTTGAAAATAAAAACAATACAGCTGTGGTTATTTTTAAAGTTGATGATGTCGAGCATGGCAACCAGGTGATTAAACAGCACAAACTTTCATCCATTCAAAGTTTCTAACCTGTTTAAATCCTTAAACCGCTCCGCTGAAGGAGCGGTTTTTTTTTGCTTCAGTTCTAACAAAGTGCCTCTGTCAATGTAACCGTATGTAAGTACTTTCAACAGTATTCATGCGAAATAGATACGAAACATAGTTTTTGCTCAAATAATTTTACCTGGGCACACTTTCTGCAATGTATTTACGGGAGGGTACTATTTCTATGAGGTAAAGTTAATGAAAAGAAATTTGGGCACTACGGTGTCTGATTGGAAAAAAGGTAAAATATCAGAAAAAAAAGTTATTGGAAAACTGGCAATTTATTCCTACAATTTTCTGAAAAACAAATTTCATGATCACGAAGATGCTGCATCTGAAATCTTTTGCGAGGTTCTCAGACGTCTGCCCCGTATTATAAACCTGTTCACCTTCAGGGGTATTCCCTTTGAAGCTTATCTGCACATTTCAATTAAAAAAGCAATCAGCTCCTACTTCCGGAGAGAGAAAAAAGAAAGCACTCTGGAAAATTATGCTGCAGAAACTTTTTATGAAAGCATGGAGGAATATTCACCGGTAGATTCCGTTGCAGAATCTGTTCCGATGGAATCCGCCTTTCTAAGAAGTTACACCGATGAAACCAATGCAATAACAGATGTGCATCAACATATGCGCAAACGGGTTCTTTGTCTTGCCTGCAAAAACGCCTATTTTATAGACAACCGTTTAATACAACGCACGGCACACCTTGCAGGGGTTTCCGATAAATGGCTTGCAAGTATAGTCGAAGATTTGCGGACGACTATGGCGGAAAGACTTGAAAGATATGAACAGTTATCCTTGAGAAAGCAGCAAAACCTTGCCTTTACCTACCTTATGGAGGTTCAACAAGCACAGAATCCGGATGCAGAACAACATGAAAAATACCGTAAAAAATACGCTGTATTCTCTTCACGGGCACAAAAGCTGAACTTAAAATTAAAATCCGTCCCCCTCACTCCAACCCATATAGAAATCGCCAAAGCCCTGAAGATGCCAAAAGGATCTGTGGACTCCGGACTGCATTATCTCAGACGTTTTAATGCAAGGAGTAAGAAAGACAATAGGAGTTAAAGCTTCCCGGTCTGCCTATTTTCCGCTAAACTTGCTCCATGGAATTATTACTGGCAACAGGAAATCTGCATAAAAAGCAGGAATTTGAAAAATTATTATCACAATGGACCATTCTCACTCCCGAAGAGGCAGGTTTACAATTTTTTTGCGATGAAACAGGAAAATCCTTCAGCGAGAATGCTCTGCAGAAAGCTGAAGCGCTCTACAGGGTTTCTGGAAAAGCGGTTATTGCCGATGACTCAGGCCTTAGTGTGGATAGTCTTAACGGCAGGCCCGGGATACACTCTGCCCGCTATGGGGATACGGATACAAAAAAACTTACTTCTATAGAAAAGTACAATCTGCTTCTTGCAGAAATGAAAGGCACCACAGATCGCAGTGCAGCCTTTATCTGCTCCCTTGTTCTAATGATAGATCCCGACAGGTTCTTTGTTTTTCAGGAGACATGCACCGGGGTTATCAGTGAAAAACCATCAGGAAGCGGCGGCTTCGGGTATGATCCTGTTTTTTATCTTCCCGAATTGGGAAGAACAATGGCTGAACTTACAGAGGATGAAAAAAACAGTATCTCTCACCGGGGCATGGCAGGTAAGGCGCTTTCCATTTTTCTCGACAACTACGGAGACTCCCTTGGACTGGTTTGAAGATGACCAGTTCTGGGTCCGTTTTGCACCGGTAATGTTTGATTCTGCCCGTTGGGAAGACACTTCCTGGGAAGTAGATGGATTACTGAACATGACGAGCCTTTCAAAAGGTACATCTATCCTTGACTCGTGCTGCGGAGTTGGCAGACACTCCCTGGAATTCGCCCGCCGGGGATTCAATGTAACCGGAGTAGACAGGACACAAGCCTATATAGATGCCGCCATAGAAAGTGCAGACACAGAAAACCTCTCTATTGAGTTTATTCTACAGGATGTTCGTGAGTTCTGCAGACCGGAGACCTATAGTCTGGCAATGAATATGTTTACTTCCTTTGGTTTCTTCTCGTCCATGGAAGATGAAAAGCAGTATATTGCAAACATCCACACAACCCTGAAAAAGGGCGGACTATTTGTTATTGATGTGAATGGAAAGGAAATTCTTTCACGGGACTTTAAACCAATGGAGGAATATACGGAGAACGGCATTACCGTCAGGGGAGAATATAAAATCGAGAATGATTTTTCTGTTCTGAACAATCACTGGAGTATTTATGAAAACAGTGAACAGTACAGTTTCCAGTTCTCGCACCGCATTTATTCCGCAGTTGAACTTAAAGAGTTGTTGCTTGAGTGCGGTTTTCAAACAGTATCTGTCTTTGGCGGCTTTGACGGACGTCCATATGATAACAATGCACAACGGCTGATTACAATTGCACAAAAAGCATAAAAGGAGTATTACCCATGTCAGATACAATACCACTTCGCTCAGAACTTAAACCTGAGGATACCTGGGACCTTTCCGGTCTGTTTAACAAGCCTTCAGAATGGGAAAAATGCCTTGAAGAGTTCAATAAACAGATCAGCAGAATACCCGGCTTTAAAGGAACCATATCAGATTCTGCGGAATCCTTTGCAGATCTGCTTGATTTTCTTACTGTTCATGAAAAACTTGGCGAACGACTTGGCTCCTATGCACATCTCCGGACCGCGGAAAATGGCGGTGATGATGAGCATCAGGGACGCTTTGCCCGGTTTATCCGCAGTGCCAGTGAGTCAAACAGCGCTTTAAGCTTTTTCCGCCCCGAACTGCTCAGCATTCCCGACGATACTATGAATAAAATGCTGCAGCATCCCAGGGTAGAACCCTACAGCATAATGCTTAATAAGATGCTGCGATTTAAAGCCCATGTCCTCAGCGAGAAAGAAGAAAAACTTCTTTCCATGCAGACAGAAGCCAATCAGACCGCCTCAAAAGGTTTTAAGGCACTCACCGATGTCGACCTCGAGTTCGGCACCATAGAGACCCCTGAGGGCCCGAAAGCGCTTACTCAGGGCACATATTCCGCATTCCTGATGAATCCCGATAGAGAGTTACGGGAAAAAGCATACCGGCAGTTCTATGCAGGCTTCGACAGCCACAAACAAACTCTGGCAGCCCTCTATTCCGGCAGCATCCACCTGGATGCGTACAGAGCAAAGGTTCGTAACTACCCATCCTCCCGGGCAGCGGCTCTCTTTCCCGATAAAGTTCCGGAAGAGGTTTACGATAATCTTATTGGCACTATCCACGAATCACTGCCCAAACTTCACACCTACTACAGCCTGAGAAAAAAACAGCTCGGACTGAAAGAACTACGCCACTGGGACGTGTATGTACCCCTCACTGCATCCGTCCATGTGCATAACACCTATGATGAAGCGGTGGAAACCATTATACCTGCTCTCTCTCCCTTGGGCGATGAATACTGCAGCACCCTTGAAAATGGTCTGAAAGGGCGCTGGGTAGACCGCTATGAGAACAAGGGGAAGCGGTCCGGAGCCTTTTCCGCCGGCAGTTATCATGGAGATCCCTATATTCTCATGAACTACAAAGAGGATGTCTTCAGGGATGTCTTTACCCTGGCCCATGAAGGCGGCCATTCAATGCACAGCTGGTACAGCGTAAAATCCAACCCCTTCCAGCACTACGACTACACGATCTTTGAAGCTGAAGTTGCATCCACTTTCAATGAACAGCTCCTGGGTAAATACCTAATGGAGAGAGCTGAAACTGAAGAGATGAAATCCTATCTTATCGGTAAACAGATAGATGAAATTGTAGCCACCATATTCCGGCAGACCATGTTTGGTGAATTTGAGCATCTTGTACATAAGATGGCCGAGGAAGGAACTCCCCTTACCCTTGATGCCTTCAGGCAGACATATAGAAAACTTCTGGAACAGTACTTCGGACCTGAAATGGTCCTTGATGAAGTATCCGATTTGGAAGGTTTGCGAATACCACATTTTTACCGGGCGTTTTATGTATATAAATACGCAACCGGTTTATCCGCAGCTATTGCTCTTTCCGAGCGCGTACTGAATGGCGGGGACAAAGAACGGGTAGATTACCTTTCTTTCCTGAAATCAGGAGGGTCCAGATTTCCCCTTGAGTCTCTTAAAGTTGCCGGAGTGGATATGTCTTCACCGGAACCCATCAGAGGTGCCATGACCCGCTTCAGCGATCTGGTATCACAGCTTGAAGCTCTGTGAAAGCCCTTAAAAAATAGGTTGATTGATACACCGATTTTAGCTAAATCCTGTTGACACAGGAAGCTAAAATCGGTAGTATCACGTTACATTTTTGAGCGGCGGTGGTGAAATTGGTAGACACGCTAGCTTGAGGGGCTAGTGGCCGTTAGGCCGTGCTGGTTCAAGTCCAGTTCGCCGCACTACCAAACTCCTTACACTGTAAGGATTTATAAAAGTGACGGAAAATTGTGCTAATGGGGTACGCTCCTTGATGGTGGCCGAAAGGTGGCTGAAATATCAAGGAGGTAGCCCATGGCTACAAAAACACTTTTCCATTTTCCTACGATTGATATGCTGGAGAGCTTCGGGGGGGGTCCTAAGACTACCTATGTCCTCGGAGGTGAAGCATGAATTTTCAAGATCAAATCGAAAAAGCAAACAACACTCTACTCGAAAACACGAGCAGTGCCGTTCTTCTTATCGGTAAGCTAAAAGTGATAGCCGATTGGCTTGATCGAGCTTCTCAAGATTACCCCAGACCAATGGAACATTTGGACGTGCATTTATCAGGCGCATCTGAGCTGATTAAAGGGGTTATTACTGATATCGATGCATTGTGGGATCGAAACGACTTTCAAATTCACATTGATAAATCCGACTTTCCCAAAGTGCTGGAGGTAGTAAAATGACCTCCATAAACCTTGATACGGATTTTCACATCCTTAAAAAATGGCGATACAAAGACGGAAAGAGGACCAATAAATATGTTTACTATGCGGCCTCTACAAATCCTGATTGGAACCATGAAAATCCCAAAGCTTGCCCCAAATATCTGATAATGAAAAGTACAGGGCAAACCAGTAAAACGGCAGCAAGGAAGGTTGCATTACACTGGATGCAAACGGGTGAGCTTGTGCCAGACAAACCGAAAGAAGCGAAGGACAGCATTTCATACCTTTCAACGGTTTTTGAACCCGAGAGTACATATGTCAGGCGCCGTAGAAGCTTGGGAAAGTCAATGTCTTTGACCTACATCAATATCAGTAAAAGCTGGATTGATCGCTATTTTGTCGCCTATTGCAAGGAACGCGGGATCACCCGCATGGGTGAGATTACACGAAAATTCGTCGACGACTGGCAGCTATATCTTTATGAAAGCAAAGTTATAGGTCCGGTAACTGTGAACAAAGTACTCCAAGCGGTAAAGGTTGCGTTTGGACAGGCTGTAAGAGATGAATTGATACCATCTAACCCAGCCAGCTACATAGAGCCCGTAGAGGCAAGGGAACGGGAAAGAGGAATCTTTTCCCTGGAAGAGTATGAAAAGCTATTCGCAGAGCCTTGGGACGATCTGGAAGTATATTCAGCTTGTTATCTGAGCGCCACGACTGCTATGCGTTTAGGGGAAGTGAGAGGGTTGTTGGTAAAGAACCTTGATCTTAAGAAAGGGGTGGTTCACATCAAAACAAGCTGGCAAGACAACGAAGGGATAAAGGATCCTAAGTGGAAAAGCTTCAGCCATGAAGATGGCCTTCCACTTGCCCCTGGAGTCATCAAGGTCTTATCAGAGATTGTACAGCATCATCGCTGGGGAGCAGATCCTGGACGCTTTGTATTCTGGGATATAGACTCACCTGACCGACCGATAGGAAAAGAAAAACTCACTAAGGGGCTCTATGCTGCAATGAAGCGGGTAGGAATAGACAGGAAAGCAAAGAACCTCACCTTTCACAGTCTACGACATACCATGATTACCACCCTGAAAGATGATCCGCGCCTACTTCGCTACTTCGCAAGGCATAAACAGGAACGGATTACAGAGCGATATATTCACCTTACCGAAGAAGACACAAATCGCTTTGAAAGCACTATTTCTGGCCGTTTTAGCTTCGCCAGCTAGTTATTTACTACTTAAAACCATACCCACGGGCCATTTACACATTGTAGGTGGCCCAACTGGTGGCTGGGCATAAAAAAACCCCGACTACCTTAAGGGTGGATGATGAAACCCAGTAGCCGAGGAAGGCAACGCCTTTTTCCTTACCGGAGCCAGCTTACTTTTCTATTCTCCGTTCATACGCTCCACGGATCGCCTCTGTCAGAGCGATTGATCCGCGAGTCTCGATGAACTCCTGAGGTTTGCCGTCGATACGGTCATAGATATATTTGATTGCAGTTATATCTCCCGAGAGGGCAAGATCCCACAATTTAGCAGCCAAAGCTTGATTACGTGACATCATTTTCCGTTCACCGGTTTTAGGGTCAATGTACTCAACGTCTCGCTTCTTGGCATGTGATCCCAGAATGTCAGAAAGGCCCTTTCCCTTTCGGGGGCGGCCTTTTCGGTTTATGTTCTCGGGATGTTCTATAAATCCCATTGTTCCCCCCTTGTAAAACAAGGGCCCACCCCGAAGGGTGGGCAAAGTTATTAGTGCCGGTAAATCAGTATAAAAACCCGGCACTAAACATCCGGGTGAATAACTTCCGGATGTCATAAACAATTTAGCTGGCGGCTGTCATCAGCCGGGAGAAAGCGGACCGCTTTGCGTATTCCAGCGCAAGGCGCTGCACGATAACAATCCGGGTCTGGTACTTCGCAGCCAGGGTGTACGGGTCCATGAGCATTCCTGCATTCTTGCGAGCTCCGTATAGTATCCAACGGAAATTCCCGAACCCTACAAAGGCGGTATCAGCACCGGATGTGCTGGGCGCCTGATTACATTCCACAATGGGGTATTTTCCGTGTATCGAGGTCCTGTTCTGACCATAGGGGTTCCAGAGATAGTTGCCTGCGGCATCGGTCTCTTTCTGAAGATTTACCGCCACATCGGGATGCATGACAAAGAGTCCATTTTCCCGTGCATAGGTCGGTACATCGTGGTACAGGTCAATCAGATGCTCAACACTGATACTGCTGAATGCCGTGGATCCGGAACCGAACACAGTACTGTAGCTGATTGTCGGGGTAAAGATTCCAGAGAATCCGCCATAAGTATCCGAGCCGTCACCATTCAGAATGGCGTTGTCGATTGCCTGACCTGCTTCCTCTGCGAACTGCTCAATCAAGAGGCCTGCAATGTCGGTTGCTGAGTCTTCAAGCAGCTCATTTGAGCAGATGGTGTAACAGTCAAGCCGGCGGGTATTCAGGGTAGCTTCCGAGAAGGTTGCATCTGTCTGGTCGATGTCATCCCCTTCCTGGTGCCAGGAAACTGAAATGCGGTCATCGAGGATAGGCACCTTCATGCTATCCCGATTCATCCGTATTTTGGTAAGGTAGGGAATCATTTCTGATGCCCCTTCAACGAATTTCATAAGCATGGTGTGGAACTCTGTTGGAACCAGATAACCTCCTGAAGCGTCGGTCCCTTCGACCATGTTCGCCTTGGTATGCCACTGCTTAAGCTGGTAGTTTGCCTCGGGGCTGCCCTTCTGAGCCTTGTACATGGTCTGAAAATAGGTTGCCAGCTCCACGGTCTTCGCGACTTCTTCGGGATCCTCTGCATTGAAATTCTTATTCCTTACAATCCCCTGGAGCTCCAAGCCCCTTTCAGCGATAGACTCCCGCAGTTTTACGCGGTATTCATTCAGGCTCAATTCGCCGTTTTTAAACTGTTCTGTAAAATCTGTTGCTTTATGGTCCATAAATATCCTCTCAATCGTTTACTATTAAACATCCGGGGGTTACGCGATTTTCCATACGTATCCGCCGTTCTAAAACATCGAGCTCCTTGAGTTCCTTCTCAAGCTCCTCAATCTCCTCGTAAAGCGCTTCCCTTTGTTTTGCTTCCCGGATAGCACGCTCCACGGCCTTCATGTATTCATCCGGATCGCTATCACCAAGTAGCAGCCCTTTAGCATGAACTACCGGCATAAGAAAATCTTTTGCGTCACGGATAACACGAGCCCCTTCATTTGCGGGGATTGAAACACAGGAAACTTCCAGTAAATCAGCTTCCGTCCATACCCTGGTTCCATTCTGCTTTGTCCACTTCTTGGGCTGAAAGCCTACCGAAAAGCTGGTAAGGAAATCTTCTTCATACAGCTTTTCAAGCTCTTTCCCCAGGTCCGTGTCCGCAAACACAATGTCCAGATTCAATGATTTGGAAGTGATTTCACCTCCTACGGCCTTACCTACCGGGGGTATATTCTGGTCATGCCCCCAGAGAACAACAGGGTTATTCTTGAGATACCGCGGGAGTGATTTTGTCCAGGCGGTGGGAAGTATCACTTCACCATCCCGGTCAACGTCTGAAGTTGATGCAACGATCCGGAAAACCTTCTTGCTTCCCTTCTCGATTACGTCATCGACTCCAGCCTTAAACCTAATCATTTGTCCTCCTCGCGAATCGTGCCCTTTACGCCTTCCTGCCTGATTTACATCCCGATTTACGCCATTACTGACTGAGCGGTTAACGACTGAGCAGACAACCCAGACTGATGACCCTTTTCGCATAATACTATACACACGTATAGTTATAATATAACAATTAGCTATTTACGCTAATAGATCCCTATGTACTGTAACGATTTAACCGCTACAGGTGGCCACCAAGGTGGCTCAAGTATTAACAACCGACTTACTGTCAATTAACAACTCACCGTTTTTTGTCATTTTGAAAAGCGCTTTTCCCACTTCATTGCCATTCAAATCAATATGGAAATGGTAAGTTCCGCCTGTTGCCGTTTTCGCCTGGTCTTCGTTCTGGATGGAAACGCGCTCCCCGGAGGCAACCCCGATCATGTATGAATCATCCCGGTAGCCTTCCGGGACTGTGAAGTCACCGCCAGATTTATAACTGGGAACCGGGGTGCTCTGAATGGCGGCAACCTGTGCAGCACCTATCCCTGCAGCGGCTACCGACAAACCTATGCCAGCAAACCCGCCAGGGTCGGCAAGGAAGCCGATAATGGCCGCAGCTGTATCAACTGTCGCCTGAAGCGTTCCCAGGGCCTTGGCGCGCTCTGACTGCTTTCTGGCGATCTCTTTTTTCTTGTTTTCAAGGCGTTCCTCTGCAGCTTCCCTTTCGGCTGTCCCTTCCTTGGTCGCTTCAACTTCTGCCTTCAGGCGGTTAAGCTCTTCCTGCTCTGCATTTGAGGTTATGGTGTTCAGGGATCCGAAAAAGCTTCCCGCCATGCCTGACAGAGTGCTGTAGTAAAATTCCATTTCAGAATGCCGTTCAGCTAGTATCCGCGCTTCTTCAGCGGCGACAGCTTCGGCAGCGGATATCTGCTCAAGCCTCCACTGTTCAATCCAGTCAGATTTCTGGGACCAAAAATTCATCTCTGTATCAGCCAGCGATTGAGTGGCATTCTTCATTTGGACAAGCTTTTCGTTTAGCTCCTCGAGTACCGCTCGCACTTTTGGGCCGTCTTCAAATGATTCAAATAATTTTATTTCCTGCTCAAGTGCTTTTTGAGCTCCCTCTGCCGTACGCGCATAGGCCTCTTCCAGGGCATCAAGATTAGCCTGTCGCTGGGCCTCTTTGGCAGCTTTGTCCGCTTCCTGAGCCGCAAGTACTTCAGCTGCAGCTCGTTGCTGTGCTGATGCAACAGCAGCATAATCATCCGAAATAGCAAGCTGTGCCTGGCGGCTTCTCATTTCGGCAAGACGCTGCTCTTCTTCGCGGAGCTGTCTGTTGACGTTTATCCCCCGCATCTTCTGGGTATTAAGCTCGGCAATGCGCATTACCTGCCGCTCAATTGCAGTTGTGAGTGTTGTTGTATCATCAGCTTCGCCTGTAAGGATCTTCTGCAGGGCCATTTCACCAGCGAGAAGGTTGTTTACCTCGGTAAGCATTTCGGTAAAAGCTCTCCGGAGAGGAGTCATACCCCGGGCTACATACTGGCCAATAGCCTCCTGGGTATCCCCGATGGTGTTCTGGTACTGCAGGTAAGCTCCGGAGGCAGTATTTGCTTCCTCCTGGGCTACCAGGAAAGCGGCAGCAAGCTGACGCTCTGCAATAGCAGCTTTCTCTGTTTCGGTGGCTGCATTTTTTACAGCAGGCATGTACCGGTTCATCATGTCGTAATTGCCCTGCTGGGCATTTACCGTTGCTTTTATCGCTGCTTGAAGATCGACGCCGAAGGCCTTTGACAGCCCTATGGCGTCCTTGGTTGCCTGCTTGGCGGCTTCAGCCGAGAGTCCGGCAGAAACAGCATACTGCTGCAGTTGGATTGAAGCTTCATCGCCGACTGTGGTTATCCCCTGCAGTTCTGAGGCAAAATCCTGCATAGCTCCAGAGACTGCTGCCGAATACTTTCCAGTAGCCCGGAGTGATGCATTCAAAAGGGCAACACTTTTCTCCTGAACAAAGAAGGCTTGTTCAGCTTTCGCCAGCTGCTTAGTGACTGAGACAAGCGCAGCGCCTGCGGCGGCGATACCGGTAGTCATTAAGGCTACGCTTTTCATGTAGTCTTTGACGCTTTTCTGTGATTTCTTTGTCTCTGTTAAAATATCAACTTGAACTGTATCTTTTGCCATAATTAGGCTCCTACTCTAGTGATGGTCACTACCCTGCAAGTACTTGCGTGCGATTGGTGGCCGTGGTGGTGGCTATTTTCCGATGAAATGCCAATTTTTCCCTGTAATACACCCCCCAGGTCTCTTTGTTGGAATCGTCCGGAGCTGCATTGAATGATAAATGTTCATAATAGGGAAATTCACAGGAGGGGCAGCAATCTTCAAATCCTTGACGATACTGGAAGATTTTTCCGCATGCTGGACATTTCACCTGAGTGCCAGGGTGCTGATACCGGACTACGTTTTTCTGTTTGAAAAAGATTTTCTTTTCTTGAGCAGCCTCAAAAACTTCTTTAACAGAAACGACCTTGTATCGATTGCTATGGTGTTCAATCAGGGAGTCTTTCAAGCTATCACGCTCAGAGTCGGTGATAGTAATTATGCGGTCCCGAATTTCTGCCATCGAAAGGCGAATAGTATTCGGGTAATATTCTTTAAGATATTCTAGAAATTCCTTGCTCGTCATCGCTCCCCTCCCCAGGTGATCGACTATTGTTCATAAGATCATCAATTGAAAAATCTTCTCCGCCCCATTGTTGAGGGGTACTGTTATTGGTACCTGTTCCCTGGTAATGTTCGGGCGTATCCATTACGCTCCCAGGGTGACACTCTTTCGCCCCGGTAGTGTCATCGTTACGCAAGGGGGGTGTCATCATTACGCGCCCCGGTATGTAATAATCATTTGACCGGTTATATTGTTTACCAGTTTTCCCGGTAGCTAATCGTTGTCTAACCTTAATTTCACCCTTTTCTTCAAGACTTCTTATGCAGCGCTGCACAGTTCGTCTGCTCAGCTTGGTAATCTTTACAAGCGATTCTATTCCAGGAAAACACTCTCCTTGCTTATTGGCGTAGCGTAATAATCCGATCAAAACGAGAGTTTCACTCGAGCTCAAAGCCGCATTTTCCATCAGTGCATTCGGCACTACGAAATACCTACCTGACACATCAAACTTTCTCCACGCGGCCACGGCCCAAGAGCCACTCTTCAAGCTCCTGAACATCAAATACAACCCGTCTACCCCATTTGTAAAATGGAACGGTTTTCGCGCTGGTCGCATTCCAGAAAAATTGTTTACTGAGGCCGTAACGAGTTACAGCCTCAGAGACACTGATCAATTCTTTTCCCTGGATCTGCATGGCTTAATCCTTCCTCACCAGCTTCCTTGGGTCCATTAAGCCTTCTGGCAGATTCTGGTCCATTGTTTTAACTAATTCATAATCAAAACCAAAATAATCACAGGTAGACATAAGTTCTTGCTTGTAAGTCCCCTCTATTTCGGTGGAAATCTTTTCCCCAAAAGACGGATCTTCGTCACGTTTTAGCTCCCAAAGCAGTACAGCTCTGTCAGTGCTGAAATATCGGTAATCAGTGTCTTTCCCTCCTGGGTTATATGGAGCCATCAATCGACGCCATGTCATAATTGCTGCTGTCTGAATTATCTGTTTCCAGGTTTCTTTTGTGATCATATCCCTAATGAACTGAGCTTCAGAAAGATCATTATCTGAAGCAAGCTTATTGAGCCATTCACACTGACGTTCTGTAAGGTAGAAATTTTTCAGCTTGTCTTTCTTTTCCATTGCACTCCCCTCTTTTAATAAGATACCGCTCAATTCTTTATATGTCAATCTTATTCTTTATGTTTGATGTTTTATAAAGATTTTGTATTGGTGGCCAAAAGGTGGCCGGGGTGGTGGCTGTTTTTTATTAGGTAAAAAAGAGTAAACATTAACAATTTGCGTAATTCTTTGTTATGTGGTATATTATAAAAACTAATACAGCCAACTAAAGGCTATTAAAGGCAGCATTATTACCTTGAGGGGCTAGTGGCCGTTAGGCCGTGCTGGTTCAAGTCCAGTTCGCCGCACTATAAAAAGACCATTCGACTTTTGTCGGATGGTCTTTTTTTTTGGCGCGAACTGGACTTGAATAGAGTGAGCGCCGACCGATCAGGGAGGAAAAGCAGGCATGGATGCCTGCGGCAGCGAACGGCAGGGGCCCGGAAGGAGGAAACAGGATGTTTCCGACTGGAGGGCAAGTCCAGCCCTCAGACTAAGATCAACTTCCAAACCCAGATGGTCTTTTTTTTCTGCGCGAACTGGACTTGAAACGGAGTTTCGGCGCGACTGAATAAGGAGCGCAAATCGACAGGACGTCGATTTAGAAACGCAGGCAGCCTGCAGGGAGGAGACACGATGTCGACGACCGGAAGGCAAGGCCAGCCCCCAGAGTAAGATCAACTTCAAGAAACAGAGTCTCTTTATTTATTATCTTAAACCTGCAATAATTATTTGTCTCAGGCACATGTTCCTGAAACCGACCGGCTTATGTGCACGAAATCGGGAGTAGAAATATGATTGAAAAGATTATCAAATCCCCTATTAAGGTAACCGGTGAAAGGGCCTGGAGAACCTATGTGGGCGGAATGAAGATTGATGAGCTGACCAATGTTTCAAATCCTGAGGACACCAACTTTCCGGAACTATGGATCTTATCTACCGTAAAAGCCGTTAACAGCAATCGCATGGATATTATTGAAGGTCTGGGGAAAATCTGCATAGACGGCTATGATGATCTGAACCTGGCAGATTTAATTGAAAAATATCCCGTTGAAATGCTTGGCAGAAAATATGCCCTTTCAACAGGCAACAAGATGGGGGTTCTTACCAAGATTATAGATTCAAAGGAACGTTTGACTATACAAACCCATCCGACAAAACAAAAAGCAAAAAAATATTTCAATTCAAATTACGGCAAAACAGAAGCCTGGCATATTCTTGATACAAGAGATGATAATGCATGTATCTACTTAGGTTTTAAAGAGAATTTTTCTTTTAATGAGTTCAAACAGACTTTCTATGATCAGGATCTGTATAGAATGCTCGGCATGCTGCACAAAATAAAGGTTAATACAGGAGAGACCTATCTGATTCCCGGAGGGTTTCCCCATGCTATTGGCGAAAGCACCATGCTGATTGAAATACAGGAGCCGACCGATTATACCCTGCGTGTTGAAAAAACAACGCCTTTTGGCTTGAAGATCAACGATATCGATTGTCACCGTGGAATAGGTATAGACAATATGTTTGACTGTTTTGACCCGATTGGGTACTCAATTGAGAAGGTCCTGGAAAAATGCCGGTTATCTCATCCAGTAATGAAAATAAGTAATAATGAGGTTGAACAGTTGATTACCCATGAAGATACCGACTGTTTCGCCATGGAAAAAATAACGGTAAAGGATCAGATGCATTTTACCGCCGAAGATGATTTCTTCGGAATTTTCATGTTTGAAGGTAGCGGCAATCTGGTTATGGGGAATTCAACAGATAAAAACACCGTATCTTTTGACACATGTGACGAGTTCTTCATAGCACCGGGGTGCATGGATTTTGCGGTAAAAACAGGGACAAGGGATCCTGTTGTACTCTTTAAGATTAAAGGCCAGGCCTTGTAGCTTCTTATTTTTTCAGGTTGTTAACGAACCGACGAAGAATTGGGACTTTCCTCCATTAAGCTTGATATACCCCTTTTCACATACGACTGTTACTTTAAAGCGAATATAATCATTCCTTAAATAGCAGGTTACGTGGTAAAATCTTACCCTTTAAAAGGTGTAACTGAACCTTGAACCTTCAATCTAAAAGGGGAATATCAGGTCACATCTAAAAACTACTCATACTGCAGTTTTCCTTAATTTCTCCGGTTAATTTCTGAACCTCAGCGCTTGCAAGGGGTTTTGATCTTACAATACTATCAGAAACATGAAAGCTGAAATGAAAAAGAAGAAACACAGAATAGATCTCCGTGGGACCATTCCTCTGTTTTTCAGGAAATACTATTTTGTAATACTCATAGGCAGAGACACCAGAGAAACAACCCAGGCAATCGAAGCCGACCGCAGAGCCGGAGTAAGGAGAGTCGGCTTTATTATGTCTCTCGTTTTCATATCCATACCGCTTTTGATCTTCATTTTTCTGCTGCTGTACTTTTTAAAATCTGCTTTAGGAATCAATATCTTTCCCCACAGACATCTTGGTGATTTCACCGACCCGATATTGAGTTTTTTTGATACAATACTTGAGAAAATTGCTGCATCAATATCTAATTGATTCGGATGTCTCTAATCCATAAAATTGCATCGTTCTATGGTTTAGATTAAAACACCAATCAGGAAACACAGTTCAACCTGGTCTATATCCGGTAGTTGTAGCAATAGCTACCTGTCTTCCTTCTTCATCGCTGACTTCAATCTTGTAAAAGCAAATTTTCTTCTTATTCTCAATGCAGACTGCCTCTGCAAACAAGACAGGTCCTTTTGAAGGACTCATAAAGTTGATATTACTGTTTAAAGAGACTGTAACACCTTCATTTCCACTGTTTGCGGCTACTGCGAAGGTAAAATCGGCCAGAGTGAAGATTGCTCCTCCCATGACATACCCTGCAGCGTTCATATGCCTTTCAGTTATTTTAAGCATACATCTGGCAGTATCTAAACCTGCGGATTGTATAGCTATTCCCGTGGTTTCTGTTGCATATATATCATCACAGAATTTCTCTACAGCTGCATTAGTATAATCCATTTACTTGCTTTAACCTTCCTTGAATATGTGTAATAGTATGCTCGATTTTCATTACCGGATACTCCGTACTTCCGGCCTTAAAACTTTTAATACTTAATATTTGGTAGAAAATTCGAAATTCAACTTACCAATCATTACAATTGAATAGACCAACTCTCTATATAGAAGAGGAACTGAATGGTTAACCATCGACGCCACTATCTGATTAATATTTTCATATCCATAATTTTTGGATCCATTGCTATAGGTTTAAGCAGCGCTTTTTTCAAGGCTGAAGAGTCATCATACATCAGTACATCAATACGTACCATCCTGGTATGTCTCCCCTTCGGCCTGCCTGCCTTAGGAGCAATGGCCTGGTATTCCCGCATATATAATCACCTTTCCGCAGCCGCAGCAGACGGAAATGATACTAAAATTGGTGAAAATATTGAAACAATCGGAAAACTGCCGCTTATTTCAATGGCGGTTTTCAGCATAGCGCTTATCTTGTTTGGTTTCGGTATAGTAAGTTTCAGCAGGTTTATACAAATTTTACCAGGCCTTGAAATTACCCTTGCAATACTCAGCGTTTCGTGGGGGATGCTTGCGGCGGCATCAGTATACATGGGAACAGACCAAATCAACGGGAACTTCCTTGAGAATTGTAAAATTACCCATTACCCTTCTGCCCTGAGAGCCAGCCGGCAGTCTCAAAAAATGATTATTATTCCGGTAATGACTGCCATACTGGGACTTACCTTTACCTTCGGCCTGGCGGGCAGCCTGTTGCTGAAATATGGCAGTTTGACAGCAATACCTTCGGGTTCTCTCCTGCTGCTCATTGTGTTTGTCCTGGTTTACTATATCACCATAGTTTCCCTTGCCATTACCGGAAGCTCTAATCATAAGCGCGTATTCAACTCGGTTATTAAACAGCTGGATCAGCTTTCTTCCGGAGACAAGGATCTTTCAAAAAGAATATTTATAGGCAGTATTGATGAGGTGGCCTCGATATCAGGGCTCATCAACACCTTTGTAGAAACCCTGGCAGATAGCATCATTCTAATTAAATCAACACAGAACGAACTGATTACAGTCGGAGATAACCTGAGCATAAACGCCCATGAATCTCAGATCAATGTCGAGGAAATCTCCGGTTTCATCGAAAAAATGCAGGACCAGACCACTATTCAGACCAATAGTATCCAGGAAACATCGTCGGCCGTTGAAGAAATAGGCATGATAATCAGCAATATGAACAAGCTGATTACAGAACAAACCTCAAGTATAAATGATTCATCCACATCCATTGAGCAAATGACCAGTAATATTACCTCTATCAACTCCTCAATAAACACAATGGCTGATGAGTTTAAGGCATTGACCGAAACATCCCGGACAGGGCTTTCTATCCAGGAAGAAACATACATTCGTACATCGGAGATTTCCAAACGTTCGGAGGATCTTCAGGTCGCCAATAAAGTGATATCCGATATTGCAGCCCAGACTAATCTTCTGGCAATGAACGCTGCAATTGAAGCGGCCCATGCGGGGAAATCCGGTCTTGGTTTTTCTGTTGTGGCCCAGGAAATACGCAAGCTGGCGGAACATTCTGCTGCCAATTCCAAAACAATTGGTACAATTCTTAATGAGGTACAGTCAGGAATTCAACAGGTTGTGGCATCTTCATTATCCTCAAAAGATATTTTTTCCCAGGTTGCAGATAAAATTTCAGCCACAGATCAGCTTGTCCATGAAATCAACAGCACCATGACAGAGCAGCAGCAGGGAACAAGCCAGATACTGAAAGCACTTGAGACAATGAATGATATTACCGCTCAGGTACAAACAGGGGCAACGGAAATGAACCTGGGAAGCCAGACAATTGTCAGGGAAATCCACACACTCAATGAGCACACATCCGAAACCAACGCCAATATGGATGCCATTGTACAGGGAATAGAAAAAGTTAACGAAAGTGTCCGGACAGTATCAGAAATTTCGCTGCAAACCGGGGACGCTATAAAACAAATTGCAGAGGCAATCGGCGATTTTATGGTATAGCTGAATTATAGGTGTTTATAGCTTAAGATCAGGCAGCCGGGTTTTATCGTACTGTCTTGCACCACCATCTCTTACACGGAAATCAGCCTGGATAATCACCGGAGCGGTAGAATCTCCTTTTATCGCAGACAAGGGAAACCGGGCCTCAAGGAAACCTTCTCCCACAGAGGTTTGACACCCCCGGGTAATATTTTTCTGGCTTGTATGATCAAGAGTCCAGCCGTCCCCCTGAAGTTTTAAAATATTTACAGTGGCGGGCTGCTTGTTTTTGAGACACCATAATTCATAATGATATCCGTTTATATTGAAAACAAGATCATAGGTTATATCAGCAGAATCTGCCCGGGGCTTACCCCCGCGGAAATCGACTCTTATATATATATTCTCAGTATCCTTTGCCAGATAAACCTTGTTGATGTCCCTTTCCGGGGAAATATCCTCATTCAGCATGGCCAGCGCCTGAGGACCGAAAGTCCAATCTGCAAGATTACCATCAATCTTTATTACACCATCCGGAACGATAACCATATCCCATGAGAACTCTTTATCGTGGTACCAGGTATCAGTTTCGTTTGTAATTACTGTTTCAACCGTATCTATTACAGAAATTAATGCCTCGGGAGCTATCGCCTGCTCCAGGCTGTAACTGAGAAGTACTCCCTCTGCCATATCCAAAGAACAGTTTGCCGGAGCCTTTACCAGTATCCAGCAGACATCCGCACTGTCTGTATAGGAATCAAATATTTTGGCCCCTGCTACCCGAATATCTGTAAGCTGATGATCAACCCTGGTTAATATCTGTTCCTCTTTCCCGCTGGACGAGAAAGTATTCTCCGTTGATAGAGCTGATACAACAGTTGTTTTAAACTGCCTTGCAATACTTACAAAAGCCTTTTCTTTGGCTTCGGACATATCCGGATCACAGCCAATGCCGAAAAAATAGCCTTCCTCCTTCGGGGGACTATAAAGCCATGAAGGACCATTTCCAGGATTGACAGATTCAGTAGACTGCATATTTCCCGAGCTGTTGCTGGCGCAGCCTGCAGTAAGGAGACAAAGAATAAACACAGTTACATTAGTACTTTTAAACATAGTTTTGACCTCATCCCCGGCAAACAGAGATATTTCATTTTAACCCGAAGGCCGGAAGGTATCTACCAGTTTACCAGTAAGTTGCCTTGATTCGGAAGAAAATGCCGTCTACGCCCCCTTCATTCCAGGTTTTATTGTTGTAAAGACCGGAAAGGGTATTAAACCCGGCCATGGTAAACCCTGTCATATAATCAACGTCTTTATAATGAAGTATTATCCCCGATTCTATACCTGAAGTCTCACCCCAGAGCATATCTGCAAGATCATATAAGGTAAGCACCGTATAGAACTCAAAGGATTTGTAGAGGATTCCGAAATCCAGCCCGCTCATTTGACGGAAAGACGATTCACCGAATACTGCCTGATAAGCAATCCCGGGGTTTAGATACACCGCAGAGTAAGGGTAAAGAAAGGACCATCCTGTGGATAATCTTAAGGTATTGTTCAGATGATCCCATTCAGGATAAGTACTGAACTCTTCTCCCCGTGTGTATTTTAGTCCTGCACTGGCCGACAGGCGCAGGGAGTTGATATTCCGGTAGTAACCGCCTTCTGCGGCGAGCTTCAGGGTATCACCATTCAAAGCAAAGGCAATCTCACCATCAAGTGAATCAGTATCGTACCACATCGAACTGAACAGATTTGGAACTCCAAGGTTTTCCTGATAGGTCAATGTATTTATATCACTTCCTGCCTGATCCGTGCCGATGACATCCGGGACAAGGGCAAATTGCGCTCCAAAAGGACCATTATGCTGCCATTTACCGTTTATCCACAATGAGGTCGGCGTCATATCCTGACCCAGGGCAGGTTCTATACCTGCTGAGCGTGTAACCTGCAGCCATTTGTGGAGTGGATCGGGAGAAAAATAGCCTGCCTCAAACGTTACTTCATCATTAAGATCCTGCTCCATATAGAGTGCTTTCAGATAAACATCAGAACCGTTTATTGCACCTTTGTTTAAATCATCAAAATTCACCTCTTCTATACCTGCAGATGCATAGAGACGGGTTCCTTCGGAAAGTTGGTTCTGTATGTACAAATGGAGATCATCCAGCTGACTGTAGAACCGGGGGTCGCCATCACCGTTCAGCCCCCAGGCCATACGCCAATCCAGACTGAAATCAAATTGGGTTTTATTTAATACTGTCAGCGGCGTACCTGGTCCTGTAGTCGACAGAGGATCATCTTCAAGAGGCGAAACTGTTTCAGTTACGACAGTTTTTTCTGGTTGAAACAGTGTTGCCGCAGACCAGTCCAGAATTAGGTCCACGCCTCTCACGGAGAAATTTGCCGACAGTTCCTCCATTGTTTTCACCGGTATTCCGGACCTGGCAACAACCTCACAAAGACTTTGAAATTCGGATGCACTAACCTCTGTTTCAGCATTGGATTCAGAACCTATTTTATGCAATACAAGGATTAATACTTCGCCTTTAGAGTCCATAGTCCTGAGCCGTTCTTCCAGAACTGCAGGATTTACCGGCGGAACGATATTTAACACACGAAGATTGTATCTGTTTCCCGGCGGCAGCGTTTCACGAAACTCTATGATACTTCTGGCGCTCCTGAAATATGTTGGTACAATACCCATTACTTCACCCCCGGAAGCACCATTCGGAAAAGCAAAATCATACGCTGAGAAAGAGTTATCATCAAACCATGCCTGCTGAGCCTGAAAGATTGCGGTAAGTTCACTTTCAGTTTTATTATCCAGCCTTTCCATATAATGTCCGCCGAGACTCCAGTGAAAGCTATCAGTAAGACTTCTCAACTCTTCAAGACTCATATAGTTATCAGTACCTATCCGCTCCGGTATGATATAAGCAGTACCTTTGAGATTAAAATCCGCCATTATCGGCGCAGCTGTTTCATACTGGGATTTCCACCCGTCATCAAAAGTAATAGCCACAGCAGAATCCTGTAGAGTTTCTTCCAGAAGGACAGGACCTATCTTTATTGAAACTGGTTCGGTACCATCATCATTAAGCCAGAACTGAAATGCCCTTAGATGGGCCGGATCCGGCTGTCCCCAGGCGCTGCCCGAAGAGAGAGTAAAGCTCAACCTGTTCCACTCCCCTTCCCTGAGTTGTGTCTTGTCACTGCTAACGAGAAATACTATACGGTCGGAAAAATCCGCATCGTTAGCAGTAAAAATCCAGAAATCTTTTAGCGCTTTAGTGTTCTCAGGTTTAACCCAGACAATCAGGTTCTTTTGTTCAAGGCTGTAAACCGGCACCGTCGCTGCGGTCACCTGAACATTCCCGCCTTTCCCATCAGCCTGAATAAGCATGGACTGGTTCCACATATCTTCACCTGTCTCAATACTGATTGTGCCGGTGGGAGAAAATAAAACAAAGGGGTTATCCTCTCTCGGGAGATACAAAAGGGATGTTTCATTTGAAAGGAGATAAGTGGGCATAATAAGCAGCAGAAGAATAAATCTCTTCATGAGTATAAATCCTCTAAAAGTACCTTGCAGTTAACTCCTAGTGTATTAAACTTTCACTGAAATGAAAAAGAAATTTCTGGTTTATCTTATTTCATTTATGTGGCTCCTTTCTGGGGTTAATCTTTCTGCCGAGGATGCGTCCACTGTCAGGTTTAGTGGCTATACATGGATTGTGAAAGATGCTCCGAACCTGAGGGGCCCCGGCCCAAACCGGTTCTCCAGAACAGCAGTAATGGTTGAGAATGACGACCTTAAACTGGCTATTAGCCCCAAAGGCAACCGGTGGGTCTCTTCGGAAATATACAGCACGAACAGGTTCGGGTACGGTCTGTATGAGATTACTTTTTCCGTTCCATGGGCGCTGGACTCTCAGGGGGTATTCGGTTTTTTCCTGTATAACGGGGACAAACCGCCATTCTTTAATGAAATCGATTTTGAAATCTCCCGATGGGGTTATACCGGCAATCCACCCTATTCTTTCACAGTGCAGCCATATACAAAGCAGGGCAACAGTATTGCTTTCAGGACCGTGCAGCAGGGCATTTTCACCTGCAGTATCGAATGGACTGAGGATGCGGCACATTTCTTACTGAAAAATGATCAAAACAGGATTTTGCAGGAGTTTGAATATCGGGGCAGTTATTTACCGCGAAACACGGAGAGCCGGGTTCATATAAACCTGTGGCTCTTTAATGGTGACCCGCCTCAGGGGGATGGCGATCTTGAGATAACGGTACATTCTTTTACGTATATGCCTCGTCATTAATACAAATATTTGATTTTTTAAACAACTCTTCTATACTTTTCAGTATGACCACGGAAGAAAACGGAAACATTACTATTATAACTCCGGAACAGAAACAGCTGGATGTTACCAACACCACAGACTTTTTGGATACCCTGACGATCTACCTTAAAGGACGGCGGGACGTAGTACTGGACCTAAAAAATATACTCTTTATGGATTCTTCCGGTTTGAATTCCATTATATCAACCCAGAGAATGATGAATCAGGAGAATAGAAATCTTGTACTTTGTAACGCCTCTTCAGCGGTGAGTCTGCTTTTTAAAATGGTAAAGTTATCCAAAATTGTAAATATTACCCAGGATAGAGATGCTGCTCTCGAAAGCCTGGGTGAGTAAGGTTTTTGCTGGTGGGGGTCTACTCAGGGATGTAAATTATACAGGAATACAAGCCCGGCTTATTCATATGGGTAAGAGATAAATATGAAATCAAAAAAGATCGCACCGGTAGAAATCGCAGACTCCATTTACTGGCTCGGATCTACAAATGTCAGCGATTTTCTTCAGATCAACACATATATGGTTTATAGAAACGGGAAAGGAATAGTCATCGATCCCGGCCCGAGAAAATATTTCAAGGAAACCCTGACTGCCCTTGAAGAAATCGCTCCCAAGGAAGATATTTTCGCCCTGGTTCTCTCCAACCAGGATCCGGATATCTGTTCCAGTATCACCTCATGGGAAAATGAGGGGTTTAACGGCAAGATTATAGCCCACTGGAGAACCGGTCTTTTTGTAGATTCGTATGGTCTGCTAAATCCGATTCACAATATAAAAGACGATTTTACCGGACCCCAGGCTGAGTATTTATCCCTTGATTTCATATCGTTTCCCTACCTCCACTCTCCCGGAGCATTATTGACATACGACAGTGTTACCGGAACACTTTTTTCTTCAGATCTTTTCGGCGCCTTCGGAAGTACAGGTAACCTGTATGCTGATGATGAATATTTTAAAAGGATGTTGAAATACAATAAACACTTCCTGTTAACCGGACAAAATCTATCTGCCGCTATTTCACAGCTTAATACACTCGATTTAAAAATAATTGCCCCCCAGCACGGCTGTGTAATCACCGATCAGCATGAAAAATATTTTCAGGCATTTCGCCATATTAATGAAAATTTTTTCCCCTCCACTCAGGGTGCTGTCAACGAGGGAACACCTGCAACAGATAATGCCTCCCTGTTCTTTTTTGAACAGGGACAGGAACTGGTAACAAACAGAGAAGAAAATCTTGTTGACCCGGCAACGGAATTATACAACAGCCTGTTTGTAGAGCATTTTCAACCGGATTTTATCGCCTCCCACGATGAAGGGGCTATTGCCTATATCCACCTGGATGGAATGAATGACTTTAACAGTGAGTATGGGTGGGAAGAAGGTGACAAAGCTCTGGGAACCCTGGCTTCCATATTAAGAGAAAACAAGCCCGATAATTCTTTCCTGTTCAGAGAACAGAGCATCAATCTCTGTTTGATGATTGCCGACGCGGAAAAAGAAGAGTTTATGTCAATATTGAGCAGTCTTCAAAATACCGTTCGGCTTTCTCAGGATTTTATAAAAGAAATGACATGCAGTATTGCAGTGGTCGGGTTAAAGGAGCTAAGTTCCGGATCTGATGATAAAAGTGACCTGGCAGCAAAAATGCTGCGCAACCGTCTGCATACCCTGGAGGAGATGGAAGCGATGTCCATCTGTGATTTCTCCAATAAAGAAGATGTACGGTCCAGCGCGACTCTTGTGCTTCTTATTGAACCGGAAGCAGGCTATGCCAGAATGATTGAAGAGTATTTCACCTCCAAAGGAATCAGAATAGAAATCTGTTCCAACGGAGGAAATGCCATCTATATGATCGATGTTCTCCGTCCCGACGTAGTTATATCAGAAATACATGTTCCTCAGATTGACGGATTCCGTATTCGGGAGAGGATGCTTAATATACCTGAATTCAGAAATATTCCAGCCCTTTATCTCAGCTATGAGAAAACAGAAGCCATTATTCACAGGGCAAATTCTCTCGGTGTTCATAATATACTGAAAAAACCGGTAATACTGACAGAACTCTACTGGCTTGTAATTTCTGAGCTTAAATCAGAGATCATACATGGATAAGAGCTGGCTAGTAATCTATCTCCTTATTATCACACTCATCTCTCTGATTGCCTGGGTACTCGGAACAACTCTTCTGATCAGATTTCAAACCAGACGCAGGAAAAGGAAAACCGAAAGATTAGAGGAACTTATACGGCAATCTGTTGCCGCGGGAAAAATTACCGGAATAGAGCATCTATTAGAAGAGCATCAGTTAGACTATCTGCTTGAGTGGGAAGTTGTTGCTCAGGACATTGAAATTCCCGATGCTATTTCACAAGAACTCTCTTTTTATATTAAAGAATGGAATATACAGGCAAAGGTTGAATCAAAACTACGCAGCCGGTTTTTAAAAAATAGAGTCTCCGGTATTCGTTTAAGCGATCTATTTGATAATCAAACAAAGGCGGAAATTCTATGTAACCATCTGATATCTGAACCAAAACTGTTTTTGCGTTTAAAGATGGTTTATCTCCTCTGCGAAACGGGCATACCGGATATTGTAGATTATGTCGTAAACAGTATGGAGGGGGCAGAAGATTTATACAGAAAAAAGTTATCAGCATAATGAAGGAACATCAGGATCTTCTGAATGCCTGGGCCGAATCAGACTGGCAAGGACGGTCTGCAGATGTACAGCGGATTCTGATCCAGGCGGGGCGGTCCAAGATGCAGAGCTGGTACTATGATTTTCTTTCTGAAATGAGCCTGAACCAGGAAGAGGATATTGCCAGGGAAGCCGCTGAAGTACTGCTAAAACTGTATGGTAACGATGATGTTTACCAGAGAATGTTGAACTCTTCCTCAAAAGATGTTCGTCAGCAGGCTGTTTACTTTTTTTTCCAGGATGATGCGCTGCCGGATAAACAGACTGCCAGAAAACTTTTACAAATAGAGGAATATCACCAGAAAATAGTAGATGGCCTTATCGATCGTGTTAAGGAAACCCCACGGCTGCTCCCGGAACTCTTTGAACGCTATAAAACCGCTGAAAATGAGCTGGAAAGAACCGGCTATGCACGGGTCTTATCAACAAGGATCCGCTATTTTATCATGCAGATAGACAAGGAGGATGCAGGCGAAATCAGAGAACTTATTGATGATATAATTACCCTGAGGCTTAGCTCTCCGATTATTAATTTTCTGAATATCAATAAAAATCTCTCCAAAGAAAAACTTCTTTTGGAAGCAATTGCACCACATTTTCATACCCATGAATATTTTCTTCATCAATGCCAAATGTACCTGAACCCGGAACTGAAAAAAAAGCTGAATCTTCCCCCGCTGCCAAGATCATACAGTACAAAAAAAATACAGCTGACACTAAAAGACCGCCAATATCTTATTGCTCTGGCCGCTCTCACGCTCTCAGTACCCTTCGTTATCTTCTTTCTGCTCAAAGGCGCCATTTTACCTTTTATGAGTAGAGAAGAAAAACTTGTTTCATTTATTTTCATGTACCACAGTATCTTCGCTGTATACACTGTTGCCATTAACAGCATCTACTTTTTTCTGCTGATTCAGTCATGGAAAGGATTTCACGAAAAACAGCTAAACTGGGAGTCTGCAGGTAAGAAGTTCCTGTATACAAGCGGGATTCTGCCGTCTGTAACAATTCTTGCACCGGCATATAACGAAGAAAGTACGATAGCAGAAAGCATATATTCACTCCTGTCACTGCGATACCCGGACTCCGAACTTATAGTGATCAACGACGGCTCCAGCGATTCTACAATGGAAACCCTTGTATCCCAGTTCGACCTTCAACTTGTAGATTATTCTCTGAACGGAACAATCGAAACATCGCCGGTAAGGGGGCTCTATAAAAATGATCGCATTCCCAACCTGCTGGTAATAGATAAGGAGAACGGCGGAAAAGCAGATGCATTGAATACGGGGTTAAACATTGCTTCGGGAGAATATATCTGCAGCATTGATTCTGACAGCCTTTTAGAACCTGAATCATTAACAAAAATGATGTTTCAAACCCTCATTCGCTCTGAACGAACAGTTGCAGTTGGTGGGAATATTATTCCCGTTAACGGCTGCAGAGTAGAAAAAGGTGCGATCAGCGAAGTGCACGTTGCACAGAACAAATACGCCAGATACCAGACCATAGAATACCTGCGTTCTTTTATAACCGGACGAATGGGTTGGGCCCGGATGAACATGCTCATGATTATATCCGGTGCTTTCGGAGCATTCAGAAGGCAGGATGTCATGGACATCGGCGGATATATGACCGGTAAGGGCACGCAGAAAAAAGATACTGTCGGTGAGGATATGGAACTTGTGGTCCGCCTGACACGCCATCTTCATGAGCAGAAAATTAAATACTTTGTCGATTATGCCCCCAATGCAAACTGCTGGACTGAAGTACCGGATAACCTGAAAGATCTGATGAAACAGCGTGATCGCTGGCAGAGGGTTCTCATAGAAAATCTGGTATATCACCGTAAAATGTTATTAAACAGGAACTACGGGATTACAGGCCTCCTTGTTTTCCCCTACTTCTATCTGTTTGAATTGCTGGGACCATTCTGGGAAACGGGAGGCTATTTTGTCCTGATTCTGACCCTTCTTCTCGGGTTGCTGAGCAGTAAGGTTTTTCTCGTAATGTTTTCAATTGTCGTCCTTTTTGGAATTCTTATTTCATCTACTGCACTTTTCCTCTCCGAAAAAGGAATACTGACACTACCCAAACAGGATTTTGGAAGATTGGTTTCCAGAGCTGTAATGGAAAATCTCGGTTTCAGACAACTTATAAGCATGTACCGAACCTTCACGTACTTCTCATACCTTACAAAAAATAAAGATTGGCAGAAGTTTAAAAGAATCGGATTCAACTCCTCTGGTGATCATATCAGAAGCAATTCCACAGTGAGGGTGATTATTATTGCAGCTGTATCTGCAATCGCAGTGGCATTTACAGCCACAGCAGTCTATATGAAATATCTTCGGCCCGGCGGGCATGCCGGGAGTTTCACCTATGCAGTTTCGGATATACAAACGCCGGAAAAATACAAAATCAACCAGCTCGAGTGGCCTTTTCAAAACTCCCGGGGTTATAGAAAAGAGAGTCCGGCTGAAGTTTTTATTCTGTCATCAGTAGTACCTGCTGAAGCAAGCGATGAAGAAGCATTACGCGGCATTGACAGTGTAAAGGAACGGGCCAAGGACAGTTCATTGCTGGTCTGCAATGGGTTATTGCTTAATTCTGACATTCACCCTTTATACAGAAATCTGCTTCAGGATTATATTCAGGTGGAACCCTCAGGCTGGTCGGTAATCTATTCACGGGAAAAGGATCCTTCCCTGGTATTTCAGCATGAATCAGGAAAAATAATCACCTTGAAAGGAAAAGAACATTTCAACGGCAGGCCGCCAAATGCGCAATTTCGCGAACATTCTGCAAATATATATTCATGGATACCCATTTACAAAGCTGCGGGAGCTACACGGGTTACCACACTGGTAAACCTTGGCCTGAATCAAAAAGGAGGGAATCTGCTGCAGGAAGCAGGAATTCCCGAAGATATCCCGTTGATTATGGAAAATTACAATTATCCGACAGCAACTGCTTTTTTTACGGTCAATATTTATCATTCAACACCAGTCTCGGAACGTTCATGGCTTTTTAAAAGATATGCGTACAATCTGAAAACCACATTGTATAAGCAGGGCAGCAACGATGAACTTTACTGGCGCATTTTCGATCCATGGATTGATGATCTGGTGGAAACAATTACGGCCACCAACCCAAAGCCCATGGTGGAGACGGAAAAAACAATATTCACTACAGATAACAGTCAATTCTATATAAAAATACCGGGGGAGGATACAACTCCTTTTTATATAAAAGGCGTGAATCTTGGTACAGCACTTCCGGGAAAATGGTTTACCGAACCACCTGAACGTGAACGCCTCTATTATCACTGGTTTACATCAATGAAAGAGATTCATCTCAACACGTTGAGAGTTTACACCCTGCTCCCTCCCTCTTTTTATCGTGCTTTCAGAAAATTCAATTTGGATCATCCCGCGGATCCACTCTATCTGATACAGGAGATATGGCCGGAAGAAAACCCGCCGAATAAGGATTATCTTGAAAGGCAGTACGATGAAACATACAGAAAAGAGATAACACTGAATATAGACGCTCTTCACGGTAAAGGAAATATTCAATATCGCTTACACCAGGCCTGGGGGAATTATTCGAATGATGTCACACCATGGCTGATAGGGTATCTCATAGGTCGGGAGCTTGAGCCTGAGGAAGTCGAAGAGACTAATCAGCGTAATCCTGAATATATCTATCATGGCAATTTTGTTTCAGCCCCCCGGGGTCCTGCAACGGAAGCATGGTTGGCTGCAATGGTAGATCATGCAATTAGCTACGAAACAGAAACCTACGGCACATCGCATCCCATGGGCATAGTGAGCTGGCCTCTTCTCGATCCACAACATCACCCTGTTGAATGGAATGATCCGAGGCTCCAGGGAAAAACACCCCCCACAGATAGAATCGAGATGGATATAAACCGCCTTATTGTTGAAAACAACTCCTTCGGGGGGTTATTCGGTGCGTACCACATCTACCCGAACTATCCTGATTTTATGAACAATCAGTCGTCATATGCAGAGTACAGAGACGACAAAGGAGTTTTCAGGTATGGTGGATACTTGAATGAATTTATCCGCACCCAGGTGAAATATCCGGCCATTGTCGCAGAATACGGAATATCAACAAGTGCAGCAGAAGCACATCACAGTCCCGATGGATACCACCATGGAGGACTCTCCGAAGATAGCCAGGCAGAAGGGATAATCCGTATGACTGAAGCTATCCGCCGCGAGGGGTATGGCGGTTCAATTATCTTTGAGTGGATAGATGAGTGGGCAAAGAAAACATGGACAACCGAACCATTCATGATTCCCTATAACCGCCACGCCCTCTGGCATAACCCGCTGGATCCGGAGCAGAATTACGGAATAGTCGCCATGGCCGCCTCTTCAGAACGTTCTTTCAAGGAACATGCTGCAGCTGATTCCCCGATAAAAATTCAATTATGGGGTTCGGAAGCACATTTGTATATTCGGATAAATTACTTTGATCCGGATGTTTTTAATCTGCAGACCGGAAAAATACTTTTCGGGTTTGATACATATGCGCCAAACAAGGGGATTCTGAACTTTCCAAACCTCCCGGATTTCTCCACCCCCACGGGGATGGAGAGTATAGCTGAGATTAGTCTGAAAGAAAACAAGGCCCGGATTTTAAATGCGACGGACTATAATATAGGCAATAATACCTTTGGAAGCTCCAGCCGGGAATCACAAACCTTTGACCCGATAAAAATACTTATTAACGCGGCATACACGAACGAAAGAGGTATACCTGTTCCGGCATACTTCACTGAATGGGGAGAGCTGCATACGGGCCCCCTCGATGAAGCCCGTAACTCTTTCTATACAGACAATGAGAGCTTAACACTGCGAATACCCTGGGGGCTGTTAAATGTAAGCGACCCCTCGACTGGTTTCGTTCTGGATAATCCGGAAAAGGTTACAACAGTACTGGCGGCCGACCAGCTGAACACCGCAAACAGCAGAGAAATACGTGTTTACGGGGTTTTAATAGACAATAGTAACCAGGTGCTATTCCAGTTCCCTGAACTTTCCTATACCTGGGGAAAATGGGACAAACCTGAATATACAGAAACACCTAAAAAGTCGGTCAGAATGCTTTCTGAATATTTTTCACAGATTGAATAAATCGGAAAGCCTAATAATTCAGCCCTTTATCTCCTCCAGACTATAGGAGGTTGAACCAAGACCTATTTTCTCTGCATGAATTAATGATGCACGGCCGGAGTCAAAGAGCTTTTTCCCGGCAGCTTTCTGTACCAGATCAAGGCAGGCCGCATCCAGGGCCACCGGATCGGTACTTGCCAGCACTCCGATATGATCAATCAGGGGTTTCATGGAATGACCCATGCAGTCACAGTCCTGGGTAATATTATGTGCGAATGAAATATAAATATTCTCTTTGCCCCGGGCCGCCGCATAGGCGTATTCCGCAATCTTCTCCATAAAATTAACGCCCTGCCATGAGTTGCTGATAGCGCCTTCAGGACACACTGCAATACAGCCGGCGCAGCCTACACATTTTTCAGGATCAATGACCGCTGCTCCGTCAATCTCTATGGCGTTGAAATCACATTTCTCAACACAGAGACCGCAGGCAATACATTTCCCCGAACTGACTATGGGGTTGATATTTGTATGCTGCGCCATCTTTCCGCTCCGTGCGGCAAAGCCCATGGCCAGCTGTTTGAGAGAACCGCCGAATCCCGCAGCAACATGTCCTTTAAAATGGCTGGTTACAATAAACTGCTTATAGTTACCATATCCTTTACCTATTCTGCAGCTTTCAAAAAAATCCTTATTTATTACCACCTCGTCATAATCAGTGCCTATCTCACCATCGGCTATTACAATAGGGATCTGGGAAAATCCGTGGTTTCTGGCGGTAGCAATATGGTCCTGAGAGGTTGTTCTGGAACCTCGATAGAGAACATTTGTCTCTATATAACAGGGTTCAACATTCTGCTGCTTCAGGTATTCAATAATATCATCAAAAGCCGGGGCACCGATGAAAGTCGTATTCCCCTTTTCGCCGAAATGAACTTTTATAGGCACCTTTTTTTCAAAAGTGATACTGTTGTCAGTTGCGATCTTGTTTAAAAGATCCCGGGCCAGGCTGCCCAGTTTTTTCAAATCATTTTCTGAGTTCCGAATGAAGTAAACCTTGCTCACTGTGCTGTCCTTAGGAAGAAATGTTAATGCAGAAACAGAATACTATAAAAAGATATTTTTGTTACTGTTTCAGGCAAGATGATTTTGGGTATTAAGCTCTTCCCGGGCGCTTTGGACCAGCCTGTATGCTTCGGCAGCGGTACGCATATCCGCGGCACTGGAACTTGAGGGAGCAAGGGCTGCACGGATAACAGATTGCGCTTTACTTAGTGTAGCACGGGGATTACCGGGAACAGGACTGAGATCGGCTTTTATCCTGCCGCCGGAAGCATAGGATTCACCGTCTGCACCGCGCCTGAAGCTGTAAATAATACCGGAAGCGGCAGCCCCTCCGAGATTAAGCAGATGGGCCTGTTCATGTGACCGTACTTCCCTGTCACGATCTTCTGCATCAGAAGATGCAGTCAGGTAATAATCAGTACCGGGGATGATTATTCCATCCGGATCTTTCGTATTCGATCCTGCTAATTCCGGCTGCATTTCATTCGACTTACCCCGGTGCATAACCATAACCTGGGTCAATTTTGTATCCTCACCAGGCTGTATAGGCCGCTTCCCCGGGACTTGAGGACCAAGACCGAAATCGAAGGCGATACGCATAACTTAACAATACTTATAGAAACCTCCGTTATCAAGATTTCTGCAGATAATTTCTTTGTTTTATTGCTGATTTTCTATGTACTTTTATATTGTTCATGAGTACAGAACATTAAAGGAACGATTAATGGAGTATCATCAAATAGTAAGAAAATCACTTTCAATCATTGAAGAAGAGATTAGTGACCCTCCTTCCCTGGATATTCTGGCGTTCCGGTTCAATATGTCAAAATTTTACTTTCATCGTATTTTTTCAGCCCTGACTGGCTCTTCATATAAACAATACACTCTTACCCGAAGAGTGAACCGCGCAATTCACCTTATCAATACTACAGATCTTTCCCTTACTGATATTGCCTACAGACTGAATTTCAGTGATCAGGCGTCATTCACGCGAACATTCAAGCGATTAACAGGATCTGGCCCAGGACAATTGCGAAAAAAAGAAGTTTCTCTTCAGGAAATTTCCATACCGGAAATTTACAGTCGCACCTTTAAAAATCTAAACGGGGATTTAATAAAAGATTTCAGTCTTGAACCTTTTACCCCTCGTACCCTGCATGGAGTCGCCTTCGAAATTGATTTTGCAGATCCGGATTTCAAAGATCAGATCCATTCTTATGCCAGAGAGGTTAATCAGGCTGCTTCCAAAAATGATGCTACAGAAAGCTATATGATCTATTCCAACTGCCAGCCGGGATCATCAAAATTCAAAGCCCTCTACGGAGTAACACAGCCGCTTCTAAAAAAATTGTCCAACTCCTTTACGGTTGAGATACCGGAAATTTTCTGTTCAAAGTTTAAATACACCGGTGATCTCCTGGACATAGCAGATATATTCACCATGGATTTTGCCAGATTTCTAAAAATTTCCCGCCTCGATCAGGAAGAAAGCCATATTGAACTTGTTCAGGTTTTTACACCGGAAGATACCAATATGACTAATTATGATATTTATGTACCCATCAAGAAATTAGAAAATGAAATAGAGATATCCTGAGATAAAAAATAATTTTAGAAATACAGCAAGAAATGACAATTTCCATATACTAATTCGCACTATCTTCTGCAGTAACAATAGATAGTGGAGGTGTTATGGTACACATACACAACGACGGATCACTAAAAAGATGTATTTCCCCGCATATCCTGCTGAAAAACTCAACATTGAGGTTGCTATCATGGGGACAGCAGACCAAGAATACAGACACGGAGACTTAAACATGAACTCAAAACAGAAACTGTCAATTAGCTTGCTTTTAATCATTCTTATATTAAGTTCACCTCTTATAGCAGAAGAACAAGAAACCAACCCGCCTGTAAATCAGGCAATAAATATATGTGCCCTTGCAATACCGATCATGAATCTGTATGTCCTGAGTTATGAATATCTGCTTGCGGATTATCATGGTATTGCACTAAGAGCCGAAATCATACCTCTTAAAGATTCAGACACAGGCATAGACGGCCTCGGTTCTGCTGCTGTTATCAATTACAGATGGCACCCTTTTAGCAGAATAGATTCTTTTTTTGTGGGCCCCTATGCTCGGTACAGGTACGTTACAGGTTCCGGCAATATCAGCGGGACTTCATTTGACTACTCAATTCCGGAATTTACTCTCGGTATAAATGCAGGCTACCGGTGGATTTTCGGTTCGTCGGGTTTTAATGTTGTAATGGCTGCAGGATATGGATATTCATGGAGGGAAGAAAATTTCAGCACCAACACTTCTGCCATCCAAACCGCATTCAGAGAATTTAAAGGCGCGAATGCAGGAACAACCAATTTTGTTGATGCTCCTTTTTACGGAGAATTTTCACTCGGGTATGCTTTTTAGCCGCGTAATCCAATACGGTCTTCGGTGAGGAGCAACCAAATTCCTTACAGGTAAGGTGGCTTAGCCATTGACGGCTGCTAACTTTTGTAGCATTATAATCGGGCCAGTCAGCCCTGATTATCATCGTTTTTAGTAAAACGTAATGCAGCAGCTGGTGTGTCAAACAAGGAGGTAGTTGTGGCTAAATTCAAAGTAGTAATTACAGATGCGGAGTATCCGGATTTTGAGTTTGAGAAAAAGATTTTTGCCGATGATGATTTTAATCTCGAAATACATCAATGCAAAACTGAAGATGAGGTAATTGCAGTTACTAAAGACGCGGATGCGGTACTCAATCAGTATGCACCGGTCAGCCGAAAAGTCATCGAGCAGATGACAAAGTGTAAAATCATCACCCGCTATGGAATCGGTGTCGATACCATTGATGTCGAAGCTGCAACAGAAAAAAATATCATGGTGGGCAATGTTCTCGGCTATTGTATCGACGAAGTTTCCGACCACGCTCTGGCTCTTTTTCTTGCCCTTGTAAGAAAGATATCGGTTCTGGACCGGACCATTAAAGGCGGGGAATGGAAATATGAACATGTAAAGCCCATGCAGAGATTGCGGGGTAAAACATTCGGTGTCTGCGGTTTCGGAGCAATTGCCAGGGAAGCAGCAAAGAAGGCTCAGGCTTTTAATATGGATGTTATTGCCTTTGACCCCTACATCGATAAAAAGATTGCAGCCGACATGAATGTAAAGCTTGTTGATTTTGATACACTCTTCAAAGAGTCAGATTATATCTCCCTGCATATGCCTCTGAATAAAGAGACTGAGCACATGGTTAATGCCAAGGCCCTCAGCATGGCAAAAGACGGCGTTATTATAATAAACACCGGCCGCGGCCCTCTGATCGATGAAGCAGCATTAATTGATGCCCTCAAATCCGGCAAAGTCGGCGGTGCCGGCCTTGATGTAGTTGAAATCATGCCTGTACAGAGTCCGCTTGATTCCATGGAGAATGTAATTATCACTCCCCATGTGGCCTACTATTCGGAAGCTTCTCTGAAAGACCTTCAGAGAATTGCCGCGGAACAGTGTCATCTGGTTCTTACCGGGTACTACCCCACCTGCTTTGTAAACCGGGAACTTAAAGACAAGATTTCCCTGAAAGAGAAATAAGGGGTATCGGCATGTATATTCTTTCCATGGACTTCGGGACCTCTTCGATAAAGTCGTCCCTTATAGATGAAAATCTGAATACAGTAGAATCAATCAAGGAAGAGTATTTCTTTAAAATGCCCCAGCCGGGCTTTGTAGAGCTTGAGCCCGACGATGTTTACAGCGCCATGCTTAAATGTATTGCGGGATTCAAGAAATACCACAATGAGATTGAAGCGATTGCGTACGATACCTTCAGCCCTTCTGTGGCATTTATGGATAAAGACGGCAACGCCCTCTATCCCTTTATTACCCACCTCGACCGGCGCAGCGGTGCCCAGTCTGAAAGAATTCAGAAAGAGATGGGCAGTAACGAGTTTCAGGCCATAACCGGAACCTTCCCTTTCACCGGCGGGGCATCGGTAACGACCATGCTCTGGGTAAAAGAGAATATGCCGGAGATTTACAATAGTGCCTATAAAATCGGCCATCTGGTTACATACCTGTACTTCAAGTTCACCGGTAAATGGGCAACCGACCCCACCAATGCAGCCCAGATGGGTATGTATGAAACCACCAGGTGGACAAGCTGGTCAAAAGAAATACTCGGAACCTTCGGCATGGACGAGGGCAAAATGCCCGAGATTCATGATGCAGGAACCGTACTTGCCGGCCTGAGTGCCGAGTTCTCAAAAGCCACAGGCCTGAAAGAAGGTATCCCCGTACTGCTCGGTACTAATGATGCTACGGTTGCCCACGTTGGTGCAGGCAACACAAAGGCGGGAGATATTCTGGATATTTCCGGAAGCAGTGAAATTATCACCATTCTTTCCGATAAACCCAAGGTTAACAGTAAATACTACCTGCGGAACGCCTACTTCAAAGGACAGTACCAGATGTTTGCCATTACCACCGGCGGGTTTGCCATAGACTGGTTCAGGAATGAGTTCTGCAAGGAAATGTCCGCAGATGAGTTTTTCACTAAATACCTTCCGGATGTAATGAAACGAACTGCAGCGGAAAATGCTGTCAGCTTTCTTCCCTACCTTACCGGAGACCGCCAGAGCCTTGAAGTAAAGAAAGGTGCATTTACCGGCTTAAGCCTGGGATCAACCAGAGACGATATGCTTTTAAGTCTGCTTGCAGGAATCCACGAGCCGGTTATTGAAACGGTTAATCTCTGCAGTGAGTTCCAGGACCTGAACAAAACCATCAAGCTTACCGGCGGCCTTATAAGCGACAACTTCGTCAATTTTAAGAAGCAGCTTCTGAAAGGATACGATTTTGAAATTGTAGACGATTGTCCGATTATCGGTAATGCCATTGTTGCCCTGGATTATCTGAAGAAAGGGAAATAATTAATCCCGCTCTCTGTTAACATTTACAGACAGGACACCATTCTGGTTATATTCCGGAGGGTGTCCTGTTTTAATTTACTATCTTTTATGCTGATAACCCGGACTTGTCGAAACTACACAATCGGTCCATTCTGGTAAATTGCTGTTGACCCGATATACCCGATAATCTCAGCTTTTGTCTTTTCCCCGGAAGCAACATTTACAGCTTGTTCCACAATCCTGGCACCTGCAGATTCAAGAGACTCTCCCTCAAGCATAACCTGAGAAACATCTATATCGATAAAATCAGTAAGCCTGTCCACGGTATACTTGTTTCCGGAAACTTTGAGTACCGGCACGAAGGGAAACCCCTGGGGCGCGCCGATGCCGGTGGAAAAAAGAATAAGCTGACAGCCTGCCGCGGCAAGGGCAGCCAGCAATTCCGGCTCTCTCCCCGGGGAATCGACAAAGTACAGCCCCTTTTCCGGTCCTGTAACCGTGCCGTATTCAATACAATCCACAATTTTGCTGGTTCCAGCTTTGACCACCGCACCGATTGATTTTTCCTCTATGGTTGTAAGCCCAGCCTCTATGTTTCCTTTGCTTGGATTTCCCCCGCGCATATCACCCCCTGCACGGCGAACACTCTCTTCTTTTCTTTTTATCATTTCAAACAATTTCTCAGATACTTCAGCGCTTGCACAGCGGTCTTCAAGCAGGTGCTCTGCCCCTATCAGTTCTGTTGTTTCACCAAAAACTACAGAACCACCGGCGGTTATGAGTAAATCTGCTGCTTTTCCTGTAGCAGGATTTGAGGCAAGTCCTGAAGTGGGATCAGATGCACCGCATTTTATGCCAATCTTCAACTGGCTTATATCAGCAGGCTGAGCTGTTATTCTTGAAACCTCCGCCGTCAGTTTCTGAGCTTTTAAGCCTCCCTCGGCTACTGCGGCAAAATACCCGCCGGCTTTCTGAATGCTTATTTGTTCCACCGGTTTCCCTGACGCTGCAATCTCTTCCGCCACCCTGGAGGAATCGATGCTTTCGCACCCAAGGCCGACTATCAGCACCGCTCCCAGGTTTGGATTTTTTCCAAGATTAACCAGAGTACGATAAACCATGTCTGTATCCTCAGACAGAAGCCCGCATCCCTGCTGGTGGGTAAATACAGCAGCCCCGGGGAGATGCGCAGCGATATCTGCTGCTGCCTGATTGGCACAGGTTACTGTTGAAATGATACCAACGAGATTCCTGATACCCACGGAGCCATCCGGTCTATGATAACCAGTAAAACAGCTTCCTTTTTTCATACCATCACCACTATGCCCTGAGGCCTTTTACATTATGTACATGCACATGCATTCCCGGTTTGATATCAGATATGGCAATTCCTATGACTGCCCCATATTTTAACACTTGTTGCCCCTGCGGAATGCTTACTCGGGCCAGTTTATGGGCATATGCGATCTTATCAATTACCCTCAGAGGAGCTGTCATTCCGGAAACATCGAGGATGTCTCCGGGTAAAAGTTCCTGCAGGGACGTCAGGGTGTTGTCATTCTCATTAAGAAGCAGCCATTTCTTCACATCTGTTTTTTCAGTCATAGTATTCCCAGTATAATATGACTCCTGCAAATTTTGTGAAAAACCATTATGAACGAAATTTTTCAATCCCTCAGAGCTTAGCCCTGTATTCCCCAGAAGCGCAGTAATTCATTAGTCAGCAGTTCTCTGCTCTGAGGTGCTACCGACCGGCTAAACAGGGAGATCTCTTCTCCGGTTATATGAAGGTTCCGGTCCAGGTCCGCCTTAAGAAAGCCTTTTTCCCTGACTCGGTCTACCCTGCCTGTGGTTGCACGGTATATCAGCACAGAGATTGACCTGCACAAACTGTTCGCGTCGGCTGCTGCTATACCAAGCTCTCTGGAGATGTAGCCGGTTTCGATCTTCTCAATTTCATAGCCGCGGTACTGAAAAACCTGTTCAGAGAATAGTTCTTTTTCTACTCTTTCAGATGAAATAACTCTTGAAGAAAACCATGCTTTATCAATCAGGCTGGGTAACACTAAGCCGGCAAGCATAAGAGCTATAACAAGAATAAACTGTTTCCTTCCTGTGGGAACCTTCCGATTTGAAGGTCTCTGTATCCCGATAATGCTGTAATTTGTTGCTATACTGTTCATACTTATGTAATGCACAAAGTATGCCAACACAAAAAACGCTGAATTTGGCAGAAAAATCGTATTTATTTTAAGAAATGAAACTGTTTAGACATTAACTTGGAAAACTTTTCTTATATCATACATAAATAAACTTATGCATTCTCCATCTTTTCCGGCTTACATAGTTTCTTTTTATCCTTCGCAGTACGTTTGCATTTGCTGCAGATAAACCTGTCATTGGAGTGCTCTTTTTCCTCATACTCTTTTCTGGAGAGTTTACACCTTTTTCTTGCCATTCCGGATGTGCCTCCTTAAGAAGAATATACGCTTATTCAGTACTGAGAGTAAAACCACCGTCTGCATGCGGCACCAGCTGAACCTGATGGGTAATTGCCGGTATATGATGCTCGGCAACATGACTTACATACAACAGGGTGGAAAGCTGTTTTTCAGCTATTACCTGGGCGGCCTCAAGCACCGCCGCAGTATTCTGATCATCCAGACCATGGCATGGTTCATCAAGAAGGAGCAATGTCGGACGCTTTATCAGGGAGCGAATGATAAGCACAATTCTCTGGGTACCAAATGAGAGCTGACGCATACTTTTCTTCACAACATTCTGAACTCCGAAAAGATCCGCCCATTCCATTGCCTCATCAATATGCTTCGTATGTGGTTCATCATAAAGACCGATGGTATCAAAAAAACCGGAGAGTATTACATCCAGAACCGGAGTTCCCATAAGCTGACGCATATGCAATGCAGGAGAAACATGACCGATCCGCTTTTTAATTTCCCAGACAGCCTCGCCGGTCCCTTTCTTCTTGCCGAACAGATAAAGATCCTGGCCGAATGCCTTTGGATTATCCCCGTTGATAAGTTCCATAAGAGTCGTTTTTCCCGCCCCATTAGGGCCGGAAATCTTCCAGGCTTCTCCTTCTCTGACTGTCCAGCTTATATCCTTAAGAACCTGATTGCCGCCGTAGGCGATGGAAACATTTTTCATTTCAATGAGTGACTTGGAATCATTTCCCAGGGGGGGGTGCCTCTCTTCGCTGTTCAGCCGTTCCCAGACCTCAACAGCAGCATGATTGATACCGGTAAACTCATGGCTTCCCGCCGGGTCCTTAAGCAGTATCAGATTTGTTGTAATCTCCGGAACATCGCTGCGCCGCCCGGTAATCAGAATAAGCGCACAGTGCTGAATCAGTTCCTCTAACAGCTCATGCAGTTCTTTCTGAGCCTGGATATCAAGTCCATCGAAGGGATCATCCAGAATGAGTAGACGAGGATTATAGCTTAACTGTTTGAGGATCATCACCTTTCTCAGTTCACCGGAGCTCAGGGCCCGGAGGCCGCGATCAATCAACCTCTCAAGATTAAAACGATGAAGGAAATTATCTTCATCCGCCTTGTGATGCTCGTAATCGAGGTAGACTGCCACACTGCGCCCCAGGTCCGGTGCACCGCCGTTAAGGTCGCTTTCGTCATTGCGTTTTTCATCCTCAATAAGCCGGACACCGGCGTCGAAGCTCACCAGGCCTATCTTGGTTTCAGGGAGAGCATACTCTTTTCTCTCTCCGTATCGGGGTTCAATTTCTCCGGCGATTACACGGCTGTAAAATGTTTTCCCCGAACCGTTGGGTCCGCAGATAACGGTACAGGTATTATCACAAATATCAATATCCGGCAGTGGGAACCAGTCTCCCGCAGGTGTTTTGAGTTTGAGATTGCTGATGCTGATAAGCTTGTCGGTACTGTTCATGAGCTTATAGTAGCCTGAGATTTCAAGAAATAAAAGGATTCTGCACTAATACTGTTTCGATTATTTGTCCATGCTGTAAATCTTCGGTCAGCAGAATATCTGCATTGCTCATTAAGGCAGATGCTGCTATTTGAGAATCCCACCAGCTGAAACCATAGCTGTTTTGTATTTCCCTTGCTCTTATCAGTAAAGCAGTATCTATCTGCATGGGCTTCCAGGTAAAAAGTGACTTTACATCTTCCCAGGCTGCTTCAGGAGACATGCCCGGTACAAGCTTTCGTGTAACTGTAACATAGTACTCATTACAAACCTGGGTACTCAAACAGCCTGTCCTTTTTTCCCATAACCTTTTAAGCCACTCTATAGAAATCTTCTGCTTATCCGGTTCTGAACTGTCTCTGGCATATACAAGAATGTTTGTATCTACGAATACTTTATCTTCCATAAAGATCTTCTCTCGAAGGCAGTGGATCTTTATTATTCCTCAAAGGTACCGGTTCTTTTGCGAGAAAAGAGGTCATAGCTTTCTTGTATATAACTTCCTCGTTCATCTTTTCTTCAAGAAAACCGGAAAGCATTTTCGAAACGCTTGTATCATGTTCGGCCGCCCAGACTCGTGCCCATCGGGCTATGTCATCGGGAATGGAAAGGGTGATATTTTTCACAAAGAATACTCCACGTATTAAGTGTAACACTTTTTACGTGGAGCATCAAACATGATTATAATCTTTACCGCCCCATATACCCGCCATCAACTATAAGAGTAAACCCATTAACATATGATGAAGCATCGGAAGCCAGATAGAGGGCTGCACCGGCCATATCTTCCGGTTCTCCCCAGCGGTTCATGGGGATTCTCATCATGGTTTCCGCCACCCTTTCTGATTCAGTACGCATGGGACCGGTAAGGTCTGTGACAGTATATCCTGGAGCAATACCGTTTACCCTTATATTGTACTTAGACCATTCATTGGACATCTGCATGGTGATATTCTTTAAGGCAGCCTTGGAAGCAGTATAGGAAATGACCTTTATCCCGCCCTGGTACGACGTCAAAGATGCAATATTGACTATATTGCCCCCTGTTTCCTGTTTGATAAACTGCCGGGCAACCTTCTGGCAGAGAAAAAATACAGACTTGAGATTTACCTCCAATACCCGGTCCCACTGCTCTTCGGTAAAATCGATCGCCATGTTCCGGGCGGTGGTACCTGCATTATTCACCAGAATATCAATATGGCCGAATTGCTGTACCGCAGCATCCACTATCTCATCGGAAGCATTAGAACCTGAAATATCCATTTTCAATTCAAGATAGGTTCTTCCGATGGACTCTATATACTGCTTTACCTCAGAGTGATCCGACCGGCCTACTCCGACAATATCAGCGCCGGCCTCGGCCAGGGCTTTTGCGATAGCGGCTCCGATGCCCCGGGTTGCGCCGGTTATAATGGCAACCTTTCCATCAAGTTTAAATTTATCGAGAATCATAGTTCCTTCCTTTTCTTACTCTTTTATTGATTCAGGATTCCAGGCAGCCATAACGAAAGAGCCGGGATATAGGTAATAAGCATAAGCACTATGAACATACCGATAAAAAATGGGACAAAACCTTTGAAGGCTTCCTTCATGTTAATACCGGCGATGGAACAGCTGACAAAAAGACAGGATCCCACCGGAGGCGTAAAAAGACCGATACCGAGGTTTGCAACTACAATTACTCCAAAATGAACCGGATCAATTCCAAGCTCCATGGCGATTGGAGCAAGCACGGGAACAAAAATAATCATCGCAGGGGTCAGGTCCAGAACAGCTCCGGCAATGAGCAGCACAATGTTGAAAATTAGCAGGAGAATAATTTTACTGCTGGTAATGCTTAACAGAAATTCCGCAATAAGCACCGGGAGCCGCTGACTGGTTATAATCCAGCTGAAGGCACTGGCGGCACCTACCATAAGCATAACCATACCGGTTATTTTTATTGTATCTACCAGCATGTCCGGAAGGTCGCTCACCTTAATACCGCGGTAGACAAAAAAACCTATAATAAAGGAATAGACCACCGCGAGAACGGCAGCTTCTGTTGGTGTAACAATACCGGAAATTATTCCTCCAAGAACAATCACAATAGAGAGCAGAGGCAGGATACTGTCTGCTGCGGTTAAGAGTACCTCTTTCAAAGTAAATGATTCATCCCTTGGGTAATCCCGCTTTTGAGAAATCACACCGGAAATGAACATCAAGGTAAAACCAACGAGCAGCCCTGGAATCGCTCCTGCAATAAACAGGGTACCTACGGACTGGTTCATTAGAATCGCATAAATTACCATGGGAATACTGGGGGGAATCAGAATGCCGATTACAGAAGAGGTAGCTGTAACTGCAACAGAAAAATCCTTGTCGTATCCCTTTTCCGTCATGGAAGGAATCAGTATGGAACCGATGGAAGAGGAGTCTGCAGTCGCGGATCCTGTAATTCCGGCAAAGAGCATACTTACCACAATATTGATATAAGCCAGACCGCCCTTAAAGCGCCCAACCAGAATAGCCGACGCCCTGATCAGTCTGTGAGAAATACCTCCGGTGGCCATAATCTTTCCAGCGAGAATAAAAAAAGGAATGGCCAGAAGAGTAAATGAATCCAATCCGGAGTAAAGCCGCTGCGGTATCATTATAAGCGGGACCATATCTGAAAGAGAAACCCAGATCATGGATGAAATACCCAGAACAAAGGCTATCGGAACGGATAGCCCCACAAGTGCAATAAACAAAGCAAAAAGAAGCAGCATCATGACTGGGCTCCTTCGTTATTTTCATGGATTAAATCAAGAATCAGACATACCGAGTAAAAGGCCATAACCAGGCAGGAGAAAGGCAGTACAATATAGACGATTCCCATGGGAATCCGGGCAACTGGAGTAACCTGCTGCATTGTGATGGTAATAAGGTATATTCCCTTCCATGCGGTAATAATACTGAAAGCAGAGATCAGCAATTGAATAAAAATCTTCAATCGCCTGGCGGCTTGGGCCGAAAGTTTTTCCATAATGACATCTAGACGAATATGTTCATCGTCCTTCATAACCATTGCAGCCCCCAGAAAAGAGATCCAGATAAAAAGTATTCGGGCAAGCTCTTCCGAAAAGGCAATGGGAAACTTCATCAGATACCGCGAAAGTACCTGGGCTATGGTCAGAACAATAACCCCCACAAAAAGGGTCATGGCAAGGATCCGGACTAGTTTATCCAGAAGTTGTTTGTATTTATTCAGTGTATCCATACTTTCCTCTAAAAATAATGCCCGGCTTGTGCCGGGCATATTTTTACCCGTAAAAGGGTTCAGCTCTTAATTATTCAGAGCAGCGTCAATTACTTCCTGTCCCATCATGTCAGCATTATCATTGATAATGTTCATGACAGCCTTCTGGAAAGGAGCAAGGTCCAGCTCATTAATAACCATGCCTTCTGCTCGAAGATCATCAAGAACACCGTCTTCCAGCTGCTTCCATGCATTCCACTCGAAAGTCTGTGTCTCTGCAGCAGCCTCTTTAATGATTTTCTGCTGATCCGCGGATAAACCATCATAAACTCTCTTACTCATCACAACTACGTTAAGATCATAGAAGTGGTTGGTAAGGGAGAAGTACTTTGAAACTTCGTAGAATTTCTGAGTATAAAGAGAAACCGGAGGCTGCTCTGCACCATCAACTACACCCTGCTTGAGTGCAGTGTACAGTTCACTGTAAGCAAGAGGTGTGGCCAATGCACCCAGAGCATTGATTGAATCAATCATGATGGGGTCATTCATTACCCTGATTTTCATACCCTTTATGTCTGCAAGAGAATTGATGGGTCGGTCGCCGTTGAAAATGCTTCTGAAACCGGAATCATAGTAAGCAAGTATTTCGAAACCGGCCTTGTTCAGACTTTCAGCAAAAATATCACCAACCTTTCCTTCAAGAGCTTTTTTAACCTCATCTTTTGAAACAAAAACATAGGGAAGACTGAAGATACTGAACTCCGGACAGAAAGAACTCAGAGCAGCAGCGGCAACTTTAGTAATTTCAATGGTACCACTCTGCATGCCTTCAAGTGATTCCCGGGCATTTCCAAGCTGGCTGTTGGGAAAAACCTGAACTTCCATACTTCCACCGGATTTTTCGTTTACCAGTTCTGCAAAATGAAAATCGGCTTTTACGTGGGGGTTTTCTTCATTTACCTGATCGGAAAACTTTAGAACCACCGGCTTGCCTTCTTTTCCACCCTGAGCAAACGCAGACGCTGCAAGAAGCAGAATCAGGGAAACAACTGTTAGCCTTACAAAAAATTTTTTCATACCTTCTCCTTTTTTTGGTAAATGAAAATTTACCTTTTGGTATAATGGTTTATTATTTTCCAGCTCGTGTCATATGTCAAGGAAAAGATTAATTGCGTATAACGCATCGTGTAGTTGTTTATTTTGCAATATTGTCAATATTGACAGCTGTTGATCCAGGGAGTATGCTCTAATTCTACAATCTTACATATAAAGGTAGACGAATGAACTATTTTAATTCCCTTCCCCTGCGCCGTCAGCTGGCACAGTTGGGAACATGCGACTTCATGAACTCCGCGGAGTTTACCGGAGTTGAAAAGCTTAAGGGCAAGAAAATCGTAATCGTAGGATGCGGTGCCCAGGGTCTTAACCAGGGACTGAATCTGCGGGATTCCGGTCTTGATGTAAGCTACGCCCTCCGGGCAGATGCTATCAAGCAGAAACGCCAGTCATACATCAATGCAACGGAGAACGGTTTTGCCGTTGGAACCCATGATGAGATCGTCCCCCAGGCAGATCTTGTTGCCAACCTTACTCCCGACAAGCAGCACTCAAATGTTGTGGACACCATCATGCCCCTGATGAAAAAGGGATCAACCCTGCTCTATTCCCACGGTTTCAATATCGTGGAGGAAGGAAAGCAGATTCGTGATGATATTACCGTTATCATGGTTGCCCCCAAATCTCCCGGCTCTGAGGTTCGCGAGGAGTACAAAAGAGGTTTCGGTGTTCCCACCCTGATCGCAGTACACCCCGAAAACGATCCCAACGGAGACGGTGAAGAGATTGCAAAGGCTTACGCAGCCGGTACCGGCGGACATCGTGCCGGTGTTCTCCGTTCTTCTTTCGTAGCAGAAGTAAAATCCGACCTTATGGGTGAGCAGACAATTCTCTGCGGTATGCTCCAGACCGGTTCCATTCTCATTTTCGACAAGATGGTTGAAAAAGGAATTGACCCGGCTTACGCCAGCAAGCTCATTCAGTTCGGCTGGGAAACCGTAACAGAGGCCATGAAGCACGGCGGTATTACCAACATGATGGACCGTCTTTCAAACCCCGCCAAGATCAGAGCCTTCGAACTCTCCGAAGAGATGAAAGTGATTATGGCCGACCTGTATCAGAGACACATGGATGACATTATGTCCGGCGAGTTCTCCCGGGTTATGATGGTAGACTGGGCTGCGGATGACAAGAACCTCCTTAACTGGAGAGAAGAAACCAACAATACCGGTTTTGAGAAAACCGCCGCAGGCAGCATGGAAATCAGCGAGCAGGAGTACTTCGACCACGGTGTACTTATGGTTGCTATGGTTAAAGCCGGCGTTGAGCTTGCTTTCGACACCATGACAGCTTCCGGCATCAAAGCTGAGTCTGCATACTACGAGTCCCTCCATGAGGTACCCCTTATTGCAAACCTTATTAGCCGCAAGAAACTGTATGAAATGAATAAGGTAATCTCCGATACTGCAGAGTACGGCTGTTACCTCTTTGCCAACGACTGTGTTCCCCTTCTTGGTGATTTCATGAAGAAGATCGACACCGATGTAGCCGGCAAAGACTTCCAGGATGGAGAAACCATGGTAGATAATGTTGAACTTATCAGGGTTAACAAAGCTATCCGTGAACATCCGGTAGAGGTTGTGGGAGCTAAACTCCGCGGTTTTATGACTGCAATGAAGCGGCTCAAATAGAGCAGTTTCATTACAGCTTTATACGTAAAAAGGACTGTCAATTCTCAGACAGTCCTTTTTTTGGTTCTGAATATTTAAAAAAACTAATACCTGAAAACACTCAAAGAAGAATCAGGCCCCGCCTACTTTTCTTGTATTACCGGAATAGATTTTGAGGGGTGAATCAATTGCCGCAAGAACCTTTTTCTCTATACCCGCAGAATCAAGGCCGAACTCCTGAAGCAGTTCATCACGGCTTCCCTGAGCATAAAACTCATCGGGCAGACCATAATAGTTGAACCGGCAGCCAGGCTGATAATTCAATATTAGCGATCCCAGAGTTTCACCGATTCCGCCTATTCTTGCTGCGTCTTCGATGGATATAACCTGCTTATAGCTTTCAAAAAGATCAGCAATGTACTCTTCATCCAGGGGCTTTATAAAGCGCAGATTGTAAATATCGCAGTAAACACCTTTTTCGCGGAGGCTTGCTGCGGCAGCCATAGCCTGCTTCAGAAGCCCTCCGGTGGTTACCAGGAGAACAGAGGCCTGCCCTTCGGATAATACAGTACCTCTGCCTTTTATCCATGGGGTATCAAGCTCATCCATACTGACCGCAGCTGCCTTTGGATAACGCACCATAACAGGGCCATTCCCTGCCATTGCATAATCCACAGCACCGTTCATATCCTGCCGGCACCCGGGAGAAAGAATAGTCAATCCGGGAACCGTTTTAAACAGGGCTATATCGTAAATACCCTGATGGGTTTCACCATCATCTCCAACTACACCGGAGCGGTCCAGGCCGAAAAGCACCGGCAGTCCGGGTAGTGCTACGTCGTGTATGACCTGATCAACGGTACGCTGCATAAAAGTTGAATAAATTGCCGCCACTGGTCTGCATCCTGCCCGCGCCTGGCCGGCTGCAAAGGTAACAGCGTGCTCTTCAGCGATCCCTACATCGTAAAAACGTTCAGGATACTTTTCCTGAAATTTATATAAGCCCGTACCCTTGGACATGGCAGCGCTTATGGCGGTAACATTTTTGTTATTTTCTGCATGCCTCATAAGGGCATCAGAAAATGCGGCGGTAAAACTGTAGGAACTTCTCTCCACAAGCTTCCCGTCTTCAACGGAAAAAGGGGCAATTCCATGAAACATGGTGGGATTACCCTCTGCATGTTCATAACCCCGGCCTTTGTGAGTAACCACATGAATTACTGTAGGCTTTCCAATCTTCTTAACCTGCCGGAACACCTTACTCAGCTTGGCTATACTGTGACCATCAATGGGACCGACATACTCAAACCCGAGATCAGAAAAGATACTTTCCTTGAAAACAACCGCTTTCAGACCTTTTTTTATGCGTACCACCAGATCAAAAAGCTTCATACCGATAATGGGAAAGCCCTGAAGACCGCTGTCAATCTTTTCACGAAGCCTCTGATAACGCTTGGTGGCAAAGGCCTGGCTGAGATAGTTGGATATCAGGTATTTGTGGCTGACTGAGAGAGCCCCCACATTCTTGCTGATGGACATGGTGTTGTCATTAAGGATAACGATCAGCTGCTTGTTGAGATGACCCGCATGATTCAGACCCTCAAAAGCCATACCTCCGGTCATCGCTCCGTCCCCGATAACCGCAACTACAGCACTTTCAGTATCTCCCTGCACTTCCTGCCCCGCAAGCACACCAAGGGCTGCAGAAATGGAAGTGGATGCATGACCTGTTTCTACAATATCATGTTCGCTCTCACTGACCTTGGGAAAACCGCTCAAACCGTCTTTCTTTCGGATTGTTTCAAACCTGTCATTTCTGCCGGTAAGCAGTTTATGGGTGTAACACTGGTGCCCTACGTCCCAGATTATCTTGTCCTTGGGAGAGTCAAACTCTCGGTGCAGGGCAATACTCAGTTCAACTGCCCCGAGATTACTGGCCAGGTGCCCCCCGTTGCTTGATACTACGTCGATTATGCGCTCACGCAGCTCCTGTGCAAGTTTCGGGAGATCTTCTTTCTTCATTGATTTGAGATCGGCAGGACTTTTTATATTGGATAAAAGATTATTATCACTCATGACAACTAGAACCTCATAAGTTTGAGACTAAAAAACCTTACCGCGGCGGTGCGGTAAATATCAGATCTATCATCTGGTTAATATACTGTAATAATAGATCACGGCGTACATCATTTTTCAACTGCAGAGTATTGGAAGGAACCGCTTGCGGTGCTGTCAGGTTATCAACAGCAGGACCCTCTTCTGCAGCCGGCACCACATCTGCTTCAGCATTCGGCTGGCTTACTTCTGGGATAATAAAGCTGTCATTATCAAGTACAGGAACGGCGGAGTCTTTAAAGCTGATAAAGCTCAACCTGCTGTCAGCAAGACTCTGGAATGGGATAAATCCATTTTCGTCAAACATGGACACTGAACCAGTTCCGGCAACTTCAATTCTTTGCGAAGCCTTTCCCACGCTGATCTGTCGGCTTCCCTGAAGCATAAATGTTCCGTCATCAAAGACCTCGGCGACCCGGGCAGATAGTTGACCGGTCATGGAGGATTCATCATCACCTTCAGCAGAGGAGATGTTTGTGGTATCACCGGAGGGAAGAAAACTGAAAAGCCCGCCGCCTTCACCGCCCGAAAAGTTGAGCGCCACCGAAGAGTTATCCGAGTAGGATGATGTATAGGTGAATTGTGTAGACGAATCTATAATGACTTTAATAATTGTTCCGGGTTTTATTCCGCCGCCGGACTGTATGTAGCCCCTGAAATCGGCGGGAACAAGACTATCAGCACAAACAACACCGGAAAAAAGGATTAATGCCGACAGGATTTTTAATAACTGCTTCATATGAAGTGTAAACAGGTCAGGGATCGGCACACTGAAAAGGTCCGCCAACCCCCTATCGCCTGTTATTTCTTCTTGTGTCTGTTCTTCCGAAGCTTTTTCTTTCGCTTATGGGTCGCGATCTTATGTCGCTTTCTTTTACGTCCGCAGGGCACAGCAACCAGCTCCTTTACTCAAAAATTTTCGGGTGAAAAGCAACCTTGTTATTCCATATAGGCAAGGTATGATAATCCCCGGTTCTTCAACAAGTTACGCAGCAGTATGCCTTCAAAACACAGGGAAAGTCAAGGGGCTTGATATTAGACTTATTCATGTTGAAATAAGCACACGCAGAAGGTATTATGATTTATAGTGGACAAGATTGCAAATAGTATTCCTGTTCGGTATACCGACAGCAGAATAAATGAACTGATAAAATCAGCAGGCAATAGTTTTGCCGAACTTCCCATACATTTTAATCAGAATGAGGAATTTTTCGTAAAACTCCCGGTTGAAATAGAGATTCCACAGATCCCCGTTCACCATGATATCCGCAATGAAGTTCCTGAAGCTGCCTATCTTGAGTCTGTACAGAACATAGTTGCCTCCCTGATTCCTCATATGCCCGGATTTTTCAAGGATACGACCTACTTTTTTGATCCAGCGGAAGTTCTGCGTCCCTGTTTTTTCCAGATTTTTAAAACCCAGGAGCAGACCTATCTCTATCTGGGCCGCCTTGATCTCAGTTTCAGAACCCATGATGCCGAAATACTGGACCACGGCAGCAACGATTTTACTCCGGCCTACAAAACCAGAAACTTTTATCTCGACTGCGATATTATACCGCTGGAAGAGGTGGTTCAGGATGGCGGAAAAATAACGGCTTTTGCCCTTAAACAGTACATTTCCCAGACCTGGATAGGCGAAACAGGCCGAGGTTATTTTGTACAGGGAATATGGATTGACCATGAACTCACCAAATTCTTCTCAAGACTGTTTATTCCCGAAGGGAAATCAATTTACCCCTATTACCCTTTTACCTGTAAGTACCGATCCCTCTGTCATGCATTAATAGACTGTTCCCCCGCCGGTCGTAAACAGGGGGTGCCGCTGCTTAAAAAAGCGCTGGAGTTTCTTGAACCAGCCATGGACTCCATTCAGAAGCAGTTGAAACGGGAACCGTTTTCTCCCGACCTGCCTGTATATAAAGCCCTTAAGTTAAAAGTAAACACAGCATGGCAGAGGCCCTGGATGAACATCCGTTTTAAGCGCTACCTCAACAGCCAGGACATGAAGGAGTTTGTTCTTGCGTCTCAAACTTGACGATATACCCGGACTGAAGGTCACCATTATGGGACTTGGTGTTCACGGCGGAGGCATTGCTTCCGCCCGATTTTTTGCAAGCCTCGGTGCAGAAGTATGCGTTACCGATCTCCGCTCACCTGATGTACTCTCCGCCTCCATGGATGCCCTCAACGAGTACCCGGTACATTTCCGGCTCGGCGAACACCGGGAAAGTGATTTTACCGGCGCGGATCTTGTAATCAAGAATCCTGCAGTTCCCCCGTCATCTCCTTATCTGGCAATGTCTCCCCGGGTAAGCAGCGATATCGGGGTTTTTCTCAGCCTTACCCGTCGCCCGGTGCTGGCCATAACCGGAACCAAAGGGAAATCGACCACAGCAAGTGCGGTGGCCCATGTTCTTCGCGGAATAAACCCGCTTACCGATCTTGGCGGAAATATCACCGTAAGCCCCCTATCCTTTCTCCTGGATCATATTGAAGGAAGCTCAATCAATGAACCGGATGCCCCGGTAGTGCTGGAACTCAGCTCCTGGCAGCTGGCAGACTGTACTCCCAAGGAGATTCTTAATCCGGCTGTTTCTATGATCACCAATATCATGCATGATCATCAGAACCGTTATTCCAGTTTTCAGGAATACGTGGATGATAAACGGCAGATATACCTTCATCAGGACAGTTCATCCACAGCTTTGTTTAACTATGATGACCCCTACGGAGAGGAATTCAGCAGAGACTGTACTGCTAAGGTCAGTTTTTTCTCTTCGCATGTGCTTCCCGACAACATAGATGGGGCTTACCTGGACAAATCCCGTGGATCCGCCGGATTCTTGCGAAAAAACGGTATAATTCAACAGATTCTCAATATAGACCTGAAGCTTCCGGGTGAGCATAATCGCTTGAATATGCTGGCCGCAGCCTCCATGCTCCATGCATACGGTGTCCCTGCGAAAACAATACGGTCCGGGCTTTCCGATTTCGCCGGTATTCCCCATCGGCTTGAAACGGTGGCTGTTATCAACGGCATAACCTGTATAAATGACAGCGCGGCAACCATGCCCCAGGCCGCTGCAGCTGCGGTAAACAGCTTTCCCGGGGGTGTACACCTTATTGCCGGGGGGACCGACAAAGATCTTGATTTTACCGGAGTATCTGAAGCTTTGGGAAAGACTAAAGGAATCTATCTCCTTGAAGGAGATGCCACTCCCCGATTCCGGCAGGCAGCCAATGATGCAGGTGTCAGCTATAAAGGCCCCTATGGATCTTTGAAGGAGGCAGTGGATGCGGGACTTAAGGACGCTGAAGAAGGTGATACTTTGCTACTTTCTCCGGGATGTGCTTCGTTTGGTATGTTTAAAAATGAGTTTGACCGGGGAGATCAGTTCCGAGAACTGATTCGTCAGCGCCTGAGTCGTTTATAGTAGAAATTGCGGGCTTTTTCGGCTGTACGGTACAGGGTGTAGGCTGCTTTGTTTACCGGATAGTCCCAGCAGCCTGCCCTGTTGACAATCTGGCCTCCGAAACCGGTTTTAAAGCGGAAAAGACCATACATAGGCTCCCCTTCATCGGCCACCGGCGGTATCCCGAACATATCGTAGCTTTCACAACCGTGTTCCCTGGCAATACGCATACCTTCCCACTGTAAAAGATAGGTGGGCATATAGTTCCGCTTTTCCGAGCTTGAAGCACCATACAGATAGGTACTGCAGCTGCCATGAAGAACCAGAATATTTCCCGCCATAATCTCGTTGTCAATATCCGCAAGCAATAGGCGCACTGAAGGATTCTTCTGCTTCAGTCCCTCCTGAAAAACACGGCGGTAATACTCAAAGGAATGTATGGTTATTCCGTCACGTTCTGCTGTTTCCTCATAAATGGCATACCATTTTTCCAGCTCCGGCAGCCCCCCGGTACGGATACTTACACCTTTCCGTTCCGCGAGACGGATGTTATAGCGGGTTTTCCGCTTCATCCGGCTGAGGATTTCCTCTTCCGATTCTGCGAGAGAGATTAAAACAGTGTCCGGAGGCTGTATATCCACCAGGGATTTTCTGAACGGACGTTTCAGCCAGGTCTTGCGGTCTTCCCATGAATCAACCTGCCAGGGCAGGTCGAAGCGGATAAAGGTAACCGTATCAGGCAGATGCTCTGCAAGCTTGCCGGCAAAACCGGCAAAGAAGTGCGGGTCAACTTCCATCTGAGGCCCATGAGGCACATAGGCGATGGTGAATCCCCCTGGGAGCTTCCTGAGAAGGACCAGCATTGGATGTCCGTTAAACAGAAAGCTGACAGGCTCCCAGTCGAACTTCTGTTTTACCCGTCCCCAATAGCCTGTCTGCAGCAGGTTGTCATGACCGTCTATGTCATCGAGAGAAACGGGCTCAAAAATCGCCCCGGACATATCAGCCTACACTTCCCGTGCTGACTTTTGCGGTGGTAACTGCACCGGACTCTGCTGCAAGTGTTGTCCCGCCGATCTTGACTGCGCTGTTTTCCACCTTTATGGGATGGCTGAAAAACTTATCGATGTTAATCCGCTTGGGCTCTTCGACGGGAGCCTTTTCGCCGTCAAGGAAAAGCCTGCTTCCAGAAGCAGCCTCAGGAAGAAAGAGCACTTCAAGCTCTTTATCATCTTCCGTGGAAGCCGCAAGCAGCATTCCCTGGCTCTTTATTCCCCGAAGCTTTGCGGGCTTCAGGTTATATACAAGGATAATATTCTGTCCTGTAAGCTCTTCCGGGGTGTAGTGACCAACCAGACCGGATACGATCTGACGATCCTCATCTCCGACTTTAAGCTGAATAACATAGAGTTTATCCGCGTCGGGATGCTGTGCCACTTCCTGCACCGTTGCCACTCTGAGATCAACGTTTGCACGGAAGAATGATTCTGAAGTCTCTTCAGCCCCCTGCTCTGCCTCTTCTGCTGCGACATTCTTTGCCGCCTCCCGTTCCGCCTGGGATCCTGCAAAGCGGTCCCGCATGGTCTCGATCAGCTCATCTTCTAGCTTCTGAAACAGAATTTCGGGTTTCGCCACGGTTTCTACACCTTCGGGACTACCCAGAGAATTCCATTCGATTGAATCTATGCCGAGCCATCGGGCAATTTTTTCAGAAGTTCCGGGAATATAGGGAGAAACAAGCACTGCAAGATCCCGGATAAGCAGTGTAAGATCCTTAAGCAGCCGTGCAGCCTCTTCCGGGGCCTCCGTGCGGGTACGCCAGGGTTCTCCGTCCTGAAACGCCTTGTTTCCCATTGAAGAGAGAGCAAATATCTCGCGGAAGGCATCCCGGAGTTCCGCCCGTTCCAGATGAGCGGTAATCTTCTCTTCATGAACCTTCACCTGCTCCCAGAAGTCTGTATTGCTTTCTGCTTCAGGCAGCTTGCCGTCGTAAAAACGGTTTACGAATGTGAGGGTTCGGTTGACCAGGTTACCCAGATTACCTATAAGCTCACCGTTGACCTTCTCCTGAAAATCCTTCCAGGTAAATACCGCATCAGATTTCTCCGGGCGGTTGTAATAGACATAAAAACGCCAGACATCTGCGGGGATTCCCGTCTCTCTGGCATCTGTACCGAATACGCCGATCCCCTTGCTCTTGGAGAACTTGCCGCTTTCATAGTTCAGGTATTCCGTGGAGGACATATGATGAAGCATAGTCCACTTCTCTCCGGAACCAAGCAGAGATGAAGGAAAAATAACCGTATGAAAAGGAATATTGTCTTTTCCGATAAACTGAAAGAGTTCAACTTCATCGGGGTTCTTCCACCACTTTTCCCAGTCATCCGTATGGGTGGCACTGATGGAAATATAACCGATTGGAGCATCAAACCAGACATAGAAAACCTTGTCCCGGTAGCCGTCCTTCGGTACAGGGATTCCCCACTTAAGATCCCGAGTTATGGCTCTCTCTTTCAGACCGTCCCGGATCCAGGAGTTGGTCATCTGAACAGCGTTTCTGGCCCAGAAACCGTCTACCGAGGCTGTTTTAATCCACTCTTCAAGCCGGGGTTTTATGGCCGGAAGATCGATATAAAGGTGATGGGTAGTGCGTACCTCCGGTTCTGCACCGCAGGTGCCGCAGCGGGGCTTTTCCAGATCTGTGGGATCCAGCAGTTTTCCGCAGTTTTCACACTGGTCACCCCGGGCATCCTCATAACCGCAGTGAGGACATACACCCCGCACAAAGCGGTCCGCCAGGAAGCGGTCGCAGCTGATACAGAAGAGCTGGTCAATGCTGCCTTCTTTAATATAACCCTGTTCATCACAGCCTTTAAATATGGACTGTACAATCTCGGTCTGTTCGGGAGTTGAGGTACGGCCGAACTTATCGAAAGAAATATTGAACCATTTGTAAATTTCATCGTGGATTACAAAGTAGCGGTCACAAAGCTCTTTAGGGCTGACCCCTTCCTCAAGTGCCCTGGTCTCGGTGGCCGTACCGTACTCGTCGGTTCCGCAGACATAGAGGGTTTCATAGCCTTTCAGCCTGCAGTAGCGGGCAAAAACATCCGCAGAGAGTACCTGTATAAGATTGCCAAGATGGGGAATATTATTAACATAAGGTAGAGCCGAGGTGATTAGTCGCTTCTTCATAGACCACCACTATATGTAATTATCCCCCAATTGACAAGAGAATCATGTACCCGTGTTGTACGAGTTTACTTGACGCCATGGGGGTCCGGGAAGTACCCTTACCTGTGTGCTTTTCGCCCGATACGGCGAAAAACCTATATCTAAAACCTAGATACAGTGCATGTAAAACCATTCAGGAGGTTATATGTCGGACCGTAATAATACACCGAAGGGAATACCCTTTCCGGTACGGCCGAAAATGATACTGCTGGCGATCGTTGTAATAGTGATCATCGGCACCGTCATGTCGAGCTTTTATGTAGTAGACCAGACCGAGCAGGCGGTAATACTGCTTCTGGGAAACTTCAAAACCATTCAGGGACCGGGGCTGCAGTTTAAACTGCCCTTCGGGATAGAAAAGAATTTCAACGTACCTACCCAGGTTGTACAGACCGAACAGTTCGGGTTCCGTACAGAAAGAGCGGGAATCAACACTGTTTACTCCCGGGCGGATTTCCCCGAAGAATCGGTCATGCTGACCGGTGACCTTAACATTGTCGATGTTGAGTGGACCATTCAGTACCGCATCATCGATCCCCGGGCATGGCTCTTCAATGTTGAAAACCGGGTAAAGACCATCCGGGACGTTTCCCAGTCGGTGGTGAGCCAGTTAGTGGGAGACCGTACCATCTTTGATGTAATCGGACCGGAGCGTACCACCATCGAAGTTCAGGCCCAGGAGAACATGAATACAATTCTTAAAAACTACGGTCTGGGAATCAATGTAACCACCGTAAAACTGAGGAATATTGTTCCCCCGGAAGGTGCGGTGCAGGATGCCTTTGAAGATGTGAACAAAGCCATTCAGGATATGGAGCGCCTTATCAACGAAGGAAAAGAGCAGTACAACAAGGAAATCCCCAAGGCGGAAGGACAGGCTCAGCAGCTTATTCAGGAAGCCCAGGGGTATGCAACAGAAAAGGTTAACCGTTCCAAGGGAGACGTTGCCCGCTTTAACGCGGTTCTTCAGGAATACCGGCGTAATCCGGAAATTACCCGAAACCGTCTCTATATAGAGATGATGGAAGATGTTTTCGGTGCTGAAAACGTTCCGGTGGATCTTATCGACCGCAATCTGGAGAACTTTCTTCCCTTGAAGAATCTTCAGGGACAGGGGGGTATGTAAATGAGAAAGATGGTAACCGTACTCGTCGTACTCATTGTACTCCTGGTTATATTCGTAGCCCTGGGCCCCTTCTACATTCTGCAGGAAGGCGAACAGGCTGTTATTACCCGCTTCGGAGCTATAGTTGCCTCGTCTCAGGACGCAGGACTGAAGTTTAAAATGCCCATGGTGGATACTGTAACCCGCTACCCCAAGAGGATTCTCTCATGGGACGGCGATGCCCAGCGACTTCCCACCGCGGAAAACCAGTTTATCTGGGTGGATACAACAGCCCGCTGGAAGATTGTTGATCCCCTTAAGTTTTACGAATCGGTAACCACAATCGATCAGGCCTTTGCCCGTCTCGACGAAGTTATCGACTCCTCGGTCCGCACAGTTGTTGCGGAGAACCCCCTGTATGAAGCAGTGCGGAACAGCAATGTTATCAACGAGATAGACAGGACCAGCACTATTCAGGCCGGAGCCGGGGCCGGGGAATCCATGGACGATGCCGCCCTTCAGGCGACTGCCATTGTGGATGAAGAAAAAACCTATCCGGAAGTCAAGAAAGGACGTAACAAACTGTCTGAAGAGATGTTTGCCGCGGCCAAATCGATAACTCCCCAGTACGGTATTGAGCTTATCGATATTGTAATCCGACAGATACGCTATTCCGACGACCTTACCGAAAGTGTCTACAACCGTATGATTGCAGAACGTAATCAGAAGGCCCAGGAATTCCGGTCCCGCGGTGAAGGTCAAAAGGCATTCTGGCTTGGAAAGCTCAATAACGAGCGGCGTTCCATTCTTTCCGGGGCGTATACCGAAGCAGAAACCACAAAAGGTAATGCCGACCAGGAAGCAGCATCTATCTACTCTGAGGCCTACGGCGCCAATGAAGAGTTTGCGATTTTCTGGCGCTCCATGGAGAGTTACCGTAATACCATGCAGAAGTTCAACAAGACCCTTACAACGGATCTGGACTACTTCCGCTACCTCTACGACCCCGAGGGTTAACTACTCTTTTTTAGTAGTAGTTTTTAGAGAGCATTTGAAGGCTTCCGGTCCGCCGGAAGCCTTCTTTGTTTACATAAATGTTACATCTGTGTTAATTTTTCACATCGTGAATAATGTTTTGTATGAAAAATTACTGACCCTGCACCAGCTGTCGGATCTTTTTAACAACCTTCCTTTTGATTTCTGGATTGTAGATTCGAGCAGATGTTATATATACCAGAATAAATTCAGCCTGGAGAACTGGGGCGATGTTCTGGGTAAATCCATTGATGAGTTGAATGTAGAAGAAAGTATCAAGAAAATATGGCACCAGCAGCTTAACCGGGTTTTTGCCGGGGAGATTATCAATAACGAGTATCTTGATGACCATTCCCGGCGCTGGTTTAAAACCATTATTTCCCCGGTGGGTAAGGATAATCAGATATCTGCAGTAGCCGGGGTTACCATCGATATAACTGAAACCAAGCAGAACCAGACAGATCTGGAGGAAAAAACAAAGGATCTTGAATCAATGAACCGCGTACTCCAGGTAATGGTAAGGGAATCCGAGGAGAATGCAATGAGGCAGGAGCAGAAGATTATCGGTCGAATCCGCAAGCAAACAATGCCCCTGCTCTCACTGCTCAAAAGCAGACATGCAGAAGAGGAAGAGTCCTCAGCCCTGATAGATGCGGTAATTACAAGTCTTCCAGTGAGCGAAATTAACAATCTGGAATCCCTCAAGAATTATCTCAGCCCCACTGAAGTACAGATCGTAAGCCTCATTGAGCAGGAAAAAACATCAAAGGAAATTGCCGCCATGCTCAATATCGCTAAAAGTACGGTAGATACCCACAGGGATAATATCCGCAAAAAACTGAGCCTTAAACAGAAAGGCCTTTCACTGAAATCATTCATCCGCAGTGAACTGCAGAAAATAACTACATAACATCCATATTTTTTCCCTATTATTGGGATATTTGTTTACCCCATGGACCATGTATCCCCATGGTAGGATTCCTGCAAAGATATTTTGCAAAAGGATTCTACCATGAAAGTAACTCGTTTATTTCCCATGCTGTTCACAGCTCTGTTGCTGGCAAGCCTGCTGTTCTTCCCCTCCTGCGAAGGTTCCGGATCCGGCAGCGGCACTCCCGGAGTATCCGACTGGAGCACCATTACTGTGGACAACTCTGCAGTGCTGGAAGCATCGCCCCTGCCGGAAGATATTACTCTTACTGTAAGCTATGATATTGAAGATGCAATGTGGGATGATTCCCACGACTATATTGCCGCTGTTTATTTCAATACCGGAAGCGGCAGCATATTTGAAATAAAAACTCAAACCTTAAGCGGACAGTCCGGCACAATTTCCATCAGTTTTTCCATTGATGATACTTTCTTCGATGTTGTTACAGCCAACCCGTATGAAATGTTTGTAGAGCTTCAGGATCTTTCTACAAGCATAAAAACGGTTCTTGATTCCACAGACTACACCACTTTTTCTGCCGGTGCCCTTACTGCAAAATATGCAGGGTATATTCGTAACTACACTTCCGGTTATTCCGAAATCGAAATCAGCCTTCATCAGTACGGAAGTGCATTAACCGGAAGTTTGAAAGGAGAAGATACTTCCGGCGATCCGGTAACAGTCGATCTTTCAGGGACCGTGACAGGGGACGACATTAACCTTACCCTTTCCGGACCTTCCCTCGGGGGAAGTACAGGTTCAGTCACTTGTGTCGGTGTTGTGGATATCTATGGAGATGGACTTCATTTGGATTGTCAGGATTTCCAGAATCAGAGTGATTCATCCATAGGTGGCATGTTTCATGCAGATCGCATTGGTTTTGCCACTGTCACAGGAACGGTAAATATCCCGGCAGATAATGCTGCAGCAATCCATACCGCTCTGGATGGAAAAGATTGGGCAGTAACCCTTATGTTCGACTTCGATGCAGAAAAACACGGCGGTATCGGCTGGGCGGAAGCTGTTTGGGACAGCAGCAGTGAATCAATGAGCTACACTCTTTCAAAGATTCCCGATGGAGAATACTCGGTAGTTTTCCTTTCTGACTGTGGAGCCGACGGAAATGATGAGCCTACAGAAGGAGACTGCTTCGGCGTTGCAGGCTTGAGTGATGATGAAACAGAAACAATGTTTTTAAGCTGGGTTGGTGGTTCTACGCCTACAGCACCGACCATCACGGTAAGCGCCGGGAGTACCATTACTGCTGACGATATAGAACTATGGCTCATTGATTTACCCTGACATTCAAAATCTTAAGGAGCAATAGTATGGATACAAAAGCTGAAATAATGAGAGCCTACTCCAAGTTTGAGCAGGAAAACTACCAGGAAGCCATTAACGCGAGCATTCTGCTTATACCGGAGCTTAACCGGGAGCTGCAGGGTCTTATGTATTTTCTGGTTACCAACTGCCATATGCAGATGGGGAATCACGAGGAAGCATATACTGCCTGCAAGCAGGCAGCTGAACGGGGAAACAGCGATGCAGAAGCTCATCTCCCGATGATTGAACAGCTTCTGGCAATGTAGGCAGACCGACAATGCTGCCGACAGAAATAACCGATCAGATTCGTGATCTCAGCACAAGTGAAATTGTAGAACACTGCACAAAAATTGCCGCCAACATCAATGCTATTACCATGTCCGATACAGAAGAGGCGGCAAACATGGCCCAACTTCTACGGCTTATGCTGGAAGAGCTGCAGGACAGGGGTGTGGATCTCTCTTCGGTTTAAATAATCTCCCCGGTGTTTTTAAGATTATTATTGTCAGAAAAGACCGGGGTTGATTTCTCATAATATAAAAAACGGCTGATCACAGATTGGCCGTTTTTTATTGAAAAAAGCTGATTCATGATGCACATTTCGACATCAGACTGCCATCACTTTACGCCTGCATAATGGAGGAAATATGAAAACAATAACCCTGAGAAATATTGACGAAAATCTGGATAAGACCCTGAAAAAACTATCCCGGTATTCAGGTCTTCAGTTTCATTCTGCCGGAGTTCCCGGATAAAAATTGAATTATTGATTTTTTTTAAAAATGCGGAATATTCTTATATATAGGGCATATTAAAAATTAATTATAAGAGGTTCATTAATGAAAAAAAATCTTTATGTTATTTTAATAATCCTCACCGTCCTGTTCTATACAGGCTGCCCGGGTCCCGGCAGCGAAACCGCCCCCCCGACAACAGACAACAATGATGCAGATACAAAGATAACCCCTCCGGAACTTGTCAACGTTTCTGCAGGCACATTCCCTATGGGAAATCCGGATACAGGCTCACATTATTCAGAGTATCCGGTACATAGTGTTACCCTTGATGAGTATGAGATTGGCAAGTATGAGGTTACAAATGCACAATTTGCTGAGGTTCTAAACTGGGCACTTGATAAGGGTTACATCAGCGTTATTGATAATGACAGATCAGCACAGTATCAGGGAACTGAAGTGTATGATCTTGATGCTGGATATGTTCCCATTCAATTTGCAGGCGGAATATTTTCAGTAATTGAGGCGGCAAGAGAGAATCACCCGGCGTCATCAATAATCTGGTACGGAGCGGTTGCTTACTGTAACTGGCTGAGTGAGGCAAACGGACTGGATGTATGTTATGATCTATCAACCTGGACCCAGACAGATAAAAATGCCGGAGGCTTCAGACTTCCCTCGGAGGCGGAATGGGAAAGAGCAGCAGCCTGGAAGGCAGAAACATCAACTTACTACAAGTACCCCAATAGTTCTAACACCTTAACTACCACTATAGCAAACTACGAAAATATAAACCCGTACAGTTTTACCGACATCCCATACACCGTTGAGATAGGGTATTACACAGACCAGTTAAGTCCTGCCGGCTGTTACAACATGAGTGGAAATGTTGCCGAACTTGTGTATGACTGGTATGACCCGGATTACTATACAGCAGACGCAGTCACAAACCCCTTCGGACCCTCCGGGCCGGTCCCCTACCAGAACACTAAAGTATACAGAGGCGGCAGCTACTCTACATTTGACACCTATTGTACCACCTCAGCAAGATGGGCTATAGGACCGACAGGAGTCTCACAATCGGTGGGCTTCAGAATTGCCAGGTAATCTCAGAATATCAGGTTTTGCTCCTGAACGGCCCGTCTAATCTGGTTGTGCTGGGTGTTCAGGTCGTTATTCCCATATTCACCAAATAGATTATCTACCGATCTGTGTACTCTGGAAACTGAATCTTCCAAGTCCGTAAAAAGTTCATGATGAACCCATTCGGAGCCGAGAAGCTTATAAACATCAGCCGCAAAGCCTTCGGAAGCGGTTAAGGTAATAAGTTTATTTGCAGGATGTTCCGCTCCGGCATTTTGGATTCTGGCAAGAAGACTGCCTACCCTGCCCCAGGCTTCCTCATCGGAGGACTCCCTGAGACGGCCGCCCTTACGGGGAAATACGGCAAAGGGCATCCCATCTATCAGCCCAAGCGTTGGTGCTGATTCTACGTCATCTCCAATAACAAGACCGGGGCTTGCAATTTAACATAAAGTATAAAACGGCTGATCACAGATTGGCCGTTTTTTATTGAAAAAAGCTGATTCATGATGCACATTTCGACATCAGACTGCCATCACTTTACGCCTGCATAATGGAGGAAATATGAAAACAATAACCCTGAGAAATATTGATGAAAATCTGGATAAGACCCTGAAAAAACTAGCCCGGGAGACAGGTTTTTCGGTAAATTTCCTTATTGTTTCTACCTTAAATGAAGCTCTGGGTTTAAATAAGAAAAAGTTCCATAAAGAGTATAACGACCTCGATTCATTGGCAGGGACCTGGAGCGTAGCAGAGCATGCGGAATTTTGCAGGAATACTGAAGGCTTCAACACTATCGATGAAGAAATGTGGACATGAAAAATATCTTAATAGATACAAATATATATTCTGCCTTTAAACTTGGTAACCGTGAAATTGTGAATGCATTCAGGACTATTGAAACAATCGGGATAAACTCAATTGTTCTTGGTGAGCTCTATGCCGGGTTTAAACTGGGAACACTTGAAGCCCAAAACAGGGCAGAACTTAATGCCTTTCTTGATACTACCAGAGTCTTGTTTTATTCGGTCGATGAGGTCACTGCGGAAATCTTTGCAGAGATATTTAAGACCTTAAGGCAGAAAAGAACACCGATTCCGACTAATGATATATGGATAGCTGCAACAGCAATGCAGCACGGCCTGGCGGTATATTCCCTGGACAGACACTTTACACAAATCAACGGGCTGCTGCGTTACTCTTAACCCTCATTTTTTCCGATAATTATTGTCAGATAAGTACTGTTTTTGTATTTTTTAACACATGAAAGAGAACAGACCTTCTTCCAAAAAAATGAGCCTGACAATTCTCGTTGTAGCAACGGTTGTCCTGGCTTACTCCCTTTTCGCCCAAAACAGCGGCGATATGTCCGCCGCAGAGCTCAAAGAGATGATTGACTCAGGAACACCGGAATACCTGCTGGTAGATGTGCGCACCCCGGGTGAATACGCCGGAGGGTATATTCCCTCTGCTGTAAACATTCCCCTCCAGCAGATCGCTGATACACCGCCACAGGTTGCAAAGGACAGTCTGGTGATTCTCTACTGCCGTTCCGGCAATCGTTCATCCCAGGCTGCGCGACTGCTGAAAGAGATGGGATACAGCAATATTGTTGATTTCGGCGGAATCAGCCGCTGGAGCTTCGACAAGGCGTACCCGTAATTTGTTCAGTCATTACCCCCTCTACATGCAGGCTGTTTCCCGATTCAAGGAAGATGACAAACTCATCACCGCCGAGCCTGGGTACCGTATCTGTAGAGTGAATTGACCGGCTAAGTACATACCCTGATTGTAGTACCCGAAAGCATGGTCTTTCAAATTTAAAGCTATCCCTTAAAACGCTTTTCCGCTGTTTCCTCAATGGCGCTGAGTTTCTCTGAAAACTTTTTATCAAGACTGTATAGACCATCGACAGTACGTGCCTTGTGAAGAAGTGATTCAAAAATATCTCTGTATTTTTTGTGGGCAAGCTTTCTGAGTACCACAAGAAAACGACGCAACAACAGAGCTGCATCTTTTTTCTCACCTGGTATATCCACGGATTCGAGATAGTGAAGAAGAACCTCGGACTCTTCCTGATTATCCGTAAAGCAGCAGTATGAGAGATCATCCCGCAGACGAAAAAGGGCGTGATCATCAAACTCTGACAAGTCGAGGTTTGTAACATCCTCTTTGACAGGAATTATCCCGCCAATCAGTGCAATATGCTGTTGTCCCGCAAGGATCACTCCTTCACCGCCATAACCTTTTTCTGCCAGCCTGCCGGGATGTAATCCATTTTTGAGCAGCATGACTATTCTGCGGGAAGCAAGGTATCTGATTACCGCCGACTGATCTGAAGCCCGGTGCTCTAATCCCCGGCGTACAACCAGCTGAAACTCGGTTGTCAGATTAGCCCGGGTAAGCCCCTGCCGGCCGCCGCGATACTGGGTATAGTTTTCTGCGAAGAGTTCAACCCGTCCAAGCTTTGAGAGCATATCCATAAGTTGATCAAAAGGGACAACCCCGTCCGAATTATAGCTGAGCACTATGTAGCGGGCATCCACCGCTTGCAGCAGATTCGAAAGTGCTGCAGGTGCGCTATGCTTCCGACAGAATGGACTGCGGGTTTCCTGCCAGTCCTGCCTTATACCTGCCTTGTTTTTCAGCACACCGGTATCATCAAGTTCCCCGGAAACTTCGGGCCTGTCCCAGCGTGCAACACTGTTCAGCATATGATAATTACTGCCGTACTGATGGATATTATAGGGAGGATCAAGGTAGCAGAGATCCGCCGGTCGTCCTGCACACCAGGCAGCGGCATCCATGGAGCCTACTTCACCGGGGATGCCGTCTATCAGAACCGGGTATTCAAGTTCCATGGGTGCCATAATTCGCGTCAAAGCGTCCCCTCCATGGCCGCCGAAGCCTTTATGACAGGCCTTGAATACCCCGGAGGTGTTGGCGTGGGTGGCTGCTTCGTAGAGAAGCATGGCCAGAAGCAGGTTTTTTGCCTGACAGGATTTTGGATCTCCCGGGCAGACCGCTTCCGGAAACAGAGTTTCGATTTCCTCCCTTACCCTGTCGAGAAACAGGCCGTTTTCCCTGGTATAGAAAAGGCGTTCTCTGCGATAGTCCGCAGTCTGTGTATTTTCCGGAGCATAATAACGACTAAAATAGGGATACTCGGGTTTTTCTGCCAGGCTGTTGAGCCTGGAGAGAGTTTTTTTTATTCCACCAAGGGATGAAAAAAGAGCTTCCCCTTCTGCCGGTGAAAGTTCAAGATGACAGCTGTTTATAATCCTGCTGTACTCCTCCCAGTCGTTGGCAAATACCCGGTACCCACGGTATTTACCCAGTCTGGAAACTGAACCGGATCCGCAGAAAGGGTCCAGCATGGTAGTTATTTTATGCTCTGCTTCAAGATGGGAAAATACCCCGTTAAGGGATTTTAAAAGCCGCCTTTTATTACCGATGTAAGCAATCAGCTGTCGGGTAAGGTAGGCTGAAGAGAGTTCTGCCATTAATAACCGGGATCAGGAAGATAGGCGGCCACATTGTTATCGGTTTCAAAAACCTCAACCCGGTCGATATGAACCTGGGGAAAGCGGGGAGCCATCTCATCGTGTATGAATTTTGCGATCAGTTCCGCACTGGGGTTGCCATGACTGAACTGGGGATGCTCATTCAGGTTGGTGTGGTCAAGTCCACGGGTTATCTCCTTGAGGGCCTTCTTCAACAGCCCGAAGTCCACCAGCATACCACCTTCATCCAGGGTAGATCCCGAAACAAACAGTCTGATTTTATAGTTGTGTCCATGAAGATTTTCACACTTCCCGTGATAGTTTTTTATAAAATGGGCAGCGGCAAAATCGCCGTTTATTCTCAGCTGATACATAAAAAGAAATGCCTCCCGAACCTGGAGCAGACCGCTTGTGGCCCCGGTCACTCCCGGGTAGACTGGAATCATATTATGAGCGCAGAAGGAGTTCCGTCGCCGTGACCAGTCTCCCGGAAACAGAAAAAAGATTATCAGAGATTACCGCTGCCATCAACATACTAAGCCGCAGGGGCACCAATGATCCAGTAATAAAAGGCATGGCCTACGACTCCAGAGAGGTTAAACCGGGATTCCTCTTTTTCGCCCTGCCTGGAATACACACCGACGGCCACCGCTTTATTCCCATGGCCCTTGAGAAAGGAGCAGCCGCCGTTATTCATACCAGTAATCTCGACTCCTACGAAGAAGGAATCGTCTATCTTAAAGTGGAAAACTCCCGGACACTTATGTCTCCTGTAGCTGCAGCTTTTTATAACTATCCTTCCCGAAACATGGGCATCGCAGGCGTTACCGGAACCGACGGGAAAAGCTCAACCGTAGCCTATCTCCATCAGCTGATCAGCGCTTCCGGAGAAAAATGCGGATTTTTATCAACCGTTGAGTTCCACAACGGCAGGGAATTGAAAAAGAATGCCTTCCGCCAGTCCACCCCGGAAGCCCCGGAGGTACATCAGCTTCTCAATGAGATGTACCGCCTTGGGTGCGGGTATGCAGTTGTTGAATCTACTTCCCACGGACTTTCTCCTAAAAATAACCGCCTTGGAGATGTTGATTATAACGTCGGCATTCTGACCAATATAAGTCATGAGCACCTTGAGTTCCATGGGACAATGGAGCAGTATGCCTCGGATAAATCCAGACTCATGGCCGGCGTGGAAACTGCGGTTTTACCGGCGGAAGAACCCTGGCTTGATACTTTTCTCAATGCCGCAGGGAGTGCCGAAATACTGCTCTATGGATGCAATTCTACGAAAGCAGACTATAATGCGGTAGATATCCGTGAAGACCAGGATGGCCTGCACTTTCGGATTAAGCATCCCGAAGGCGAAGTCGACTGCTATGCCCCGCTTCAAGGGCTGTTTAATGTGGATAATGCCCTCGCCGCGCTGTTGGGAGCTTCCCGGTTATTGGGGGTAGCCCCGGAAAGCCTGGCCCCCCTGCTGGCAGAGCTCAAACCAGTAAGGGGCAGAATGCAGCCGGTTAACGCGGGCCAGGCTTTTAATGTTCTTATAGATTATGCCCACAGTCCCGGCTCCTTTGAAAAACTGTTTCCCCTGATGAGATCCCGCTGTGCAGGAAAACTCATTGCAGTATTCGGTTCCGCCGGAGAAAGGGACAGGGAAAAACGGCCCATCCAGGGGGCCATTGCTTGCCGATACTGCGATATTATTGTTCTTTCCGATGAAGATCCCCGGGGAGAAGACAGAAACACCATTATCAGCGAAATAGCTGCCGGCTGTAGCGGTAAGACAAAAAACTCAGATCTGTTTCTTATTCCAGACAGAGAGGAAGGTATTTACAAAGCCTGCAGTATGGCAGAAGCAGGTGACCTTGTTATCTGCCTGGGGAAAGGCCATGAGGGATCCATAATCGGACCTGAAGGGTCTGTTCCCTACGACGAGGAAGAGTGTGTCCGAAAAGCTCTTTTCCGTCTGGGCTATGGGAAATGACTTTTTCGCAGCGGGTAATCGCAATTCTAAAGGAAATACCCGAAGGAAAGGTGGTTACCTACGGACAGATCGCCGCCATGGCAGGCAACCCGAGAGGAGCCAGGGGTGTGGTATGGATTCTCCGCTCATCATCACGGAAATACAATCTTCCCTGGCACCGGGTGGTAGCCGCCGGAGGAAGAATATCGCTGCCTGAAGGTGCCGGGTTTGAAGAGCAGGCGGCGCTGTTGGCGGCGGAAGGAATTATCGTTAACAACGGTAAAATTGATCTCAAAAACAGCCTGTGGCAGCCGGATCGAGTTTACCCGTCCTAGATCTTTGTGGTAGGTTTAAATCCAAGAGGGATTATGTCTGATTTAACAACAAGCTTACAGAAAACCAGCCTGGTTATTCTTTACGGTGGAAAGTCCGGCGAACATGAAGTTTCATTGCGATCCGCATTTTCGGTCTATAAACATCTGGATTCCTCCCGGTTCTCCCCGATTTTAATCGGGATAGACATTGACGGCCGCTGGTACCTGCAGGATAATCCCCCTCTTTCAACCGGGGATACTCTGATTATAAGCCGGAGCACAGATAAAATTGTTATGGCGGTTCCCGGTGACGGTCTTTACAATCAGGGGCATAAACTTGAGGTCGATGCTGTTTTCCCTGTCCTCCACGGCAGCTACGGAGAAGACGGTACGGTTCAGGGTCTGCTGGAACTCTGCAATCTGCCCTATGCCGGTGCCGGAGTTTTAGGCAGCTCCCTTTCTATGGATAAGGCTGCAACAAAAACGGCCTGGATAGAAGCAGGACTTCCGGTGGTTCCCTTCATACGGGTGGACAGCCAGGAAATAGACAGTAACGGGAAGCTGATTGTATCGAAAGAAGAAGAAATACGTAAATCCTTCTCCATGCCTCTTTTTATTAAACCCCTGCGTGCGGGGTCATCCGTAGGGGTTTCCCGGGTGGACAGCTGGGAATCACTGCCCGCGGCCCTTACAGAAGCATGTAAATACGATACCGCTGCAATCGTGGAACCCGCGGTAAATGCTCGGGAAATCGAATGTTCGGTGGTAGGCAATTTTGCACTTGAAACCTTCCCTCCTGGAGAGGTTCTCCCGACCCATGATTTTTATGACTACGAAGCCAAATACCTGGATCCCGACGGAGCGGTTCTGCAGGTACCTGCGGATCTGCCGGAAAAGGATCTTGAAAAAATTCGTGATATTGCAGCCAAGGCATACCGTGCCGCCGGTGCGGAAGGTATGTCCAGGGTTGACTTCTTTGTGGACAAAACAAGCGGAGAAATACAGCTGAACGAAATAAACACAATTCCCGGTTTTACCAGCATAAGCATGTTTCCAAGGATGTGTGAAGCCGGCGGCCTGGCTTACACAGACCTTATCAGTCGAATGATAGATCTGGGTATTGACCGTCATCAACGGCGGCAGAAATGTGTATATTCTCTTCTTACTAAAACTGGAGTTGCAGAGTAATTATTGTAACATCGCCGCCGCGAACCTGATGCACATTGGATTCAAAGCGGATACCAACCTTTTCGCAGGACTCCTGCAGATAGGAAATATAGTAGATACCAAGTTCCGTGCTGCCCGAGTCCAGCTGATCCGAACAGAAAGCGGACAGACTCTTTTCTCTCATATCCAGACCTTTTATGGAGTTGATCTTCTCTTTCAGATCACGATATTCGGAATACCGGTTATAGAGGGTAACTTCCAGACGGTCTCCGGCCGTGCTGCCCCGGAGAGTTCTCAGACGCCAGTCCAGATGAATCTGTTCACCAGCAGCCTCCATCTCCCGGAAAAGCCCGGCCCTGAGACTTTCGCTGTAGAGAACTTTAGCAGCAAGCTCCTTTCCGTTCTTTTTTCCAAGTGCCCGGGCTTTGAGGTTTGTATTTTCTGCACCGGTTAAAAGTTCGAGAATAAGCAGAGCCAGATACTCAGCTGTTTTAGCCTTTTCAAGATACTGTCCAAGATTAATACGGATATCATCCACCAGGAGGGAATATTCCGCACTTTCATGATACCTGGAGAGAATAAACCAGATAAGCGGCCGCATCCTCTGCAGAAAATACTCACAACTGAGAATCTGAACATTCTTCTCCTCAGGAAGCAGTGACCCGTTATTATTGATTGCTTCAATAAGCGGCATGCTAATTTCTTTACGAACCTCCTCAATCAGTGAACGATTCTGTTCGAGTACAGTTGCAAGAAATGTCTCATTTATTCTGGTACGATCGTCAATAATATTGGCGGGGTTATGGCGGTTCCATTGCCGTATCAGATCTGACTGCAGCAGGCGGCTGAAAATAAGAGAATCAAAATTACGGTACAGGATACCGTAAGTAACCATCTTTGAAAAATCGATAACCTGCTGACGCCGGTCAAGAAACTCGGTACGGGATATCTCAATACGGCTTATATAATTCTGAAGCAGCATCCGCTGCAAAGAGCTTACAGGAGCTGTCTCAAGCACCAGACCATATACATCCGACCCGTCGGCAAGCTGGAATCTGCTTAAGTTCTTGCGCTTTCTGAGAAAGAAATCAGAGCCGTCCTCTGTAAGCGTAATACGTAAAGGTAGATTTACACTGCCGCCCCGTTTTTTCCCGGACACAATGGCTACCAGTGATCATAAGAGCTTATCTTTTTTAAATCCTGCCTGTCCCTCTGCATGGGAAGCTGGTCGGGATATCCAATGGAGAGTAAAACAACCACACGCATCTGATAGGGTACCGAAAGAATCTCTTTTACAATTACTTCGTCAAAAGTGGTAAGAACCGCGCTGCCCAGCCCCTCTTCCTGAGCCTGAAGCATCATAAAGGAGACCGCTGTGGCGATATCTATGGGATAGGCATGCTGGCCGTTGGGCATCCTGTAATCCACATTGGTTGAACAGGCCGCAATGACTACCGGTGCCGTGGTGATCTGACTGGCTCCATAGGCCGCATCTTCAAGCTTTGCGAGAACGTTTTTATCCCGGACTACAATAAAGCGCCATGGCTGACGGTTCTTTGCAGAGGGAGCCCTGCGTCCGGCTTCAAGAATAGTGTCGAGACGATCCTGAGAGACAGCTTCGCCATTAAAATTTTGAATGGTTACGCGGTTAGCAATGTGAGGAAGCAGGCTCATACAGTAACCCCTCTATTGACCACTGAAATCATTTTTCCGTATTCTACGTTACAGATGAAACGTACCCTCTCCCTGTTTCTGCTTATATTAATTTCGGCACAGTTTCTTGCTGCCCAAAATATAATCCGAACTCCCATGGGAGAAATACTCGATGACCTGGTTTATTTTAGCAGTCTCCATCCAAGACTGGAAGGGTCGAAACAGGAAAAAGCTGCATATTTATATATTAAATCTGTTATAGATGACCTTGGCGTAAGCTATTCTGAACACAGCCTTGGAAATCTGAAGAACAACCACTCCTTTTCTTCGAGTATTATCGCAGAGATTCCCGGCCGCCAAAGTGACACCCTCAATATAATAGTGCCCATAGATCATCAGCCGGGTCTGCCAGACGATGCTGACGGTTCCTTAAGCCTTGCTCTTGGTCTCTCCATGGTACGGGAATTTGCCCCCAGAAAGCTTGACACAGGCTTGAGAATACTTTTTCTCGGCGCCGAATATTCCGGTGAAGATCTTTCTCAACTCGGCTCAACGGAATTCCTGAAAGATTTTTATCCCGACAGTCCCCAGTCTTTTCTGTATCTTGATGTTAAAAAAATTCCCGGGAGATTAAACCTGAGGGCCGGAGGAGAAGGAATAGTTGCTCCCTACTGGCAGGTTCGCAGAACCGTTGCAGCCCTGGAAACTTCAGGCCTTAACTATCGTTTCAAAGAAGACGAAAACCAGATTCACCGCCTGGGTATGTGGGGAGTCCCCACCAGAATAAATCCCTATCTTCAGGCAGGCTATCCGGCATTAACCCTTGAAGGTGAGGAATACAGCAGCTCCTCGGCGGTTATCCCCTGGATCACCGGTTTCTACTCATTCTTTTTTTCCCTCATCGAGAATAACACCGACGGCTTTCCTGAACAGTGGGACAGGCACTACCTGTACTTCAACCTGTTCGGTAAACCCTTTAGTATCGGCGAAGAGGCATACCTTTACCTGCTGCTGGCTGTTATTATTACTCCCCTTGTCTATCCGTTTTTTCTGCCCCGGAAATTCAACCGCTATCTGAGAACCCTGGGCAGAAATTTCTGGGATATACCGGTACTGATGCTCCTGATTTTCCTGTTTCTCATAGTCGGTACCTACGGAGTACAGTTTATTCTGATGCTGCGGGGCTTCCCCTCCCTGTGGCAGCATGCACCCCTTGTGGTATTCCTGATAAAAGCAAGTATAAGCATGATTCTTTTTTTCCTCTCCTTCGGCATGCTCAAGAAGATACGCTTTTCACAAAACTCAACCTTCTACAGTTCTTCAGCCCTGTTTATGCTACTCCTGGCAATATTGACTATATCGGTGCTTGATATTTCCATGACCTATTCCCTTCTCTGGGCTTTTGCGTTTTCCTTTATCTTCAGCATTGTCCCTAATAAATACATTAAAGCCCTGATGCTTGCCTTTTCCACGCTGCTGATTATCAATTCTCTGGCTAATGCCTTCGCGCAGGGTGCAGACAGGGTTATAGAGTTTCTTATCCTCAGCCCCTTAAAGGGTAATATCTTTCTATCCCTGCTCATTCTGCCCTTTCTACTCATGCTTATCCGTCTCGATTTTCTCTTTCGGCATCCAACCCTGATGCGTCAGAAGGTTCTTCTCAGGAACGCTGCTATTATCTTTTCCAGCATTACAATGATCGGAATACTGTTCCTTTTCGGATTCAAGCCATACAGCAAATCAAATCCTCAGCCGGTAACCATTACGGAAAACATAGATACCGGCACCAGCCTGTCGCAAATATCTGTCACCAGTCCTGCGAAGATAGAGGCACTGATTATCAGTGCGCCGAATATAGGGCAGAAGGTAATCAGCAGTACCCGCAGTGAAGAGTTTACCCGGCATACCGAAAAGGATTATCTGGACATAGACATTTCACTGGAAAAGTTTCTCGACAGGGATAGATACCTGATTTTTCTCAATTCAGAGAATCCACCGGAAAACATCGAAATACAGTTCACAGGGTCAGAGGATTTTCTTGTGTACGATATGGATTTCCCCTACACCCCTTCTTCCGACCGAAGGGGTGCGTTAATGCACATCGGGCATAATCCGCCTGTTCCACTGCGTTTTGAAGTGGTCTTTTTATCCGGTACAGCCAGTACAATGAACATTACTGCAGAATATGCCGGACCATTTAAGGATCTTGGAGTTCTTGGTGCGCCCTATATGATCCGGGCAACCCGCAGGGTAAATATGGAAATACCCCTACCCGTCGAGTAAGGGAGTATTTTCAATGGAGCCTGTTTTTTTTCATGTTGATCTGGATGCCTTTTACGCCTCCGTAGAAGAACACGATAATCCCGACCTCAAAGGACTACCTGTCATTATAGGTGCACTTCCCGGCAAACGGGGTGTTGTTTCCGCCTGCTCCTATGCTGCCCGCAAGTTCGGAGTCCGTTCAGCCATGCCTGTATCCGAGGCTTACCGGCGATGCCCCCAGGGGGTTTTTATCCGCCCTCGGATGCAGAGATATCAGGAAATCTCAGCTGTGATCATGCAGTTATTCGGTGATTTTTCTCCCAGGGTACAGCAGATTTCAGTAGATGAGGCGTTCCTGGATATGTCCGGAACCCGCCGGATCTTCGGTACTCCCATACAAGCCGGAGAGCTTCTCAAAAAAACCGTAAAAGAGAAAACCGGCCTCACCGTTTCCATCGGGATAGCCTGGAACCGGTATCTGGCAAAACTTGCCAGTGATTTCAGAAAACCCGACGGTATGTACCAGGTAATCCGGGGTTCGGAAGAGGAGTTTCTCGATCAGCTGCCCCTTAAAGATATCTGGGGGCTCGGCGCAAAGGGGCGAGAACGCCTTGCGGAACTGAATATCCGGGATGTCCCAGGCCTTCGGGATTATCCGAAAGGCATACTTGCCCGACAGCTGGGCGATGCTGCAGCAGAATACCTGTATAAAGCAGTGCGGGGTATTGATCCGGGCATTTTCAATGAGGCGCCAAAATCGAGATCCATAAGCACAGAACGAACCTTTGGAAAAGATACTGCCGATGAAGAGGGGCTTACATCAACTCTCCTGGACCTGTCTCATCAGGTAATGTTCAGGATGATGCGGGAAGGATTTGTCACTCGCACAGTTGTTTTGAAAATACGATTCTCAGATTTTTCCACCAGTACTGTCAGAACAACCCTGGCTGCTCCGGTAGTCTCTGCAGAAGAGCTGTATCGTGAGGCTTTACTGCTGTTTCGTAAACGCTGGACCAAAGGAAGAGAAGTACGCCTTATCGGAGTGGGTGCGGCCAATATAGAGAGCAGCAGATCCGCCCGTCAGACCAATCTGTTTGAAAATGCTGATGAACGTCATAAACGGGTAGAAGAAGCTGTAATGGGAATTCGGGACCGGCACAAGGAGAATACCATAATAAAAGCTCGCCTCCTTGAGCCGGGAAAATCTGACTGATTATTCCAGTACTGATGTCTGATCCCGCGAATCAAGCACCGTCTGACCGGAAGTGCCGGTATATTGATTCAAAGGCTGAGTTACCATGTAATAGCGGTTGGTATTATTCCACAGAGTAAACCCCGAAGCCGGAGAACTGTCGGTACCTTTCAGCTGTCGCTGCAGATACTCGGTATACTCCGGTTCCTCCATATAATACTCAAAGGGAAGCAGAAAAGCCTGAACATAAGGCCGAATCAGGCTGCGGCCTTCGGCAATACGGGAAGAGCGCACAGATCCTTCCTGATAAATCCATTCTGCCCGTTCCAGATAAGGCAGATCGTTGCGAAACTGCCGGGGAAAATGTGAGGGATAATACATGGGGCAGATTACATCCACATAATGACTTACCAGTTCAATATTCTGCCCTATCCAGTTACCCATGCGATACCAAGAGTTAAACCCATACAGATCAGTACTGATAGGGATAGATATTTTCTCTCTGACCATGGCTAAAAAGGATTCAAGGGCTTCTATCCGGCTCATACCGTCTCGACGATTCCTGTAGCGTGCAGTGGACAAATCTCCATCAGAAGGAAAACGGATATAGTCAAACTGAACCTCATCCACACCGCGCAGCTCCAGTTCTGCGGCAATTGCGGTGTTATAGCTCCATACTTCCTCAGAAAAAGGATCTACCCAGAACTCCCGCTGTTCGTAACTGGTCTCTCCACTCTCTTCATCTTTTACAGGGATGCGGTTTCCCCAGGGTGCATTCCGCTTAACATCCCAAATGGCAAAGCGGTTTCCCTCGTAGTTGAACATCCGCTTGTCCTTGAAAACAACCACCCGACCAACCACGTAAATACCGCGGGCATGACAAGCCTGGATAAGCTCATCCAGATCAAAACGGGGATTAAGGGCATTGGCATCTTTAACCTGCTTCAGATCCGAATCATAGGTGAGCCAGCCCCAGTCATCTTTCATATCAACCGTAACCGTGTTCAGACCGTTCTCGTCGAGAAAATCAAGCTGCTTCCGGAGTTTCTCACCGGATGCATTGTTCGGATTAAGATATATCCCATACCGGCCGGAAGCTTTTTCCAGGCGACTGCTCTTTTCGACTGACAAGGAAGCACTTCCTGTATGAAAACTGCTGGAACTTCTCGTCCAGCTGCTGCCATCCCATGCATAGAGTGCTTTGTCCCCCCAGGCGGCAAGATTGCCGTTTTCAGCAAACCAGAGCCCCCTGATTTCATCTGTGTAAGGAAATTTTATGCTTTTCCAGGGGCTTTCAAGGGATTCTGCTGTATGTATTTCTGAAGTAAAGCTTGTAGCCAGGGCTATCCGGCCCTCTGCATCTGCGGCTATACCGCTGATCTCTTCATAAAAACCTGCACCTTTATAAAGAAAAGGAACCTTTTCAGACAGCTTGGACCAGCTTTGTCCCGAATCCCGGGTTACAAAAAAGCCGTTAAATGAGGTACCGAGAAAAAAAGTGGAATCACCTGCAGGGGAAACGGAAGTAATATAGTTGCTTCCAGCCACTGGATCCTTGAGGGGGACTTCTGTAAAAGTGTCTCCATTATCGCTTGAGATAAACAGTTCTGAACTTGTCGTAACTGCTATTCTGCCCGGTACATCCGCCGCAAGTCCAATGGATGTTAAAAGCTTTATGCCCTGATCATTGAATGGATAGACAACGCGGCGGGGAAGTCCCTTGTTGCCGGCGGGTTGAGCGGAAGCTTCGTCAGAGCCGCTGTATACTCCATGATGGCGAAGCAAAAGATGCCAGCTGCCATCCTGACCGGGAGCCCCAACAGAGACATTTCCGGGGATATCGGCAAAACCCTCCATTGCGAAGAAGAGGGTAATAATCAAAGCTGTAATGATGAACCTTACTCTACCGGCATTGCCGTTTGGTCCGCCATTGTGGATAAATGATTCTTTCATATGGCGATCAGCTTATCACAGCCTGACAGCTGCTGACAATCTGCAGATTTATAAAGCGGTGTCGATCCAGCCTTTTGTACGTTCCACCGCCTTCAGCCACAGACCAAATCGTTTTTCTCTATCATCTTCATCCATGGAGGGAATCCATCTGTTGTTTTCCTTCCAGTGATGACCGATCTCTTCCATTGACCGCCAGTATCCTACCGAAAGCCCTGCGGCATATGCTGCCCCCAGAGCAGTTGTTTCGGTAATTTCCGGCCGGATAACCGGTCGATTGAGAATGTCCGCCTGAAACTGCATCAACAGGCTGTTCTGTACCATTCCTCCATCTACCCTTAGCTCAGGTATGGTAAGGCCTGAATCCTTCTCCATTGCTTCAATAAGCTCCCGGGTCTGAAAAGCCGTTGCTTCAAGCACCGCCCGGGCAATATGCCCGCTGCGGGCATAAGCGGTTAATCCGGCAACAATCCCTCTGGCATCCGATCTCCAGTGGGGCGCAAAAAGCCCGGAAAAGGCAGGAACAAAATAGACCCCGCCATTGTCTTCAACACTGGCAGCCAATTCTTCAATTTCTGAACTGGTTTTAATAAGCCCGAGATTATCCCGCAGCCACTGAACCAGAGATCCGGTTACGGCAACAGAACCTTCGAGAGCATAACGGACAGGCTCACTGCCTTTGCGGTAGGCTACCGTGGTCAGAAGTCCATGACTCGAACGGATCAGCTCTGTTTCGGTATTCAGCAGCAGAAAGCATCCGGTACCGTAGGTATTCTTCGACTCACCCCGGGCAAAACAGGCCTGACCGAAAAGGGCAGCCTGCTGATCTCCCAGAACACCACCGATCGGTATTTCTTTGCCAAATACACCATCCGCATTAGTATACGCTATTGGATCTTCGGCAATAGAAGAGCAGATTTCAGGAAGCAAGGTTTCCGGCAGATCCCATATATCAAGCAGCTCCCTGTCCCAACGGCATGTTTCTATATTCATCAGCATTGTACGACTGGCATTGGTAACATCTGTAGCATGCTTGACACCACCGGAAAGTTTCCAGATAAGCCATGAGTCTATTGTGCCGAACCGCGCCCGGCCTTCCTTCATTGCGACCGCCACCTCGGGTATGTTTTCTTTAAGCCATACCAGTTTGGGTGCGGAAAAATAGGTTGCCGGGGGCAGCCCTGTCAGCTGAGTCAGCCGCTTATGGGATAGATGGACTGACTGAACAATTTTATCAGTTCTGGTGTCCTGCCATACCAGGGCATTGTAGAGGGGCCTGCCGCTTTCAGCATCCCATACCAGGGTGGTTTCCCTCTGGTTGGTTATCCCTACAGCAGCTATATCAGAGCTGTGTATACCGCTTTTTTTAAGGGTAGCCCGTATGACCGATTCCGTACGTGCCCATATTTCCTCCGGATCATGCTCAACCCATCCCGGGTTGGGAAATATCTGGGTATGTTCCAATTGAGAGGAAGCTCTCTCCCTTCCCTGCTCATCGAAAAGAATAAACCGTGTACTGGTTGTTCCCTGATCTATAGCTCCCACATATCTCTGTCCCATTTCACATGCCCCCGGGAATATAAAATTACTTGTTTATAAGCGTCAATTCAGGCTAAATCCGGAGACCCGCGTTGTCAAGAAAGAAAGAAAGAAAGATAAAAAGGAAGAAACGCAACTTTAGAATAAATATTTATCCACACTTCGAAGATCCGCCTGTTCACAGTTTTAAAATTTGATTTCCGCTCTGTTTGGAGTAATAATTAATAATGAGGGGAATGTTAAACGGGAGGAGAATATGCTGAGGGGAAAATATGACGAAAAAATCGGTGAGGGGTTGGTACGAATAGGAGCATTGACCAGTACACAGAAAGAAAAAATACTCTCTGTTCAGGAGAACGGAGATAAACGCCTCTTCGGGCAGATTGCAGTTGCAAACAAATTCACCAATGATGAAACCATAAGAAACTATCTTACTGACATCCGCAGAGCCCGTCACAGCCGCAGATACTGGTAAATCCGTTTTATTACCTGTTTTTTTAACCTGCCCCAGACTTGAAGCTTTATTAAGCCATCTCTACAATAGCCCCGTGAAATTGAAAAAAACAATCCCCAGGCTGTTATTCCTGTTCACGCTTTTTTTTCTCTGTACCCAACTATCTTCCTGTGCCGTACTGGGCGGAGGAAAGCAGAGAGACAGCGTCGATTTTACCAGACTTCGGGATACCCGGCCGGATTTTGTTCTCCAGAAAAGTATTCCCCCACTGGTCAGGGAATATCTGGATTATTATAAACTACCGGTATTACCTGATAGATACTATTTCGGATACATCAATTCCGGCGAATGGGCCTGCCCTGTCCACCTTTTTCTTCCTTCTGCAGAGCCAAAGGGAACTGTTTTTATTATCCACGGTTTTCTTTCTCACTTCGGTTTCTTTCAGGACCTTGTGCCCTATCTTCTAACTGAAGGATGGGCGGTTGCCGGGATTGATCTGCCCGGGCACGGCCTTGCCACAGGGGAACCAACTGCCATCAACAATTTCAGCGACTATGGAAACGCTGTTAAAGAACTTACTCGCACTGTCCTTCCCCTGGCCCCCGGACCTTTTGCCGTAATCGGCCATTCCATGGGATGTGCGTCATTGCTTGAATATGCAAGAACCACCACATCTGAATTTGCAGGCTATGTGTTTATAGCCCCCCTGCTCCATTCCAGGCTTTACGCCCTCTCCCGGGCAGGATTTTATCTGGCTCGCCCGTTTATAGATTCAATACCCAGATCCTATGAGAAAACCACCTCAAACAGGGAATATCTCGATTTCAAGGAGTTTCATGACCCCCTGCAGACAGACCGGATATCTCCATCCTGGGCTGAGGCCCTCTATCGCTGGAATACAGATATCAACGGAAAGCCGCTGCCGGATATACCGGTATACATTATACAGGGGACTCTCGACAGGGTTGTCGACTATCGCTACAACATAAAATATTTTCAGGAATATCTGCCACTCCAGGGTGTGGAATTTATTGAAGGGGCCCGTCATGAACTCCTCAAAGAGATACCCGAATACCGGGATATACTGTTTAAATCAGTTAGTGCCAGGCTCAATGAAATTTCAACCAGTCAAAAGGATTAATCGCAGCCGATGAAAAGCCTTATACGGAAATCTGCATTTTTACTGTTCCTCCTGCTGTTTCTGAACACCCTCTATTGCGAAGTTAGAAAATTCCCTCTTGTAGAGGGAACAGAACAGGACTATTCCATTTTTCTTGTTACCACCGGCCCCGGAGAAGAAGTATATCTCTGGTGGGGGCACACAGGAATAATTGTCAGAAACAATACGACAAGGCAGGATGCCTTTTACGATTTTGGCGTGTTCAGCTTTGAAACCGACCATTTTTTCCGCAACTTTCTTATGGGAAGGCTCTGGTACATGGGTTACCGCTCTTCGGTAAATGCAAATCTAAACCGTACCATAAGAGAAGACCGCCTGCTGCGTATCCAGGAACTGCGTTTTCCTCCGGGGAAAAAGTTTGAGCTTATAGAAAACCTTGAAACAAGGGTCAGCCCCGAAAACCGGAGCTATCTCTATGATTATTACTCAGATAACTGTGCAACAAGAATACGGGATGTTCTGGACACAGCCTACGATGGAGCCCTGAAAGCAGTCTCTGAGAAAGAAAGGCGTCAAACCCTGCGTTACCAGACCCGGCGCTATTCCGGGCGAAACCACTTTATCGAATGGGGACTGATGTTTCTCATGGGGCCCCGCATAGACCGGAATATAAGCGGATGGGATGCAATGTTTCTGCCCGATGAGATTCCTTTATACCTGGAAGCTCTTACCATCAGCAGCGGGCCGGATGCAGGAAAAAAGGTTATTATCAGTGATACAATTACCCACAGACCGGAGGCATATACGCCTCCACCGGCAAAGCCCGGAGCATCCTGGCCTTATGCAGCAGCTTTCGGTCTACTTCTTGGGGGAATATTAATCGCTGGAAGGTTTATTCCTTCACGATTGATCCCTGCTGCGTTTCTCTTTCAGATTATATTCCGCACTGTTCTGCTTCTTGCTGCAGTGGCAGGTTCCATACTTTTTTTTATATCCCTCTTTACCGATCATTCGGTTGCACATAATAACTGGAACCTTTTACTCCTCAACCCGCTTCACTTGTTGAGCCTGGCAGCCCCCTATAAAAGATCCGCTCCCGGCACTGATGTTAAAAAGAGAAAAAGATCTCTCCTTTTACTCCCCTGGCTTTTCACTGCCGGGGCGGCAGTTTTACTGGGAATCAGCGGTATCGTAAAACTTATAAGTCAGGATCTTATTCAGATTGCGGCTTTTCTGCTTCCTCTGTCGCTTGGGATCCTGTTTCCTTATCTTAAAAAATGAGCTTAAAAAAGTATTGATGCCCTGAAGCGGCGGCAGTATAGTGGAAGAACCATGTATACCGGACTTTTTTTCAGCTCATTCTTCGTTGCCTTTTCCGGCGCGGTAATGCCCGGGCCGCTTTTAACGGCTACCATCGGAACATCCGCCAGATGCGGCCCTTCTGCAGGGCCACTGTTTATTGCCGGACATGCAATTCTTGAGCTGGGACTGGTAGCAGCTTTGCTCATTGGCCTTGGTCCTTTTATCAACTCACAACCTGTTTTTGTTGCCATTTCCATAATCGGATCTTTCATTATGCTCTATATGGCCATAGGTATGCTGCGAAGCCTCCCTCACCTCAGCCTGAGGGATAATGTAGAGAATAAAGATGAACAAAATAGTGAAATAAAAAAGGGCCCCTTAATAGGAGCAGGTGCTCTTCTATCTCTTTCCAACCCTTACTGGACTATATGGTGGGGAACAATAGGGCTTACATTTCTCATAAGAGCCCGTCAGGCCGGGGGCCCAGGGATCGCGAGCTTTTTCAGTGGTCATATTCTTGGCGATCTTGCCTGGTATTCATTTATTTCTTTCACCATCTGGAAAGGCAAGAGCCTTTTTACCGACCGCATCTACCGCATACTGATTGCAACCTGTGCATTGGCTCTCGGGATTTTTGGTCTCTTGTTCCTTACCGGCGGTATTCAAACTCTGCTGAAAAGACCTTTTTAAGATGCGCAGTCAACTGTCCTTTCTGTTTTTATTATTCTTTGTTTGTCTGCTTTCTGCCGCCAATATAATGGCTGAAGAAAAACTCACTCCCGAGTACGTCGAAATATATGCCAACGCAGCCCCCGGCCGATACGGACAGACCGCTGACCGCAGGGAAATCATTAAAACGAACCTTTTCGACTTTCTTGGATCTGAGACCCTCCAAGTTGACGAAACTGCGGAAACAGCCCTTCTAATATCAAAAGAAACAGTAAAGCTTCTCGAAACCATTGCCGCCATGCCGTCGAAATCAAATGAAAATCTGTACAATGAAAACCATCTATATGTTGAAAAACTCGATACAGATGTTTACAGAATCTCCTACGGGAAAATCGGTTTTTCTGGAACATTCCGTTTCCAGCGACCATTACCTGCTCTTATCAGCCAGATTAAAACATTTTACCGTAATACCTATTGGCAGGAAGAGGTGGAATCCGCATACAGGGAAAACTACGTGATTACCGTAATTGAGGCGGAAGATATCACCCGGCCCTATGGCAGGGTGGATTTTATAGACGCAATGATAACAGCGACCCTTATGGCAGCCAAGGATCAGCCCCTCTGGGGCATGCACAATGGAGCAGGCCTTCTGGATGGCCTCGGGTATATGCTTGTAGAACAGACAAACCGCATGGATCAGGTTTCAAGCAGCTACCGGAACTACGATACCAACAACCGTTCCATGGAGGAGATGGTTCTGCGGCTGCGCCAAAACCGGAATAACCTGGCAGAAGACATCCACACATCTGTCAACAGTATAGTGCAGTATGAAGAGGATGAACGTTTTCTGCTGCCTGAAGAACTGCTCAGCATTGGAGAGGGCGATGAGATAGAATTCGCCCTTACCTACTATGACCTTGCAGTCCGGTCGGGCTGCGATGCTAAACTGCTGGCATTGAGCAATGACACAGATCAGGCTGGCCTCGAAAACTGCAGCAACTGCTCTTTTATTACGGTCTTCCAGACAGAGAAATTCGGTCAGTGGGGTTATATCCGCCACCGTGATTTCAGCCCCCCCTTTACAGATCACTGGGAAGATATTCCCGCCCTTATTTTACGGGATAACACCTTCTATTTTGAACTTGATCCTGCAGTAATCATGCATAAACGCGCGATAAACCTGTCCATATTGCCTGCCTGGGCCATTTCAATCTATTGATCATCCTGGAGAATCCGTGAAAATCGTCCTTTTCGAACCGGAAATACCACAGAATACCGGTAATATTTCAAGAACCTGTGCTGCCCTGGGAGCTGAACTACACCTGATAGAACCACTCGGATTTTCGCTTGAAGAGAAAATGGTCCGCCGGGCAGGTCTCGATTACTGGCACCTGGTTACAGTAGTAACCCACCCGGATATTGACTCCTTTTTTTTGAAGTATCCGGATATTCCCAAATTTTATGCCACTACTAAGGGTAAAAATATCTATACCGAGGTTAACTATCCTGAAGAATGTGCCATTATATTCGGAAAAGAGAGTAAAGGCCTTCCGGAACAGCTGCTTAAAGATAACCCTGATACCGCTGTAAGGATTCCGATTATCCGGGAAGCACGCTCCCTGAATCTGGCCAATACGGTGGCAATCATTGCATTTGAAGTCCTGAGACAAAACGGGTTTCCGGGGATGAAAACTAAAGGATCTCCCGTAAGCTTCGACTGGAATGAACTGTAGAAAAGATCCCGCGAGTAGACTATTTTCAAGTCATCATGGTAGGTTATCATCCGGAGGAAAGGCGTGATTAGTTCAGTTGGTTTTATTGGATACGGAAATATGGGCTCGGCATTGTGCAGCGGTATTTTGAGCAGCAACCCCGATGCAGCAATATTCATTCAGGAGCCGGATGAGTCAAAGGCTGCAGCCGCAGCTTCAGCTACAGGCGGGACCGTGAACCTGAGTCCTGAAGAGTTCTGTAATAAAAGTGATATTATCGTCATCGCGGTAAAACCACAGTTGCTGGATAAAGTGCTGGACAGCTACGCACCTTTCTGCAAAGACAAGAAAATTATTTCCATCGCGGCAGGAACTACAATCAGCTTCTTCACCAAAAAGCTTGGAACATCTGAGGTCGTACGCTTTATGCCGAATATAGCAGCACGAGTCGGCAAAGCTCTGACCGGAGTAAGTGCAGCAGAGGGTGCCGGAGATGAGTTTAAACAGCAGGCTATGGCCATTGCCAAATCCGCAGGAAATGCTGTTGAACTGCCGGAGTCATCCATGGCTGCCTTTACCGGCCTTTCCGGGTCCGGTATAGCCTATGTTTTTTCTTTTATTCACGCCCTTGCGCTGGGTGGAACAAAGGAAGGCATCCCCTACGAGACTTCACTCAATATTGCCCTTGGTACCATTGAAGGCGCAGTGGGACTCAGCAGGGAAAATGGGGAAAATCCCATCAGCCTGATGAGTAAAGTAATAAGCCCCGGCGGAACAACAATTCAGGGAATTGATGCCCTTGAAGAGGGAAGATTTACCGCTTCTGTAATTGATGCGGTTGAACGGGCAAGTAAACGGGCCCGGGAACTGGAATAAGTAACTTTATTGTAAGGTAGAATATATGCTTGATCTGAAATTTATACGCGACAACGCAGACGCTGTTAGAAAAAATATCGCTGACCGGTTTATGGAAGCTGATGTAGATGCGGTTATTAGGCTTTTTGAAGAAAGAAACTCCCTTATCCTTAAAACAGATGAACTGCGGCGACAACGAAATGAAAATGCCGGGAAAATGAAAGGCAAGATGCCGCCGGAAGAACGGGAGCCTCTGGTAGCCGAAGGAAAAAAGCTCAAGGAAGAGATCGCTGAGGTTGAATCCCGCCTTAATCAGGTGACCGAAGAACTCAACAGTGAAGCTTCCCGTATCCCCAACATGGCTCACCCCGATGCTCCGGTGGGAAAAGAAGATAAGGATAACCTCGAGATCAGCCGCTTCGGGGGTCCGACAAGCTTTTCCTTTACCCCGAAAGACCATGTACAGATTGCAGCAGACCTCGATCTGGTCGATTTTGATACTGCAGCCAGAGTCTCGGGACCAAAATTCTACTATCTGAAAAATGAAGCGGTTTATCTCGAACTTGCCCTTACCCGCTATGCCCTGGATATTCTGCGCTCAAAAGGGTTTATCCCGACAATAACCCCGGACATTGCAAAAGAAGAGGTTCTTGAAGGAATTGGCTTTAACCCCCGTGGCGATGAAAGCAATATCTACGCCCTTGAAAATACCGGGACCTGCCTTGTTGGTACTGCAGAAATAACCCTTGGTGGATACTACAGCGGCAACATTCTTGATTCCGCCGAACTTCCCATTAAAATGGCAGGCTTAAGTCACTGTTTCCGCCGTGAAGCAGGAGCGGCCGGCCAATATTCAAAAGGCCTTTACCGGGTACACCAGTTTTCCAAGGTTGAAATGTTTGTCTACTGTCGGCCTGAAGATTCGGACTCCATTCATCAGGAACTCCTCACGGTGGAAGAGGAAATCTTTTCCGGCCTTGATATTCCTTATCGTGTAGTCGACACCTGTACAGGCGATCTCGGCGGTCCTGCATACAGAAAATATGACCTGGAAGCCTGGATGCCGGGCAGAGGGGAAAATGGCGACTGGGGTGAAGTAACCAGTACATCTAACTGTACCGATTATCAGGCAAGACGCCTTGGGGTACGTTTTAAGGAAGACGGCAAAAACCAGTATGTTCATATGCTCAATGGAACTGCGGTTGCGGTCTCCCGGGCCATTATTGCCATTCTGGAAAACTTCCAGCAGGAGGATGGTTCAATTAAAATACCTGCAGCCCTGGTTCCTTACACGGGATTTGACACAATAGGACCTAAATAACAGGAAACATAAAAACGGCCGCACTGATTGCGGCCGTTTTTTTTATTATTTGCACATCTGCTGCAGAGTATCCCGCAGGATCTGCTGGTGATCGTTAAAAGAGTACGATTTTGCTTTTGCCATCTTCTCCCTTACCCTCTTCTCTAACTCTTCTGCCGCCGGCATAGATAGAGTTTTATCAAGAATTGTCAAATAATTGATGTCCCTCTGTGCGTTTGGAATAGCCTTTTTGGTAAAATCACATACGATGGTAGTCATTTTTTATCCTCCACTGTTAACAGTAATTTTTAATACTCGAATCATATACTAACGTAAAGTCTATCTCAAAGTCGAGAACTTTCCAGCCCGCGCAAAAACAATCATGTTGCTTCATAGTTCCATCACGGGTAAGCTGTAGGAAGACAAATTACAGGAGGCCGCCATGCACAAAGCACTGCTCATTATAGATGTTCAGCAGGATTTCTGCCCCGGAGGCTCATTGGCAGTAAACGAAGGCGATAAGGTAATCAGCGGTTTGAATCGGATAATGACCGCTTTCCCTGTCAGGGTAGCAACCAGAGACTGGCATCCCGCAAACCATGTATCCTTCGCAGAGAATCATTCCGGCAAAGCAGTTTATGATATGGTGGAAATAGATACCATACAACAGGTTCTCTGGCCCGTTCACTGTGCGGCAGGAACCACGGGGGCGGACTTTCACCCTGATCTTGATAACACCAGGTTGAATCTTGTGCTTAATAAAGGAACGTCTCCCCGGCTCGATTCATATTCGGCCTTTTTTGAAAATGATCACAAAACCTCAACCGGCCTGGATGGTTATTTTAAAGGGTTGGGAATTAATACCCTGGTTATCGGCGGACTTGCAACGGATTACTGCGTATTTTACACCGTCATGGATGCCCTGAAACTAAGATATCAAGTATATCTCCTGGAAGACTGTATCCGCGGAGTGGATGTACCGAAAAATAATGTACAAACCCGGATGGAGGAAATGAAACGTGCCGGGGCAATTATTACAACATCCCGGGACTTTACATGAGAATCTCTCCCCTTTTTACCGATTTTTATGAACTCACCATGGCCCAGGGATATTTTCTCAACCAGCATAACCCGGACGTTGTTTTCGATATGTTTTACCGTCGTCATCCATTTAACGGCGGTTTTGAAATTTTCTGCGGCCTTGAAAATCTTCTTACCGCCCTTTCCGAACTGCAATTTTCCACTGACGACATAGAGTATCTTGAAAATCTCCAGGTATTCGAAAAAAGTTTTCTCAATTATCTGAAGGATTTCCGTTTCAGCGGTACGGTATATGCATTTGATGAAGCCAGTGTAATTTTTCCCGGCGAGCCGTTAATCAGAGTTCATGCCCCTCTGATTGAAGCTCAACTGATAGAATCCCTGGTGCTTAACATAATCAATTTTCAAACCCTTATTGCCACAAAATCCGCCAGACTTTTACATGCTACCCGTTATGGTCGTATACTTGAGTTCGGCATGCGCCGTGCTCAGGGATATGATGGTGCCCTGCATGCATCTAGGGCTGCTTTTATCGGAGGGGCGGCGGGAACATCCAACACTCTGGCAGGGAAAGAGTTCGGAATTCCTGTTATGGGGACCATGGCGCACTCATGGGTAATGTCCCATGACACGGAACTTGAAGCCTTTAAAAAATATGCCGAATTATATCCCGAAGCCTCAATTCTCCTTATAGATACCTACAATACCCTGGACCAGGGAATCCATAATGCGGTAAAAGCAGGACTGGAACTTAAGTCAGTTGGCAGGAAAATCGGGGTTAGGCTGGATTCCGGCGACCTTTCTTACTTGAGCAAACAGGTCCGCCGGATACTTGACGAGGCAGGTCTTGAGGATGCAGGCATAGCAGTGTCTGGAGATCTTAATGAGGAAATAGCCGCCCAGCTTATAGCCGAAGGAGCACCCATAGACACCTGGGGAGTGGGAACCCAGCTTGCAACCGGATCACCGGATGCAGCCCTGACTGGAGTATACAAGCTGGCAGCTTTGAAAACCACTGACGGACTCAAACCTGCGATGAAGGTTTCCAATAATCCCGACAAAATGACCAATCCCGGCATTAAACAGGTATATAGATTCTACGACAGCAGAGGAACTGCCTTACAGGATCTGATATGCTTTGACGGGGAACCACAGCCGTCAGGTGAAGATATCACTGTGTTTCATCCTACAATGCAGTATAAGCATACCCGGCTTACCAGATATGCTTCAGCGATCCCTCAACTTAAAATTGTCATGCAGAATGGAAATCCGGTGCAGGCTTTTCCATCAATCAATGAACTTCAGGAAAAGGTTATATTCCAACTAAAAAGCATGGATGAATCGTATCTGCGGCTTATAAACCCGCATGAATATAAAATATCAATTTCAGAATCTCTTAAAGATCTCAAATTCCGGATGATAGATGAGTACAGCAGCTGAGAACAGTATTCCGGCCATAATTGCCGAGATCGGGACCTCCCACGGGGGAGATATCAACAGGGCAATAGAAATGATCCATGCTGCTTCAGAATCCGGAGCCGACTGGATTAAGTTTCAGCATGTATATGCAGATGAGATAATCCATCCTGCAACAGGAATGGTAGAGCTCCCGGGCGGCCCCACCGCCCTGTATGATGTTTTCAAAAGCCTTGAGGTAGACATCAATTTTCTTCACCGACTTAAAGAGGAGACAGAAAAAACCGGAGCGCGTTTTCTCTGCAGTCCTTTCGGAGAGCAGAGTCTCGCTGATATCCGGACACTGAACCCGGCAGCCCTTAAAATAGCCTCTCCGGAGCTGAATCATTTTCCTCTGTTGGAAAAGGTTAATAAAACAGCTTTGCCGGTGTTCCTGTCTACCGGTGTGAGTAAAATGGAAGACATTATTGAGGCAGTTTTATACCTTAACAACGTAGATATTACACTTCTGCACTGTATAACCAGTTATCCTGCCCCTGAAGAGGAGTATAATCTGTCTGTTATTCAAACTCTCCGGAAACACTTTAATGTACCTGTGGGAGTGTCTGATCACAGCAGGGATCCCCTGCTTGTACCGCTGGTCTCTCTACTGTACGGTTCAAGCTGTCATGAAAAGCATCTTACCTTATCACGGAGTGACGGCGGACTGGACGACCCGGTGGCTCTTATTCCTGAAGAGTTCAGACACATGACAAGAGCTATACAGGATTTTTCAAAACTGAAGAAAGAAGAACAATATACAGCACTTTGCAGCCTTTTCGGCAGAAAACGAGTCGATGCTGCAACAGGGTCTGGAATAAAAAAACTTGCACCTTCGGAAAAGGAAAACTACGGAAAAACCAACAGATCAATCCACAGCCTGAGAGATATCAAAAAAGGGGAAACGATTAATGCAGATAACTGCGCAGTTTTACGTACAGAAAAAGTGTTATCCCCGGGAATGAGTCCCCGGTACTGGCAGGAAATAGTCGGACGGCCTGCGGCACGGGATATCGTATCCGGCCAGGGGATAACCTGGCAGGATATTGAGTAACACAAGGAGACCTCTAAAAACAAATCTATTCTTCAATAAGTCCAAGATCTTTCATTTCGTTTATAAGCCGGACTCTTGATACCGGTTTTGTAACATAGCCCTCGCATTGTGACCTGAATGCAGACATTATGTTGGTCGTATCACTTAATGCAGTGGTCATAATAATCTTTACGCCGTCACTCCCGGTAAGACCCTTTTCACCTTCAAGTTCCCTGATTTTTTTCAGCACCATCTGGCCGTCCATTTTAGGCAGCATTATATCGAGACAAATAAGATCAAAGGGTGCATCTGAACTCAATGCCTCGCTGAAAGCTTCAACCGCCTCTACACCGTCAACAACAACCTCGCATGCGCCATATGGGCTGAGGAACTTCTGCATTAACTTACGTGACGCAAAATCATCCTCAACAATCAAAATCTTCATCAGTTGCTCCTCTGAGTTTCAAGTCTAACAGCAATTGAAAACAATGCACCCTCAGCATCATACGAAAGGATTGAATAATTTTTCAAGTCCGGCATTTCCGAGTCATCAAACATCACCTGGGGAAAGCTGAGACTATAATTAGTGTTTTCACCGTAATAAAAGCTTAAGAATGTTCCGCCCAGAACATTTAACAACTCCAGTAGACAATCATCAATTTTTCCCGGCGGCAAAGAATCCCAGGAATCACCATGTATGTTTTCTACCACCTGCTGTTTACAGTCTGTTGTCATCAGGAGGAATATGGTACCCCTTTCAGGTTTTGTTATTTCGAGAATCATAATCTGATGGTGCTCTACAAGCTCAGTACCGGTGGGAAGAGCATCTATAAAGGCCATTTCTCCGAATGTTTGCAGTACTGCTTCATTCATACTGTTCTGAAGTTTCTCATTCATTCCTAATCCTCCATAAACGACAGAATTTTTGCCGGCGAAATGGGCTTTTTAATAATTGCCCTGACTGAATACTGACTCAACTCATCTTCCAGGGCATCATTACCCACACTGGAAATAATAACCACCGGAATCTTTTTCAGCTCATCCTGGAGACGTATTTTTTTTACCAGGGTAGTGCCGTCCATTTTAGGCATCTTTATGTCACTTACTATAAGGTCAAATTTCTGCTCTTTAAGAATTGATATGGCGGCAAGCCCGTCTTCAGCTTCGGTATAGTTGAGATCTCCGTAGCCGGCAATCTGAAAGCATCTCATTATTATCATTCGTGAAGTAGCAGAATCATCAACAATCAGGATATTATTATAAGCCATCTTAAAAACTCCCTATAAGGACCAGGTTTTCTGCGCGTTGTTCAAATCTATTTTTCCACTTTCAATATCAATAGAGACAGTCCTGCTGATATTGCCGCCGACATCCTCGGCTATGGCACCAAGACCGGATTTCCATAATGCCCTTTTTACTGCAATAACGTTCCGCCGGCCGATATCAAAGGTTTTTTTCTCATCCATAATAGAAGCCCCACCGGCAAGTTTTATCTGCGCACGCCTCTGGTTTCCACCGATGGCGGTAAATTTCTGCAATAGAACAGGAATGCCTGTATCAGCAAAATAGCCGGGCTTCTTTGCTGCTTTCTCCGCGTTTATCTTTGATTCAGGAAGCGCTATATGGATCATACCTGAGGCTTTTGATGCTTTGTCATATATCATTACTGCCACACATGATCCGAGCGCATAGGTTTTTATGGTGTCCCCGGGTGTCTTACCAACAAACATTTCGCCAATGCCAACATCGTGTCTCATTTTTTCTTCCCCTGCAGATGTTTAAAAATAGCAGCAGGAACTTCCGCAAGCGGCGTGAGAGTATCCGCAGCACCCAGTTCAAATGCTTCTTTGGGCATTCCGAATACCACGGAAGAGGCCTTATCCTGCACTATTGTTTCTGCACCATTATCGCGCATCTCTTTCAGGCCTCTGGCGCCATCCCGCCCCATACCGGTTAAAAGAACGCCAATGGCATTATTTCCGGCCTCTCCGGCAACAGATTCAAATAAAGCATCCACCGACGGACAATGGCCGTTAATATTAGGACCCTCTTTGCAGCTGACCGTATATATTCCCCCTGACCGTTTCAGACGCATATGTTTACCCCCCGGAGCAATAAGAACCTGACCGGTAATAACACGGTCACCATCTTTGGCTTCGGCAACTTCAACCCGGGCAAGATCGTTCAGCCTTTCCGCAAACATGGCGGTAAATTTGGGCGGCATGTGCTGAACAATAAGCGTTCCGGGAGTATCCGGGGGAAACTCCTCTATAATCTGCCTTAAAGCCACTGTGCCTCCGGTGGAAGCCCCGATGGCAATAAGTTTATCTGTCCCTCCGCTCAGATGAGTACGCTTCTGTGATTTGATATGCACAGGGTTGTTCCTGAAACGACTGACATCGACAAAAGCGGCAACCTTTACTTTATGTATCAGCTCACTGAACATTTCATCCAGGCGGTTTCCGAAACTTGAAGAAGGTTTAAGCACAAAATCCACCGCTCCGAGTTCCAGTGCCTCCAGGGTAATGTGAGCTCCCGGAGCGGTCAGAGCAGATACCATAACCACCGGCAGAGGATACTGGGGCATTAATCTTCGCAGAAAATCCACCCCGTCCATTTTTGGCATCTCGACATCAAGAGTCAGAACATCCGGTTTTTTATATACAATCAGATCTCTTGCAACATAGACATCAGGTGCAGCACCGACAACCTCTATTTCCGGATCTCTGGAAAGTCCCTTTGTCAGGAAATCACGGGCAAGTGCCGAATCATCAACAACAAGTACTTTTATTTTTGCCATGGCTATCGTTCCCTTTTGCGGTATAAAGCAGGTTGTACATACTGGAAAACTTCAGATTCCCGGCCGAGTGTTTCTGAATGGCCAATAAACAGATACCCCCCAGGAACCAGATGTTTCGCAAATTGCTCCACCAGCCGATCTTTGGTAGGTTTGTCAAAATAGATCATAACATTCCTGCAGAAGATCATATGAAACTGCCGGCGAAAAGGATACCTTTCCTGCATAAGATTGAGCCGCTTGTACAGAACCAGCGATTTGAGCTCATTTTTCACCTGATATGTCGTATCAGTGGTTTTTGTAAAATACCGGGTAAGATACTGTTTATCCACATTCTTAAGCCGTTCTGTGGTGTACAAGCCCTTACCGGCAGATTCCAGTACAGTCAGTGAAATATCTGTAGCAAGAATAACTTTATCCCGGAAAGGAATCCCCCCCTTAAAATGCTCAATCAACTCAATTGCCAGGGTATATGGTTCCTCACCGCTGGAACAGCCGGCAGACCATATTCTTAATTCATTGGGATCCTTGCTGTTCATCTGCGATGTAATCTCCGGAAGTATCCGTGAGCGCAGAACTGAAAAGTGCTCCTCTTCTCTGTAAAAATAGGTATGGTTGGTAGATATTTTATCCACCAGGGTCAGCAATTCTGCACCGGTGGAATCGTTTACGACATAATCATAGTATTCCCTGAAACTGGTAAACCCCTTTGACCGGATGAGTTTATTAAGCCGTCCCTTTACCAGGGTAACTTTCCGGTCCGTCAGATTGATACCGAAACGCTTGTAGACAAGCTCTGCTATATCCCTGAACTCGTCACCGGTAATTTCCATCAGTCCATACTGCTGATTCAATCGAGTTCCTCGTTTACAATTGCACCGATATCCAGAATAAGGCTTACCTCGCCTTCACTCATAATACTGCAGCCGGAGATTGCCCGCATGGAACCCATGTATTCCGGCAGTGCCTTTACCACCATTTGACGATAACCGATGATCTCATCCACGAGAAGAGCAACACCCCGCCTTCCCGCCTGGGAAACAATAAGAATACCCTCATCTATGGCATCTACAGCGTTGTTAATCTGAAAGAAATCAGCCAGACGTATAATCGGTATAAGAGATTTCCGTAAACGGAATACTTCGCGGTTATTATCTGTTGCGGTAACCTGAGCCATATCCGCCTTTTGAAAAGAAGTGACATCCGTTACAGGCAGACTATACAGCATATTTCCTACCCGTGCGGTAATGCCATCTATTATTGCCAGAGTCAGGGGAATCCGCAGGATAAATTCTGTGCCCGTACCCTCTTCGCTGCGAATGTCAATCTTACCTCTCAGCTTTTCGAGATTCTGCTTTACAACGTCCATACCGACACCGCGGCCTGAAATCTCGGATACCTGCTGTGCTGTGGAAAAGCCCGCTTCAAAAATCAGCTGATAGACTTCCTGATCCGACAAATCCGCCTCGGGATCGATAATACCCCGTTCTCTGGATTTTTCGAGAATGCGTTCTTTTTTCAGGCCACCACCGTCATCCTGAATACTTATCCAGATCTCATTTCCCTCATACCGGGCGTCGAGGTAAACATTACCATCTACCGGTTTACCGATCTTTTTTCGCTGCTCTGTAGACTCTATTCCATGATCAATGGCATTACGAATAATATGCACCAGAGGATCTGAAATTTCCTCCATTACATTCCGGTCCATTTCAGTCTCTTCACCGCTTATGTGAAGATTAACATTCTTGCCGAATTTTCGGGAAAGGTCACGTACCAGTCTGCGCATTTTGTTGAACAGACCCTCCAGGGGTATCATGCGGATAGACATGGTAATTTCCTGCATTTCCCTGGTTATCTTCGACAGATAGGCAGATGCTTTCTGAAACTCCGGAAGGTCCAATGAAGCTACATCCGGATTATGCAGAACCATGGCCTCCGCGGTTATAAGTTCGCCCATCAGATCAAACAGCCGATCTAACCGGGTGGTATCAACACGAATATCCTTTCGCTTGAATCCGTACCCGGCGGAAGCTTCCGGAGCAGCCTCAGCCGGCCGTCCCTGCCTTTTAAGAGCCTTTTCTATACTTGCCTCATCGGTTACCCCTTCTGTAACCAGAAGCTCACCAAGTCGCATATTCTGCTTTTCCAGAGCCTTGTCTATCTCTGTAGCGGACGCCGCACCCATCTCTACAAGGAGTTCTCCCAGCGGTTTGGCATCTCCTTTTTCAAGGCGCTCATCAACGTAGGTTGCTTCCCTATCACCGCTCTCGCCGGGCTTTACCTCGCCATTCTGTATTTTCTGTAAACCGTAACGTATTTCATCCAGTGCAGATAATAAAGAAGAGATTACCGTATGCCGAATTGCCTGCTTATCTTTACGCATAAGATCCAGTACAGATTCAACATCCATACAAAGCTTCTCTATATATCCAAACCAGAAGAAACCGGAATTTCCTTTAATTGTATGAATTGCACGAAAGGCTTCATCTATCAGGGGTAGAGGGCTTTCGGTAGATTCCACATCCAGAATTGCCTTCTCCGCACTGTCTATCAGATCTGAAGATTCGGCTACAAACTTTTCGATCATTTCAGGGGTAAAAAGTTCGTCATTCTTTCCTGCCCCTGCAGAAGCAGGACTGGACTCAGTGGATTCTTTTCCTGTCACAAGAGCTTCCAGCTTGGCTATAAATGAATCAATTGACACGCCTAACTCTACAACAGGGTCTGATCCCCCTGCCTTCCTGGCTTCACACTTTTCAGACAGGTCGTTTACAAGCTGTAAAACCAAATCTACTCCGGCCAGGAATGCATCGATCATTTCCGGAGTTACCGCAAGCTTTTCCTTTCTTACATCATCAAGGACAGATTCCATATGATGGCTTACAGTCTTGATTCTTCGCAGCCCGAGAAAAGACGAGACTCCTTTTATAGTATGCATGGAGCGGAAAACTTCATTTACCATTTCGGGATCAACTGAAGTCTCCAGGGTAAGAATTTTTTCTTCTATGTTTTCCAGATGTTCCTGAGCTTCCACAATAAAAGATGAGAGGACATCAAGATCCTCCACCTCTTCCTCTTCGTAATCGCCGGAAGAGGCCTTTTCAGCCTGAGGTTCTTCTGACTGGTGCTTAACCAGCTTGTTCAAACCTTTAACAATACCGGACTTAATGATATCTTCATCGCCGCCGGAAGATTGCTGAATGATTCCGGAAAATTCTCCTGCCAGGGTTTTTATCATATCAATATTTTCCGGTGCCAACGCAGGATCGTTCAGTACCTCTTTAAAGGCTTCTTCTATATCAATCCCTTCCACAAGATCACCGGGAATAAATGTTTCTACTCTTTTCAGGAGGTTTTTCAAGCTTTCCATGTTTTATCCCCTAGGATCCTGTAATCATTCTAATTACCTTAACAAGAGAGGGCGGATCAAAGGGCTTTACTATCCAGCCTTTTACCCCCAGGGCTGCACCTTTTTTCTTTTTCTCTTCAGAACTTTCGGTGGTTAAAAAAATAATAGGTATTTTATCGGCGCCGCTGTTTTTCCTGAAAGCTTCAACAAATTGAAACCCATCCATCTCAGGCATATTAACATCAACTACACAAGCATCAACTTTATTGGCCCCCGCCACATCCAGGGCATCCTTGCCGTTCACGGCCTCTATAATGGTAAAACCCTCCGGCTCTAACGCTTTCTTTACCAGAATCCGGATAGTATTGCTGTCATCAACACAAAGAATATTCATTATAAATCTCCTGAACTACTAATCTAGAATAGTGTGATATCACCTTCAAGCTTATGCTTCCTTTTTGTCTGTTCCCGTTTCTCTATGTTACTTGTATCTTTCACGGAAAGGCCTATAACCTCCCATTCATCATCTACAGTAAAATGGTTCTTAGCTATATCGCGAACCAGTTCATTTACCTTTTCATTTTTTAAGATACGCTCATCTGTAAACAGAGCCCCATCGGCACTGCAGAGCTCCTTCACATCACCAAGAATCGATATACAGTGTTCCAGTATCTGCCGCACTATGTCATGATACTGAAGAGAAACAATAATACCATCGAGGTTTTCTGAAACACCAACGGATAAATCTTTCGACTTTTCAATGGAAGTACTGATTTTTTCAAGTTTAGGTTGAAGTTCACTGGTTATATTCGATAAAAGTTCCTGTGATTTTATAATCTGCCCGATACTGTCTTCCAGAGTTTCTTCCTGTTCATTAAAAGAACTTTCAACCGCACCCGCTGCATCCTGAATACTGTCGTTTATCTGTTCTGCAATTGACTTCGAACGCTGTGCAAGCTGCTGAACCTCGGAAGCGATAATCCGGAACCCATTACCGGCCTGCCCTGCGCGTGCAGCCTCTATAGAGGTGGTAATGCTGAGAAGGTTCGTCTGATCTGCCAGGTCTGTCAGGCTGGTGGTAAAACTTCCGATTTTTCCGACCATATCTTTTAAAGTGGACATATCTCGAAGATATCTTTTTCCCAGGGAGTTCAATTCTCTGGTTAAGGAACTAAGCCTGTCCGCTTCGCTGTTCAGATGATTTACTCCACGCTGAAGTCCGGTATCTCCGTCCACAAGTTCATAAAAAACATTACGGATATCTTCGTTAACCTGTTTTGATGCACCGGTAATAGAAAAAATCCGATCTGAGAGCGCAATGTTGGAACTTTCAGTTCTTTGCACCACCCGCTGGGTGAGAGCATCAAGAATCGGAATTGCACCTGAAAATATCTGAACATTCTCCGAAATACGGTCGAGAAGCATTGCATTTGATTGGTGGAGTTTTTGTGAGGCCTCAAGGGCTGCTTCAGCAGCCACGGTCTTTTTCTCCTGCACCAGTAAATGTTCTTTTAAAGATTCGATTTCGTCGGTATAGCGGTTTATAAGCAGTCGCTTCTGGCCCGCCTGGCTTTTTACCAGAAAAATCGTGGCACCAAGGCCGAGCAACACAGCAGCGGTGATTATGAATGAACTTGAGACGGGAAAAAAAGCTGTGACTGCAATAGCTATGACAAGTAGTAAACTGTTTATCAGAATCAACATTTTCCTCCAGAATATTTACCTATTATTATGAAAGAAAACGTTCCAATTTGCAATTTTAGAAATAAAAAAAGCACCGAAAGAAAATCTCCGGTGCTTTCTATATCCAAGGTAGGGGTAAAATATAAAGTAAACTATACCCAGATACCTTTCTTGGGAGGATTACCGTAAGATTCGAATGAATCGCCGTTTTCCTTTAATACCGCTTTAAGTTCATCTTCTGTAAAATCAAATCCGTCTTCCTGTGCCATGGCGGTAAACTTATCCATTGAAAAACAGTTGTCGTATTTTACCCGGAATTTTCTGTCGTCTGCGCCTTTATCTAGAAAAGCCAGTACATTCTCTTTAGACATATTAAGCCTCCATTGCTGGGTTGTAGAGGAATTTGCGTTTTGGCAGGTACAAATTACAACCTCATAAGCATTGAAGCAATATTATTACCATAATTACAAACATTTCAAGTGTTTATTATGTTTTTGATAACTTTTTTAATATTTTCTTACTTTTCTTCTATAGGTAGACTTATTTATGCAAAACTATTGCTGCCCGGAATCGGATAGGAGAGATAAAATAGTTTCAAACGACTGTTTTATCTCGTCCTTCCACACCACCGGGCATACGGTTCCGTACCACGGCGGTTCCAGAATTAGAATTACACTACAATGTGCACTCTCGTATACCAATCATTGAAAAACTCATAACCATGGTTCCTTAGCACCTTCATATTCAACCACCATGAGACCGCATAAAACCCTGACAGTGCCCAGACTTTCTGTCTCGCATTGGCCACCAATAGCGCATCTTGGTGATTAGCACCACATTGCCTGAATAGTTTGTAGCGAGACCGGACACGACGGTTCTGGGCAAGAATTACCGCACGAATCTTATGCCGCACCCATGCATCAAGTATCTGTAAGCGCTTCTTGGCGAGGGCAAACCTGAAGTAGTTCACCCAACCTCTGACGAGATATCTCAGTCGATCTTTGCGAAAAACATAGCTCCATCCGTTGCTCTTGTTCAGGACCTCTTTGAGCTTGCCTTTCATTTTCAACATACTTTTGCGGTGAATGGTCAGCTGTATGGTCCCTCTCTGGTTAGAGAATCCATGTCCCAGAAATTTCACGTCTTTCGTAATATATCGAACAACGCTCTTTTCCCGGTTCACTTTCAACTTCAATTTCTTCTCCAGAAAGGTAGTGATGCTTTCCATTACCCTCTTCGCAGCCCTTTCTGTTTTGCAGAAGATCATCAGGTCATCGGCATATCGTACAAACGCGTGCCCTCGACTCTCCAACTCTTTATCGCAATCGTTAAGCATTATGTTACTCAACAGTGGCGACAGAGGACCTCCTTGAGGAACTCCCTCATCAGTCGGTCTCTTTACCCCATTTACCATAACTCCTGCTTTCACAAATCGATAGAGCAGAGATATGACCCGTCCATCCGTGATGGTAGTACTAATCATCTGTAATAGTCTGCTTTGCTGTACTGTGTCGAAAAATCTTTCCAAATCCAGATCGACTACCCAGACTCTTCCTTCCCGTGCATACTCAAGGCATTTCTTTAACGCGTCATGAGCGCTACGGTTCGGCCTGAATCCGTAACTGGTTTCACTGAATATGGGTTCATAGATGGCACTAAGCACATTAGCGATGGACATCTGGACTCCTCGGTCTATGACCGTGGGGATGCCAAGGTTCCTTTTCTTGCCATTGTCTTTAGGTATTTCTACCCTCCGAACAGGCTGTGGTTTGTACCGCTTTTCAAGTAGGTCATCCTTTAGATCCGGGTAGTGTTCTTCGAAATACGGCACCAGCTCTGATGCTTTCATCCCGTCCACACCACCTGAGCCTTTATTACTTGCAACCTTGCTGAACGCCAGGTGCATATTTTCATAGCTCACGATTCTGTCGAATAATCTACTGGTGTCGATACTGTGATCGGTATTGGTTCCCTTGTATTGTTTCTTCCTGGACAACTTTGACGCTGTATCATTACCTTCACCTTCCGGGCTATCCTCATGATACAGTTCTTCTAACCGAAGTTGGCTGTCTTTTGCATTGTCTCTGGATACTTCCATATTCGGTAACCGCCGTTCTGGTTCAGTCCTTCCCAACGTTTAAATTGGTACTATGACGTCTGCTGACTTCTCATGGCAAGCTTTACTCCGTCTATCATGAGCGATATTGCAGCCTAAGACGTCCATAAGACCTCCCGAGGTAAGACGTGTCTCTTTCCTCCCATGTAGCCACTGGATTTACCGCCTCAGGTTCTGTACAGTGTTGGACTTCGTTCTGTATCGCAAACTTATCCACCTGAAACAGCCTCATATCCAGTTCGTGTTCCTTGGCTCAGGATTTTGCTTCCAGCTTCCTTCAGATTCTATCTCACGATAGACACCCTTGCCTTCAGCTAGTGGTAGGCACTGTAACCCCCACAGAGGACTTTCACCTCCAAGATACGCGCCATGCTCGGCACACAATAAAAAAAGCACCGAACCGGGAAGTTCGATGCTTTAATTCTTTGCCTGTAAGGCATTTAATATGGGCGGCATTGGATTCGAACCAACGACCCCTTGCGTGTCGAGCAAGTGCTCTAACCAACTGAGCTAGCCGCCCATTTTAGCAGAGCTATTTCTACCACATTATTTGAGGCTCATCAATACCCTTTCCAGGACTTTTTTGCGGTCCAAAGGCTTTACAATGTAGTTCTTTGCACCTATAAGTAGAGCCTTTTTTACAAGATCCTGTTTGCCCAGAGCACTGATCATTATAATCTTCGCTTCCTTGTCAAACTCGATAATCTTTTCAAGGCTGGTAACTCCGTCCATACGGGGCATTGTAATATCCATGGTTACCAGATCAACATTAGGATAGAGTTCCTTATATTTTTCGAGTCCTTCCTGTCCATCCTTGGCTGTTCCTACAACTTCAAATCCTTCAGATGTTAAAATCTGACTGATCTGTTTGGTAACAAACATGGAGTCATCTACAACAAGAACACGGAAAGCTGATCCATCGGGACGGGTCCCTTCTGCTTTGCGTTCATTTATGTTAGGAAAATCCATTTTCGTTTTCATTCAAACGCCTCCTAAGCACGTTCCCGAACGGCTACATTAATTTCTATTTTACCCTGGGGAAGATTAACCGGCACAATAAGTGCTTCTACTTCAGTATCGGTAACTTCCATATTATCACCAGTAAAAATTGCGGGGGGAGTAAGATCAAACTTGAAACCAAGATCATGCAGCTTGGTAACAGCCTGAGCTGTAATCATATTGGCAAGCTCTGTAATAGTTGCCTTCCCAAGTTCATCCAGTGTTTTGATCTCTTCACCGTTCATTGCAGAAGCAATGCCGGTAGCAGTATCTTTGCTCATGTCAAAAAGAACCCGGCCTTCAACATCTCCAGCCAGACCCACTATTGCAGCTACACCCAGAACTGGCTGGGAGGTAGACTTCAAATACAGTTCACCCCGCGTAATTTCTTCATTTAAAACTTCGCGCAGAATATTAAATGCAGCTTCAACAAAGGGATTGATATATTCCACTCTCATAGGTTGCTCTCCTTACCCGCAATACTCAAAAGACTCATTACAATACTTAATACTACTAAGATTTTTTTCTATACGCAACTATTCCTGCTGATTCTACCGGCTCCCATTCCGGACCATTCATCCTCTCATTGGTACCGATAATCAGTAGACCTCCGTTTTTAAGCTTCTCATCGAACTCATTTATCAGAGTTTCCTGCTCATTTTTGGCCAGAAAAGACAAAACATCCCTGGCTATTATAACATCCACCTGTGGGAATGGATTGTTATGCAGTATATCATGATATTCAAACAGAATATGATTCCGTATATCATCCTTAAACTGGAATCCCCCTTTTGTCTCCTGAACATACGATTTGAAATGTTCAGGAATTTCCATCTCCTGAAAAAGAAGACTGGGGGCGGTTGAAATACTCAACAGATCGTTGTCGTGAGCCCAAACCTTAAGAACTGCTTCGGGGTTGTTCCCCTTTAACAGCGATAAGATTGAGTATGTTTCATACCCTTTCGCACATCCGGCATTCCATATGGACAGGTTACCTTTCTGACCCGACGGTAATAGACCGCGAATGGCATCTGCATAGTCCTGAGTCCAGAGATTTCCGGTATCCCTTGAATAAAAAGGAGCAAGAAACTCATCACCTTCTTCGGGCGATTTTAACTGACTCTCTTCATCGCTGCCGCCGTGCTGATTTCTCCACTCCGCAAATCTGCTGATAACCCATTCACGGTTAATATCTGAAACGGTAAAGCGTTTGAAAGTTTTCAGCGTATCCTGAAGAAACTCTATCCCCAGGTCCTCTGAACTCTGCCGGCTTTCAGTCTCATCCTCTGCGGGTGACTGATCATTTGTCATGGGAATTCCCATAACCTCCAGATCCAGCCTGGAGGATTCTGTCTCCTGATCATTCCCCAGGATCTTCTCGACATCAAGAATAATATAAAGTTTATTTTCGTTTTCAACGATTCCCTTAATAAATTTTATATTAATATCACCAAACAGCGGATGAGGGGCCTGAATGGATGAAGAAGCGATACCAACCACCTTGTCGATGGTATCCACAATCACACCTATGAAATAATTATCCAGACGGAGGATAATCATATCCTCCATATTATCTTTACCTGCCTCAGGGACCGGAAGGTTGAACATTTTTCTCAGGTCTATAATGGATATAATATCACCCCTCAGATTATACACACCCCTGACATAGGGAGCAGTGTTGGGAACGTAGGTGAAACGATCTGCCTTTGAAATCTCTTTCACCTTCATGATATCTATACCATACTCTTTCCCTGCCAGAGAAAAAGTGACCATTTTGAAGTCTATATGTTCGACAACACTTTTCTTTTCCGCTTCCAGCTCTTTTGCCTGTACCGTATCCATATTTCCCTCTTCAGCCTCAGCGTACTGTTGTTTCACGTTTTCGTCGGTCAGCCATTTCCTGTTTAAAACCAAGTTCGAGCAGCTGACTTACATCTATAATAAGAGAAACTGTACCATCTCCAAGAATCGTAGCGCCGGCAATACCCGGCGCATTGGTATAGCTGTCTTTCAAAGGTTTGATAACCACGTCTTCTTCGCCTATAAGGGAATCAACAATCAGGCCCATCTTCTTATCACCGCTGCCGACAATAACGACATAATGATATTCGAATTGATCATCCCCGGGCACTTTGAAAAGCCGGTTTAAACGCAGCAGAGAGATAACATCTTCCCGAACATTAAATACTTCATAGTTGTCAATCATGCGTATCTCTTCCGGCCGGATACGATGACTGTCTATAACCGAAGTTATCGGTATGGCGTATTTTTCCTGACCCACCTGAACAAGTAGTCCCTGGATAATTGCCAGCGTAAGAGGTAGCTTAATGGTAAACCGTGTACCCGAGCCCTGCTCGGACCAGACACTGACGCTACCATTCAGCTTTTCAATCTGCTTGCGGACAACATCCAGGCCGACTCCCCTTCCGGAAATATCTGTTACAGATTTGGCAGTGGAAAAACCGGGCTCAAAAATAAGATTGAAAGCTTCGATATCTGAAAGGTTTTTGCTTGGATGAATTATCCCGCGGTCTATGGCTTTTCTTCGTACAGATTCAACATCGATTCCCTTACCGTCATCCTGAATCTCAATTACAATCATGTTGCCTTCGTTCTTGGCACGCAGCAAAACATGTCCTTCTGCAGGCTTTCCGGACGCTTCCCGGTCAGGAATACTTTCAATACCGTGGTCAACGGAATTACGTACACAGTGAATCAGAGGATCAAGCAGATCTTCAATTACAGATTTGTCCAGCTCGGTATCTTCACCTTCAATAATAAGCTGAATCTTTTTGTTGAGTGATTTGGAAATATCCCGTACAAGCCTGGGAAAGCGGGAAAAAATATGCGAGATGGGTACCATGCGAATCTGAAGAACCCGCTCATGGAGATCCCCTGTCAGCCGCCCAAGATTCTGGCTGGTGCTGCGGAACTTGTTAACCGCCCCTTTAAGTTTATTTTCAAAGGGGACAAAAAGGGTTGTTAGATCACCGAACTTTTCCTGCAGCTGCTGGCGAATCTCTTTTTCGCTTGCTCCGTGCTGAAGCTCTTCCGCCAGATTGGGTACAATATCAAATATTTCCCGCAGCTTTTCCTGAAAAAGTGACTCAGCACTTTTCAGCTCATCCTGGGTATCTGCAAACTGATTGGTAATCTGATTGAACGTAGCCTTGTTAATTACAGCCTCAGAAACAAGATTGAGCAGATTGTCAATTCTGGCGCTGTCCACCCGCAGGACAGAGCCCATCTTTTTCTTTTTCGCTGCAACCGTACTGTCCGGTGATGCGGCCGAAGCAACAGCCTCATTTATTTGTTCTGCGTTATCCTGTACTTCAGAAGCAGCATTAGGTGCGGCTGCTGCCGCAGGAGCCTTTTTCGGGGCTGCCGGCGGCGGTGCAGTTTCCTGCTCAGCGGCCTGTGCACTTTTTTCCACATCGGAAATGTCCACTGAACTAACCACATCAGGGATATGAACTCTTTTGAGAACCTCGTCCTCTCCTGCCTCTGTGGCAGTATAATAGATTACTGTCGGGTGAAACTGGTCTTCATAAAGTTCTTCAAAATCCGGTTCAGTTTTAAGCACGGAACCGACTGCCTTCAGGGCAGCATAAACCTGAATACCACCGACGGTATTCATTGGGTTTTCTTCATCAAAATGGACAGCCACGGCGAATAGCGTATCATCCGGGCCGGCAGCTTCTTTTAACTCCAGCAGATCTTCATCGGAAAGCATCCCTGCCCCGGAAGATACTTTTACCGGTGATGCCGATACGGCCGGTGCCGGTTCGGGACTTGCCTGCGGCTGGGGTGCTGGAGCAGGATCCGCAACTTCCGGAGCACTTCCAGCTTCATCGCTGATAAAGTTTTTGAGCCGCCGGCTGGTTTCGGAAATATCCATGGTGAACTCTTCACCATTTGATCGCGCCTCGAGAATACCCTTTATGATGTCAATTGAGGACAGTAAAACATCTATCAGATCTTCACTGATATTTACCGAGCCGTTGCGGATTTCATCGAGCAAATCCTCAACATGGTGGGTAAAACCGGCCAGATCATTCATCTGCACCGTTGCAGATCCACCTTTCAGGGTGTGGGCTGCACGGAAGATCTCGTCTACCGCATCTTTATTGCCGGGATCATTTTCCAGAACAAGGATGTTCTGTTCCAGTATTTCGACCTGCATATTTGCTTCCATAAAGAAGTCTTTCAGCAGTTCTTCATTATTTGGATCTAGGTAGTCACTCATCTCGAAATTAATCTTTATATATAAGTACCGTTAAGTCAAGCGAGATTTTTTACTTAAGCCTTATTCAATCAAAAGTTAAGCCTATGTATGCTTGAGTAAAGGTATGATACTATCGATAATAAACTGTAGGATTTTGGTTTATCTTATTTTCGGGGATACATTTACTTCAGGACGGTTTATTATGCGTTTCAAGTCTTCTATTTTGCCGTATTTCCTTGTCACTCTTTTTATTGCCGGTACAGTTACGCATGGATTTGCAGCGGATGTCTCAGTTACTACAATGGAGCTTATTACAAGGGGATCCATGGATGGCGACAACTTTGTTCTGGATACATTCGGGGACATAGATGTAGAAATAGCCGGTGGATACAAACTCGGAGGAGCCTTAACCCTGGGGATTACCAACGGCACCATGGGGATGTCCAACACGGACCTTTCGACCGCTGATTCTGCAGAGACTTACCTGAGTGATTCTGCACTGCTATACCTTAAGTCTGCCCGGGTTTCGGTAAGAGAAGCATTTAATCTCCCCCTGACCATATCCTACTTCACCGGCGAAACAGAAACTTTTGCAAATGGCGACATATTTCCATCCTACTATGGTTCAGGCCAGGTAGCCTCACTTTTTAGGGGGTACTTTTACTTTCCCGATACGGTTGTTTATGACGGCCTGTACAGCGTCGACGGTACGGGAATACAGATTGATACAGATTTCGGACGGAACTGGACCAGACTTAGCCTGTATACCTATCAGGACAACAATTACGGGCAGGGGCATTACAGCTCGGATTTACGCTGGAACGCAAACGGTGACAATTTCAAGATCGATACCTTCCTTGGCGGGTCCTATCCCTATGGAGATTACGGGCTTTACCGGGCGGGAGTCTTAATTGATCTGATTGCAAATGAAAAAGGTGAGTTTTTTGCCCAGGTGGGTATCCCCCGTTTTTCACCCGGGGAAGATGCCATCGATATAGGCATGTTCTATTTCCTTTTTGAACCTCGAATTCATTTTGGTGTAGGCAGCCTTATTTTCACCTTTTTCTCCCATCCCAAATACTACAAGGAATACATGGAGACAGAAACCGGAGAAACCGGCGATCTGCACACAAATATCAATCTACTGTTCGGTAAACCCGAAGAAACACCACTTGCAGGCGGTCTTGAAACTACAATGCTTTACAGCGACGATACCGACCTGAGTGTTACAGTCTCTCCATATATGAGCTTTATTACCCAGGGCGCCGTGTGGAACCTGAAATTAAATTACCTGGCCACCGAAACGAGCAGTATCAGCGATATGTTCAGTGCGTTTATCGGTGTACGAGCGGAGTTTTAGATGAAGAAACCATTTATCATAGCTGTATCCTTTCTTTTCCTAAGCACGTTCTTTCTCTACTCTTCAGAGGTTGGTACATCCTTCACCTTCAGCAATATCGATTTTACCGATGACCGGGCTAAAACTGATACAGAAGTAAGCGGAACGGATTTCCTTTATGGTCTTTCAGTTTTCGGAAATGCTGATGTCTCTCAGGATATGAATCTCGAAACCGGACTTTTTTACGATCCCATACTCAAATATTCCATTTCGGCCCTTCTCAGTTATAGAAGTGATTTTTTTGAGCTGAAAGCAGGGCCTTTTTTCGGTGTTTTCAATGATTTCTCAACCATTTTAAAACCGGGTATTTCCACAGAAATATTGGTAGATGTACCAGGCGTAATTTTTGGCCGCTTGTCTGCAGATTCAAGCATTGGGGGAAGACTAGTCAGCAGCGGCGATTATCTCCAGGAAAAAAGTGTTCTCGGCGTCGGTTTCTATATTCCCAATGCAATTTGCGAAGCAAGTCTTTCCACAAAAACCTTCACTGAAAAAACATCCGCCGGAGAAAAAGTTTCCAAACTGCAGGAATACGCGTTCAGCACCGATATTTACCAGAAAAACAGACCTTACCGGTTTGAGCTGACCTTCGGGTATCAGACCAGAACACTCACTTTTATTGAAACTTCGACAGTTGAACACACCTTCAACTCGTTAATTCTCGGGACCAGGATAGATCTTGCAGCGAGCAGTAAAATGGATCTCTTTTTTGATTTGAAAAGCAATATTTATTCCTTCGGAGAAGCGGATGGAACCTTTATGGAAACCGCTACCTCCGGACTTGGAATGTATCTTTTCAGCCTGGAAACGGGTGTTTCGTTCCGGTTGGACGAATAAACCGTAGAACCAACAGCTTGTTAGAGTCTTTACCATAGAAACTGTCCGTATTTTAACACAAGACTTCTCTATAGACTCTTACACCCTCATTATTAAACGCGCGTAATATCAATGCCTTGATCATAGACAGTTTTATCGCATCAGGTGAAACAAGTTTAGCCATTAGCTATTTACTTCCTGCGATGAATACGCTTTCATAAAACCATAAAATGCTATGCTCTTTTCGTGTTGAAAGAGAAGCTTGATAAATCCTGAATATAATTCTATTCGAAGGCTATAAGGTAATTCAGCCAAATGCCGGTGATATTTTATCTTGTTTTGAGTGATACTATTGTGATTATTCTTAATTTAGAACTGATTTAAATATAGAAGCTTTTTACCTGTGTCGGTCTGTAAACAACAAAAAAGTCCTCCGGAAAACCGGAGGACTCTATTATCAAGTAGAAAGGAGAACTTATTCAGCAGCAGCTGCTTCGCCTTCAACATCCTGATGCATCTTCTGAGATTCGAGGTAGCGAAGTACCTGAACGTTGCCGAGTCTTTCGAACTCTGCATTACGCCGTGCATCTTCACGCTGCTCAAGAATACCCCAGATGGATTCATCATCAACATCGGATTCCAGTGAAAGAACCGCGAGGTCGTAAGTCATGGTGATGTCCTTGACATAAGTAACGAAATCCCCGCCACCGTGCATTGCATCACGGAAAATTGCGATTCCAACCAGCTTATAGTTGGGGGCAGTTTTGGGATACAGGGGGAACTTCTTAATTTCCCGGTTACGAACCTCATCGATATAGTTGGGGTTCTGCCAGGTAAGTGTCTTCCATCCATCAAACTCAAGGTCGTTTATGATAATAGTCTGCTCCATATTGTTCTGATCCTTCAGGATCACACCGACACGGTGGGGGAAATTTTTTCCCAGAACATTCATTGAAATACTTTTGACTACACCAACATTCTTGATAACACCGAAGTTATTGAACTTATCGGGGTCATCAGGACTGAAATATGCAGGTATTTCAAAGGGAGGCTTAATCAGCGCATAGGCGTTGTAGGACTCTTCGGGGAAGTGTACACGAACACCCATGATAGTCTCTCCGGCGTATCTACGAGCAGTATCTTTGACCGGGGCTTCCTTGGTCAGAGAGTACCGCTGGTTAACTACAGTACGCGAAGAGCTTGACAGCTGTACGTCCCAGTTTTCAATAGCGAGGGAAGTCTTCATCTGAGTCTTCTCCTCGTCAGTAAAGCTGGTACCAGCCTTGTCGCTGAAATCGATAATCGTAGCTTCGTTTTCACCAGTTTCGGTGTCAGCAGTAAGTACTGCGAAGTCGATAAGCGTCGCTTCCTCTGCAGTGACTATCATTCCGGAAACAACCATGAGAAGACAAAGAAAGATTGCAAACCGTTTCATTTATTGCTCCTTTCTCACATTAATTGCATTTGCCATCTAAAATTATACGTACCCATACATTTTTGTCAACGATTTTTCTTTTTTTTGCTCTTTTTCGAAAAAAACCTCCAGCCATATTCTACTCCTCAATCCCGAACCTCGGCTCGAGACCATTCACAGTTATTATGATCTTCTCAAGAAAAGGGAAGTTCACAGATAGATTGTCGACAAGGAGGTTCTTAATCTCAACAAGCTTGAGGGAATGATTTTCAAGATTAAACACTAAATTTCGGCTGAAATCTACATATACGTCATTATTCACCAGTTTAAGGTGGTTAAGTCGGGTTCCTTCCGGGAAAATCGGTACCAGCCGAAGGGTCGCCGGCCCGAGTAGAAGGTCATCCAGATAGGCACGAATGTTTGATTCCCTGTTGGATGATACACTGACATTTCGTGTTTCACCGGTGAGTTTCATGGACATTTCACGGGGAAAAATAAATTTTCGCCTTAGCTGTTTCGCCGGTTCAAGGGTGTAAAAAAGTATTGAAAGAAGCAGGAAGACCAGCAGTATTCCCCCTAACAGGAGAGGGAGCATATTAATATTGCGGGTTTTATTCACCAGAATCCTCGATATCATGCTTGATTTTCCCTTTTACAGGATGGCTTTATTCGCCGCCTTTTTCAAACTGTTCTATGTAAGCGGACAGCCCATTATAGATTCCAGCGGACACCTTCTGCAAGTACGGGCTGTTGTTCAGGAGTGCAGCTTCTGAGGGGTTTGTAACAAAACCGATTTCCGCCAGAACAGAGGGCATTCGTGCATTCCGCACCACAAACCAGGACTCCTCTTTTAATCCCCGGTTTCCACTCTGGTCACCAATAGTCGAGTCCATACCTTTAAGAATTTCCCTGGCAAGAAGAATACTTTCGACGGTAAATTCTTCTTCCAGAATGGAATTGAGAATCGGGGCAATATTCTTCTGGTCACCATCAAGCTCATCGGGATCGATTACCTCACGGCGATATTCCGGCGGCAGATACCAGACTTCAAAACCTGTAGCTTTGCTGTTGAGGGAAGCGTTGGCATGAATGGAAAGAAATATCATTGCCTCGTTTTCTGCAAGATCTATGGCATTTGCAAAATCAGTTCTCTCTTCCAGGGCAAGATAACGGTCGTCTTCCCGGGTCATAAGGATGTTTTTATCGGGGTATCTTTTTTTCAACAGTGCGTTTACCCTGACTGCCACATCAAGAACTATAGACTTTTCCTCAAGGGTAACCCTCTTACCCCCTATGGTGTGGGTCCCGATGGTACCGGGATCTTTGCCTCCATGCCCGGGATCGATTATAATTGTTGAGATAAAAAATCCATCGTGTTGTGTGTTTGCAGAAAAAATCTGGATAAAGCTTTCCGCCGCAGTATCGGTGACCATTACTCTGCCCTGACTGTCCCGCCGGGGAGGATCGATATCGACAATCCTGTTAAAATCTTTAAGCAGATAGGGCAGAGAGACTTGAAAAACCACGGAATTTCTTCCACGGTTGACAATACCCCGTTCAAGCACAGGATCCCAGAGAAGCTCTCCCCCTACCCGTTCTATCAAACTGACTATATTTTCTTCACTGTACAGCAGAGTGGAAACGGCCATCAGCAGAAAGAGGAATAATAATTTCAGAAGAGATTTTCTTTTTATATTATTCTGCACCTTATTTCCCGCCGATTTTACCACTGAAACTTATACCTCTACACTCTTTCGAAAGAGTTATCCCAGCCACTGAAGCATTCTCCGTAAGATTTGTTATTAATAAATTCCTTGAGAGTATCTATATACCAGATACCACCCTGTATGCCACCCCGGAAAAAAGCGTGCCAGAAACCGGCCCCTGTTGAACCGTCGCCGGTCACCTGTCTGATTCCAGTCTCTTTTAGAATAGAGTTCAGAGACTGCAGCATAGTGCGACCCATCCAGTCGACATTTATAAAATTGATCTCTTCCTCAAACAACGGCGGTTTGCCAATAGTAATTCCTGATTCTCCTATTTTCTGCTTATCCGGAATTTTTTTCAGGCTTTTTATCCAGTCTCTGTTTTCTCTTACAGTAAATTGATATGCATCCGGTACCCACTTGTCACTTCTTTTCTGGAGAAACGACAGAGTCGATAGTTCTCCCGGTTTGAGACGGACAAGCACGTTCCGGCATGCCTCCTCCGCTGCGCTTGTTGCACTATTTCTATCATTATGGGAAAAGATATAGTTTCCGCATTTTTCCACATTATTATGCGGAAAACTGACCACATCGCCGGCATTCCTGGAAAGAAAAGCTGCATTTCCAGCCTGACGGTCAAATCCTTCTATCGATTGAATTGTTCCGGGTATTGAGTAAAAGGCCCTCTCGGCGGAAATTTTATGCGTTTTTTCCTCCAGACTCCCGGGATGTTCTCCCACAGCAATCTTGAGAGCGGCGGCGGTCAGGTTGACTCCCGAAGAGAGAGGATACGTCCAGCCGGACATAAACCCGCCGGACAGCCGTGCGGCAATTTCTCCGACCACAGCTCCCCTGGGGGTAAGTTTTATATCACCTTTTGCAGCCCCATTATTGATACCAAGAGCTTTCACGCCCTGCTTAAACACCTGGACCACATTTTTTACCGGAACCTCGCCGAATTCGGTGGGCATGGTATGGCCTGTTTCGATAAAATATGGCGGAAACCTGATTATTCTGTCTGCAACACCGCAGATGTTTATCTCACCATTGAAAACGAGGGCATCAATACTGAACTCCGGCCCTTCAAGATATTCCTCAATGATTACTTTTTTCGAAGCTGAATATGCCATGGCCCGCTCGAAGGCTTCATTATACTCTTCTTTGCAGTCAACTCTGCGGATACCTCTGGCACCCATATTATCCACGGGCTTAACAACCAGAGGAAAAGAGATCGATGCAAGAGCCTCCTCCTTGAGGCCGCCATCGCATACTTCCACAAAACGGGGAGACGGCACCTGATACTTATGGAAAACCTGTCGCATTCTGGCTTTATCGGAAGCGTTAAGGGCAGTTTCGTATCCGATACCGGGAAGATCCGCCTTTTCTGCAGCATATGCGACACAGGCGGAGAAATCTGTGCCGGCGGTAAAAACTCCGTCCAGGCCCCTCCCGTTTTTCCATGTAACCACAGATTCTGCAATTTTTTCTTTGTCACGAATATCAATGTGCTCAAAGAAATCAGACTCCTCTATTCCCGGAGCTTTACTGTTGCCGTCGGAGCAAACAACCTCCCAGCCGAAATCCCGGGCAGCGCGAATAGCCGGAATCTGCATAACGCCGGCACCTAAAATATAGATACGCTTTCTTCGCTCTGCTTTCACTACTACATCCCTGCCTTGTTATCAGGTTTTACCGCATATGCTTCAAAGGTGTCGCCAAGGTACATTTTCTTTGCAAAATATTGAGAGACAGGCCAGAAAAGACATAACCACCCCGGAAAACGCTGTCGGTGTATCCCGGTTGCACGGAAATAGATCTTTCCAAACCCCAGGTTCTTCAGAATCTTTGCCGCAGATGACGGTGACCACAGGCTGTAATGGTCCCCGGGGCTATCGGCAAAAAAGACCTTTTTGCGGGTCCTCCGGGTAATACCATCTGCATTGGGAGTAGCAAAAGCCAGTATACCTCCCGGTTTGAGCATGGCCATAAGCGCCGGCAGGATATTTGAGAGATTCTGAAAATGCTCAATTACGTACCAGAGGCTTATAACATCAAACTGCCTGCCGCTGTTTTCAGCAAGAAAATCTTCCAGCCCGCCGTTAAATACAGAGATATGCAGATTAACCTCAACCCACGCAGCAGCATCCGCTGCGGGTTCCACACCAAAACAGCTGAAACCCGCTTCTTCAGCGGCGGCAAGAAAAGGGCCATAGGCACACCCGATATCGAGTAATGTTTTTTGGTTTATTTTGCAGTCAAGGATTTTATCGATTATCTTGAGTCTGGCCTTACCCATATCTTTTATGTGGCTAAAATCTTCCAGGTATGAACGCCCATACTGCCTGCTATAATCGTCAAAAAAATAGTCTCTGTTGTACAGGGTATTGTCGGGGACCCAGGGCTGCTGGTAGATAAGCGAACAATGAGTGCACTTAAAGAAGGTACGCGCCGGTATTCGGCTTACCACCCTTCCCCGGGATTCGCCGCATACAGGACAGACCGGCCTTCGCGGCATAAGCTCCGCCGGATGAATGCCTTCTGATGGCAATACCCTCTCCATTTTACGTGCACGTGATATTTCGTATGTTTTGACAAGTCTTATAAGTCGCTTCCGTTTTACCTTACCGGTTCCGGAAACAGGTATACCCAGAAGCCCTGCCAGGCGGCTGTGGTATCTGCTCGGATTAACGGTTACCACAGATACACCTGCGTAGACCGCTTCAAGAGCGGTAAGCCCATAGGAACAGACAAGCAGATCGTAGTCTGCCAGTTTCTCTTTAAGATTTTCCGGTTTAAACAGGCAGGAGACCCCTTCCGGCAGCTCATTCTTAAGAACACTATCTGCGCAGACAACAGTAAGATCACCTTCTTCTGATTCAACCAAAGACATAAGCGCCTGGACTGTCGGCCGGGTTAATCCAGCCGGATCTTCGCCGCCGAAGGAGATAAGAACACGCCTGTGGGATGTTTTTCCCGGAAGTTTTTCCTTTTTATGTGCCGGAATCAGGACCGGGTCTTCCCAGAACAGATTAATTTCTCCCTGTTTCAAAACGGGAAGAGACTGAATCAGGTAGTCAAACCTGAACCCGCCGGTATGGTATTCATCCCGGCCGGCTACCGGGGCAAGTTCCTTAAGCCAGGCCAACAGTGAATCATCGGTTTGCCGCTGATCCAGCAGAATATAGCGCCAGGAACTTTTCAAAACTTCCTCCCGGCTAACCAATAGCTCAGGAGGCAGGTTAAATCGTTGAACATCGATGGTATGATCAAGAGCTTCCTTGTCAATGGAAGAGACGCCTCTGTCGATATAGAGCCTGAACCGTTCCGGATATGCTTGAGCAAGAGCTATACTGCGGACAAGATGGCCGCTTCCGTTTCCTTTCCGCACAGATGGAACGATAAGAATCAGCCCGGAGAACATCTTATTTCTCCAGCGCAAGTGATTGAGAGTATTCGGCTTTTTCTGCAGCGGCACGGAGAAAACCGGTCAGATCTGCAATCTTGACAGGACTGCCGGAATAGAGACGGCAAAACAGGGAAAAAACTTTTTTATATTCGTCCAGGGTATCCATAGTTACCGAAGAACCGGGAACACACCACGCAGATGGAGCCGCTTTTCTGGTTATCCGGAATCTTTCAGGCCTTCGATATAGAAATGGACAGACATGTTCACGTTCATACAGATCGGATGCTTCATTATCTGCCTGAAGGATCGCAGCTGCTGCCACGACTTCTACACCGGTACCCAGAGGTGTATCGTTCAGACCGGCATAATCCGCATTGTCTTTAAAGAAAAGCTCCAGTGTTTTTTCTGCGACCTCAGCACTTACCAGCGGATTATCACCTGTGGCACGCACAACAGTGCTCAACCCGTAAGTACGTATAACCTCGGCATAGCGGTTGAGAACATCATCAGGAGACCCGATAAAAAGATCAAAACCGGCAGCCTCTGTTTCCGCCTTCAGAAGGGGTGCACTTTCCGCATCGGTAGCAAGGATAAATTTATCGACTCCGGAGGTCTCCTTTAAAGCATCCATAGCTCTGCGGACTACCGGTCTTCCGCAAAGATCGAGCATCGCCTTTCCGGGGAGCCTGGAAGAACCGATCCGGGCCTGAAGTACCACACCGGTCATACCTCCGGGACCTCCCACAGATCTGTTATACGCCGGGCGTCCTGTACAAAACGGTACTGATGCAGCTTGACCCAGCTGCGTATGACCTTAAACTCCCGGAATGCTTCCGCAAAAGAAGCTCCCCCCCGGAGGTAATAGCTTAAAAAACGTGTTAGCGGCAGAATACCGCGGTCTTTATCAAACTTTGGAAAGAGATTTTTCAGGTAAAAACGCCGGTAACCTGCATCCGGGGTGGTATCGTCAACTTCCGTTTCCGCAGTCATGGTAATGCGGAACTGGTTGGATGAGTTTATCTTCTCACCCCACAGGTGGGCTCTGAATCCGAAGTCAAGCAGCTGCCAGTACGGGTTTGAAATAAGCGGGTCAAAGCCTTCAAGCAGCTGAAAACTCTGCCTGCGGTACAGTCCGCAATGATCATAGGGAAAAAGAGAGGGAACTGATTCTCCCTTTGGAACAAAAGGAAGCACTTTCAATCTTTTTTTCTGAAACCCCGGGGAGATAATACTGGGAATCATCTCATTTTTCTGGTTTGAAAGAACAGGCACCGAGCAGAGCCCCGTATTTTCCGCCACCCGCTCAAGTACTTTCAGACTGATCTGATTCAGCTTCATATCGTTCCAGACCACCAGAACAAAGGTTCCGGAAGCCTCTTCCATACCGAGATTGAGATATTCGCCTATGCTTACCGGTTCATGAAGCCTGATAAAACGGATATCGGGATGCTTCCTCGCCAGAGGCTCAAGATCATAATTATTCCGGACTCCTTCAATGCTGATAATTTCAGCCGGCAGCAGGTGTTCCATTCCGGCAAGGGTCTCACTCCGATGAACCCGGGTTCCCCGGTTAAGCAGCAGGATTGAGAGGGGACGTTCTGCTGCGGCATCTCCGCCGCGGGAACCGCCGAGAACGGTATAGGTATGCTTAAGATCCTTAGTAGTTGTAGGTGTAGTACTCATCACACTCTCTGCATATTTCAAGCAGGTCTCCGTTCAGCTGCTTTTCATAATACTCGCGGCCTTTTTCCCAGACCGACTCGATACCATCAGTTAATACATTACCCAGAATATATTTACTCTTAATATCTTCCCTGCAGACCGGAACATCACCATTCAGCAGTACCGTTATATCACGCTTCATATGCCAGCATGCATTCCGGTTATAGGGAGAGATATCCGCAATTCTTCTCTGCGGCAGGCAGCCTGAAAAATAATCATACTTCTGAATAATGATATTCTCTGTTTTTTCTTTCCAGTAGCGGTAGAAAAGCTCCAGTTCTTCTTCATTTGTATCCATCCGTACCGCCTGAACAAAGGCAGTTCCGGGAAAAAGAGCAAGAAGCTTTTCGAAGAACAGTTTAGCCTCAGCAAAGCCGGCACCCCGGAGTTTCCGGTAGACAGCTTCGCTATGTGCATCAAGAGAGACTATCCAGGTGATCAAATCACCATACTTTTCTGAAAGAGCAGAAACAGCTGTACCGTCCCACCCCAGACCGGAAGTTTCAATAACCGCCCTGAGCCCCCGGCTGCAAACCGCATCTATGATTGCTTCAATTTCAGGGTGCATGGAGGGTTCTCCCCAGGGGGAAAGATTGACATAGCCCGTATCTGCAAAGGAGACAAACTGATTGATAATATTTTGAAAACTTTCCAGGGGCATATACCTGTCAGATTTTATTGCATCTCCCGCAATGGATGGATACGGACAATATGAACACTCCTGAGGACATGCAGCCGTTACCTGTACAGAGAGATAATAGGGCAATGTGCGCAGGGGCTTCTGATTTTCATTCAGTTTGTTAAGGATTTCAATCGAGGTTTGCGGACCATCCTCCATGAGGGAACATAGTAGTCCGTAGCCGGCTTTATCGTCAGCGGTCAGTGCTATACGCAAAAGACGCAGATCCAGGGGAGGAATCTCTGTTTCTATTTCGAAGGCGTTTATATCCTTTCGTAAAACTTCAAAGATTGTGTCCCGCCGGATACCGGTTTGCATATCCTTTGCAAGACCCGCCAGTGGACCAATGGTAGTACTGCGCAGGATCTCCGGTGCAAGACCCACAGGATATGCATCGGCGAAGGTGAAATCCGCCCGGTAGCGCCGGTGGTTATCCAGCATTCTTACCGTCAACTCGGGATCGAGCAAGGGAGTGTCTCCGTAAAAATAGATAACAGAATCATCGGAACTTAATTCCGTAGCAATGTCCGCAAGGGAACTCATCAATTCTGCCACACTGCTTATATCGGAAACAATCTTAATCTGCTGCGAATCGGATGGAAGAGATTCTGTATCTTTACCCCGAATACAGTAGATTGATGAAATATCAGGAAGTGCTGATGCATATTCCAGAACACACTGGAATGCAGTTTGCTCACTATTTTTTGCGCTGTTTAAAGGCAGGAACGCATACCTGGACAGCGAAATACAATTAATAACAGCGATATTTGCCATATAAATACAGTATCGACACAGGAATTGCCGTCGCTTAGCCTATATTCCAGACGGCTTCCTGAAAACCCGATACCCCTCCCTGTTTTACATTCTACCCCAATTACAGTAGTATACACAAAGGGTTTTAAGATTATGGATTCCTGGTACAGTACAGATGCGGAGCAGACAATAATAAACTGCAAGGTTATTCCTTCGGCGTCGCGAAACGGCTTTGGCGGAGTGCGTAACGGAGAGCTTGTGGTTCGGGTTAATGCCCCCCCTGAAAAAGGTAAGGCTAATAAGGAACTGATTAAATTCCTGGCGAAATCCCTTGGTATCGGACGAAGTGCATTAAGCCTTGTATCCGGAGACACATCCAGGAACAAACGGGTTTCCGTAAATTATCCTTTAAGCAGGGAAATGCTGAAGACTCTTTGCCCCTAATATATTCAGGAGGACTGACTTGACTATGGTTCAGGGTGAAGTACCCATTTTAGAGAACAGAGAAATAGCCAGAGACTATTATCAGCTGGTTTTTAAAACAACAACATTCGGCAAAGGTACAGTACTGCCCGGTCAGTTTCTTACCATTCGAATAAGTGATTCCACAGCTCCCCTTCTGAGGCGCCCCTTTGCCTTCTCTTCATGGGACAATGATACCGCAAGTATTATCTACCAGAGGAGAGGACCAGGGACTGAAGCGCTGGCAGGAAAACACGGGGGAGATAAAATCGATATTATCGCTCCCCTGGGAAACAGCTGGCCTGCTCCCGCAGCAGGAGAAACGGCGGTACTGGTTGCCGGGGGAATCGGCATGGGCCCCATACTGTTCCAGGCTGCGGCTTACAAGGCAGAGGGAATCTCCTTCAAACTCATAGTTGGAGCAAGAACATCCGCCTTTCTTCCATCCGACGGAATCCTTGAAGAGCTTGATGCCGTTATAGCCACAGACGACGGAAGCCGCGGTCTTCAGGGCACCGTAAGCAATGCACTGGAAACCCTGAAGATCAGCAAGCCCCATTATTATGCCTGCGGCCCCCACCCCATGATGAAAGCCGTTCATGACCGGGCAGTAATTGATGATAATCCCTGTACTGTATCCATGGAGCAGACCATGGCCTGCGGTGTAGGCGCATGTATGGGCTGTGTTATTCAGCTGACAGGCACAGACCGATACGCCAGGGTTTGTGCAGATGGACCGATCTTTGACAGCAGGGAGATTCTATGGACCTGAAAGTACACATCGGCAGCGGCACTCTCCCGAATCCCGTAGGTGTTGCCTCGGGAACCTTCGGTTACGGCAGCGAATATGAACAGCTTATCGACCTGAGTATTCTCGGCGGCATCTACTCAAAGGCTGTAACGCCTGAACCACGCCCGGGGAATGGGATTCCCCGCATTATTGAAACCCCCTCTGGACTGCTCAACTCCATAGGACTTGCAAATGTGGGCCTTGAACGCTTTAAGACTGACAAGCTGCCCATGTTCCGCAAATTCCCCTGCCCGGTAATTGTAAATGTTGCAGGCAAAGCGGATGAAGACTACCTGCAGGTGACCCGGGAACTGTCTGAAGCGGAAGAGATCTGGGGATTTGAAATCAATTTAAGCTGCCCCAACGTAAAAGAAGGCTGCCTTGCCTTCGGCAGCGACCCGGGGTATGTGGAGAGGCTCACGAAGAAAATCCGCGATCTTACCACAAAGCCGGTAATTATTAAACTGACACCCAATGTTACGGATATCAGCACCATAGCAAAGGCTGCTGAAGCAGGCGGTGCGGACGGAATATCCTGCATAAATACCCTTATCGGTATGGTGATTGATACCCGCACCAGAAAACCGGTGCTTCCCGCAGGTACCGGAGGTTTGTCCGGTCCGGCAATCCGCCCGGTGGGAGTTGCAGCAGTCTACAAAGTAAGCCGGGCGGTGAAAATTCCGGTTATCGGTATCGGTGGAATAGCTACTGCAGACGATGCAATCCAGTATCTTCTCGCAGGAGCATCGGCCATTCAGGTGGGGACAGCAACCTTTGTGGACCCCTCAGCCCCGGTAAAAATTCTTTCCGGAATCGAAGACTATATGGCCCTTTCCGGCGTACAGACAATAGAGGATCTTCACGGCTTTATTGATTAGGGCCAGTGCTGAAGTAGTCACATAATTGTTTTAAGGAACAATTACCGCAGTCGGGGTTTCTGGCAAAACAGACATCCCGGCCGTAGTAATTTACCGTCATAGAAAATCGTGTCTGGTGCTCAGGGATTAGAAGCTCTTTGAGTTGACTCTCGATTTTTTCAGGATTTTTTGCTGAAGTTAATCCCAGACGCTGTACAACCCGGCTGAAATGGGTATCCACTATTATCGCCGGCTGCTGGTAAATATTTCCAAGAACAACATTTGCACTCTTGCGCCCTACTCCCGGCAAGGTAAGCAGGTCCTCCATCGTAGCCGGGACTTCTCCATCATAGTCTTCAACAAGTTTTTTAGCGGCACCTATTATACTCTTTGCTTTCTGCCGAAAGAACCCGGTGCTCCGTATAATTTCTTCTACACTCTCCGATTGAGCCTGCGAAAGTGCAGCTGCATCGGGAAACGTAGAAAACAGACTTTCCGATATCTCATTCACCTGACGGTCGGTGGTCTGGGCGGAAAGGATTACGCCGATAAGCAACTCGAAAGGGTTGCTGTATTTGAGCAGAACTCGCTGCTGATTGTAGTGTTTATCCAGAAGAGAAAAGATCTTTTCTGCTTTGATTTTAAGGCCTGTTTTGTCTTTGGATTTACTCATCTGATATTGAGTAAATCCCTTTTTAGAAAGCTGTGTCAATTGATCCAATCTTATTGACCCTCTGCCGTAGATAACGGTATACTTGGCCACCTGTTCGGGATGTGGCCCAGTGGCTAGGGCACCTGGTTTGGGACCAGGGGATCGGAGGTTCGAATCCTCTCATCCCGACGTAACTATCGGAATGCAGGTGATTCAGAAATATCCTGTTTAACAGGATTTGAACCTTGGCGAGTGCTTTGTCTGTAAGACAAAGCGCCTGTCCGGAGTCGAAGACGCAGGATAAGAATCCTCTCATCCCGATTGAACAATTTGCGCCCATAGCTCAGTTGGATAGAGCAACGGCCTTCTAAGCCGTGGGTCAGAGGTTCAAATCCTCTTGGGCGTACTTTTTAATTACTTGCCATATAACGACTTACAATGTTTTACTTGTCAATATTTTCACTCAAAAATGCTACGAGTGAGAAGACGAGTGAGACTCTTTCTGGGGGTAAATTCAGTTCTCTGTCTCTTTTAGGAGGTGACAGATATGTCCACAGAAGATCGTTTCAGTATTCACTCTCGCTAGAAAAATAAAGGTCTGTACGACCATTTAACATAGTGATAAACCACGAAAAGCAAACCTATACAACTACTTTATAAGATTTTACTATGAGGAGTATTGCCTAAACAGTAAAATTTTATGGAAATGTGAATCAAGAAGTGAGAACTTCATTTTACTGTGAGATAACAGTTACTTTTTGAAGTTAAGATCATATTGAACGCATCTTATTCACAAACTTTACCGAAATGTAGTTCTTTGTGACAATTTGGACATAGAGCCTGGGCATTATCAACCGAATCATCTCCTCCTGCTGCTAGTGGTAGTATATGGTGGACCTCTAAATATGGCGTGCCATCACTTGCTCGTAAGAATGGTGCTGACTTTCTACATCTTTCACATATACCATCAGCATGGAATTCCCCCAAAATTGTCGACACCTGTTATGCTTAGAATCTAAGGAGAAATCAGGTGTCTAAGAGTCCATATTCGGAAGAATTTAAGGCAGAAACTATCAAGCAAATCATGGAAGAAGGCGTTGGCGTTTTGGCTGTTGCCAAGGCAACCGGTGTTAGCGACGTCACCTTATACAAGTGGCTCAAAGTTGCCGGGTGGAAATCAGGCGAGTCAAAAGACAAAAAGAAAATTACTGAAGCTGACCAGGAAATAAAGGCGCTTAAGGCAGAGCTTAAGCAGGTCAAAATGGAGCGTGACATCCTAAAAAAGGCCGCAGCGTACTTTGCCGGGGAGTCCCTGTAAAGTACGCATTTATCAAAGAACATCGTAGCACTTACCCGGTGCGACAGATGTGCAGGGCCATGAAAGTCCATCCATCAGGCTTCTATCGGTGGATTAAGAACCCAGAATCCAAACGAGCCATCCAAAACCGGGTAATAACCCAAGAGATCCGCCATTATTGGGAAGAAAGTGGAGGCACTTACGGAAGTCCCAATATTCATCAGGATTTCAAGGAGGCTGGCTATTCTTACAGTGTTAACCGTATTGCGCGACTTATGAAAGAAGCAGGTATACAGGGTGCTCACCGCCGCAAAAAGCATCCTTACATTCCTCCAGAAGGACCTGTACACAGTCTTAATCAGCTCAATCGTGAGTTCACTGTTAGCGATCCTAATCGTGTCTGGTGTATCGACATAACATATATTCGAACCTGTGAGGGCTGGCTGTACCTGGCAGTTGTCATAGATCTGTTCAGCAGGCGAATAGTTGGATGGTCTATGAAGAGTAACCAGAAAACAGCCTTGGTCATGGATGCTTTGTTTATGGCAGTCAAACGAAGACGGCCAAAACAGACAGTTCTAATTCACTCCGATCAAGGTACCCAGTTCACCAGCTATGAATGGGATAGCTTCTGTGAGTTCCACAATTTGGATCCGAGTATGAGTCGAAGAGGCAATTGCTGGGATAATGCCGTTGTTGAATCCTTCTTCTCCAGCTTGAAAAAAGAACGGGTAAAGAAAAAAATCTACAAAAACAGGGAGGTAGCACGCAAAGATATTTTCAATTACATAGAGTTATTTTACAATCCTAAAAGGCGGCATAGCCATTTGGACCGTCGAAGTCCGGCTCAATTCGAAGCTATGTATTTAACCCCGTAAAGTGTCGACAGAATCGGGGGAATTCCAGTGGTTACAATGTAACCGTCAATTAAACCTCACCCAGAGAAAAAAATCAGAGGGAAATATTCCATGGCAGCAATTTTTCCCAGTTATCAGATTCATTCATGAGTGGAGCTTCCTCAAAAACGCGTCTCAGGTAGTCGTTCGGGTTCACATTATTTTGTTTGGCTGTCTCAATCAGTGAATACATGGCACAGGAACTTTCAGCCCCCTTTGGACTACCGGAAAATAACCAGTTCTTTCGGCCCAGCACAAATGGCCGGATGGCCTGCTCCGCGCTATTGTTGTCCGGCGTCAGATAAGGCGAATCAAGGTAGTGTACCAGTTTCTCCCATTCGTTCAAGGTGTACTGAATTGCTTTCCCAAGCAATAACGAAGGAGGAACCTGCTGACTGCGTTTTTCAAGCCAGGTTCTAAACTTCTGCAAAACCGGTTCCGCCTGAGATTTGCGCTGGTCAACAAACTGGTCTTCGGGCAATTCCATACTGCGAAGACGCTCTTCAATCCCATACAGTTTCCTGATGGCATTCAATGCTTCCTGTGCACTTGCTGCTTTCTTCGAGGCCTTTGCAGCTTCATGAAACTTTCGCCGAACATGGGCCATGCAGCCGACATGGACTATCTGTTCATTCCCCGCCAGGGCTGTACGATACGCATCATAGCCGTCAGTCTGTAAAAAGCCGCTGAATCCATCGAGAAGTTCTTTAATATGTCGGGACCCGCGGGTTTCCCGGTATGAGTAAAGCAATCCCGGGTTTTCCGGAGGGCCGCCGCGGGCAAGCCACATATAGGATTTCGCCGTGTCTGGGCGTTCCGGTTCTCCGTGTACCTGGACCGGGGTTTCATCCATGTTGATGACCGGCCCTGACCGGATATGCATTTTCAGAGTCTCAATTAAAGGTTCAATCTTTTCATACGTCATCTGCTGCCAGTTGCTCATGTTCTGACGGCTTATGTGGATGCCGATCCGCTCAAATCGTTTCTCCTGCCGGTAATAGGGCAGATGATCTACAAATTTATTCACTATGATGAAGGAGAGCAATCCAGGCGTTACAATGCTTTTAGGGATGATACTTGCAGGGGGGGCAGCAACCCTTACTGCCGGCTTCTCTTCATCCCCGGAGCCTTCACAGTTCTTGCAGGCATACTTGGGACGGATAATCAGTTCTACCCACATCTTCGGGGGGATTACCTGTAAGCGCTCGCTGGTCTCTTCGCCGATACGAACCAGCGCATGGCCGCAGGCACACTGTTTTTCATCTTCGGGAATATCAATGATGATCTCTTCCCGGGGAAGGCTTTCATCAATTGGTTTTCTGCCGGATTTCTTGCGGGGATGGGACTGAACTGGTACGGAAGTCTCTGATGCATCGTTCTCCGAAGTACCATTCTCTTCAAGCCCGAACAACAGCGGTTGATACTCATCCTGTTGTTCTTTTTCACTTTTACGGCCAAATTTCTGAAGAAGAAGCAACTTGTACTGCTCCTCCAAGGCACCGTAGCGATGTTCCCAGGAACTGTTTGCTGTCTCAAGAGAGTGAATGTAGTCTTGTACTTCCTTCGGAAGGGCTGCAACATCCATACTGAAAAAAATTCTAGCATACAGCTCTTTCTCTGTAAATTCCTTTACACCATTAAAATGCTTTAAGAAACACGGGAATATTCCAAAGTAGTATGTTCATTCCAGAAATCGATGCCTTTCAACAGCATCGATAGCTGTTCCGGGGTAATGGCAAGAGCATCTTCTTCAGTTACGGGCCAGGGGAATTTATGCTTTTCCAGTTTCTTCTGCCACAGGCAGAAACCATTCCGGTCCCAATACAATGCCTTCATGATTCGTCGTTCGCGGTTGCAGAACAGAAACAGATTGCCGCTTAACGGATTTTCATTCATATAGTCCTGCACCATGACAACTAAGCCGTTGATTGCTTTACGCATATCAGTGATGCCTGGCCGGATAAATATCTGTACGGCTGATAAATCTGGGGTCATTCATAAACCCTCAAGGCTGTTAATACTGCTTTTAGCTGGTCATGATTTGCTGTTACCGGCAGAGTAATAACAATATCGTGCAACTTTATGGTTATGGTTTCTTTTTCGGATAAATGATGAAAAGAGCTTTTTACTGGTATGAACCGGGCTGCTGCTGTTTCAGAGCCTATTCCGGTTTGTACGGCACGTTTCCTTTCGGCTTTTTTCCAGCTGTAAAACGTTGTGGGTGGTATTTCGTGCTGCCGGCAATACTCCTGCCCGCTTAACCCGCTTTTTTCCCAATTTCTAAGATGTTCACACTGCTGTTCCCGGTTATATTTGACCATGCGATTCCTCCATTAAGGGAGGATTGTAGGGCATTCATTGATGTCGGCATAAGGTGGGGTTTAATTGACGGTTACGTTACAATTTGTACTTTCTTAGGCAGCTTATCCACCTGTGATAGCCTTGCTCGCCTACTCTTCTATAAATTTCATGACTCAAAATATATCACACGGATTCGTCGACGGTGCTTGATTAAGGTTAATAGCCTACTCTTGTTTGCTAAATTTCGTTAGTAAAGTGATTTATATTTTTGATCCGATTTATACAAACTCTTGAGACCCTATAAGTGAGATGATAACTGAGATAACTTAACTTTTTAAACTTTTTATATAAGTCAAGATCAAACACTTATATTTTGTTTTGACCTGACCAGCGAGATTGAGTTATATTCTAAAAAACGTGAGTAGCTCACTTAGTCCCAGAACACAGTAGCACCATTATGCGCAGATGTTACATTTTTCTGAAATAAACGTAACCACCCGTACGCCTCTTTTTCTATAGGCTTCCAACCTTTTTTTCTTTCACTTAGTATTTTGTCTTCTAGTTCTACTTCTAGCCTTCTCCCTTCAATATCGATATTTATAATATCCCCGTCACGTATGAATGCTATATTACCGCCATCATATGCTTCCGGTGAAATGTGCCCTATAGCCACCCCCCCTGTAGCGCCTGAAAATCGGCCGTCTGATACTAAAGCTATTTTTGTTCCTAATTTCTTTCCAAGAACTGCAGCCATAAAAGTTTCCATATGAGGCATGCCTGGCGCTCCTTTAGGCCCTTCATAGCGTATAACGACCACATCACCTTCTACAATTTCATCTTTAAGTATTGCATTCCATGCTTCATCTTGAGAATTATACACTTTTGCCGGACCTCTAAATTTCCATGCTTCTTTTTTAACCGCAGAAAATTTAACAATCGCGCTATCTTTTGCAATATTACCTGAGAGAACAGCAAGTCCCCCCTGCTCATTAATCGGATTTTTCACAGATCTAATAACTTCAGAATCTTTATTCTCTGCTTTCTTTATCTTATCTATAAGCTTTCCAAACATTCCTTCAGTATCAGTTTTTATTTTTCCAGCTAAAGATAATTCTTTCACAACTGCAGACAGACCACCTGCGTTGGAAAATTCTTTCATAGTATAGCTAGGATGATTGGGATAGATCGCACTAAGTACCGGTATCTCGCGACTAATTTGATCAAATAACTCAACAGAAACATCTAATCCCCCCTGTTTAGCAATTGCGGGTATGTGAAGGATTGAATTGGATGACCCCCCTGTAGCCATCATATAACGCACTACATTATCCATGGTATCTTGATTAATTAAGTCCAAAGGCCTTATTTCTTTTTGTACAAGCTCAACAATTTTTCTTGCTGATTCTTTCCCCATCTCGTGCCATTCCGGAGATTCTGCTTTTACACTTGCATTCCCATCGGGTGAAAAGCCCATTATTTCAGCTGTTGCACACATTGTATTTGCAGTACCCATAAATGGACATGCACCTGGCCCAGGACATGCATTCTCAACAATTTCTTTATATTCCTCTCTAGATAATGCACCTTCTATATATGCTGCGTATGCTTGTTTCGTATGAGTAAGAGTGATCATATGACCATTATGCGAACCGGCATCCATATAACCACCAGTAAACATTACTGCAGGAATGTTTACGCGTAATGCTCCCATCAACATACCAGGTACAATTTTGTCGCAACTAGCTAACATAATAATACCTTCTAACATGTTAAGTTCAGCTTGTGTTTCAACTTCTGCTGCGACCATATCTCTAGCGGGAAGTGTGTATCTATCACCTGGCGTGTTAGAACAAATACCATCACATATACCAGTCACTGGTAATTCAAGAGGTAACCCACCGGATTTTTTAATTTCAAGCTTAATTTCATTTATAATGTCTTTAAAATGATAATGTCCTGGATTCATTTCACTCCAAGAATTCAGAATTCCTATTACTGGCTTTTTAACATCACTCTTTTTTAGCCCCATCGCAAAGAGTAACGCATTCCTATGATCTAAAGATTCTTCATTCCATTCGCGTATCATTTTTCTTCCTTACACATATAGTAACAGCACATGATTCTAATAACTATGAATACTGTAAAAACTATTTACTTACAACATTCACAATTTATCAACAATTGAAAACACAACACAATTTAGCCAAGAGCTATACTTAAGATATTAAGTACATCATTCTTATTAAGTTTAACCAAATTCCCAACTGTAGACTTTCCAGTACATCGTTCAGCAATTTTATCAAAATCTTCATGATAGTTATTTGGTAAATTCAACTCATTTAGTAATAAAGGAAGGCCTAAAAAAATGAAAAACTTTCTTAATATAGCAATACCTTCTTTTGCAATTTCTTCTTTTGTACCGAAATCTTTAGATACATCCCATACATTTATTGCGTATTTAACAAAATGATCAAGTCGTTTCTTATATACATAGTCCATCCATGCAAGCGTCATAACCGCAATACCTTTTGCGTGATTAACCCCATAAAGTGCACTAAGCTCTTGTTCTATTTTATGTGTTGCATAGTCCCCAACACGACCAATACCTACCAGATCATTATGTGCAAAAGTACCTGCCAACATAATTTGTGCCTGCGAATCATAACTTTTACGATTTTCTTTTAGCATCTTTGCATTTTTAATAATTGTTCTAAGTATAGCAAAAGCCATCATGTCACTTATATCATTGGTCTCTTCTGAAAAGAAACGTTCGTGTACATGACTCATCATGTCTGCTATACCACTAAACGTTAAATCATCCGGCAAAGAAAAGGTAAGTTCAGGGTTTAGAATGGAAAAAACTGGCCTCGAAAGGTTACAATTAAAACCTTTCTTTATAAGGCCATTTTCATTTGTAATGACAGAACTTTGACTTGCTTCACTTCCAGCCGCAGCTATAGTTAAAACAGTGGCAATTGGTAGAGAACTAACAGGGATATATTTTCCGCTGTAAATATCCCAGACATCACCATCATAATAAAACCCCATCGCAATAGCCTTTGCGGTATCAATCGCGCTGCCTCCACCCACAGCAAGGATAAAATCTATGCTGTTCTTTCTACATAAACCTATTCCGGTTCGAACAAGTCCCAATTCTGGATTTGATTTTATGCCAGAGAGCTCCGTTATTTTGATATTCTGCTTATGGAGCGAATTGATAATCTTTTCATATAAGCCTGTTTTCTTTATGCTCCCTCCACCATATACAAGCAAAATGTTTTTTGAGTATTTTTTAACTTCATCACCAACCTTAAGCTCTGCTTTTTTCCCAAATATCAATTCAGTTTTACATTGAAACTCAAAATTTAACACTTCAACCCCTCGTTTAACCATTATTTACGGACGACATAATTACTAATTTTAATTCTTTATATTTTTCTCTTTTCCTTACCAATAGAGTCATTTATCCGACTAAACCCCTATCATATTCGGGAAAAACATTACAACTGAAGGAATATAAGTGGCCGCTAATAAAACAATAATCATTGCCAAAAAAAATGGAATAAAAGCTTTTGTAGATTCAGCGATGCTAATTCCAGCAATACCACATGAGACAAAAAGACATACTCCAACCGGGGGTGTAAATAACCCAATAGCCAAATTCATTATCATTATTACACCGAAATGTACTGGATCAATCCCTAAAGCTGTAACTATTGGCAATAAGATTGGAGTAAAAATAATAACAGCAGGGCTGAGGTCTAACCATGTACCCACAAATAGCAGTAATGCATTGATCATTAATAAAATAACTATTTTATTTCCTGTAGCACTTAAAATAAGTTTAGCGAGCATAGCAGGTACACCTTGAGATGCAAAAAGCCATCCCAAAGAACTTGCGGTACCTATCATTATGGCAACCATGCCAGTTGTTATTGAAACTTCAATAAATATTCCGCCGATATTAGATAGCTTTAACTCTTTATAATATAAAGTACCAAGCAGGAAAGAATACAGTGCTGCAATGCCAGCAGCTTCAGTAGGCGTAAAAAAACCAGTTATGATCCCTCCCAGGATTATAATGATGGTTAGCAACGCTGGAATACTTTTAATAATAATAACTGCAGCGTCTTTTAATGGTATTCTCTTCTCTACTGGATAATCTCTTTTATTAGCTATAAAGAATGTTACAGCCATTAAAGCCAAACCAACTAATATACCCGGAATCATTCCACCTAAGAATAACTTTGCGATTGAAGATCCAGAAGCAACTCCATATACTACCATTGGAATGCTTGGCGGAATGAGAACACCGATTGTTGATGATGTCGCCGTGACAGCAACCGTAAAATCTTTATCGTATCCTTTATCAATCATTGTCGGAATTAATATCCCACCAACGGATGCAGTATCTGATGTAGCCGACCCAGTTATGCCAGCAAAAAACATACTCGATACAATATTTATGTATGCCAACCCACCTCGCAAGAAACCTACTAAGACAGTAGACAAATTTATAAGATCTTTTGTTATACCGCCAAGTGCCATGAAGCGTCCTGTTAATATAAATAGAGGTACTGCAATAAGTGTAAAAGAATCCATCCCAACATATATTCTCTGAACAGCGACCATCAAAGGCACTCCAGAAGAAACAATTATGCCTCCAATAGCTGCTAACCCAGTACAAACAGCAATAGGAACATTTATTAACATCAGACCAATCATAATAGCAAAGGAAACTGCAATTACCATTAGTTATCTCTCTTTCGGTATTGAATTGTTAAACTTGCTATTGGAAAGGGATTCCCACAGCATATATAAAGATACTATTAAGAACAGCATACCAGTCACAGGAATCACTGCATAAAAATAAGACATCGGAATGCGCATAACTGACGACACTTGCTTATGCATCACCAACATCATACGAATCCCATAAAACGTAATAATAAAGCTAAATACACAAATTATTATATTAATAATAATATTAAATATTTTTTGTCTTTTTTCACTCATCTTGTTTACTAAATAATCAATTCCAAGATGCGCTTTATGTTTCATAGCAAGCCCACTCCCTAAGAAACAAAACCACATAAAAGTGATACGAGAGAATTCTTCAGTCCATGCAAACGGAACCTTCATAAATGCTCTTGAGAAAATTTGCAGCAATATTGTCAGCACCATGACGATACCTATTATCTTCACAAAACTACCCACAAATTTATCATAAATAAAATCTATTGCCCGTCTCATTAATCTATTATTCCTCCCGTATCACCTTGGAATTTTAACTAGTTAAGAAACTTAGCTAAAATGTCTTTCCCAATTTTGTCAGAATACTCATCATACAGGGGCATCAAAGCCTTAACAAAAGAATCTTTATCCACATCATCAACTATGCTCATTCCTTCTGCTTTAAGATCTTTTAATGTTTTTTCTAATCCATCAGAATCCAATTGCTGCGCGTATACACCTGCATTTTTTGCTTCTTCCAATACAATAGTCCTAAGATCCTCCGGCAATCCATCTATAAAACTTTTAGAAAGTGCTATTACATTTGGCGTGCAAAAGTGTTCAGTAAGAGACAAATAGGAAGTTACTTCATATTCTTTTTGCGCCACAACTATGGCTGGCGAATTTTCTGCGGCATCTACCACTTTTGTTTGTAGTGCCATGTAACGCTCAGAAGCGGCAACGGGAACAGGAGTGGCTTGTAGAAGTTCCATAGTCCGAATCATAATAGGACTATCCATAACACGTATTTTAAGTCCTTTAAAATCTTCAGCAGAATTAATTGGTCCACGAGAACTATATACACTCCGTGGGCTACGAATCATCCAACCGCCTATTACAATACTCGCTTTATCTTCAAGTTTTTTTGACAAAGTTTCACCAATGCCACTGTTTATAACATCACGTTCATGATCCATTCCTTTTACAATGTAAGGAAGATCAAAAACCATGAACGCAGAGTCAATGGAGTTTAGAACAGATGTGTTAATCTCAGCACCCTGGAGACTGCCAATCTGCAAGGCTCCAATATAGTCTTTATGATCACCTAACTGTCCGCTGTCGAATACTTGAACATCAATTCTTCCATTAGTAGCCGCTTCAACTTGCTTCTCAAAGTAATAAAAAGCCTTAACATTATTATCTTCAGGATTACTTGGAGACGCCATCTTCATAACAATTGGTTTTTCGTTATTTTCCCCCTGTCCACCAGCCATTGCGGGTACTACAAAACAAAGTGCAAGTAATACCATTACTACCTTTCTCATTATAAACCTCCTGTATCGCTACATGTTGTTTTCTTAACGATACATCTTGTATTGATTTAACATGATCGTAACACAGGTTTTTTTAGAACACAACTTAAATAAGTCCACTTTTAGCATTATTTATACTGTTTTTTGCTGATTTTAGAATATTTAGGGTAGTTTTTTTACAACATGTAGTTTTTTTTAGTTGACATCTTGCGTATACATGTATCATAGTAACGATGATGCAAGTTAACATTGCTAAATGAAAGATTATATGGAACAATACATTTATGAGTGATATGCAGTCGAAGAAATTTCGTTATATACGAATCTATGAGAGTCTTGTTTCTAAGATATCTTCTGGTGACTATCCTGTAGGAAAACTAATCCCTTCAGAAAAGGAACTTTGTAGAATTTATAAGGTAGAACGCACTACCGTACGTAAAGCATTAGATCTTTTAGTAAAAGACGGAATGTTGAAAAAGCTTCAAGGCGTTGGTGCTGAGGTTATTAGTACTGAAAGTCTTAGCCACCCAGAAAATAGCTTCCAAAATAATGATATAATTTTATTTTTCCTTGCTACAACACCTGAGAAAACTGATCGGCTCACACAACCGTTTTACTCTTCAATGTTTTTTCATATAGAAAATGACTTTAAGAAGAGAGGATATAAAACGATATATTCAACTATCAGTGAAAATGACAATATAAAAGATATTTTAGATCAGTATGACTTCGCTGGTATCATTTTTGCTAGCTATGGTGTAGCGAAACAACATATAGAGTATGTTGAAATTAATAAAATTCCTTACGTTACCATTAACAAGGATTATGATAATTCTGTATTTATTGCTTCAGATAACTACGAAGGTGGATACTTAATGGGCAAGCATTTACTCAGTTTGGGGCATACAAAAATCGGTTTACTAAAAGGAACTGATACTGACAACTCTTGTAATAAGAGATTAGCAGGTTTAACAGTGGCTCTAAATGAAGAAGGCATTTCTATTAACGAAAGCTATGTTAGATCCGCCAATTGGGTAGCAGAACAGGGATATATTCAAATGAAAGATCTAATAAACACAAATTTAGACGACTTACCTACCGCAATATTTGCATTCAATGATGCCACTGCATTAGGTGCAATTCGCGCTATCCATGAAATGGGATACAAAATACCAGAAGATATCAGTATTGCAGGTTTTGATAATATTGATCAATCAGAATTCTCTTCCCCACCAATGACCACTATAGACTGTAATGTTGAGAACATCAGTAAGACTGCTGTTACAATATTACATGATAAAATTCATGGAATGGGTCTAAGTAATATCAAAATATTAATTCCTGTAAATATGGTGATCAGAGAATCAACGGGTCCTGTTAAACGTGCATGAAATACATCAAAGGAGATCACTAAAATGCTTAAAAACATACCAGAAACATTATCCCCAGATTTATTAAAGATACTCATGGAAATGGGCCATTTTGATGAGATCGTTATTGGAGATGGAAATTTCCCTGCTGCATCAAACGCCAAACATCTGGTCAGACTCGATGGTATAGGAAGTACGAGGATACTAAATGATCTCCTACAGTTCTTTCCACTTGATGATATAAATCCACAATGTGCAACTTTAATGGAGGTTTCTCGTAAAGGATACGACACCCCTCCAATATGGTCAGAATATAAAACAATAATTGAAAAATGGGAAAAGAAAACTGATTGTATACGGTTTTTACCACGATGGGAGTTTTATGAAAAAGCCAAAGCTGCCTATGCAGTTATTGCTACCAGTGAATCTTCACTCTTTGCAAATATTATTCTTACAAAAGGTATCATTCGTAACGATTTAAGTTAATCCACATTGTATTATTCACTTTTCTCTCTGAGTAATTTGATTTCTCTCAGTGTGAGCTAATAAAAAGTTTACCTACAGTATTTCACGAATATCGTATGTGAATTATATATTTTCTAAGGAGTTGATTATGGGTCTAATGAAAGGAAAAACTGTTTTAATAACTGCTGGTGCTCAGGGAATTGGCCTTGCAATAAGTGAATGTTTTATTAAAGCCGGTGCAAATGTTGCTGTTACCTATTTAACTAGTGATGCAGGAATTAAAACTTTAAAGACAATTGCATCTCAACAAGGTTCAAAATTTATTGCAATTCAAACCGATTTAACAAAGAGAGATAATTGCATACGCGTAGTAGATGAAACATGTGAAAAACTTGGTACGATACATTGCCTTATCAATAATGCCGGTTCGCTAATAGAACGAAGGAGTATTGAAGAACTTGACTCTGACTTTCTTAACCGAACAATTGATCTGAACTTGGCAAGTACAATATGGGTAACCCAAAAAGCCGTACCTATACTATCTACCCATAAAGATGGCAGTTCAATTGTGAATCTGGCGTCATTAGCAGGGAGGACAGGAGGACACCGTGGTTCTATCGCCTATTCGACCACAAAAGGTTCAATCATCACCTGGACTCGTCATTCATCAAAAGAATTAGGTGATCGAGGAATAAGGGTCAACTGTGTAGCTCCTGGATTAATTCTAGGCACATCGTTTCATAATACTTTTACAACTGACGAATCAGCAAAAAAAACGATAGAGACGATTCCCCTTGGTCGCGCGGGATCACCCGATGATGTTGCTAGAGCAGTTTTTTATTTAGCGAGCGAATATGATGGATTTATATCAGGTATTACATTAGACATTAATGGTGGTTCCTACGTAGCTTAGATATTTAAAAATAGCCAATATCCTTTTTACAGTAAGGATTTGGCTATTTTAAATCACTTATTTAAAAATAGCATGATTGTATTTTTTTCCATCATAGAATATCTACAAATCAAAAGTAACCGTCAATTAAACCCCACCTTATGCCGACATCAATGAATGCCCTACAATCCTCCCTTAATGGAGGAATCGCATGGTCAAATATAATCGGGAACAGCAGTGTGAACATCTTAGAAATTGGGAAAAAGTGGGTTAAGCGGGCAGGAGTATTGCCGGCAGCACGAAATACCACCCACAACATTTTACAGCTGGAAAAAAGCCGAAAGGAAACGTGCCGTACAAACAGGATTAGCTTCTGAAACAGCAGCAGCCGGGTTCATACCAGTAAAAAGCTCTTTTCATCATTTATCCAAAAAAGAAACCATTACCATAAAGTTGCACGATATTGTTATTACTCTGCCGGTAACAGCAAACCATGACCAGCTTAAAGCAGTATTAACAGCCTTGAGGGTTTATGAATGACCCCAGATTTATCAGCGGTACAGATATTTATCCGGCCAGGCATCACTGATATGCGTAAAGCAATCAACGGCTTAGTTGTCATGGTGCAGGACTATATGAATGAAAATCCGTTAAGCGGCAATCTGTTTCTGTTCTGCAACCGCGAACGACGAATTATGAAAGCCCTCTACTGGGACAAGAACGGATTCTGTCTCTGGCAGAAGAAACTGGAAAAGCATAAGTTTCCCTGGCCCGTAACCGAAGAAACTGCACGTATGATTACCCCGGAACAGCTATCGATGCTGTTGAAAGGCATCGATTTTTGGAATGAACATACTAGTTTGGAATATTCGCGGGTTTCGTAAGCATATTATTGGTGTAAAGGAATTTACATAGAATGTACGGCATGCTAGAATTCTTATTAGCATGGATGTTACAGAACTTCCCAGGGAAGTACAGGACTATATCCACGAACTTAATAGTTCCTGGGAGCAGCGTTATGGTGCCTTGGAAGAGCAGTACAAATTGCTTCTTCTTCAGAAATTTGGCCGTAAAAGTGAAAAAGAACAACAGGATGAGTATCAACCGCTGTTGTTCGGACTTGAAGAGAATGGTACTTCGGAGAACGATGCATCAGAGACTTCCGTACCAGTTCAGTCCCATCCCCGCAGGAAATCCGGCAGAAAACCAATTGATGAAAGCCTTCCCCGGGATGAGATCATCATTGATATTCCCGAAGAAGAAAAACAGTGTGCCTGCGGCCATGCGCTGGTTCGTATCGGCGAAGAGACCAGCGAGCGCTTACAGGTAATCCCCCCGAAGATGTGGGTGGAACGGATTATCCGCCCCAAGTATGCCTGTAAAAACTGTGAAGGCTCCGGGGATGAAGAGAAGCCGGCGGTAAGGGTTGCTGATCCCCCTGCAAGTATTATCCCTAAAAGCATTGTAACGCCAGGATTGATCTCCTTCATCATAGTGAACAAGTTTGTCGATCATCTGCCCTATTACCGGCAGGAGAAACGGTTTGAAAGAATCGGCATCCACATAAGCCGTCAGAACATGAGCAACTGGCAGCAGGCGGCGTTTGATAAAATTGAACCGTTAATAGAAACACTGAAAACGCATATCCGGTCAGGGCCGGTCATCAACATGGATGAAACCCCGGTCCAGGTACACGGAGAACCGGAACGCCCTGACACGGCGAAATCCTATATGTGGCTTGCCCGCGGCGGCCCTCCGGAAAACCCGGGATTGCTTTACTCATACCGGGAAACCCGCGGGTCCCGGCATATTAAAGAACTTCTCGATGGATTCAGCGGCTTTTTACAGACCGACGGCTATGATGCGTATCGTACAGCCCTGGCGGGGAATGAACAGATAGTCCATGTCGGCTGCATGGCCCATGTTCGGCGAAAGTTTCATGAAGCTGCAAAGGCCTCGAAGAAAGCAGCAAGTGCACAGGAAGCATTGAATGCCATCAGGAAACTGTATGGAATTGAAGAGCGTCTTCGCAGTATGGAATTGCCCGAAGACCAGTTTGTTGACCAGCGCAAATCTCAGGCGGAACCGGTTTTGCAGAAGTTTAGAACCTGGCTTGAAAAACGCAGTCAGCAGGTTCCTCCTTCGTTATTGCTTGGGAAAGCAATTCAGTACACCTTGAACGAATGGGAGAAACTGGTACACTACCTCGATTCTCCCTATCTGACACCTGACAACAATAGCGCGGAACAGGCTATTCGGCCGTTTGTTCTGGGCCGAAAGAACTGGTTATTTTCCGGTAGTCCAAAGGGGGCTGAAAGTTCCTGTGCCATGTATTCACTGATTGAGACAGCCAAACAAAATAATGTGAACCCGAACGACTACCTGAGACGCGTTTTTGAGGAAGCTCCACTCATGAATGAATCTGATAACTGGGAAAAATTGCTGCCATGGAATATTTCCCTCTGATTTTTTTCTCTGGGTGAAGTTTAATTGACGGTTACAATCAAAATAGTTTAAAAGAACAAATATCATCATCCAAGAAAAGATCATTTTTTCAATGGACGAATACCTTGGTTTATTATACCATTTCGTAAGAATGGATAGTCTCGAAACGATCCTGAATTCAAGCCTACTATTAGACTTAGAGACTGCCCTTGATGGCACAATACTCAAGGTGGGAGCGGTTTCAGGACAATAAAAAGTACATTTTCAAGGTCATTTTAAACGATCAGATGTCGTAAATTCCCTGAATGGTATTAGTCAAAACTCAAAATTCATTATTGGACACAACATAGTTGATCATGATTTGCCTTTGCTTAAGGAAAAGATGCCCGACCTTGATCTTCTTAAGTTACCAATTATCGATACGCTTTTACTCTCCCCATTAGCATTTCCCAAGAACCCATACCACAAGCTGGTAAAAGATTACAAGCTAGTACATACAGCCATCAATGACCCGGTTGAAGATGCAAAGAATGCTGCACTACTGTTTGAAGATGAAGTTAGGGTATTTGTAGAGCTAAAGCAAACAGATATTGGCCTACTAAAGTTCATTGCTTGGGCATTCTCAGACACAATGGATGTACTATTTAATACTTTAGAAGTAGTGCCTTGGCATGACCAGGAGGCTAAATCATTTTTTACAGATTATGCGTCAAGGTACGCGTGCATAACCGCTTCTCAGCAGATAGATTTACAGGATTCAAAAGCTTCTGCTTACACACTCTCGTGGCTCAGAGTAGCTGGTTCCAACTCTGTTCTACCACCTTGGGTTAGACATCGTTATCCCGCAGTAGTTCATATTATTCGTAAGCTAAGAGATACCTCCTGTGATGATCCACAATGTTCGTATTGTCTAGTTGATAATAATCCACAGAAGCAACTACAGCATTTTTTTAAAGATGAAGAAGGAAAGCCATTTGAGAATTTCAGAGAAAAACCATCATTAAAAGATGGGAGCAGTTTGCAGGAAGCTATAGTACGAAGTGGTATGAGTAACGAACCTTTGCTGGCCATACTGCCAACCGGTGGGGGCAAATCACTCTGTTATCAGCTACCTGCCCTTGTACGGAACCAAAGGTGTGGCGTTTTGACTATTATCATTTCACCACTACAGGCCCTAATGAAAGACCAAGTCGATAACCTTAAGCGTTTTACCGGTTATGACTTTGCAGCAGCACTATATGGAATGTTAACACCACCAGAACGTGGCAATGTAATGGAACGGGTCCGCCTTGGTGATGTTGCCCTTCTTTATGTATCGCCTGAACAGCTACGCAATGTTTCATTTAGAAACCTAGTTAAACAGCGAGAGATTGGCTGTTGGGTTTTTGATGAAGCACACTGCTTGTCACGTTGGGGTCATTCATTCCGTCCTGACTATCTCTACGCATCTCGTTTTATACGTGAATTGGCGGATATTCATCATGTTGGAAATCCCCCAGTTGCTTGTTTTACCGCAACCGCCAAAAAGGATGTTATTGAAGAAATCCAGCAACATTTTAAGACTGAACTGGGTCAAACATTAGTCACATATGATGGCGGAGCTGAAAGAACTAATCTAATGTTTGAAGTTCAGCTCGTTAATTCCGCCGAAAAAAGAGCACGCGTCTTGCAACTGTTAGAAGAACGGGTACCAAAAGAAGGTTCTTCAGTTGTCTATTGCGCAACACGTAAAGGTACGGAGGAGATGGCTGAATGGCTTAGACGGTCAGACTTAAACGCAGAAGCCTTTCATGCTGGGTTAGAACCACCTGAGAAAAGAAGAATACAAGACGGTCTCATAGTTGGAGATATTGATCATATATGTGCGACCAATGCTTTTGGAATGGGTATCGATAAAGATAATGTGAGATTGGTTGTGCATTCAGATATTCCTGGTTCTCTTGAAAACTATCTGCAGGAAGCAGGACGTGCTGGACGAGACCGTGACCCTGCTCAATGTGTTTTGCTATACGATGAGAAAGATATCGAAACTCAATTTTCGATGAGTGCATCTTCAAGACTTACCCGTAATGACATTGCTCAAATTCTAAAAGGACTGCGGCGGTCAAAACGTGACGAAAATAACACAGTCATTATCACTTCAGGAGAAATCCTTCGTGACGACGAAGTAGAAACACGCTTTGATACAAACGACCCTATGGCGGCCACAAAGGTTAACACTGCTGTGTCTGTTCTTGAGCGTGGAAGTTTTATTGAACGGAATGAGAACTGTACAAACGTAATTCAGGTAAAACCTCTCATGCAAACCTTGAAAGAGGCACAAGCCAAGATTTCAACCTTAAACCTTTCAGAAAGCGTAACAAAACAATGGCAGGAAATCATGATGCAACTTTTTGATCATGATCCAACCCACCCCATAAGTGCAGATAATTTAGCTGAGCTACCTTCAATGGAAGCAGCACAAGATTCTACCGATAACCAGATATTACAACATGACACCTTGCCAGTATTAAGAATCCTCAATGATATGGTGAACGCAAGCCTCGTAAAAAAAGATACTCTCCTGAGTGCCTATGTTAAAGTCCGCTGTACGAATTCATCTGACAAGATCTTTACTGATATTTGTGCGTTAGAAACCGCTATGATTGATTTAATGTGCGAGGAAGAACCTGATCCTGAAGGCTGGATGGTATTAAGCCTACGTCGACTCAATCAGCGCTTACTGGATAATAGCCATATAAGTGCACCCGAATTACTCCGTAATCTATTGAATAGCCTATCTCTTGATGGACAAGGCTTAGCTGGGAAACAAGGTAGCATCTTATTAAGATATCGAGATAAAGATCATTATCTTGTTAAACTCCAAAGATCATGGAGTGATTTACGCACTACTGTGGAACGACGTCAAACCGTTGCAAGTATTATCCTGAAAACAATCTCAGAGAAGATTACACCGGGAAATAGTGGAGAGCACTTGGTTGAATTTGGCGAAAGTGAATTAATAGAAGCATTGAAATCTGACATGTTCGTTTCTGCACAAATTAGAGACTTTAGTGCTGCTATTGAACGAAGCTTACTGTATCTCCATGAACAACGCTGTATTATCTTACAACAAGGTTTGGCAGTATTTCGGTCAGCCATGACTATTAGTATTCTTCCAAGTGCCAAGGGGCGACGCTTTACCGATGGCGATTTTTCTTCCTTAAAGGAACACTATAGGGAACGAAATTTCCAAATACATGTAATGAATCGCTATGCATCGCTTGGGTTAGATAAGATTCAGGATGCACTTAATATGGTTATCGCGTATTTCACCATGGAAAAAACAGAGTTTGTAGAACGCTATTTCCCGGGTGATGAGGAAATGCTTGATCGAGCTACCAGCGCTGAATCATACCAAAAAATTGTTGATGAACTAAAAAATGGGGTTCAGGTTGCAGTCGTATCCGCAAAAAAAGATAAAAACATGCTGGTATTGGCAGGTCCTGGTTCTGGCAAAACACGGGTGATTGCTCATCGTTGTGCCTATCTTTTACGAGTTGAGCGGGTACGCCCACGGGAAATTCTTGTTGTATGCTTTAACCGTGCAGCAGCAATGATTCTAAGACAACGCATTTTTGACTTGGTAGGTAAAGATGCTGCAGGTGTTACTATCCAGACATATCATGGGTTGGCAATGCGCCTGACTGGGAAATCCCTATCTGCACATCTTGAGAATAGCAAAGAAAGTTTCGACTTAGACTCTCTTATTCCTCAGGCAACTGCTATGCTTCGAGGAGAGTGTGATATTCCAGGGCTTGAACGAGATGAAATGAGAGAGCGCTTGTTGGCTGGCTATCAGCATATTTTGATTGATGAATACCAGGACATAATGAAGATGCCAAACTTTCCATCCTGGCAGTTGGTGACGATGATCAAAGTATCTATGCATTTAGAGGCGCCAATGTTCGGTTTATCCGTCAATTTGAAGAAGATTATGGTGCACAACTTCATTATCTGGTGGAAAATTATCGGTCAACACAGAATATCATTGATGTTTCAAATAAGCTAATCGCTCTAAATCAGGATAGAATGAAGACAGAACATCCTATTCAGATAAACCATACCCGCAAAATGGAACCACACGGTAAATTAATATGTATCGCACACTGTTCTGATGCTTTACATCAGGCACGCCATGTCCTAAAAGAAATCACCAACTTAGTCAGTACAGGTGAAAGTATTGCTGTCTTATCTCGCACAAACAAAGAACTAAATCCCATCCGTGCAGCTTTAGAATTTGGAGGAATCCCCTCCTCTGTAGCAGCTGAGAAAAACAAGGGAATTCCCTTTCATAGATTAAGAGAGTTCTTGGCATTAATAAATCAAATAAAAGAGTTAAAGCAAAAGGCTATAACAGCAGAAGAGTTACGAGTATTATTTAATCAAGGTAAAAACAACCATCATGGAAACGTCTGGTCTACCTTGCTTGATACAATCCTTGCACAGTGGAAGGATGAAACTCATAATAATGCAACCACACCTGTTGAAGCATTAGATTTTCTCTATGAGTCTATTCAAGAATACCAACACAATGGTTCTCAGGAAAATTCAATTTATCTCTCAACAGTATACGCAGCAAAGGGGTTAGAGTTTGATCATGTATTCATCCTGGGCAATTGGACTCATCAACAAAATCGAGAGAAACAGGAGGAGGAACGTCGTCCATACTATGTAGGCATGACCAGGGCACGAAAGACATTAACCTTGTATGAATTAGCGAATATTCAGAATCCCCATACCTCTGAGCTACACGGGTCGGCAATTAAACATCTTGATATAGGGGCATTACCTGGTCCATCTGAAGAAACACTGAGGCAATGTTATTCAACCCTTGATCTTTCTTCAATTTGGATCGGGTTTCCTGTAACAGGACCAAAGGCTACTCTTATCCGAAGTGATATATCTAAGCTGCAACCTGGTGAGATTGTATCGCTGACCAAAGCAAAAACAAGTGATCGTATCTTCATCAACAACACTGAAGGCAATCGAGTTGGTGCGTTATCTATGGATGCTAGCCTAAAATGGGGAGAACGCATAGAAATGATCCAATCAGTTAAGATTCATGCTATCATCTCATGGCGTAAAGAATTCTCTGAGATAGCCACAGAGGAGTGCCCTGATGAGTGGGAAGTTCCTTTGATAGAAATTACATGGATAGAATAAGTATATTGGGACTTATCATAGTTAACTGAAGTAGCCATGGTTATAGAGCCAGTCCCCTGGTCTTGAGGTGATTTCCCTGTCATAATTTTAACTTAAGGAGTGGGAATGACTAAAGAATCCATCTTCACGACTTTGAAAAAACAGTTCGGCTTTGATGCTTTTCGCGAAGGTCAAGAAGCAGTTATTTCTCGTATTCTTCAAGGAAAATCAACAGCGGCAATTTTCCCCACAGGTTCAGGAAAGTCTCTCTGTTATCAACTTACGGCGGTAATGCTGCCTGGATTGACTATAGTAGTTTCTCCGCTGCTGTCGCTGATGCACGATCAACTCACTTTCCTAAAGTCAAAGGGAATTGCTGCGGCTTCCCTCGACTCCACTCTCAGCCGTGATGAATACAACAACATTCTTAAACTAGCGGAAGATGGGGCATACAAAATTTTAATGATATCTGTGGAAAGATTCCGCAACGAAAGATTCCGATATCATCTTACAAAAATGGATATTTCTCTTCTTACAGTAGACGAAGCGCACTGCATTTCAGAGTGGGGGCACAACTTCCGCCCCGAATATCTAAAGTTAGCGCACTACGCCAACGAGTTTAATATACCTCAGGTGCTTCTGTTAACAGCTACAGCCACAGTAGAAGTGGCAAACGACATGTGTCAAAAGTTTGGCATATCAAGCGAAGATTGCATACGAACCGGGTTTTACCGGAAAAATCTCTATATCGGTATGACTCCAGTCGCAGAAGATCAAAAACTAAATCTTCTTAAACTGCGGATAGCTGATAATAGTGGAAGTATGATTGTCTATGTGACCCTACAGCACACTGCAGACGAAATAGCAAGCAAACTGACTGCGGCAGGGATATCTACAGCATCCTATCACGCGGGTATGGACAATGAGGCTCGAAAAGATGTTCAAGACCGGTTTATGAACAGCAAAATTCAGGTGGTGGTGGCAACAATCGCTTTCGGTATGGGAATAGATAAGAGTGATATCCGCGGGGTGATTCACTATGATCTTCCTAAATCTATTGAAAACTACTCCCAGGAAATTGGACGAGCCGGCCGTGATGGGAAATTAGCCCGCTGTGAACTCTTCGGATGCGGTGATAACATTCCAGTACTGGAGAACTTCGTTTATGGGGATACCCCTGACAAAGAGTCTATCGCCGTTGTTCTGAAGCAGATAGTCGAAGCAGGAAGTCAGTGGGAAACTCAGATCTATACCCTTAGCAGGGACAGCAATATCCGCGAACTACCGTTGAAGACGTTGTTGGTGCATCTCGAAATGGAAGGGATTATTACACCTTTGTTGACATATTTCGGCGAGTACAAATTCAAGACAGATCTTACCGGCTCTGAGATTCTGAAAAATTTCAGCGGCGAACCGCAAAAATTCCTGAGACAGCTGTTCGGTTATGCTAATAAAAAAAAAGTATGGATATCGCTCGACATACAACGATTCTGTGCAGAAACGGGAGCAGATCGAAAAAGGGCGGTAGCTGCCCTCGAATATTGTGACAATCTCAATCTGATAGAGCTCTCCGTAACACGCGCAATCGATATGTACCGGGTTAATACTGTCCTTATAGACATCACTGTACTTGCTGAAAAAATGGCAACTCATTTTACACAAAAAGAAGCACAGGAGATCAGGCGTATAAATCAGATGATCGATTTCTTTGAACAAAATAACTGCCTATCCTCTGAACTTTCCAGTTACTTCGGCCAGAAACTTCCTAACCCATGCGGACATTGCTCTGTATGCAATGGTAAAGAGGGGAAGATGATCCGAAATAATGCGAAAAAGGTTACTACACAGAGAATTGCATCCTATGTATTGGATTTTAAATCAGCAGCGGCAGAATGGTGTTCTCCGGAAACTGCAACGCGCTATCTCTGCGGCATCGCAATGCCTATAACCAACCGTTTAAAATTGAAACAGCTCAAAGGGTTTGGGATTTGCGAATCAATGCCGTATGCGAATGTTCTCCAGGCGGTAAAACAGATTATTTCATAGATTACAACCGGGATAACCCTTAATCTGGATTGTATAGTACACCACGTTCAAAGCCTTGGGCGGTCTGAACTGAACCACCCCAAGGGAATCGGATCCTGTTTTTTTGAGTCTGCACAATTAATTATTAGAGCATTATGTACTATTTTCCAGTACATTCTACACCACATATAGTATCAAATACTATTAAAAAACTGATAACGCCTATTTATCTTGACTTTCTATTGTATTAATATCACATCACATCAAAATGTTAGGATCCACCACAATTCGCTTGTACTGTGGTAGATTCTATCATATAATAAAGAGTGGATCAGAAGACCAAAAGTAAAATTGAAGCTTATTTTAAAGAACATGAAGGCATTGCACGTACCTCGGGATTCCAAAGAAACGGATTTCATAATTCTTATCTAACAGAATTAGTCGAAGAAGGATATCTTATCCGACTGAAAGCTGGACTCTATCTCATGGCAGAGAAGCAGAGTGTTTCCGGATTCCATGAAATCCAAATATCAATTCCTTCTGCTGTAATATGCCTCGCATCGGCACTGTCTGTTTATGAGCTTACTACTTATGAACCACCAGCAGTACACATCGCTATACCAAGGGATGATAGAACCTCACCTCCCGACTATCCACCTGTGAGGAAGTTTTCTTTCGGAAAAAAACGATATACATTGGGGATGACTAAAATTGAAATTGAAGGCAAAGAAATCGCTATATATGACAAGGAAAAAACAATCTGTGATAGTATTCGTTATCGACGAGTACTCGGCCAGGACATTGTAAATGAAGCTGTTCGAAAATACCTTGGCAGCCAGAGAACTAATATAGACAAGCTTATCGAGTACTCACGAATCCTCAAGTCCGAAGGTCCTCTACAGACCCATTTAAAACTTATGGCATGAAAAACATATCAGCTTCAATCAGAGCAAAACTACTTAACAAGGCAAAGGAAGAACATATTCCATTTCAGCGAATTCTCACCCTTTACAAGCAGGAAGGCTTACTACATCGCATTGTAATGACAAAGAACAGTAACGAGATTGTTCTTAAAGGTGGGCTTCTTTTCTTTCAACTCCAGGGACTATCCGCCCGCCCTACAAAAGACATTGATCTTTTAGGATCAAAAATAAATCATACTGAAACTAAGTTGCGAGAATTACTAATAGATGTTTGTGGGATAAATCTTGACGATGGACTTCAGTTTGATATTTCATCGATTGAATTTAGCCCTATTACAGGCCAGACAGATCATGGTGGAATCAGAGGCTGGATAACAGCATTTCTCGGCGAATCCCGCACCAGACTTCAATTAGATATGGGATTCGGAGATGTCATCACTGGCGGTCCGTTGATCAGACCTTATCGAACTCTTCTTGGAAATCGCTCTTTCTTTATTCAGACCTATTCTGACGAGACCGTGGCGGCGGAAAAACTTGAAGCTCTGGTCTCTCTCGGTACAATAAACAGCCGTTATAAGGATATCTATGATCTATATGAACTTCTCATAGAATCAAAATTAACTAAAGATAAGGTGATTGCAGCTGCATGCAACACATTTATTAACAGAAATACTTTTTTGCCTGAGATTCCAGAGAGCCTGACCGAACCTTATTGGGCTTCATCTTCATTTATAACCGATTGGAGTCGCTACCTTAAACGAATTGCGGCTACCGAGCCAACACAAGATCAATTAATAAAAAACCTTCTTCCAAAATTACAGAATATCTACAGCGTTATAAGAGAGAAGGTGCTTAAGCAAAGGCTTAATTAAAACGCCCATAAGTAATCAGGAAAGCCGTATACGGCCTTCAGTCATGCAATTTGACAATCAGATACCCCGGGTATAGTATGTAATCGCTCTTGTTTCACATACACATAGGGGGCTGCGGTATGGGGAAATTTTTTGCTGTTTTTTGCCTCTGTCTTCTTCCTTTCCAGCTGTATGCCCGCGACATTGATGTTGGGTCGCCGCACTATTGGGAAGTTCTTAACGTCGACCGTCCGAACAGAAGCCCGTATGCCGATCCGGAGTCGTTAACCGCCACCGATATTTCAGGTGAGGAGATTTTCAGCTTACCTCTCCGCCTGACGAATCTGCGCAACGTTCGCAGCAGCCGCAACATCTCGGAGCTTCCGAACTGGAACGGGAACTATAACTTCGGGTGGATATTCGACAACGCCTCGAATGTTTCACCCCATGATTACGAGCGGGACTGGGGACATGAAGGATGTGGATCTGACAATTTCTTCGGCAGAAGCATATTTCTCAATGTTTACGATCCCGACTACAAGGCATTTTCGTTCCACAAATACATCCAGGGGGAGGACATTGAAGTCACCCAGCCGAAGATGGTGGACTTCTCTCGCCTGGGAACACCGGGAAAAAACTTCCGTATCCTGGTTTCCACGAGTCCGTACTACCCCAATGGTTCCGGAGAGCTTCTGCTCTTCATTCCCTACCTAAACGGCTTGCGGATCATAAACGTAGGGGGCCGGTTGGTACGAATCCCTTACGATGAACGGAGCAGTTCGAACTACGATCCCGGCCGAGTGGATCCCGGGGATGGAAGGACATCAGGAATCTGCCTTGTATTTCATCCCATCAGCACCGATACTCCCCATGACATCTATCCCCAGAAAAATGATAAAACCGTCATGGACGGCGCCGCAATGTCGTCCTTCCGCAACAAATCCATCGTGGAGTATTCCGAAGAACAAGGGGCCGATCTCTTTGCCGTGGACTGGGGATACCAGGGCTACTACGAAGAGTATGAAGACATCGTCACTGAGAATCTCGCACCTCTTCTGAATGAAGACTGCCGCTGCATCAACAGTTCCTATGATGTCGTCGGATACAACGGGACGACGATTTTCCAGATGAGCTGTCGGGACCGGGCCGCCGGTCAGGCTCCTGTAGAAGTTCTTCAGAGTCTCGACCTGACCGAGCATTTTATCCTCATCAACGGAAAAGTCCCCTTCTTCGACGGCTCACAGCCTGGACTCTTTAATGGAGCCGACATCGGCTACGCCTATTCCTATGCTGTGAAAAACCAGGATTTCACGTCGGCGAAAATCAGGAATGGATCGAACGGGAATATTCTGGCCCTCACCCACTATCCCAGGGGCCCGCTGAGCATCAGTCCCCAGGACGTCCAGGGTCGCTACATCGTCGCAACCCTGGGGTTCAGCAGGGAAGCAGCGGAATCCCAGATTGCCACAGCTATTTCGACAATAAGCCACCCTAAAGGAAGAATCATATCCGCTTTAAGAGAACTCCCTATAGAACTGCCGGAATCAGTTAACGTTGATATTCAGGAAGCCCCGATGGATGACTATACCATTCTGGAAGCAGCCAGGAGCGCCGAAGGCGGGTGGGTCATACTCGCTGAATGCCCCATGGAGGACATCATGACATCAGTCGTGGAACCAGCGCTGACAAGGCATCGCAACAAGATCTCTCCTCCACTCAATGTACCGGCCCTGATGGACCGGCTCCGTGAGACTCTGTTTAACTGACACATCGGGATGAAAAAAACGTAACCGTCAATTAAACCTCACCCAGAGAAAAAAATCAGAGGGAAATATTCCATGGCAGCAATTTTTCCCAGTTATCAGATTCATTCATGAGTGGAGCTTCCTCAAAAACGCGTCTCAGGTAGTCGTTCGGGTTCACATTATTTTGTTTGGCTGTCTCAATCAGTGAATACATGGCACAGGAACTTTCAGCCCCCTTTGGACTACCGGAAAATAACCAGTTCTTTCGGCCCAGCACAAATGGCCGGATGGCCTGCTCCGCGCTATTGTTGTCCGGCGTCAGATAAGGCGAATCAAGGTAGTGTACCAGTTTCTCCCATTCGTTCAAGGTGTACTGAATTGCTTTCCCAAGCAATAACGAAGGAGGAACCTGCTGACTGCGTTTTTCAAGCCAGGTTCTAAACTTCTGCAAAACCGGTTCCGCCTGAGATTTGCGCTGGTCAACAAACTGGTCTTCGGGCAATTCCATACTGCGAAGACGCTCTTCAATTCCATACAGTTTCCTGATGGCATTCAATGCTTCCTGTGCACTTGCTGCTTTCTTCGAAGCTTTTGCAGCTTCATGAAACTTTCGCCGGACATGGGCCATGCAGCCGACATGGACTATCTGTTCATTCCCCACCAGGGCTGTACGATACGCATCATAGCCGTCGGTCTGTAAAAAGCCGCTGAATCCATCGAGAAGTTCTTTAATATGTCGGGACCCCCGGGTTTCCCGGTATGAGTAAAGCAATCCCGGGTTTTCCGGAGGGCCGCCGCGGGCAAGCCACATATAGGATTTCGCCGTGTCTGGGCGTTCCGGTTCTCCGTGTACCTGGACCGGGGTTTCATCCATGTTGATGACCGGCCCTGACCGGATATGCATTTTCAGAGTCTCAATTAAAGGTTCAATCTTTTCATACGTCATCTGCTGCCAGTTGCTCATGTTCTGACGGCTTATGTGGATGCCGATCCGCTCAAATCGTTTCTCCTGCCGGTAATAGGGCAGATGATCTACAAATTTATTCACTATGATGAAGGAGAGCAATCCAGGCGTTACAATGCTTTTAGGGATGATACTTGCAGGGGGGGCAGCAACCCTTACTGCCGGCTTCTCTTCATCCCCGGAGCCTTCACAGTTTTTACAGGCATACTTGGGGCGGATAATCCGTTCCACCCACATCTTCGGGGGGATTACCTGTAAGCGCTCGCTGGTCTCTTCGCCGATACGAACCAGCGCATGGCCGCAGGCACACTGTTTTTCTTCTTCGGGAATATCAATGATGATCTCATCCCGGGGAAGGCTTTCATCAATTGGTTTTCTGCCGTATTTCCTGCGGGGATGGGACTGAACTGGTACGGAAGTCTCTGATGCATCGTTCTCCGAAGTACCATTCTCTTCAAGTCCGAACAACAGCGGTTGATACTCATCCTGTTGTTCTTTTTCACTTTTACGGCCAAATTTCTGAAGAAGAAGCAATTTGTACTGCTCTTCCAAGGCACCATAACGCTGCTCCCAGGAACTATTAAGTTCGTGGATATAGTCCTGTACTTCCCTGGGAAGTTCTGTAACATCCATGCTAATAAGAATTCTAGCATGCCGTACATTCTATGTAAATTCCTTTACACCAATAAAATGCTTAAGAAACCCGCGAATATTCCAAACTAGTATGTTCATTCCAAAAATCGATGCCTTTCAACAGCATCGATAGCTGTTCCGGGGTAATCATACGTGCAGTTTCTTCGGTTACGGGCCAGGGAAACTTATGCTTTTCCAGTTTCTTCTGCCAGAGACAGAATCCGTTCTTGTCCCAGTAGAGGGCTTTCATAATTCGTCGTTCGCGGTTGCAGAACAGAAACAGATTGCCGCTTAACGGATTTTCATTCATATAGTCCTGCACCATGACAACTAAGCCGTTGATTGCTTTACGCATATCAGTGATGCCTGGCCGGATAAATATCTGTACCGCTGATAAATCTGGGGTCATTCATAAACCCTCAAGGCTGTTAATACTGCTTTAAGCTGGTCATGGTTTGCTGTTACCGGCAGAGTAATAACAATATCGTGCAACTTTATGGTAATGGTTTCTTTTTTGGATAAATGATGAAAAGAGCTTTTTACTGGTATGAACCGGGCTGCTGCTGTTTCAGAGCCTATTCCGGTTTGTACGGCACGTTTCCTTTCGGCTTTTTTCCAGCTGTAAAACGTTGTGGGTGGTATTTCGTGCTGCCGGCAATACTCCTGCCCGCTTAACCCGCTTTTTTCCCAATTTCTAAGATGTTCACACTGCTGTTCCCGGTTATATTTGACCATGCGATTCCTCCATTAAGGGAGGATTGTAGGGCATTCATTGATGTCGGCATAAGGTGGGGTTTAATTGACGGTTACAAAAAAACAGGTGCGGACCACCAAAGAGTGCGGGGTTGATTATCAATCCCACCAGTCCATATTCTTTTCTTAATTGGGCGTACTTTTTAGATTTTAAGTTTCTTAAAGAAAGATTTACCCATAGAGCTTTTACATCTTGCTGTTTCAGTAATTTACTGAAGTGATATTAGTGCAGATATATCGGGAATTGTCAGTTCAGCGTAATAACATCACCTTCGATTGTAAAATACCAGGTTCGGGTTCCTTTATTTTCCCGTATTTTACTGTAAGAATATAGACTGCCGCCTGCTATTGAAAATCCCAACCCCATATTCAACGGTATATTCGTTTCTCCGATAGTAGTGGACTCCTCAGGAAGAATAGCTCCCATTAGGATGAATGTTCCACCTGCAATCAACCATCCACGACCGATTATCCTGGTCTCAAAAAGTCCTACTTCATCATTGCGAACAATTTGACGAGCATCAATCTTTAAATTAACTATTGCATCACCCTGCTCTGAATCAAGTAGTTTTTTTAAATCATCACTTAAATCAACCTCAATGACTTTGTCCGAACCTTTTTTAATTGAGCCGATGATTTCCTTATCCAATTCAAAATGTCTGACTACAGTATATTCATTTTCTTCAATAAGGATCCCATTTTTTGCAATAAAATTTTTTGTTAAAGAAATAGGGAAAGGCGAATCAACTGCGGTAAAGTCCAAGGTATGATCAATTGTCGTGGAGCATGAACAATAAAACACAACTATATGCATTAATATTAAGAACTTTTTCATTATCATTCCTCAAAGGCTGTGCCGGATATCTTTGCACGGTATTCATTATATGTATTTCCGAAAAGATATTTGTAAATGGTAACGTATTGAAGATTATCAATGATGATGTATTTATCCAGTTCATTGATTTCCCCAATCAATTGTGAAGAAAGCGGTTCGATTGAGTCTTTTGTTACTTTCTTTGATTTAGTTACTGTAATATACCCATACGTTGTAGTACTGCTTGAATGAAAACGTGAGCTAAATACTTCCGCTGAAATTTGTCGACCATTATCATGGTCAGATACATGATTCAACATCAGAGGTGTATCTTCCGATGAAAAGTCGACAATAAATGTTTTAGGATAATCAACAGTCTGACAGGAACAAAAAAATAGGAGCAGGATTATTATTACAAGAGGAAACAGAACTATTTTTTTCTCGAAATATAGATTTTTCATCTTTTGCAACCTTATGTTTATAAACAGGTAAGGCTTGATGCACAAATCTTGCTACAATTATAACATTTCTCTGTACGATTGCAACTATTATTATCACTACACTTTTTATAGTATTTGAATTCCTGATAATACTTCGTAGGTATCTCACCTAAATATATGAACGAACCGCCCCGCCCCCCAAGGTGGCAATACCGTCCGCCACATTGACATCTCCTGCATGTCAAATAATATACACTCTATATTACCTTTATATACAAGACTATAGCCGGGCCTCAGATGCTCCAATCCATCCTGGCAACTAAAACTCTCAGGAAATAACCTTCAATCTTTCCAAATTCAACAGCCCAAAACGACTATAACCCTACAGTTGAACTATTCGGTAATAATAACAGCCCTTTATTTCGGGATTTTTTGTTCGATACTTTTCGTTTATGTTTGACTTCTTTCTCACATAGTGTATATTTACAATATGACCAGCATAAAGCTGAAAAATCTTCGTATTCTGTATTCCGCTCACCTATTTCTCCATTACCTCCCCCTGGGGCTGTTTTTCCCCGTCAGCACCCTGTTTCTTCTGGATAAAGGTTACTCCCTGGGGTGGATAGGAACCGCCATGGCTGTATATTCGGTTACCGTAACCATACTTGAATTACCTACAGGAGGAGTTGCGGATAGATGGGGAAGACTTCTTGTTTACCGTATAAGTCGCATTTTTTACCTGATAAGTCTTGCTCTTATTATTTTCAGCACCAGCATAACCATTCTCTGTCTCGGCATGTTCTTTTACGGCGTATCACGTGCCCTGAGTTCCGGATCAATGGATGCCTGGTATGTTGATATGCATGAAAAAGCCGGGGATGATGAACTGCAGAAGAGCATCGCTTTTTCAGAAGTCGTTGCAACAGCAGGGCTTGGTATCAGTACCCTGTTAGGCGGATTGATTCCTTATCTTGGAAAAGATATGAATCTTCCCTTTGGACGATACAGCTTCAATATGCTCATTGGAATAGCGGTTGTTTTCCTTCACCTGTTTCTGCACTTTGTCGTATTCACACGAGAACAATCGGACAATAGCACAACCGATGCCATTAACTTCCTTGACGGTATAACAGGAATTTTCAAGAAATCACGTACACTGCAATTACTTATAGCGGTATCATTTGCATTGGGTGTGGGTTTAAGCGCGGTTGAAGGATTCTGGCAGCCGAGAGTACGCGAGTTAAGCTCCGATGCACCTTCAATAATCCTTGGGATTCTTGCTTCAATCTATTTTTTTACTGCCACTGCAGGCAGTTTATTATCGCTTACACTAATTAAACAGATCGGACAAAAAGCAACCCTTATTTGCATGAAATCTTTCAACGGAATTGCACTGATAACCCTGGGTCTATGGAGCAGTATTTCCGGTTTCTCCTTTGGATTTGCAATCATTTTTATATTTCATGGAGTAGCAAGTGTTCCCCATCAAACAATTCTGCATAAATCGATTCCTTCATCTTTCCGCTCAACCCTTCTCTCTATGGATTCTCTTGCTTTAATGACAGGTGCCGGCATAGCATCAGCTCTCTTCGGATGGCTTGCCCAGATTTATTCCATAACCCTGGTATGGGGAGCAGCGGGAACTCTTGTTCTGTTATCAGCAATTCTGTATTTGCCCATGGAGACAGCGCCTATGGAGAAATCGGCATTAAAGGAGACACTCAATGAACCTTCAGTATAACAGTGCCGTCGAACTGGTTTCAGCCTTTTTTGCATGGACCAGCTGGCATCGTCTGACCGAAACAAATCGCATAAAAATGGTTCCGGAAGAACTTCTGGATTGGAAAAAGACACTTGATCAGATATTCCCACACTATTCGCTTGAACAGGCAAAACCCCTGGCATCAGAGTTTCTTTTATTGATTTTCTCCCTCTTAAAAGCGGTGGTGATAAAATCTCTTTTAACACCGGAAGAACTGCTGAACTGGCTTTACCACTGCAGCGGCAAAGAACTGGCGGAAATGGTAGTAGAAGGAGAAGGATTTCCTTTTTCCCTCGAAGAGATGCTTAAAACCCCGGAAAAAGGCAAGGAAGCGTTAAAACAATCTCACGGAACAGTGCGCTTAGGCGAAGATGAACGCTTCGTGGATTTTCTTGGACATCCGGATTATTATAAAACTAAGCTGCTTATACTTTTAACGGAGTTCCACACCCTTGCCTTCGCCCCGTTCCAGGCAGAAATTACCAGAAAAATGGTTGTCTTCCTTGATTCTGAACAAAAGGCTTCTGAAAAAAACCCACAGAAATTTCTTGAAACCAGGCTTCTGATAAAAACAGAAGGCCAAAGCGAGGATATACCCTCAGCTATTTTTATCAGTTATTATAACTTTATCGACTGCCTTATTCAGGATGAGCCTTCTATTGCTGTCTACGGCTGGAAAAACGCAGAGTCCGTACCGCAGCCGGATTTGGAAGACATTTACAGTTTGTTAACCGATGACACCAGGCGGAGTATCCTTAAGAGGCTCGCCAAAAAAGCTATGTTCAGCAGGGAAATCGCTGAAACCTGGAATTTATCTCCTTCCACTGTTTCCTATCATATGACACGTCTCTACATGCTTGGCTTGATCAGCCACCGCACTGGTCCACGGAAACGAATCTATCACGAACTGAACAAAGAGAGATTAAACGAATTGCTTGAGTTGATAAAATTTGACCTTATAGGAACAGACGATAACGCTTTTACGATAAACAGGTAGGCGTTTCTTTAGCATTACCAATGAATCTCAAAATAATGGTTTATCAGCAGCTTTTTGAAAATACGCAATAATAAACTCTCAATTTGAGTGTAATTTTTTTTTGAAAACTATCATTCTTTATGCCGGGCATTCTGCATGAGTTAGCTCCAACATTACAATAGCCAATATATATCATTACACTACAATAAATTACATAATCTGCTCAGAATAATCATCCTTGGCATAATCCTTGCTTTATATTAGTCAGCCAGGTTTTTACATACTGCCTGTATAACCATAGGAGGACAATTTTGACTGAAAAAACACTAATTAAACGGGCACCGCGAATCCCGTTGGATGCCGAAGTTAATTGCGATGGGAACAAATTTGTTTACAGTAAAAACATCAGCGCCTCCGGTATTCTACTTATAGCCGATACAGAATGGCCGGAAGGAAAGATTATTCAGTTGAGCTTTCTGCTGCCCAATACAGGAAATAAGGTTACCGCCTTCGGTAAGGTTGTACGAACTAAACGAATTTCGGAGAATTTCTTTGAAATTGGACTCAACTTCTGGGATATTTCAGAAAAGAACAAGAAAATTCTGGACAATTTTTTTGCCAGCCAACTTAATCAGTAAGGATTTCATTCTGGCTGTAAGTACACTCTATGCTTTTTGTTTTCCTTCCCGTTTTTATAGGTTACATTAAACATAGGTGGACAGATAAATGACAGATAACTATCTGACCGCACGAGCCCCCAGATACCCCCTCGATGTAAAAGTTAACTGCGATGGAGATAAGTTTGTATACAGCAAAAATATCAGCGCCTCTGGTATCCTGCTGATTTCAGACATTGATTTTCCTGAAGGAAGAATATTGCAGATGAATTTTCTTCTACCCGCCGGAGACAAGGAAGTAAGCGCATTCGGTAAAGTAGCCCGAATAGAACAGGTTTCAGAAAACTATTACGAAATTGGTATCCGGTTCTGGGATATTGATGATGACGACAAGAAACTGATTGAAGATTTTTTTAATAATCAGACAGAGTAAAACCGCCAATTTCCGCATTAACGCAACAATCTGCTCCAAATAATTTGAGAAAACAATATCAGCCACTTATACTAGTCATATAGAAATACCTGTTTAAATTATATGAGTTTATGTAAAGGCAGGAGTATTGAAGCTTTTTTTCAGACTGGTGTTAACCATAACACTGGTATTAGCCGGTTTTACCGTCTCGTTCTCACTTATGGCAAGGTCCATTATTTTCAGCAGTCAGACACGGCAGCTTGAGAATGAGGGTATTTCCTTGCTGAAATCCTATTACACAATGCAGAACACAGCCAAAGATCTTCTCTACGGAGAAATGCAGCTTAAAACCCTCTATCTTCAGTGGCTCAATGCTGTGGAAGATTATAAAACAAGTATGTCTCCCCTTATTGCGGAGAACGTAAGCCCCAGGTATAGTCCTGTGTTTCGCAATAAACTTATTAATCTCGCAGAGACCTGGGAAGATATCGAAACAAGACAGCTTTTTGTCAGTAAGCATATAGATTCCGTACTGAGCATAGAAACCCTGTACGATGCGGAGAAAACAGGCATTTTACCTATCATTCAGATAATACGTGTACGAAATATTCAGGTACAATCGGATGCAGCATTTGATCTTATACAAATCAGGGACCATCTTAACTACATAACCCGCACTGGTTCCGACAGGCTTATTTTCGCCATTACCGACCTTATGGATCAGATAACCGCCGAAACAATTCATATCATGAAAAAAGGACTGTTTCTGTCCCTGGGAATTGTTCTGAGCCTTACGTTCCTGTTCTTTTTAACCTCCGTATATCTTTCCAGAAAAATTGCCGTCTCAATTATTAAAAACGAAAAGGAAATTATTAAGCTGAACAGGGAACTCGAAAGCAAAGTAACGGAACGTACAGAAGAACTGGCTCAGGCTAATGAGGAACTTCTGATAAGCAACGAGACCCTGATTAAAACAAACAGCGATCTTGAAAACACCCTGGAACAGCTTCATTTGACACAGGATAAACTGGTTAAAACCGAGAAATTCGCCCTGGTGGGACAAATCTATGCCGGCATTTCCCATGGCTTTAACACTCCCCTTGCAGCAATCAAATCCTCAGCGGAAAACATACAGGCTTACCTTACAAAAGTAAAAAACAGTTTTTCCGATTCCGTCTGCCACTGGAAAGCGGAAGATATCCTCAGATGGAATGAACTGACAACCCAGGTATCAGGCTCCAGCGCAATCGATCTGAACTCAAAAAGAAAGGTCAGAAAAAGAATCAAGTCAGAGCTGGAACTGAACAATATCAAGAACCCGGAGTTTATTGCGGATCTTTTTATTCAGATGGAGATCCCGGAGAAGGAAAGTTCCGCATTTATCCAGCTTATAAGGAAAAATGACGGGATAGACATGTGCCTGGTCTACTCATATATCTCCGGTCTTAGCTTGTCGGGAAAAATTATCGAAACTTCCCGGCAGAAGCTGTCTGAAATCGTGCGTTCAATAAAAACAGTTATACATGATGATTTGACAGAAAGCCTTAATTCAATAGATATAGCAGAGCATTTAGAATCAGTAATCAAGATGTACTACAGTAACTTTCATGATTTTGTTTTGGAAAGGGATTTCATAACACGTCCTGTTATCACTGCATCGGAAGAAAAACTGGAGCTCATCTGGATCAATATTATCAACAATGCACTGCAGGCAACCGGGTATCAGGGAAAACTTGTTATATCCCTATATGAATCAGATGGTGAGATACTTGTCTCCTTTACAGATAACGGCCCGGGAATTGATCCTGCTTTACAGGAAAATCTACTGTCGGGTTTTACCACAACCAAAAAATACGGCGAAGGCAGCGGTCTGGGCTTAACCCTGAGCCAGCGGATTATCGGACAGATGAACGGATATCTTTCTTTTGAGAGCATACCCGGCAAAACCACTTTTACTGCACACTTTCTTAAAAAACAGGAGCTGGCATAAAATGACATCAGGGAAAAGCAGAAAAGTTATTCTTTGTGTAGATGATGAAGCCATAATTCTTTTGTCAATGAAAACATTTTTGATAAATACATTCGGAGACAGGTTCCTGTACGAAACCGCATCCAACGGCAGGGAAGCACTTGAAATTATCCATGAACTTAAAGAAGAGGGAAAAGATCTTTTTCTGCTTATAACCGACTGGGTTATGCCGGTAATGAACGGTGAGGAACTGATAAACAATCTTAACGATAAATATTCTCAGCTGAATATTGTTGTTTTAACAGGGCTAATGGACAGTTCAACCAGTCAGGAATTGAAACAGCGGTCAGATATAGAAGCAATACTGAAAAAACCCTGGCGCCTTGAAGAGTTAACCGAAATTATTCGCAATTTATCCTGAACCTTCTATACTCTACAGAGAGGCCCATATATACATGAAAAGATATGTAAGTATTATATTGCTTCCAAGCATTCTTGTTCTGCTTTTTTCCTGTGCTAAAGAACAATCTGCAGCTGAATCTGTATCCGGATTGCAGGAAAAGCCGGGCGAAATATTAACAATCATGCTCAACCAGCATCCATACGCCGATGCAATCATTATGAAATTTTCCGATTTCAAAGAAAAAACCGGTATTGATGTACGTTTCACCGTTACGCCCGAATCAGAATATTTTGACAAATTAACAAGTAATCTTATCAGAGAGAATTCAAGTCCCGATGTATTTATGACCGGGGTATATCAGGTTTGGGATTATTCCGTAGAAGGCCATCTTGAACCCTTGGATGAGTATATTGCAGACACGAGCAAAACTTCCGAAGACTACAATCCCGAGGATTTCTTTCCCAATGTTCTGAATGCTTTCAGATGGGACATGAAAGAAGGACATCCTGTCGGATCAGGACCACTCTGGGCGATTCCACTCGGTTTTGAACAGTATGTGCTGGCGTACAACACCAGGATTTTTTCCGAAGAAAGCCTTGCTCCGCCAAAAACAATGGAAGAACTGCTTTCCGTATGTTCCACTCTAAGAGAAAGGCGGACGGATATTTATCCTCTGGCTGTCCGAGGTTCCCTCAACTGGGCAACAATCCACCCTGGGTTTATGACAACCTTTGCCAACTATGGTGCATCCGATTTTATTGTTGAAAATGGCCACCTTAAATCACAAATAAACTCACCCCAATCGAAAAATATGATAAAAGAGTGGATGAAGCTTATACAGACAGGGGGTTCTCCTTTCTGGTCCAGTTATACATGGTATGAAGCCAGCTCGGATTTCGGAGCCGGAAAAGCGGCAATGCTCTTCGATGCCGACATAGTAAGTTACTTTCAATCTCCCGCCGGGGCATCACTGGAAGCGGGAAACATTTCCTGGGTCCCCGCACCCATCCCGGAAAACCTTCACCCCGATAACCGGCGTTCTAATCTCTGGGTCTGGGGCCTTGCAATGAACAGTCACAGTCAGAACAAATCCGACGCCTGGAAGTTTATTGAGTATTTTACATCACGTGATTTTTTACTCTGGGGCGCAATTAACGAGAAAATGGTTGATCCTCCCAGAAAGAGTATCTTTGAAAATTCAGAGTTCCAGGACGTAATAAAGGGTGCTAAAGGATACCTGGAAACATTTAATGAAACCATAAACGGAACAGGCATTCTTTTTACTCCTCATTCCAATTTTTTTGATGTTACCACAGAGTGGTCTGCAGTGCTGAGAAGCCTGACAGGAAAAACTGAAAGAGAAATAGACCAGGTTCTCGATAATTTTGCTGATACGCTTAACCGGAATATGCCCTGAAGCCACCCTTTGTCGAGAGTTAACAATATCTTACACTGAGGTATATAAGATTACCTAATTGAAATATGTCCGGTAGTTTTTTACAGAGAAGTTAAATAAAAAGAGTAAAAACTTCTTCTTTCCTCCTGCTGCAAAAATCTCCATTTAAAAAAATTTTCGTAATTTGTTTTACTGTAATAATTTACATTGCTTAATATTTTTCTCAGCTTAAAAAAACAGTGTTTGGCCGGGTTTTTGCACTCTCATAGATAATTTTTGTTAAGGAGGTTTTATGGGACTTAGACAAACATGGGAAAAGATTCTGGAATACGCAAGCTCACCGCTTCACGGAACATTATCCAGAAAACAGCGATCCGGCGTAAAACTGCAGATTAATGAAAGTGAAGTCTTTCAGAATGCACAGATTTTCCTGGGAGAAGAGTTTATTCGTATCACCGAGAACAAGGAAGGTGAAACAGTAAACATCTACTACGATTGGGAAAAGGTAAGCTCTATCAAGACTGTAAGCAAAAAAGAGTAGTTATTCCCGGGGGTCTGGAAATCGAATCCTCCAGACCTCCCTTAAAGTTATTTTTCCTTCTTCTATCCTTAATCTTATATGAAGTTTGTTTACATTGAGTAAACTAAGCCTGTTTGAGATACTTTTTCCAGTACTACCATTTTTCCAAGCAACAATGTATAGTTTCAGCTCTACTGAAATAATAATTTTTCAAAGGAGATTATATTATGAGAAAATTAACAGCATTGACAGTACTTGTACTGCTTGCAACCTCTGTACCATCAGTGCTTTTTGCCGGAGGACAGGCAGACACCGCCGCGTCCGACAAACCTGTTACCCTTAAGCTTGCAGTTGAAAGTGCAGTAGGAACTCCCGGAGACCTGTCCGGTAATGATTTCAAGCGCATTGTTGAAGAAAAATCCAATGGAATGATTCTTGTTGAGTACTACCCTGCAGGGCAGCTTGGAACCGGTGATGATCTTACAGAAGCAATGCAGACAGGCACCGTGGACATGACCTGGAGAGCACTTGACTGGTATTCCAAGTTTGAAAACGGCTGGAATGTACTGCTGTTGGGGTTCACCTTTGTCAGCCAGGATCACCTCGCCGCGTTCCTTGAAAGCGAGAAGCACGCTGAGTTCAAGGACAACCTGATAAAGAAAGCGGGCATTAGAATTGTCGCGGACAACGGCTTCGGGTCTCCCCGGGTTCTTATTTCCAAAAACCCGGTTACATCACCTGCAGACATGAAAGGCATGAACATGCGGGTCCCCGGAATTGCCATGTATCAGAAAACATGGGGTGCCGTGGGAGTCAATATTGTCTCCGTACCCTGGGGCGAAGCATATATGTCTCTCAAACAGGGAGTTGCAGATGCACTGGAAGCACCCCTTGGATCAATCTACGGTATGAAATTCCATGAAGCAGCCAAAAATATTACCATGACCAACCACCTTTACAGCCTCTACGTAATGGGAATCAATGAAAACTCCTTTCAGAAACTGACTCCCGAACTGCAGAAGGTTCTCATTGATTCCGCCATGGAAGCTGGAGACCTGTATGTAAAGTATGATCAGGAATCTGTTACCAACAGAAAACAGGAAATGCTGGACAGCGGAGTTAACTTTATTACCGATTTTGACATAGATGCTTTTCAAGGTAAGATTGTCTCTACCGCAGACAAGCTTGAAGCAGACGGTATGTGGCCCAAAGGACTCTACGCATACATTCAGAGCTTAAAATAGTCTTTTTATCCACAGCAGCTGAAATAATTCAGCTGCTGTATCTTTTAAAAAAATCCATTTTATTTAATAATATGCTCCAATCTGTTTACACCTGTGTTATATCGACAAAAGAAAGGATAGCTGCATGATCCCCGTTATAGAAAAGCTTCAATACCTGATTGTTAAACTCTTTATGGGCATAGTGTATATATCTGCAACAATTATTCCGGCATCTCTGTTTATTCAGGTAATATTCAGATATTTTCTTCACAACCCTTTACAGGGGATAGAGGAAATTGCCGTTCTGAGCTTTAAGTGTCTGGTTATATTCGGCAGCGCCGTACTGTTCAAGGAAAACCAGCATATTGTCGTAGACATGTTTGTACAGAAGTTAACCGAACGTGCAAGGAACATTGTATCCCTGCTCAATAACCTTCTAATGGCAGCTATTATTGTTCTGGTAATTCAGAGCAGTATCAACGCTCTCCCCTTTCAGAAATTTTATAAATCGGTTATTTTCGGCATCCCAAAATCCCTGTATACCATTATGCTGATAATCAGCCTGTCCTTCATGCTTCTTTCCATTATTTTTTCCCTGCTTAAACTTGCTGATACGGGTTTTTCCGGTGCTCGAAAAAACAGTTAAAACTGACATTATTGTTGCAGGGGGAGGAATAGCAGGAGTAATTTCTGCGGTCGCAGCGTCGAAACAGGGATACCGGGTTACCATTGTAGAAAAAACATCCTGTCTCGGCGGAACCGCAACAAGCGCCATGCTGGGCGAGATGAACGCTGCCTATTTCAGGGGAAAACCCTTTATTTCCAACACCGGTAAAGAGATAGTTACACAGCTCATGGATCTGGAATCTGCTGTTGTACATGCCGGGGTATCAATGACATCGAACCCGTCAATACAGGTAGACAGGGTACGCTACAACAGCGAAATACTGAAGCTTGTCCTCGACTCTATGGTTCAACAGCAGAACATTGATGTTTTCTTCAACAGTACAATTGATGCTGTAAAAATTTCAGGCTCAAATTCCGTCACAGTCTCATTCGGCACTAATTATGAACGTGTTCGAATACAGGGCAATACTCTTATTGACGCAAGCGGTAATGCCGACTGTTTCCACCTGCTTGGAGCACCAACTCAAAAACAGCAAAGTGAAAAATCCCAGCCGGTTACTCTTATGTTCAAAATCGGCAATGTAGATATTAAATCATTTCGGACCATAACAAAGGACACCATTCAATCCCTGCTGAAAACAGGCTATGAAAAAGCTATTCTTCCGGCAAAAATACTGGCTCTCTCCGAAATTCCAGGGACCAATGAAATAGCCGTCAACGCCACCCGCAGCGTGAATGTTGATCATGAATCATCGGAGGAGCTTTCTGCTGCACTGTTTGAAACAAGAAAGCAGGTACCGCGCATCTGGCAATACCTGAAGCAGAACGCAGCGGGGTTTCAGAATTCCTTCATATCAACTATCAGTTCCTCGCTGGGCATCCGCGAGAGCAGACGTATTAAAGGCAGTCATACACTCACCGGGGATGAGATACTTAATGCCAGTCACTTTGATGACGCCGTCGCCACAGGTACATATCCGGTGGACATTCATAACAGCGAAACAGGTTCTGTTGATTTTTTTGAAATAAAAGGATCCGGCCAATATTTTATACCCTATAGCAGCATGATCTGCGATGGTTTTGATAATGTCATAGCCAGCGGGAGATGTATCTCAGCGGATGATATAGCCTTCGGGTCTATCAGGGTTATGGGAACTGTAATGAATACAGCAGAGGCTGCCGGAATCGCAGCAGCACTTGCCCTCAAAAACAGCACCCCGGTAGGTAAAATAAACATTAAAGATTTGCAGGCTCTTCTACGGGCCGAGAATATGCCAATATAGACTTTCTGCACTATTCAGGAGTTACCTTTGTGGAACTAATAGCACTTTTAATCACCTTTTTGATCCTTCTCTCTCTTGGCGTTCCTGTAGCAATGACCATGTTAGGTTCTTCACTGGTCTATATTTTTCTTAATCCGTCAATTAATGCGGCCAACATAACCACTCTGATTTTAAAAGGCATCAGCGGATACTCTCTTCTGGCCCTGCCGCTCTACATTATGGCCGGGGAAATAATGAACTCTGCGGGCATTACCCGAAAGCTGTTTAATCTTCCCTTGAGCATTGTAGGTCATATCCGCGGAGGGCTGGCTCATGTAAACATCCTGGCCAGTATGCTGTTTGCAGGGATGTCCGGAGCAGCTATTGCAGACACTGCCGGGCTTGGTAAGATTGAACTTCAGGCAATGGAAGAAGAGGGTTACGATTTGGGCTTCAGTGCAGCCATCACCGCAGCATCATCGACAGTGGGGCCTATAATTCCGCCAAGTACAACCCTGATTGTATATGCTGTAGTGGCAGAAGTTTCGGTAGCCCGGCTGTTCATCGGCGGCTTTCTGCCTGGACTGCTGATCGGTCTGCTGATGATGGCCTATGTTCATTTTATCGCATCAAAACAGTATCACTTTCCCACCCGGCCTAAACAGAATTTGAAAGAACAGATAACAGCAGTGAAGGATGCCTTCTTTCCCCTTTTAACTCCGCTGATTATCATTCTGGGGATTGTCTCGGGAATCACCACCGCAACAGAAGCTGGCGCTGTAGCAGTTATGTACACCCTGGCTCTGAGCTATTATTACAACAGGTTCCCTTTTCAGGATTTTCTTTCCATGCTGAAAAAATCTTCCTACACCACTGTTAAAATCTGTTTTATTGTAATGGCATCCGGTCTTTTCGGCTGGGTAATTACCATTGCCCAGATTCCTGCCATGCTTTCCGATTTTCTGCTGACCGTAGGAATAAGTAAATGGCTTCTGATGATCATCATAAATGTATGTCTGCTTTTCCTGGGCTGTTTTCTGAGTATTACCTCATCAATATTGATTGCCACCCCCACACTGGTTGCCCTTGCGGCTATTTATAATATTGATCTCGTTCACCTTGGGGTAATAATGACATTGAATCTGACCATAGGGCTTCTCACCCCGCCGGTGGGCTGGAACCTTTACATTGTCAGTGAACTGGCGGGAATCTCTTTTGATAAAATGGTAAAAAGCGTATTACCCCTCCTGATTCCGCTGGTAATAGCGCTGCTTCTTATGACCTATCTGCCGGCGACGGTCTTATGGCTTCCAAACCTTCTGCTGAAGTAAGGGCTTTATATAAGGTCCAGTTTGGCAAACTCCGTTTGGGCCTTCAGGAAATCGTAGCTGTCAACGGCGTTCATAAAACGACGGAACCCGGGTGTATGGCTGCGACTTCCAAGAACCTTCTGAAGTTCTTCAGCAACCTGAAGGACCTGGGTATCAAATTCATCCAGGAGTACGGTGATTTCTTCAACAAGCCTGCGTACAGTTTCAGAATCCGGTTTCAGTTCATCGGCGGAAATCTCTTTTTCCTGCGTAACTGCATAAAGAGAAATCTGGTCAAGCACCGGTCCAAGAAGATTAAGACTGCCGGAAAATAATCCGAGAATGTCCTCCCTCTTACCGCGTTTTCTAACAGCAGACTCAAGAACGGCAGCTGCTTCGGCTATATCATTGGCACCAAGGCTTGCCGCCGAACCTTTCAGTGAATGGGCAAGCCGTTCGGCAGTTACCAATTCCTCGTTATCCATGGCCTGTAAAAACTCGGATTTGAAGTTTCTGAAAAGATGGAGAAACTTGATAATGAGTCGGGAATAAATACTGCGGTTACCCCCTGCTGTTCTTAATCCTGCGACAGAATCTATGCCGGTTATCTCTGGTATTTCTTTGTCAACTTCAGAATTATTCTGCTCTGTCTCAATCGCAATATCAGTTACAAGAAAGGAGGGTTTAATCCATTGCAGCAGAACATTATAAAAGGTTACCGGCTGAAAGGGTTTGTTCAAATGATCATTCATCCCTGCATCAAGAGATTTTTCCCGGTCACCGCTTAATGCATTGGCAGTCATAGCTATGACAGGAAGGCCTCTATACCTGTCATCCAAACGGATCCTTCTTGTAGCCTCATATCCATCCATAACCGGAAGCTGACAGTCCATAAGAACTCCGTCAAACTCTTCTTTTTCCAGAATATTAAGGGCGTCCTGTCCATGTTCGGCAACCCGGGTGGTAATCCCTACCCGGGATAAAAGGGCAAGGGCTAGGTCCTGATTAACAACATTGTCTTCCACCAGCAGAACCTTTGCTCCCCTGAGATTTTCGGTGGCCTTACGAATGAAATCATCTTCTTTCTCACCTTCATCTCTCTCAGACTGAGAATTACTGACTACCTGCATGACTGCATCATATAAAACCGCAGGCATAAACGGCTTTTCCAGAACATCAATAATATTCGTATCGTCCTGAATAAGGTTCAGAGCATCGTCACGGCCATAGGCGGTAATCAGATATACCCTGGGAAGTAAAAATACTTCATCTGCTTCTCTCATCATGCGGTTGAATTCAATTCCGTTTTTGTCCGGCATCATCCAGTCGACAAAGGCAATGTCATACTGCCGCGATTCTGCCTGCCGTATCACCAGATCAAGTGCTTCATCGGCACTATTTACAGCATCAACTTCAAAACCGAACTGCACCAGGTTTTGGGAGAGGATATCTCTGGACGCATGGTTATCATCAACAACCAGAATATAGGGAAGCCTATCGGACTCAACAGCCATCCGCTTTTCACGAAAGGTCTCTTTTTTCTGTTCTCTCAGGCAGACGGTAAAACTGAAGGTACTTCCGTGGCCCAGAGAACTCTCTACCCTTATCTCACCACCCATTAACTCAGTCAGTTTACGGGAAATTGCCAGTCCGAGACCTGTGCCGCCATATTCGCGGGTGATGGAAGAGTCAGCCTGACTGAACTGCCGGAACAGACGCTTCTGCTGCTCATCCGACATCCCTATACCCGTGTCTCTTACCTGAAACAAAAAGACCGTACCCTCTTCTGTCTGATGCTGCCGTCTTACGGCGATAACAATTTCCCCATTTTTGGTAAACTTCACCGCGTTGTTAGCCAGGTTAAGCAGTATCTGCCCGAGCCGCAGGGCATCCCCGGAAAGAAAGGTATTCATATCTGCCGGGATATCATACAGAAGCTCAAGTTCCTTTTCTTTTATTTTTAATGAAAGTAGATTTCCGAGGTGGGAGAAAACATCCTCCAGGGAAAAATCCTTTTCTTCAAGCTCAATTCCACCGGCTTCAATTTTAGAAAAATCGAGGATATCATTTAAAATCCCCAGTAGATTTTCGGCCGAGTTATACACCATTTCTATATAACGCCGCTGAGTCTCATCCAAAGCGGTTTCCAGAGCCAGATGCGACAGCCCGATTATAGCATTCATGGGAGTGCGGATTTCGTGGGACATATTGGCCAAAAACTCTGATTTCACCAGAGCCGCTTCTTCCGCGGCATCCCGTGCAGCAGCCAGTTCATTTTCAGTTTTTTTGCGGTCACTTATATCTTCTATCAGCCCCTCAACAGAAGTTAGATTTCCGTCTTTATCAAAAATCGGATGATTGGAAACAACTATGGTGCGTATACCGTTATCGGGGTGTCTATAGCGCAGTTCAAACTGTTTGTAACTTGCTTGCTCCTCAATCAGGTCATGAATCATGGCTACAGCTTTATCAACTTCACCGGGGAGCCATTCATGTATAGCCCGCCAATCCCTGCCGATTACATTTTCTCTACTTATACCGAAAACATTCTTAATACCTTCGCTGGCAAAGGTAAGGATATTATCAGCCGTATGGCTGTAGATGAAAAATTTATCCCCCAGATCCTCAATGAGGGTCGCATACTGTTCCCGACTTTTTTCAAGCTCAGTTTCAATAATTTTGCTGCGGGTAATATCCACAGTCCAGCCCAGCATCGCTTCCTTTCCTTCATATTCGAAAGGATAAAGACTGAATAGCACATTACGGAGACCTTCGGGAGATAGAATCTCTGCTTCATAATTAACACAGGAGCCTTCTCTGCGGAAAATATCAAAAATATTCCGGTAATCATGCTCACGCATGAGACTGTCTCTTGGATCAATGCCAACCTCAAGGCCCATCATCCGGCCTGCGGGGTTTGCATATACCACAGAAAAATCAAGGGTTATCCCTACACCGACAGGGCTTGTTTCTAGTATTCGTGTCAGCCGGTCCCGCTCTTTTTTAACCGCCTGCTGCATTTCATCTTCAATGGAAATATCCCTAAGGGTTGCAACAAAACTGCTTTCCCCATTAACAATCATTACATTGGTGGCAATCTCAATGGGAATTACCTCACCATTTTTCTGAATACCTTTAATTTTAAAACGCCTGCCGAGAATTCTGGGACGTCCCCCGTTGTTATAACTTTCAAGAGCCTGGCTGACAATATCCCGGAACGGTTCATCAAGCAGTGTTCCTACAGGCTTTCCTATAACCTCTTCACGGCTGTACCGGAAAATTTCTTCAGCCTCCGGACTGAACTCGGTCAAGTTCCCATATTTATCTATAACCAGAATTCCATTCATGGCTGTCTGGATTATACCCGACAGCCAGGCAGTTCTCTCGGCAACCTGTTTTTCCAGGTCTTTTTTTGCTGCATCCAGCTGTCTGTTTATCTCTTCTACTTCAGTAACATCTGCAAATGTTTCAAGGATAAGCCTTTTTCCATCCCGTTCCAGGGATGATACATATTTTAATACCGGGATTGTCTCCCCGTTCTTTCTGGTTATGGTTCTTCTCAATCCCTCTGGGAGACCTGTATTTAGCAGCACATTGTGGCAGTCTTGATGTGTATCGGAACAGCTGAACCCTCTACATTGATGTCCAACAATTTCATCACGGTCACGGCCCAAAAGGTTGAGGGCATACTCATTCACATCAACAACTACATGAGCATCAGGATCAATAAGTAATATACCGGTAGCAACTCCGTCGAGCAGCCGGGAAAGATACAGTTCCTTCTGTTCCAGATTCTCGAGCATCCGGTTTATTCCAATACTCAGATCAACTATTTCATCTTTCCCTTCAATCCTGGTACGCCTGCCGCGGTTATTATTATCAATGGTACTTACCTGGTTAATAAGCGATTCGATCTTCCGCAGAATCTTTTTGGATATAAAGCTGTAATAAAACAGGGCAAAAGCAATTATGATAGCCAGCATGGCCATGTAATACCCTTTTACCTGGTTTTGAATCATTATATATGGAGAGCGATCTTTTAAAACGCTTAGTTCAGCAAGGATATTTCCATGGGTATCAGGCAAAAAAGTGCTGATCCGGGCGGTATAGGTATATGGATAACTGATATAATCAGCACCGGCATGTCTATTTTCATCACCTGCTTTTGCAGGAACCGCTTTTATATAGATGTCCATGCCCATAAGAGAAGAATATTCCTGAAGAATTTCTGAAGAGACTCTGGATACAAAATACATCCGGCCCGCCTGGGGGCCCCAGTCACGGCTCATAAGCACTGGCCGGGAGACGATAAAACCGAGAGTCCCGTCTTCCAGCCCGATAAGGCCGCCCCGTATCCCTTTATCCTCGTTTACCAGAGGCAGCTGCAAATTCCTGACTACATTCCGTATCTGTGTATCAAGGTAAAGGTTCTCCCGGTACTTTGAATCAAGAGCCCTGGAATAGACCGGTTCACCGGCATTATCGGTAATTAAAACTGCGGTGATTCCCAGTGAGCTAAATGTCTCGGGGACAAGGTTGGATTCAACATATTCCATATTCCCATTCTGAACAAACTCATAGGTATCATCCCAGCTTGACCAGTCGTGGAGGATATAATCCAGATTTATTATTAAGTGCTCAAGAAGCTTACGGGCTCTGTAAAGATCACTTTCAAGTTCCTGCTCTTCCCGTTCTACATTCTGTTTTTCTATTATACTTCTGGAAAGGGCAAACTGGCCTGCAAAAAGCAGCAGAAGGAAAAATAACAGGGAGATGCTGTAGAAATGTCGGAGTTTCAACCGGGCTCTCCGTTATTCTCCCGGGAAGATGAGACGATATCCGCATGGGTCTGTATGATCTCAAGAATTTCCTCCCTGCTTGCAAGAAAAGCCTTGATCAGTTGTGGATCAAAATGTTTACCCGATTCTTTTTGCAGATGATTAAATGCATCATCAATACTCCAGGCTTTTTTGTAGGGACGCTCGGAGGTAAGGGCATCAAAAACATCTGCAATTGATAGAATCCTCCCCACAAGAGGAATATCCTCTCCGCTCAAACCGACGGGATACCCTGTACCGTCCCATTTTTCATGATGAGTCAATGCAGCAATTCGGGCGGTATTGAGAAGGCGGTCGTTATGATTACCTATAATTTCAGCACCGAATTCACAATGCTTCTGCATAACAAGCCGTTCTTCATCGGTCAGCCGTGCGGGTTTCATAAGAATGCTGTCGGATATTCCTATTTTGCCCACATCATGCATGGGAGCAGCATTCAGGATAATATCAGCTTCACTGGTATCCAGTCCAATTTTACGAGCGATAAGTCTGGCAAAATAGCTCATCCGGATAACATGCATACCCGTCTCATTGTCTCTGTACTCAGCAGCCAGACCAAGTCGCCGGATAATCTCCAGACGGCTTTTTGCAACTTCTTCTGTACGCTGACTCACCTTCTCTTCAAGTATTCTGTTCTGATTATATAAAGCAAGCTGAGTTTTTACCCTGGCCATTACAATAGGAGGGCTTACCGGTTTGGTTATATAATCGACTGCTCCCAGTTCAAACCCGAGGCGCTCGTCGTCAACCTCTCCGAGGGCGGTAATAAATATAACCGGGATATTACGGGTACGAGGGTCAGCTTTCAGGCGTCGGCAGACCTCATAGCCATCGTAGCCAGGCATCATAATATCCAGAAGTATAATATCCGGTGGATTTTTGACCGCCAGCAGCAGGGCGGTTTCACCGGAATTCGCAGCCAGAACCCGGTAGGTACTGGACAGTATGGACGAAAGCAGAGTTATATTATCTGGTAAATCATCTACAACCAGTACAATCGGTTTTTCCGCTGCCTTATTCACGGTTCAAAGTGTAATTTATCCTTTCCTGTATAGCAATTAGATTTATGACTCCGCTGTTAAAAAACTGCCACCGTCATAAAAATTATTGCACAATCCGCCGTTTTTTTTTACAATTACGGGGACTATATTTTTTGGATACTATTCTGCACCGGGGAGGATTCTACCATGCAGTCACTTTTTCGTTTTCCTGTTATTCTGATCTTGTCTTTTCTGGTTATTCCCGGCTTTGCAGACACCCTTGCAATCCCAAATGCTGTTGTAGGAGATGATGTTCCGTCAACCGTAAGCGTCCCTGTTGCTGATAAAATAGCAGAAGCAATTGTCTCATCCAAAATTTTTGACGTTCTTGATCGTGCCTATGTAGAGCAGATTATGGAAGAACAGAACTTTCAGCTCTCAGGTATTGTCAGCGAAGACGAAATTGCCAAGGTTGGAGCCTTTATCGGTGCCGACTACGTCTGCGTCTCCCGGGTTACCCGTATAGAGATGATATACTCCATCAGTTCCAAGATTATCGAAGTTGAAACCGGTAAGGTAGCAGCCCAGACATCTGCAGAAGCTGCAGGAACAACCATGGTAATATTCAACCTGGCAAGTCAGGTAGGAAACAAGCTTGTTGCCTCCCTTGGCGGCGAGGTTCCGGAATCCGCGGTTGCCGCCGGTGCTGCAGGCACTGCGGCAGCAACTACTCCGACGGAACCGGCTAAACCAGCTCAGGAACCTGCCCAGAAGCCCGTCGAACGGCAGAGACCGGTTACTACCACCAACACCTCCTCCCAGCCCAGCCAGAAGAATTTCAGCCATTTTAATTTTAACTGGATGATTCCTACTTTTGGAGGCTCCGCTGCAGATGTTTTAGCCAGTTACTATTCTGGATCGGAAGAAATTACTCCCAACGGATTCGATATGCATCTTCTCCTTGATTCAACTGAAGGTCTGTATCTCGGCCTCAGTCTGGGATATGGATGGCAGGATGTGGTAGATAGTGCTTACTCAGTAGATGGTACGGACTTCTCGGTGATGGACCTTCGGGTGACTATCGGCGGCCTGATGCCGATTGGTAATGTGTTTTCCACCTATGGTGGGATTGGGCTTACCTACACCGCATTAATGCTTGATGAGAATTGGGGCACCTTTGAAGGGAATGTTGATAGTGGTGTAGGACTTTGTTTTGAGGCGGGCGCTGATCTATTCTTTGGTGATGTTTGCCTTTCCGCCAGATTGAACTATACCTATGTTCCAGAATTATCGACCGACGAAGTATTCGCTTATACCGAAGATCTGGATGTCCTCGGTATAATGATTGGATTAGGCTTCGGATTATAAATCTATTCGACCAAATCCGCTGTCTGAACAACAGCCTTGAACATACCGGAACGGGAGTAGTCCATGGAAATAACGCGGACTATTCCCGTTTTTTTATTGCTTGTACCCAGAGCATCCAGAACAGCTTTCTGCCCGGGCTGCATGCGGATTCGACTGCCGGAATAGAGGTCGTCAAGAGAGAATTCAACGGTAATCTTCTCTTCATTTGTATAGCTGACAGCGGTTTTCGGAATAATTTCCATTGATAATTCCATTAGCTGCAGCTCACCGGCACTCCCTGCGGGCTCAGTTTTCTTGATTGGCATGGAAAACTCCCTGGAAGTACTCACGGAGAAAGCACCGCCTGAAGCAGTAAACTCCTGAAAAAGGTAAGCGGCAGCTTCAACGGAAGCGGTTCTGGCAGTACTTCCCACACGGCCGTTCAGAATATAGACATCCACAGTTCGTTCAACTTCTGTTTTATCCGCTGCAGGTTTCTCTTTTGACCCGAAGGCAAATAAATTGGCAGAAAGAAGGGTGGATATAATAATTGCAAGCATCAGTACATAAAATCTGTTTTTCATAAACATCTCCCGGCTGTAACAGCCTCGCTAGAGGAATATACCGCCATGCTTTCACTATTTCCACAATTTTTAACCCTCCTTTCTTCTAATGAAACAATCTGATGACTCTATTTACTACCAAGGGGAGTAACTATTGAAAAAGGACACCCTTGGCTGGTAAGTTGTTCTGGTGCAAAATCTTAATATTCTTTTTCTTGAACCTTTCTATGGCGGGTCACATAAAGCCTTTGCTGACGGCCTAGTGCAAAACAGCAGACACACCTTTTCTCTGGTTACCATGCCTGCCCGCTTCTGGAAATGGCGAATGCGCGGAGCCGCTCTATATTACCTGGAAAAAATTACAAACTGGGAAGAATACGACCTTATTTTTGCCACTGATTTGATGAGCATCTCCGATCTTAAAGCCTTGTGTCCTGCAAAGCTTCCCCCTGTAATACTCTATTGTCATGAAAGCCAGTTGTCTTACCCCCTACCTGAAGGGGAACAGATGGATTATCAGTTTGGTTTTACCGATATAACCAGTGCCCTGGCGGCAGATAGCGTTCTTTTTAACTCCCGCTTTCATTTTGACCAGTTCTTTAAGGAACTTCCCCGGTTTATACGTAAAATGCCGGAATTCCTGCCAAAATGGGCAGAAGCTGCAATAAGACAAAAAAGCCGGGTGATCTATCCCGGGGCCTCCCTTCACCAGTTCAGTAAAATAACCAAAGAAGCCAATAAAATTCCGAGGATTCTCTGGAATCACCGATGGGAATTCGATAAAGATCCTGAGCTTTTTTTTGAAGTACTTGAAGCCATAGACAGAAAGTCGATTGATTTTGAACTCATCCTGCTTGGTGAGAACTTTCAGAAAGTACCAAAAGCCTTTATCGCTGCCAAAGAGCGCTACGGAAAACGTATTCTAACCTACGGTTATGCTGAGAGCCGGGAAGAGTACTACCAGTGGCTCAGGTCGGCAGATATAACTATATCCACGGCCATCCAGGAAAATTTCGGTCTGTCTATTGTTGAGGCCGTCGCAGCAGGCGCGTATCCTCTGCTGCCGAAACGGCTATCGTATCCGGAAGTGATTCCGGGCCGCTTCCACGCCGACCATATTTATGAGAGCAAAAAAGATCTTCAACAGCGCCTCGTGAAACTTCTCACAAATGGAGTGCCGGATACCACAGCTTTGAGTTCAAATATGAACATTCACGACTGGTCCAATAGAATTACGGAATACGACAGTTTCTTTTCCGCAATGATGGAAAAAGAGTGCTAATATGGCTAGAAAAAAGAGCAAACCAGATTTTGAGACCTGGTACTCCGACCTGTTCAAAGAAAGATGGAAAGAACTCCGTCACAGCATGGAAAAGCCAGGAACCCATTTTGAACTTAACAGGGGTTTACTGATACCATATTTTCTGGACAGGGCGTCCCTTTATCCGGTAGAAGCCCTGAAGCTGTCTAAGGCTGAACATATTCTCGATATGTGTGCCGCTCCCGGCGGCAAAAGTCTTGCCATTGCGACACAAATGCCCGAATCGGCCCTTCTAACCTCAAATGACCGCTCCGCCAATCGAAGGGGACGCTTAAAAAAAGTTCTGGATGAGCATCTTCCGGAAGGTATCCGGGCCAGGGTTACCGTCACCGGTCACGATGCATCCCGTTGGGGGCTCCATGAACAGAACTGCTATGACCGCATTCTTGCGGATGTTCCGTGCTCCTCCGAGCGCCATCTGGTACAGGATCCGGTCTACCTGAAAGATTGGAGCCCCGCCAGAACCCGGCACCTTTCGGTGCAGGCTTACGCCATTCTGGCAGCAGCTTTTACCGCCCTCAAGCCCGGCGGCCGAATCGTCTATTCCACCTGTGCACTTTCTCCTATGGAGAACGACGAAGTAATCCGCAAACTTAAAAAAAAGCACGGCACATCAGCAGTGTTTTTTTCAGATAGTACCTGTAACTCTCCGGATACTGAAAATAGTGGTGAAGCCACTGAATTCGGCAGGATTATTCTACCCGATACATGCGGAGGGTTGGGTCCGATTTTTTATGCATGCATCGGAAAACTGGATGGTTCCCCTGCCTGAGAAGGTGTGCAAGGATCATTTTTTCTGGTATGATCCACTGGTTTTTGCAGCAAAATCACGTGTGAAGCACACCCCAAAACTATCCTGTAATTCAAGGCGGCCTGATGAATCCCATACTGTTTACCATTATTCTAGCCATGCTTCCCATCTCTGAACTACGCGGTGCAATACCCTTCGCTTTATCCCAGGGTTATTCCATTCTTTATGTGTATCCGCTTTGTGTTATTCTAAACGGACTTGTTGCTCCTTTGGTGTTTATATTTCTCAGTACTGTTCACGTCTGGATGAACCGCTTTACCTGGTACCATAAACTGGTTAACCCTTTTATTGAACGCGCCCGCCACAAGGTATCAGCCCAGGTGGAAAAGTACGGGTACCTTGGCATTATGCTTTTTGTAGCAATACCGCTGCCGGTTACCGGAGCTTACACAGGAACCCTTGGCGCCTGGATTCTCGGGCTCAGCCGCCGCCGCACCATAATTGCAGTATTCGCAGGTGTTATTATTTCCGGGCTAATTGTCAGCCTGGTTAGTATACTTGGCCTGGAAGCATTCAGCTTTTTTACCAAAAGCGTATAACCCGATCAGGATATACAATGGATTTTACTTCCGGTCTTAATGATCGCCAGAGACAGGCGGTTGAAACAATAGACGGCCCGGTGCTGATCATAGCAGGTGCTGGTTCCGGTAAAACCAGAGTTATTACACACCGAATTGCTCACATGCTGACCAAAGGCATACCGCAATCTTCCATACTGGCCCTCACCTTTACCAACAAAGCTGCCCGGGAAATGTCTGAGCGGGTTCGGGAACTTACCGGGAAAAAACTGTCTAATCTTACGGTATCTACTTTTCATGCCTTTGGAGTCCAGATACTTCGGAAAACCATTAAACATCTGGACGGTTACCGCGACAACTTCAGCATCTATGATCAGGTGGATAAAAATGCTCTTATAAAGGAGTGTGCCAGGGAACAGGGAATGGCACCGGATAACCTTGATCTCTTTGAAATAGGCAACATTTTCTCTTCGGTAAAAACCTTCCGCCATAAATGGGATAACGAAACCCGTATTTACCGTAAACTCTTTGATGAATATCAGGAACATCTTCAGCTTTATAATGCGGTAGACTTTGATGACCTGATTGTACAACCGATACATATCTTCCAGGATAATCCTGATATACTTGAGGCTTACAGAGACCGTTACCGATACATCATGGTTGATGAGTTTCAGGATACCTCCATGGCACAGTACCGCATGGTTAAGATTCTTGCTGAAACCAACAGGAATATCTGCGTTGTCGGCGACGATGATCAATCTATCTACTCCTGGCGGGGCGCCAATTACGAAAATATAATCAACTTTGAAAAAGATTTTTCCGAACTTAACGAAATCAAGCTTGAGCAAAACTACCGCTCAACCCAGAATATTCTGGCAGCGGCAAACGGACTTATTGCCCATAATACAAACCGTAAGGAAAAAGAGCTCTGGACCGGTACCGGTGACGGAAAAGCAATCGAAATCTATTATCCGGAAAACGAACAACGGGAATCTGATTTCATTACCACCATGATCCGTATGCTTAAAAGCCGTAATGAGATTGAATACCACGATGTCGGTGTTTTGATCAGAACCAACTCTTTATCTGCATCACTGGAAGATGCATTCTTGAATGAGAACATTCCCTATAAAATTTCCGGAGGGACAAGCTTCTTTCAGCGGAAGGAGATAAAAGACATTATTTCCTATCTGCGTATAATGGCCAACCCGGACGATGATCTTAACCTGCTCAGAATAATCAACACCCCCAGGAGAGGCATCGGAAAGCGTACCCTTCAACGTATTCAGGAAACCGCGGAACATAAGCACTGCAGTATCTACAGCGCCATTTCAGCTCTCAGATATGCTTCAGATGCCGGTCTCAGCGAAAAGGCCCAGGCCGACCTGTCAGATTTTCTTAATCTTATAGACTATTACCGGGATCAGATTTTTTCAGGGAAAAGCCTCAGCCAGTCTGTTACCAATCTGGTAGACGCTGTGCAGTACTGGCCCTATCTTGTGGGAGAACATCAGAAAAGTGAGAAAACTGCCCGCTGGAAGTATGGAAATATCTGCAGATTCATTGAGATGATAGCCCAGTGGGAAGAAAACCAGAAAGCCGAAGGCCGGTCCGCTTCTGTATACAACTACCTGAACCGTATTACCCTTATTACCCGGGACGATGACCAGGATGATACCGACGGCAAGGTTAATATAATGACCATCCATGCAGCCAAGGGCCTTGAGTTCCAGCTGGTATTTCTGGCCGGCGTCGAGGCCCATCTTATTCCCCATGCAAGGTCGGTCGAAGAAAATCCCGCAAATCTCGAAGAAGAACGGCGCCTTTTTTACGTAGCCATTACCAGAGCCCGGGAGAAACTCTATATAACATCCTGCCGCATGAGAAAACAGATGCGGGATGTGCTAGTGTGTGAGCCCTCTCCATTTCTGAAAGAAATTCCCGAAGGGCTTATAGAGAACCATGTAGGCGAAGAAGAGCTGTCCACCGAAGACGCGGTGGAAGCCCTTTCCGCCCTTAGAGCAAAGTTCAATAAATAACAAGCATCTTTACGACATTAACGTGTATGAATGTAAAAAAAACCGGCCTTTAAAAGCCGGTTTTTACCATTCCATAATCTGCTGATCAGGAATTCACAACATTTATCGGGCTGCCTTTCTGAAAAGCCGCAACATTATCGACAGCAATATCCATCAGGCGGGCGCGGGCTTCTCCGGTGGCCCAGGAAATATGGGGTGTAATCCAGCAATTCTTTGCTTTAAGCAAAGGATTGTCTGCCTTGATAGGCTCCGTAGAGACCACATCGAGACTTGCACCGGCTATTGTTCCATTATTAAGAGCTTCAGCCAGATCTTTTTCAACAATAAGAGGCCCTCTGGAAGTATTAACTATAAGGGCGCTTTTTTTCATCTTCTTGAGATTCTCGGCATTGACAATCCCCTCCGTTTCCCGGAAAAGAGGACAATGGAGTGAAATAATATCAGACTCTTTAAAAAGCCGATCAAGATCAACCCATTCAAAGTTTTCCCGCCCGGACTGATCACTGGGAAACGCATCGTAAGCTATTACTTTGCAGCCGAAGCCTGCAATCATGTCAGCAAATCGCTGTCCGATCCGCCCGAAGCCGATAACTCCAACGGTTTTTCCTTCAAGCTCAATCAGGGGAAAATCCCAGAAACAGAAATCAGGCTGTGCAGTCCAGCGTCCTTCGGCAACAGCAACGGCATGCTCCCTCACCCGCTGGGTAAAATTGAGAATATGAGACACTGCCATCTGCGCGACAGAAGAAGTGCCGTATGTAGGAATGTTGGTAACCGGAATACCCAGTTCCTTTGCCGCTTCCACATCAACAACGTTATAACCAGTGGCAAGAACTCCGATATATTTCAGATCGCCTTTAAGAGCATTAAGGGTTTCTGCAGACAGAGGAGTCTTATTGGTGAGAATAATCTCAGCACCTTTTGATCTGCTGAGAATGTCTGCAGCTTCTGTTCGGTCATACAAAATGACTTCGCCGAGGGCTTTTAAACCATCCCAGGTTAAATCACCTGGATTCAGGGTAAATCCGTCAAGTACTACAATCTTCATGCTTATGTCCTTATCGTTCAATATTTATCTATATTATATCCAATATGGCTATTAGATCAATATCCCAGAACGATCCTGGGCAGCCACATTACAGTTGCCGGGAAATAGGTAATAATAAGCAGAACGCCAATCAGAGGTATAAGAAAAGGCATAATCTCTTTATACAGCTTCTCCAGCGGTACATTGGCTATCTTGCTTGAAACAAACAGAGACATTCCCACAGGCGGAGTAGAAAGTCCTATCATAAGGTTAAGAACAATGACAACGCCAAGATGTACCGGGTTAATACCAATTGCGTTTACCAGTGGCATCAGAAACGGAACGGTAATAAGCAGGATTGAAAGACTTTCCATAAACATGCCTAGAATTAGGAATACAATGTTCAGAAGAAGCAGTATCAGGTACTTATTGGTGGTTATTGAGAGAAGCCAGTCGGTAACTGCCTGAGGAATACCTTCCATGGCTATAACCCATGCAAAGGCGGTTGCTGCGGAGATAATAAAAATTACCGTGGCCGAGGTGACAACCGTATCAATGAGGATTTTTTTCAAATCGTTAAAACTGATTTCCCTGTAGACAACAACGCCCAGAATGAATGAATAGACCGCTGCCACTACAGCAGCCTCAGTGGGTGTAAATATTCCACCGAGAATACCACCGATGATTATTACCGGGGTAAGCAGGCTGAGGAATGATTCCTTGAAGGAAACAGCAACCTCTTTGATGCTGAACTTTTCACTTCTGGGATATTTTCTCTTCAGAGAAAAAACAAGCACAATAGCCATGGAGGCGAGTCCAAGAAGAAGACCCGGAATGAATCCGCCAAGGAAGAGAGCTCCAACAGAGACCTCTGCTGCTGCGCCATAGACAATCATGGGAATACTTGGGGGAATAATCGGTCCTATGGTGGCAGATGCTGTAGTTACTGCGGCACTGAACTCGGCATCATAACCTTCAGCGGTCATGGCCTGCATTTCCACCTGCCCAAGACCGCCTGCATCCGCAACAGCGGAACCGGACATCCCGGAAAAGATAATACTGGCAACAATGTTTGCATGACCCAGTCCGCCGGGAATCCTTCCCACCAGCGCAGTTGCAAAACGGAAAATTTTCCGGGTTATTCCGCCGGTATTCATTAACTGGCCAGCCAGAATAAAGAATGGGATAGCCATAAGAATATATGAATCAACCCCGGATGCCATTCTATGAACAATAGAAAGAATGGAATATTGGCCGGTAATCAGAATAGCCACAATAGTGCTCATTCCCAGAGAGATGGCAATCGGCACACCAATGGACATAAGAATGGCAAAAACAATAAAAAGAACAAATCCCATCATATTTCTGCTCCGCTTGATAATGAGTCATCACTCGGCTTGCCGCTGAGTCGCTGGAGCAACCCGTCTATCTGGTTGAGAATCATGGGAATAGCCAGAAAGGGAAAAGCCAGATAAAAGAAGCCAATAGGCACCGGTATGGTGTTATACACCTGGGCCATGGTGTTCTGCACGAGCTTAAAGCCATTGAAAACAACAATCAGAAGCAGAATGGTATTTATAAGCTCAATTCCTACTTCAAGGCCGGTACGTACATTTCCTTTTACGGAATTAAGCAGAAATGTGAGTCGGATATGCTCAAATCGGGTAAACGCAATATATACGCCGGAGAAAACCATCCAGGCGAACATCAGTACAATAACTTCATACATCCAGATAATAGGACTCTGGAAAACATAACGGAAGATAACACTGGTCATGGTGCAGATTGTAAGCAGTACAATAAGCAAAAAGGCAAAACCTTCAATGACCTGTCTGACCTTCTCGTTAAAAGCATGGAACGTGTCAATCATGTGTCTCCATCCTTACACAGGTAAATTATATGTATAGATCACGGAAAACTGGAACGAACAGCACTTGTTGCATCAAAATCCTGACTCCATTATACCTTCAAGTCCGGAATTCCGCCTCAATTTTCTTTAGCCGTGACCGGTTCCGTTTTCATATGCAATAAAATAATCTTACTAGGATAACGTGATCCTGAAAGGATCAGTGGGATAATTAAGATAATAACCGGTAAAAATCCCGGACGGATTTAATTCCGCCCGGGAACTGTAACAATGCCTTATTTTGCAGCGTCTCTGATCTTTGCGATCAGGTCTTTACCAAGGGTGGATTCCCATTTGGTATAAACACTGGCAGTTGCAGACTGGAAAGCAGCGAGGTCGGGACGGGTTACAGTCATGCCTTTAGACTCGAGGTCTGCGAGCAGGTCTGCTTCGTTGCCCTGTACCATTGCACGGTGCTCTTTGGCATACTTGATAGCAGCTTCAGAGAGTACTTTCTGCTGGTCTGCGGAAAGTTTCTTCCATACAGCTTCGCTGATAATCATAGGGCAGCTTTCATACTTGTGATTGGTAATCGCAATGTATGCCTGAACTTCATCAAACTTTGCAGCATGGATGTTGGTAATTGGATTTTCCTGCGCATCAAATACACCCTGTGAAAGAGCCATGTAGAGCTCAGAGAATGCCAGAGGTGCGGGACTTGCGCCGAGAGCCTGGAAAATATCCAGAGTCATCTTATTCTCGGGAGTACGGATCTTCAGTCCGTTCAGGTCGGAAGGACTGTTAACCGCACGTTTGCTGTTGGTAATCTGGCGAAGACCATTTTCCCAGTATGCAAGTACACGGATGCCCTTTTTAGGCAGGTCTTTCGCAAGATCCATACCGATAGGACCGTCCAGTACGGGGCCGATCTTCTTTCCGGAACTGAACAGGAAGGGCAGCTCAATTGCTGCGAGTTTAGGCTCATAAGCAGCGACAACACCATGTGCGTTGATACTCATGTCCAGGGTACCAAGAGAAACCGCTTCTCCCATCTGCCGGTCGGTTCCGAGCATTTCTGCGGGGTACAGGTCAATCTTGATAGTTCCGTTACTCTTTTCTGCGACTTCGGCTGCAAACTTCTCGGCAACAATATGCCGGGGGTTAGTTGTAGGTGCACCATAGCCCAGTTTAAGGGTGGTAACCTTAGCTTCAGCTGATCCGCCGTCCTGCTGGCCGTTGGCAAATACCATGCCGCCCATAACTGCAAGAACTAAAAGAACAATAGTTAGTCTCTTTACCATAAAAGCCTCCTCTTTTCTTACGGTAATAACTTATATAATAGCGAATTCAATTTGAAATCGCCATTAATCCATATGAGATCCGCCGTTTACGTCGATATCTTCTCCGGTAATATAGGCAGCTCCGTCGGAAGCGAGAAACGCAACGGTTTCTGCTATTTCATCGGGGCTTCCGGGACGTTTCATGGGTATAGTTTCCCATATCGCCCGCTCCCTCTCATCGGAGAGTCCTTTACGGATATCTGTAGCAATCAGGCCGGGGCAGACACTGTTTATTGTAATGTTATCTTCCACTACTTCCCTGGCGAATGCCTTGCTGAAACCGAGGATTCCTGCCTTGGCCGCCGAATAGTGGGAGCCGCCGTAGACACCACCACCTCGTTTTCCGGAAACGGAGCTTATATTTACAATACGGCCGTATTTATTCTTCTTCATCACCTTGGCGGCTTCGCGGCTGCAGAGGAATGTTCCGGTAAGGTTGACGGATATAATCCGGTTCCAGTCATCCACCGTGGTTTCGAAGGTTGTCACTGGCTGGGTGATACCTGCATTGTTCACCAGAATATCAATCCGGCCGAATACCTCTTCAGCCTTTTCCATCATGGCGATAACGCTTGCTTCATCGGTTACGTTGTTTTCTACAGCTATAGCCTTGCAGCCCTTTGCTTCAACCTCTGCGGCAACCTTCCTGGCACCTTCGAGATTCATATCCGCAACGACAATATTGGCACCGTATTCTGCCAGTTTAAGTGCTATTGACCGTCCGATTCCACGCTCCGAACCGGAGCCGGTAACAATTGCTATTTTTCCTTTAAGATTCATAGTGTCTCCTTTCAATAGTTGTTTTTCCGGTATGGAAAATCAACTTTTTCTGGCAATAACATCCTTTACTGCCTGGATAATATGAGGAGTATTCATTCCATACTCAGTATAAAGCTCTTCAGAAGGTCCGCTTTCTCCGAAAAGGTCGGGGACACCAATCCGCTTGAGAAGAGTAGGACACTCTTCGGAAAGAACTTCCGCAACTGCCCCGCCAAGCCCGCCGATTATATTGTGGTCTTCAACGGTGACAATAGCACCGGTCTCTTTTGCAGCCTTTATAACTGCTTCAGAATCAAATGGTTTAAGGGTGTGGAATTCCAGGACACGTACATTTATACCTTCCGCCTTTAACTGATCCGCTACGGCAAGGGATTTTTCCACCATAGCACCTGTAGCAATAACAGTGGCATCAGTACCATAATCTTTATGCTGAACTGCCTTTCCTATCTGAAAGTCATAGGACTCAAACAGCACGGGAGAAGGATTGCGCAAAACACGAATATACACAGGTCCATCTACATCCATTACTGCACGTGCAGCTGCTGCAGCGGACATTCCATCGGAGGGCTGAATAATTGTCATGTTGGGAACTGCCCGCATTATTGCCATGTCTTCAATTGCCTGATGGGTTGCCCCGTCGGGGCCTACCTGCAGTCCGCCATGAGAAGCAATAATCCGTACCGGCAGCTTTGGATAGCTGATAAAAGTACGTACCTGCTCAAGAGCACGCATGCTTGCAAAAACACTGTAGGTAGCAGCAAAGGCTTTTACTCCGCTGGCTGCAAATCCGGCAGCGATACCCATCAGATTCTGCTCTGCAATACCAAAATTATAGGATCGCTCCGGATATGCCTTGTGAAACATGTCCGTTGAACATGATTTTGCAATATCTGCATCGAGCATAACAAAATCGTCCCGCTCAGATCCAATTTTAACAAGCTCTTCACCAAAAGCTTTTCTTGTAGCTATTTTATCTCCAATCTTCATTTACATACCGCCTGTTAATATCAGTCCGCAAGTTCGGCCATTGCCTGTTTTGTCTGCTCGGCATCCGGAGCAAGTCCATGCCATACACAAACATCTTCCATGAATGAGACGCCTTTACCTTTAATAGTCTTGGCAATAATTACGGAAGGTTTGTTATTACTCTTTGCCCATGAAAGAGCCTCGAGAATCTCTTCCATATTATGTCCATCAATATTCTTTACATCCCAGCCGAATGCTTCGAATTTGGCATCAATACTGGATGGATCCATAATATCCCTGGTATAACCGTCAACCTGAAGTCCGTTGTCATCAATGATGGCAACAAGGTTGTTTACTTTATGATGATTTGCAGCCATTGCAGCTTCCCAGATGGTTCCTTCCTGGATTTCACCATCACCAAGCATAACGAAAACAGAGTAATCCAGCTTTTTCTGTTTTGCCGCAAGCGCCATTCCTATACCGACAGAAAGCCCGGTCCCGAGGGCTCCGGATGTCATATCAACACCGGGGGTTTTCTTCATATCAGGATGCCCCTGCAGAATTGAGTGCATTCTTCGCAGGGTATCCAGTTCTTTCATGGGATAGTAGCCTTTTTCTGCCAGTGCAGCGTAAAGAACCGGACAAGTATGTCCTTTGGAAAGAATGAATCGGTCCCGGTCTTCCATTTTCGGATTCTTGGGGTCGACCTTCATGATTTCAAAATAGAGGGCAGTAACAATATCTGTAGCGGATAAAGATCCGCCCGGGTGGCCCGCATTCGCAGTAGCTATCATATGAATAATATCGCGTCGAACCTGCTTTGCTGTACTTTCAAGACGTTTGATCGTCTCCGGTGAGTATGAACCCATATTTCCTCCAAACCTCATCGGTTCTAATAATTGGACAACATGTTTTATGTTTCACTGTATCATCATCATTCATGAAACATATTTAACAATTATGATAGGTCAGGTTTTCCCATTTGTCAAACAAAATATTTCACAATTTTATCATTTTTTATGAAACATATTTCGCTGAGATTCGTACACCTTTTTGTAATACAAGAACAGAGCCATTGTATAATTCATATTATTTCTATATAGTTTTTTTAATATACTCATAATAAGGAAAAGAAATGGTATCTTTCTTGATCAAACATAAACGGACAATACAGATCAGTGCGGCTATTCTTATTTTCATGTCCCAGCAATACTTCGGATATTCCATCTGGTATCTTGTCATTGCAGGATCCGCTCTTGGGATAGTATTTGGAAAGGTTTTCTGTAGATGGGGGTGCCCGATAGGCCTGGTTATGGAAGTAATGACCGGAAGTAATCCCGATGCGAAAATGCAGCAGATGTATATGTACCATAAAGTCGGCTGCCCTATCGCCTGGGTTTCCGGGTTGCTTAATAGAATCAGCTTTTTTAAAATACGGAGAGACATTGACAGCTGTACCTCATGCGGCAAGTGCGATAAAACCTGCTACATATCTACCCTTAATACGGAATACAGCTTATATAAAGAAAAAAAGAAACTCCCGGACAGAAGCTACAGCTGTTCAAAATGCCTGGCTTGTGTCGACAGCTGCCCTCAAAATAGTCTAAGCTATAGATTATAGCTGAACAATTCAGGTTTTTTACTGAAGCCAGATAAGCAGAGAGAGCATCAGAAAAACTCCAGCCAGCCCCAACTTTCCAGTAAACAGATGGCGACTGAACCATAAGCGAATCTTCTCCTGTTCCATTCCTCCGAAAACCAGAAGAAGCAGAGTAAACAGGGGAAGAATAAATGCTGCATTATAAAGGTTAAGCCATAGAAACGGCAGCGCAGAATCCGCCCCGGATTGCACCATATAAGCTATGGTTGGCAGATAAATCTGCCCTGTACAGGCAAGTTCGATTACAGCAACAATAGTACCGGTAATAAAAAAACCAAATACCATAATAATCGAAATCTTATCGCTTTGTTTGCCGTTCTTCCGTATAACTTTATGGGCTTTCTGTTTCAAAAATTTTGGAAGCTGAAGTATCATTCCCGAAGTTTTTCCATTTTTTGCGAGGAAGGCATCACGAACAGACAGAGCCGCAAAAATCAACGCTGCTACTGCAAAAATATAACGCAGTAGCCGTCTTACCGTTTCCATACCATCAGCTTTCCGCAGAAAACCGGCTATGCCAAAACCTATTAACAGATATGCAATATAGATCCCGCCGATAAAGGCAATTCCTGTAACAAGAACCCTGTATCGCCCGCCGCCCCTCACGGCAATCCATGACAGAAAGAAAAGCATTGTAGCAAATGCACAGGGGTTTACCCCATCAACGAGCCCGGCAACCAGAACCGGAATAATGGAAAGTCTAAGATATTCATCTCCGAATACACCTGCAATGTCAGAGATCCCAGGTCGATAAGAGCCATGTTTACTGTAATACTTAAGTTCAGCAGTAATGCTGCTTTCCACATCAGAATTTCCCTGGTATACGTTATTCCCTATTATCAACACCGGGAAAACAGTAAATTCCATATTTCTGGCTTCAAGCTCCTTTACACAAAGCTCATACCCTTCCGGGGAAAGAATGTCGTAGTACTCTGCATTTACACTCAGTCCACTGAGTTTTTCTGCTTCAGGAAGAATATTCTCAGCGAATAGATCGCAGTGGGAGCAGCCTGTTTCGCCAAAGTATTTTAGACCTACACTCGCTTTATTAGTGCCGACTTCAGGCTCTGCGGTAAGTGAAAAACTAAATAATAACCCTATCAGAAAAAAAATAGGAAGAATTAAATCCAGCGGTTTTCTATTCACAGCATATAATACATGAAATAGAGGGAACCTCTCAATGTTAATTACCGGGAATCTGGTTAATATACATTTTATCAGAATCCCATTTTTGAGGGTTATTTTGGATGTATTGTTGAATTCGCTTGAATTCAACATCATTCCGTATTATGTGCTCCCAATAATTACGCTGCCAGACCTTCTCACCCGGTGTCCTACACATTTCATTTATTTGTTTGGTAACAGACGATTTAAACCCGGCCATCACCGCCCCAATCGATCGTGGTTGTGGCCCATTGGTAGGGGCAACCAGCCGGTTGCCCCTACCAATATCGTTGCCCATTCCGTTTATCACCATGATTCCGTGAAAATGATTCGGCATTACCACCCATTGGTCCAATTCAATTTCATTCCGTATTTCTGCGGTTTTTATCCATTCCGCGGACACGATACGACCATTTTCATTTAAAATCATTTTACCATCAACAATATCTCCAAACAAACATTCTCGTTGATGGGTACAGATTGTTATAAAATATGCTCCAGGTTGAGAATAATCATATCCTTTTAATCTGATAGAGCGTCGATGGTGGATTTCAGGATTATATTTCATATGAGCAGCCTATGTTTTTTGGCAATGAGTTTATCGATTACAAAAATTATGTTTTTTAAATTTTTGCACATAAAACTACTACTTTTATATCTTTTATAATAACACATAATTAAAGAGCGCCGAAGCGCTCTTTCTCTTTTTTGTGCCGGAGACCGGACTCGAACCGGTACGGACCTTTAGGTCCGGGGGATTTTAAGTCCCCGGTGTCTACCAATTTCACCACTCCGGCGGGAATGACTGAATTGTGTAGAAATGATAGTACCTGTCTTGCCTCTCTGCGTCAAGCATTGTTAGGATACGGTAACAGCTTATGAGTACAAGAGATAAAACACCACCACAGATTTCATCATATGTAGATACCCACTTTCATCTGCTCCATTCCCGTAAAAAAGGATTGGATCCGGAGGAAATCCTTAAATTGTCATTTAATTCCGGAATGTCTTTTGGCCTCGATATTTCAACAGGTCTGGATTATCTCGACGAGCGCCTCACCTTTGCAAAATCATACCCTAACCTCTATTTTTCCATTGGCTGCTATCCCAGTTATGCGGAAAATCCACTTCCCGTTAAACTGGAAGAAGAATTGACACGACAAGCCTCTCTGAGCAATAAAATTATTGCCCTTGGAGAAATAGGGCTGGATTACCATTGGGACTTCGGCACCAGAGATGCCCAGAAAGAGCTTCTCCAACGTCAGATTGTTACGGCGAATAAGCTGAATCTTCCGGTATTGATTCATTGCCGCGACGCCCAGCAAGACCTGCTTGAAGTTTTTAACACGACACCGCCAGCCCTCCCCGGGGTAATTCACTGCTTTTCCGGTGATTATGAGTTTGCCAAAGGCTGTCTGGATGCAGGCTTCTATATCTCTTTTGCCGGGAATGTAACCTACAAAAACGCAGGTGATATACAGGATGCCGCATGCAGAATACCTCTGAATAGATTACTGACTGAAACAGATGCACCCTACCTGGCACCGGTACCTTTAAGAGGTAAAACCAATCGGCCGGATTATGTGCGCTTTACCCACGCATACCTTGCAGAGTTAAGAGGTATATCCAATGATAACCTTTCAGAAGCGGTGCGCAGCAACACAACAAAAGTATTCAATGTTCCAGTATAACAATCTCAACCCGCCTGTTCAGCGCTCTGCCTGCCTCAGTGTCATTGGGTCCTATTGGCTGACTGCCACCAACCCCGCGGTAAAGAAACTTATCTGCAGAAATACCCTCTTCTACCAGAAGATCAACAATAGTTTTGGCCCGCTCAACAGATAGGGTTAATTGACTTTCAACACTTCCAACATTCGCCGTATGGCCGATTACCAGAAATGATCGATCGTTCTGCTGCTTCAGAACTCCTGCGATTTTATTGATACGGTCCTCTTCACCCGGAAGAAGCCGTGGTGAATCTGGATAAAATCGGAGATTCCGAAAAGAAACAGCCACACCTTCTTCCTTTATTTCTACTTCTACCTCTGGGATTTTGTTCTCGCGAACAACATCCTGTATAGCCTTTTTTGTGCTGTTTTTATCCATTACACCGTAATGATCAAACCAGGTCAGTATAAAGCCGGACCGTTCAAGTTTTTGTCCATCGGCATAACCATATTGCTCCTCTACAACATCCCTCATAAAAGCTTTACGGCTCGATTTGGGATCAACCGGAAGATATATGTCTATTAGATGTTTACCGTGAAGCAGTGATAATTGGGGATCCCCATAAGGGTCGCTGCCCCGTTCATATCTCACGGCATACTGAGCCTTAATAATATAGGCCTCTTCACCTGCGTAGTCTCCGGTACCGATATATGTGTACTCGCAAAGAAACGGTACTCTTGTTCCACCTCTTCGTTGAGGATCAACCAGGCGCACTCCTTCAGATATCCAGCTGTCACCGGGACTCACCGCGTCCGCCGGCAGCATGGGGAAGTTTCTCAGCTGTGGGTACTCAGCATCAGCCGGGGTCTGCATTTTTCCTGCAGCATCAAATGAAACCCTTACCTCAAGCATATCATCAACCATCCTTGCGATATGTTTAAGATCACGAGTCATACTTTGCAGTCGATAAAAAGTTCCCTCATAGCGGTTTTCACTGATCCGGGTCAAAGATCCCCGGGTTTCCTCGTACACAAAACCCTGATACCGTCCGTTTAAACGCTGACGCATACTTGTTTTTTCAGTAATAGCGTATCTGTCCACCGATGGTCCGGTAATCGATAAACCGGGCATATCATTGGCGAAAACATCAGAGGTTATTAAAAGAAGGAATAAAAAAATCCCCCGACATAGCCGGGGGATCGCAAAAAACATTTTCATTACAAGGTTCCGGCTAAATCACCAGGAATCCTGCATATCGTCAACATCACGGCTCTCTTCGGAGTAGAGATCGGTAACTGCTCTCATATCATCAAAATAGAGGTAGTAGTTACCATAGGTATCAACAGGATCACAAAGAATCTTGAACCCGTCTACCTTGATCCCCATGCGGTTGGCGTGGTGGTAATCCCTCTGAACTATATGGGGCGGAATTGCCACGGTCATCTTCTTCCAGCCGGTAAAGTTGAGACTGCCCATGGTTATCTCAGCCTGATTACCGTAATAGTCGCTTATAAGAAGCTTAAGTGTATGCTTGTTATTTCTTCCAACAACCCAAACAGAGATTGTTTTGGTAATTCCCTCAATAGCCATTGGCCGTGCAGGGGTTACCAGGAATTCATGAAATCCGCGCTTGAAGTACTGGACCTTAACACCAAGAACATAACGGTCTACTTCGCTTTGGGAAATACCAATCGCCTCTTCTTCCGGAATCGGCTCTTTATCTATAGGACCGCCGGGAAGACGCTTTACACTGATTAAACCATTATCCAGAGGAATAAAGGCATTCCAGAACCCTGCATCTTCATACTTGGTTACCGATACTTCCTTAAGCTTCTGCTGTGCTGAATCAATCCCGATCTCTTCGGCATTCGGCTCACCAACAGAATAGTTCTGAGCGGTTAATCCGATGGCAGCAAACAGACACACTATCAGCAGTAAACTCTTCTTCATAATATCTATTCCCCTTCCTCTGGCCAGACTTCTTTCCGGGTATCAGGGCGTACGAACTCATCCCCGTCGAAGCGGCTTTCGAAAACGTCTGTAAGAACTTTTAAATGGTCCAGGTAAAAGTCAAAGCCGGCTACATTTTCCTTGGGTTCGGTTCTGAGAACAAACTTAATTACCTTCAGATCCCTGTAATGGGGAATATAAACCTGACTCTGGGGTATGTATGTGGGAATATCAATTCGCAGATTCTGCCAACCGATATAATTCAGACTACCCATGGGCAGGACATAAACATACCCGCGGTAATCTTCAAGGTGGACTTCCAGAGAAAACTTATACTGGCTGCCCCATGCCCATACATCGAGCTGTTTTGCCCGACCCGGAATTGAAATCTTTGTTGGAACCTTTCCGTCCGGGCCGTCGACCACAGGGAAGATCTCCAGATAATTGAATCCCTGTCTGTCAAAGGCTGCCTGCATTCCAAGAACCTGATGGTTCTCTTCATCTCCGGCCCTTCCGTACAGTGCGAAAGGAAAACCGTTAACAGTTTTGAACTTGGGATATCCTTCAGTAATGAACTTACTGCCCTGAACATACCATTCATACGATGCGTCATCCGGATCAAAGGTCTCAAGGACCGTGGAAACAAGATTCTGAGTAGATGTATCGGCGACCAGAAGCGCCATAGGAGAAGTCAGGATGAACAATAAAAGGCAAACAAAGAATAAACGGAAACCGCGATTCATTCTTAACTCCTTTATGTAATTAGAAAAACTCACACAACCGTCAGCAAGTTGAATTATATTTCTATCAAAATACTTTGTCAAACCTTTTTCCTTTTTTTAGAAAATCTTAATTCCTGATAAAATCTGTACTTATATTTAAACTAAAGCGGCATCATATAAGACAACAGCAAAATAAACGGCAAGGATACCGGTAATATGACTGGTAAAATGGTTAATAAAGGGATTCAAAACGCCAACGGGGTACAGTAGATCCGGATGAAAGACCTTCGGCATAAACCGCCCCCCAATCCATATGCAGCACAGCAGCAGAACCGGGCTGCTTTTTTCTACCCGCACGATCAGTAACAATAAGGAGATCGCCTCCGGAAGTCTTCAGGGAATCAAAGAGATCAATGCTCAAGTCGCCGCAAAAGAGAAGCAGAACCGGAGTTTCGACTTTAAAAGATGAAGCCTCTTTACCTACTACCCTGGTTTCCAGAACATTGCCCTCAAACAGCTCCTGCAAAGCTTCTGCCAGAAGAACTTTTGAATATGGTTCCCGACTGTACACCAGGGTAATGCGCGGATCACCTTCGGGGAAATATTCAGAGATCCACCGATGGATCGCCTCGGCGGCAGTCCCGGCAATCTCCCGGCTGCTCTGTTTAAATACAGGGATAAATATGTCCATGTCTGCATATTCTTTCTGCAGACCTTCTGCAGACTGCTGCAATAAAGGACTGAAAAGCAGTTTCTGCCCTTTTTCTATTTTACCTGCCACACCTGCCTGCTCGATCTTTTCCAGAATCCCTGCAGGGTCGAGACGGGTATCATCAAGTATCAGAAACTCAAGTCTGCCATTCAGGGCTTTCTCAAGCAGAGGCTTTTCGGTTTCTGCAAAATAGTTATCGCTTATACATATAAAAGAAGGAGAAGAGCAGGAAACACTCATAAGCAGAAGAAGCAACGCTGCCGGAAAAAGAGCCTTTTTTATCACATCTGGAGTTTACGACCACAGGCATTAGAGGTCAATAGCGGACTTGACACCCATCTACCACCTCCCTACAATTCAAATAAGAGATAATCCAATAGGAAGGAGCCATATATGACCTCATATAAAGAGCTTGGTCTTGTTAATACCAAAGAAATTTTCAAGAAGGCTGTTGCCGGCGGTTACGCTATTCCCGCCTACAACTTCAATAACATGGAGCAGATGCAGGCAATTGTACAGGCCTGTGTTGAAACCAAATCACCTGTAATTCTTCAGGTATCTTCCGGTGCGAGAAAATACGCAAACTCCACCCTTCTCCGCTACATGGCTCAGGGAGCCGTTGCCTACGCAAAGGAACTCGGATACGAGATTCCAATTGTACTTCACCTGGACCATGGCGACACCTTTGAGCTCTGTAAAGACTGTATAGATTCCGGTTTTTCTTCTGTTATGATCGATGGAAGCCACCACTCCTACGAAGAGAACGTTGCACTTACCAAAAAGGTAGTGGAATATGCTCACGCCCACGATGTAACAGTCGAAGGAGAACTGGGAGTTCTTGCAGGCATTGAAGATGATGTGGTAGCCGAAACTTCAACCTACACAAAACCCGAAGAGGTAATTGATTTCGTTGAAAGAACCGGTGTAGATTCCCTTGCAATTTCCATCGGAACCAGTCACGGCGCCATGAAATTTACTCCCGATCAGTGTACCCGCAATGCGGAAGGCGTTCTGGTACCCCCACCCCTCCGTTTTGATATCCTTGAAGAAATTGAGAAAAAGCTTCCTGGCTTCCCCATTGTTCTTCACGGGTCATCCTCTGTTCCCATGGATAAGGTCAATATGATCAATAAATTCGGCGGCGCCATGAAGGATGCAGTGGGAATCCCCGAGGAACAACTGCGAAAAGCGGCCAAATCTGCAGTCTGCAAAATCAATATCGACTCTGACGGACGTCTTGCTATGACTGCTGCTGTTCGTGAGGTTATGGCTACCAAACCTGAAGAGTTTGACCCCCGTAAATACCTCGGACCAGCACGGGATTCGCTGAAAGAACTCTACATGCACAAAAATGAAAAGGTACTCGGTTCTGCCGGACAGGCCTGATCCGTTTCTTTTGCAATTCAGTACTTAAATAGAAAAGCTGCGGCAGATAATACCTGCTGCAGCTTTTTTATTGTCTTGATTTTACAAGGAGAGCTGATAGACGATTCAGGGAAAATCCCAAATATGTCAGCTGACGATGTTTTCTTTAAGCACCAGATAGATACTGCCTGCAGCAAAAACGGTAAACAGTGCAGCAGCTCCAAGCCAGTAAAAGCTGTAAAAAAGGGCGGGAACAAGGGCAAATAAAAATGAAACCGCCAGGGATATGACAACAAAAGCCAGTCCTTTGCTGCTGCCTGACGAGAGGTACCTGCCGAAGAGAGCAGATAGAAGCAATATAAAGGAAAGTATTACCAGGGGCAGAAAAAAGAGGAGAAAAGGGTCTCTCATTGTTGGGTATCGAATTATGGTATCAATGCCCATGGGGAGAAAAAGCCCCGAAAAGAAGGGATATACTGTTGCCTCTTTAAGAAATCCGCTGAAAAAACTGCTTTTAAAAACCATTACGCCTAGAAAAGCAGCTATTCCAATACTGAGAAATAACTCCAGGGCCCAGAAAAAGTAGTCACTGAGAAAAGAAGGGATCATCCCCGCCGGCAGCCTGATAATCCAGGAAACCAGAAGATAAAAGAGGTATGTCCAGAACCCGGCTGCATATGATTTCCACCAGATGAGTTTGTCCGGCAGCCCTTTTCGTTTTGTTAAGAACAAGACAAACGGTGCCAGAATCGGAAATACAGCTAAAAACGATATCATAGCGGTATAGTATCAGGTTAGTTTTCTTGTGGCAATTATCTCCTGAGGATTCAGTTTTCTGTAAATAGAATTGCTGCATTACTCAAATCATGTTAAACACTCAAACCCGACACATTTTCGAGTATAATTTACCTGTTTACACTTTACCCGTATCGTTTTATTATTGTTCAACAACGCATTATCTCATCACGTGTCAAATATCTCCATACTGAAGTAATATGTTTATCCGATAGCAGTATTTGAGTTATTGATTCTTTCTATGCAGAATGATATAGTGCCATCTCATATCGGATTATTTTGGAGGAATATTGGCTGTTAAAGACCTGCGGATCAATGAACAGATCCGTGTTCGCGAAGTACGCTTAATTGATGGTGAGGGTGAACAACGTGGAGTACTACCCGCAAACGAGGCTATGCAGCTCGCCCAGGAAGCCGGGCTGGACCTGGTAGAGATCGCACCCAACGCGAATCCGCCGGTCTGCAAAATCCTCGACTACGGTAAGTATAAATTCGAGCAGGAAAAACGCATCCGGGAATCTAAAAAGAAGCAGAAGCTTCTGAAGATGAAAGAAATCAGGATGCAGCCCAAGATCGAAAAGCACGACATGGAGTTCAAAGCCAAACACATAAGGACCTTCCTGGAAGAAGGTAACAAAGTAAAAGTTACCATCCGTTTCCGGGGACGTGAGCTGGCTCATACAGAACTCGGTAAAGTAGTGCTGGAAAAGATTATGGAGCTACTCGAAGATTCATTTATCGTTGACCGTGCACCTGCAATGGAAGGGCGATTTATGTCGATGATCCTTAACCCGAAGAACTCCAATAAATCCAAGGCAAAGAAGAACAAAGAAGACGAAACGAAGGAGGAGAGCAACGATGCCTAAGATGAAGACGCGAAGAGCAGCTGCGAAACGGTACTCCTACACCGGAAGCGGCAAAATCAAGTATAAGAAACAGGGTTTGCGCCACATTCTTACCAAGAAAAGTACCAAGCGCAAGCGGAAACTTCGCAAAAGCGGTATTTTGAGCGAAGCTGAAACAAGACGTGTACGCGTCCTTATGCCCTACTGATTATACTAGATTTTTAAGGAGACTATAAAATGCCACGCGCAGTAGATGGAACCAAACGTCACGATAGACGAAAGAAGATCCTCAAGTCAGCAAAAGGCTATTGGGGACGAAGAAAAAGCAACTTCCGCACAGCGAAAGATGCCATTGCCAAAGCAGGCAACTACGCATACCGGGACAGGCGTGCAAAAAAGAGGGAGTTCAGAAGACTCTGGATTGCCCGTATTTCAGCCGCTTGCCGGGACAGAGGCGTAACCTACTCCCGCTTTATAAATGGTCTTACCAAGGCACAGGTTGAAATCAACCGTAAAGCTCTGTCAAACCTTGCTATCGAAGATCCCAAGGCATTTGACGCAATTGTTGAAACAGCAAAAAGCGCACTGGAGGGTTAATCCTTAGATGATTACCCTTGAACAGGTCCGCCTGCTTGACCAGAAGGTCAGTCAGGCGGTCGATTTAATCAGTACCCTCAGGGCTGAAAACCGGGTTCTCAACGAGAAACTCGAATCTTACCAGGAAAAAATCGGCGAATTAGAGGTACTTCTCAGCGGTCTTAAAGAGGATCAGGTCGAGGTTGAACAGAATTTCCAGAAGGCTTTGAGCGCTCTGGATCTGCTCGACTCCGATGAAACCGCAGACACTGCGGTAGAAACGGAAGATGCGGCAGCCCAGGAGATTACCGAAGAGCCGGAAGAATCAGTTAAGTTGGAAGAGTCTGCTTCCAATGAATCAGAGCTGGAAGAGACTGAGCATGAGGATCCTGCCGTAAATGAACTCATGGAAGAAGAACAGCCTGAAGACAACGGCGCTGAACTGGATATTTTTTAAATCGATAAATGAGAAAGGAACCGATCAGCATAGATCTACTCGGGACAACACTCAGGGTTAACACCGATGAGGATCCCGGGTACCTTTCTCAATTGATCGAATACCTGCAACAGAAAACCATTGATGTAAAAAACAACTCCCGACTGGACGATCCGCTCAAGATTTCTATCCTTACATCCCTTTTTCTTATCGATGAACTGTTTAAAGAAAGAATATCTCCGGAAAGCCGGGATAATGCAGAAGACCTTGAGGTGATTGCCACCAGCATGCTCCGTAAACTTGAATCAACACTGGAAAAGTAATCTTTCTAATTTTCATTGACACACCCCTTAGGGCTAGTTACTATCATTTACTATATGGCCCTGATAACAAGTCAGCAATTGACTGAATACTATAACAACTTCAAGAGTACCAACCTTACTTTTACAAAAGATGTCATCAGGGCCACAGCCCTGCTGTCAAAGTTTACCCAGCTAAAATGCCTCGGGGATCACTGGCCTTGCGTTCTTTATTCATGCAGCATGGAACAGGCACGTATAATTGCAAGCCTGACAAAAGGTTTTCACGAAAAACTTCGCTCCGCCAATAATATGGTTTCTCTGCATCTCTCTTTCAGCCAGGAAGACAAGAGCAGTCCTTTAAGTTTCTTTATAAACAGTAAAATTATCGGCTTTACCCCGTACGATAAAAATAAACCGGAACTCAATTTTCTCAGCCTGGAATTTACCCAGCATCCACCAGATGATCTTATCAGTATTATTGGCTCTATTCTGCATGCAAATGAAAACTCTGCAAAACGGAAAGAAGACAGAATAGAAATAACCGCAGATAACCTGAGAAACCTCCCCTTCTCCGCCAAAACAACCCTGATCTACATTGACGGCATCCCCCGAAAATGTATCCTTCGGGATGTTTCCTATGGTGGCTCAAAACTTATTCTGCCAGGTATCGGCAAATTTCTTATGAACAAAGAAGCCATTCTCAGAATTGAATATGGCGAATCCAACAAAAAAGTTCTTATCCCCGGAAAAATTATCCGCACAGAGGGTGTAGCCGGAAGGAAAGATCTAACCACTGCCGCATTGGCATTCTTTGAAGAGAAAGTCCCCTATGATTATAAACTTCTTCTTACAGAGTTCTTCAATGCTAACCGAATAAAGGGTAAAAAACGCTGATATGCCGGTAAATCCTCTTAATTCCGTTTTTTTTATTTCAGTGCCCGAGGGGCTTGAGCATTCAATCGATAACTTTACAATAGATTCTTCAATTCTGCTTCCTGTTGAGCTGAAGCCGGGAGAAACCGAACTCGACTTAGGCTCGATCACCTGGGAAATGATTATATCCGGTATGCTGAGGGTCCTTACATGGGACAGTGAAAACGAGCATCTTGATTACTACAGGAAATTTGTTCTTCAGGTAAAACCCAATATTGAATCCGACCTGGTAACCGCAGGAATAGAAAAGGCAAAACAGGGTGAATACGAACTGGCGGAGGAACTGTTCACCACCGCCCTTGCAGCTGTACCAGGATCAACCGCCAGCCTGTATAACCTGGCACAAATTTATGAAACCCGGGCGAGAGCCTATAGGGAACTTGGAGAAAAAGATCTTGAGCAGGAGTATCTTCAGAAAACCCTGAGGGCATACCATAAGGTTTGTGCAGGAGCTCCGGAACAGGCTCAGATACTTAAGTCTGCAGCAGAGTTTTATCTGAGAATCGGCGACAATGAAAACGCTCTGAACAGCTTTAAAGCCCTTTCCGATCTCGAAGACTCCAGGGAAATACGTGAGGCCATCAGCGAACTGAATATGCGCAAAGAACTGGACGAAAGCTTCAAAGCTGCCTACGATGCCATACTTCAGGGCAAAGAGGATCAGGCAGTCAAACTTATTGATGATTTTCTCAAAGTGAACGACCAAACCTGGACAGCATGGTTTCTGAGGGGATGGGCGTTGCGTCGTTTGGGCCATTTTGAAGAAGCCATTGATAATTTCCAACAGGCCCTTGGACTATCCGGCCCTCAGACTGATTTATATAACGAGCTTTCAATATGCACCATGGAAACAGGCCTTCTCAATGAAAGTAGACATTATCTTGAGAAAGCCCTGGAAATAGAGCCGGATAACGTGAAAATCATATCGAATCTCGGCATTGTATCCCTTAAAGAGGGAAATAAAAAAGCCGCTGCGAGGTTCTTTTCAAAAGTGCTTGAACTAGACCCCAATGATACAATAGCAGGAGAATACCTGGCTTACCTCCAGGAATAAGCTCAGCACTTTCATCTTCGTTTCAACTCACGTTACCCTCTCACCATCCCCACTATCTACTGTTACCCATACAGTCTCCCCCATTTGGGCGAAAATGCCATGAAAGGTTTTTTGCATACAGGCAGCATGGTGCTTTCGGCTAAAACAGTTTTCCCATTAGTTTTTTTTCATTTTTTTTCTTATTTTCCTCAAGTTTTAAAGGGGGGGCATCCGAACTTTTGAATAGGGAATAGCAGAATTCCGCTCCCCTGGCCAGGGCATTCTGCTTCCTTATTCTGTTTATCGGAATCTTAAATCGAGGGTTTAGCGGAAACTTTCGAAAAATTGTTAAAAAAGGCAAGGATGCCTTTTTAAGATACCTATCTTTTCATGGAGGAAGAGATGATCATTAACCACAATATGAGTGCGATCTTTGCAAACAATCGCCTCGCAACCACCAACAAGACTGTCCAGAAAGACATGGAAAAACTTTCATCTGGTATGCGGATCAACCGTGCCGGTGATGACGCATCGGGACTCGCTGTATCTGAGAAAATGCGTTCCCAGATCAGAGGTCTGAAACAGGCTTCTGCCAATGCTGAAAACGGCATCTCCTTTATCCAGACTACCGAAGGTTACATGCAGGAATCTCAGGATATTCTGCACCGTATGCGTGAACTGGCTGTACAGTCCGCCAACGGAATCTACTCCGACGAAGACAGGATGCAGATCCAGGTTGAAATTTCCCAGCTTGTTGATGAAATCGACCGCATTGCCAGTCATGCCCAGTTCAACGGAATGAACATGCTTACCGGCCGGTTTGCTGTTGATATGGGTGAAAACACCGTTACCGCTTCCATGTGGTTCCACATTGGTGCAAACATGGACCAGAGAGAACGTGTTTACATCGGTACCATGACTTCACAGGCACTTGGTGTTCGTGACATCGGTTCAAGCGAAATCCTGAGCATGTCCTCCCCCGACAGCGCCAACCGTGCTATCGGAACTCTGGACAGCGCCCTCAAGAAGGTTAACAAGCAGCGTGCCGACCTCGGTGCCTACCAGAACCGTCTTGAGCATGCCGTTGTAGGTATTACTGTTGGTGCAGAAAACCTCCAGGCAGCTGAATCACGGATCCGTGACGTAGACATGGCTTCTCAGATGGTGGATTACTCCAAAAACCAGATTCTTGTACAGTCCGGAACTGCAATGCTGGCCCAGGCCAACATGAAAACACAGACTGTGTTGCAACTTCTGGGTTAGAGGGTTATATTTAAAGGTAAGACCGTCAGTTCTTTGAAATAGACCCTCTAATGAGAATGTCCGGTATTGGGAGTTCTTCCGCTATCACACACGGCGGAAGGCCTCCCTGTTACCGTTACATGGCAAGAACGGATCGGAAGATGCGCGGTGAAAACCAGCTTCCGGCTGTGTAACAGTGACATTCTCAAGCGTTCAGAAGCAAAGGATGCTTCTATTTAACGTTTCCAGGAGGGTTTTATGATAATTAATCACAACTTGTCAGCCATGTACGCTAACCGGAATCTTGCCGTAAAAGGTAAAGATGTCAATTCCAACATTGAGAAGCTCAGTTCCGGTATGCGTATCAACAAGGCCGGCGACGATGCTTCGGGGCTTGCAGTATCTGAAAAGCTGCGGAGTCAGATTCGTGGACTTAACCAGGCTGAACGCAACATCGAAAATGGAGTAACTTTCATTCAGACGACTGAAGGATACCTCCAGGAGACACAGGATATTCTCCACAGATTACGCGAACTGTCTGTACAATCTGCCAACGGTATCTACTCTGATGAGGACCGTATGCAGATCCAGGTTGAAGTCTCTCAGCTGGTTGATGAAATCAACCGAATTGCAAGTCACGCGCAGTTCAACGGCATGAACATGCTTACCGGCGCTTTTGCAAACGGTGCAGACCGGGTCATGCAGTTCCAGGTAGGAGCTAACATGGACCAGAGCGAGCGTGTGTACATTGGTACCATGACCGCCCAGGCACTCGGTCTCCAGGGAGCACAGGGTTCTACCGAGATGATCTCCATCTCTACCCCTGAGTCGGCAAACATGGCTATCGGAATGGTTGATAGCGCACTGAGAACAGTATCAAAACAACGTGCTGACCTTGGTGCATATCAGAACAGGTTTGATGAAGCCTCTAAAGGCGTCGCAATCGCTGCTGAGAACCTTCAGGCTGCAGAGTCACGAATCCGTGACGTAGACATGGCCCAGGAGATGGTAGAATATGCAAAAAACCAGATCCTTACCCAGTCTGGCTCAGCTATGCTGGCTCAGGCCAACATGAAGACTCAGTCCGTTCTTCAGCTGATGTAAATTCATATTCCGTTCATTACAAGGTACAAAGAGATATCTGGACGTCATCTCTGGGTACCGGGGATCGGGAAGGACCGCGCACCTTCCCTGCTCCTTTATTTCATATTTGCACCATCGCCTTACAGCGAACTGACCGTTAACCGGGGACTCAGTATTTCTGTTCCCATGGAGAAAACGATGGACCTAGATATCAATGCCATCGGTCTTGGCGCAACAGTTAATGACCCGAGAAGGGATGCAGCGGCACGGAAGCCAGAGCGTCCGGCTCAGGTAAAGACCGAAACTAAAAAATCTCAGTTACCTCTCGAACGATCACTATCACCGGATGAAGTGCAGAGAATGTTAAGAGAAATAGTAAATTTCTCTGATGCCTTTAATCGCAAACTTCAATTTTCAGTAAATAACGACCTTAATCAGGTGGTAGTAAAGGTGATTGACCGGGACACCGATAAAGTAATAAAGGAAATCCCCCATGAAGGGCTGCAGCGACTGCACATGCGGCTCAAGGAGGCCGTCGGGCTGCTCTTCGATGAGGAGATTTAACGCCAGTCATATAAAGGACTTAAGCGGCCAATGTCCGATTTCTCTATACCGGGTGTTTCCAGTAAATACAATACAGATAAACTCATAGAAGATCTCATGAAGCTTGAACGCGTTCCTCTTGAGCGGGCAGAGGAACGTATCGATAAATTTGAGCTTCAGAAAACCAACTGGCAGGAGATGAACCGGGACCTGGCCAGGGTTGATGAGAATGCCAAGAAGTTATACGGATTCCAGAACCCTTTTATGGACCGTATTGCCGATTCCGATAACGAGCGGGTTCTTACTGCAACGGCAACCCGGGAAGCGGTAGAAGAAACCCGTTCTATACGGGTAATACAGACAGCCAAAGCAGACCGTTTTCTCAGTGACAATCTGGACACCGACTTCCATGTTGAAAGCGGAGAGTATACCCTTTCCGTAGGAGACCAGAGCTTCAGCTTCAACTATTCCGGAGGAACCCTGCGGGACTTTGCCTCTATTGTTCAGCGCAGAAGCAATGGACTGATTCGAACTTCAGTTGTAAAGAATACACCAGATACGCAGGTGCTGCTTATTGAGGGTACCAAGACCGGATCGAGCAACCGTCTCGAGTTTAAGGATGAGGCAAAAACTTTTGCCTTAAGCACCGGGCTCCTTCAGGAACATGTAGCCAACAGTAGAAACATTCAGCCCTCAGAAACAAACGTTAAGCCCCTCGAGGGGTCGGCAAATCTTATAGAGGAAGGCTTAAGCGTTGATCCCCAAAGCAGCCGTGAAATACTCTTCACACCTGCGGTGAACCCTGGCGAGGATGATATTGTCGAGTTTACCGTAACTGTTGAAAAACTCGAGGAGACTCCCTACGTGGTGCCGGATCCACCACCCGGCCCAACCGCCCCAGGCCCAGGGACGGTAAGTCTGGAAGGTATAAGCATTAGTAATCTGGCATCCAGTCCGGATTTACCTGCATGGGCTGCCCCTCCCCCTCCGGAAAAAGTGTTAGACATGAATGTTCTTACATTCACCGGCAGCTCAAAAGTACCGGTTAATATCAGCGATATTGAAACACCTCAGAAAATAAGCCTTAAAGCCTCAGATCTTCCATCGACACTGAATTCTCTGATAATAGACAACCAAAATACCCATAGGCGCATAACAGTTTCGCAAATAAATATCTACAATCCCAATGCCAGGGGAGACGCTGAACCGAAAAATCCGGTAGATACCGCAAACAATGCAATTATTGAAGTTGACGGAATTGAAGTTATCCGGGAATCAAATGAGATAGACGATATAATCCAGGGGGTCACCCTCAACCTGAAACACGCAGACCCCGACCCGGTGGAGATCAATGTTACACCCGACAGGGAAACAGTAAAAGACAGTATCATTGAGTTCATCGGATACTATAATCAGTTGATCAGTCAGATAAATATCTATACCAGCCGTGACGATGCTGTCATCAACGAGCTGGACTATCTTGATGACGATGAACGCGAAAAAGCCCAGGAACAGCTCGGACTGTTTCAGGGCGAAAGCAGCCTGACTCAGATGAAAACCCGTCTGCAGACGATAATGATGAACCCCTACACTACCCGCGAAGGCAGCGAAATGTCTCTGCTTGCCCAGATGGGGATTTCTACCAACTCATCCACCGGCGGCGAATTAAGAACTTCAAGGCTTCGGGGATATCTGGAAATCGATGAAAATGCCCTCGACAAGGCCCTTGAAACGCGTCTCGATGCAGTAAAAGATCTATTCGGCTATGATTCAGACGGAGATCTCATTGTGGACCAGGGAGTAGGCTTTTCGGTAGATGCTTATATAAAGCCTTACATACAGACAGGCGGCATAATCGCCTATAAAACCTCAGCCATAGACGGGCAGATTGACCGTACAAACAGAGAAATTGACAGTCTCGAACGCAGTCTGGAGAGGAAGGAACAGCAGCTTCGCAGAGAGTATGGTATGATGGAAGGAGCACTGCAGCAAATGCAGGAGAACTCCAAAGCTCTGGATAATTTCAGCAGCAACGGAAACGGCAACTGACAGGTAAAAGGATAGTATGGAAGTACGAGTTAATGATAACCCTATTGATGTTCGCCTTGAAAATGAAACCAATGCCAGAGAAGTGCTCCAGCAGCTGGACAGCTGGCTTTTAGGAGAAGGATTTTTCATATCCAGCGTCCTTGTTAACGAAACAGCAACTACACCTTCAGACACCGTTTTTCTCGAAGCATGCAAGGTGGACGAAATCCATCAGATCAATATAGTTGCGCTGCCCCTGGATGAAATGGCCTATGAACGCTTTTCTACGCTGCTGAACTTTTTCAGTTATTTTCTTCATGGAGTAAACAGCGGCGAGCATAAGCTGATTTCAGACCTCCACAAGGAACTCCCTCATATCCTGGACAGTATTGATTATATTCTTGGCCTCAGAGTGGGCAGTAAACCTGTTTCAGAGGCGCTGAAAAACCTTTTTGAAGAGTTTACCCTTACAGAGAATGACTATTTCTGTCCCGAAAACCTGAAGGCTTTTCTCGCAAATCTCTGTTTTTATATTGAAAGCAGGATTAGAGAAATAGCCAATCCGCTCCTGGAGCTTAAATCCGGAATATCCCTCATAGAAACACAGATACCGATACTTGAAGAGATTCCTCTCCTTCTTCAGACAGGGAAAGAACGGGAAGCAATGGAAAAGGTCATTGCTTTTTCTGAAATCCATGAAAAACTTACCCGGATTTTCTCGCTCCTGAGAGACGAAAACCGTGAAGAAATCTTCGGGCTGAGCATTGATGGTTCCTCGTTTATGGAGTTTTTTAAAAACCTCAACCTACATTTTCAGGAACTTACAGAAGCCATGGAATCGGAAGATACGATCCTTATCGGCGATCTTCTTGAATATGAGATTGCACCTAAAATTGAGATGCTCACCACTGTACTCAATACTTTACCCTCCCTCGCAGGAAGCAGCTCATGATGTTTTTACTGCAGACAAATTTTCAATGGAAGGAAACTGACCCTATTTCAGGTATTATTGCGGCTGTAATTTTTGGAGCTTTTATCCTTTTTCTGGTAATAGCCAATAATGCTTCAGGGGCCGGTAAAAGCGGCGGTGGAGGAAGCGGCGGTAAAGGTTCAAAAAGGTCCTTCAGGCTCAATGCGCGTAAAATCGGGTTGAGCCGGCCTCAACTCAGAACCCTTGAAAATCTCGGCAAGCGATATAATGTAGGAAATTTAAATTCACTTCTATCGAGCTCAGCACAACTTGACAACCTGCTGAAAAAGGCTATCCAGAGCATAAACGGACAGAGTGCTTCTGAAGCCGAGAAAGAGACACAGAAGCTGCAGCTCTATCGCATAAAACAGCTGATCGAACGAAATGCAACCCGCAAAAAGGTATTCACCGGCACCAAGCAGCTTATTGCAGGGACCCGCCTGGTGCTTACCCCTGAAGGCGGTGGTCGTTATCAAAGCAAGATACTTACCAACCTTAAGGGAGTACTTGCAGTAAGCGTTCCGGCGGACAGTGCAGGAAGTCAGCTTAGATGGAAACGCTGGTCCAAAGTAAATGCTTTTTTCTGGAAATCAAATGGACAGGGCTTCTCATTTTCCACAAAGGTAAACGGCTACGGTAAAGTACGCACCTTTGATGCTCTTTTGCTTAATCACAGTAATCATATTGTGCAGGCTCAACAGCGCAGGTTCCGCAGAAGAAGCATAGAACGCCCCACCTACTTTTACCCGGTAAAAATACTCAGCGACGGCATTGGAAAGAATGCAAAAAAGCGGGCAATTGTTGAGAACCGCCGCGGAACACTTGCTACAATGCTGGATATTTCCGCCGGCGGATGCAGCATCCGCTCTATTCACCCCCTTACTGCGGGAGAGTTGATCAAAGTGGATTTTGAGACTGAAATGAACAGTTCTGTCTCCTTCTACGGCAAGGTTATCAACACCCGAAAAGCACATCCCCATGGGGGCATAATGCATATCCGGTTTACCCGTATAAGCAAACAGAATTTAAACAGCATTAATGCATATGTTTATAATTACCAGGACGAATAGTATTTTCCCAGATACAAATTATTGACCCGCGTATTCATTTCGCCTACAGTTACTGTTATGAAAATCCTTGAGATTCGGAATCTTGCCAAGAAAGAAACACACCTGCACTATCGGAATGAATATTCCGGATCTTTGATCTATTCCTTCAGCGGAGGAGAAGAAGAAGCGGATCTTACGTTCAGTCTTGAACGCACCGCTACCGGGCAGAAACATATCAGCATCAATTTTCCTTCATCAATCCATTACCCCCTTATCCCGGCAATCCGTAAGGTTAAGGAGTATGTCATCGAGCTCGAAAACCGCGGAGCTCTTGTTTGAACAGTTATCTCTGTAAATCAGCTGAAGAAACAATCGATCTTGGCAAAAAGCTTGCAGGATCTTTTGAAAAAGGTACAATAATAAGCCTTGAAGGGGGGCTGGGAGCAGGAAAGACAACTCTGGCAAAGGGCATTATTACAGGCCTTGGTGTTACTGAAACCATAACAAGCCCCACCTACACTATTATCTCCGAATATATGGGAAAATTTCCTGTATATCATATGGATCTTTACCGGGTAGAAGAGGAAGAAGAGCTGTATAACCTCGGCCTGGATGACTATTTTTACGGAGGCGGGATTTCTCTGGTTGAATGGATGGAACGTCTTCCTGAGCTTCCAGATCAATTTACGCGAATAGTTATAGAAGTGACGGAAGATCACAGCTCCCGCAAAATCAGCCTTGAAAAGGTTGATCAGAAAGCGAAGAGCACCAACTGATGAATATCCTTGCCTTCGATACATCAACAGCAGTCCTTTCGGTTGCAGCACAAACCAGCAATGGAGATCGTTCATCCTCGATTGTCGACATGGGTCTTCGTCATGGTGAGCTGCTTGCTCCCGAAATTAACCGCATACTTGAAACTCTATCAATCAAAATTGCCGATCTTGATCTGATTATTTGTACCAGAGGACCGGGGTCATTTACCGGATTGCGTATAGGCATGGCAACTGCAAAGGGAATCTCCTCTGGTGCCGGAATTCCAATGATATCAGTTAATCTGCCTGATGTTCTCTTTCAACCCTACAGCTTCTATGACGGCCCGGTAATACCTGTAATTGATGCGAAAAAGAACCGCTTTTATGGTGGCACCTTTATTAACGGAGCCTTATCTGGCGAATACTTTGATCTTGATGCAGAGACTGTCATCACAAATTTTGTAAAGGATAAACCCGCCCTCATTACCGGCCCTGATGCGGACCTTTTCAAATCCCGACTCCCCAACCCGGGGGCTAATTATTTCGCAGCATCCCCGCCGGTTTTGATATATAACCTTATTGCCATTGGAATAAAAAAGTTTAACACCCGGGGAGCCGATGCTCCCGGGCAGGGCCCTCTGTATATTCGTAAAAGTGATGCAGAATTATCACTGGAGAGCCGCCATGGAACTGGATAAACATCTAATTTCACGATACAAAAAAAAATATTTCGGCAAAAACCTTATTCCACAATGTATCCTTGATAAAGAACTTAGAATAACCTGGTACAATCAATCATTCCTGCAACTTTTTCATAAAAACAAAGATCTTAAAGGTGTCCATATCGCCTCATTTATACAAATTACCGGTAGTGATGACACCTCACTGTTCCACCAGCTTTCCGATGCTTCCCGTGGATACGCCTTCTGCGGCAGGGGTGAATCAAGATTTAAACATCATGCGGCCCTTTTTACCAATATACATATTCTTCCCATTGTCAACTATGAGAACAAATCCAGAGAAGTTATTGGATATGAAGCAAGTTTTTATAATGTAACAGAACAGAACAAACAGAATACCCGTGCAATTTTTTCAAGTCTCCTGCAGGCATCATTGATGAAAGACAATGATACAGGAAAGCATATTGAACGGGTCAACCGCTTTTCCGAACTCATAGCCCGACATTTATATGAAACCTCTTCGTACGACCAGGTGAACCTTGATTTTGTTGAAAACATATCATTTCTTGCAGCCATGCACGATGTGGGAAAAATAGGTATCCCTGATGACATCCTGAATAAAACAGGTCCTCTTGACGGGTGGGAATGGGAGGTTATGAAAACCCATACACTGAATGGTGCCTACATCCTCGGCTCATACCCGGACCCCATGGCGGTGGAGATAGCCCGCAGTCATCATGAACGCTGGGATGGATCCGGGTACCCCTACGGTTTGATGGAAAACATGATCCCCTTAAGTGCCCGTATAGTGAGTATTGCGGATGTCTACGATGCCCTCAGGGTAAAACGGTCATATAAAGAGCCTATGACCCACGAAAAAGCTTCTGAAATTATTCTATTGGGGAAGGGAACCCAGTTTGATCCAGCCATGGTCAGTGTTTTCGAAAATCTGGCCGGGGAATTTGAAAATATTTTCAGTCAGATGGAAGATCCGGATCCGGTTCGTCCTTCCGGCCGGGAACATTAAGCAGTCCTGCCAGTCCGCCTAAACTTGCGGGGGCTTTTGCGGCAGCCTGGTTTTCGTTCTGAATAGCCTGATATACTTCGTAGCGGTAGACTTTAACGCTCTGGGGTGCCATTATTCCAAGCTTTACATGTTCACCCTTCATTTCCAGAACGGAAATTTCAATGTCGTCACCAATAATTATCTTCTCGTTTAGTTTTCGACTGAGAATCAGCATGCGGTATCACCTACCTGCTTCATCTCGTCAATTATCAGATGGCGGACGTGCCAGCGTTCATCATTTGAAATTACCTGACGCCCTTCCCTTTTTTTGCGGTTTATTACCACAGGCCCCTGGAGGTTTGCTGTCATTCGTGACTGTTCTTCGGGAATAGTAACAATAACAAATACCAGAAGATCCTCATCCTTGTCGGATTCCACTGCAAGAGCTTCAAGGTCTGAAGATGCGATACCAGGATTATAATCCGGCCTGAAAACATAGGGGCTTACAAGCACAAAGGCGATTTCACTGTCATCAAGAGACTGAAACCAATAGAAAGGAGGCTGTTCAGAATCAAGCAGTGCAAATCTGCTGTACCCGTCAAACCCAAACAGACCTTTCTGCAGTGTTACAATCTGCCGTTCGCTTATCTCCATACTGCCGTATGCTTTTGTTTCAATCTGCATTGTCACCTTTCTCCAACCGAAATTTTTCCTTAATCAACGGAGAAAATCCATTAATGTAGGCTGCAGTATCCTGCCGGCAGTCTGCAGCGCTGCTTTGTGGGTATATTCAAGCATCTTCAGTTCCATGATTGCTTCAGCCATATCTATATCCGCAGCCAGAGACTGCTGTTCCTGGGTCTGGGGAATTTCACGGTTCAGGCGGTTCCAGACCACTTCCATACGTTCATCAATTGATCCCAGCTTGGCGATTTCTTCAGTAAGATTGTTCTGAGCCAGTGTGATACCTTTAATCCCACGTCCGCTTATATCCAGGGTATCCCCTTTGTACAGACTGTCCCTCAGGGATATAACCATATCAAATACTGAACCTCCCGCCTGTCTGGCATCTTTATCGATATTAAACGGCGGTCTTCCATCACCGGAAACAATACCCAGGCTCTGCAGGACATTACCGCCCTGCTCATCTTCCAGTAGAATCTGATGAGGAACGGTACTGCGAATGTTGAGAGAGTTGGTAACCGGGTCAAGGTAGGCGTCTACCGCCGCATCCGAATCCATTATTTTTGCAATGACCCCGTGGATATTATCTCCCGCAGAGAGAGGTACCCGTATCCCGTCGATAAGCAGTGCTGTATCCTCCGGAACGGTATATCCTGTACTGTCAACGGATGAAAAAATCTGATGCTGCTCTGCCCAGAAAAGTTTATTGCCGGTAAATCCGGTGGGAAGCATATTATCTTCAGATATTTCCACCAGGTTTTCTCTGTTTCCGCCGACATATTCCACCGAAGAGATCACCCTGCCGTTGATATCCGGTACCCGGCCTTCCAGAACCCGGAAAGGCTCTGTAAGGTTACGGTCTCCGCCGAAAATCCGGGTACCATCGGCACCGCTTGAGTTAGCCACAACCACCAGCTCTTTTAGAAGCTCATTGACCTCCTGGCCCATAAGCTTTTTGTCTTCTTTGGTGAATGTTCCGGTTGCTCCCTGAACAGCCAGTTCCCGCACCCGGTGGAGTATCTGGTTGGCCTCGGTCATATATCCCTCGGCCACCCTCCGGGAGCTCTGCACATTCTCCACATTATCCTGAAAGCGGTTCAGCCTGGTAATACGGGACATATAGCGGCTGGAATGAGCAGCGGCTACAGGATCGTCTCTCAGATTACCAATCCTGGTCTGTTCTGCCATATTATTCTGCAGCTCATTCATCATCTGCTGACGTCGATAGGTATGATAAATCATGTCATTATTTGACTGATTGGTACTGACTCTATTCATTAATCAAGTCTCCTTTTTTAGCCATGTCACGCACTAGACGCCAAGCCGGTTTATTATGGTATCCAGCATTGAGTTGAAGGTGCTGACAAACCGTGCCGCCGCGTTATATCCATGCTGAAACTTTATAAGCTGGGAGAACTCTTCATCTATATTTACTCCGGAAATAGCCTCTTTCATTCCTTCAAGTTCCTTCATTACCAGATTTTCTGTTTCAGCGGTCCGTTCCGCCTGCTCTCCCCTCAAACCGACATCGGCAATAGTTTCTGCAAAGAAATCATCGAAACTCATAAGATTTCCCAGCAGTACAGGCTTCGTCCTCAGCTGTGCTACAGAGAGGGCGGCACTTCCGTCACCGGGATTGGCCGGTCTTCCATTTTCGCCAAACCCTGCGGCCAGACGGTTAACATCATTTTTAATGGCTGAATTGATCTCTATCCACCCCGAGGGATGAGCAACAGGCGCTACTGAATATGAATCACCGCCGCCGCGGAAAGCGCTTACTGCGTCTGCCTGTTCCCAGTCGTATGCACCATCTGCTCCGGCCTGCTGCAGGATGCCTGAGTATCCTGCAAGAAACTGTCCCGAATCTTCCACATGTCTCATAACAAAATCCGGATTGTTACGGTCCGAGGCAGGCAGAGCCTTGAGTGTCATATGCCCGTCCCTATTCAGTCGGGCAACAATTTCGGATCCGGAGCGGTTGATACGGTTAATCACATCCCCGACTGTGTCTGTGGGGTTATAGTTTATCTCACGATTCCCATCAGGTCCTGACAGTGTAATAGTCCCGGCAAGTCCGATATGATCCTGAAGGTCGAGCTGGGTATTGCCGGTTACCCGGAAGATATATGAAGAATCGAATTCTCCATCTCCGTTTCTGTCATAGTTTCCGGCAACATCGGTAACAAAGGGCACTTCTTCAAAGAAGTTTTCTCCTTTTTCACCGTTAAGGCCGTAAGCGGAAGTGTGAATCTCATTGACCAGGTCTATGTAGTTCATTGCGAGGACATCGAGTTTCTGGATTTCACCACGTATATCGCCATCCCGCAGGTCGAGCAGGGATTTCAGTTTCCCCCCGGTAAAATGTGTCTCTTCTCCGTTATCTGCCCATACAACCGCAGAGTAGCCTTCATTCTGTGGATCCGGTTCTATTCTCAAAGGATGAATTACCCGGCCCTGCATCAGATGCAGTCCCTGGGTGTGCACGGAAAATTCATCGGGATCACGGTTGTCCACGGTGATATTCATAATGCCGGAAAGCTCTTTTATAAGCAGATCCCGCCTGTCGAGGAGGTCGTTGGGGTTATCTCCAAGGGCTTCCACTTTTACAATTTCCTCATTGAGAGAACGCACGTCGTTGAGTATACCGTTAACCCTGCCGACGGTTACCTGGACATCATCGTCCACCATGGTGCGGAGCTCTTTCATACGGCTGTACTGCCGGTTTATACCGTTCATGAGGGTTTCCCCCCTCTGAACAACAGCTTGTCTTGCCGCGGCTTCCTGTGGGTGAATACTGAGCTCCTGCCATCCATCCCAGAACTGATCCATAAGGGTTCGAACAGAAGATTCAGTAGGTTCGTTATAAATCTGCTCGAGCTGAAGCATGTAGTTGTCACGGGTATCCCAGTATCCACGTCCATTAGCCCTGGCCACGATCTTACCTTCAAGCAGTTCGTCGTGCACCCGCTCAATTCTGGCTATATCAACACCCTGTCCGATTTGTCCCGGGGTATTTTCACGGTTCAACTGGGGCATATAGAGAGGATCTGTGGGCTTAAAATGGACCCGCTGCCGTGAATACCCCTCAACAGAGGCGTTACTCAGGTTATGTCCTACAGTGGTCATTCCCTGGGTATTGGCAATGAGACTTCGTTTACCTATTTCTATTCCGGAAAATGTTGACTGCATTATGCAGGCTCCTTACAGGTGCTGATTAACAACCAGCGGTTCGGTATCGGCGGTTTTTTCAGTCCCCCGCCTTGAATAGAGTTTACCTTTACGATAGGGAAACAGTTCGTTCAGTACAGCCTGCATCGTTTCGCTGACGCTCCTGATATGGGAATCGAGGCTCCAGGTGAGGCCGCGTATTTTAACAGTAGCGAACTTCAGACTGCGGTAAAGCTCAGCGCATTCGGAGCGGAGATCTTCTTCCAGGCTTGATATGGCCTGATAAAAGGGAATTTCTTCCCCGGTGGAATTCCTTCCACAGAAAACCGCGTATAAGTCATTACGTTTCTTTTCAGTAGAATCTATCCAGTCTGCCAGGCGGTTCATCTCTTCTATGAGCTCGGAGAGATTCTCCCAGTTGCTGGTTTTCAGAGTTTCCTGCAGGATTTCCTCTTTTGCCCGAAACTCTTCAAGCAGGGTTATCTCCTGCTTCATTATTTCCATCAGGCTGTGGACTGTTCCGGTACTCTTCGGTGCCATAGATACTCCTCTATCTCTATAATCGGCCTGTTTTGAAGGTCAATTAACAGAAAAAGAAGAAGCAGAAGGGGAGAAATTACTGTTTACGGATAATTTTAAGATCGTTTGTAAGCAGGCTGTTTCCGGGGATTTCTTCCAGAATATGGAGAATAAGCTGCTCTGCTTCAGCCTTCCGTCCCGCTTGATAGAGTTCTACAAAGCGGTTGTGAGCAGATGCCGCTGCATTATAGGTAAAGACTTCCAGAGCCCGTTTAAAGCGGGGATCACGGCTGTCTGCAGCATCACTGCCGCGAAGGTACTTCAGAGCCTGAAGATCACCCTCTTCCTGCTCCACTGTCTGGGCCTGACGTATATGCAGGATCACCCTGTACTGTTCAAGAACATCGTCTGCAATCATGCTGCGGGAATAAAGTTCTTCAAGTTTTTCCAGTGCCGTGAGGGGCAGCTCTTTTTCACTGATTTCATATATGAGACGTTCACCGACTATCTGGCGGTAGGAAGCAGCCCTCAGAGGTTCAAGATCGCCGTTCTGTTCCCTCTTACCTATCTCTTCAAGGATGGCCTGACTTCCAGCCTGACCCTTGAGACTGACTGCGGCATTATAGACCAGGGTATCGATTATGGCTTTATAATCAGCATGGGTACCCCAGCGGCTGCGGACAAGATCAAGAAACTCAAGGGCTTCCAGGTAGCGCCCCCTGCCGTTCATTACCGAAGCGTAATTGATAAATTCCTTGCGCATCTCCATTGCCGAACGCTCTGTGCCGGCAAGAGCATGCCTGTCCACAGCCAGGGGTACCGTAAGATCTATCCGGTTTTCTTTCTGCAGCACAGATATGCGGTTCTGAAGTATCAGCCCGATAAGTTCCAGGCTATCGATGCTTGTCCTCAAACGATAGTTACCCGGAGGGACATAGGTAAAACCGGTCTGGCCGAAGGCATTACTGAACTCCCGTTTCTGACCGGGGTTGTATCCATGGGGATTTGTAGTTTCCACATCAATCCCCTGATCAACAAAGGGGAGATGACAAAAAGCATGGTCCTGAGTTACCACCCCTTCAACCTGGAGACCCTGTGCAGAGGAGGCTATGAGATAGATTACCGCACTGGAAACACAGTTATAGCGGCCGGTATCAATAAGAACATCTATTCTGGTCTGCGGTTCCAGATAGGCCTGAAAGAGGTTTTCATGGAGAAACAGCAGAACCCCTTCGCCTTTCGGTATATCCGCCGGCAAATCTTCCAGATACGCCGGCAGCGGCTTTAGAGAGTTTTCAATTTTCTGCAGGTATGCCCCTACAGCCCGTTCCGGAACCCCCGATGCGAATAAGGAAAGTTCTATGAGCTTATCAGTAGAAATGGAACCTGCCCGGGGGATCTCACTGGTCCATCGTGATGGTTCAATACCCGGGTAATCAGCAAACAAAGCAGCTGAGACCAGGAGAACATACAGCAGAACATATATAGCTTTTTCGACGAGCCTTCCCATAGGGGAAATATTACGAGTATAATTGCAGCTGTTCAAGCCGTTCGTCAGGCCTGATAACAAGGAGTAGTAAGATGCAGCAGCGTGACCTGGTAATTATAGGAGCAGGAACAGCCGGTTTGAGTGCAGCCCAGCACGCCAGGGAAGCAGGGCTTGATACTCTGGTTATTGAGGAAATGGCCCCCGGGGGTCAGGCACTGACCATCAATGAGCTGCAGAATTTCCCGGGCTGCGGAGAAGGAACAACAGGAATTGAGTTTGCCATGGGCCTCGAAAAACAGACCAGAAGCTTCGGGGTAGAGTTTCTTAATTCCCCGGCGCTGTCCATTGAAAAGCGGGGAGACAGATTTTTTATAAAGTCTCCCAAGGATGATATCGAAGCAGGTGCAGTTATTCTTGCAACCGGCTCAGCAAAGAACAAAGCAGAAATCCCCGGCGAAGCCGACCTGTCGGGTAAAGGCGTCTCCTACTGTGCAACCTGTGACGGCCCTTTTTTCAAGAATAAACGTATTCTCGTAATCGGTGGTGGAGACTCCGCCTGTGATGAAGCCATGTATTTGTCAAAACTGTCAAACAGGGTAAGCCTGGTTCACCGCGGGACAAAGCTGAGTGCCAGGGCAGCCCTTGCAGAGAAAGTTCTGAATAATCCCAATATAACAGTCAGGCTTGAAACAAGAGTGACAGCCATCCGGGGTGACAAAAAGGTTGACTCGGTGCTCCTGGACAACAGCGACGGAGGGGAGACCCTTTCCGTTGACGGCGTGTTTATTTTCACCGGGAGTTCTCCCCGGAGTGAACTTGCTCCGGCAGAAGTCAGCAAAGACCATAACGGAAGAGTTATTACCGATGAGATGATGCATTCAAGTCTTCCCGGTTTTTTTGCCGCAGGCGAAGTCCGCAATACGCCTTTCCGACAGCTGGTAGTCGCGGCGGGAGAGGGTGCTGTTGCCGCCCTGGGAGCTGCCAGATATCTCGCCGGGGTCAATGGAGATAACCAAGATTAACCGCCGGATCACTCTTTCCCTGCTATTCTTTCTTTTTGTCCCTGGCACGACACTTCTCCGCGCTGACAACCCGATATGGGATATTGATATCCGCGGGGGGTCTCAGGCATCTGCAATAGTTGATTCCATGTCCGATGAAGAACTTCTTGGTCAGGTTTTTATGATAGGCTTCACCGGCCCAGGTGCCGACCCTGTTATTCTTCGCTGGATACGGGAAAAACATATCGGCGGGGTGAAAATTTTCGGCTGGAACGGCGACAACCTTCCTCTCTTAACAGAAGCCTCAGGCGTAATGCAGGAAACGGCCCTTTCCGCTTCAACGGGGATTCCCCTGTTCATTGCCACCGATCAGGAAGGGGGCTGGGTCCGTCATGTAAAAGGGTCAACCTCCACCACCCCGGGAAATATGAGTATAGGCGCTACGGGCCTCCCCTTCGATGCCTACAGAACCGGTAAACTTATTGGTTCTGAACTGAGGGCAATGGGAATCAACATGAACTTTGCCCCCGACGTAGATGTTTATGTAAATCCGGAAGCCCATGTTATCGGACCCCGGGCTTTTTCTTCAGATCCCATGGAAACAGCGGTTTTGAGTCAGGCATATTTTCACGGTATGCGTTCTCAGGGGATTGTCTGCACTGCCAAACATTTTCCGGGCCACGGCAATGCCGATAAAGATTCCCATGGGAGCCTGCCCATTATTAACGATACCCTTGATACCGCAATGGAGAGAGATCTGATTCCCTACCGCATGCTGATTCCCGAGGGACTCCCGGCAATTATGACAGGGCATCTGGCATTTCCCCGTATAACCGGCGATAACACCCCGGCCTCGCTTTCTCCAGCACTGGTCAATGGAGTACTCCGGGAAAAGCTCGGCTTTGAAGGGCTGATTATTACCGATGATCTGCGGATGAACGGTGCCCAGTACAACGGTGAAGGGATACCCCAGGCAGCCGAAGACGCTCTGCGGGCAGGAAATGATATGATTTTAATCTCCCAGGACCGTTGGCTTCACCAGCGGGTATGGGATCACCTCTATGCACTTCTGCAAAGGGATTCCTCATTCCGGGTACGCCTTGAAGAGGCGGTAAAGCATGTTCTTCAGGTAAAGGAAGAGTACCTGATTCCCGACTGGAGAGTACCCTTTAAACCTGATCCTGCCCAACTTGCCAATGCCATCCCGGCGGATGAAGAGTTTCTGCGTCAGCAGGCAGCAAGGGCTGTTACCACGGTATCCGACAAAAGCCTGCCGGTTAAAAATGATGAACGAATTCTTCTAACCGGTCAGCTCGGCGGCTTTTTCAAGGCGGGGAGAATCAAATATCCCGGGGCTTCAGTATTTGAATTCAGTTATAATCCGTTCTACAGTGCCCCTTCAGGTGCAGCCGCAGGAATTCTTGCCCGCTCAGGCAGGTATGACAGAATAATTTTCTGCCTTGCTACGCCCGGCAGCTTTGAAGTGCTGAAACAGCTTGTAAAAGAAGATCCCGGTATTACAAAGAAGATTGCAGTTATCTCCGTTCTGACTCCGGTCTATCTGCGGGAAATGCCGGATCTGCCTGCGGCCCTTGCAGCCTACGGGATGGGGGATGAATCATTTGAAGCTGCTTTTTCTGCTCTTGCGGGAGAGTTTATTCCCCGGGGAAAAATCCCCCTGTATCAGCAGATGCAGTAAATGAACGGCAAGCTTATGAAACAGGAAATAGTACCCTACCACCCTGCCATCTCTACCGGTATTGCAGGATACCTCAGAGAGAGTGAAGAGTACTGGACCGGACTGACGAGCAGGCTTTTTCGTAAAGGAAAACTGCTTGCACCTGCAAGAAAAAGCGATATTCTCACACTTATTGAAAACAGCGCCATCCGCGGAGTTGTATACAACACTTCCGAAGGCTATACCTTTCCTGCTGTGCATTGGCCCTGGACAACAGAAACAGAAGATTCATTGCAAAATGTTTTCTCCTCTCTGAAAAATATCAGTACTCTCATGGGTGACAGTCATACCGTTGATCTGGCAATATCCAGCCGCAATAAACAACCTGCCTACCGGATTGATTATCTGCTCATGGCACGGCCTGCTTCGTATTCTATACCAGGCGAAGCCCTTCCCGGGGGGGAGGAAATTTTTCCTGCCGACAGAGCTATGGCAAGAGCCCTCTATCCCCTGCAGAAAGATTATGAGATAGAGGAAGTTTTGCTGCAGCCGGACAAATTCAACTCACTTATCTGTATGACCCATTTAAAAGAGACTCTGAACAATCAGATTGTATTCGCTGCCCGAAGAAACCGCCGCTTTGTAGCGAAAGCAGGAACCAATGCACAGGGGCTAAACTGGGCTCAGATCGGAGGCGTATATACCGCGCCGGAGTTCCGCGGTCAGGGTATTTCCCGGAGATTGATGCAGAGAGTGCTTCAAAAACTTGCAGAGACTCAGCAGGGAGCGACTCTTTTTGTCAAGAAAACCAATGGACCGGCTATTCATCTGTACCGGAAAATCGGCTTTTATGAACTTGCCCCCTTCAGCATTGCCTATTTTCGCAGATAGTCATCTCGCATAAAAAAGCACTTCCCGCTATACTGACTCCTCATGAGCAGAGACCTACCCGTTAAGATCCTCATGATCGCAAGTGAAGCGGTCCCGTACGCAAAATCAGGCGGCCTGGCAGATATGACCGGATCCCTTACCCGTCACCTGTCGCTCCTTGGTCACGATGTCCGCCTGCTGCTGCCCGCATACGGACAAAAGGAACTTGAAGGTGAATACCTGGAGTTTCCGGTAAAGGTCGGTTTTAAAGATGAGCCTGTTCGCTGTTACCCAAGAACATTGCCGGATTGCACCGCCCGGGTCTACCTTCTTTCCCACGAGCTGTTTTTCAGAGAGGGAATCTACGGCAACAGCGACCAGGAGTTTTTTCCGGATAACGGTAAGCGGTTTGCTCTTCTATCCCGGGCAGCCTTCAGCCTTATGGAAGAGATCGACTGGAACGCTGATATTCTCCACTCACACGACTGGCCTACCGCACTGGTGCCTGCCTATCTCGCCTCACTTGAATCGAAATTCAGAAAGCAGGGCACCGTTTCGATCTTTACAATTCATAATATAGGATATCAGGGACTATTCTCCCTGCATGACCTGCATTACACCCGGCTGATGCTGAAAGATTTCGGCTATTCATCGGAAGATACCCCGGACCAGCTCAACTACCTGAGAACAGGAATTATCAGTGCTGACTGCGTAAGCACAGTCTCCACCAGATATGCAGATGAAATTCAGACCCCCGAGTATGCACATGGGCTTGAACAGGAACTGCAGAACCGCAGAGAAGACCTTTTCGGAATTATTAACGGCATAGATACTGACATATGGAATCCGGAAAGCGATACGCTTCTGCAGTCACATTACAGCATCAGCGATATGCGGGGCAAAGCCTTATTAAAACATGAACTGCAGAAACGTGCAGGACTTCCAGAGGACCCGCAGATTCCCCTTATAGGAATTGTCTCCAGGCTGGTAGAGCAGAAAGGTATGAGGGAACTCTGCGGTCCCGGAGAAGAGAGCCTTGAACGTATACTGCGGGAGCTGGGCTGCCAGATGGTTATCCTCGGTACCGGTGAGACATGGTGCGAAGAGGCGCTGGAAGTGCTTGACCGCCGTTTTCCCAACCTGTCTGTACAGATAGGCTTTTCCGAGAAATATGCCCATCTGATTGAAGCAGGGGCGGATTTCTTTCTTATGCCCTCACGATACGAGCCCTGCGGGCTTAATCAGATGTACTCCCTGCGTTACGGAACAATTCCGGTGGTGAGAAAAACCGGCGGACTGGCGGATACAGTAATAGACCTGGACGAGAAGGGACAAAAACCAAACGGTTTTGTTTTTGAAGAAATTCGGGGAGAAGCGATTTATCAGGCTGTTTCCCGGGCGGTACATACATTCAGGACCGACGGAGAGACAATACATCAGCTTCAGAAAAACGGTATGGAAGCAGACTTTTCCTGGAACCTGTCGGCAGAGCGATATATTCAGCTGTACCGTTATGCCATGAGCCTTGCGGACGCTGATAAATAATTTCAGGGCAGCTTTAGATATTCCGCTTTTCAAGCCGGCGTATGCGGTGCAGGAACTCAGGCTCCTTCTTTACAGCTTGTTCCCCTGTAAGCGAAGCAAGCCCTTTCTTTGCCCATTCCAGAGCCGGTTCCATCTGTCTGCAATGGTGTTCATAGTATTTTGAAAGCTCTTCGCAAACAACCGGAGACAGCTGTTTCTCTGACAGGCGTTGCCATATAACAGCCGCAGCCTGCATATCACCTCTCCGTTTTGCCGCAAAGGCCAGCAATACGCCGGCGGTATAATCGCCCTCATCTTCAGCAGTCGCCAGGAGTTCTTCTCCCCGTCGGTCATTACGGCTCAGAAGCCATACACCCAGAGAACGTTTATCAATGCCCTCCGCGGCCAGAGGTTCAGCAAGAATTTTTTCCATATACGCAAGAAGAACAGCCAGACTAAGAATATCCTGCCGGTGATGGCTGAAGACCTCTTCAAGTGGTTGGGGATTCCCACTTTTCAAAAAATGAAACCATCTGTCCGGGACCTCAGCGCTGGGAAGATCAAGACTTCGGTGTATCTGCAGAATTTTATCTTCAATATTGCCGAGTCTGCAGGAACCTATTTTTGATTTCCATAATCTTCGGGAGGCATAAAGCAGGTCCGAATGGCCTGAAAACCGGAAGTGCATTCCATGCATTAATCCCCGGCTAAAAAGAAGCTTCTCATCAAAAGCCCTGCCGTTGTAACTTACCAGACGTGAATCCTCAGGCAGATTGTTCTTAAGGATATCCAGGAACTCCCCTTCTCCAGGAAAATCACTGAGAAAAAACTGATCTATAACCAGCCTATCCCCGGAATGTCTGCCGAACCCGGCAAGAAAGGCAATGGTTCCCGCACCGGAGGAGAGCCCCGTTGTTTCAAGATCAAAATAGACCAGATTTTTAGAATCCGTATTCAAGGGGAGGAACAAACCGCTTAATGGTTGATTAAAAAATGTAACAGGAAATATGGATGTGCGTTGATACACAAAATCTGAAACCCGGTGGAACCCGGGAATATCCATTTCCGGAATATCCCGCTTTGCAGAAGCCTGTTCAAGTGGAGCTTCCCTGGAAAGTCTCAAATGTTTCAGCCGGGAAGAGAGTCCGGGCCTAGGCATTTCCCTGCCACCGGTTGAAAAATTCTCGGATTATCTCCTTACGGTTAAAATCCCCCTCATCGGCTTCGCTGATGTCTGCGGCACCTATACATGAAGGGCAGCCTTCAGAGCATCCGCATAGGTCAACAACTTCTGCCGCTGCGGCAATAATGGCGGGCAGTTCATGTCCGACCGCCTCGGCAAGGCCGGTTCCTCCGGGATAACGGTCATAGAGGTACAATGCAGGTGAGCCGAAATGGGGATCCCGTAGCCGTTCTGCGACACCCAGGTCATTACGGTCACACAAAAGAAACACCGGGGCCACATTCTTTATAAGAGTGCCGATCCTGGCAATAACCTGTTCCTGAACTTCCCTGGGCACATCATTAAAACCGTCCCCGGCGGAGGTTCCACCCTGAAAAACCATAACCGCCCCCCGGGTATGCATCTGTTCTTCCGGAAGATGAATCTCTCCATAGCCTATATTCTCATGAGAATGGAAGCGGAGCTTCTTGAACTTTGCCACCTGGCTGCGGACAAGGAGATCCCCGACGATGCAGAGTGTACCGGCGGTTGATTCCCTCGAATCTTCGGTGAGAACCTTTATATCGCTTTTAACCACTGCATCGGTGTAATAATTGACATTACTGCTTTCAACCTCACAGCGGCGATTTTCTATATCCAGTTTTTTAACAACAAACTGGCTGCCCCGGTGGATATAAATTGCATTATCAAATATAAGCTCTTTTGCGGAAGGACGGTCCATTTCGCCGATTACCCTGTTTCCACCGCCGGTGGTATCCACGATAACCACATTATCCGCCGTAGCGGATCTCAGGGAAATCTCTTCCGAAGGATATGAGCGGTCCGCCCAGTACCATTTTCCTCCGGTATGCCGTACAACCCCTTCCGCCTGAAGCTCCTGCAGCAGTTCATCAATTGCTCCGCCGAACTCATCGCCGTCGGAAAAAGGCAGCTCGAATACCGCGCATTTGAGATGATCCATAAGAATAAAGAGGTTATCGGGATCAATATGGGCAGATTCCGGCGGCCTTTTAAGAAAGTATTCGGGATGCTGCATTATATACTGATCAACCGGCCCGGATGTGGCAATCATTACTGCCATAGAAAGCTCACTGCTCCTTCCGGCCCGCCCTGCCTGCTGCCAGGAGGAGGCAATGGATCCCGGAAAACCTGCCATTATAGCTGCATCCAGGCCCCCGATATCGATTCCCAGTTCGAGAGCATTGGTGGAGACCACCCCCATGATACTGCCGTCCCGAAGCCCCTTCTCTATAGCCCGTCTTTCATTGGGAAGATACCCGCCCCGGTAGGCTTCAACCTGGGGGATCTCTCCCTGGAGGTAATGATTTTTCAGGGATTGATTTATATAGCTTGCAATCAGCTCCACCCGCAGCCGGGAGCGGCTGAAAACAATGGTTTTAACCCCCTTTCTTATCAGCTTCAAAGCCAGGCGCTGGGATTCATTTACCGTGCCACGACGAATTCCCTGAACCTTGTCTACATAAGCAGGATTATACAGAATCAGATGCTTTTCCCCGGCGGGTGCACCGTTTTCATCGATCAGGGCCACCGGTTCTTCTATAATTTTTTCTGCAAGCTCTGCAGGATTGCCGATAGTGGCACTGCAGCAGATAAAAACCGGATCCGAGCCGTAAAACCGGGCTATCCGTTTAAGCCTGCGCACCACATTGGTCATATGAGAACCGAATACTCCCCGATAGGTATGCACTTCATCGATAACCACATATTTAAGGGAGCTGAAAAAGCGGATCCATTTGGGATGGTTGGGCAGAACCCCGGAATGAAGCATATCGGGATTGGAAATTATTATGCGCCCGGAATCCCTGGCGGAGACACGGACGGAATTCGGGGTATCCCCGTCGTAGGTTGCAATTTTAATACCGACTTCACCGGCAAGGACAATCTCATTCAATGCTGACTGCTGATCCTGACTCAGGGCTTTGGTTGGGAAAAGATAGAGCCCCCTGGCTGAAGAATCTTCAAGAAGCCCCTGCAGTACCGGCAGATTATAGCTGAGGGTTTTACCGGATGCCGTAGGTGTAACCACTACAACATTCCTTCCTTTTCTTACTTCATTGAACGAACGGGCCTGATGAGTATACAGACGGTTAATACCATGGCTGGAAAGAACCTCTGTTAGACTGTGATGGAGGTCCTCGGGAAAGTCGGTATAATGCCCTTTTCTTGCGGGTATTTTTTCCCAATGCACAACCTGATCCATAAAATCCCGGTCACATTTCAAAGCATCAAGAATTGCGGTTTCCATGGGGTGGATAGTAGCACAGATTTTCACTATTTTCATAGATCGCCTTGACCGGATAAGAATTGGTGAAATACTATAATTAAGACAGGAGGCCCCAGGAATGCCCGAGATTCTGGCTATAGTTTTAGGCGGCGGAAAAGGAACACGACTGTACCCTCTCACCCAGCAGCGGGCAAAACCTGCAGTACCCTTCGGGGGAAAGTACAGACTGGTAGATATTCCCATTTCCAACTGCATAAACTCCGATATGAAACAGATTTATATTCTCACCCAGTTCAACTCGGTATCTCTGCATAATCACCTGGCCAGTACCTATATCTTTGATGTTTTCAGCCGGGGATTCGTGGAAATTCTGGCCGCCGAACAGACCTTTGAAAATACAAGCTGGTACGAAGGCACAGCAGATGCGGTCCGCAAAAACTTTCCCCATTTTAATGTTCAGAAACCTACACACTATATAATACTCTCCGGGGACCAGCTCTACCGCATGGACCTGCGCCAGATGTTTCAGAATCACCTTGATTCCGGAGCGGAAGTTACCCTTGCGGCAACACCGGTAGACCGTCTTGCTGCGACGGGACTCGGAATCCTCCAGACAGACAGCCGTGCACGGGTAACCAGTTTTCTGGAAAAACCTCCCATGGAAACGGACATTGAGAATCTGAAAATTCATGACAGTCTTCATCCCGATAAAGAGATGCAGGATCAGGGTAAAAACTATCTCGCCAGTATGGGTATGTACATCTTCAACGCCAAAGCCCTGGAAGAGATGCTGGATAACGATGAGACCGACTTTGGTAAAGAGATTATTCCCCGCGCAATTGCCAGCAAAGCCGTAAACGCCTATATCTTCACCGGTTTCTGGGAAGATATAGGAACCATACGGAGTTTCTATGATATCAATATCGATCTGGCCAGCCTGAACCCAAAATTCAACTTTTATGATGAAAAAATGCCCATTTACACCAACCGCAGGTACCTTCCGGCGACAAAGATGAACTACTGCACCATAAGCCAGTCACTGGCTGCCGAAGGAAGTATCATTACCAATGCGTTTATATCAGAGTCGCTTATCGGCGTACGGACCATGATAGAACCGGGCTCCGATCTTCAGGGAGTAATAGCCATGGGCGCATCTGAATATGAAACCCCCGAAGAAAAAGCCCATAACCGGGAAATCGGGCAGCCGGATATCGGTATCGGCAGGGGAACTCATATACGCCGGGCGATAATAGATCAGAACTGCCGGATCGGCGATGACTGCAAAATCGGAATCGATGAAACAGAGAGAAAAGACGGCGACTTTGGAAATTATCATGTCAGAGACGGCATAATCATAATACCCAAAAACACTATTATCCCCGCAGGAACTGTTATTTAGAGGGGCAATCAGTTGTTGATAAGATAATTTACAATCTGACTGTCAGAAGCAGCCATGGGGTACTCTTTCAGGGACCCAATCTCCACCCAGTCTACCCTGCTGTGTTCCAGAAGGGTGAAATCCTCAGTCTCCAGAATGACATCGAAAGCAAGCAGGCGGTATTCCCTGTCACGGTTGGTGAAAAAGCCTTCAAAAAGCTGAGCCCCCACCTGAACGGCTACGCCAAGCTCTTCATGGAATTCCCGGGTCAGCGCCTCTTCCGGTGTTTCATAGTCCCGGGCTTTTCCACCGGGGAATTCCCAGCTTTCTCCAATACTTGTACCGGGCTTTCTCAGGGCAATCAAAACCCTGTTATCCCTGCGTATAATTCCAGCTGTAGATATTCGCATAGGCTATAAAAGTACAAAACGGGGAAGAATGTAATGGGCAATACCGGAAAGAACGGTAATAATTCCTATTACATCCCTGTAAGCATAGATATATTTATCCATAAAGGAAGTTGTATCGGAATCAACATCGGATACCTTTTTGTAATATCCGTAGAAAAGACAGATGCCCGTAATGATTGCAAGAAGAGCAGGGATAAGATCCTGAATAAAGGAACCGTTGATGGTAGACGGGAAAATCAACTTCAGAACACCGGTTACAACCATCCCGAGGGATATAATAGTGATATAAGCCTTGTTCTCAGCCATAAAGGCCTGAAGTTTTCCAACCGCCGGCAGCTTTTCCTTGAGAAAATCTGCAGCAAGCAATGCTCCACCAAAAATATTGAGAAGAACTGAAAGAAGAAAAATCTGGAACATTGTATCCCCCTTTTATATCTATAAGAATACAATATCCAAGGTGGAACTAAAAATCAATACAAAGATTCTATTATGCCTCTTGCTTGTCACGATAGAGAGTAATCATTTGCTTAAAAGCTGAATTATCCTTTTTTAACTCGCGGCTTCCCCGGGTTATCTTGCATAGACTTAAGCCAAGCTCTTTAGCGATATTGCGCTGACTCATGCCATCATCAATCAGACGAACCAGTGCCCAGCGTTTTGTCACCTCATCGATCTCGTACTCTGTGAGCAGACTTCTCAGGAAATCTTCAATTAATAAACTGTTATCAGTTGCTGCCAGGGCAGAGCAAAGCTCCCTCAAGGCGGCTTCAGACTCAGAAATGTTCTTTTCCATAGAATCAATATAGTAAAAATAGTCTCCCTTATGCAACAAGAAGATCAAAATCCTTGATTCGGCGGGAAAAAGCGTTTAAAATTTCAATTAAGGTTAAATTCAGGTAGACGAGGAACTTGCATGGCATTAGATGATCTGTATGATTTTTCTCAGATCCGCAATCAGGCGGAAAAAATTGTGATTGAAGAGATTGAGAAACAGCTTCCCGAAGAAATTCTTGAAAACAATGAAGAACTGATTCTCGACATAGCTACCTATGCGCTGAATCATATACGGCCGATCTACAGCTATACACTTCTGGGGAAACTCTATACGGATAATCTGGAAGACGACTACTATAAGGAAGTTAAAAATACTGTAGCCAAAGCCATTCTGAAGATCCGCAGCAATCCTTAAGAATCTGAACGGATATGCAGAAAGGTTAGAATCTTTCTTTCCATTGAAGCAAGCCCGTTTCTTCTTCCCGGAGTGAGGTGTTCCGCAAGCCCCATCTCCATGAAGATTTCTGAAGCTTCAGGGGGGAGCGGATCACCTGGCTTGAAGCCTTCATAAAGAGCAGCAAGCACTGCTGCCAGCCCTTTTACCAGTGCAGAATCACTGTCCACCAGAATCCTGAGAGAGGAGTCTCTGCCGGTCCAATCCGGAACCAGCCACACCTGGCTCATACATCCCTTTACCTTGTTACTGTCTATTCTCAATTCTTCAGGATAATCGGGCAGTTCCCGGCCGAGATCCATAATATATTCAAAACGATCTTCCCAGGCCTGAAGAAAGGCGAGATCATCTTTTATCTGCTGGATATTCATATACTGCTATTTCCCGCAAGTAAGACTGTTCAGTCTTTCGTTCAGTTCCGGATTTTCTTTTTTCAGATCCATGATTTTTTCCGTTAAACATTCCAGTTTGACAGCAATTTCCAGGGGCATGGAATGTTCTATCTTACAGGCTATTTCCTCTGCTGTCTCTGAATCCACATCCAGCATGTTATGCAGAAAAGTATGAATTATACGGTGTTTATTATATACAGAGCTTGCAGCCTTCATGCCCGATGCAGTAAGGGTTATAAATGAGTTTTTTTCGTAGTCCACCAGCCCTCTCTCCCGTAAATTCCTGACAGCACCGGTAACCGAGGGCATTTGTACATTCAAATGTTCAGCTATATCCTTTACCCGGGCCACACGGTTTTTCCGTTCCAGATAGTAGATAGCCTCAAGATAGTCTTCCAGACTCTGACTCAGTTGATTTCCCATTAAAGTTAGAATACCCTAATAAAGATAGGGAATCAAGATTAATATGAATGGCATTATTCTGTCAGCCGGCGGCCGATTGCTTGACCTGTCTTCCAAAACCACGTACTGTGAAGCATATCTGCAGTCGTTAACGGGATGAGGAATGGCAGCACGGAGCAAGAATAAAGGAATTGATAACAGAGATAATATTCTGAAGAATGCCCGCCGGATTCTTCAGAAAAAAGGCGGTCAGAACACAAGCCTTGCTGACATAGCCAAAGCAGCCGGCATAAGCAAAGGTACCCTCTATTACTACTACTCCTCCAAAGCCGATCTCATCTACGATATTACCCAGGAACACATGAAGTCCATAACTGGTATGCTGTTGAAAACAGTTGAAGATAAGGCAGACACCGGCGATGCCGCCGCCATTATGACCATCGTATATGAAACTATCATCAAGGCGGAAGCACGAGGTCGCCTTCACCTCTACCTTTTACAGGAAGCAGTCCTTGGTAACGCTGAGCTTCAGAAAAAGTTTCAGGAAGCATACGGCGAATGGCTGGAGATGATAACCACAGGATTAAAAAAGGTGCTTAAAGAAAGAACCGATGTGGATATGCTGGCCCATGTCTTTCTTACCAGTCTCACCGGCGGGATAATACAGCAGCTTATCGGAAACAAAAATCTTCCCCTGCAAAACATGGCCCATTGGCTAACCCATAGAGAATAGACCTTTTTTGTATTGGATATTGACTTTCGATGCACATCACTTTATAAATACTTAAGAGGCTTTAGTTATAATGAATGACAACATACGCCATCGCTTTGGCGAAATCCTCAGAACTGTGCGCGAAAGACGGGGAATTACTCTAAAACAGGTTGCCGGAAAAATCGGCGTCAGTGAAAGCCTTATCTCCCAGATTGAACGCAACAAGGTATCCCCTTCGGTGGATACCCTGATCAGCCTCGCGGATGTTCTGGAAATAGACCTTGAGTACCTTTTTAAAGACTACAAGCGCCGCAAAGGCGCCACAGTGGTAAAACCGGAAGATAGGATTACCAGGACATCCGGCGGAGTAAGCTATGAAAAGCTTACTATTATAGACGACCCCAGGGAGGAGTTTGCCGTTGAAGCCCTGATGCTCAGCCTTGATCCGGGATCTGAAAGGGGAGACAAGGAGTACGGCCACAGGGGAAAGGAACTTGGGGTGATTCTGGAAGGGGCAGGACAGCTGGAGTACGGCGATAAGCAGTATGACCTCAGCCGGGGTGACTGTGTCTCTTTCGATTCGGACATTCCCCACACATTGAAAAACTGCGGCTCCGTTGCTATGAAAGCCGTATGGATTATAACACCACCAAAACATTCAGACTGAAATCTGAAATATTTCAAGGAGAAAATATGGGACAGACAACAGCACAGAAGATCTTTGCTTCTCACAAAGTTGACCAGCCGGAACCCGGCCGTTATGTTCTTAATCTCGACGCAGTATTCTGCCACGAGATAACCACCCCCGGCGCGATTCTGGACCTGGAAAACAGGAAAAAAGACCGGGTATTCGACACCAGCAAGATCAAAGCAGTTATTGACCACGTTACCCCTGCAAAGGATTCAAAAACTGCATTGCAGGGAAAGATCCTGCGGGAATGGGCACGCCGGCATGATATCAAGGACTTTTTTGATATCGGTAAAAACGGTGTCTGCCACGCAATTTTCCCCGAACAGGGATTTGTACGTCCAGGCTATACCATTATCATGGGTGATTCCCATACCTGTACCCACGGGGCTTTCGGTGCCTTTGCTGCCGGGGTTGGAACTACCGACCTGGAAGTTGGCATTCTCAAGGGAGTCTGTGTCTTTCGTGAACCGGAAACATTGAAGATTGAAGTAAAGGGAAGTCTTCAACCTGGTGTATATGCCAAGGATCTGATCCTCAAGATAATCGGAACCATCGGCGTAAACGGCGCAACCGACAAGGTTATAGAATTCCACGGGGATGCCATAACCAGGATGAGCATGGAAAGCCGGATGACCCTAAGCAATATGGCCGTTGAGGCTGGAGCAACCTCCGGAATCTGCATGCCCGACCAGACCACGGTAGATTTTCTCTGGCCCTTCATAAAGGATGAATTTTCTTCCAAAGAAGCCGCACTTGAGAAATACGGTGAGTTTATCGCCGACGCCGACGCAGACTATGCAGAAACAGTAAGCATAGACGCTGCGGCTATTGTACCTTTGAGCACCTTCGGATACAAACCCGACCAGGTTAAAGCGGTCGCCGAGTTTGATAATGTGCCTGTGGATCAGGTATATATCGGCTCCTGCACCAATGGCCGGCTTGAAGACCTCCGGGAGGCTGCAGCCGTATTAAAGGGCAAAACAGTTCATCCCGATGTTCGGGGAATACTCTCCCCTGCAACACCGACCATTTACAAAGATGCCCTGAAAGAAGGTTTGATTGATATTTTCATGGAAGCAGGTTTTTGCGTTACCAACCCCACATGCGGGGCATGTCTCGGCATGAGTAACGGAGTTCTGGCAGAAGGCGAATCCTGTGCTTCTACCACAAACAGAAACTTTAACGGACGAATGGGTAAAGGCGGAATGGTGCATCTTATGAGCCCTGCCAGTGCTGCTGCTACGGCCATTGCCGGAACAATCAGCAACTCACCTTTTTTCAAGGCCTAGGCGTCAAAGCTTGAGTCTGCAAGATTTAGGAGTAAACATGAAGAATTTTTCAGGTCAGATTCTGTTTCTCGACAGAAGCGATATTAATACAGACGAAATTATCCCCGCAAAATACCTTACAGAAATTACCCGGGAAGCATTAGGGCCCCATCTGCTGGAAGACCTTATACTCGAAGGATTCGATCCCGCAAATGACATCGACGGTAAAACTGTTGTAGTAACCAGGGACAACTTCGGCTGCGGTTCATCCAGAGAGCATGCACCATGGGCTCTTGAGGCACGGGATTTCAACATTGTAATTGCAACCGGGTTTGCCCGGATTTTCCGACAGAATATGTACAACTGCGGCATGCTCGCGGTGGAAATTTCCAAAGAGAATATGGATGCCGTTTTTAACACCTTTTCCGGAAAAACCGCCAGTGTGGTCACCGATATTGAGAAGAAAACATTTACCTTTTCCGCAGGTTCGGAGACTATGGAAATATCCTTTGCTCTGAGCGGTTTTGAAGCAGATCTTATCAACGCCGGCGGATGGGTTGAATACGCCGACGCCAAGTACTGAGTTTGATATTAGAGCTGCCCTTTTCTTTGATCCGGAGACTCTCATTTTGAGAGTCTCTTTTTTTTTATTTGAAAAACTCTCTCATTATCTCATATTCTTTGGGCTGGCCGATTATAAACCATTGGCACATCTATCATTGTAAATCATTACATTATAATGTTTTATAAATATTATAACCCCCATCTCTGAATTCTGGCATGCTCTTTGCACTATATCTGTATAAATCACGAAGCTTCCATAGATACGGAAGCAGGGAGAGAACACCATGACCAGAATAACAAACAGGTTTCTACCCGTCATTATTTCCGCAATCGTAATAACACTTCTGTTTTCAGCCTGTGATCAGGCTGGCAGTTCTTCATCGGCAGGAGCAAGTGCGGACATTGGCGATGTCTCAATCTCACCGGCGGGAGAGTCGGTTCTCATAGCTTGGGAGACAATTTACCCGGAACTCCTCGGTGATGTGGAGATTGTTTATACACCCGAGGGCGGATCATCAACCACTGTAACGGTAGATCCTTCAGATGAAGGCATTACTATTTCCGGGTTGACTTCAGATACAAGATACACCATGGAAATCCGGGTATTCAGTTCAGACGGCTCACTCATTACCACGGTATACAAAGAGTTTACCCCCGCCTCTTCCGTTACTGTGGCTGATGCAGACGGAAATCCTGTTTCGCTTAATTTTGTCGATGCCGACGGCGACGGAACCTATGACAATCTCGGCGGAGTTTTCTGGTTCGCTTACGGCCAGGAAATCCCCGATGCAGACAATGTCTATGAAATCGATATAGACGGTGACGGCGTGACCGATGCCTACCTGATTGTTCAGGAAGATGGTACCTCCAGTATCTCCAGTACAGAAGACGGCACCGGCAGCGATATTTCGGTTACACAGGATGAATCAGGCAATATTACATCAGTTAATTCGGGTGATACCACATATACGGATTTCGAACGAGGCTCAGTTGGTGTAACCATAATTGATCCGCAACTGCCCGAGGTCAGCATCAATGCAGATGCCGGCACCACAACCATTTCCTCCGGTCTTTCAGCAGTATTTACCGCATCTCTTAACGGATCATTCGTAATCGAAAGCTGCAGCTGGTACCTGGACGGTGAAATCGTTTCCGGTGAAACCTCAGCAAGCATCTCAATTGACACAAACGGTTTAGACAGCGGAATCCACAGCTTATCGGTTATTGCAAGTGTTCAGAGTGAGCACAGCGTATCCGACACCCTGGCATTTACTGTCCAGGATTGATTGAAGGAGTAATTCATGAACTTTTCAACAAGAAAATCTTTGGGCACTTTAATAAAGACAACAGCCCTGTTACTGACTGCACTCTACCTTTTTTCTTCCTGTGCGGACCCCCTTTCAAGCTCAACCAGTAAATCCGCAGGGACATCTGCAACTACCGGATCTTTGATTATCCGCCTTACTGACGGAACGGATTCTGTGGCCAACACCATTTATCCAGACCTGGACAACGCATCTGCGTCGATTGACTCCTACCTTATTACCCTGAGCAGGGAGGGATATAATGACATATCCAGCAGCACAGGAGGTTCCAGTGCCCTTATCGGTAACCTGGCACCGGGAACCTGGAATGTCGGAATCGATGCATTAAACGCGGAAGGCACAGTTATAGCCCGCGGAAGCGGTGATGCAAATGTTGTAGCCGGCGTTTCAGGTAATGTTTCCATTGAGCTTGCCTTTCTGGAAGGTGAAGGTTCCGGAACCATAACACTGACCCTTGCTTTTCCTGCAGGTTCCGTCGCCAGCGTTATCGGTACCCTTGATGGAGAACCCGTCACCTTTACCCTTACAGAAGGGGATGAAAACGGCATAGCCCATGCAACCCTCAATATAGACAAGCCCGCAGGCGCATATTCCCTGGTGGCAAAACTTAAAGATTCAGCCAACAGGATCCTTACCACCCTGGTGGAGCAGGTGCATGTTTTCGGCAATATCACCGTTGCGGATGAAATCTCCATCGACGCAGCTGAAATAAATGGTCCTCCCCTTGCCCCATCTGCTGTTACGGCTGCGCAAAACGGCATGAATGCAGAGATCAGCTGGACCGATAACTCCAATGTGGAAACCTCTCTCGAAATTCAGAGATCCTCAGACTCCGGATCTACATGGTCTACTCTCTCTTCAAGTCTGAATGCAAATACTGTTTTCTATACCGATTCAGGGGTTGTTGAAAATTTTTCCTACCGCTATAGAGTTCGGGCAGCCAACAGTTTTGGTGCTTCCGACTGGGCTGAAAGTTCAGACCTGGACATAAGCAGTCTGATATCTCTCACCGATGACACCCTGAGTGCATCAGAGTGGAACTTCTATGAAGGGATTGCCACAACCATCCCTCTGGCCAATCTTACCAGCAATGACCTCAACAACCTGAACACCGACCCCATCGAAATAATTTCCGTGGACAATGCAGTTAACGGTTCTGTATCCCTTGGTGCGTCAAGTATAACCTTCACCGGAGCAACGGCCTCTCAGGCTGCAGGCTTTACTTACACCGCCCGTATCCAGGGAACCAGTTACGAAGCATCCGCAACAGTGACCATAGAAACCGTAGAAGCAGCTCCCGGCATTATAGCCAACTCAGACGGCCCTTTTGATGTTCAGCAGGGTGGTGAAACCTATCTTACCTTTGCCCAGCTCCTTCTCAACGACTCTTCAGACAATGCTATCGGCGATAAATGGTTTGTTACCGGCAGCGCTGTCAACTGTTCCGTAGTTGTCAGCGGCACAACCCTTACTGTAACATCCACCGGTATTGCCTATGTCCCGGCACAATTCAAGTATGAAATTGAAGACAGCCTTGGTCAGACAGCGGAGGGCACAGTTTACCTCAACGTTACACCCCTTGCACCTGTAGATGGCTATGTATTTGACGACAGCAGTGCCTTTAACACTTTCAAAGCAAACTACACCCCAATGAGCTTTGCCGACGTCTTTAACAACTGGCCCCGCATAAGCGGCACATACTATGGAAGCTCCAGCTACTATGAGACACTGTCCGGTTATAGCGACAGTGCCCTGTCCTGGCAGTATCTGGAAACCGATGCGGATGGTGACGGAGACCTTGACCCCAGAGTACTGCAGCCCGACAATGTTTCTCCTGCTGAAGGCTTTGTCTGCCCCGAAGAAAGTGCGCTGGAAAACTTTACCTTTGAAGCTACCCTTTTCTCCGATAACGCTGACAACGATTCAATCGGGCTTATCATGGCCTTTGAACGTGACGGATCTACCAACAAATACCTTGTTGCCCACAGAACAACAAGCGGTAACAGTCCCACTACCGGTTGGGGTATCTCCTACTATGAAGGTTCCAGCTATACAGTCCTGGCCCAGAGTTCAACAGACGAAACAGGAGCAGACTACGGATGGGAATCTAAAAAAACCCGGGTTAAGGTTCAGCGTATCGGCGATCTTATCAAAGCATGGATTACCGACTGGGATCAGCTAGATACCTACATGCCGGATTCACTCATGGAAATTGACCTTTCAGCCAATACGGTTAATGGAGTATCCGTAGCCAAAGACCTGTCCGTGTTCCAGGGTGCACAGCAGTGGGGATACTATACCTACAGCCAGCCCTATTCGACCTACCTGGATATCGAAATGTCCGGAGGCTTGAGTGGCGATACCCTCTTCCTGCTTACCGGCAGTGCCGACACCGACGGCGACAGCATACTTGACCGCTGGACCGGAAGCGAAGTGTGGAAGTACGTCAGCGGCGCCTGGACTGCTCAGGGATCACTTTCAATCCAGAGTGAGCTTGGGTATGTGCGGCAGGTGACCAATCCGGAAACAGCAAAAACCTATCTTATAAAAGCCAGCCAGACAGAACTGGTGGAATAGATATAACTCTCCCCCTTAGGGTGCCCGTCTACAGGGCACCCTTTTTTTTACCCCGTCTACCCTGCCAATCCTTCCTATCTTGTTTATAGTCGTGATACTTGTTTTACCTGCCTGCAACTTTTTTTTCTTTGTGTTGCATATCTCCCGCCAATAACCGTACAATCCATACAGGATTTATCGGATGTACACAAAAGAACCTGTGATAGAGATAATGACCCGCAATGGAAACGGATATTTTACCGTCAACTGGTCAAAGATACTGACCGGCGATAAATACAGTATTCAAACCGGCGTTCCATCCATGTCGGGAATTTATGAAATCTACTATAAGGATCATTACGGCAAGCTTGTACTTATGGAGATTAATTTCGCCTGGTACGGCGGAGTTCGGGCGGAACTCAGACGTATTACCGATCCCACCCTGGAAGAGGATGCCTCACGGAGGGCTTTCCTTGAGGGAAAGAAACTCTTTTTCCGTTACAGTTTGAGCAGAAGTATCAAGGACATGCAGGATACTGTTTTCTTCCTTGCCCAGTCGAATCCTCCGGTGCGGCAGCCGGAAGAGCCCCGGGAACACTCCGGACGCTTCAGGCGTATTTACCTTAAAGAAACGTCACCGAACAAGATAACCACAATATAGGTACATACTACTCGCAAAATGAGAGTCTCTCATAATTTATTGAAAAAGACTCTCATTCTATAACCCCACCTCAACATCTCTGCAGCTAACCTCCCCTGCCTTACTAAATATATTTTGTTACAATGTAATACTTTACTTACCCTTAGTTCTCAAATATGTGTTTTGGCACGATTATTGCAATTGAATATATAGATTATCAATGAGCGGTCCGGGGGAAAACGACCGCAGGGAGTTATACTATGAAGACAGCAGGGAAAAGAAAATTCCAGGCTTTGGCTGCAGCACTGGCATTGCTGATATTACTGTTCAGCTGCGATCAGGCAGGAGCCGGATCATCCGGCGGTAGCGGAACATCCGGTGATGAGGCAACATCTGGCGTGGCTCAGATTACCGACCTCACCATCTCACCACTGTATGATTCAGTACTCATCACCTGGATTTCAGAAAACACTGAACTTCTGGGTGAAATGGAAATTACCTACTACACCGAAAATGGTCAGCAAATGACAAAGACCATACAGATTTCAAACGGGGAAGTGACCATTCCCAACCTTACCCGCGGAGCTGAATATTCCATGGAAATACAGGTAAAAGATGCCGATGGTAATCTCCTTACCACTCTTTATCGTTCATTCTGCCCGAAGGATTCAATTGATCTGACTGTTACAGATACAGCTACGGGTTCTGAAACCTCTATTTCCCTTGATTTTGAAGATCCCGATGATAACGGAACCATTGATAACATCGGTGGTGTTTTCTGGTTTACCGCAGGCCAGGAAGTTCCGGATCCGGACAATATTTACGATATCGACCTGGATGGTGACGGAGTAACCGATTGCTACCTTACTATTGCAGAAGATGGCACAATGTCTCTCTCCACCAACGAAGATGGAACCGGCGAAGAGATAATGGTTACTGTAGATGACGCTGCCGCGGATCCTGTCAGTATCTCCTCTGTAAGCATCGGAACAGATATATACACCGATTTTGACCGTGGGCATCTGGATGTAATCATAGTAGATCCCTCCTATCCGGAAGTGACAATTACCACTGAATCCGGTCTCTATGTTTTCGAAGCAGGAGATCTCATTACCTTTAATGCTACAGCTAATGAAGGCTTTACCATTTCTGCATGCGAATGGATTCTCGATGGAGTAAGTGTAATCAGTAACACTACAGTTCCGCTTCAGGTGCAAACTACGGGCTTCACTCCGGGAAGTGTACACACAATGCATGTTTTCGCTGATATGACAAACGGAGACTCTGTTTCCGATACCCTGTTTTTCTGGATCCAGGGTTAATAAGGAGATAGCAATGAATAAATCATTCAATATTAACCAGAAGCAGTCAGTAATTTTTTCTGTACTGCTATTTTCGATTATCCTTTTTATCTCTGGATGCGCCGACCCGCTCTCAAGCAACATCGGCAGTGAGACCTATGTAAGTACTGCAAGCGAAGGCTCAGGTTCACTTATCATTCGTCTGTATGACAACACCTCTCTGGTTGCAAACACCATTAAACCTGAACTTGCCAATTCTGAAATTGAGTCCTACATGGTAACACTTACCGGTTCTGATGGAACGGTAATCTCAGATGCCGTTACCAGCTCCAGTGCCATGTACAATCTCAACCCCGATACATACACTGTCAAAGTTGAAGCACTCGATGAGAACGGCACAGTTATAGCCGAAGGTGACACCAGTGTAACCATAGCCGACGGACAATCAGCGTCGGTTACTATAGAACTGGAATTCATTGACGGTGAAGGCAACGGTACTATTACCCTATCATTCGCATTTCCCGCCGGCACTGTTGATTCAGTAACAGGAACCCTGGACGGAGAAGAGGTTGTATTTACCCTTTCCGAAGCAAACTCCGACGGACTTGTTCTGGCAACAGCTACAATAGACAAACCTTCCGGAACCTATACCCTCATTGCTATACTTAAAGATACCCAGGGAATGATTCTTTCCACCCTGGCTGAAAAAGTCAGAATTCTCGGAAATGTTGCGGTTGTGGAGACAATCACTATTGCCTCGGATGAACTGAATGGAGCCCCCCTTGCCCCTACTCCAATTTCAGCAAAGCAGGTGGACCTGGACGCGAAAATCTCATGGGTTGATATTTCCCATGTTGAGACTGGCTTCGCAATTGAGCGATCGGCAGATAACGGCTCAACCTGGACAATTCTTGATTCAGCACTTGCAGCCAATACTGTTTCGTACACCGATACCAGTGTGACCAAAGGCAGCTCATACAAATACCGTGTTCGCGCAGTGAACAGCTTTGGGGAATCCGAATGGACAGTAAGTTCAAACCTTACCATTGTTGATCTCATTTCCGTGGCAGACGACGATCTTACAACTGCAGACGGCAATTTTTATGAAGGCATTACGGAGCCTATCCTTATTTCAGACCTGACCGGCAATGATACCAACCATCTCAACACTGATCCCATCGAGATCACAGCTGTAACTGCTGTAAGCAACTGTACAGTGTCCCTCGGAACCAGCAGTATCAGCTTCACCGGTACCGCAGCAGGGTCTGCGGCAAGCTTTACCTATACCGCACGTGTTGAAGGTACCACCGACACGGCCACCGCTACGGTTACCATCGCCAATGTTCAGGATGCTCCTCCCCTTATCGCCAACACCGACGGCCCCTATGATCTCGAGCAGGGTGAGACTGTTTCCCTTGTAATTGCTGACAAGCTTATCAGCAACGATGTACTCCCCACCGGCTCCACAGGTACCCTGACCTTCGACAGCATTGTCTCCGGTACCAGTGTAAACTGTTCAGCAGTGCTCAGCAGTGACGGGACAAAAGTACTGGTTACCTCCACCGGACTGGCCTATGAATCTGCGTCCTTCCAGTACAACTTAACAGACGGTGCATCAGAAGCTGCAGTTGGTACGGTCAAGCTTAATGTAACTCCCCTTCCTGCAACACAGGGGTACCTCTTCACTGCAACAGAGAAAGATACCTACGATCTTGACGGGGACAACAACAAGATAGAACTTGCATTCGACGCCATGAAGAACTACTATAAGCCCGCATCCATGTCGGACATCGTCAACACCTGGGCACGTTTTCAGGACACATCCTACTATTGGGAGAGCCTCGACAGCATCGACAATACCAGCAGCACCGCCTATACCTGGACCCTTATAGCCGATGAAGACGGCGACGGGTATATTGATGGCGATACCGACGGTGATGGAACCGATGATAACAACACCTACTTCGATACAAGAATGGGAAACAGCTCCAGTTACACCCGTATCTATGGTGACATCGACGGTGACGGATTCATAGATGAACGTTTTATGCAGACCCAGAATGGATCCAGAAACGGTTTTATAAGCCCCGACAAGTACGCAAACTACACCCATGAGGTGACCCTCTGGTCTGCAGACCCCAGTGATGACGATATGTTAGGCGTTGTGGTTGCGTTTGAGCGTACTTCTTCCAACACCAATAACGTACTCTGGGTTGGGCGGACTCGAGATGGTGTTTATCCCTACAATAACTGGGGATTATATTACAACACCACCCAAATTGCTGATTTCTCTGTCGGCTCTACCGGTGGGAACTGGGGTGGATCCGCCTCAGGGACACCCGATTCAGATAGTACTGACGACTACCTCAGCCGGGTCAAGATCGTCCGCGAAGGTGATACCATTACCGCAGTCTGTACCGACTGGATTACCGGTGTGGAAAACTACTCAGAACTCGGTGTTACCGGCGGCGATTATGAGTACCTCGATGCGAGCCTTATCTCCATCGATCTGGTAAATAACCAGGCGACCTTCAACGGCTCCACCGTTTCAACCAGCGACCTGTCGGGCTTTGAAGGTGAAAGCGCCTACGGCTACACCAATTACAGCCAGGCAATGTCCACCTATCTGGATGTTAACTTCGACGGCGGTGCAAGTGCCGATACCATCATCAAGCTTACCGGCGGAGATGGCTCCAGCTACTGGGACAGCAGCGAAGTATGGAAATACCAGAACGGCAGCTGGGAAAAACAGACCGGTATAACAGCTCAGGATGAACTGGGATATGTTCGGGAAGTTACCAATCCCCTGAATAACCTGACCTATCTGTTCAAACAAGACCAGATTGAACTGGTTCTGCCATAAGTAGGTCTTTCAAAAAGATAAGGGCCATCCGGAATTTTCCGGATGGCCCTTTTTATTCAAGCACACTGATAGTACCGTCTTATCTTCGTTCACGCTCATAATGAATCAAACTTAAATAGTTTTAATTTTTGACAACACACGTCGCGTGTGTTATTGTATACACATGAAAACGCGCATAAATGTCACTATAGACGATACAGTTCTTAAAGCGGCAAAACATCAGAATCTAATTCTCTCTAATATTCTGGAAACCGCTATCAGGCAGGAATTGTCCAGGATTGAAAAAAAATCATGGGAAGAGGAAAACCGGCAATCCATTAATGCATATAATACTTACATCAGCAAAAAAGGTGTCTTCAGTGACAATATGAGAACCTTCTGATGCCTCAGTTTGATATTGTGGAAAATACAAGCAAATCTGCGGATGTAAAATACTTTTTAGTGCTGCAAGCAGATGCAATATCATTGCTGGATACCCGAATAGTAGCCCCGTTGAGACCGGCCGATTTGCATCGGAAGAACCAGGTAGGAAAAATTCATATTTTAGTTGAAATAGATCAAACTGAGTTCATCATTTTTATTTCAGAAATGGCGGCTATTCCATCTGCTATTCTTGGTGAAATTGTGACCAATGTTTCATTTTTACGAACTGAAATTGTTTCTGCGATTGATCTTATTTTTACCGGGTTTTAAATAGATAGCAAAATCTGCTGAATCATGGCCTGAAACATTTCATTATCAATTTCGTTTTTCAGATACTTGCGGATAGTCTTTCTGACAGGCTCAGGGAAACGGTTCCAGTAGATCTCTTCCCAGTCGCCGAACTCCTTCTCAAGAGCTGCCTTCTCCCCTGCATCAAGCTGCCCGGTTCCGGCGGCCACAAACTGCCGGATCATCTCCAGGAGAACTTCCCCGGGAACCCCTTTTTCCGTCATCGAACGGGTATCCGGGGTAGGAATCCAGGCGTTTATCAGTTGGTTCAGATGCTCTTCGGGAATATCCGGAGCCTCTTTTACAATCATTTCCACAGCGAAGTTACGGATCATATCCCGGATGGAATCGATGCTTCCGCCGATTTGCCCTTCTATATCCCGTGAGGTTTCCCGGGCAACATTGCCTATATCAAGGCCTCCGTAACCCCGCTGCTTTTCCCGCCGGGCAAGGGCTGCCTTTACAGCAGCCAGTTCATCGGCGTCGGCATGGTTGAGTATAAAATCAAGAATAGGATAGATCCGGTTGGTATCCATTACACATTAAACTTAAAGAACATTACGTCCCCGTCTTTAACCAGGTACTCCTTACCTTCCATACGCAGTTTACCCGCTTCCTTAACTTTCTGCTCACTGCCGTACTGAAAAAGATCTTCACAGTGGTAAACATCGGCTTTAATAAAGCCCTTCTCAAAATCGGTATGAATAACTCCGGCAGCCTGTGGAGCCTTGTCTCCCTCATGGAAAGTCCAGGCCCGCACCTCTTTTTCTCCGGCGGTAAAATAAGTCCGCAATCCGAGGGTGTCGTATGCCTTGCGGATAAGCTTTGAAAGCCCGGATTCCTCAAGGCCCGCATCCTGCAGAAACATCTCTTTTTCTTCCTCGGAATCGAGAGCCGCTATATCCGCTTCAAGTTTACCGCTGATAATCACCATCTCGGCACCTTCCGATTCTGCAACTTTTTCAAGAGCCTTGGTGTAGTCATTACCGGATTCAATAGCATCTTCACCGACGTTGGCTACATAGAGCTGTTTCTTCATTGTGATCAGCTGGAGCTCCTTAAGGACTTCAAGTTCATCTGTGGTATATTCCAGGCTGCGGGCAGCCTTTCCCTCACCAAGTACAGTCTGAAGCCGCTTTAAAACAGCATCTGCAGTTTCAGCCTTCTTTTTGATATCCTTATCCGGAGACCTCAGGCTTTTACTGTTCTTCTCAAGCCTTTTATCCACTGTCTCAAGATCCGCCAGGGCAAGCTCAATATTGATAGTCTCCACATCGGAAACCGGATCAACCTTGTTTTCCACGTGAGTTACATCGGGATCATCAAAACAGCGTACAACATGGGCAATAATACCCACTTCCCGTATATTGGCAAGAAACTTATTGCCCAGCCCTTCACCCTTGGAGGCGCCCTTAACCAGTCCTGCTATATCGACAAACTCAACCGCCGCAGGAATTATTTTCTGAGGCGGTATCAGTTCAACAATTTTATCCAGCCGTGCATCGGGCACAGTGACCATACCGATATTAGGATCGATAGTACAAAAGGGGTAATTCGCAGCTTCCGCCGGAGCAGAAGTAAGTGCTGAAAACAGAGTCGATTTACCGACATTGGGCAGGCCGACTATGCCGCAGTTAAGTGCCATATAGTATATTCTCTCTTAATTTGAAGTATTTGCAGTAGAAAAACAGTATACGCTTATCCACCGAACTTTTCAATCCGGGGCCTGAGTACGCTTTTCCGGAATCATAAAAATGAGCGGGAGAACCCCCAGAGACCAGACAACTACATAAAAATAGATAGTGCTGTAGCCAAAACGCTCTACAAGAACCCCTACAACAAACACTACCAGCGCCCGAACACTGAAATTGATAGTCATATACAGTCCGTTAGCCAGGGCGGGAGAGCGGGCTCCGGCATCCTGAACCAGAGCAAGCAGCACCGGCCCGGATGCAAACAGAAAGAAACCCAGGGTAGCGAGAATGGGAATATAAAACTGTTCAGGGGCCTTGAGGAATGCCCACATTAATCCAGGGCAGATCATCCCGGAGATATAAAGGGTATTCTTCCGACCGATTTTATCGGAGATCGACCCGGCGGAAAAAGTTCCCGCAGCCCCTGCAAACTGCAGTACGGAAAGCATAAAACTGGCTTCCACAAGAGACTTACCCTGATGCAGCAGATATGCCGGCAGATACAGGGTTACTGCAATTTTCAAGGCCATCATAAACGATGTATATCCGGTAATCGATCCGAACAGGGGAAGCATCTCTCTTATACCAGTGCCTGCGCCGGAATCATCTTTATGACGGGATGAATAAAGCTCCACATTCTTCAGCTTCAGGTACAGCAGAAAAGAGGCAATAAAACTGAAGGGAATAAGCTTCCAGGTACCCTCAAGTCCCCAGACAGTTATGGCGCCGGTAATAATAAGGGGCCCCAGAGTCCGTGAAGACTCCCCTGCCAGCATATACCAGCTCATTCCTCTACCAGTCTGTGTCCCTGCAAAGCGCTTTATCATCACCGGGGCCGGCACATGGAAAAATGAGGCACTTATACCCATAACCAGCAGCAGAATACAGGCAACTGCATAGCTGGGAGCAAGACCCAGAAGGCTCATGGTTATTGCCGTAACCACCGGAGTCAGAATAATAAAATAGCGGGTACGCAGCTTATCGACTATATAACCGAAAAGCGGATTTAAAAGGGAGGGAATATTGCGGATGGAATCCAGCATCCCCCCGAGGGCGAGGGAAATACCCAGTTTAGCCACCAGCAGCGGAACCAGGGGAGCAAGAAAGGCGGAATAGATATCGTGAAGCATGTGACCGAAGGAGACGGCTAGGACTTTATCGCCCTGATAGCCTGGGTCAGTATTTACATCTGCCGAGGCAGAGGAATTAGATTTGTCTGTCATCTTTTACCCGGATTTTTTTGAGAACCTGTCTCAAGATAGATACCATTATATAGAAAGAGAAATAAAGCTGTAAGCAGTTATTGGGATATACTGATCTTTTTATTTCAGAGGGTGCCGGTAAAACCGTGCCAGCCCGCCCAGGGCGGTCTCCCGGTAATCCCGGGTAAGGTCCTTCCCCGTGCGGTACATGGTCTCCACAACCTGGTCAAAACTGACCGCATGTCTGCCGTCTGAAAGCAGCGAATACACGGCAATCTCAACCGCCCTGGCTGCTGCCATGGCATTACGCTCTATACAGGGAATCTGCACCAGCCCCATTACCGGATCACAGGTCAGCCCCAGATGATGCTCAAGCCCCATCTCCGCAGCGTACTCTACCTGAAAGGGTGATCCCCCTAAAAGATGAGCAGCCGCCGCTGCAGCCATGGCGCATGCGGTCCCTACCTCCCCCTGACAGCCCACCTCGGCACCGGAAATAGATGCATTATGCCGAACCAGAATACCTATCAACCCGGCAGTAGCCAGAGCCCGGTATATACGCTGCTCCTTTACATCATGCAGATCCCGGAACCATGTAAGCACCGCAGGCAGCACCCCGGAACCGCCACAGGTAGGAGCGGTAACAACTACTCCACCGGCAGCATTTTCTTCAGACACTGCCAGGGCTGATGCAAAAAGATAACCGTAATCGTGGGTTACACCCGAGGAATGCCGCAGTTTTGCCTCATAGGTCGAAGCCTTGCGTCCAAGCTTCAAACCGCCGGGAAGGACTCCTTCCGCTGCCAGACCTCGTTTGACCGCAGCGCTCATGGCCTCCCATACATCTGCAAGATGAGCTTCCAGCCCGGGTTCTGTTGCGTAGGCATATTCCCATAATGGAATACCTTCATTTTTACAGTGATCAAGGATATCTTGAAGACTGGTAAGGGAATAAGTGGAGACCACTTCATTGAAGCCCGGATAAACGATTCGTCCTCCGCCGGTACTGTATACCTCCCGGGACAGCATTATTTCATCCTTTGTGTTCCAGGCCGAAAAAACCATTCCGTTGGGATGTTGCTCCAGTTCTTTTTCCTTATACCAGTTAACTTCCTTAAGCCTGGACCCGAACATCTTTTCCAATACCCGGTCCGTACCGTGTCCCTTACCGGTAAGAGCGAGGCTGCCGTACAAATCCACAGTGTAATATTCAGCACCGTCAGTTTCACCAAGAAAAAGCTCAGCCCCCCGTGCCGGCCCAAGGGTATGACTGGATGAAGGACCATTCCCGATACGATATAAAGATTTTATACCTTCCATTTCTGCCATGCCCAGACCTCCGGAAAACGGTAAGCTCAATACTATTATAAGGCTCAAAAGAAGTATTACACAATTCCAGAAAAATCATTACAGCGAAGAGCTGCAGAAAGATGAAATAACATTTTTTAATATCCCGGGCGTCACCCGGCCACATGCTCACGCATGCGGCCGGGTCGGGCCTTGCGGGGCTCCGGCCCCTGCACCTAAATCCTATATCAGCTATTTTTATATACGAGGGCTCTACAGTAAGGATTTAGGTGCAGGGTCTGCCTCCGGCACCCCTCCAGTCCCTGACGCGAAGGCAAGTGTAGAGCTTCTTACATGCGATTTCCCCTGTACAGCCTTCACTCACCTGCATTGCAGTTATTTTACCGGTGCACCGGACTTTACGAGAACCTCAGCAGTTCCCATCGGCTCCCGCAGGATTACCGCTTATCGGGCTTTAATCCCCAGGGGAAAATCATTCCCGAACATAAAAGTTGTTGGAAATTGAATACTGCTTTTATACCGTTCAGAAAGATTCGGGACCGCCTCGTCTATGTACAAACGCAGACTGGAAGCGGTTATCCTCCCGTCCCGGGTGGCAGCCTCTCCGCTGATTCCCTGAATAAGCGCATAGGTAAAAACCCCGTGCCCGAGCTGTGCAACCTCAGAGGCAAACTGTTCGTCATTGGTGGCTGTTAAAATCACCGAACCGCTGGCCCGGGCAAGCTGCTTCAGGGCGATCTCTTCAGCCGCGCCGCGTACAGCAAAACCTTCCGCAAAAGCGCCGGAATTGCAGGCATCCACCAGAATCATTTGCTTGGTTGCAGGAATAGCTGAAAGCCGTTCCCGGAATTCGGCAGAGGACAAGCCGTGGGAGAGAATATTGTCGGTCCGGGTCATCTGGGTAACCTCGGGCAACACAAAATAGAAGCTGTTTTTCCCCTCATCCTCCATGGCTATCCCGTGACCAGCATAATAGAGAACAAACACATCATCCGGCTTCGAAGATGAAGTTACCTGATCAAGCATGCGTATAACATTTTCCCGGGTCAGGTTTTGTTCATACAGACTGGTTATCCTCACATTCCCGAAAAGTGTGGATGAAGCCTGTCTAATAGAGGTCTCAAATGCCTTCGCATCAGCCAGTGCATAATTCAAATTGTATCTTGGATTTTTGTAGGAGTTAGCGCCAAGAATTACTGCATACAAATCCGGTTTTCCAGAGGAAGAAGACTGGTAACGGGCGGTAAAAGCTGCGGGAATACTCTGGGTTCGTTCACTGCTGAAGGCAACTGCAGAAACCGTATTGTCGCCATTTGCAAGGGATATGGTAAAATACTCAACCACAGAGCCGGATGCTGCTGACCGCTGCAAACCTCTTACATTCCTTTCCAGAGCCTTGTTGTTGAGGTACAGCAGCATATTATCTATCCCCCCTCCCTGATCAACCGCTGTTACCTTTAACTCCAGCTGACCTTTAAATGATCCCGGAACAGAAAAGAGATTACCCGGAGTTATATATGCACCGTTTTCATTCTTCACTTCAACAGTAACCCTGGGCGGCAGGGAAATCCCGTCCTGTATCGATGCGTTCTGGTACTGCTGATACTCTTTCCCCTGAATAATAGCCGCCACAATATCAGGGCGGTTATACTTTTCAAAAAACGAGTCTATAGGATAGCAGTTCACACCCTCAACTACGTAAATATCATTTCTGGCAATAGAATCGGAGCCTTGAAAATAACCTTCCGGAGTCCAGGTAAGCCAGTCGCCGGATTGCTGGGTAAAAGTGTATGAGAGATCTTCCCCTGTCTGAATATTCATTAATTCAACCAGTCCGGAACTATGCGTTCTAAAAACAAGCTTGCTGCCGTCAGGGCTGAGCTCTCCGTAGGAGATCCAGTGGTACCTTTCAAATTCCCGCTTAATCCTTCCAGTTGCAGTTTCAAGGACGGTAAAGCCTATATCCCGGACAAACAGCACCATTTCACCTGTTCTTTCGGAAAAGGCTGTCCCATCAATGGTTTGAAATTGAGAAGAAAACTGACTTTTTGAAAAGGAATACCTCCAAATGAGATCTCCGGTCAAAAAGTCGTTGCAATATAAAGAATGGTCCGAGGCATTACTATCGCTGCCCCAGAAAAGATATTTCCCATCAGAAGACATACTGAAAATGGCATCGTTACCCGGCGTATTCAGGGAGTAAGGTAGGGAATTACCCGTAGCGACATCAATCATTCGGTATTTGTTAATGTGCTGACCACTCTGATATTCCTTATAAACCAACCGATTAATTTCCGGATGTACAAAAATCCGTCCTTTAATATTTTCTTTTTTCCACAGAAGTCTTCCGGTTGCAGTATCCAGTACTTCTATTGTATCGTTACTGAAGGATTTAAAAACTTCATAGCGGCCGTCACCGGTAATGGCTGAGTAATCATTTATTCCAGGCTTTCTATGGGTCTGTACCTGAGCATCCGCATTCCTGCTGATAAGCTGCATGCTGTCTGCACTAAATTCCCATTCAACATCCCGTTGCCCAATAAGAATAGATTTTCCATCATCACTGAAGTTGACGTCATAGATATTCTGCATGGTTATACCACCGAGGGATCCTTCCTGATGGCCATTGCTTCTATTCCAGAATTTTATTTCGTTTGTTCTGCTTTTAGTAATCAGATAATTCTGATATTTATCATAACAACGAAAATAAATGTTGCTGTCATAAGTATTTGAATGAGGATCATCTGTTTTTACTCTGTAGAGTTTATTTGTTGTAAGGTTGTATCTTTTTAAACCAGGTAGACGTAAAGTTGATCCTTCATAGAATACATAATCCCCATCTTGGGAATGGATAATTTCACTGATGCTGAGAGCACCAGCGCCACCAATATCTTCCAATCGGGTCCAGGTGTTCGTATTCAGGTCCCAAACACCTACATAATGTGTATACGGATTTTCCTGCCTTTCTGTTCCAATAATCTTTGAGAAATTACCAACTTTTGGATAAATCTCGATACCATCAATCGTTTTATATTCATTTGCCGTAAAAGTGTCTTTGCTCCATCGTTCCAAATAAGTGTTTCCATGTAAGTGGTATGCCAAAAGAAAATTACCATCATGGTCGCAATCAATAACCTCATGGGTATTCCAGAAATTAAAATCCTTAATCATTTGGCCAGTCGCCGTACTATAAATTCTTACCCAACTCTGCTTCTGTCCTTTGAAAATGACACCGGTAACAATAAGATATCTGTTGTCATATGAAAACTTAGCCGAAAATGTCCTGTCCATGGGCCCTTCAAGCTTGACTTCATTTCCTGTTTGAAGGTTTATCAGTGACGATATTTTCCCCCCGCCAAGATAATACATACTGCTGTCAGGGGAAAATTCAATAATAACACTCCCCCCTCCGCTGTCATGTACATGTTCCCGAATACTGGCCCCGGTATTCCTGTAATCCCATAAAATAGATTTATCCCCTCCCCAGGACATCAGATATTTACCATCCGGGCTTATCTTAACCAGGTTCGGGGAGCTTGAATGGCCAAGGTTAACCCTTACTTCAGCAGGCGAATTGTTTATGTTCTGTGAATATACATTGATTAAAATGCTTATGGAGAAAAAGAGAAAAAACCCCAGTTTTTTATAGTTTTTCATGGAATAAGGCTCCTGTTGATCATTGCAATAAGATAAAACCGCAGGACAGCTTCAGTATTCTGATAACTGTAACGAGTAGCATAATTAAATTCAATATGTGCAAAAATGTAACTGATTGATCTCTAATATTATTTATAAATGTTTAATTTTTTGTGATTTTTGTTATTTGCGTGAGCATCAGATAAGGAAGCAGAGAGTCGGAATAAATAACGGGAATTGCCTGACAATTATATGGCATTATATTTTAGGATTGACTTGAAGAATGGTTTAATCTACGCAGGCTCCGCTAGGCCGTAATCTTCGATTACCTTGTGTTCGCGCATTTGACCTTGCATAGTCGCGCTGATCTCAAAAATCGGCGGGCTTTTTGTAACCGTCAATTAAACCTCACCCAGAGAAAAAAATCAGAGGGAAATATTCCATGGCAGCAATTTTTCCCAGTTATCAGATTCATTCATGAGTGGAGCTTCCTCAAAAACGCGTCTCAGGTAGTCGTTCGGGTTCACATTATTTTGTTTGGCTGTCTCAATCAGTGAATACATGGCACAGGAACTTTCAGCCCCCTTTGGACTACCGGAAAATAACCAGTTCTTTCGGCCCAGAACAAACGGCCGAATAGCCTGTTCCGCGCTATTGTTGTCAGGTGTCAGATAGGGAGAATCGAGGTAGTGTACCAGTTTCTCCCATTCGTTCAAGGTGTACTGAATTGCTTTCCCAAGCAATAACGAAGGAGGAACCTGCTGACTGCGTTTTTCAAGCCAGGTTCTAAACTTCTGCAAAACCGGTTCCGCCTGAGATTTGCGCTGGTCAACAAACTGGTCTTCGGGCAATTCCATACTGCGAAGACGCTCTTCAATTCCATACAGTTTCCTGATGGCATTCAATGCTTCCTGTGCACTTGCTGCTTTCTTCGAGGCCTTTGCAGCTTCATGAAACTTTCGCCGAACATGGGCCATGCAGCCGACATGGACTATCTGTTCATTCCCCGCCAGGGCTGTACGATACGCATCATAGCCGTCGGTCTGTAAAAAGCCGCTGAATCCATCGAGAAGTTCTTTAATATGCCGGGACCCGCGGGTTTCCCGGTATGAGTAAAGCAATCCCGGGTTTTCCGGAGGGCCGCCGCGGGCAAGCCACATATAGGATTTCGCCGTGTCAGGGCGTTCCGGTTCTCCGTGTACCTGGACCGGGGTTTCATCCATGTTGATGACCGGCCCTGACCGGATATGCGTTTTCAGTGTTTCTATTAACGGTTCAATTTTATCAAACGCCGCCTGCTGCCAGTTGCTCATGTTCTGACGGCTTATGTGGATGCCGATTCTTTCAAACCGTTTCTCCTGCCGGTAATAGGGCAGATGATCGACAAACTTGTTCACTATGATGAAGGAGATCAATCCTGGCGTTACAATGCTTTTAGGGATAATACTTGCAGGGGGATCAGCAACCCTTACTGCCGGCTTCTCTTCATCCCCGGAGCCTTCACAGTTTTTACAGGCATACTTGGGGCGGATAATCCGTTCCACCCACATCTTCGGGGGGATTACCTGTAAGCGCTCGCTGGTCTCTTCGCCGATACGAACCAGCGCATGGCCGCAGGCACACTGTTTTTCTTCTTCGGGAATATCAATGATGATCTCATCCCGGGGAAGGCTTTCATCAATTGGTTTTCTGCCGTATTTCCTGCGGGGATGGGACTGAACTGGTACGGAAGTCTCTGATGCATCGTTCTCCGAAGTACCATTCTCTTCAAGTCCGAACAACAGCGGTTGATACTCATCCAGTTGTTCTTTTTCACTTTTACGGCCAAATTTCTGAAGAAGAAGCAATTTGTACTGCTCTTCCAAGGCACCATAACGCTGCTCCCAGGAAGTATTAAGTTCGTGGATATAGTCCTGTACTTCCCTGGGAAGTTCTGTAACATCCATGCTAATAAGAATTCTAGCATGCCGTACATTCTATGTAAATTCCTTTACACCAATAAAATGCTTAAGAAACCCGCGAATATTCCAAACTAGTATGTTCATTCCAAAAATCGATGCCTTTCAACAGCATCGATAGCTGTTCCGGGGTAATCATACGTGCAGTTTCTTCGGTTACGGGCCAGGGAAACTTATGCTTTTCCAGTTTCTTCTGCCAGAGACAGAATCCGTTCTTGTCCCAGTAGAGGGCTTTCATAATTCGTCGTTCGCGGTTGCAGAACAGAAACAGATTGCCGCTTAACGGATTTTCATTCATATAGTCCTGCACCATGACAACTAAGCCGTTGATTGCTTTACGCATATCAGTGATGCCTGGCCGGATAAATATCTGTACCGCTGATAATTCTGGGGTCATTCATAAACCCTCAAGGCTGTTAATACTGCTTTAAGCTGGTCATGGTTTGCTGTTACCGGCAGAGTAATAACAATATCGTGCAACTTTATGGTAATGGTTTCTTTTTTGGATAAATGATGAAAAGAGCTTTTTACTGGTATGAACCGGGCTGCTGCTGTTTCAGAGCCTATTCCGGTTTGTACGGCACGTTTCCTTTCGGCTTTTTTCCAGCTGTAAAATGTTGTGGGTGGTATTTCGTGCTGCCGGCAATACACCTGCCCGCTTAACCCACTTTTTTCCCAATTTCTGAGATGTTCACTCTGCTGTTCCCGGTTATATTTGACCATGCGATTCCTCCATTAAGGGAGGATTGTAGGGCATTCATTGATGTCGGCATAAGGTGGGGTTTAATTGACGGTTACGTTTAATTGACGGTTACGTTACTTTGGCTGCGCCAAGCCGCGCTGATCTGCGACGTCGCCTGGCTTTTTTTTGTCCAACGGTAAAACCGTTTGGACAAAAAAAAGCCAGGCGACGTCCTACTCTCCCGCTTTCGCAGTACCATCGGCGCTGAAGGGCTTAACTTCCGTGTTCGACATGGGAACGGGTGGATCCCCTTCGCTAAGGTCACCTGGCAATAATTACCATTTTACGGTCACCATCGGGGTGTACCCCTCCGGCTTCCTTTGTTCAAGCTACTCACAGGTCAGCAAAGCCGCCTGTTCGTATTGAACGTTTAGTGCGTCTATCCTAAAAGGATAAACTATTTTGTTTTTGTCTTTCGACTATAGAGCACATACTCAGTAACTGTTTAATCAGCTCTGAAAAACGGTCGGGTCCCCCGACCGGCTTTTCATTCGTCGGGCAGAGGGTAGTCGATGGAGTACTCTCCAGCGACGACCGTAAAAGGAGAAGAAGCACACAATAATATGGTCAAGCCTCACGACTAATTAGTACTGGTCAGCTGAACATGTTACCATGCTTAGACCGCCAGCCTATCAACCAGATCTTCTCTCTGGTGTCTTCAGGGACCTTAAAGGCCCTGGGATGTCTCATCTCGAGGGGGGCTTCCCACTTAGATGCCTTCAGCGGTTATCCCGACCGAACTTGGCTACCCAGCACTTACCCTTGGCAGGATAACTGGTACACCAGAGGTTCGTCCATTCCGGTCCTCTCGTACTAAGAACAGATCCTCTCAAACATCCAACGCCTGTGGCAGATAGGGACCGAACTGTCTCGCGACGTTCTGAACCCAGCTCGCGTACCGCTTTAAATGGCGAACAGCCATACCCTTGGGACCTGCTCCAGCCCCAGGATGCGATGAGCCGACATCGAGGTGCCAAACTTTGCCGTCGATATGAACTCTTGGGCAAAATCAGCCTGTTATCCCCGGAGTACCTTTTGTCCGTTAAGTGACGGCCCTTCCACTCAGAACCGCCAGATCACTAAGACCTACTTTCGTACCTGCTCGACATGTACGTCTCGCAGTCAAGCAACCTTGTGCCTTTGCACTCGTACATTGATTTCCAACCAATGCGAGGTTACCTTCGCGCGCCTCCGTTACTCTTTAGGAGGCGACCGCCCCAGTCAAACCGCCCACCTGACATTGTCCACGTACCCGCTTCAGGGCACCCGTTAGAAATATAACTTGCAAAGGGAGGTATTTCACCAACGACTCTGCGCAACCTAGCGACCACGCTTCTTAGTCTCCCTCCTATCCTACACATTACAAGCCACATTTCAATGCCAAGCTACAGTAAAGGTTCACGGGGTCTTTCCGTCTAACCACAGGTAATCGGCATCTTCACCGATACTTCAATTTCACCGGGTTTCACGTTGAGACAGCGTTCAAGTCGTTACACCATTCGTGCGGGTCGGAACTTACCCGACAAGGAATTTCGCTACCTTAGGACCGTTATAGTTACGGCCGCCGTTTACTGGGGCTTCAATTCGACGCTCTCACATCTCCTCTTAACCTTCCAGCACCGGGCAGGTGTCAGTCCCTATACTTCATCTTGCGATTTAGCAGAGACCTGTGTTTTTGGTAAACAGTCGCTTGAACCTTTTCTCTGCAACCCCTAACAAACTTTAACATCCATCGGGGGCCACACTTCTCCCTAAGTTACGTGTGTATTTTGCCGAGTTCCTTAACGTGAATTCTCCCGAGCGCCTTAGAATACTCATCCCGCCTACCTGTGTCGGTTTGCGGTACGGTCCCTTACAGCATATCTTTAGAAGCTATTTCTCGGCACCTTGATCCCACCAGCTTCGCTCGTCCGTAGACTCACTCGTCTTAACACCTCGTCTCAAACTGCGGATTTACCTGCAGCTCTCAACAACTAAGTGCTTAAACCGGGACAACCATCGCCCGGCCTGGCTTCGCCTAATGCGTCGCTCCATCAGTCCTGTAAGAGGTACGGGAATATTAACCCGTTTCCCATCGACTACGCCTTTCGGCCTCGCCTTAGGGGCCGACTAACCCTTGGGCAGATTACCTTAACCCTGGAATCCTTAGGCTTTCGGCGGACAGGGATCTCACCTGTCTTTTCGTTACTCATGCCTGCATTCTCTCTTCCATCCCCTCCAGCATCCCTTTCAGGACACCTTCAACAGTACATGGAATGCTCCTCTACCCCCTGCACCTATTTAAAATCACCAGTTATTAGACTATTCGATATTCGTTCGAGCATTTGACGTCTTGCTCGTCCGTCTTTTAATCGCTTTTCACGTTTTTGCGCATCAGATTTGCTTAAGTATGCTTCATAATACACTAAATGCCATTCGTCATTTTTTGTGTACGGGCTTAGTTTCCCTTCATGCTCACTCATTCGTCTTTTAAGATCACTTGTATAACCAATATACACATGCTCTTTTTGACTCTTCAGCACATAAACGTAATACATAATCTAACCTCGTAATTTTAAATAGGTGCAGGGCCGTAGCTTCGGTACTATGCTTAGCCCCGTTACATTGTCGGCGCACAACGACTCGACCAGTGAGCTATTACGCACTCTTTAAAGGTATGGCTGCTTCTAAGCCAACCTCCTGGCTGTCTTCGCCGTTGCACTTCCTTTTCCACTCGAGCATAGTTCTGAGACCTTAGCTGACGGTCTGGGCTGTTTCCCTCTTGACCACGAATCTTGTCACCCGTAGTCTGACTCCCGCGCATCATTTAACCGGCATTCGGAGTTTGACTGAGTTTGGTACCCGGTGAAGGGCCCTAGCCCAATCAGTGCTCTACCTCCGGCAAACTAACGCGAGGCTAGCCCTAAAGCTATTTCGAGGAGTGCCAGCTATCTCCGAGTTTGATTAGCCTTTCACTCCTATCCACACCTCATCCCTGCCTTTTTCAACAGACTAGGGTTCGGTCCTCCACTTTGTGTTACCAAAGCTTCAACCTGGACATGGATAGATCACTCGGCTTCGGGTCTACCGCATGCTACTAAATCGCCCTATTCAGACTCGGTTTCCCTTCGGCTTCGGTACTTCTATACCTTAACCTCGCAACATACGGTAACTCGCAGGCTCATTCTACAAAAGGCACGCCATCACCCGGCACCTAAATCCCCCAAATAAGCTCTTCGTTTTCGCCTACTTGGCTTGTTTAGCTCTCTAAACACCAAGATTCTCATCTCAGGATTTAGGTGCCGGGCTTTGACCGCTTGTAGGTCCACGGTTTCAGGTTCTATTTCACTCCCCTCCCGGGGTGCTTTTCACCGTTCCCTCACGGTACTATTCGCTATCGGTAGCTGTCTCGTATTTAGCCTTGGAAGGTGGTCCTCCCGGATTCAAACAGGATTTCTCGTGTCCCGTCCTACTCAGGTACGCGCTCAGCGCTCACTCATGTTTCGACTACGGGGCTTTCACCCTCTTTGACCGGCTTTTCCAATACCGTTCGTCTACACTTATAAGTCACCTTTATGCACGCCCTACAACCCCAGTGCGCATGCGTACTGGTTTGGGCTATATCCCGTTCGCTCGCCGCTACTCAGGATATCTCTTTTGATTTCTTTTCCTCTGGGTACTTAGATGGTTCAGTTCCCCAGGTATTGCTCATATATGCTATTTTATTCACATATATGTGACAGAGAGTCTACTCTGCCGGGTTACCCCATTCGGTGATCCAGGGTTCAATAGATGTTTGCTCCTACCCCTGGCTTTTCGCAGCTTACCACGACCTTCTTCGCCGGACAGCTCCAAGGCATCCTCCGTGGACCCTTATTCGCTTGACCATATTAGTTTGTGCTCCTTCTTTGGCGGTTGCCCCTGCACTAAATTATTATTTAGTGCAGGGTCTCCCTTGGTGCTGTTGCGCAGTCTCAGAGTCGGCAAAGCCGCTCTTCGCTGCACGAAAGTCATCAAGAGTGTAGTCGCAGTTGCCCGCTAAACTACATTCGCAACCATCCCGAAACTCCCCTTTATGATGCAACTACTTCCCATTTCGTTACACCGGTATGTTCCGGTTCTCTATGTCAAAAGATCGAAAAAAAATAACCTAAGTTTAAAACTTTGGTTATTGTTATGGGCCTGACAAGACTTGAACTTGTGACCTCACGCTTATCAGGCGTGCGCTCTAACCACCTGAGCTACAGGCCCGGATATATAAAGATAAGGGCGAAGATTTCCGCTTATTAAAAAGCAAGTTTACCTTGTATGTTTCATACTTATCCCGTCTGTATCCCATTTACAAAAGCTTTGTCAGACTTGCGTCTTAAAAAGCATCCGCTCAGCTTTAATGCTGATTGAGAACTATTCGTTCCAGTTCCCTTCTCGTAGAAAGGAGGTGATCCAGCCGCACTTTCCAGTACGGCTACCTTGTTACGACTTCACCCCCCTTACCAGGCATACCTTCGGCACCGTCCCCCTCGTGAAAGGTTAGACGAGCGACTTCGGGTACCCCCAACTCGGGTGGTGTGACGGGCGGTGTGTACAAGGCCCGGGAACGTATTCACCGCGCCATGCTGATGCGCGATTACTAGCGATTCCACCTTCATGAAGTCGGGTTTCAGACTTCAATCTGTACTGAGACAGGCTTTCTGCGATTTGCTTCACCTCGCGGTTTCGCATCACTCTGTACCTGCCATTGTAGCACGTGTGTAGCCCAGGACATAAGGGCCATGATGACTTGACGTCGTCCCCACCTTCCTCCGGTTTGTCACCGGCTGTTCCATCTGAGTCCCCAACTTAATGCTGGCAACAGATAGCAGGGGTTGCGCTCGTTGCGGGACTTAACCCAACACTTCACAGCACGAGCTGACGACAGCCATGCAGCACCTGTATACCTGCCCCGAAGGGAAACTGTATCTCTACAATCGTCAAGTATATGTCAAGCCCTGGTAAGGTTTCTCGCGTATCATCGAATTAAACCACATGCTCCACCGCTTGTGCGGGCCCCCGTCAATTCCTTTGAGTTTCACCCTTGCGGGCATACTCCCCAGGCGGTGCACTTAACGCGTTTGCTACGGCACCCAGGGCTACCCCCAGGCACCTAGTGCACATCGTTTACGGCGTGGACTACCAGGGTATCTAATCCTGTTCGCTCCCCACGCTTTCGCGCCTCAGCGTCAGTATTCGGCCAGGATCTCGCCTTCGCCACCGGTGTTCTTCCTAATATCTACAGATTTCACCCCTACACTAGGAATTCCAGATCCCCCTCCGATACTCTAGTCTCACAGTTTCCAGCGCGTTCCCACAGTTAAGCTGTGGTCTTTCACACCAGACTTGCGAAACCGCCTACACGCCCTTTACGCCCAATAATTCCGAACAACGCTTGCCCCTTACGTGTTACCGCGGCTGCTGGCACGTAATTAGCCGGGGCTTATTCCTTACTTAATGTCATCCCGGAAGCATTCCCTCATCCGGTTATTCTTCAGTAAGAAAAGAACTTTACAACCTCACGGCCTTCTTCATTCACGCGGCGTCGCTCCGTCAGGCTTGCGCCCATTGCGGAAGATTCTTAGCTGCTGCCTCCCGTAGGAGTCTGGGCCGTGTCTCAGTCCCAGTGTGGCCGTCCACCCTCTCAGGCCGGCTACTCATCGTTGCCTTGGTAGGCCTTTACCCCACCAACAAGCTAATGAGCCGCAGACTCATCTCAAGGCGGTGCCTTAGCACCTTTCACCCGTAGGCACATTCGGTATTACCCTGTGTTTCCACAGGCTATCCCCAACCTCAAGGCAGATTATCTACGTGTTACTCACCCGTTCGCCACTCTCAAGAGACCGAAGTCTCTCTACCGTCCGACTTGCATGCTTAAAACGCGCCGCCAGCGTTCGTTCTGAGCCAGGATCAAACTCTCCGTGATATAATAAGTCTCATACAAGATGAGACTCTTTAATTCACATAATAAAAGTTTGAATACTCAATTTCAGAATAAGCTGACTTATATCCGTCATTATTGAAATCAACAAAGGTTCCCGCTTTTTATTTCTCAAATCATTTACCTGCAATTACTTACAAGCAAACAACCCGATCACGGTTATCTTCGCCCCTTCTCATATTCCAGTTAATTCCAATACCCTTTATTTACAATCCCAAGGTCATTCACTCTCTCAATTTCAGTGAACCGTCCCTCTTAACCTGGACTAAACAAGGCCGTATCGGCTGTCTTTTAAAGATCATTCTCTCCGCTGCTCAACCGGGTGACTCACCCCGTCGCTTCAGCGTGATCGCAGTTATATCATTCGGCGCTACTCAGTGTCAACCCGCTGCCGCAGGTTTTTTTACTCACTTTTTCGTATTGAATCAGCAAGCCGGAGTAGCATAAAGCACGTTGAATACGTGATTCCGCCGAAAGACAGCAGAACCATAAACAAGCAGAAAGAAGAACGTTGATGATCTAATCACTGTTGATTGGTTCTAAAAGGCGTCCCTCTCACTTGAGGAACGCTGCTAAATATATTGAATCCCGCGGCTCTTGTCAACCGTCACAGCAGTTCTTTTTGACTGATTCAAGGATAATTTCCGCAACTTCTGAAAAACCTGCCCCATAGGGGTTTTCGGTAATGTATCCCGGTTTATGCTCAATAAGATTGAGAAAAGACCGGATATTCGCCATCCCGCAGGAAAGTGGAAAAAAACTGAACATGGGCTCGTCATTAGGAGAATCTCCGCAGAATAAAACCGAGTCTTTGAGCATTTCGGATTTTACATCGAAGTTTTCCGTCAGGATCATGAGCGCAGTATCAAGCTTACTGTATTCACCAAACCAGGTATTCACATGGATGGAGCTGATTTTTGCAACCGCTCCCTTCTCTTCACAAAGCTTTTTTATCGTCACCGCTGTATCATAGTCAAAACGCGGCGGGTCCTCTGCAAAATCGAGGGCAAGATCATACCAGCGGAAATCCTGATCTCGGGAGGTTTTCATTCCGGGGATTTTACCGCACACATATTTTTCAATTTCCCGAAGGCGTTCCTGTATATTTCCTCCGGCTACATCCGGATGCAGCTTCAAGTCATACCCGCTCTCATTGCGGATCATACAGAATGCTCCATTTTCCCCGATCACAGCCTCCACAGGCCACTGGCGTATTATCATATCGCACCAGCCGGCAGGTCTGCCCGTTACAGGGATAATGATGAACCCTGCGCTTTTCAGCTTCCATAATGCAGTGTATGCTTCCGGGAGCAGATATCCGTCCCGGGTCAGAGTGTCATCAATATCACAAAGAATAAATTTGAGACTGCCCAGGTCCGCAGCCTTGAGTGCATCCGTCGGGAGCATGTTAATCTCCGAAGGATTCCTTAAGCACCGGCCAGGCTCCTTTAAGATAGGTCATAAAGGATGCAACCGAGGCTACAGCTGCCAGAATAAAGACTGCGAGAGTACTGATTTTTACGATATTAAAAGAATCTGAAACAAACCCCAGCCGATCCAGGGATACCGTAAGAAAGCCCAGTATACCTGCAATTGCATAGGTGACCGCTTTCAGCTTGCCCCAGATACTGGCTGCCATTGCTTTGCCTTTTCGAATGAGCACCATCCTGAGAAAGGTAATAGAGAATTCCCGGTACAGCAGAATTGCCAGGATTATAACCGGCATAAGGCCCACAGCAGTAAAACAGATAAAATAGGTGATCCGGCTTAAAACGTCCGCAAAAGGATCCAGCACCTTTCCAAGATCAGTGACCAGATTATATTTCCGGGCAATATACCCATCCATTACATCTGAAACTTCAATGAGCACATAAAGAACCCAGAGCACAACCATGGAAGGAAGAATAAAATCTCCGGTCCATTGGGGGACCATGAAGACGAGAAGAAGAATTGGAGTAATTATTATACGGAAAACAGTCAGTTTGTTCGGCAAGTTCATAAAACAAACCTATAGTGGAGCAGAATACTTGTCAATAATGATTTACATTGCATACAGAAGTTTAACAGAAGCTTATACGGCGTTGCTGTCCAATTCTTTAAGGATCTCCACAAAATGGTCCTTTCTGGCAAAACGATAGAGAACCCGGTAGCCCTGTCGGCTCTTTGTTTTGATTATGCTCCGGAGAGCTCTTTCCATCTCTTTACGGCTTTCATACAGCTTTACCTTTTCACGCCCCGCATTTGGCTCACGGCCCCAGGTAATGGTAAAAGCGTAGTCTGCAAAAAGGTTTCCCTGCCTGTCGTGTACCGAGTAATACCAGAAGTGTCCTTTGGTATCCTCTTTAAAAAAGGTAATAATCATCCATCCCCAGTATCGGCTGATTATCCGGAAAAAGATAGTGGCGAAATTTCTAATTTTCCTTTTCGATATTCAACCTTATAGCTTTTTAACAGATGCAGCTTACGGAAAGCCGGCTCAGTTTTAACAACTGTTATAATCCGTATTTTTTTAAGCAATTTTGTTACATACGGCAGAATGGTTTCGTTCCCCTCTTTTGTCCTGACAGCACGGACACTCTGGAGATCATCAGACTCACTGCTTCCGACGCTTTTGATAAATACAGCCTCTTTACTGGTTGATATAAAGGAAAATGGCACAAACTCACTGACAGTAATCATCTCCCCTTCAAGATATATGCCGTCCCCCTCAAGCCTGTAGACCGCCGAATAGTCCTGCTGCTTAATTTCTACCGATAGATCAGTCTCATCCAAACGCAGAACAAACAGGCTTGTACTGTTTTCATCAATCCTTAAAGCCGGGTAGGAAACAAGAAAAGAGTAAAGTCCGGCATAAAGGAGTGCAATGACGATTACGAGAATCGATAGAGATGTTTTGGGAAAAAAAGAAAACAGCCCCCCGAAGACCGCTGATCCAGCCAGGGCTAAAAGCCAGCCCGGATTACCTGATATTACAGGGAGATCGGGCGAGAAGAGTATTCCCAGAGCAATTGAAAGAAAACCACAGGAGAGAAATACAATTGAAGGTATTCCGGGTTTCTTTTTTTTTATTCCCCGTCGGAGAGTATTTATCAGAAAAAGAGCGAAGAAAATTCCTGTTAAGTAGATCCAGAGAAAGGGATTTTCCAGAATGCTCGACCAGAGTAGCTTCATCTATAGATTATATATTTCGCTGTACTTGTTTTTCAGGTACTCAAGAAAATAACCCGCTTTCAGGGGTTCCCCGGTAGCAGCCATACATATTTCTTCAGCTGTTCTGGATGCCCCGAAGGCATGAATATTGCTTCTCAACCAGTTGGTGAGAATAGAGAAATTACCCCTGGCAATCTCCTCTGCAAGACCGGGAATAGCCTTCTCGGCGGCCCGCTGAAACTGAGCTCCGTACAGGTTTCCCAGTGCATAGGTTGGAAAATAGCCGAGGGCCCCCATGGACCAGTGGATATCCTGAAGTTCCGCATCGGAGCTCTTATCCGGTGTAATGCCTAAAAGTCTGCCCGAAAGCTCCCGCCATGCACCAGGCAAATCAGCAACAGCAAGATCACCGGTAAGCATGGCAAGTTCCAGACGGAACCGCAGAATTATATGCAGGCCGTAGGTGACTTCATCGGCGTCTATACGGATAAAGGTTGGAGCCACACGGTTCACTCCCCGGTAGAAACTTTCTAGTTCAATTCCATTCAGGGCAGAAGGAAAGAGTTTTTTCAGGTCCGGAAGATAGCGCTGCCAGAAACCCCTGCTCCGTGCTACAGCATTTTCCCAGGTTCTGGACTGGCTTTCATGAATTCCCAGGGAAGTTCCTGTGGCCAGGATATTTCCCTGAACAGCTGGATCAAAGCCCAATTCGTACAGGGCATGACCGCATTCATGTACAAGCCCGAAGAATCCTGTGCCGAAAAAATCTTCCCGGAACCGTCCGGTTATGCGGACATCGCTGCCCCCAAGGGTTGTGGTAAAAGGATGCGCTGTTTCATCAATTCTACCCCGGGAGAAATCGTAGCCCAGGTCTTCCACCACCTTGCGGGAAAAATCACGCTGTTTGTCTATGCCATACGTTCTATGCAGAAAGGAATCATCAACCTGGGGCTTACTGCTTATTGCTGCCGCCAGAGCTGAAAGGTCTTTCTCAAGGTCAGTGAACAGTGCATCAACCCTGGCAGTTGTCATCCAGGGTTCAAACTCATCGAGAAGTGCGTCGTAGGGGTGTTCTGTATAACCGACTGCTTCCGCTTTTTCCCGGTTAAGCCTGACAATCTCTTCCAGGTGGGGCTGGAAGAGAGAAAAATCATCCTTGCTCCGGGCTTCCACCCAGGCGGCCTGCCCGGCACTGGCTGCCTTTGCAAAGGCCCCTACCAGCGACGAGGGGATACGGATATCCCTGGTATAACGGCGATAAAGCTCCCGAAGAAAGGGGCCGTCGCCTTCCAGTTGTTCTCCGTTTCCCCAGGGGCGGTCATCGGTGCAGCCGCATTGATCAAGAAGTTCTCCCACTTCCGGGGAAGTTATTTTTTCATGTGCAAGAGACTGCAGCAGTGCCAGCTGCTCTCCCCTTTCGGGGATTGCCTGACGGGGAATATAGGTTTCCTGATCCCAGCCGAGAATTGCAGCGGCTTCCGCAAGAAGCTGATACTCCCGGCTTATTTTTTTCAAGTTTTCTACCGTCTCTGACATGTCTTCTCCTTAAAGCCTTGTGAGAGTACAGGTTTAAAGCTCTGCTTTCTCCTGAACAGCCTTTTCTACACGGGTAACGAACTCTTCCAGGGGAATACCGTTTTCCTGTTTTCCGTTTCTCAAACGCAGAGAAACTGCTTCCGCCTCTGCCTCTTTTTCACCGAGAATCAGCATATAGGGAATCTTCTGCGCCTGTGCATTGCGGATCTTTGCATTCATACGGTCATCGGAGTCATCAAACTCAACCCGGAATCCTGCCTTCTTAAGACGGGCATATACTTTGTCGGCGTATTCTTCAAATGCAGGAGCAACGGGAATAACCATAACCTGCACGGGAGAAAGCCATACGGGGAAAGCCCCGCCGAAATGTTCAACCAGTACACCGAAAAAGCGTTCCAGGGAACCGAGAAGAGCACGGTGAACCATATAGGGCCGTTTTTCCACACCATCCCGGTCGGTGAAGGTCATGTCAAAGCGTTCGGGCAGATTAAAGTCAAACTGAACTGTCGAAAGCTGCCAGGAACGTCCCAGAGCATCCTTAACCTTCAGGTCGATCTTTGGACCATAGAAAGCTCCGCCTCCTTCATCAATATCATAATCAAGACCTTCCGCCTCAATTGCCTTTCGCAGTGATTCCTGGGCGACCTTCCAGTTTTCCGGATCACCCACTGCCTTTTCGGGCATGGTGGAGAGATATGCCTGGATGTCGGTAAATCCGAAGGAACGCAGCATAAAAAGGCTGAAGCGCAGGACCTCAAGGATCTCATCTTCCACCTGTTCGGGGGTACAGAAAATATGGGCATCATCCTGAGTAAAGCCCCTTACCCGCATAAGGCCGTGGAGGGTTCCGGATTTTTCATATCGGTACACCGTACCAAGCTCCGCCCAGCGGAAAGGAAGATCCCGGTAGGAGTGCTTGTTGGTCTTGTAGATCATAATGTGGAAGGGACAGTTCATGGGCTTGGCATAATAGTTGGCCTTGTCCATAACCATTTCCGGGTACATACCTTCGGCATAGAAATCGAGGTGACCGGAAGTTTCCCAGAGCCAGGATTTACCTACGTGGGGAGTAAAGAGAAACTCATAACCGTTGTTGCGGTGCTCCTCCCGCCAGAAATCCTCAATGGCAACCCTGATGCGGGCCCCTTTGGGATGCCAGTAGACAAGACCCGGACCGGCTTCTTCGTGGGTACTGAACAGGTCGAGTTCCCGCCCTACTTTGCGGTGATCACGCTTTTCCAGCTCTTCAAGCTGCTGGAGATACATGCGCAGGTCCTTCGGGTTTGTCCAGGCAGTGCCGTAGATACGCTGAAGCATGGGCCGTTTTTCATCGCCCCGCCAGTATGCTCCGGCAATGGAAAGAAGCTTGAACGACTGGGCATTCAGCTTGTTTGAACTTTCCACATGGGGGCCGCGGCAGAGGTCGGAAAACACCCCCTGACTGTAGATGGAGATATCCTCACCTTCGGGAAGTTCATTGATCAGTTCAACCTTGTATGGCTGATCTGCAAACTGCTTCAGAGCCTCTTCGCGGCTTACCACAGTACGCTCAAAAGTGCGGCCCTCTTTTATAATGTCCTGCATTCTCTGAGTAATATCTTCCAGGTCATCCTCTTTGAGTGACCGGGGCAGATCAAAATCGTAATAGAAGCCGTTGTCTATTGCCGGGCCTATAGCAACCTTTCCTTCGGGGAAAATCTGAAGTACCGCCTCGGCCATTATATGGGCCATGGAGTGACGGATCATCTGGAGTTTTTCATCTTTATTGTCTTTGCTCATACTAACCTCGCATTTGCGCATATGCGCCTGCCAAATTTCCGCAGGTCTTCAGAAAGAAAAAGCCTTCAGGTCTCATCCTTCCCGGGTGCTGATATACACCATCTGCGGGTAAGGACGAAGGCCTGAAGGCTCTCCGCGGTTCCACCTTACTTCGCCGGCTGAGTCTGTATGTAAATCGACTGCCGGCGCTCTCGTTTCTTCTCTTTTCCTGCATTCATCTTATGAAACAGCAGGCGGCATCACCCTACGGCGGAAGTTATCCGGCACAGCTTACTGGGAATCATATCGCTAAATGAAACCGTTCAGCCTGCAGCTCGGAAGGGGTTTTCTCTCCGGACGGAACAGACGGCTTCCAGCCCGTATCATGGATACTTCGGCCGTCCTCTCTCTCGATCCGCACCCGAAGGTACTCGTCTTCGTCAAAGCTTTGTATTCAGTAATACTAAAATCTCAACCGGAAGTCAACCTGCTTCTGTAATAGCTAAAGCGGTTTTCAGTCCATCCACGGCTGAGCTCATAATGCCCCCCGCTGAACCGCTCCCCTCTCCGGCAAGATAAAGGCCTGGAATATTTTCAATTTCACCGGATGGGGTACGCATTATCCGTAAAGCAGCAGAAGTAGTGGTTTCCATACCGATAACAGCACCGGTTTCATAGCCTCTGATCTTGCGGCTGAAATTATGAATTCCATCCTTTAGATCCTCAAGAAGCCACAGCGGGTAAAGAGACCGGTAATCCGCCGGAGTGAGGGGAAAAGGAAAACTGTTTTCCGGAAGATTTCCATGTTTGTCTCCCTTAAGAAGAGTAGCCGGCAATGCAGCGGGAGCACTGTGTTCACCGCAGATATCCCAGGAGTGAGATTCTAGTTGTTCCAGTGCATCAAGAATACTGCCGGGACTTTCTGCACCCGGAAAAAGCTCCTCCGGATGAACAGAGGCTACAACTGCTGCATTCGACCAGCGGCTGTCACGGCTGTACATGGACACCCCGTTAACAATATTTATCCCCTGCCTCCATGAAGCGGGAACAATCTTTCCTCCTGGACACATACAGAAGCTGTAAACTCCCCTTCCGGAAGAGCTCTTTGCGGTAAGCCGGTATTCAGCTGCTTTAATACCGGAAATCTCTTTACGCCCCCACTGAGACAGGTTGATCAGTTCCCGGGTATGCTCCATCCGGAAGCCGACGGCAAAGCCTTTGGGCTTGAACACTGCGCCATGGTCCATCAGCAGCCGGAAGAGTAAAAACGCCGAATGCCCGGGAGCCAGAAGAGTGATATCCGCAGGAAACTCCCTGCTGCCCGAAGTAAGGCCACCGCAACGCCCATCCGGCTTACGCAGCAGTCCGTCCGCTTCGGTATTGAAATGAAACTTCACCCCTCTGGACTCCAGTTCTTTCCGGCCGTTCTGCACCACATAAAAAAGCCTGTCACTGCCGATATGAGGATGAGCCAGCCAGAGTATTTCCTCCGGAGCACCGCAGGATACATACTTTGCCAGAATATAATCCCGTTCACGGGAGATACCCTTCGTTCGGCTGGTAAGCTTGCCATCGGAAAACGTACCTGCCCCGCCTTCCCCGCAGGCATAGTTGGAGCTGCCTTTAAGAGATCCTCCGGACTCATAATGTTCGATATCCCTGAGGCGCTCATCCGCCGGCGGTCCTTTTTCCAGGAGAGTAACTGAAAATCCCCGCCGGGATAGAATATCGGCAGCAAAAAATCCTGCCGGACCGGAACCGGCAATTACCGCAGTACCTGCATTCCGCTTGTATTCAACCGGCAGCAGATGTTCCGGAACAGGCGGTGCCGTATTTACGTCGGTTGATATCCGGTAGTTCCAGAAGAGGTCAGGTTTCTTTCTTGCATCGAGGCTTTTGCGGATAATTTTCCAGGGCTGCGTTTTCCCGGATTTATGTTCCACCAGGCGTGATAACTCATCTTCAGGAGTTTCTACCGGTACAATCAGGTCAAATTCCATGAATTACCTAATAAAACGGTTTACTGCTTCAAGAACTTCCGCCGGTTTTTCAGCATGAACCCAGTGGGAAACCCCGTCTATGGTTTCAATTCCGGCTGATGGGAAAAGCCCGCGGATAACATCCATGTCCGAAGGCTTAATATAGGAAGACTCGCCACCTTTAAGAAACAGGACCGGTCCGGAGAAAGAGCTGCTGAAATGCGGAAAATCCCTGAGCAGAGAAAGATTAACTTTTAATGCCTTCAGGTTCAGGCGCCAGGCAAAACCTCCCGATCCGTTCCGTACAAGATTTTTAAGCAGAAAAGAGGCCACCATTCTGTTATCAAGCCGGGAAAACATCCAATTCTCGGCTGTGCTCCGTTTATCAACCTCTTCCAGAGGCAGATCGAGCATGGCATCTATTTCGCTGTCCAGCCCCTGGGCATAATTTTTGGGGGCGATATCTTCAATGATCAAGCCTGCAGCAGAATCCGGAACAGTCAGAGCCAGATGCATGGCAACCTTACCGCCCATACTGTGTCCAAACAGCCAGGGGTTCTGCAGATGCTCCTGCTGAATAAATTCTGCAACATCTGAGGCCATGGACGGATAATCCATTATCTCGCTGTGAAAAGACTCGCCATGATTACGCAGATCCAGAGCAAACACCCGGAATTTTTCAGACAGACCTCTCGCGAGGGTAAAGAAGTTTTCCTTGGAGGCGAACATTCCGTGAAGCAGAACAATATCTTTGCCGCCCTCTCCAAACACCCGGAATTTAAGCATCAGAGAAACGCTCCAACACCCTCCAGGATTATATGCGGACGGTAGGCGAAATTGTTCACTTCCTCCCGGCTGGTAACACCGGAAAGAACAAGCACAGTTTCTATTTCAGACTCAATTCCGGCCACAATATCCGTGTCCATCCGGTCACCGATGATAACTGTTTCTTCCCTGCTGCACCCCAGACGGCGCATGGCGGAGCGCATCATCAGGGGATTCGGTTTCCCCACATAATAGGCCTTCGATCCGGTAGTCAACTCTATTGGAGCGATCAGTGCTCCTGTTGCAGGAATAATCCCCTCTTCTGAGGGCCCTGTAACATCGGGATTTGTACCAATCAGCCGGGCACCTCCACGGACCAGATTGATTGCCTTCTGAAGGGTTTCAAAGGTATACGAATGAGACTCTCCCACTACAACATAGTCGGGGTTGACGTTATTCATGGAAAAGCCTGCGTTATACAGCGCATTTATAAGCCCCGCTTCACCGATTACAAAAGCACTGCCTCCGGGCATCTGATTTTTCAGAAAAGATCCGGTAGCAAGGGCACTGGTATAAAAATGATCTTCCGAAACCTCTATGCCAAGACGCTTCAGCTTCTGATGAAGTTCCTTGGGGCTTCGTTCCGAGGAGTTGGTAAGAAAAAGGAACTCCTTATTCTCTGAATGCAGCCAGTCGACAAATTCCTTTACTCCCGGGAGCAGTTTATTACCGTGATAAATGACTCCATCCATGTCGCAGATAAACCCGCGTTTTGATTTGAGCCGTTCCCTTGTCTGTTCATCAATTCCGTTCATAACTGTGTCTCCCCCTGGAGCTGCAGAATTTTATCCGCTGTTTCCTGAATACTGGTATCCGGCGTCGAGGCGCCGGCGGAAATCCCGATAACCGCAAGTTTGCCCACTTCTTCCGGAACATCCCCAGGCCCCTCAACCTGCCAGGCCGGCAGGCCTGATGCTTTTGCAAGTTCATATAGACGCCGGGTGTTGGCGCTGTTTTTTCCTCCGATCACAACAATTCCATCTACATCACCGGCAAGTTTCTTTACAGCATCCTGACGAAGGCTTGTAGCCGGGCAGATTGACCGTTCAATATTACAGTCACTACAGCGCTGGCGGATTTTTTCTGCGATCTGAAAATAAAGTTCCTTGTCAAAGGTGGTCTGGGCAATTACCGAGACCTTTCCGGACAAACCGATACTCAATGCCTGGGAAATATCAGCAATGACCATAGCCCTTTCCGGTTGCTCGAGAGACCCTGCAATTGCAAGCATTTCACCATGTCCTGCATCACCGACAAGAATAACCTGCCGCCCTTCAGATTCTGCTTCCCGGGCTTTCCTGATTGAGTGAGCAACCTTGGGACAGGTGGCATCAATAATCAGCCCTCCCCGGCCTTCAAGGTCTGCAAGCACCTGAGACGGCACACCGTGAGCGCGGATTACCACCCGGTCTCCCTTCTGGACCTCTTCCGGACTTTTTACAACCCGAACTCCCCGTGCTTCATAGGAATCGACTACCTGCGGGTTATGAATAAGGGGTCCATATGTGGCAAGAGGGGCCTTGCTGTTATCATCCAGAGCCTCTTCGAGAATAGAGACCGCCCGCCGGACTCCCATACAGAAACCAATTTTATCTGCATATACAATAGACATATATCTTAAGCCTCCCGGTTCTGTTAACCGGATTTACTGGTATTACCACCCGTCAATGTTCCACGGGATACCGGAAAATTCCATCCTCATAATCGCGGAGCAGATACTCTCCGTCTTCTTCACCTGTAATACTACCGGAATGGAGTAAAATCTTGCCGCCGCCTCCAGGCAGATCGACTGCCAGGGAAGGCATGGCGAGCCCGGAAACGGTACTCCTCAAGTTCCTGTACAGATCAATCGCAGCCTTCAGGTTCATTCTGAAGTGAGATGTACCCGAAGCCAAGTCGCCCTGGAAAAGATAGTAGGGTTTTACCCTGGATTCAAGCAGTTGATGAAAGAGTTGTGTAAGTATTTCTTTAGAATCATTGACCCCTCTAAGCAGCACCGTCTGGCTCACCAGAAGAATACCGGCATCGGATAAGGCTATAACTGCATCAAGGAACTCATCAGTTATCTCGGCAGGATGATTAATATGCAGTACAAGCCACAGGTTCTTTACCTGTCCCAGCATTGCGATAAGCCGGGCAGTAATACGTCCGGGCATAACTGCAGGAATTCTTGTAGAAAGGCGTATTACGATCGGCCTGCCTACGGACTGGATCAATTCCAGAATCTCACATAGTTTGCCGTCCGGGAGCATCAGAGGATCACCGCCGGACAGAATCACCTCGTGAACAGAAGGATTTCCTATAAGATATTCGCGGATATTCTCAAGTTCAGCTTGTGATAGAATGCCTGTACCATCACCGGTAAACCGTCTGCGGAAGCAGTAGCGGCAGTACATTGCACACTGATCGGTAACCAGTAGCAGCACCCGGTCTTTATAGCGGTGGATACAGCGGCTTACCGGTTCGAAGGACTCTTCGTGCAGGGGATCGGCGGTTTCATAGGGAAGATCAGAGAACTCTTCAACCTGGGGTATCGCCATTTTACGCAGGGCACCGGTCGGGTCTGAGAGAATGAGTTTACGGTAATATTCGGGGATCCGTACAGGTAGTGTCGGCAGACGCTGTTGAACATCAAAATATGCCGACTCACTTTCATTGAGGACAATTCCGGAGTTTACCAATGCATCTCGGTTATTATTGTTTTCAGTTTCTGAAACCTTGTTATTGTTCGACAAAATCAGAAGATCCTAGCTGTAAGACAGTTCATGCAGTGGATTATAATGCCGGTTGGCAAGGGGATAAAGAGCAGATCCGCGGAATATAATCTTTTTCCATGACAGACTGCGACTACCAGCCGATCTTATAACGTTGCGATAACAATTCCAACCAGATTGTAAAATGAATTGATATACAGTAAGCCTTAGCGTCTACTATTTCTCGTTCCTGTAAACTTTTTCAATAGTATCAAGAGCACCGTTCTTGTGGTCATTGATCGCATCTATCATTTTATCTTTGTCCCCGGCTTTCCATGCTTCATAAACATTCACGTGATCACTATAAGCCTGGCGGATTCTGTCAGCCATAATTTCAGATTTGGAGATATATCCATACGCCTTTAAACGCAGCTGCTCATACATCCGTTCTATAGTTTTATTCTGTATGCTTCTAAGAAAAATAGTGTGATATTCCCGGTCGATCAGGATGTAGTTCATGTACAAATCCATCGATAGAGGTTGTTCGATTTTTTCAATCAGTAATTTGTGTTCTCTTAACTGCTTCTGCAACCCTTTATCCATTTCTTTCCGTACTTGATCAGAGCAGTTGAGGGAAGCATCAACACAAAGCAGATTCAAAAGCTGCCTGGCTTCCATCAGTTCTCTCACCTCTTCTCCGCTGACCTTTTTAACAACCACTCCCCGGCGGGGAATAGCCTCCAGTAGTCCTTCACTGACCAAACGGTTAAAAGCCTGTTTTACCGGGGTTTCGCTGACACCATAGCGTGCGGCGATTTCCATAATTGGGATTTTCTGTCCGGGAACATAAAGATGCTCCATTATGTCGCTTATCAGACGGCTGCGGATACTTTCCACAAGCGAAGGGGTTTCAATAATTTTAGGCTCTTTCATATCCAAATCCGAATGAAAATTTCATACTTTCAGTATATTTCCATTTACATCACACAACAAGCAATAGATCTTAAATCTGTTACAGAAGGACGATATTCAGAGAAAACCGGAAGGCGTTTTACAATATGGAAACCCCTCCCGGCTGTTATATCTATTTGGCTCCGCCTTGTACCGGCGAAAATATAATCGGCACCGTTCCTTTCAGGAACTCCCGCCCTCCATGTTTATTCAGCAGAGTAGTCTGATCATCCTTTGCCTGCTTATCAACAGCTTCCGGATTAACGCGCAGAAAAAGTTCCCGGCGCAGATCGTTAAGGACTTCAGCATAAGCAGATACTTCAGCTATATTTGTCAGCTCGTCCGGATCATCTTCAAGATTAAACAGGACCGAAGGATATCCTACATACTGAATGAGTTTGAAATTCTGCTTCCGTATCATAAACCCGCCGGTAAAAGAGCCGGATGCATGAAATTCACTGAATACTACCCTGTTTTCTTTATTTTCTCCTCGAGCTAACGGCAGCAATGTTGCTCCTGGAAGATCCTCATCTGCCTCTAACGGCTTTAGGCCAACGCAATCAAGAATTGTTGGAAAAATGTCTACCAGCGAAATGTTAACATCCACAGTTTCATCTTCAGGAATATCCGGCCCTGCCATAATAAACGGAATACCTGCAGATCCTTCGAACATACAACTTTTATACCAGAGCCCATGATCTCCAAGCATTTCACCATGATCCGTCGAGTAGATAATTCTGGTATTCTCTAATTGCCCGCTTTCTTCCAAGGCCTGTAATACACGGCCAATCTGAGAATCAACATAGCTGCACATACCATAGTAGGCATGGATGGTCTTACGCAGCTGCTCGGGTGAAAGCTCCTCATCAGTACCCTGATAGTGCCGGTGATCAACACAGAAGGGATACTCAGGTCGCTCATTTTTAGCATAGTTTTTGGGAAGAGGAAGGTCCTCCTCATTATAAAGGTCCCAGTATTCCTGAGGCGCAATAAAAGGAAAATGCGGCAGAACAAAACCGACCTGCATAACCCATGGCTTGTCCTTGTTCACCGATTCATTCACAAGATAGCTGCATGCTTCATCGGCAATTTGTTTATCAAGCTTTGTATACGATGATTCTCCGATCTTCGGCTCTCTGACACTTTTCGCCAGCCCTAACTTGCAGGCGTCTCTTTCCCTGATTGCACCGAAAAGATCGCCTATCCCGTCCCTGACATGCAGCGGCAGCCTCTGATCCTTGAATCCGGTATTATCTTCAGGATACCTGAAATGCAGCTTTCCAAAAGTAGTAACATCGATCCCTTCATTTTCCAGCCGATGTCCCCAGCTGTCAAATTCTTCACCAAGGTATGGAAAAGCGTTGTCCCAGAGCTTTAGCTGATTAGCGTACCTTCCGGTGGCAAGACAGGCTCTGGCGGGAACACAAATCGGACTGTTTGAATATGCACTTGTGAATTTGGTGCCACGCTTTGCCAGAGAGTCTATATTCGGGGTTTTTATATACGGGTTTCCATAACATCCAGTCTTTTCTTTACTATGTTGATCTGAGAAAATAAAAAGTAAATTCATTGGTTCGCTTTTCATATATTGAATCTCCAAAGATATTCCATGAATGCTCGTTTCATGCTTCTTTCATATTTTGCGGAACTTTTTTTATGTTTTTATAAACAATACTGCCTATAGCCAGTACGGTCAGGAGTATAAAAAATCCGGAAATCGGCCTTGTGAGGAAGGGTATAAAACTGCCTTCAGCTTTCAGTAGACCTCTGAGAAGATTCGTTTCAATTATGGGACCCAGAATGAAGCCCAGAACTATGGGAGGCCGTGGATAGTTGAACTTACTCATACCAAAACCAAGCAGCCCGAACACAAGAATAGTCCATACATCGAACATTCTGTTGTTTATTCCAAACGCTCCGACGACACAAAGAGAAAAAATTACCGGTAAAAGAATGCTCTTCGGAACTTTTAATACTTTGACAAACAGGCGGATACCGAAATACTCAATGCAGAACATAAGAACATTAGCCACAATCAATGCCGCAAAGATTCCATATATAATGTCACCATTTGTTTCAAACAAAAGCGGTCCGGGCTGTATCTGATGCAGCATAAGACCGGCAAGCAGCATTGCAGTGCCGGAATCTCCCGGTATTCCGAGGGTCAGAAGCGGAATGAGCGCCCCGCCGGAAACTGCATTATTTGAAGACTCTGAGGCAACGATTCCGTCAATAATTCCAGTACCGAATTTTTCAGGATGTTTTGACTGATTCCTTGCCGCTCCATAGGCAACAATATTTGAAACACCGGCACCAAGACCGGGTAAAGAACCAATGCCAACACCGATCAAGGAAGATCTGCAGAAATTGAATATCTGACTTTTAAACTCGGCGAGAGAAAGGCCCAGTCCTTTCATTTCAAATTTTGTAAGAATTTCTTTTCGACTGAAAATATTTGAATCAGCGTTGCTAAGCATCTCGGTGATAGCATATACACCGATAAGTGTGGGCAGCAGGCTGATACCGCCGTCAAACTGATGGAATCCCATGGTGAACCTTTTAACACCCACCACAGGAGCAATACCTATTGTCGATAACAGTATTCCAATTAAACCGCTCACTATACCTTTGGAAAGACTTTTTCCCGACAGACCTGCAATCAAAGTAATTGAGAAAACTCCTACTGCGAAGTATTCAAATGGAGAGAACATTAGCGCTATGGTTGAAAGTGGGGGCGCTATAAAAAACAGCATAAGCATTCCGACCATGCCCCCCAGGAATGAAAAGGTTATTCCTATACCCAAAGCCCGTCCGGCTTCACCCCGGGCAGCCATAGGATGTCCATCGAATGTTGTAGAAATGGATCCGGGTACACCTGGTATGTTTAAAAGAATTGCTGTAATCAATCCTCCGGAAACACCCCCGACATATAAACCGATGATCATCGAGATTGCATTGGTGGCTGTCATTGCGTATGTTATGGGCAGACAGAATGCGATACCCATTGATGTGGATATTCCCGGTAAGGCTCCAAAGATAATACCGAGGATTACACCTAAAACTATTACAAGAATGGTTTTAAAGGTAAATATTACCTGAAATCCGGTTAACAGAAGTTCCAGCATTTTCCCTCTCTCCTAACCTAATATTCCCGGTGGGAGTATTACACTTAAAAATTTCTGAAAACTGAAATAAACAGATGAGGCTACTATCAGGGCTGTTACTGAATACATGATCAGTCCCCTGCCTTTTTTGGGTTTAAATAATTGGAACTGCGCAAAAAGACATAATACTGTCATGATTAAAAATCCAACAGTTTCAAGAAGTGCCATATATATAACGATTATCAGAACAGTTCCAGCAAGAAGACTTTTTTCTTTCTTTACGATCTTACCTGCATTTGCGGCTTTTGATTCTTCTTTATTTTTTATTCCCTGATAGATTATAAAAACACTCACAACTCCAAGCAAAAGTGATATAAGCTTAGGCATGAAGCTGGGATCGACATCCACAAACCGGCTTTGCTTTATTCCATAAGAGGAAAACCAGATTATTAGTGAAACAGCTAAAAACAGAGAACCGGATATAATATCCCTACGGCTTGAAGTCAATTCTCCCCTCCTTTATTGGCTGCCCTTAATACTAAGGGCAGCACTATAGCTGGCAAAGATTGGAACAAAACCTCATATTTTATAGTGTCCCAATCTTTACCTATGATTGGAATTCCCCCAAAATTGTCGACACCTGTTATGCTTAGAATCTAAGGAGAAATCAGGTGTCTAAGAGTCCATATTCGGAAGAATTTAAGGCAGAAACTATCAAGCAAATCATGGAAGAAGGCGTTGGCGTTTTGGCTGTTGCCAAGGCAACCGGTGTTAGCGACGTCACCTTATACAAGTGGCTCAAAGTTGCCGGGTGGAAATCAGGCGAGTCAAAAGACAAAAAGAAAATTACTGAAGCTGACCAGGAAATAAAGGCGCTTAAGGCAGAGCTTAAGCAGGTCAAAATGGAGCGTGACATCCTAAAAAAGGCCGCAGCGTACTTTGCCGGGGAGTCCCTGTAAAGTACGCATTTATCAAAGAACATCGTAGCACTTACCCGGTGCGACAGATGTGCAGGGCCATGAAAGTCCATCCATCAGGCTTCTATCGGTGGATTAAGAACCCAGAATCCAAACGAGCCATCCAAAACCGGGTAATAACCCAAGAGATCCGCCATTATTGGGAAGAAAGTGGAGGCACTTACGGAAGTCCCAATATTCATCAGGATTTCAAGGAGGCTGGCTATTCTTACAGTGTTAACCGTATTGCGCGACTTATGAAAGAAGCAGGTATACAGGGTGCTCACCGCCGCAAAAAGCATCCTTACATTCCTCCAGAAGGACCTGTACACAGTCTTAATCAGCTCAATCGTGAGTTCACTGTTAGCGATCCTAATCGTGTCTGGTGTATCGACATAACATATATTCGAACCTGTGAGGGCTGGCTGTACCTGGCAGTTGTCATAGATCTGTTCAGCAGGCGAATAGTTGGATGGTCTATGAAGAGTAACCAGAAAACAGCCTTGGTCATGGATGCTTTGTTTATGGCAGTCAAACGAAGACGGCCAAAACAGACAGTTCTAATTCACTCCGATCAAGGTACCCAGTTCACCAGCTATGAATGGGATAGCTTCTGTGAGTTCCACAATTTGGATCCGAGTATGAGTCGAAGAGGCAATTGCTGGGATAATGCCGTTGTTGAATCCTTCTTCTCCAGCTTGAAAAAAGAACGGGTAAAGAAAAAAATCTACAAAAACAGGGAGGTAGCACGCAAAGATATTTTCAATTACATAGAGTTATTTTACAATCCTAAAAGGCGGCATAGCCATTTGGACCGTCGAAGTCCGGCTCAATTCGAAGCTATGTATTTAACCCCGTAAAGTGTCGACAGAATCGGGGGAATTCCAGATTGATCAATATAGTTATCAGTTAATCCATCAAGGCACTTTTGTATTTACTGGTTTTTGCGTAAACCTTGTCCATGTAGCTTTCAGCATCCGTGGAGCCAAAGTATTTGGGAATATTGAAGAAACCTCTTACCTCGGCCTGATACTCTTTGTTATTAACTACAGTCTGAAGCGCAGATGCGAAAGTATCTACTATCTCTATAGGCGTTTCCGGCGGGAAAGCGTAAAACCAGAATTTATCGAAGGAAATATCTACCCCCTGCTCCATGAATGTGGGGACATCAGGAAGAAGATCACTTCTTTCTTCAGAAAGAACACCCAGACATACGAAGTCTCCCTTTTTCACATAATCCGCTACACCACCGTAAATAGAGAACATAACATCAATGTGTCCGCCCATAAGCGCTGCAATCTTGTCTGATTGACCTCCGACATCGGCATACTTAAATTTAATACCCGCAGCTTCCTCTATAGCTGCTGCTATCATATGGGAGGTTCCACCCAGTTCAAGGGCAAACTCTATCTCACCGGGGCGTGCTTTAGCTGCACTGATAAGATCTTCAAGGGAAGCGTATTTACTGCTACCGATAATGGCCATGGTATCGCAGACGATTGGTATACCGGCAACCTCAAAGTCTGTCGGGCCGTAATCCGCAACTTCAAGCATCTTATTCATAAGACTGCCTTCATGATGAAAAAGCATGGTATACCCGTCAGGATCAGCATCAAAAACCTCTGAACTTCCGATGGTACCGCCTGCTCCCTTAATATTTGAAACAACCAGTTCTACCCCCAAGATTTCTCTCAGGTATTTATTGGTAAGCCTGGCGTTAACATCGGTTCCGCCACCTGCACCTGCCGGAACTATCACTTTAATGGGCTTATCAGGGTATGTTGCCCCGCCGGCGTCCTGTTGTCCATTGGCAAAAACCAGACTCCCGATTACCAGCATTACTGCTACTGCTGATAAAGTTGTTTTCCTAATTGAAATCATCTACACACTCCTTATTTTGGATCTAAAATCTATTTTAGATCCAAAACTTCCCTATGTCAATATTTTGTTTTCTGCGCAGGTAAATCTTGACGACGAAGAATCTGGGGAAAGAGCAGTTTTTAGACTTGCCCCACATAATTAACAAATTGACCAAGGGCTTTCTCCCCGGTACTCTATCCCCATGAAATGGGCACTGGTCCTCTCCGGAGGCGGCGGCAACGGGCTGTCACACATCGGCGTTATAAAAGCTCTTGAAGAACTCAACCTTCGTCCCGATCTGATTGCCGGCACCTCCATCGGTGCGATCATCGGGGGTGCTTATGCCTGCGGTATGGAAGTTGAAGACTTTGAAGAGATGCTGGAATCCTTCGATCTGTTCCAGTATCTGGAAGGGTTCACATTTCAGCTGAACATCGGAGCGGTCACCAGAGTTCTCCAGGCCGAGGAAGCGATAAACCGGATGCTGGTTTCCCGCGGTGCAGACGGTGGTTCAAAGATCCACGAACTTCTGCGGCGTATGACCAATAATGCAAGCTTTTCAGATACCCGCATCCCTTTCTACTGCAACGCTGTAGATCTTACCAACGGCAGGGAAGTAATGCTTCATCGGGGATCTGTTGCAGATGCCATACGTGCATCCATGGCATTCCCGGGAGTATTTACCCCGGTGGAACGGAACGGTATGCTTCTCTGCGATGGAGCAGTTTCTGACAACATGCCGGTATGGATTCCCCGATCGATGGGTATAAAACACGTAATCGGGGTTAATGTCACGCCCCGCAGACCCTCGGGGCCGGAAGACCTCGAAAACGGTTTTTCCATACTTCTCAGGGCTTTTACAGTCGCCTGTTATGGACAGATTCGTTCCGAGGCTGATACACCTACACTTGAACTTATTCCCAATGAAAAAGACGTCCCCCTTGATTTCTCAGACAGCAAAGAGTTAATTAATCTTGGGTATGAAACAGTTATGAATCAAAAGTCACAGTTAAGAAAGGCATTGAATTTCTGGCCGGCCTTCCGCAGACACTCAAAGGTGAGCGCCGGGCGGAGAGCCGCAGAATAATAAGAAGGGTTAGGAAACCTGACAATCAGAGGGTTTTTTCGACATAGACCTCAAAAATCTGACTGCTTTCAAAATTATCTATATTCTTTACATAGGTAAGAAACTTTTCAGCTTCTGCTTTGTATTTGTAGGGCCCTATGCGCACACGGAAATACTGGGTGCCGTTGACATCTTTGGTAAAGATAACTGATTCAAATTCCTTTTCCTGAAGACTTTCTTTCGCCTCTTCTGCGCTCGACCGGTGCGAAAACGATCCGGCCTGAATCCAGTATTCCGTTACTCTCACCTTTTTTACCGGATTTACCGGAGCGGGCGCAGGCTGTACTGCTTTAGGCGCAGGAACCGCCGCTGGTACCGGAGCCTTTACGATTTCTGCTACCGGTGCAGTCTCCGCTGCGTCCGGGGTAACGTCAGAATCAGCACCTTCGACGACACCGATCACATAACTTGTTTCACCCGTCTCCCCGGAGGACTCTTCCAGGCCCATGGTTTTTTCATCATCCTTGAGAAAGGCGGTAACATCAAAATTATCGCTTTCAACTGCCGCAGTGGTAGTTTCGGTCTCGCTGCCTGTTCCCGGGGGGACAAATAGTATAAAAGCTGCGGCCACCACTACCAGAACACCGGTAGCCAGTGCGAATATTATCCATAAAATTTTCTGCTGTTCCATCGATCTCTCCGTAACTGATTAACCCAGAAGGCTATTCAGCTCTTCGGAAACCCTGCGCTCCAGGCGCTTCCGGTTTCCGGCGTTGACTATATCTATAATATCGACAACTTCCTGATCTTTTTGAGGATACACTTTCTTTTGTGAACGAATTCTTCTGATAAACCCGGGCAAATCCAAACCGTCCCGCTGCCGGGCGCGAAAAAAACGCTTCCAGACTGGAGCTTTTACCCAGAAAACAGTATCGCACAACCGGAACAGGCCCATAGGATACAACAGGGCGGCATTCACCACTCCATTTCCGTTTCCGGCACGGATTTTTTCAACCTGTTTTTCGGTCTCCCTGATCATCCACGGGTGCAGAATAGACTCAAGCTTTTTGAGCTCCTCAGGATGGGAAAAAACAATCCTGCCAAGTTCTCTGCGGTCCAGGGTCCCGAAGGTGTTCAGTACTGTTTCCGACATGGCTTCCCGGGCCGCATGACCGAGACTGTCTACATCGATTTCTTCAAAGCCCTTCTCAATGAGAATCTGCCCGACTGTGCTCTTTCCTGCACAATACTCACCGGCAACCCCTATAATAATACTCAATGTACACTGCCCCAGCTGTCCCCTGTCTCAAGGCTGACCTTCAAGGGAACAGAAAGCTTCACTGCATTCTGCATTGTCTCAAGAACCAGGGCGGAAACAGCTTCTTTTTCATTTTCCGGGACCTCAAGAATAAGTTCGTCATGCACCTGCAGAATCAGTTTGGCTTTATAATTTTCCTCTTTCAGAGCCCTGGAAAGATTGATCATAGCCTGTTTAACGATATCCGCAGCGGATCCCTGCACCGGGGTGTTAACCGCAATCCGCTCCGCGCCGGCTTTCTCTGTTTTGTTACGGCTGTTTATACCCGGAACGGTACGCCGGTGGCCCATCATTGTAGATACAGTCCCGGACTTCTCTGTTTCTTTTACTATGCGGTCGATAAAATCCTTAACTCCCGCATACTGGGTAAAATAGGCATCAATAAAACGCGCTGCATCACCCCGGGGAATCCGCAGTTCATTGGAAAGGCGAAAGGGGCTCATGCCGTAAATAACCCCGAAGTTGATGGTTTTTGCCACGCGTCGCTGTTCCGGGCTGACCTCATCTTCGGATACCCCGAAAATCAGGGAAGCAGTCTGACGATGAATATCCCTGCCTTCAACAAATGCCCCTGCGAGGTTTTTATCCTTTGACAGATGAGCAAATACTACAAGCTCAATCTGGGCATAGTCGGCACTGAGAAAACAGTGTCCTTCTGCAGGAATAAACGCCCGGCGGATTTCCCTTCCCGCCTCGTCCTTGACAGGTATATTCTGCAGATTCGGATTTTTACTGGCAAGCCGCCCGGTTGCAGTTCCGGTAAGCTGAAAACTGGTATGGATTCTTCCGGTGGTGGGATTAATCTGTTCCGGCAGGGTATCCACATAGGTCGATTTAAGCTTTGCCAGACCACGGTGTTTCAGTATGAGTTCCGGAACCGGATCTTCCGAGGCAAGCTGCTGCAGAACGCCTGTGTCAGTGCTGTAACCGGTTTTGGTCTTTTTAACCGGAGTAAGCTTCCGGTCTTCAAACAGCACCTGCTGCAGCTGTTTGGTGGAATTGATATTGAACTCTTTACCGCAGAGACTGTAGATCTGTCCCTGAATGGCATCCAGGTCCTTTCCAAGCCGTATTCCGTATTCCTTCAGGGACTTACCGTTGAGACCAATTCCGGCAATTTCCATTTCTGCAAGAATCTTCAGAACCGGCATTTCAATATCATTAAAAGTGGATTCAAGCCCCTCTTTCTTCAGTTCTTCTTTGAAAAGATCAAAGAGACGAAGGGTAATATCAGCATCCTCAACCGCATATTCACATGCTTTCTGAAGTTCTACATCCTGAAAAGTTCCGCCTTTAGGGACAACATCGTTAAAATGAATGGTTGTATAACCGAGAAACCGTTCGGCCAGTGTATCCATACCATAAGTATTGGCTGTGCTGTCCAGGAGCCATGCGGCCACCATGGTATCGAATATACCGCAATTAATTTCTGTTATTCCCCAGTTGCGGAGGACTTTATAATCATACTTGAGGTTCTGCCCGACCCAGAGGAATTTTTCGTTGCCAAGAATTTCTGCAACAAATGCTTTGACGGTGTCTTCCACAAGACAGGAAACACCGGTGCATTTCAAGGGGATATACCATCCCTGTGCTTTTTTTACTGAAACGGAAATGCCCGCCAGTACAGCCTGCATAGGGTCGACCGAATCTGTTTCGACATCGAGAGCAAAAGTCCCGGCATGCAAAATCGCGTCCTTAAGCCTCTCAAGAGCCTCAATGCTTGTAACCGTTGAGTAGTCGGCACTTTCCGCTGAGAATGAATCGTGCCCTTTCTGCTCCGCTACGGCTTCACTGCCGCCGACCATTTCTGCGAGACTTCCGGCTCCCTCCCGGAGAAACAGTGAAGCTACTTGTTCTCCATCGTATGCTTTCAGTTTAAGTTCGGAAACATCTGGCAGCCCGGAAAGATCGGTTTTAAGGGTAATCAGATCCCTGCTGAGGTAGGCTGTTTCCTTTTCTGTCGTAAATATTTCCCGCTGCCGCGGTGTCAGTTTATCAAGATTCTCATAGATACCATCCAGACTGCCGTATTTCTCAAGCAGTCCAACCGCCCCTTTCGGTCCAATACCCTTTACACCGGGAACATTGTCAGACTGATCACCGGTCAGAGATAGATAATCCAGAATCTTTTCGGGGGGGACACCCCACTTTTCCGTTACTTCTTCCGGTCCATACTCAATATATCCGCCTGATTTATCCGGAAGCAAAGCTGTTACCGGTCCACCGACCAGCTGCATAAGGTCCTTATCTCCGGACACTATGGTGCATCCAATCCCCGACAGACGGGCACTTACAGCATAGCTTGCAATAATATCGTCGGCTTCAACACCTTCCTGTTCTATGCGGGAGATCTGCATGGCATCAAGAATTTCTTTTATCACCGGTATCTGGGCATGCAGATCCTGGGGTGCTTTTTCCCTGTTTGCTTTATATTCAGGATATTTTTCATGCCGGAATGTCGGTTTTGCCGAATCAAAGATCACAGCAAGATTTTCCGGATTGTAATTACGTGTTATGGAAAGAAGGGTTCTGAAGAAACCGAACACGGCGGAACTGTTTTTACCCGCCGGGTTAAACAGGGGTGCCCGTATAAATGCGAAGTATGATCGGTAAACAAGGGCATAGCCGTCGATGAGATAAAGCTTATCTGACACCTGAACTCCTTAGGCAGGGAACAGATATCAGCAGGAGAAATCTACAAAAGAAGAGGTATGTTCTTCCAGGGCGAATATTCTGTTCCGGTCTTTTCTGAAATTACCTTTTTTCAGTCTCGTCTGCAAGGACGAAACCCTCTCTTTAATTTTAGATTCAATCCTCTGGTGCTGAATTTTAAGGCGTTTATCAAGTTCGGATTCAATAAATTTCAGTCCAGCACCGTCACCGGCTTTTCTACAGGACTTAAGCCTGCGAAAACAGGCATCCTGAGCCTGAAGATGGAGTTCAAACTTTTCTATATTTTCGGTATTAAGGTCATCTTCGAGGAGTTCCAGAATTTTCAGGTACTCCCCGGTAAGAAGTGTTCTCCTGGATTCAAGCTCCAGGAGATATGCGGGATATGACAAAGTATTATCCGGCGATGTTGACACCGTGATAATTCCGGTTATGGTTTTCAGCACCAACGGCAACCTGGCTGGAAATAGTATTCCATGCCTCCCGGAGGTCTGCAATCATGGACCGTACAGGGCGAAGCATATCGCAGTTTTTCTGGATATTGGCTTCCATGAGCTGCTGATTGAAATAGAAATAGAGATTGTTGAGATTCATGGCGATCTCGCCGCCCCTGTCAAAATCGAGGGACACCATCAGCTCTGTAACCATGTCCTGGGCCTTGATAATGGAATTATTTACCAGATCAAGCCGCTTATCCCCTTTATCCAGGAGATCAATGGCGGTATCAATGTGCTTGATTGCCTCATCATAGAGCATGATAACAAGTTTTACAGGACTGCTGCTTTTGATTTTAGTTTCTTTGTACGCGTTCAACGGGTTTGCCGGACTCAAAGCACTCCCCCTCCCTGGTGATAGTCACCATTAGTATCGACTCGGGCGGTTAAAATCTTGAGTCTGCCCGTTGTTTGAGACTGGGCAGACTTCGTTAGTTTTACCTGGCATGGGCCATAAGCTGACTGACGGGCACAATCTCGTAACCCAACGATATCAACTCGTCTATCATAATATCAAGAGAATGGAACAGATAATCTTCCCGCTCAGGACTGGTTTTACCAATTCTTAACGGAATAATCGACCCTGGCCGCTTGTTCTTCAATATCCGTTCTACAATATCAGCTGCCGGAGAATAGAGATCCGCCAGGCGGCCGGTTGAATAGGGAGTAATCCAATCCAGAGGATCAACGTCCCTTCCAATATAAGTATAGTTCATCTCGGATGAGGCCGCAATTATTTCGCTGTTTACGAAGTAAAAAGGTGCATGCCAGAGAAGAGAGAGCTCGTCTCCGGTGGCTGCAAAGTAATCGTCCTCATTTCTGGCAAGACCCCGCTTGATAAAATCCTTGTTTATCTGAAAGCGGCTGTCGGTCATATCAAAATAGGCATAAAAGAGGGACCCTACTTCGTGACCGGACTGGGAAATCTCTTTTACTGCATCCGGATGACGGCGGATAAACTCTCCATTAAGGAAAAAAGTTCCCCGGATATCATAATCCTTCAGGGTATGCAGAACATAGGTTAAGCCTTCCACAGAGTCAATGGCATTAAAGACAAGAGAAACTTCTCTGCGGCGAATGCGTGACCCATGTGAGAAATTGGCCAGATCTATATTTTCATCTTCTTTTGGAAAAAGATCGTACTCACGGGCAGGAAAGCGGAAAAGAGGCCGGGTTACCAGGTTTTTAAGATCCCTGATCATTACTGTATCCTGGTAGGCATTTCCTACAGAATCCTCTATAAACACCCGGAAATCACCGGCAGCCACCTTTGCCGGCAGAAGAGACTCACCGTCAGCCTCAACCAGTAGATCATTTTCTGCCGTCCAGGTCTTATTATCCTGCTGTATGAGAATATCGCCTTCGGCATTAAAGCCTGCCGAAGAGTACTGAGCAAGACTGATAAGGGTAAGGCTGTTATCATCCAGGGAATAAAGACTGTTGGCAGAGTTTCCACAGAGAATAATTTCTGTACTGCTCCGCCATAATGCATGAAGGGGATTCTGATAGCTGATGGTTTGTTCTACAGCGAAATTGTAATAGTTTCTCAGCTCCGCTTTATCGTTATACAAGAGTACGCATCTTTCCTGATTGGGAGAAATCGCAATACCCGTAACCCCCTCTGCCTCAACTTCCGTAAAGCGGGTCTCCTTATTGGCAAGATTCAGCCTGAAAAGACCCGACTTCCGACTGCCCTCCACCAGACTGTTTGTCAGCAGGGTAATAATTCCCGATGAAGACCAGGCGACATCCTTAACCACGGTATTACGGGGAAGATAGAGATAAGGAAGGGCCGTAGCATCCCCGGTGGAGATATAATCATCCGGCTGCAGCAGGTAGAGAAAGATATTCTGCCCACCCTTATTGAAAAGGATTTTACCCCCGTCGGGGGATATCCAGTAACTGTCAAAAGCGGGGTCAAACTCAAAAGGAATCTTCCCGGCAATATGCCCGACATCAAAAAGACCGGTATAAATTGACCGGGTAAAGAATTCGGGGCTGAGAATCTGATAAACAAGATTCCCGGTAACGTAAAACAGGTCATTCCGCCTGCTCCAGCGGGTGGAAGAGAGGCGCCCCTTGCCAAGGATTCTGAAGCTTTCATCGATAATACGATCCGAAATCAGCTGATCCATGGAAAAGTAGTAGAGATTACCCTGTTTCTGGTAGACAAAGTATCCGGAATCGGGAGACCAGGTTGCATTGGGACTGTTGAGAACCATCTCAACCCCGGTACTTATAAGGTATTCCTCTTCACGGCCAATATGGTACAGCTTCAGTGCCGCGTATCCGTAGGATTCGGGTTCGAGGTAGAGCAGATAGCGGCCGTCAGGAGAGGCCCCGACAGTTGCAATCTTGCCGGTCTGTATCTCTTCTCCGTTAACAAAGGCGGGAAAAGTCTTAATGGGAGCCATTCCGGCAAGCTTTTCATCTGTGCGGAACACACCGAAGCGGTTCTGTATCTGCAGCCGTTCTCCACCGTTGATAAGGGAAGCATGCTCCGGAAAAAAAGTGAGCTGCTGAAGATCTCCCTTGCCGAGATCAGCCTTGAAAAGAGTGGAGTAAGCACCATCCATGGGTGATTCCGTGGTGGCACGGAAGAGCAGAATCCCGTCATCGGACAAATTTAGCCTGGAAAAAGAGACTTCTCCATAGACGGAAAACGTCAGAAAGCCCAGGAGGAGAAAGATTAAGGTATACCTGTACTTCATATCACTTCTATTGTCGGCACAGAGGAGCCGTTACGTTTAGCAAAAAGCGGCAGACCTTCCGCTTAAGTCTAAAGCAGTTCCGCCGCAAGCTCCGCAAGCAGACTTCTCTCGGACTTATCCAGGGTTACATGACCGAAAATCTTCTGCCCCTTCATGGCTTCCACCAGATAGGTAAGGCCGTTTGAGCTGGAATCAAGATACGGACTGTCTATCTGATAGGGGTCACCGGTTAGAACAACTTTTGTCCCTTCCCCTGCCCGGCTCACAATGGTCTTTATTTCGTGGGGAGAAAGATTCTGGGCTTCATCTACAATGAGAAACTGGTCAGGGAGAGAACGGCCCCGTATGTAGGTCAGAGCCTCCAGTTCAAGAAGATTATTATTCAGCAGAGAATCCACATTTTTAAGATTCTGCTTTTTATACACCGAAAGAATGTATTCCAGATTGTCAAAAAGGGGCTGCATCCAGTGGGTCAGTTTTTCGTTCTTGGCCCCCGGCAGATAGCCTATATCCTTTCCCATGGGAATGACCGGCCTGCTCACAAGAACCCGCTTATAGGTCTCCGTCTCCAGAACCTGATACAAACCTGCCGCAATGGCCATAAGGGTCTTGCCGGTTCCGGCTTTGCCCACAAGGCTGACCAGGGAAATCTCCGGATCAAGGAGCAGTTCAAAAGCCATTCGCTGTTTCTCATTCAAGGGCACTACGCCGCTGACAGGCTCCATCTCGCCATATAAACCGGTAACGGCCCCGTCCATATGACGGGCAATAACCCGGGTGGCACTCTTGGGATTGGCTGCCAGGACAAATTCATTGGGAAAGAGTTTCTGCTCCCAGGGAACCGGATTTCCCTGCAGCAGGGTGTCCAGCATCTCTTCCGATGTCTCCACCTCCCGCCAGCCGGGATAGAGCTCCAGAATGTTGACTTTCTGTTTTTCGTAATCAACAGCCCGGAGGCCAAGGGCGGTAGCCTTTACCCGTGCATTGATGTCTTTCGAAACGAAGAAAACTTCTCTGCCCTCATTTTTCAGACTCAAAGCGGTAAGCAGGATTTTGTTATCTACCTTATCCTTGTTCAGATCAATGGGAACTTCACTGGACTGCACCAGAGAGACCGACAGAGTAATTCCGTCCCCCACTTTGGCTCCCTTATTCAGGTCACCATGCTTGCCGACTTCATCGAGGAAGCGGATGGCCTGACGGGCATTCCGGCCTTTTTCGTCACTGAAGGTTTTAAGCTTATCCAGCTCTTCCAGAACCCAGAGAGGAACAACCACGTTGTTGTCTCTGAACGAAAGTATACAGTCCGGTTTATGAATAAAGACATTAGTATCAATAACGAAGGTTTTCACTCTGCCTGCATCCTGATCCGCCATGTTCACCGCCTTGCGCCCTGTCTTGATAAGAGCTCCTGTATTAAATGTAATTCAATACAGGAGAATTGGAAGTATCTTTTTATGAATAATACAACAGTTATTCCAGATACCCTTCAAGCCAGGTCTGTAATGCCTCTCCACGGCGGTCGAAGGATTCAAGCTCACCGGCCACTTCGACTATTTTCAGCTGTTTGGCTCCCTTGTTTGACGAAAGTTTTGAGGGAAAGAGCGCTACCATATACACATACTCATCCCCGGAATATGGCGCCAGCCACATAAAGGTCAAGCCGTTGCTTCCGGTTTTGAGTTCAAGTATCTGCTTATCCCTCAGCAGATACCCAGCCTCTTCCATGTATGCTGTAAGTGCGGTTTCCCAGAAGGCCATATCCATCACAGGTTCCGGACGTACCTCCCGGATACGCAGCTTGATGCCTTCCGGTGAAACTGCCCGGTAAAGCCGGGAATTCCGGTAGACCGAGAAGCCCTCAGGTGCCGTTTCGGGGTCCCCAAAGCGGGGCAGCCAGGAAAATGTACGGTTTAACGGATTTGATTCCATAAAGGAGTAGAAGTCAATACTGTTAATCCAGGAAAAGTTCGACAACGTGCCCCCGGGATTGGTGACACCCTGGCTTTCAAGATCGAGTTCCAGCGTTGCATAGGTGCTGCGGATATTCAATGAGGCAATCTGTGCGCGGATTGATTCAATCTCTCCTACAAGATCCAGCACTTCCTTTTCTATTGCAAGGGTACTTGAAAAATCTGACCGCGCCAGATAGGAGAGGTTCTGATCAAGCACCTCCCGCCGGGAACTCAAAGATGCTTCCAGCCTGCGCAGCTCTCCGGAAACATCCCGGGCAGTAAGACTGTACCCTAAAAGTTCAGCACTCAGATTTTTAAGATCCTCTTCTGCCCCCGCCGCTTCGGCAGAAGGAAGCCGGCCGATAATTCTGCCGTTTTCCAGGGAGAGAAAATACCCCCCTTTTGCCTCCAGCCAGTCTACCAGACGATCCCCCGCGGCACCTCCGTCGTACACAACCAGCCTGGCCTCAATACGGTACTCTATGGACTCTTGCGCCTGAAGCGCAACCTGAAGCGTAAAAAGGGCAGCAATACAGAAAAAGGCTAAGACAGCTGACTTCTTCATCAGAATCGCTCCTTCAATGCTTCATGAAAGGAATCTATCAGATCTGAACCGGACGTGCCCGGGAAAACCCCTTCTACAATCATAAGCCCGCCCTTCTCGGGGACAGCAACGACTTCATACCGGTATCCCGGTTCTCCGGAGACAGAACAGATAACCCCCTTCAGAGTCTTCTCATTCCCGTCATTCAGGGGCAACTCCAGGACTTCCACTCTGGAATACAGGGGGGCAAGATAATTCAGCATTGCTTCCTGCCAGAAAGCGGCATCCCCCTCGGGCTCATTTGCGGTTGAAGCCATGCGAAGGACAGCTCCGTCGGCGCTCTCTGCATAAAAGGCATTACCCGAAGGCGGATCCCGGAAAACGGCAAAGCTTCCGCCGGGGTCTATGGCGGCGCCCTCAAGGGAACCAAGGCTTACTCCGAAGGGATCCAGGTTTCTCATCCAGCGAAAAGGAATCAGGCCACGAGAATCGTAACGGCTGCCCATCTTGGTAACCAGCTGGCAGGAGACCCGTGAAAAGGCAATGCGTTCCTTCATGGTGGCCAGCTGGAGCTCCATGGTTTCAATCTTTTCCGAAAGCCTGCGGATTTCCCGGAGAATAGCCAGACGCTCTTCACCTTCCCTTGATTCCTCAAGGAGGTCATACAGACGCTGCCTGGCCTCTCTGGCAATCTTAAGCCGGGTTTCGGTCTCCGCAAGGGCTTCACTCACATCAAGGGCACTTACATTTCTGTCGATCAGAACTCCCAAAGCTTCCGCTTCATCGAGATAGGGGAAGAAATACTCCGCAGGAACAAGGACCACAATGCCCTCACTGCTGATTCCTTCAATCCGTCCCCCAAGCTCCAGGGCTCGTTCTCCCAGGCTGTTACGGACGGTTTCCACCCTGGTTACCTCAAGCGAGAGAGATGCGCTGTATATACGGGCCCGCTCTTTTTCCAGAGGCGGTGCGGTATTAACAGCAGCCCCTTCAGGTGCAGGCGCACTCAGTTCATCTGCCATGGATGCGTCCCGATAGGACTCCTTGGGACTCATGGCAACGGCAGGAAAACTGCCTGCCTCATAATCCGCCTCCGATCCTGCGCAGGCGGGAAGAATTAGCAAACAGATAATAGTTAGAACCCCTGCGGCAATCAGAAACCGGACTGATCCATTACGCAATAATGACATTTTCATTCCTTGTTCGAGTTATTTTCTTGTACTAATGTAACAGGATACAATCTTGTTGGTGTTATTTTTTTTCAAGTCCCGCACGTTCTTTCATGGCAGCCTTTACCACTTCCGAGCTTACAAAGCCTTTTCTTACAGCAATTCGGCCGAAGGCTTCGTACTGATGCTCCGCTGCAAGCATTTTCTGTTCTGCAGCCACAGCCCGCTCCTGTTCTACCGAAAGAAGCCCCCGGGCAATCATAAACTTTCCAATTGGTGTCCGTTTTCCGCTCATGATATTTCCTCCTATTTCTTCCGCTGTTGCGTATGCTTACCCATTCGGCTTATATTTGCTCTATGGGTAACATTACCGTCCGCGCCGTAGCGCTGCCTCATTGTGAAGACATTCTTGTCAAAGAAGCTGAATCTCTGTCCATTCAGCCATCATCCATAAGCGCTTCGGGTATAGAATTTTCCGCAAACCTGCAGAAAATTTACCGTTTTCTAATAGAAAACCGTAGCGCAAGCCGGCTGATTTTTCCATTGGGAAAATTTTCTCTTGATACTCAGAAGGATCTCTATGATGCTGTAGCAGGTATTCCATGGGAAGATCATCTTGATTCCGCCGGTAGTTTTATTATCGACAGTTCAGTTAAAAGTCATCTTTTTAAACATACAAATTTTCCCGTTCTCAAGGCAAAAGATGCTATTGTCGACCGCCTGCGAACAAAAACAGGCAGCCGGCCGAATATAGATAACGAAAACCCCGGGGTGAGACTGTTCCTGCGGGTATTCCGCAATGATGCGGAAATTTCAATCGATATCGGCGGGGGCAGCAGACACCAGCGGGGCTACAGAAAGAAAAACGTGGCCGCTCCTCTTCGTGAAAATCTTGCAGCAGCCATTCTCTACCGGGCAGGATGGCCTGAAACTGCAGCCGGGGGTGGTGCTTTTCATGATCCTTTCTGCGGATCGGGAACCCTCTGTGTTGAGGCTGCTCTTATGGCAGCCGGCATTGCCCCGGGAGCAGACAGAGAGAAAACCGGAATACGGCAGTGGAAACTGCATGACAGGACTTTGTGGGAAACCCTGGTCGAGGAATACAGGCAGTCTAATAAAAAATCTCTGGAAAGCTATAAAAAGAACAGCTTATCCATTACCGGAACCGACATTGATCCTGATTGTGTTGCAGCAGCCCGTATTAATGCCGCAACAGCCGGTCTTGAAGGGTGTATCAGCTTCAGCAGTTCATCTGTGCATACGGTACATCCGGTTTCCCGGGATATAAGCGGACTTATAGCAACCAACCCTCCCTACGGGGAGCGCCTGGAGAACGATCTTCAGGCCCGGGTTATCTACACAGATATGGGCGTAAGCCTGCGGCAGAATTTCAGCGGCTGGAAACTCTCTTTCCTGGCCCCGGATAAAGAACTGGGACTGATGACGGGTATTCAGGCGGGAAAAATCCATAAGCTCTCCAACGGATCAATTCCAGTACAGCTTATCCATGGTGTGATCCCCGAATTTGTTCTTTCCGCAGGGTCGGAGATGTTTATCAACCGGCTGAAAAAAAATCGCAGACAGCTTCAGTCCTACCTTAAAAAAAGCGGAACCACCTGCTACAGACTCTACGACAAGGACATGCCGGAGTATGCCTTTGCGGTGGATCTTTACGAAGAGAACTACTGTCACCTGCAGGAATACTCCGCTCCGTCCACCATTGATCCCGCCAATGTCCGAAGGAGAAGAAGGGAAGCCCTGGAGGGACTGCTGAACTATCTCCCCTTCGGCTCGGAAGGAATATTCCTTAAGGAGCGCCGGAAACTCGGTGCCAGCGACCGCTACGCGGGGCAGGCGCAGAATGAGACCCGGTATATCTGCAAAGAAGGGAACTTGAAATTCTTTGTCAATTTTACGGACTATCTCGATACCGGCCTCTTTCTCGACAGCCGTGAGCTGAGAAAAAAAATTGCCCGCCTGTCAGAAGGCAACCGGTTTCTCAACCTCTTCGCCTATACCTGCACAGCCTCCGTGGCTGCAGCTGCAGCGGGTGCCCGTTCTACAGTCAGTGTAGATACTTCTGCAACCTACCTTAAATGGGGTGAGGCAAATATGCGGCTCAACGGGCTTAGCCTGACAAAAAACAGCCGCGAGATCAGTGACACCTTCGCCTGGCTCAAAAAAGCCCGTCGGGAAAAATCACGGTTTGATCTGATTTATGTTGATCCGCCTACTTACTCCAACTCTAAAAGCCGCAGAGGAGACTTTGATATTCAACGTGATCACGCTTCTCTGTTAGAGATGTGCCTTGATGTTCTCTCCCCTCAGGGCACGATCCTTTTCTGTACTAACTTTACCCGTTTTGAACCGGATAAGGAGCTGTTCAGTAAATATGCAGTTACCGAAACAACTCAGGAGACGATTCCCCAGGACTTTGCCCATAAAGGAAAAATTCACCGGTCGTTCCTTATAAAGAAAGATTCTTCCCTTGATAGCCGCAGGATTCAGGGATAGGATAAGCAGGTATGAAAGACAGTAACCTGCTGAAACTTGCAGTTCTTATCGATGCAGATAATGCTCAGGCATCTATTATAGAAGGACTTTTAGCCGAAATTGCCAAATATGGAATAGCCAGCGTAAAACGCATCTATGGAGACTGGACCAGCCAGAAACTGCGCTCCTGGAAGGATTCCCTTCTGGAGTATTCCATCCAGCCGATCCAGCAGTTCAGCTATACCACCGGAAAAAACGCCACCGACTCGGCCCTGATCATAGATGCCATGGACCTCCTCTATACCGGGGATCTTGACGGATTCTGCATCGTCTCTTCCGACTCGGATTATACCAAGCTCTGTGCGCGCCTCAGGGAAGCGGGAAAAACGGTTTATGGTTTCGGAGAAAAAAAGACTCCCAAGCCTTTTGTTGCGGCGGTAGACAAATTCATCTATACCGAGATCCTGCGGGATTATGAGGATGAAGAGGATGATGAAGTCAGCAGCAAACGCCGCATGAGCTATGCCGACCTGAGACAGGACTCACGACTGGTACAGCTTCTCCGCAGTGCCGTTGAGGCATCTGCAGATGACTCGGGATGGGCCTATCTGGGAAATATCGGGCAGAATATCGCCAAAAAGTCCCCGGACTTTGATCCGAGAAACTATGGCTTTAAAAAACTGAGCGACCTGATCACCGCTACAAGCCTTTTTGAGATTGAAGAAAAGGTTCTGAATAATGCGCCGGGAAAACAGATATATTTTCGGCGGGTAAGCAGAAAGAAAAGAAAATAAAAAAGCCGGTCGACTGACCGGCTATGCGCTCTCTTTCTGATCTTCCACGGGAATCTTTTCTTCGTTGTTCCAGCGTAAAAGACCAAGCATTATACATCCGGTAATGCACACAAACAGAATCAGATAGCCGAATGCCATTAGTATAACTCCCCCGCATTTCTGCATGATCAACTTGTTATTTTTATCAATGTAGCACACTTTCTGCAATAAAGAGAAGTATTTCTGTGGATATTCTGTTAACAAAGTGTGAATACCTTCACAAACGTATAGATTTCATATTCCTACTTGTAGAGTTTGCATCTCCGGGGTAGACTATTTTGATCAAGAGGTTAATGAATGAGAATAGTCTTTGCGACCGATACCTACTGGCCGCGAGTAAACGGTGCCACCGTTTCTATAGATGCTTTCAAACTGGAATTTGAAAAACTTGGACACGAAGTTCACATAATTGCACCTGAATATCCCAATATGGAACCCTCTCCGGATCCTACAATTCACCGTTTTAAATCATATCAGCTTCTATTCAGCCCGGAGGACCGCCTTGTATGGAAAGCTGAAAGATGGAAAATCTTCAGAACCCTGAAAAGACTGAACCCGGACATAATACACTGCCAGACAGAATTTCAGCTTTCAATAATGGTTATGAAATTCGGCCGGAAACGAAATATTCCCATTATTTTTACCTGCCATACCTACTGGGAGGAGTATATCAATCTATACCTCCCCTTTCCCGATAAAATCGGACGCCAGGTTGCCCGGTCCATGCAGCGGGCCGCTCTTAAGTATGTTGATGAAGTGGTTACTCCCACAGAACCAATGAAGGAAGTTCTTCATTCCTACGGGATCAAAAAGCCCATCCATGTACTGCCTACGGGAGTACCTGAGGATGACTTTGCCGGACTGGACAGACAAGATGCTGCAGAGAACTCTTTTCTTTTTAAAGAGTTTCCCGGACTTAAGGGCAATCCCCTGCTGTTATATGTAGGAAGGGTAACCAGAGAAAAAAATATGGATTTTCTGATGGATTGCTTTAAAACAGTCAGGGAACAGGTTCCGGATCTGCATTTTCTGATTACCGGTGGCGGGCCCTACCTGAGCGAATTGAAAAAAAAGGTTAAAAAGAGGGATTACGGTGCTTCTGTCACCTTTACCGGATATGTTCCGAAAGAAAAGGTTAAATACCTGTATGCCATGGCAGATGTTTTTGTCTTCGCTTCGAAGACAGAAACCCAGGGGCTTGTTACCATAGAATCCATGATGGCGGGAACTCCGGTAGTAGCCATAGGAGAAATGGGCACAAAGATTGTCATGAATGGTGATAACGGCGGATTCATGGTTTCCGAGGATATGGAACTTTTCTCATCAAAGGTGCTATCTCTCCTTACTGACAATGCTCTATGGCAGCGTAAATCTGCAGAAGCTGTTGAATATGCAAAAAACTGGAGCAGTGAAACCATGGCTGAACGGCTGTTCGAGATTTACCGGAGCATAAAAAAACGCAAGGAAGAGACTGAACCGGAAATATCTTGACAGATACCTCCGGTTCAGAAGAGAGTATTCCCATGAAAACACTCAGAACCTGGCTGGACAGTTCTCTCCCTTCAGTTGTATCCGAACTGGAAGAAAGCATTACCTCCGGTTTCCATATTCAGGGAGATGATCAGCTCTCACTGTCTGCCCGGGAAGAAATTTTTGACATTCTTGATATTCTCCATTCGGTAATTTTTCCAGGGCGGTACGGGAATCAATGTCCTTCACAGGGAGAAGATCTCCATTTTTTTATCCGAACCTCCCTTCTCGAAGCAGTTGCATTGTTAAAACGTCATCTGATTAGAATTTACAGTTCGTTGAATAATGAGGAAAAAGATAAAAAAATTACTGAGATTGTTTCGACCCTGGTGGAGAAACTTCCGAAAATACGCTCAATGCTGGTTGAGGATATCAACTCCGCATACGAAGGAGATCCCGCAGCCAGCTCATTTGACGAGATAGTCTTGAGCTATCCCTTTATAGAAGCAATAGCCACACACCGGATCGCCCATAGCCTGTATCACCAGGGGGTCCCCATAATCCCCAGAATCATGACAGAGCGGGCCCACTCAAGAACCGGAATAGACATACATCCGGGAGCGGAGATTGCACCGGGATTTTTTATCGATCACGGAACCGGTGTAGTTATAGGCGAAACCTGCCGTATAGGCCGCAATGTAAAGATTTATCAGGGAGTTACCCTGGGAGCTCTCTCCCCCCTGGATAAAGAAGGAAACCCCAAGCGGGGGGTAAAACGTCATCCCGACATTGAAGACGATGTAATTATCTATGCCAATGCAACCATCCTCGGAGGGAATACAGTCATAGGTAAAGGCTCTGTTATCGGCGGTAATACATGGATAGTAAAGTCGGTTCCTCCGGGGTCACTGATCTATAACAAGAAGTAAACCTGATTCTTTCATACATTTCCGTGTATAGCGTATTACTTGACTACATTTTTGTAGGTAAAAAATACACATTATGCCTTTTTGTCAGTTAGATACCATATGGTAAAAAATACTGTTTTATTTTATTTTATTGTTACATATAGATTTAAACAATTTCTAAATAACGGAGCTGATTTTTGGCACAGCTCCTGCATTATAGATGTCAAGTTGAACACATCCTTTAGGAGGAGTCTATGAAACGAGTCTTCGTAATCCTTGCTCTGCTGCTGGTTACAGCAGGCACACTTTTTGCTGATGATGTCAGTGATTCACTGGCACTCTACAGCGACGCATTTGACATGATCTGGTTGATCCTGTCTGCGGCACTTGTATTCTTTATGCAGGCCGGTTTTGCTATGGTTGAAACTGGTCTTACCCGCGCCAAAAACGCTTCGAACATCCTGATGAAAAACCTGATGGATTTCTCCGCCGGAGCAGTTATTTTCTGGGCAGTGGGTTGGGCGTTCATGTACGGCGCACCTTCAATCGGCGGCCTGATCGGTGGAAACGGTTTCTTCCTTTCCTACACTCAGGAAGCTCTTGAGGCATACGGTGTTTCCGACATGTCTGCAATTTTCCGGGACTGGATGTTCCAGGTAGTTTTCGCAGCAACTGCAGCGACTATTGTATCCGGAGCTATGGCTGAAAGAACCAAGTTCTCTGCCTACCTTGTCTACTCTGTATTCATTTCCGGTCTGATCTACCCGATCTCCGGTCACTGGATCTGGGGCGGCGGCTGGCTCTCTGAACTTGGATTCCATGACTTTGCCGGATCTACTGTTGTACACTCCGTAGGTGCATGGGCAGCTCTTGCCGGTGCCATCATCATCGGACCCCGTATCGGTAAATATGTAAAGGTCGGCGACAAGGTAACCGTAAAGGCTATCCCCGGTCACAACATGCCCCTGGCAGCCCTTGGTGTATTTATCCTTTGGTTCGGCTGGTACGGATTCAACGCCGGTTCCACCCTTTCCGGAACTGATCTTTCAATCGCATCTGTAGCTACTACTACTACCCTGGCAGCATCTGCCGGAGCGATTGCAGCACTGATCACTTCATGGATCTGGTTCGGCAAACCCGACCCCTCCATGTCTCTTAACGGTGCTCTTGCAGGTCTGGTAGGTATTACTGCTCCCTGTGGAGTTACCACTCCCGGTGCAGCGATCATTATCGGTCTTGTTGCAGGTGCACTGGTTGTAGCCAGCGTCGAGTTCATCGACAAGGTTCTGCACATCGACGATCCCGTTGGAGCAATCTCCGTACACGGTGTTTGCGGTGCATGGGGAACCCTGGCAGTTGGTCTCTTCTCCTCCAGCGAGGATGTAGGACTTGGTCTGTTTTACGGCGGTGGATTCCACCAGCTTGGTATTCAGGCACTTGGTGTAGTTGCAGTATTCGGTTGGGCATTCATTGCCGCAGCGGTACTCTTCAGTATCATCAAAGCAACTGTCGGCCTTAGAGTTTCCGAGAAAGAGGAACTTCAGGGTCTGGATATCGGGGAACACGGAGTCGAGTCTTATGCCGGCTTCCAGATTTTCCAGAACATGTAAGTTGGGAGGTACAGCATGAAACTGATTATTGCATATATTCAGCCGGATAAACTGAACGACGTTAAGCAGGAACTGTACAAAGCGGAAGTATTTAAAATGTCCGTTACCAATGCCATGGGCTGTGGACAGCAGATGGGATTCACCGAATCCTACCGTGGTGTAGCCATTGAGGTTAACCTGCTGAAGAAAGTACGTATTGAGATCGGAGTTAATGACGATTTCGTACAGAAGACTGTAGATGCCATTATTGCCGGTGCAAAAACCGGAAATATCGGAGACGGAAAGATTTTCGTTCTTCCCATGGAAGGATGTATACGCATCCGCTCAGGTGAGACCGGAAACGACGCCATCGGCTGATCCCGCTCCCTCTTATAACAGTCATTTTACAAGCCCGCCGATTTACGGCGGGCTTTCTTTTTAGCTTTTAGGGCGGCCTTCATTAACCATTTAATCCCGCTACTTTCCCCTTCCGTAAAACCGCATTTTTGATTAAGTTATCTGATATGACATTTTTAGAACGCTTGGAAAAAGGGACCGTAATCTTTGACGGTGCCATGGGAACACAGATACAGAGCCTGACCATCAGCGATGAAGAATGGGATGGACGACAGGGTTGCACTGAAATCCTCAACCTTACATCTCCCGATAAAATTGACATGATTCACCGCCGCTATCTGGAAGCGGGTTCCGATGTAATTGAAACCAACTCCTTTGGCGGCAACAGTATAGTTCTTGCCGAATACGAGCTTGAAGATAAAATTATAGAGATAAACCGAACTGCAGCAGAAATTGCCGGAAAAGCCGCTGCGGATTACAGCACCCCAGATAAGCCGCGCTTTGTTGCAGGATCAATCGGCCCCGGAACCCGGCTGCCCTCTCTGGGTCAGGCAAGTTTCGACACTCTTTATGATTCATACAAACTTCAATGCCGCGGATTAATTGAAGGCGGAGTCGATCTGCTGCTGATTGAAACATGTCAGGATCTGCTGCAGATAAAATCTGCGCTTGTTGCTGCTCTTGACGAAATGAAAGAGCTGAACAGGGAATTACCTGTTGGAGTATCCGTTACGGTGGAAACTACCGGAACCCTCCTTATCGGCTCCAGCATAGGAGCAGTAATTTCCGCCCTCTCACCTTTTCCCATTGCCTTTCTCGGGTTGAACTGTGCTACAGGCCCGGACAAAATGCGCAGCTACATAAAAGAAGCCAGTCAGAAATTCCGTGGCCCTGTTTTCGTTATGCCCAACGCAGGGATGCCTGAAAACAAGGGCGGCCAGACAGTCTACTCACTCACACCAGCCGATTTTGTCGCACCTCTGCAGCAGATGATTACCGAAGACGGGGCTGCAATTGTAGGAGGCTGCTGCGGGACCGGTCCGGAATATATTAAAGCTCTTTCAGAAGCCGCTTCGAAAATAAGACGCGGAAGCCGTACGACTGAAATATCCGACACCGTAAGTTCTCTATTCACAGAGAAAGATCTTACACAGAATCCTGCACCCTTTCTTATCGGAGAACGGACAAATACAAACGGCAGCCGGCTCTTTCGTAATAAACTTCTCAAGGAAGACTGGGATGGTATTCTTGAAGTAGCAAAAGAACAGGTTACATCCGGGGCTCATGCTCTGGATCTGTGCGTCGCCTACACCGGCCGGGACGAGATTCGTGACATGAGAGAAGCCGTTGGCAGAATTGTCACACAAGTCGACCTTCCCCTGGTTGTGGATTCCACAACCCCCGAGGTTATCGAAGAAGCGTTGAAAATGATCGGCGGCAGGGCAATCATAAACTCAATAAACCTCGAAGACGGTGAAGACCGGGCACGGAGTATATGCCGCATAGCCAAACGCTACGGAGCCGCACTGATTGCGCTTACCATCGATGAAGAAGGCATGGCAAAGGATGCTGAAAGAAAAGAATCCATTGCAAAAAGGCTCTACAATCTGGCCGTCAATGAAGAAGGAATGGCCCCGGGAGACCTTCTTTTCGACACCCTCACATTTACCCTGGGAAGCGGCGATGAAACACTGAAAACCGCGGCGATTGAGACCATGGAAGGCATACGGAGGGTAAAAGCCTCGTGCCCCGGAGCAAGAACCGTCCTTGGTTTAAGCAATATCTCCTTTGGGCTGTCCCCCTACTCCAGGGAAGTCCTCAATTCCATCTTTCTGGATCTGGCTATCGAAGCAGGCCTGGATGCCGCCATCATTAATGTTAAAAAAATAATGCCCTTAAGTACCATTCCGGAGGATGAAAAACAGCATGCTCTGGATCTTATTTTTAACCGCGGGAAAGACCCGCTGTTCAGTTTTATCCGGTTCTTTGAAGGCAAAGAGGGTAACGCAAGAGAGGAAGAAGATCTTTCTTCCGCCAGCCCTGAAGAGCGTCTGCAGAAATCCGTTATAAACGGGAAAAAATCGGGGCTGGACACACTTCTTGAGGAACTGAGGCAGAATACCGCTCCTACGGATATAATCAACACCCTGCTTATACCAGCCATGAAAGAAGTTGGTGTTCTTTTTGGATCCGGAAAAATGCAGCTTCCTTTTGTTCTTCAGTCGGCAGAGGTTATGAAAAAGGCGGTTGCCTGGCTTGAACCCTTTATGGAAAAAAAGGAAAACAGCGAAACCCTTCAGCTTGTGCTTGCGACAGTCAAGGGTGATGTCCATGATATAGGGAAAAACCTGGTGGATATTATCCTCTCAAACAATGGCTATCAGGTGCACAACCTCGGTATTAAATGTGAGATTGAAACCATACTCGACAAGGTTGAAGAAACCGGGGCCAATGCTGTCGGATTAAGCGGACTCCTGGTTAAATCCACGGTAATAATGAAAGAATACCTTGAAGAGATGGAACGCCGGGGTTATACCATTCCGGTACTGCTCGGGGGAGCTGCTCTGACAAGAGACTACGTTGCCATAGACTGCGCCTCAGTCTACTCCGGTCCGGTGGTATATTGTCCTGATGCCTTCGCCGGTCTTTCAGCAATGAACCAGCTGAAAGAAGGTACACTGGTTTCCACACCGGTGCGTGAGCAGAATACCATCGCCCGGGTAAAGCCTGCTGAAGAGGCCCCTGTCCAAATCTCTCATGATATATCCATACCGGAAGTGCCTTTTTTCGGTTCCAGGGTGGTAAAAGACATAAAGCTCGAAGATGTCTACCCGCTGCTGACGGAGCAAGTACTCTTCAGAGGCCGCTGGGGCTACCGTAGGGGCTCCTTAAGCGCATCAGAGTATGAAGACCTGCTGAACAGTGAAGTAAGGCCCCAGTTTGAAAAACTGAAGGCTGAGGGAATGTCTGAAGGGCTTTTTGAACCCAAGGTTGTATACGGATACTACCCCTGCTACAGCGAGGGAAATGAGGTAGTCGTCCTGGACGAAGAGGGAAAGGGCGAACTCGGCCGTTTCGGCTTCCCCCGTCAGGAGGAATCTCCCGGACTGTGCATCGCTGATTATTTTCTTCCCAATGACGCCGGCCGAAGAGACCTTATCGGTCTTCAGGTAGTCACCGTTGGAGACAAGGCACATAAAAAAGCAGAAAAGCTGTACTCCGATGATTCCTACAAAGACTACCTGCTTTTTCACGGTCTGAGTGTTGAACTGGCAGAAGCTCTGGCTGAATACTGGCACCTGAAAGTTCGGGAAGAGCTTGCAATTACTGAAGAGGATGGTTCGGGAATTCAGGATTTTGTTGTTCAGGGATACCGGGGATCACGCTACTCATTCGGCTATCCCGCCTGCCCGGACATGAAGGGGAATGAGCTCATTTTTGATCTGCTTAAACCTGAAAGAATCGGTGTTACTCTGACAGAAGGCGGCCAGATGGTGCCGGAACAGACAACCTCGGCTTTTATTGTTCACCACCCGCAGGCAAAGTACTTTAAAGCCTGATCTTACCCGATAGTCGTTGGAACAAAAAGGAGTGAATTATGACCAAATATATATGTACAAACTGCGGGTATATTTATGATCCGGAAATCGGGGATGAAACCCAGGGGATTCCTGCGGGAACAGCTTTCGATTTGCTGCCGGATGACTGGACCTGCCCCATCTGCTATGTGGGCAAAGAACAGTTCGACCAGATGTAGGCAATAAAAAACCGGTCCCTTGAGGACCGGTATACTATACTAAAACGTGTAAGCTGCTTACTCCTCAGGGGAGAAGTCGTCTTTACCTACGCCGCAGACAGGACAAACCCAGTCTTCGGGAAGATCTTCAAATGCAGTTCCTGCTTTAACATCGTTGTCGGGATCGCCTTCAGCGGGATCATAGATGTAGCCGCAGGCATCACATACGTATCTTTTCATCTTGGTCTCCTTAACTTAAATATCTGCCCCGATCAGGATTTCCACAATCCGTGAACGTTACAGTATTCTCTTGCACTTACATTATCAGCTTTAATGCAGAAATTTGCAACAGGCTCTGTTCCAGGTTTCAGAAACTGAAAATAGGAAACACCATCTGCAATAAGCTCGATCCACTGAATATAGTGCTCATCAGTCATGGGATGAATAGTACTTCCGACGGTTACTTTATAACCATCAGCAGTTTTCTCTATAACGGGGACATGCTTTTCAGTGCTGCTGTCAGCACTTTTTTCTTTAAGCAGTTCCATGGGTTTTCCACAACAAACCAGCTCACCGCCGCCTGAGTAGAGCATTTCGACAATGTTCCCGCATTCAGAACATTTGAATACATCCAGTCTTTTAGCCATAAAAATCCTCCATTCCTTATAATATAAAAACCTCTGGTTTTATAACCCGGGTCTTTGGGAGCAAAATATTACGTAATTTACCTGTTCAGGATGTCCGGCATGAGGGACAGACCCCACGGACAAGAATCTCAACGGATTCAGTTGAAAAATTATTAAGCGAGTTCTTTTGTACCGCATGAGACACGTCAAAGGTTTCTTCCCAGTCAAGATCGGATACGGAACCGCACTCTTTGCAATGAAAATGGGGATGACTCGCAGGTTCCGGATCGTAGTGGGCATGACTTCCACCTACATCCAGGCGGCTGATAACACCGTTACCGGCAAGCATATCGAGATTTCTGTATACAGTGCCAAGGCTGATCTTTGGAAGAACAGACCTGACCTCGGTATAAATTTCTTCAGCACCGGGATGGTCCTTATGTTTCTGCAGAGTTTCAATGATAATTTTCCGCTGTATGGTTGTTCTCATTTTCAGTATCACCTGTATATACAGTTGTAGTAGGGATTACTGATAATTTAGGTAATTAATAGCCATAAGTCAAATGCTTTCTTAATCTTTTTCCATCACATTTGTATCTATACTACGGGCAATATCAATTCTGAGCTTAATGAAGGCATCAACACATGCAGGGGGCGATTCAATTATCAGGTCACCACCGGAGGCTGCAACCAGTCCCAACAGCAACTCGTCACAGCCTGATTCGACTACACAACGTACCGCACCGTCGCGTGGTGCTGAATCTATACTGAGGCGGCCGCTGGACAGTCTTTTCAGCAATTCAAGGTATTTCTCATTACCCACCAAAAGCGAAACATTATCCGGCTCTTTTCTAGTGCCTTTTTCACCTGCCCCCGAGGTGTCTGCCTCTTTCTTAAAATATCCCTTCGCCACCGAAGCATAAACCGAGTCTATTGCAGGTACTGTCTTAACTTCAATAATATCGGTGAAGTTGACAATTATGCTGGTATTGCCGTTATTTACCTTACGGAGACAGATGATCAGTGAGTCTTGTGCTTTACCGGAAGAGTCAAGGTCTACAGAACAGACATTAAACATGTCCTGAATTTTCTTCTTTTTTTCCATATAGCTGACATTAACCGGACTGGCAGTTATCCATGCCTCTGCCAGAATCTCCAGCCAGAGAGAAATCATGCTGTTTGACTTTCTGTCACCGGAATCAAGAAAGTCAGAGATCTCTGTCATCCTGGAACTGATAAAAGGAGCGTAGCTTTGAAGAAACCTGGATATTTTCCGTATTGCCGATGCACCTGCCGGGAATCTGATACCCAGATTCTGCTGCAGCGACCGGAAGGCAAGATAAAAGGTAAGACTCTCAAGAAGAGTCAGTTTCATGAGTGTATTCTTTTCGTTAGATTTGATGCCGATAAGATAGTCCCGTTCCCAGATCGGAACATGGGTACTCAGCTCATCGATATACCTTCCCACAGTGGCCCTGTGAACGCCGAGGCGTCGGGCGATCTCGGCCCTGCGCAGGCCCTCCGGGTGGGTTACCAGCAGGAGTTCAAGCTGGTTCAGCCTTTCACTTTTTTTACCGGGACTTTTCATGATGATATAACCTGGTGCATATTCATTTCGCCTTCATAATATTTATACCAGACCTCTGTTGCATAACACGCAACAATAAGCTCTTCTACTGTATAAGTTTAGGCAAAGAATATAAGGATCACAAACATTTTATAAAAAAAACACCCCGCTGAATAACGGGGTGTCCTTGAAAACGGTTACTGCGGGTCCGGCTCTACTTCCAGAACTTCAACCAGCTTTACAGGATCAAGCCGGAAGGGAAAACCTTTTCCTTCATAAAAACCGTGTTCACCGATAAGGTGAATGTGAAGATCTGAAAAAGAGACCTCCAGACCAAGTTTTTCATTCTTGACCGTTGTAGTTGTTTTAGAATGAAGCCCGGGATCCTCAAAAGGACAGGGCAGCTTGCCCCGCACCGAATAAACCTGAACAACTATTCCCGGCTCCACGGTAATATATTCTCCAAGACCGGCAGCACCGGCGTCCCGCAGCTCACGCATACGGGCGGCTATAGACTCATGGCTTGCATCAAGACGCTGCACAACAGCTTCATCTTCAATAATGATATCTACAAGATGTCTGTCATCGGTTCCAAGAAAACCTTCCAGAGTAATAACACCTGGTGCCATATTCTCCTGCGCCCTTTTCATCTGGGGGGACTGTTTCACCGTATGCCTCCTTCTTTATCAGCCGAACTTGTCATAGTAGATTTTCTCTTCCGGAACACCTTTTGAGGTCAGTACCCGGACACATGCGTCAATCATTCCAGGACTGCCGCAGAGGTACCCTTCGTAGTTCCCTCCGGCGGCTATGTGCCGGTCCAGAACATCGGTAATAAGGCCGGTCTCTCCTGTCCAGGCATCTTCTTCTGCGGGCTCTGACAAAGCAGGAATAAACTTGAAATCCGGGAGTTTTTCTTCCAGTTCTTTCATTTCATCCAGCAGGAAAAGATCCCGCTTGGATCTGGCACCAAAGAAGTAGCGTACCTTGCGGTTGATACCCTTATCGGCCATATCCAGCAATATAGATTTCAACGGTGCCATACCGGAGCCTCCGGCTATACAGATTACTTCAGCATCGGTATCTCTCAGAAAGAAGTCGCCATAGGGACCGTTAACGGTTACGTTGTCACCCTCTTTGAGGTAATTATGAACGTAGGTTGAACAGATACCATTAGGCACGAGCCTGATTTCAAGTTCCACTTCTCCGGTGCTGGAGGGAGGGGAAGACATTGAATAGGCCCGGTATACTGACTCGTCGGTGAGTTCATACTCGGGAACCTTAAACTGAATAAACTGCCCGGCTTTCATATCTATACTATCCGGATCTTCAAGCTTAAGGGTTACTTCCTTAATGTCGTGGGTAAGATTACGCAGCCTCTTTACCGTGGCACTGTATTCCTTGACGCTGAACAGCTCTTCGGGAATACGGATGCGCATATCGTTTTTAACTTTCAGCTGACATGAAAGACGGATATTCTTCTCTTTTTCTTCTTCGGAAATCCAGGGGAGCTCTGTTGGCAGATACTGCCCTGCCCCATCCTCGACAACCACCTTACAGAGACCGCAGGAGCCCCTTCCACCGCAGGCAGAAGGTATGAACACCTCCTGCTCGATCAAGGTACCCAGAAGCGGCCGGCCGCCTTTAACGGTGTATTCGTGGTCATCATTAATAGTCAGTTTAACTTCCCCGTAATTACCGATTGTTGCATCGGCAATTACCATAAGGACCGCAAGCACAGCGGAAATTGCGGAAACTGCTCCGACACTTATCAGAAAGGCATTTAATGCAAGCACCTTCAGGCCTCCTAATTGATGTTAAGCATACCGGTAAAGCCCATAAATGCCAGGGCCATCATTCCGGTAATGATGAGGGTGATTCCGGCTCCTTCCAGACCTTTTGGGACCTTTGCTTTTGCCAGCTTCTGCCGTATACCGGCCATAGCCATAATGGCAAACCACCAGCCCAGCCCGGATCCAAGTCCATAGAAAAAACTTTCCCAGAGGGTGTATTCACGGATAACCATAAACAGGCTGACTCCGAGGATAGCGCAGTTAACGGTTATCAGAGGCAGGAAGATTCCAAGAGCCGCATAGAGCGGTTCGGAAACTCGTTCGATTATCATTTCAACCAGCTGCACAAATGCAGCAATTACAATGATAAACACAATAAAACGAAGATACACAAGTCCGAGAGGAACCAGCAGAAAGTGGTAAACCAGGTAGTTAAGGAGACTTGTGGATGCCATTACAAAGGTAACGGCAGTTCCCAGCCCGAGGGATGTTTTAATCTCCCTGGAGACACTGAGAAAAGAACACATACCCAGATAATTGGTAAGCAGTATGTTATTGGTGAAAATTGCACCAAAGAAAATTGCAGCAAGCAGGCCGTAGTCACTCATGCCTTAGCCTCCTTTTTTTCACCAAGAACGGTTCCTTTCATAATCCAGATAAATATGGCCAGCATAAAGAAAGCTCCCGGAGACATAATCATGATTGACCAGTTTGTCCACCAGTCACCCAGTACCTGGTAGCCGAGGACAGTACCGGCACCAAGCAGTTCCCGGAAGAAGGCGATTATGAGCAGAACATAGGAGTAGCCGATACCGCTGGCGATGCCGTCGATAAGGGAAAGCCCCGGAGTGTTGTTCAGGGCAAAGGCCTCCGCCCGGCCCATGATTATACAGTTGGTTATAATCAGTCCGACATAAGGCCCGAGCTGCTGGGAAATCTCCGGCAGATATGCCTTCAGGACTATATCAACAATAATTACATAGGCGGCGATAATCAGTGTTTCGGCCATCATGCGGACCCTGCCGGGTATGGCTTTACGAAGTATTGAAACGGTAAAACTGGAAAGAGTGGTGGTAAACAACACTCCAAGACTCATGACAAGGGTGTTGCGGAAATTATTGGTTACCGCAAGGGTTGAACAGATGCCGAGAATCTGGGCGAAAACCGGGTTTTCCGTGCCCAGGGCATCTGCGAAAATCTTTTTAGCCCGTCCTTTTGCCATCAGCGTACCTCCTCAAGCATGGCAGCACCTTTTTCCGGGCTGCCGTTTACAATATCCCGAACATAACGGGAGGTGTATGTAGCACCGGTGATTCCGTCCACCTCATCGGGTGCGTTATTTTCGGTGCCCTCATCGACAAGCGTAAATGGCGGGACCTTTCCGATAAACTGTGCTTTGAACCACTCTTCTTCTATTCGGGCTCCAAGGCCGGGAGTTTCATTCTGCGATATAAACTGAATCCCCGTCATGGTGTGCAGATCTTTCTCGAAACCTATCATGGAGGTAATCTCTCCCCAGAGGCCGGGACCGGAAAGCCTGAATGCATATTTCTCATCGCCGGATCCATCATAAACAAAAACCGATGGTTTACCGTCCAGTTCGTATTCGGTTACCGATGAATCAAACATCTGGTTAATGGCTTCATTTTGTTCGGGCACATTTAAACCGAGAGATGCAAGTACAGCTTTTTTAAGAAAAAGTGTCTCGTTTTCCAGAACGACGTCCTGGGTGGCAATATGTATTCCCGATATGGCTGAAATAAAAACCACCGTTACAAGCACCATAAACAGCACCGGGTAGATCCGTTCACTGTAGAATGTCTGCTTTTTCATGCGGCAGCCCCTTTTGCTTTCTTCTTTTTGTTCAATTCCACAATTACATAGTTAAGAAGAGGAGCAAACATGTTCGCAAGCAGAATTGCAAAGGTAATTCCTTCGGGCCAGATGCTGAAGGTTCGTATCAGCACAGTCATAATGCCGATAAACGCCCCGTATATCCATCTGCCCTTATTTGTGGTCTGGGAAGAGGATACGGGATCGGTAGCCATGTACATGATACCGAAGAGAATACTTCCGGAGAACAACGCATACACCGGAGAAATTGCCCCGGCAACACCGGAAAAGAAGAGAATGCTCTGCATTCCAAGAAAACCGAGCAGCCCGGGTACAACAATATGCCAGGAGGCTGTCTTCTGGGCCATCAGGATCAAACCGGTAATGATTATAAGAATAGCCGAGGTTTCTCCTAACGAGCCGGAGGTATTGCCTAAGAGAAGATTAAGTATGGGAACTCCTTCTCCTGACGCCAGTTTAACCAGAGGTGTCGCCTTGGTGAGAGCATCTACCGAGGGTGCCCAGGCGGCAAAACCACCAAAGGGGCCGGCGATAGGTTCCGCAAAGCGGGAAGAGAGGTGATAACCGAAACTGGCATAGATGAATGCCCGTCCGGAGATCGCCGGGTTAAAGATATTTTTTCCAAACCCGCCGAACACCATCTTGCCGAATACTACACCGAATACAATTCCCACTGCAGCAATCCAGAAGGGAATGGTCGGCGGCAAGGAAAGGGCGAAAAGGAAACTGGTAACAAAGACCGCGGAAGAGACCTTCCCGTTATTTTTCCTGGCAAAGATATATTCCGCCAGAAAGCCGAAAACATTCACAACAGCCAGAACTGCCAGGGAACGCCACCCGTAGAAATAGATGGACGCAACCGCCAGCGGTACCAGCGCGTAGACCACCTTGAGCATAATTGCCTGCTTAAGGATTGGTAAGTTTGTTTTTGCCATAGCCATGCCTTTTACTATACAAGAGTCTATTGAAAAGTCAATTTCAATAAATAATTACTTATTGAATATAGAGTACCACTCCCGGAATCGTCAAAGTTTTTCTGCATATTATTTCGTATTTCCTACTTTTATTATTATTTTAATCAGGTTAACAGCATGCGGTAAGACCAATATAGTGGTTTTTGAATTTGCAGTATGTTGACCATTCCACGATACTTTATGCGGAATGAGTAAAAATCAAGGAGTGAACCGTGACTAAAACAGGATTTATGCAGGAACTTGAGAACCTGCTGGAAGGTTCTCACAGCGCTGTGCTTGCCACTGTTGGCAAAGACAATAGCCCGACCATGAGATGGATGACCCCTACGGTAGTAAGAGGAAGAACCGGTGCACTCTATGCGGTAACTTCCGGTAATTTTGCCAAAAGGGAACACCTTGCAAAAAACCCGAAGGTACAGTGGATGGTCCAGAGCCGTTCTCTGGATAAAATACTCACCCTTAACGGACAGGTTAACGTTATTGAAAATTCAGCAATGAAAGCGGAGGTCCTTGAAGCCATAGGGCCGAGACTGCCGGTTTTCTGGCGGGTAAATCCGGATCCGGACACCCTGGTGGTATTGGAGACAATTATTGAAGAAGGTTCCATGTTTATTCCCATGAAAGGGATGCGGGACAGCGTCAGTTTTACCTGATTTACCTTAAGGAGGATACAATGAGTCTTGTTAAGAAATACGGTAAAGAGAAAACAACAGAGCTTCTCCGGCAGATGATCATGATGCGCCGCTTTGAGGAACGGGCAGGTCAAATGTACGGTTTAAGGAAAATAGGCGGCTTCTGCCATCTTTACATAGGAGAAGAAGCCGTTGCAGCAGGGACTATCGGCGCCCTGGATATGAAAAAGGATTATGTACTTGGCGGTTACCGCGATCATGGCCTCGCCCTGGCTGTCGGTATGGATGCAGATTCAATAATGGCCGAACTCTACGGTAAAGCTACGGGCTGCTCAAAAGGAAAAGGCGGTTCCATGCATATGTATTCCGCCGAAAAGCACATGCTCGGCGGTAACGGCATTGTTGGAAGTCAGATCCCTGTGGGAACCGGCGTTGCCTGGAAGATAAAATACCTGAAGGAAGACGGTGTTGTTCTCTGTTACTTTGGAGACGGAGCCATCCACCAGGGAGCCTTTCACGAAAGCCTTAATCTGGCAAAGATTCACAACCTGCCAATTATCTATATTGTTGAAAACAACCAGTATGGTATGGGAACTGATTTCAAACGGGTCTCCTCTGTTCATGACCTTGCTGAAATGGGCCATGCCTATAATATTCCCGGAAAACAGCTGAACGGAATGAAAGTAATGGAAGTGTTTGACGAGTTCACCGAGGCCGTTGCAGACATGCGAAAGAATCCTGCACCCCGTTTTTATGAAATAAAGACCTACCGTTACCGCGGGCACTCCATGAGCGATCCGGCAAAGTACCGAACCGCAGAAGAACTTGAAGAATACAAGCTGCAGGATCCGATTACTTTTCTCCTGGCAGAAATGCAGGAAGAAAAATTTATTACAGAAGATGAGTACAAGGCTATGGACAACGAAATAAAGGCGGTATGTGAAAAATCCGTTGAATTCGCCGAAAACAGCCCGGAACCTGAACTCTCAAGCCTGCATGAAGACGTGTTCGTGGAACAATAAGGAGGAAGGTCAATGGCAGTTATTACCTATAGAGAAGCACTTAGACAGGCAATGGACGAGGAGATGGCCCGGGACGACAGGGTATTCCTCATGGGAGAAGAAGTAGCCCAGTACAATGGAGCCTACAAGGTGAGTCAGGGCCTGTGGGAAAAATACGGAGATCTGAGGGTTGTGGATACCCCGATTACCGAGGAAGGGTTTACCGGTATGGGTGTGGGAGCAGCTATGGTCGGACTCCGCCCTATCGTTGAGTGGATGACCTTTAACTTTGCCCTTATGGCCTATGATCAGGTCGTATCCAATGCAGCCAAACAGCGCTATATGTCCGGCGGCCAATTTACCATGCCCATGGTTATGCGGGGTCCCAACGGTCCGGCAGAATATCTGGCAGCCCAGCACTCCCAGGCGCTTCAGTCAATTTTTGCCCATATTCCGGGCCTCAAGGTTGTACATCCTTCTACCCCCTATGATGCAAAGGGTCTTTTGAAAACAGCAATCCGGGACGATAACCCGGTTATTTTCCTTGAAGGCGAACTTATGTACGCCTGGAAGGGTGAAGTTCCCGAAGAAGAGTATCTTATACCCTTCGGAAAAGCAGCGGTCAGAAAGGAAGGTACAGATATCAGCCTGGTAAGTTACGGCAAACCAACACGGGTTACCCTGGAGGCGGCAGAGAAGCTTTCTTCCCTCGGGGTAGATGCTGAAGTAATTGATCTCCGCAGCATTCGCCCTCTGGATGAAGAGTCTGTATACGCATCGGTACGCAAAACCCACCGCTGCGTGATAGTCGAAGAGTCATGGCCTTTTGCCTCTGTTGGATCGCATCTGGCCTGGCTTATTTCCAGAAACGCCTTTGATTATCTGGATGCCCCGGTTGAGATGGTTGCTTCAGAAGAAGTACCCATGCCCTACAACCACAAGCTTGAGCTGGCAGCCCAGCCCCAGAGGGACCAGATTGTAGATGCCGCCCGCAGAGTCCTCTATATGGATTCAGAGTAGATAAGGAATAGTTATGGCAGAACAAATTTTAATGCTGGCCCTGTCCCCCACCATGGAGGAAGGGACTATCGCAGGATGGAAAAAACAGGAAGGGGACACCATCTCTCAGGGAGATATTATCTGTGAGGTGGAAACTGATAAGGCTACAATGGATTATGAGAGTATCCAGGAGGGAACCCTGCTGAAGATACTGGCTCCGGAAGGTGCAGAGGCCGCTGTTGGTGTCCCCATCGCCATTATCGGTGAAAAGGGAGAGGATATTTCATCCCTGATTACTGCAGCAGAATCAGCCTCCGCCGGCGCGGCAAAAAAGAGCTCAGAAGAACCTGCGGCGGCGGAAGAGAAAACTGAAGAAAAAGCGGAAAAGGTCTCCCCTGCTCCTGCTCCTGCTCCTGCTCCTGCTCCAGTTACCGCAAAAGCCGCACCTGCAGCACAAGAACCCGCAGAAACCCGCACAGAAGAGGGCTGGATAAAGGCCTCTCCCCTTGCCCGGGAAATGGCACGGTCCCGGGGAATTGATATTTCACTGATTGCCGGTTCGGGACCGGGGGGCAGAATTGTCAAAAAAGATATTGAAGGGGCATCAAGCGGTGCATCCCGTGCATTTCAGCGAAGTGCTGCAGGAGGTGTATCTCAGGCGGCTCCGGCCCTGCCCGCAGGTGAAGATCGGCTTATACCGGTCTCCAAGATGCGCAAGGCCATCGCGGGAAGACTGGCGGAGTCTAAATACTCAGCACCCCATTTTTATCTCAACGTTGATGTGCGGGGAGAATCCCTGCTGGCCTCAAGAAGCGGCATTAACCGTACAGTTGATCAGAAGATCTCCGTAAATGCTTTTATAATCAAACTTGCAGCGGAAGCACTGAAACGCTACCCCAGGGTAAATGCCTCCTGGGAAGGTGATACCATAAGGGAATTCGGCTCGGTCGATATAGGGCTTGCTGTAGCCCTCGATGACGGCCTTATTACCCCGGTTGTCCGCAACTGCGGCGTAAAAGGCATACAGGAGATTGACCGCGAACTGAAGGAACTTATCCCCCGGGCACAGGCTGGGAAACTTGCACCTGAAGAGTATACGGGAGCCACCTTTTCTGTCAGCAATCTGGGATCCTTCGGTATTGACAGTTTTACCGCAATAATCAATCCTCCTGGTTCAGCAATCCTGGCAGTGGGTGCAATGAAAAAGGTGCCTGTAGTCGCTGCTGACGGTACATTGAGCGCCGGGGATGTTATGAAACTCAGTCTCTCCTGTGACCACCGTGTTATCGACGGGGCTACAGGTGCAAGGTTTCTCGATGCTCTGAAAATGAACTTTGAAAACCCCATGGCAGCACTGTTATAAGCCTGGGATACTCAGACTCTCCCCGTTTTTTTGAAGAAAATAATATAGAGATATATTTTGAACGGGGAGATTGAGTAAAAACGAGAGAGGAAAAAATATGAACACAGTTACAACGGATCTCGCAGTACTTGGAGCTGGTCCGGGAGGGTACGTGGCGGCCATCCGTGCTGCCCAGCTTGGCCTTAAAGTAGCCATAATTGAAAAAAATAAACTTGGAGGGGTTTGCCTTAATATCGGCTGTATTCCCTCCAAGGCACTTATTCATCAGGCGGAGATCTATTCCCATGCCCTGGAAGCAGAGAACATGGGGATCAAACTCGATTTGAAGGGTTTTAATTACGAAACGGTCTACAAGAAATCCCGCAGTGCCGCAGACAGGCTCTCCAAGGGCGTAGCGTTTCTTATGAAAAAAAATAAAATCGAGGTAATAGAGGGAACAGGAACCCTCTCGGGACCAGGAAAAATCACGGTGAAATCATCATCCGGCGAAGAGATTCTGGTTGAATCCACAAATATTCTTGTAGCAACAGGATCCAGCCCCCGGCAGATCCCAGGCTTTGAGTTCGACGGAAAACAGGTTTTATCTTCTGATGATGCTTTGATGCTGAAAAAGGTGCCTGAAAGCATGATTATTCTTGGTGCCGGGGCAATAGGCTGTGAGTTTGCCCATGTAATGAACACTTTCGGATCCGAAATTTCGATGGTTGAGATGCTGCCTCAGATTCTCCCTACCGAAGACAAGGATACAGCCAAAGTTCTTCATGACAGCTTTAAAAAACGGAAAATTTCCATTTTTACCGGGACAAAAGCCCTTGGTTTAAAAAAGACAGCCTCCGGGGTTGAACTTGATATCGAAAAAGAGGGGGGAAAGAAAGAGACCCTCAAGGCGGAAAAGCTGCTGGTGGTTGTAGGCAGAGTACCGAATACTGCAGGCATCGGCCTTGAGAATCTGGGAATAGAGACTGACCGGGGATTTATTCCGGTAAAAGATTACAACGAAACGAACATTCCAGGCGTTTATGCCATCGGCGATGTTGTCGCGACTCCCCTGCTGGCCCATGTAGCAAGCAAGGAGGGAGAAATCGCCGTGGAGCATATGGCCGGACATGCCGGTAGAAAGTCGGTGGATCTTACTGCCGTTCCGGGAGCTGTTTATACGGAACCGGAGATCGCCAGCTTCGGACTAACCAAAGAGAAGGCGATTTTGAAGGGATTTGATGCAGTCGAAGCGGTATTCCCCTACCGGGGTGCCGGCAAAGCGGTTGCCACAGATGCGGCCGACGGGATTGTGAAGATAGTTTATGCCTCGGACACAAAAGAGATTCTCGGTGCCCATCTTGCGGGAAGCAGGGCTACAGAAATCCTTCATGAACTCCTGCTGGCGAAAAACAGTGAACTGCTGCCCTATGATGTAGCCGAAATGATTCATGCCCATCCGACCCTTTCTGAAACCGTGATGGAAGCCGCCAAGATAATTGAAGGCGGCGCAATACATATTTAGTAGCCGTTTACTACTGATATGAGTATATTGGTAAGGAAAATAATAATCAGGAGATACTATGGAACGTTCAGTAACTACCATGGCAGGAAATAGCGTAACCCTCGTTGGACCGGAACTCAAAGTAGGAGACAAAGCACCGGATTTTACTGTGCTTGATAACGATCTAAATCCCAAAACACTCAGCGATTTTGCAGGCAAGAAAAAGCTGATCAGTGTTGTGCCCTCTCTGGACACCGGTGTTTGTGATGCGCAGACAAGACGGTTCAATGAAGCAGCTTCATCCTTCGGTGAAGATGTAGTAGTTCTTACCATCAGCATGGACCTGCCTTTTGCACAGGGTCGCTGGTGCGGAGCAGCCGGAGTAGAAAGAGTGGTAACCCTTTCCGACCACAGAGATGCGGACTTCGGTCAGCGTTACGGCCTTTTAATCAAGGAACTGAGACTTCTCAACCGGGCCATATTCATTGTTGATTCTAACGATGTGATCCGCTATATTGAGTTAGTAGAAGAAAATACTAACCACCCCGATTATAATGCAGCCCTTGCGGCGGTGATGGAGCTTTAAGCAGATCACCCACTACTTCATCGGGGAAGAGAGGAAGACTATGATAGCTACTTCTATCCGCGATGATGTCTACGCAATTACCGTTAATGACAGGACCACAGACCTTTTCGAAGGTCTGTGGCCTATTTCCCAGGAGGGAGTGAGCTATAACTCCTACCTGGTAAAAGATGAAAAAACAGCATTAATTGAGCTTACCAAGGAGTTTAAAACTGACGAACTCTTTGACCAGGTAAGCGAAATTAAATCAATTCAGGACATTGATTATCTTATAATCAACCATATGGAGCCCGACCATACGGGAGCCATGAAATCCCTGCACCTGCTTAATCCAAATCTGACAATTATCTGTACCCCCAAAGCCCGGCCGATGATAGAAAACTATTACGGTATTACGGAAAATATCCGCGAAGTGGCCGATGGAGAAGAACTTTCTCTGGGAAAAAAGACACTTAAGTTCTTTCATACACCCTTTGTTCACTGGCCGGAAACAATGATGACCTACATTGTTGAAGAAAAAGTACTCTTCTCCTGTGACGGTTTCGGCGGGTATGGAGCATTAACCGGTGCCATCTTTGACGACCAGATTCAGGATCTTGATTTTTATATAAAAGAATCCCTTCGCTACTACACCAACATTGTAGCCAAATTTACAAAACCCGTTCTCAATGCCATAGAAAAGCTTGCAGATATTCCTGTTGAGGTTATTGCTCCCTCCCACGGACTTCTGTGGCGAAAAGATCCCGGCAAAATTGTAGAGCTGTACAAAAAATGGTCGGAATATGGCACAGGAGACAACGAGGCGGGTGTAACCCTTCTTTACGGCTCCATGTATGGTAACACCGAAGCGGTAATGAACTATGTTGCAAAAGGACTCTGTTCCGAAGGTGTTCCTGTTCAGATCTTTGATGTAGCCAGAACCCACATGAGCTACATTCTCCCCTCACTCTGGGTAAACAAGGGTGTAATGATCGGCGCTCCGACCTATGAAGGAAGTCTTTTTCCCGCCATGGGGCTGGCACTCGAAGAAGCATCAATAAAGCGGGTTCTGAACAAGAAAACCGCCTATTTCGGCAGCTACGGCTGGTCCGGCGGAGCTCTTCGGCAGATCAAGAAGCTGATTGAACCCATTAAATGGGAAATGGTGGACACCTTCGAATTCGCCGGCGGCCCGGGAGATGCAGAACTTCAAAAAGCCATCGAATTCGGCGCAGCCTTCGCCCGCATGATCAAAGAAGATCAATAAAAAGTCTCATATCCGCAAAGCCGCCCTATTAGGGCGGCTCCATCAATATCATCAATCCATATTAAATATAAATCCCAAAAACCTGCAATACAGCAAAGCCGCCCTATTAGGGCGGCTCCATCAATATCATCAATCCATATAAATATAAATCCCAAAAACCCGCAATACAGCAAAGCCGCCCTATTAGGGCGGCTCAACCAAATTGATTGTCTATTTCCGGTATAGAGGCCGGGGAATATACATGGTGTGAAGCAGCTCATGTGCCTTGTGGCTGAGGGGTTCACCAAGGAACTCATCGTAGATCTGCTTGATTTCGGGGTTGTGGTGAGAACAGCGTACAGTTGACCGTTCGTCATCGCTGTAGAGGCCTGCAATTCTCTTTTCACGAACCTTATCATCAGTATTGTAGGGCTGACCACCACCGGCGATACAACCACCACGGCAGGCCATTACCTCAATAAAGTGATAAGGAGGCTCTTCACCCTTTTCACGAGCTTCCTGTATTTCCCGCATTACGGCTTTAACATTAGCCATTCCGTGGGCTACAGCAACCTTCACCTTGGTGCCCTTGATATCAACTTCACCAGAGCGAACACCTTCCATTCCACGGACAGCTTCGATATTTACGTCTTTCAGCTCTTCACCGGTTACCAGTGCATAAGCAGTACGTACAGCAGCTTCCATTACACCGCCGGTGTTACCGAAGATGGTTCCCGCACCTGAGTAGTGGCCGATGGGAGAATCTGCCTGCTCATCCGGAAGAGAAGCAAAATCGATTCCCATTGCTTTTATCAGCCGTGCAAGTTCTCGGGTAGTAAGAACAAGATCCACATCCTGGTATCCGGAAGAGTACATCTTCTCACAGCGGATAATTTCCCACTTCTTTGCAGTACAGGGCATAATAGACGCAGAGTAGATCTTTGCAGGATCAACACCGGCCTTCTGTGCATAATAGGTTTTGGTAATAGCTCCCTGCATCATCTGGGGACTCTTGGCAGTTGAGAAGTGGGGGATCATATCCGGGAAGTACTTCTCCATGTAGTCCGTCCAGGCAGGACAGCAGCTGGTAATCTGAGGCAGAGTTCCGCCTTCAGTAATTCTTTTAACCAGCTCGGTTCCTTCTTCCATGATAGTAAGGTCCGCTGCAAAGTTGGTATCGAACACTACATCCACACCGATACGGCGCAGAGCAGCATAGATTTTCCCGGTAGCAATTGTTCCGGGTTCCATACCGAATGCTTCACCGATTGCTACACGGACAGCCGGAGCCATCTGTACGGCAACGTGCTTTTCGGGGTCCCGAATAGCATTCAGCAGTTTTGCTGTTTCATCTACTTCGTAGATAGCACCTACAGGACAGTGGGCAGAACACTGACCGCATTTAATACAGGGAGTCTCGTTAAGTACAACATCTCCTGCTCCGGCCATACGGGTTCCATCACCACGGCCAATGAACTCAAGGGCCCATACATCCTGAAGCTGCTGGCAGACATTTACACAGCGTCCGCACTTGATACATTTTTCAGGGTTGAGAACAATTGAAGGAGTTGACTCATCAACAGGGATTTCCTGAATACGGGTTTCGTAGGGAACGTCCCGGATTCCGAAGTCTGCTGCCAGGGTCTGCAGTTCGCAGTTACCGTTTCTGGGACAGCGGAGACAGTCATTGGGATGAGTAGAAAGAATAAGCTGTATTACAGTACGGCGTACTTCATGCAGCTCAGGGTCGTGGGTAATTACACTCATGCCCTCTGAAACCTTTGCAGCACAGGCACGCAGCAGTTTGGGGGAACCTTCAATCTTTACAACACAGATTCCACAGGCTGCCCATGCGGGAAGGTCAGGGTGATAACAGAGCTTAGGTATCTTGATTCCCGCAGCAGTGGCTGCGTTCAGTATGGTGGTCCCCTCCTCGACCTGAAGGGGCACGCCGTTGATCTTTATATTAACCATAGTACTATTCCTCTCCTTACTTCTTCAGCACCGCGTCGAACTTACATGCTTTGAAACATTCGCCGCACTTGATACACGCGCTGGAATCGATTTCGTGGGGTGCCCGTTTTTCACCGCTGATACAGTTAACAGGACAACGCCGTGCACACAGACCACAACCGATACATTTTTCTGCATCGATTACATACTGAGTAAGGTCTTTACATTTTCCGGCAGGACATTTCTGCTCGGTAATATGTGCTTCGTATTCATCTGCAAAGTACTTCATAGTAGACAGCGTGGGGTTGGGAGCTGTCTGACCGAGACCGCAGAGAGAAGCCTTTTTCATGGCAGAACCGATGGACTTCAGTTTCTCGAGGTCTTCATGAGTTCCTTTTCCCTTGGTGATCTTGTCGAGAATGTCGTACATGCTCTTTCCGCCCACACGGCAGGGTGAACATTTACCACAGGATTCCTCAACACAGAACTCCAGGTAGAACTTGGCGATATCGATCATACAGTCGTCTTCGTCCATAACGATCATACCGCCGGATCCCATCATGGAACCAAGCTTGATAAGGTTATCGTAGTCAATGGGAGTATCAAGATAATCCGCCTTGATCACACCACCGGAAGGTCCGCCGGTCTGAACCGCCTTGAACGCTTTTCCGTCCTTGATTCCTCCACCGATGTCGAAAACAATCTCCCGGAGGGTAGTTCCCATGGGAACCTCAACCAGACCGGAGTTGTTGATTTTACCGGTAAGAGCAAAAACCTTGGTTCCGCTGGAGCCTTCGGTTCCGATCTTGCTGAACCACTCTCCGCCCTTGTTGATGATTACAGGAATATTCGCCCAGGTTTCAACATTGTTGATAACTGTCGGTTTCTGCCAGATACCTGCAATAGCAGGGAACGGAGGCCGTGGACGGGGCATTCCGCGTTCACCCTCGAGGGATGCTATAAGTGCAGTCTCTTCACCACAGACGAAGGCACCTGCACCGAGTCTGATTTCGATGTCGAAATCAAAACCGCTTCCAAGGATATTCTTACCGAGAAGGTTCATTTCCCGGGCCTGGCCCATGGCAGTCTTAAGTCTTTTGATTGCAAGGGGATATTCCGCACGGATGTAGATGTAGCCCATGTTGGCACCGACAGTCTTACCGGCGATGGTCATTGCCTCAAGTACACTGTGGGGGTCACCTTCAAGGGTTGAGCGGTCCATGTAGGCACCGGGGTCGCCCTCGTCGGCATTACAGGCAATATATTTTTCGTCTGAATCGACGTCCTTGGTAAACTTCCACTTCATCCAGGTAGGGAAACCTGCACCACCGCGTCCGCGGAGTTTGGAAGTCTTCAGCTCTTCGAGAACCTCGTCGGGGGTCATTTCGAAAAGAACCTTTTCAAGGGCGGCATATCCGTCGCGGGCTATGTACTCGTTGATGTCATCGGGGTTGATGAATCCACAGTTGCGCAGAACTATACGGAACTGCTTCTGGTAGAACTCAATGTCGTCTACACTGGCACGTTCCATGCTTTTTGACTTATCGTACAGAAGCCGGGGAACTTCACGGCCTTTTACCAGGTGCTCGTTTACAATCTCTTCCGCATCTTCAGGTTTTACCTGGACATAGAAAGATTCATCCGGAAGAACCTTGACAATGGGTCCCTGCTCACAGAAACCGAAACAACCGGTTTTGAGGATCTGAACATCCTTGTTGATACCGGCTTTTTCGGAAGCAGCCATAAGATTTTTGTAGATATCATCAGCTTTGGCAGACTCACAGCCTGTACCACCGCAGACAAGTACGTAATTTTTGTAGCTCATTAACCTACTCCCCCTTGTCCATGATATCCGCTGCAGGACGGTCAAAGATATGATCGTTAACAAGCTCCTGCTTCATGATATGCTTATGTACAATTTTGCGGGCAACAGCATCGTCCACCTTGCCGTAAATAACGGTAGGCATGCCGGGCATGATTACCTCAACGGTGGGCTCGGCGTAACAGAGGCCAAGACAGCCGGTCTGTTTTACCACTACTTCACTGAGGTTTTTCTGATCAAGCTCATCAAGAAATGCAGCATGAACATTGCGGGATCCCGCTGCAATACCGCAGGTTCCTCCGCCTACAATTATCTGGATATTCTTGCCGGCGACATCCCGTCGGCTCATCTCCTTCTTTTTCTGCTCCCTGAGGGCGCGCAGTTCTTCCAAAGTCATGGTACTGCTCCTTTATTTACAATTCAGTTTCGTGGGACGCCATAAACTGACGTACCAGACTCTGGGATGCTGCACTATCCAGCTCCCCCAGAGCTTCGACCAGGTCGGATCGGCTGACGCTGTACCCGCGTTCACCATCTCCTTCCCCGATCCAGCGGTGGATAACCACCTCGTGATCTCCCTGCTTCAGCATTATCATGGCGAAGGTGCCGGAAAGATCTCCCACAGGGGGAGTATCTATATTATCCAGGGGGAACATAAAATGAACTTCCGTTCCCCGTCCCGGTACAGAGCTGATACTGAACTCTCCGGAACACATCTCCACCGTCTGAATCAGAAAGGGAATGCCCAGCCCAACCTTTCGGCCGGGATGCTTTACACCATCGGTATAGTAGGGATCCTGAATCTGCTTCAGCAGTTCCTGATCCATGCCGCTTCCGGTATCCTTTATGGAAACCCTCAGCGCCTTTTCTGTTTCCCTTACTACAAGTTCAACCCTGTCGGCTCCGGCCTCCAGGGAGTTGTCTGTGAGATCAAGAATGAAATCACCGACGGTTTGGTGCATCAGGCATTCCGGAACTGGGCTATAATATCGGGAAGCACATCTTTGGTTACCTTACCGAAGACCTCTTCTCCGACTACCAGAACCGGTGCAAGACCGCAGCAGCCTACACAGCGAACTGCTTCGATGGAGAACATGCCGTCATCGGTTACTTCATTGACACCGATACCGAGCAGATTTTCCATCTCCTGGATTACATCTTCACCGCCCTTAAGATAACAGGCAGTTCCCATGCAAACCTGGATGTTGTACTTGCCTGGTTTGTTGAGTTTGAAAAAGTGATAAAAAGTTATGACGCCGTAAATCTTTGCCAGTGGAACATCAATAAGATCTGCAACCTTCATTGCTGCCTGACGTGGAATGTAGCCGAACTCTTCCTGGACTCTATGCAGAATCATTATCAGGTTGCCCGGTTTCTTTTTCCATTCCTCAATATACGACTCCAGTTCAGCGGAGAACTGAATATCCGCCACCATTTGAGTAGACATGAAACCTCCCTTGTCCTACAATCGCATTATAACCTTGTTGAAAGCGATTTTAGCGGGTTGTCATGTATTGATCAAGTATTTAATATGCCCGAAGGAGAAAATATTGCTTATAAAATCCAATTAACTTGCTATTTTTTTCATTTTGGTGTATTTTTATCACAGTTTATGTGAACAGCATCACTTTATCGAGAGAGTTAAATGAATAAAGAGCTTATATTAAGACTAACAAAATACAAGCGGATACTTAATAAACTCAAGGCACTGGGCCTTGAACGGGTGTTTTCCAACAATCTTGGAGACGCAATCGGTGTTTCTCCTGCACTGGTACGCAAAGACTTTTCAAATCTCAGCCTTCCCGGAAACAAACGGGGCGGCTACAACATAGATGAACTGACAGAAAGACTGGACAAAGTACTGGGGTATGATGAAAATCAGGACGTTGTAATTGTAGGCTGCGGTAAAATCGGCACAGCTCTTATGCGTTTTGATGAGTTTCATCATGAGGGTATCCGTATAAAGGCGGGATTCGACAGTGCGCCGGAAAACGTGGACAATTCCACAGAGATCCCGGTGTATCCCATGGAACAGCTGACGGAGTTTGTAAAGAAGAACGAAATCCGGGTAGGTATAATAGCCGTTCCGGACAACGCTGCCTCCCAGGTTTTTGAAACCATGCTCAATGCGGGTATACGGGGTATTCTCAACTTTGCTGCGGTGGAACTGAAGTGCGGCCCATCGGAAAGGGAGTGTCCGGTTAACTGTACCGTCCATAACGTGAATATCGGACTGGAAATAGAACACCTCTTCTACCAGCTCAACCTTACCGACTCCGCCTGCGGAGAAAAGGAAGAGTAGAGAGTATTATTATGACCGATGCTATTACAGTCCCGGTTCTCTTATCTTCGACAGCAGCCCTGCTTTTTGCAGGGCTCTATTTTTTTCAGCTGATACAAAACCGCAGGACAACCGCACTTCCTGAGGATCTTGCGGTCCGGCTGCATCAGATAGATACCATGGCGAAAGAGATAGAGTCCCTTTCTCAGGCCTTCCGGGTACCAAAAATTAGAGGAGGTATGGGCGAACGGCTGCTTGAAGATCTGCTGAGAGCCTGGCTGCCGCCGCAATACATTCTTCTTCAGCATCAGTACTCCAACGGCTCACGGGTGGATGCAGCCGTTCGGGTGGGAGGGCGTCTTGTCTCCATTGATGCGAAATTCCCCTACGAAAGCCTGTTTCCTCTTCTATCTGATAACGAAGAAATCAGTGAAACCCGAAAGATCGGTGAACTCCGCCGGGTTTTCACCCGCCATGTGGATGACATAGCAGAAAAATATATCCGCCCGGAGGATGGAACCTTCCACTTTGCCCTGCTGTATATTCCTTCGGAAAATCTCTATTACCGGGGTTTTATCGAAGAGCAGACAGGACTGATGGACTACGCTCTGAAAAAAGGTGTTGTACCGGTAAGTCCGGGGAGCCTTTTTGTCTACCTCCAGACAGTGGCAATCGGCCTGAAAGGCTTTGCCCTCAGTGAAGAACAGAAAAGTCTTATCGACTCCATATACCGGCTGCAGCGGGACTTCCGCAATTTTGCAAAAGCCTACACCCTGGCAGGAACACATTTGAGAAACGGAGCAAAAAGCTTTGAAGAATCCCTCAGCCGCTTCGGCAAACTGGAGTCTTCCCTGGAGCAGCTGGCAGAGAAAGGATCTATTCCCGATGAGAGCTGAAAACAGAGATTTATCTCTTCTCAAGGACAATCACCAAGGGGAGATGATCACTGCAGCCTTCAAGGGTGTCCGCATTAAATGCATCAGGACAACCGTATTCATTAAGCAAAAAAGAATCATCCACCCTGACGGCTTCGGTAACCTCCCAACCATCACCATTCTGTAGATGTTGTGACCAGAAGAGGGAGTCTATCCGCTCCCAGGCTCCGCTGTACCAGTAACTCCCTTCGGACTCACACAAACTCCAGAAACTTCCTGCTAATAAACTCTCTTCATCACCTGTTTCCCCGAATAATCCGGCATCTACAGCAGGCACCGTAAGTACCGGCGGAAGAGCAGCATTATACTCACCAAGGGCCACGGGATAGGGACGGTCTGTATCCCATGGATCCTCATTGAAATCTCCGGCGAGAATAAACGGGGTATCCGGTTCAGTAATCTGCAGTTCCTCCATACGAAATTTCAGGCTCTCTGCCGACCTGCGGCGCGCGTCTTCTGTCTCTTCCACCCCGCCCCTGCGTGATTTCCAGTGATTATTGAAAATGATCAGTGCGGTGTCATCAAGATCGAGTCTTATTTCGAGAATATTGCGTTCACCCTCGCTGCCTCCGGGTTTATGGGTCATCAGGGAAACCACCGGCCATCTGGAAAGAACGCCTGTCTGGGCTGCAGATCCTTCTGCTATGGGAGCAGCGGAGAAATTATAGGAGAAGCTGATCAGAAAATCATCAGCCAGATCTTTAAGAACCCCGGAGTTCTCCACCTCCTGAAAAAGTATCACATCCGGAGTGACAGGCGCTTTCTTTACTGCTGCGGAAACAGCAGCCAGTTTTCCAAGATACGCATCGCTGTTCCAGTCACCGGAATCAGGGTCGTATTCGGGGTATTCACTTCCCTGACTGACGTCATCGAAGAGGTTTTCTACATTAAAAGTCATTATTACCAGCCTGTCTTTATCCCGGAAAGGATCAAAAGGACAGCCTGTTAACAGAAATGGCAATGCCGATATGATACTAAAGAGCAATAAAAAAGGGATTCCGGTTTTCATACTACCTCCTTAATAAGGAGATACCGCCGGAATCCCATTATGCTTCAGCTGACTTATCTGGATGCCAGATTCAGCTGCTTCAGTTTATTAGCGATAACTGTCTACCAGAGAAACCTCATCGGCATCGCCGGCCTGGGGCACAAAGGTGATACCGGTTATCCTCTCAAAAGCTTCAACGTAGCGTTTAGCAGTTTCAATACGGACTTCGTCGGGAATTGCCGGAGCCTCGCCGTTGCCCATAAAGCCCTGATCCATAAGCCACTGCCTAAGGTACTCCTTATCAAGCTTACGGGGATCTTCACCGGCTTCAAATTTTTCCTGATAGGTATCTGCAAACCAGAACCGGCTGGAATCGGGGGTATGTACCTCGTCAATAAGCACAAGCTTGCCGTCAAGCAGGCCGAACTCATATTTTGTATCCACAAGGATGAGTCCCTGACGGGCGCACTCTTCGGTGCCGCGGGCAAATATTTTAAGGGCGACATCTTCAACCTGTGCCCAGATATCCTTATCCACAAGGCCTCTGGAAACTATTTCCGCAGCCGCAATAGGTTCATCATGAAGTCCCTGTTCAGCCTTGGTGGATGGAGTTATAAGCGGGGTGTCAAAAGCCTGGTTCATCTTCATTCCCGCAGGAAGCTCTATTCCCGAAACCGCTTTACCGGCTGAATAATCACGCCAGGCTGATCCGGTGAGATATCCGCGGATAACTACCTCCACAGGCAGAACACTGCATTTCTTAACCGCAACGGTCCGGAGACTTACGCTTTCAACAATGTGATTAGGTATAATATCCCTGGTTTTCTCGAACCAGTGCAGTGCCATACGGTTGAGAACCTCCCCCTTGCAGGGAATTGTGGAGAGAACCCGGTCGAAAGCGGATATGCGGTCGGATGTGCTGATAAGCAGCCGGTCATCAAGATCCACAATATCCCGGACCTTTCCACTGGAAACGGTTTTACCGGAAGGAAGGGTATTGCCCAGCCCTTTAAAGGTTCTTTTTAGCTCTTTCTCCAGAAAATCGTAACTCATGCTTTTACTGTCCTACTCTTCCAGCTCGCTGCGGTTTGAGATAACCCGGCTGAGAAGACCATACTCAAGAGCTTCATCGGCACCCATCCAGTAATCCCGGTCGGTATCGTTTTCCACCTTATCGAGCTTCTGGCCGGTCTCATCCGCAATAAGCTGATTTATTTTTACCCGCAGTTTCTCAATCTCCCGGGCATGTATTTCTATCTCTGTAGCAACTCCCCTGACCCCGCTCAAAGGCTGATGGATAAGGTAGTGGGAGTTTGGCAGTCCCAGGCGCCGTTCTTTAGGTGCCGCAAGCAGAATCAACGCTCCGGCTGAAGCCACCAGTCCCATGCCGATGGTATACACATCGGGTTTAACAAAGCGGATCATATCAAAAATCGCATATCCCGCATCGGCATCACCGCCGGGGGAGTCAATAAAAATACGAATGGGGTCGTCACTTTCAGTTTCCAGCAACAGGAGCTGTCGGATAACCCTTTCCGCGAGTTCCTTGTTAACCTCGCCGGATAACAGAATGTTCCGGGTCTTCAGCATTCGTTCCATAAGGGGCTCGGGCCCTTTCTCTTTATCCTTGCCTTTTTCTTCCTGTTCTTCTTCGAGACGCATATGCTGCTCCTTACACGGCTAAATACTTCACTGACTGTGATCTATATACATACTACCGGAGCAACCCTATTGTCAATGAAAGAAGATCAAGAGTAGGCTTAGAGCCATGAAAGCAGCATTTACAGCAATTATCGGAAGGCCCTCGGTGGGAAAATCCACCCTGGTTAACGCCGTTTGCGGTCACAAGGTTTCAATTACCGCACCATCACCACAGACAACCAGGAATACCATCCGGGGTATTTATTCAGAGGAACGAGGACAGGTAGTATTTCTGGATACTCCGGGCTTTCATGATTCTGAAAAGAAGATGAACCGCTACCTGAAAGAGACTGCCCTGGGCAGTCTTAACGAGATTGACAACATTCTTTATGTTCTGGATACCACCCGTCCTCCCGGCAGGGAGGAGACCGAGCTGATGAAGCTTCTTACCCCCAGAAAAGACGACATAATTGCAGTACTGAATAAATGCGATATATCTTCGCCCAGAAAAAAAGAGATCCGGCAGCTGGTGGAGGAAAATCTTGCCCCCCGTCACATTGTCGAAATTTCCTCCGCAAAAGGAACCGGTCTGAACGAACTGAAGGATCTTCTCTTCGGAATCTGCCCCGAAGGGGATCCCTATTATCCCAGTGAGTATTATACCGATCAGGAACCATCCTTCCGGGCTGCAGAGATAATACGGGAACTTGCAATCAACCGGGTCAGTCAGGAACTGCCCCACTCCATTTATGTGGAAATTGCCGACATGGAGGAACGGGCGGTAGAAACGGCTTCTGGAGAAACAAAATACAAACTGTGGATTCGGGCTTTCCTGGTGGTGGAAAAGGAGAGCCAGAAGGGAATCGTGGTAGGGAAGAAAGGGGTACGAATTATCGAGATCAAGAAACTTGCCCGCAAAGAGCTCGAGAAGATCTTTCCACAGAGGATTGAACTGGACCTGCGGGTAAAGGTTAACCCGAAATGGAGAAACAAGGATCCCCTGCTGAAGCAGCTGCTTTCCTGACCGTACAGAATAAAATCTTTCAGCTCTAACTTTTTTCTCATACAACCTGCATCGTTATAAGATAAAACTGCCTCAGAATAGCCGGATATGCAGAACCGGGAGGCAGGTATGCTATCTCCAATAACTACATGGCGCAGTATTGATGAAACATTCTGGAATCCCCATATCCGTCAGTTACTGCCGGTAAATGCAAGCTCGGTCCGCAGAGTTTTTCCGGATACCCCAGAATATTCAGAGGTGGTTAACCTGCGCTTTCAGGGAATGAGTGAGAGTCGTTTCCTCGATCCAGCCAAAGATTCCCCTGAATGCATGGAGCTGGAGCGTGATTCCCAATCGATAATTCTGGCCCTGTACCGCAGAGGCAGAATACGGGGAACCATGACACTGAATACCCCTACTGTGGCATTCCGCGGTCCGGCGATAATGCTTGAAAAAGGTGTTCAGCTTGAGCATCCTCACTTTCTCAGCCCCCGACAGCTGGAATTCACCAAACTTGTTGTGGATCAGGGCTTAAGGGGAACCCGGGTGGCTCTTGAACTGCTTATGGCAAGCTGCATAATTGCCGCAGCCCTGGATAAGCGCTATTTCTGGCAGGTGGGGAGACAGGTAAACAGCGATACAAGCTGGCGGGAAAAACTTGGGTTCAACTACAATGTTGAATGGGATTTCAATGATCCAAGCCTCAATGGAATGCCTTCAAAAATCGGTTATATGGATTTTTATACTGCACCGGATAATCCACATATACCCTGGTTTCTGCGGCGTATGTACCGGACAGTTCTATCACTGAATCTGTCTGAATATCCCCTGACCGGAGACACCTCCTGTGAGCCTGTACCGGTATCATAACAGAACATCCCCGTGGTTTTCCCGACTCTTTCGCCGCCCTCTGTGGCTCTGGCTGAAATACCGCTTCAATATTGAAGTAATCACGCCTCCGGAAATAGCAGAGCTTGAAGGTCCGTTTATTCTGGTTGCCAACCATGTAACCTTCTGGGATCCCTTTATTGCAGCCATTCCTTTGCGTAAAACCGTCCGCTTCATTGCTTCAGACAACCTGTTCCGGAAACCTCTGTTCCGATGGGTAATGAAACGGCTGGGTGCGATACCCAAAACCAAGTTTGTATCCAACCCGGAGATTGTCCGCAGAATAATGGAGGTAGTCCGCAGCGGAGGGATTCTGGGAATATTCCCGGAGGGTCGGCGTACCTGGGACGGCCGGACGGATGAAATTATGCCCGAAGTTCCCAGGCTGCTGGCCCGTCTCCGGCTCCCGGTGGTGGGAGTGAAAATCTCCGGGGGATATCTTTCAAATCCGGTCTGGAGCAGACACTCCCGGAGAGGGAAAATAACTGCGGAGTACAGCCTGGTAATTCCTGGTAATACGAATCAGGGAACTACTCCGATAGAAGTTTCAGCAAAATTGGGTGACTTTCTGCAATACAACTGCGAGGATTGGCAGCAGATATTCAACACAGCATTTACAGGCAAAAAGCTTGCTGAATATCTTGAACGGGTTCTCTATATCTGTCCGGCCTGCACAACCACGGGCAAACTTGTGAGCAGAAAAGAACAGCTTTATTGTTCAGACTGCGGCTACAGTGTACGCTACACCGAAGCCGGAACTTTTGAACAAAACACCGGCCCTCTGATTTTTTCCTCTCTGCAGGAATGGAATGACTGGCAGACAAATAAACTGAACTCCATGCTGACGGAAAAGACCGGCGCCGTTATTTCCGACGATAAAGCCTTTCTCTGGACGGGCTTTAAAAGTACACCCTTGAAAAAAGAAACCTCGGGTATTGTGGAACTGCATTCAGGAGAACTGTTGTTCCGGGGGAGTGATGGTACTGTATACCGGTTTCTCTCAAGCGACCTTGAAGGTTTAAATATGCAGGGCGGCAACAATCTTGAATTTTACCACGCCAACAAGCTTTACAGAATCAATTTTTCCGACCCCAGGGTTTCAAGTTACAAATACCTCCGGGGACTCCTACTCTTAAGAAAAGAACTTGAGTATATTATACCTAGGAACACCAACCGGCTGAGAACCGGAATGTGATACACCCCTCTTGGGCCGATTCGGTGGAGGAGGCACAGTATGGCAATTATCTGTATTTCCCGGGAACTTGCCGCCAACGGCGAGGAAACCGGCAGAGAACTTGCAAAACTGGCCGGATACCGTTTCATTGAAAGGGGATTCATCGACGCATGGCTTGCTGAACACGATATCGGACCGCAGGTTCTGAACAAGTATGATGAGAGGAAACCGGGCTTTTTTGCCGCCATGCCGGAACACCGGGATGAGTTTCTTCATTATCTGAGTATGGCAATTATCGAAGAGGCCGCGGACAACCACTGCGTCTTTGTTGGCCGGGGGGCTGGTGCTATTCTTTCAGGGATTCCCGGAGTTATCTCCGTTCTGCTGACAGCACCTGAAGAAACCCGCATCCAGCGTCTGATAAATGCCCACGGCATAGACTCTCATCTGGCAGAATCAAGAATTCATCGCAGCGACCGGGACCGCAAGGGTTTTTACCGCTATTTCTTCCACAGAAACTGGCAGAGCAGCCGCTGGTATGATCTTGTTATAAACACTCAAGTCCTGAGCCCGCTTCAGGCAGCCCGAATAGTGGATGGCTTCCGCCGGGAAATATCCACTCCCGAAAATGAGATGCACACCCTGGCTGCATTACAGCAGAAACTGCTTGAAAAAGAGGTTGTCCATGCTGTGCTGTATAAAGCAGGCATAGATATTCACAATCTGATTGTAGATATTGCAGGCCACACCGTTACCCTCAAAGGCTATACCGAAACGCTTCAGAGTGCAGAAAAAGCAGCATCCGCAGCCAGAGGTGTTGAAGGGGTTATTGCAGTCAATCAGGAAATCAGCATAGTTCCTAATGTTGTAGCTTAGTTGCTCCTCAGGCATGAGTTAGTTGCGGCGTAACAGACAGAAAAATACCCCCGGCAAAACCGGGGGCTTTTATGCTTGTTTACAGCAGGGATTACAATCAGTATTTGGCCAGTACCGGAAGAATCCGCTCTTTTCCGGCGGTAAGAATAAATGCCGCCAGCCGGGGGCCTTTATCCTTGCCGATTATTGCCTGGTAGACCAGGGTAAAAAAGTCGGAAGGTTCCATTCCGGCATCGGAGGCTATGGCATAAATTGCTTCAGCAAGGCTCTCCTCAGTCATTGAGTCAAGCTTTTCAACTGTAGAGGCAAGGGCCTGAAGGGAAGCCTTTTCTTTTTCCGAGACATCAATAGCCGGATCATCCGCTGTCTTGAGGGCAAAGCGGAAATCTTCCGGGGCATATCCGGTAATCCAGTTCCAGGCACATTCTGCCCGTGTTTTCAGCCGTTCAACCTGATAAGGCTCTACATCCGGCAGAGCGGCAATGGTGTGGTCTATGTCCCCATCATATGTCTGCAGCAGGTTGGTTAGATGCCTTATGGGAATCTGATAGGGAATTTTCTCAGGGATATCATCGACCTGGGAGAATTCGTAGATTCTTGCCTGCTTTTCCCACTTTTTACGCTGCTTGTCGGTTTCCGGTTTGGTAAAGAAGGTGCGCTCGCATTTATCATAGTCTTCGTAGATCTTGAGTACATCCAGATCGAAGGAGATGGCAAACTCGGCGTTGGGCCGGGTTCCCGCAAAGAGAAAGCGGGTAACTTCGGGGGTGTATATTTCAAGAACATCGTAGAGGCTGACAACCTCACCGGAGGAGGATGAGATTTTCCCTCCCCTGCCCTTTATGCGGACAAAATCATACTGAAATGATACCGGTGCGGTACCGCCGTAGACAGCCTCAACCAGTTCCCGGGCGGTGTCGAAGCTGCCGCCTTCCGAGTGATGGTCTTTTCCGGCGGGTTCAAAATCAACCTGCTCCTTGTGCCAGCGCATGGGCCAGTCGATCCGCCAGGGAAGCTTTACCGTCTCTGCCTTTCGCAGATCCACGGACTCCTTGTTGCCGCAGGAGGAGCAGCTGTAGCTGACAGTCCAGTCACCATCCCAGGATTCAATGTCGGTGGTGTCCTTACCGCATTTGGTGCAGAATACGGAAACAGGCTTCCAGTCTGCCGCCAGAGGTGCGGTGCGGTGCTCGTTGAGAATGGAGCGGATAACACCCTCTTTTTCCAGGGCAGTGCGGATCTGTTCAGCATAGGCCGAAGCGCCGTACTCTTTTGCCTGATAGATATATTCGGGATTGATGCCAACGGCGGGAAGGATTTTCTCCACCGCTGTCTCGTTGGCCCGGGCGTAGCTCTCTTCCTTTCCATGGGGATCGGGAACTTCGGTTATGGATTTTCTCAAAAAAGTCTCAAGCTCGTCCGGATTGGGCATATTTTTCGGGACTTTACGGAATACATCGAAGTCGTCCCAGGAGTAGATAAAGCGGACATCCCTGCCGGCATCTTTCAATGCCCGGACAACCAGTTCGGTGGAGATGATTTCCCTGAAGTTTCCGATATGAACAGTTCCGGAGGGGGTAATTCCGGATGCGCAGGTATAACGGGCCTTGTCGCCTTTTTCGCGGATAATTCTGTCCGCGTTAACGTCTGCCCAGTGTGATGTTTTCGGTGCCATGGCGCCTACTATACCGCAGCAGGCGCCGAAACTTCAAGCGACAGCCTCAGGCTCAACGGGGGAAGCAGTTGATAACGTAGTCGTAGGTACCAGGGGGAAAATAATCTCCTCCAGAACTGTTTTGCGATGTAGCATAAATTACTGTTGTAACACCATTACCATGCTCAAAGAACATATAAACCAGACCATAAAGATCAGGCCCGTTGGCAAAAATAAAAGTTCCCTCTCCATTAAAGACTTCCGCGGAACTGTTTGTACTGACAGTAACAACGGCCAGACTACCGTCGATGGTAGAAGTGGGTCCACCGTCACTGATCCCTTTAACTGCGGTATAAGGTAAATCATAAGTACTTGCAGTTGTTGAAGAATAGTATGTATTCATGGACACAGACCCGTGAAAAGTATCTACATATCCGGTTCCTGCATCGGCGTAAAGATTTCGTCCCGGAAAGAAAGTGTTCAGATAGTCCGTTACCCCGGTCCACTGCTCTCCCGAAACCAAAATTGCATCAAGCGCAGGGATCGATTTCCAGAAACTGGTTGTATTCAGGGTAAAGATAGGATCAGCATAGCTGAAAGTACCGTCAGATGTCACTTCTCCATCATACTCCTCCTGAAAAGTACCCACGGATAAATTTAAGGTAGTTTCTGCCACAACCGGCATGAATGCCGGGGAATAAAACAGGTACTCGCAGGTACTCAGAAGCAGCACTGCCCCGCACAATAGAAGCAATCGTATTATTCTGTTCATGGTTTAAACTTTCCTCCCATTCCAATCATGGGAAAGGATCCCACCGGTGAGTAATAGTATTCCGCTTCAAAAAAGAGGGTAAAATCCGGCAGTTTCCAGATATTTTTCAGGGGAATCTCGAAACCCAACGCCGGGCCGGTGGCTCCTCCAATAAAGGCGTATTCCGTTTGCAATGCCAGATGCAGGATTGCAGCAAGATAAGGCTGGACGGGAATATCAAAGGATGCCGCCGGAAAAAAGAGGGCTTTGGTGTTTACACAGGGAAAGATATTCAGCGGATCAAAATAGTCCCCCGCTGCGCCGGCAAGGAGATCCAGGCTGAAATAATTTTTCAGAAGATCAATACCACCGCCTACCATGCCATAGGAACCACCCGCAAGCTGTACCGCAAGATAGGGCTTGGAAATCCAGGGGCGTCTGCTTTTTTCAATATCCGGCAGTCCGTTTTCCTTGATATGCTGCAGGGTTCTGCGGTTGTCTGACGCGGCTTTTACCGGCCCTGTACCGATATCATAGGCGACGGTGGCCCAGAAGGGCAGCTGCCAGAGAATCATCCCGAGATCACTGTCCATCATCTCGAGTTCCGATGCCCCGAGAATGAGTCCGGCGGAAAGCATGGAGGCAAGGCTCAGAATTCCTGCGGTTTTCATATCTCCCGCAAGGACATAGCCGAAACGGGGCGAGGCCGCCAGCATCAGAGGCCAGCCTGGGGGGCCCTGGTCAAACTTGCCTTCCGCTCCGGGAAGCAAAATAAACATTACCTGGGTTGCGGTTATAAGAATATTGGTTGCCGCCCCCAGCCAGACCCGGTTCAGTGCCGGGCGGACATAGGGATTGGAAGGATCCACGGAAAGATCAAATTCCAGGCTTCCCCCTGCGAGGCTTGTTTCCGAGGAAAGAAAGTACTCCCGCTCCAGAAGCAGTGTTCCACCGGAAGCAAGAAACATGGGGTCTGCAACAAGGGGTGTGCGGCCAAGAAGTTGTCCATCAAGAAATACGGATGCATCCCGGGGAGATGTTTTTACTGTTTCGGAACCGGCCAGAGCAAGCGGGGCTTCTACTGCGGCATTCCAGTCGTCCCGGTTAAGATCGGGATCGACCGTAAATGGAATAGTATAGTCCTCACCTTCTTCGACATTCAGCAGATAGCTGACCAGATGATAGGGAGCATCCCCTTCAGTTTCCGGGGGGAGAAAAATCGAAATGCGGCGTTCTCCGTAAAGAACTTCCCGTTTATCCACATTTTCGCCGACCCGGTTGCCGTCAATTTCTACAATATATGGTGATTCCGGAGTTTTATTTTCAAACACCAGCCTGCCGAATCCGATATGAATACCGGTAAAGTCTTCGGCAAACCTCAAGGTTGCAAGATCCATGGAGTCAAACAGATCAAATGCACTGAGAACTTCCATCTCAACCCCTAACTTTACTTCATCCGTTGCCATCTCCCACGAATAGGCGGTAATTCTGTATCCCCCCTCTTCTCGCGGTTCGATGGCACCGTACACTGCATAATCGGTGAAGTTCTGACGCAGATCATCAAAGACCTCCTCAGAATCAAGGGGTCCGGGAAACTCTCTGCGGCTTATCTGATACTTGTCCAGCAGCTGAAAGGTCAAGGTCAGGGTATCTGTAGCGGCCTGGGCAAGGCTGGCAATTCCAGGATCCCCGGATGGGACATTAAAGGGAAATATAGCTACCCGAGGTCTGTTTTCCTGACTGAACAGGGCAGCAGAACCACACAGGAGAGCCATCATCACAATAGTACGCAGAACTCTTTTATTGGTATTCACAACAATTCCTACTGTAGTAGCTTTGTATCTGTTTCTCAACTACTGATATTTGTGTATTTTAACTTTCGACAGGGGGCACCTAAAAGATGAATATCCACTACCTTCAGCATGTTTCCTTTGAGACACCCGCAAGAATAGCCCGATGGGCAGAGAGGACAGGACATACCCTAGAGGGAGTGCATCTGTATGCGGGAGATTCCATTCCCCGGATAGAAGACGTTGAAGGCCTGATAGTTATGGGCGGCCCAATGAGTGTACATGATGAATCACTGTACCCCTGGATGAAGAAAGAGAAGCAGCTGATTAAGTCGATGATAGAGGCATCAAAACCGGTTTTCGGGGTATGCCTGGGAGCACAGCTGATTGCGGAAGTCCTGGACGCTTCAGTTGAACCCATGGGTTACAGGGAAATCGGCTGGTGGCCTGTCAGAGACAACGAAGGAAATGATTTTACCGCTTTTCACTGGCATGGAGAACGATTTTCGCTCCCCCGAGGGGCAGAACATCTATACTTCAGCAAGGCATGGGAGGAACAGGGATTCCGATTCGGCAAAAAATGCATTGGTCTCCAGTTTCATCTCGAGATGGATAAAGCCGCAATAGACAGGCTGCTTGAAAACTGCAGGGATGAAATTACCGACAGCTTCAGTAACAACCACACCTGGGTTCACACAGAAAAAGAGATTCTTTTATTTGCGGAAAAGATGAATTATGACAAACTGATGCAGATTCTTTCCGACTTGCTCAATCCGCTTTTCAGCTGATTTCAGGCAAACTCATCGATGGAATGGGAGTCATACTCCCGGCGGAGCTCCTCTTCTTTGCGCACCGCTTCGTCATCTTGCTGCCGGCGCCGTTCCTGCTCCAGCCGTTTTTCTTCGAGTTCCCGATCGATTCTCTCCTGGTTTCCTCTTTCGGGGGAAACAGGATTTACTGCAGATATGCTATCTACTGCCATAGCAACCCCCTAAGCTTGGTTTTTTCTCAAACTCCTGTTAAAATTTACCTACAATGAAGAGTAAAGTCAAAACTACTGCATTCCTGCTCATGCTTTTTACCGGGGTCTTTTTTACAGAAATGGTCTCTGCAGAACCCCTCTATACCGCCCGGGGCATATCCTCCTGGTACGGACCCGGTTTTCATGGAAAACTGACTGCCAGCGGAGAACGGTTCGACAGCAATGATCTTACCGCCGCCCATAAAACCCTCCCCTTCGGCACAATGTTGAAGGTAACCAACCGGGATAACGGCAAATCTGTGGTTGTGCGGGTTAATGACCGGGGGCCCTTTGTACCGGGAAGAATTATTGATGTTTCCAGAGGTGCAGCGGTAAAACTTGGAATGATCGAAACCGGGACAGCTCCGGTGCTCATAGAGGAGCTTCCCGGTCCGGCCCGGGAGCCGAAACTGTTCAGCGTACAGGCGGCTTCATATTCTGTCAGGGAAAACGCTGAAAGGCTGATCCGGGATCTTGCGGATTCGGGACTTACAGCTGAAATTGTCCGGGCAGGAGAGTATTACCGGGTAATATTTACAGACGTATCAGAAGAAGAGTTACCGGATGTTGTGGAAGGTCTGAAAAGGATGGGAATCAGGAACCCGCTGATCCGCTGACCGGCGTATACAGGGTTTCACCATGATAACGGTAGTAGAGATCTCCTGATGCCGGATAAAAATAGAGGGTCATTCCCTTTGTTCCTCCGGTTTTCTCGAGCTGAACAGAAATACCATTCTCTTTGAGCAGGTTTTTTCCCATTTCGAGGTTTTTCTTTCCCACCTGAAAATAGTCACTCCCGGTCATCCCCACTGCAGCACCGCCAAGAAGGTAAGCTTTCATCTCACCGGGAGCGGCACCCTTTCTGATAAGATTATGCAGCATGAATTCAAAAGCACAGTTAAGATAACGGAAGCGGTTGTCCTTTTCGTCCGTATCGGTGCAGGCATTTATATCTTCTTCATGGTGATGAGGCTCTTCCGCCAGCTGAGCATGACAGATAGCGCCTATTTTCCGGGAAGGAGAAAAGAGGATAACCGATACGCATGACCCCAGGAGCGTCCATATTCTTGGTGCCGGCCCTCTTGTATGCACGTAGAGTTCGCCGGGATAGAGCGAAACCTCATTCTTACTCTGGGGGAGTGTGTTAAATGGAATCGAGTCAGCTTTTACAGTCACAAACATATGCTATTAAATATTTTGACCGGTATCAATGAGAATCTTCTTTTATTGAAGCAATTCCGCCAATAAGCACACAACCGCCCTCTTGACGGTATTTGTCCAGAGTAAAGCCTGCAGTTTGTATATATTCTGCGGTGGGTCGGTTCAGATGACAGTTTCCCGCCATTTTTCTCCATACCGGTGTTACCGCATGCTGAACTTTTTTTGTAAGAGAGGAACAACCCAGTACATGTTCAAGAAAAATAATTCTTCCTCCGGGCCTTAAGACCCGCCGGACCTCCTGCAGGCCGCGGAGGGGATCCGGGACAGAACAGAACAGCAGGGTAAAGACCACTGTATCAAAGGTATTATCTTCAAAGGGCAGATTTTCCACATCCGCAGCCATCAGGAAGGCACCGGCTTTCTCTCCCCTTTTTTTAAGCAGACTGCTGATTTCCAGATCGGACAGAGTAAGGGAAGCAAGTTGTGAAAAATCATACAAACCAAGATTCGCGCCGGTTCCTGCTCCCAGCTCCAGAACCTTTCCCCGGGCCTCGGGGATATGTGCCCTTCTGAGCTTGCGGATACCCATAGCCTCAAGGGGAACCATAAATGCATCGTATAAAGCGCTTCTGAACAATCCCGTATTCTGCTCCTCTCCTGGTCTTTATACTGCCGCTTATGGTCCTAGCAGTTTCGGTCCAAGGTTACGGATTAAAAGTAAGCCTAAAGGTGCGGTAACGACAATTGAAAGAACAGCCACGGAAAGCAGAATATCCCCGCCGGCTATTCCCATGGCAAGAGGGACGGAACCCAGGGCAGCCTGAACGGTGGCTTTGGGAAGATAGGCAAAAAGGCAGAAGAGCCGTTCCTTTTTATTGAGACGCTTCTCGAAGGAGGTGGAAAACCAGACACCCGCGGAACGTGCCAGGAGACCCGTAAAAATAAGCAGCAGGCCCCGGGCGCCTGCTTCCAGTGCGGTGGGGACATATACTGCCATGCCGATGAGCACAAAAAGAACAATCTCTGCTATTACCCATACCTTGGAAAGCTTCTGGGCAAGTTCGTGGGCTACGGGCTCTGCTGTTTCCAGCAGAATAAAGCCGACCGTCATTACCCCCAGGAGGGCTGCAAGGTGAAGCATATTTCCCACTTCCACCAGGATTATAGCGACCATCATAAGCAACAGGGTCTTTTCCGTTGCCCGTATCTTCTCATGGTGGCGGCGAAACCAGCGGGAAACAGCAAAACCGATAATGACCCCGGCAACAACCCCTCCGATTATGGAGCCCGTTATAGACAAGGGTATTTTAACCATTTCCATGGCAGACAGGGCTTCTCCTGCACCCTGCCCTCCGGCAAGCATAAGAAAAAGCGAAAAGAAGGTGATTGCCACCACATCATCCACCGAAGCTCCGGCAAGAACAATGGTGGGGACCTCATTCTTACGCCCCAGTCCGCGCTCTTTCAGCTCCAGCATTGAGGGAACAACCACCGCCGGAGAAACCGCGGCAAGCATAAATGCGCCCACTGCAGAAACCAGTACCGGGAGGTTAAAAAGATAGTGATATGCGGCAGTAAGAACCGCAGCTTCAGCCAGACAGGGAATAAATGCCATGGGAACAGCAGCCCTGCCGACCTTCATAAGAGTGCTTTTGCTTATACCAAGCCCCGCCCGGAGAAGAATGACCACCAGAGCCAGGGATTTAAGAAAAGGACTGAGTTCGGCGATTAATGGCGGAATATACCCGGGAATAAAAAATGAGAGGGCAATACCGAAAAGAACCATCCCCAGAATGGAAGGGAGAGATAATCTGGAAAGAAGTTTACCTGCGGCCCATCCGCCGACGAAAAAGAGAACAATAAAGAGGTTAAACGGCATTAGGTAACTCCTACATAACAGTCATATACAGATAGGCTGCGGCTATTGAAGTTAGAACGGGAAGAATCAAACCGCCCCGGAACCATGCCACTGCCGCAGCTCCAACTACACCAAGAATACCAGCCATCGGCTCTTTCGGGAAAGAGTCTATAACCCCGGGAAAAATCAGCGCCCCAAGGGCGGCGATGGGCATAACCTTAAGAACAGAGGTTAAAAAGCGGGGCATCTTTTCCGGGAACGGCAGCAGAAAGGGCAAAGCCCTGGGCAGATAGGTTGCGAGGGCTGCTCCGAAGATAAAGAAAAACACCGGCTTCATGACTGATCCTCTTTTCCCTGCAGATCCGGCATGTACCAGGCACCGAAAAGAGAGGCGCTGATCAGGGCAATGACAAATGACCAGCCGACAGGGATCCCTGCGCCCTTGACCATCACCAGGTTTATAAGAGCTGCAAGAGCTGCCACAGCCAGACTGCGTATCTCCCGCTTGACTTCCGGTATTAGAAGAGCTGCAAACAGGGCATAGAGAGTACCCCCCACAGCAAGCTGGGCTTCAGGAGGAAGTACTGCTCCGAAAAGATGCCCCGCGGCAGTACCGGAAATCCAGCCCATCCAGGCCATTATCTCAAGCCCCGCCATATACGCAGGAGCTATCCAGCCGGTGCTGCCGGAAGCAACGGCAAATACTTCGTCGGTATTACCGTAGGCTAAAGCAGCCCGTACCGGCAGAGCTGCCCGCAGCCTGGGGCTTACAGATGCACTCATAAGCAGATAGCGCATATTAACCATAAGCACCCCGATTATTGTTTCCGCCAGGGCACTGCCGGAAAGAAACAGGTTCAAAGCAAGAAACTGGCTTGCTCCGGCCAGGTTTGTTATGGAAAAGAGTACTGTTTCCGAAAAGAGGAGCCCGCCGTTTGCAGCTAAAAGGCCGAATGCCACAGCTGCAGGGAAATAGCCGATGAAGATGGGGATACCGGAGAGGACACCTTTGAGAAAATCTGAGCCTTCGGATTCGGTAATGAGGGGCATAAAGCTACCCTACCGCCGGGAAAGCTGTTCTGTCAATTATATTTACCGCGGAAAGCCCCGGGGCACTTAATTAAAATCGTTGGTATACGCCTGCATCACATGCCGCAAGGCGCGGGTTAAGGGCAGGCAGGTAAGGGTCTCCACGGCCAGGCCGTCGCGGTAGACAATGGCATGGAAGTTGTCTCTGGGGGCGGACAGAGCGGAGTTTATCCTGGAACACACATCGCATGGATAGTTGATATCCATGCAGTGAACCTTGGCGGTGTTCAGGTTCATACGGGCTGTCTGCTGTGAGGCAGGACACATGTAGGGAATATTTCTGAAATCTTTAACCAGCCCGGGATTCTTTAAGTAATTGTCTTTGTCGAATATTGTTATCAGCTTCATAAGGGAAAAGTGGTCAAACTTCATTTTGGTTGAAAGGTAAGCCATTTCGAGCAAACTCTGGAAGACGGTCAATCCGTTATCATCAAGATTTGAGGCGTCGAATTCGGGACGGACACATTTTTCACCCTGACTCATGAGTATATCAAAGGCATCGCAGACACTTACCAGCATGGATTCACTGCTTAAAGAGGCCCGGGTCAGGCCGTTGGGATAACCGCTGCCATCGGGGAGTTCATGATGATCCAGGATGATGGAGGTTTCTGCCGCCGAGAGAAGATGCCCGTAATTCTCTATGGCCTCCGCTCCATGGTTATGAAAATCACCATTTTTTCCAGTTATTTCCGATAGTGCCAGATCGGAAAGCAAAGCCGCCGCCATAAGGCTCTTCAGCCGTTCAAGATGGTCGGCTATATCCTCCATTTCATAAAAGAGGTAGTTGATTTCCGCAATCCCCGAGAGGGCCATAACATTGATGGCGTGCTGAAAAAGGGGATTATCGGTTTTGTTATTTATGAAGTTTTCAAGAATAAACTCATCGAGATTCTTTTCATAGATAAGATCGACCAGAATATTCTCAAGAATGGGTATTATGTTTTTCTTAACCTGTTCTACGCTTAAAACCTCAGCAAGCTTTGTACCACTGATTGTTTTCAGGAGCTTTCCGGACATGTTCCGGTAATACTCCTGCGATACTTCCCTTTTGACATATACGGTTAAATCATCAATTTTTTCCGAATACGACCAGTTGGGAAACTTTGTTATATGCTCTCCCTTTAAGGTGGCACCCTCTTTGAGCAATATATTTCCGTTAATATCCGTAATACGGCTGCACAGAATGTCGCCAGGCTGGCAGTCAAGGAGTTTGATGTTGTAACTTTTAAAGTATGGTGCCATGGGATACCTCTAACTATAATTTACTCTCATACAATAATCTTTAATAAATCACACTTACTTTGTCTATTTTAACTATCGAACAATAGCAGCATAGTACTGAAATAAAAAGGGTCAAAAAAGCGTCTAAAAGAGTTAAAAAAAAGGAAGATTTCCCCGCTCAATCTCCAGGATCCTTACAAGAAATCCTTGGGGTGAAAATATTGCACAAATTATGGAAAAGACTTAAATGCTGACCTTGTCAGAGAGGGAAACGTATCTGCGATAAGCCTTTCCATACCTGTGATGTATGGTACTATATAAGCCCCTCAGCGGAATTGATTTTTAAGCTGCTGTTGGGGATATAAAAACAGATATACAGCTACAGTAAATTGGAGAAAATATGAACAAAGAACAGAGCCTCCGACGACTCCGATACCGGGTTGTCCCATTCTTCCTAGTGCTTACCCTGCTATATTTGATCGTATCCTGCGCAGGAACTCCGGGAGCTGAGAAAAATGAAGCATATGACTTACCCAGGGTTCTCTCGCAAGGCGAGAAGGTCACCATAATTCCCCAGGTTGGGTACGGGCTGCTTAACGCCGTCTGGACCGGGGACTTTACCCCGGACATGCACTACCTTCTGGCCGGAGGCAGCGATAATGCCTTAAGAGTCTGGGATCTTGCGACGGAGCAGCAGATACAGACAGTCTATTACAACCATACCGTTACAGCTGTATGCGGTCTGCAGGACAGCAGATCGGCCATTGTGCTTGCAGGGGACAATATATATATCCAGGATATTTTTACCGGTGAGATTCTCCGGGACCTGGATGTGCAAAAGCCTTCAGCGGTAAAAGTTACCCGCGACCGTTCAAAGGCACTGATTATTGCCGGGCCGACCAGCAATCCTCACCTGCTCTGCCTGGACCTGATAAGCGGTGAGAAAAAATCAATTTCCATACCCTGGGAATTCTACCTCTACGGACTGGATTCAGGCCAACTCATCGATATCTCTGACGATGGCAAACGGGGACTTATTGCAGACCAGAGCGGCACACTTGGATTCTGGGACCTTGAAAAAGGCAGACTGCTCAGAAAAGTAGAGACATCGGATGTGCTTAACCGGATAGGCCGGGCTTGCCTGGATTCAAGCGGAAAATATGCCGCAGCCTGGGACTCACGTAATAAAAGCCGCTTCGGGATATGGGAGATGGAGAATGGAACTCTCGTTGAGGAAGGAGACAACTACAAAGCTGTACGACCTGAGGATTTCCGCTCGGCCCTGCTGATGGAGGGGTATTCCCATGGTTCGTCCCCTGACGGCGAGCACTATCTTCTGCTGAATAAAAACTACAACAGGTCATACAGCAGACTTCAGATTCTCACCGTAGCGGATATGACAGGGATTTCTATTAAAGCCGATATTGATCCGGTTAAACTGGTAACGGTGTTGGGCAGTGAGGATCAGTACTATGTCTCCCAAGGATACTATCAGATAAGCATAAGGGATGCCCATACAGGCAAAATCCTTCACCGTGCGCCTACCCGGAGAGGGATTACCAATTTTGAGTCCGGGGAAGACCCCCGGGCCATGATGATTGGGGAGTATATTGTCTATAAATCGGATTACCGGGAATACACCTTTTACAACGTCACAACAGGTGAAGTTTTCAGTGCGGAAAAAGAAGTTCCTGAAAGTGTATGGAAAACTGTTCATTCCGAAGAACCCTACAGTGCCTGGACCTTCCCCTCGGGAAAAGATGTTGACACTAACGGGCTTGAGACGATTACCATGAAGGAAGAGCTGTATTACCTTCTTACCGAAGGGGATCATTTATCGGAAGAAGATGTAGTTCTTTCCGTTGATATATCTTCCGATGGCAGCAGAGGTTTAACTGTAGTCTCATCTCCGGATTCCCGGCAAATCCTAAATTTATGGGACCTTAAAAAACAGCGCCGCATTCAGATACTGAAACCCAAATTCACGATTCGAGCGGCACAGTTTTCTCCTGATGGTAATTTTTTCCTGTATCTAGACGTAAATAAGATTATAATCGGGAACTCAGAAGACGGCTCAAAGCTGGAAACTATCCATACTCGGGACAGCGGCTACTTTACAGCAGCTCGTTTCAGCCGGGACGGCAGCCTTATTGCCGCAGGCTCCAGTACAGGAACAATTTCCATATGGAAAACTGACAATGGGAGATTGCTGAAAACCCTGCAGGGAGATGTGGTAGATACCTTTGATTTCTCTTCAGATAACAGCTTTCTGCTGACAGGCTCAAACGATGGTATTACAAAACTGATAAACCTTGAAACCGGTAGATGGGTGAACTTTCTTACCCATAAGAACGGCAGGGAGTGGCTCACCTACACCGATGAAGGCTACTGGGATTCGTCTCCCGGCGGCGGCAGCCTTGTGGCCATGGCAAAGGGAGCAGATAACTGGAATATTGATCAGTTTGCTTCGTGGAACAACAGACCGGACCTTATCCTCTCTTTGCTCCCCCATGCGGATACAGCCCTGCAGGAGCATTACGCCCGACAGAATGCCCGGCGTTTTGAGAAGCTGAATATAGATGCTGAGTCGGTGATGACGGAGCTGCCCTTTCCGGAAGCTGCAATTACCGGGACCGAGCAGAATGGGAAACAGCTGACCCTCAGTGCATCCTTTTCGGATGAAAACTACGATCTTGCCTCATGGAATATCTTTATAAACGATGTTCCCCTGTGGGGGGAAAACGAAGGGATCTCAGGAAATACCGCTGAAATTACCGAGACTATTGAGCTTGCTTCGGGTAAGAACAAAATTGAGGTATCCTGTGTAAACTCAATGGGTCTTGAGTCATTCCGACCGGTGTACCATGCCGAATATGAGGCGGAGGTTTCGGGTGATCTTTACTACATCGGCTTCGGTGTTTCCAGCTACGCCGATGAAAGCCTGACCCTGAACTATGCCCACAAAGATGCCCTGGACCTGGGAGAACATTTTGCGTCACTCTCGGACACCGGAGAGTACAAAGAAATCCACATTCACACCTGGACGGACGAAGAAGTAAACAGAGAAGCAATTACAGAGGCAAAGAGCATCCTTCTGGATGCTTCTGTTGACGATACGGTAGTACTGTTTATAGCCGGCCATGGGGTTTATGATGATGCAGCCGACAGAACCTACTACTACCTTGTACACGATTCCGACCTCTCACAGCTTTCTGAGACCGCAGCGGATTTTGAACTGATAGAGGATATACTGGCAGGAATTCCTCCCCGGAACAAACTGTTTCTGATGGATACCTGTGAATCGGGAGAGATTGATCCTGAAGTAAGGACTACCGCCCTGACTATTGCGGGCAGCCGTGGTATTTCCGCCCGCAGCATTGAGTCCCGGGGACTTTCCCGGAAAAATGTGCAGGAAGAGACCTCTACTGAAGTGTACTACCCCACAGACCGGGACAGCTACATCTATAACGACCTCCGCCGGCGTACAGGAGCCATTGTATTCTCCTCTTCCCGGGGAAACGAATACTCCTATGAAAGTGATGAAATTGAGAACGGCTACTTTACCCATAACATTCTTAAAGCCTTGAATTATTCCCTCAATGATCTGGATGAAAACGGACTGATATCAACGGATGAACTGCGGGGCCTTGTAACCGACGGGGTTTCCTCCGACACCGGAGGGATGCAGCATCCTGTTGTTGACCGGGATAACATCTACCAGATCTTCGGATTCATTCCCGGTAATATCCTCGAGTTTATAGATGTTGAAGGCGGCTCCCTGACTCCGGAATATGGCAGGAATGTACGGCTCTCAAAAATTGAACCGGTTATGGTTGAAGATTTTATGTTGAGTAAATACGAGGTAACCCGGAAACTCTACCAGGAAGTAATGGGGATTAAGGATAGAAGTTCTGTTACAGGAGCGTACCGAATGCCGGTAGATAATATCAGCTTCGTGGATGCAGTCCGCTTCTGCAACGCCTTGAGTAAGAGAGACGGCTTTGAACCGGCATACACAATCGGCGATGAGGATACCCCGGTTATACACTGGAACAGAGATAAAAACGGCTACAGGCTGCCTACAGAAGCGGAATGGGAGTTTGCCGCAGCTGTTGACGGCAAGGATGTTTACTCGAACCGCATAAAGGACGCATACCTTGAAGAGTATGCCTGGTACCGGGAAACAAGCGACGGCCCGCGGGAGATCGGCACTAAAAAAGCTAATTTACTTGGTCTCTACGACATGCTCGGCAATGTTCCGGAACTCTGCTGGACAAGCTATCTGGACCGGAGAAGTACCCTCTACCGGAATGATCCCCTGGTTGTTGATACCGAACATGCGACAGTGAACACAAGCGGGACCGCCCGGGGACTGGTACAGTACTCAAGGATTTTTTATACCCGCGACCTTGGAATAGATAATCGGAAGCCCGCCGGTTCTGTAAGTCCTTATTTCGGTCTCAGGCTGGCCCGGAACAAGTAACAGGAACGGATTATGTATCCTGCCTGGTCGGTTGCTTCACAACCTGCTCAGGCTTTGCGTCCTGCCTGGTCGGTTGCTTCGCAACCTGCTAAGGTTCTGCGTCAGGGATATGGAGGGTGCCGAAGGCAGACCCTGCACCTAAATCCTTGATCAGCTATTTCAAATACGAAGAATCCTCAGTAAGGATTTAGGTGCAGGGGCCGAAGCCCGGAACAGCCCGGCCCGAACGATAGTGAGGGAGACGCCCGGAAAAACCAGCTGTTTTAGAACAGAAAATTACGTAAGCATTGTTTAAGCGCAGTTTGTATGCTATATGTTTAAGCATCTAAAACTTTCAAGGAGTAATGTTATGAGAAAACTGAAGTTTTTCGCCCTGGCCCTTGCGCTCAGCATGGTCCTCTTTTCCTGTGCTACATTTACCTTTCCGGTAAGTGCCACAAGCAATGAAATGGGTTCAAAAGTCGGTGTTGCAACCGGTGTAACCTACCTGTCAATGTTTGGTGATGACACCAACACCAGTATTCAGGCAGCTGCTGCCAACGGCGGAATTACAAAAATTTCTTCCGTAGACTTTTCCTATAATCCCGGGATCCTCGGAATTATTCAGACCTACACCTGTACTGTTACAGGGGAATAGGAACTTATAGCCGGAGGCTGTTGCGGTCTCCGGCTTTATTATTATGAAAAAACTACTTTTACCCGCTTTAGCTCTGCTGATGTTTCTCTCATGTACTACCACCGGTCGGGAAGTCAGGATTTTCTTTATTGACCAGGGAAAGCTTCAATATTTTCTGCCCAATGAGACCTGGATAGACCGGGAGAAACCGGATACTTCCATGGATGCAGACGTTCTTTTCCGCTCATATGCTCTTGAAAACGAACAGGAAGCAATGACAATCTTTAACTTTACCCTGCGGTCCGGCGATCCGGCGATACTGCACGGGAATCCTGTTGTTTCCCTTGCTTTATGCAATGGTGATTCTGAGGTGGTGCATCCTGAAGGTGTAGAGGTTCTGTTTACCGACAGAGGCATGGTGCGCTATACAAGCTTTATGTCAAGCAGTGATTTTTCAGCTTACATGAACAGCTGTGAGGAGCCTGTAATTATGCTTGAGACAGCCAGGGGAAGCTTTAAGTTTGTATCCAAATCCGGTGCATTTTATGAGCACATCGATTATTTTAAAACCGTCAGACCCGAGATAAATTAAAAGGCACCGCTAAAATATTCCCGAAGTCAGTTCACCCTTTTCGTTAAAAACCATCTCTGCAGGTTCCGACTCGACAATTAAATCCGGATAGTTTTTCATCTCTTCCAGGTAGGCTTCGGAAAGGAGAATATGCTCGATTTCCAGGGTGTTTACTATGCGCACTACTTTTAGTTTTTCCTTGTCCACACCGGTACAGGTGCGCAGGCAGATCTGGATGGCCTCTTTGTCGGTATCCATTATTGCGGGAATTTTTGAGTTACCTAAAACCGTACTGGTTATTCCGTTGGCGTACATGGAGTTGAGGTCCATTTTGTCAAAAAGCCTTCGGGTTATGGAGGTAGCGGGACCGATACCGATGGCGTTTCCGCATGATTCTTCGGTGAGATCAAGAATTGCGATGCGCTGTGACTTGAGACCGCCGGAAGCATAGGGAGTAATAAAGGTGCCGGTTATGTTGGGGTCCATTCCGGCTCCGCTTATATCCTTGCCTATTTCATCGACTATTAGCACGTCGCACTCACCTACAATAATTTTACCCATGGCGGCATAGGCTTCCTTGAGCAGTTTGGGCTCCTCTTCGGCAATATCGGGAGCGTCTACAGCGGCGATTTTCATGGTTTTGTCGAAGGCGTTTTCGACCATTGCCACGGCACAGAGTATGGGCGCATGTTTGATTATTGCCTTACCGAACCTGGGAACATTTTCGCCCATGTTTTTGAAGCCTTCGTTATGGCACTGCTCTGCGCCGTACTGTTTGCCCAGGCCGATGGTCATCATCTTCATGATGCCGCTTTCGTAAGGCCCCCGGAAACCGGTGTGAGGTTTGACGCGGCATGAGACTATAATGCCGTCGGCTTCTGCAGCAAATTTATCGATGTAGACATCCCTGCCATCCTCTGTCTGCCCCACACAGGTGACCTCCATGGAAGAGAGGATGGGACAGCCCACGTACTCTTCGGTGACTCCGTAGCCTTCCAGGATGTGCCGCTGGCCTTCGGCGGATGCGCCGCCGTGGCTGCCCATGGCAGGAACTACAAAGGGTTCGGCTCCCAGGCTTTTGAGGTGGTCCGCTATGGATTTTGTGATGAGGGCAACGTTGTCCACTCCCCTGCTTCCGGCGGTGATGGCTATGCGCATTCCCGGCTTTATTTTTGCCGCGATCTTTTCTGCAGAGAGTCCTTCTGCAACTACTGCGGGGATATTTTCCACAGGAATTTTCTCTCTGGTTAAAAGCTGTTTAACACGGAACATCTTGGGGACGGGAACATCTTTCAGTAGCTTGGATACGATACCGCTCATGGTGACCTCTCTTATTAGTACACCAATGGTATACAAGGTAAAAGATGCTGTCAATTGAAGCTGTTTTATAACATAATTTTCAGAGTCCAACCTGAGGATAAATTTGGTCAACTTGACTAATCAACTTCAACCGAACATGAATGAGATCTCAAGACCGGGCGCGTCTTTTTTATTGATTGTCTACAATCCAAGAAAGTCATATACTGAAGCTATGGAAAGTACCTATTCGATGCATCTTAAAATTACAAGAGTCGAAAACGGACAGTACCTTGCTGAATCTGATGATATTCCCGGTCTAATTGCACAGGGCCGTACAATCACTGAAACCATAGAAATTGCTCAGGATGTTGCAAGGAAACTGATTGATTCCTTTTCTGAACATGGTGATCCTGTGCCTTCAAGCCTGAAACCTATTTCTGATAAAATTGAGTTGGACATTGCTGTAGGCGTATAAATGGGTCGGCTATTCCGAATCATCCTGGAGATATTCCCGAAGGTACGATGAAAGCCATCTTACGGCAGTCGGGTGTAGACGTCGACGATTTCCTCGACGCTTAGCTGATCATTCAGCTGCCTTTTTTTAAACCTTGACAAATAATACTCAAGAAAAGCATCATGCCTGAACTATCGAATTACCACTCCGGGAGAACTGATGTCTGAAAAGGCCGAAGAGACACAGCAGCGAATTCTTACAGCTGCCCTGACTGCATTTTCAACAAAAGGCTACGCAAAAACAAGCATGAAGGATATCTGTGATGCCACAGGCTTAAGCAGAGGCGGACTGTACCGTCATTACGGTTCTACCCGGGAAATTTTCATGGATCTTTTAGAAGGCGATAAAAACAAAACTGAAGGGGCCATACGCTCTGAACACCCCGGAGCGGCACGGGGTGAGGCTCTGTTTAACGCCTATCTGGATGCGAGCAGAGCTTCCATCTTTTCTTCCACCCGGGGACTCTATTTTGCAGTGCATGAGTTTGCTTTTATTGAACCGGAGATAAGGGAATTTCTTCAGGACCGCTATAAAGCCGCAGCATCCATGCTCAAGTCGATTCTCAGCCTGGGGCAGAAAGAAGGAAGCTTTCGCCTGGATTTTGATTCGGAGGAGATGGCGGTGCATATTCTGTTTTTAATTGACAGTTTTCAGACCACCTCCGCTATTCTTGAAATGCCCGAAGAAAAGATTGACAAACAGATTGATGTTATACGCTGCCTTGTACTAAAGACATAAGGCCACCTCTAAAAACTGCTCTTTTCTCCATATCCTGCGTCGTCAAGATCTCCCGCGGTCCACTCCAGCTACTTAATCGAAGATTAAATAGCTGGGTGCGGACGCTATAACATCTATCCTCCTGGGCTAGGGCAAAAATTCTACGTTTTAAAGTGCCTATAATTAACCTCAGGCGGCTAAAAAAGAGCCAGGAGGCAGAAAAAAACTTGAAAAAATGGAAAGTCTCAATTAAGGTGAATCAATTTATATAACTTATATTGTAAAACTTACCGGAGTTTCTTTTGAATATTATCAGCAGCAGGTTTTTACCAGTAAGGTTTCTATTTTTTATTCTTTTATCTTCAGCATTTTTCTCAGCTCATCTGTACTCAGATGAATGGCTTGATCAGTTTATAAAATACACGGATAACGGAAAAACCCTGCGCTATTTTCCCCGCTTTCACGAAGGCACCTGGACAGTGCCGGAGGGAGTGGAAAAGATCGGCAGGGGCGCTTTTGCCCAGTGCCTCTACATAACTGAGCTGAACCTCCCCTCCTCCCTGAAAGAGATAGATGAAAAAGCCTTCTACTTCTGTTACGGCCTTGAGTCTCTCAGTATTCCCGAAGGGGTCGAAAAGATCGGCGACTCGGCTTTTTACCGCTGTGAATCCCTTGAGACTATCAGCATCCCTCAATCGGTGAAAGAAATAGGCATCAATGCATTTTATGAGAGCGGGATTACTTCACTGACGGTCCCCGGCCGGGAGGTGAAACTGGGAAGCAGCCTGGTCAGCAACTGCGGAAAACTGGAAAAAGCTGATCTGCGCTATGCCGCAGAAATAGGGGATTACGCCTTTGAGGACTGCGACAGCCTTAAAGAAGTATATCTGCCCGAGGGTATTTACTACTCAAATCTGGCAATTCCCGCCACCGCGGCGCTTCATCTGGTTTCGCCCGACGGTATCCACCGGGGCATTACCGCCTATTCGACTATAGAAAAAGAGATTGATGATGACCGCAGCTATGCTGAACGGCTTATTAAGCGGAATAACAGCCCCGTGAAGGCTCTGCCGGGAGAAGAGGAAATTACCCGGAAGGACATTCAGGGCAGCTGGTTTGCGGACTATCGTAACGGTGAATATATCTCTCCCGGAGGAAGCGGCAGACTGGGGTTCTTTGGTCCCAACACCGGAGACAGCGGTACCTGCTTTATTTTCAACCGGGACAATACCTGTGTTACCGGGGTTTTTGCTTCCGGGGCATCCAGCGGCGGAACCTACGAGGTAGGAGACAAGCAGATCGATTGCAAAATGGTCAGCTACGCAGTGGATGAAGATGCTGAATACGATGGTCCCCAATATTACTACAACACCTTTATTCCGGTACTGCTGGATAAGACTCATCTTCAGCTTGAAGACCGGGAGAACGGATACTGGTATATCTGCTCCCTCCACGATGAAGAGCTTCGGGAAACCCTGCTGAATGATACAACTGCTAGGGCATTTAAAATACTGGTACTGGGAAAACAATACCTGGGCTGTACTTTTGCGTCGGAAGAAACTCTACTGATGCAGGCGGTGAAGCAGACAAACCCGGCTGCAGTTGAATGGCTGCTTGGCAATATGAAACAGGATATTAACGCTCAGAACATGTACGGGATGACAGCCCTCCACTACGCCATGAGATATAAAGAGGACAATGAGGATACGCAGAGAATTCTCGATCTGCTCCTTGAAAACGGAGCAGAGGTGAATCAGCTTGATGACTACGGCCAGACCCCGCTGGATTATTCCCTGTATGACTACCCCGCCAGCTACTATAACGAAAATCTGCGCAGGGCTCTTGCAGAAGCCGGTGGAAAAAGCAGCAGACAACGCTGGGCACAGCATATGACCCGGCAGGATTTTTAGACATCGTATAGGCAAAGTGCAGCCAAAGAGAGATACAAACATGAAATATTATATATTTACAGTCCTGCTGATAATTGCCTCTATCCTGCCCGCATTCGGAGACGAACCTTCTCTGCTTCCCGAAGAGTATTCGGTGGGTGAAATTATGCGCCTGTCGCCCTATCCTCCTGTGCAGGAATCAAGTGGTAAAGATAAGACAATTATACTGACAACCGAATTGGGAGAAGCCTATTACCCCGTGGATTTACGGGTTATCTATGAAAACGGTGCCGCCGCCGACTACCATTCAGAGAAAGATGACGGACGGATTAATCTGGAATATGATAAAAAAATAAGCCTGGTAATCCTGATGCAGTGGGGAAATGAATCTACCGGAGAAATTATAAATCTTGAGCCGGAAGAACTGGAGAAAGCTCAGCTGCTATCGGTAGACGGAGGCCGTCTACCCATGGTCGTAGACCTGCGACCTTTCGAGGCCGATACCTACTGGATTGTTATAGAGAGCGGATTCTCTGTAATGGGCTTTTTTTAATCCCTTTGAATTTTGAGAATAGGAGCGGGGAATAGTAATTGAAGCATAGAAGCAAGTTTACAACGGTATTTCTTTTCCCCGTTTCTCCGCGTTTTATCCCGATTCTTTCTTCTTTTCTTTTCTCTGCATTGTTCTCATTTTTATTTCCTCTGTTTTTTCTTACAGGATGCAGTGATACCAGGCCCTCATTGTATGTTCATGACCGCCATGGGGAATCGTATATACCGGTAAAATTGTGGGCGGAGGAAAATCCCGGGCTGGTTCTGATTCTGCTGGATTATCACCACGATACCGGCCCGGGGCCTGCATTGAATGACAAGATACCGCCTGCAAGCTTCAACTGGGTTGGTGCGATGATCAGTGAACATCTGATAGATACGGTACTCTGGGTTTCGGGAAATGAGTTAGAGCTGCCCAATATCAATGCCCGGAAGGCATGGCTGGAACGAAAAATTTCCCGGGACCCGCCTGAGATTGCTCAAATGAAAAGAGATGCAGTACACATACTTACCTGGGAGGATCTTCCCCGGGCTGTTGCAGAATCAAGAGAGTCACAAAAGCAGAAAAGGCCGATGGCGGTAACAATAGATCTGGATATTCTTACCATTGATCCAGGTACTGATCCTGATAAGTTCCTGAAAGAGATTCTTGAGACCAGTGTGGCACTGAAACCTGTTGGAATTACCCTGGCACTTTCCGCCGCCTACCAGCCGGAACCGGAACAGGCCTGGAAATGGCTGACCCAGAGCTATGCTTTTCTTGCTGAAGAGTGCAGTACCCCCGTCTGGGCAGCGGGAACCTGGGAATCTGCTGCGGAAAGCCTGGAGGAAAAGACAAGCTGGGCAGCATGGAGGAATACGCCTGTATTTATAGATTTCGGCAAAACCTTCGCCCCCGGAGCAGAGCTGTGGAACCACGCGCCGGCATCCTTCTGGGATAACCTCCTGGAAACCATTCCCACAGGATCAGATGAAACCGGCAGATATCTTTCCAATCTGCTGAATACAACAAAACAAAACCTGACAGATCTATCAGAGATTTTCCCCGAGCCACGATTTCAGGCAATAAAAGAATCCGCCCGGGAGACTGTTCAGCAGACCTGGTATGGAACAGCATGTGGAGAATCTTCCGGAAGAGAGCCTCCACTCCCTGTTTCTCAGGTTTCGGATAGCAGCTATGGCCTGGCAATCCGTTATATACGGAAAACTGAAGACCGTGGCTGCTTTGCACTCTACCAGGGTTTAGAGTGCCCTGAAGATGCTGCTGGATACATTTCCCGGGAAGCGGGCTTTACTGATCCCAGATATTCCGCAATAAGTGCTGCTGAGGCCGAAGAACTCGATATAGAAATAAGTATTTTTGCAGATTTTGAAATGGTCACAGATCCTTTTGATTTTGTCCCCGGTATACATTCCCTTGTAGCTGAATATGATGGAGGGAGAACACTCCTTCAGGCCGGCATTGCGGCGGAAAGAGATTTTTCCCGCAAACAGTTTCTGGATACCCTCGCAAGGAAAGCCGGTTTGGAAAACCTGGATGCCATGCCCGACCCACTTTTCAGCCGTGCCGTAACCCTGTATCAGCGCTCTCCTTTCCTGGATTAATTACAGGGCACCTATTTAGTAAACCTGCCAAGAAGAGTAAAAAAGTAGCTGGTAATGTCCTGTTCTCCTTCACCGGAGATAAGATATGAGTTGCTGTTACTCAGAACAGAACTCCTGGAACCGGGAAATCTTTCAGCCAGCCGTCCGTAGATATACATCCCCGGCCTGTTATCACAGCCGGCGAACACCCATGAATCACCATCGGGACTCATAAGAAAATCCCTGCTGAGAGCATCCTTTCTTTGTGTACTGTCACTGTTTCCATGATGGGAAAAATCGCTGGAGACAAGCAGGAAAATATCCTCTTCCTCGAGGACTGAACAAACAGCCTCACAGATACTCTGCACTCTGCCCACATTTACCGGCGGTTCACCCGGAACAGCCAGAACACTTACCCGGGCCTTGGGAAAATACCGTTTTATAAAAGGCATAAAAACTGCCACGCCGTGTTCATAAAGAAAGGCCGTATCATTAGGGCGAATATGCAGATTTTCAATTATGGCCAGGGAAAGGGGTTTACTGTTTTCAACAGCTCCCCCGGGGGTATTCCAGCTTCCCAGGGTGCTTACCGCCTCCTGCTCATCTAAATCCCAATGAAGGGGGCTTATAATTAGAAAGGTTGAAACCTCCCGGAGCTCTTTAAGATCCGAAAAAAAGCGGTCTATCATGCTCCCCGCAAGCAGGTGGTGACTGGCAATACCTGCAACGGGATAAAGGTCAGGGGGCGGCTGAACCCAGGTATATTCTTCAATAAGCGGATAGCTGTCCCCCCGGCTTTCCCAGGTGGTAAAAATCGTACCGGTTTCCCTCTGCTGCTCTTTTGAACCATTAACCTTTTCTGCGTCAGGCTTTTCCGGCAGAGTTACCTGCCGGGTACAGCCGGACAAAAAACAGTTAAGGATAATGAGACAGCTGAGAATCAGCATAGAATACTGCCTCAACGGGGATCCAGGGTTATACCTTCCATCCAGAAGGGCAAACGTTCCGCAAGGTCGGCATCCTCTTCATAAACCTCACGGCGCCACTCTTCATTGGTCATTCTATCAGTATAAGGCACGGTAAACTCGTAGTAACTGAACCCGTAGCCCTGGGCTATCCGCTTGCCTCCCTGGCCGTCGTTGAGAGCAATATAGAGTCTGTGAGGAATTCCTGTTGCAGTCTCCAGAGCCAGCCCCTGTTCCATGTTGGTGAATACATCAGCAATAACAGCTCCCCGCAGACTGTCGGGATCATCGGAATACATGCTGTAATCGGCTCCCGGAGGTACCACCAGCTTGCTCAGCTGTTTAGGTACAGTTCGTATCCACTGCAGATCCTCAGTAGATACCGCAGCATCGTTATACTCCTGTTCCACGATTTTGAGACTACGGGTAAAGATCTGTTCAAGCTGAGTTGACCTGTTCCGGAACTCTTCATCCTGGAGCTGGTAATTATTGGCGATCTTTGCCAGGTGTTTGATACTGTTCCGCGCCCCCCGGAAGTAGGCCAGGTTCGGTTCGATGTAGTGAACCGGCTTCGGCAGAGGATCAACCCTGTAGGTGGGTTCATAGTCGCCATCCCCTGCCCGTTCCGCATACACCTGTTTAACATACAGAATGGTATCGTGACGCAGGGCGGCCCAGGTTCCGTGAGCTGCAAGCTGGCTTTTTATGCCCCATTGGGGGGATTCGGTAAAATAGAAACCGCTGCCTGGTTCAAATAATGCCTGAGTCTTGATCTGGTAGAGAACCTGATTGTAGTAAGTTTCGGTCCAGATATCCGGCTCCATTGCTGAAATATGATCCGCAATGGATGCAATCAGTTCTTCAAGACCGGGCATAACAGGATAGTCACTCTGCTGAAGCAGATAATCCGCAGTGGTAGAGCCGAAAGCTCGAGTTATATCCAGCCCCCGGACAATATCCCTGGGCATAAATCGTGGTGGTGATACAAACTGATGTATGTATGAATCCCAGGTAAAACGCTGGCCGAACAGTCTCCAACCCATGGGTGGATTCTCATAATCTTCGGATGGAGCGTCAAAAACTGAGTTACCGGAAATTACCGGGGGCCGGAGCTCCTCATGGGCTTTGTTTACCGCAGCAATAATATTAGATTCCTGCTCAAGCCAGAAAGGGAGATCTAATATCCCGAGCTCTTCATAAAAGGGAAGCAAATCATAAAATGAGAGGTCATCACTCATACCGATAAGAGCGGTAATGGGATCGAACAGCTCTTTCCAGGATGCAAGCAGGGTATCCTGATTATCCCGCACCAGCTCTGTGAGTACCGCGACCATGGGGAAATGGCGGACAGACAGCTCTTCGGCAGTATCCTGCGGAACAGGAGATCCGTCCAGGGGCAGAGGAAGTGTTTTACCCGCAGAAATGTAGCTGTGGATTCTGCCGTACCACATCATGGCTCTGAAATAAGTTTCGAGAATACCGTTTTTAGTATAATGACCCCGGGCCTTATACTGGGAGTAATCTTCCCTGTACCCGAAATTCGGGGAAATCTCCATGCCTTCAGCTGCAAGAATAAGCTTTACTTCGATAACCACTGAATCCGGGTAGCCCTTAAGCACATGATTCTCATCGAAAGAAGCATATGTGACTGCGGTGCGTCCATATTCATCCTCATGACGGTGCCTTTCCGGAGCCAGGTCGAGGAGAGCCTGGGCAACCTGAAAGTAGCTTACGGCCCTTTCCAGGGCTTCCCCGTAGACGGTATCTTCTGTCGCTTCTGCAGCTTTATTCTCCAGGAGCCGGAGAAAATCGCGATTAAATTCGGTCAGCCTGCGGAGAAGGTAGTTTTCTTCAATAAACTGCAGGTACTTGTCAAAATAGAGATGAAGACTGTTGGCATACACATCGGTGGTCAGGAAAAGGGGAATCTGTTTATCTTTTGCATCCTGAATATACAGGGCGAGCATATCATCAGGCTGGTCCAGGGAGAGCCGGTACTCGCCCGGATTAACCCGCTGAAAGGCAATACGGTCTGATTCAAGCCGTTCCTTTACTCCCGGAGAAAGAGGGTCAAGGCCGATGAAGGAGGGAAACAGCCCGGATTCCGCCTGCTCGGAATAGAGCTCGGCCAGAATGGCATTCACCTCCGCTGATTCACCGATACCGGCAAGATCCGCTCCGAAAACCGTCCCGGCTTGCCCGTCGAGTTCCACTGCGTAAAAATAGTTATAATTATTCTGAAACTTGAAAAGGCCGTAGTACTCTTCGTCGGAGTTTTTGATCTTTTCAAGGAGCTGCAGATGTGTTCCTTTGGGAATGGCAGTCCCTGCCGGCAGACCGGCAAGATCATCCGTTGATACAGGCTGAAAACCGGGATAGAAGAGTGCCATCGAACTGCCGATAACACCGGAAGCGGCGTAGGCGGGTATGTTCAGATCACGGAAATCGGTAGGATCATCCAGATACTGCTTATGTCCCGCAGGGCTTCCGGGAATGGGCTGTACTTCAAAATCAAGCACAATGGGTTCTGGTTTCTCAACTTCAATATTCTCTTCAGGCTGGTCAGCCTCTTCAGCAAAGGCTGCAGGCTGTTCCTGAGCCGGCTCCTCTGTAATCATCTCCTGCACCGTGTCTTTAGAACAGGAAAGGAAGGAGACGCCGGGAAGAACAGTAAACACAAGCAATAACATTAATAATGATTTTTTCATGAAGAACTCCTGTTTTTTATCACTGTACTATATCAGATTTTATTTACTTCACCAGAGCATTTCATTATTTTCCACCAATGGTTAATCTCAATTCTCTGACTGATGTGAAGGATTTTGTCTCTACCCATCCCATGACACTTCTCTATATGAGCCGTCCGGACTGCGGTGTGTGTACGGCCATTAAGCCGAAGGTAATAGAAATGCTGGAATCTTTCCCGAAAATTGAGTCAGCTTATGTGAATCTCGACGTGATACCGGAGGCTGCGGGAGAATATTCCGTATTTACCATACCGGCGGTTCTTGTGTATGCCGACGGAAAGGAACTGGTTCGGGAAGCCCGTTATATCAGTATGGATGATCTTGAAGGGAAAATTGCCCGCCCCTACGGGCTACTTTTTGAATAAGCGGGACTGATAGCCGGTATTCTTAACAACAGCCCTCACCTTCAGCCCCTCGCCGATTTCGGCCGAAACAGTACCTTCCAGTTGATTTACCAGTGCTTTGATTGTGGTAATCCCAAGAGAGTTACTTTCTTTGAGAAAAAAATCCTCTTCCGGCACTCTGCCGTTATTTTCGACGACTATTTCCAGCCGCTCCTCCGGGAGCTCCTTCAGGGTAACCTTTACATAACCCGCCCTTTCGGAAGGAAAGGAATGTCTGAGAGCATTGGAAACCAGTTCGTTGATAATGAGACCAATGGGAATAGCCACATCTATCATTACCTCTATTGGAGGCACAGTACAGAGAGCGTGAACTTTACCTGGTATATTTTCCAGCAGGGAAAAAATATGATAAACGAGATCCGGCAGGTATTCATTCAGAGGCACCGTCTCAAGATTATCAAGTTCGTACATTTTCTGATGAACCGCGGCCATTGAAAGTATACGCACCTCGGCGGTTTTCAATGCTTCCTTGACTTCCGGATTCGTCTGGTTCTCCTCCTGAAGAGAAATAAACGAGCGTACAATCTGGAGAGAGTTTTTGGTTCTGTGGAACAGCTCCTTTATAAGAAGGTCTTTTTCTTCAGACTTCTGCTCAAGCTCCCTGGTAACGCGGTAGTAATCGCTCATATCCCGGACCAGAGCAAGGGCCTTGTCGGGTCCTGCCTGTACCAGCCGTATTTCATAATCCCTGTGCCTGCCGCTTCTGTCGGAAGAATAGTGGAAGAGCTGCACGGTCTCAGAATCAAAAACCCTGGAAAGAGTTCTCAGCAGCTTTTCGGCATCTTCCGGAGGCAGAATATCTGAGATGTTTCGATTGGTAAGCCTACTTTTGACAAACTCATGCTGGATATCCTTATCGGAAATAAGATTTAACACTGTACCGTCCCGGCCTATCTCCGCAAGAAGGTCGGGGACCGCCTTTATCAGTGCTTCAACCCTTTCGTTTTCTGCCTGCAGCTTTTCAGCTGCTGCGGCACGCTCGTTCATTAGTTGATTAAGCTTCAGATTCTGATAAGCTTCCCGGGAAAGCTGCTCAGTAACCAGAAAAAGAGCATCCGCAATCTTACTGAACTGCTCAAAAGATATAGCAGGAATAGCATTATAGGCTTTTTTTACCTCTTTCCGCGCCAGTCCCAGAGAATCGGTGTATTCGAGAAGGTGTTTCATATCCGTTCTTTCGTTACGGACCTGGCCGATCATCCAGCTGCCGATATGTATTCCGTTCAGATAAACCGGCGATCCTGCATCAAGGAGTCCGCAGCTGTGACATGGCAGAACCAGAGGACCTTCACCTTCGCTCCGGCCTTTTCCCAGTACAGAGTCGGACTGCTGACAAAGGATACGCCCCTTTGAGTGAGATCGTACCATGTTACAGAGTCGGGAGAAGCGGCTGGGTTTTGTGACCGGAGTGCCGTCAGGCAGGGTCATTATTGCAGCAAGACCGGTAGCCTCGGAAAAGGCATCCTGAATTGATTGAAGATCTTTTAAATTAAAGAGTTGGAGAAGAAGAGGTGTTCCCGCCTCTACCGGACTCCCAACTTTTTCCATACAAAGATTATGCCACCGATACAGATGGGGAGCAAGCGTTTTTGCACAGCATTCCTGAAAAGAGGCTTAATCCTGTTTGCCCTCTTCCCGGTGCAGCCCCTGGTACACATCGGTACGATCGATATAGACAGTGAGGCTGCAGGAGTTCCGGTTACTGCTTTTTATTTCCAGTTTCAGCTTCATGAGACCGAATTCAGCCTCCACCTTATTCTCTTCTTCCGCAGTGGAAAGCTCAAAATGGCGTACTTCACCTTCATGACGAAGATCGAGAAACAGTGTGCCCGTACCGTCGGCAAACTCTGCTTTTCCCTCCACGGAAGCGACAACTTCATTACCCTGCCGGTCGGTAAAAGTCAAATCTTCAGCAAACTGCAGTTCCGGGTCCCTGTCTGCATACATGGTCTTGGAAAGGTGAAAGAGCTTCTGCATATCATAAAGAAAGGAGTTGAAATGCCGTTCCTTGCCCCTTACAACGATTCTGCCCCCGGGGGTTACCTGAACAGTTGCCGACCAGTTTCTGAAGATAACTTCAGGAAGATCGACGGTACCGAAATCTGCTCCGAGGTCTGTCATAATGGTATGCGATCCGGGCGCAACATTACTGATGACGAAGGGAATCCGGGAATCGTTTCCGGTGTATCCCACAAACTTTCCATCCAGGTAAATTTCAGCATCCATCAGATTGGAATGAAAGGCAATTTCGCCGGGCTTCTCATCCTGAAGGGAGAGTATGGACCGGTCTGTTTCGGGAGTTGCAAAAGTAACCCGGGCTCCGCTTATGGCGGCAACTGCTTTTTCCGCAAGACGGTGAACCGCATTTTCCGTAGCACCCCTGTCGGTTACAGCAATGGCGGTACCGGTTTCAACGTCAGTAATGGTAAGGGAGAACAGAACCTCCAGACCGATAAAAACGTAGCTTCCGTGAACAAGAAAATCCGCACCAGCAAGACGGCCGATTTCGACGGCTTTTTCATCATCAGCGATAAGCCCGGAAAGCACCATGCGCTGCTCATCAAGAACATCTTCAATTTTATTTCTGTTGACAAGCTTAACGCCGGGGGAACGTGAAAAATCAAAAAGAAGCAGCCCCTCTACAATGCCTGTAAGGTAATCGTAGCGGGGGTCGCCTCCGGTATTCTCAATTCCAGCCAGAGCCACGGAAGATTCCGAGTACAGGGTGCCGCCTAAAAGAACACACAGCAGCAGTATGGCAGAAACAGTCTTTTTCATTCCCTCGTCCTTAAATACACTCATAATAGTCCCCGAAGAGACATTCAACAGATAAACAGAGTAGCCTGATATACAATATTTATCAATTACGGAGCTATACTTGAGAAAAGGCAATTCTTAGTCAAAACGGCAGGAGCTTGACAAGGTAAATTGGAAAAGTAAAAAAGACAGGACCTATATGTTAAGGATAAAAATCCCGGAAACCGTGGAAACCCCAGGTAATTCCTGATCAAACGGTTTCCGGGAGACAAACTCTATTTGGCAGCCCGAAGTCTGGCCATTTCAGAGCGCCAGAATTCCAGCTGTTTCAGGTCTACTTCACGGCCTTCGGCAATTGCAGCCCGGCAGTTTTCCAGAACCGGCATTTCCGCATCTGCAGCCTTTTTACAGGCAGCGGCAAGTTCAGGTGCAACTTCCGCGGGGATAAGCACTACACCGTGCTGATCAGCTGCCAGAAGATCTCCCGGGTTAACAGTAACTCCGCCCACTTTGACAGGGATGTTGTACTCTTCAATATGAATGTACCCATGGGTAACCAGCAGGCATTTTGCAAAAAATCCGAACCCCAGGGGACCGACTTCGTTAAGATCTCGAACACCGCCGTTGGTAATAGTACCCACTGCGCCGAGAGATTTGTGTACCGTGGCGTTTACCTCACCCCACCAGGAACCGCAGGGTTCGGGATCGATATCCTCCGCAACAGCAATAGCAGGACGGGGAGTTTTCTGCAGAACCTCGTAATATTTCATCCAGTTATCAAGATGTGCCTGGGTGGGAGGGTTTGCAGCTGAAATCCTGGCTGTACAGGCATAGCCGATCATAGTTTTTCCATAGGGAAGAATACATTTAATTTCAGGAGTCATTGCTCCCTCTGTGCGGGGACGAACATCAAACCTCTCAATAGCATTGGCAATGGTAGGTGTATCGAATCCTCTCAGTCCTTCAATCTGTGCGGATGTTAAAAGTGCCATTTGGTCTCCTTCAGGTTTTCGCGGCCGTATACGGCAACTGTAAACTTGTATACAATTCTAATATTGCATTCATTATAATTTTCATCCGGTAATTGGTCAACCGAGGAAAGGATTAAATAAAGTTGATTTCTTAAGCCCCTGTAGCTCTTTTGCATGACCAATGCTCTGGTCATTGAATAAAAAAAGACTTATAGTACTGCTTATTGTATGCAATCTTATGCATGAAAATTCAATAATCCGGGTGCATTATGGACATTCTTGAATACGAAGATCTTGAAGAAGGTGTTTTTGACAGCATCATTGCCATGCTGCTTGAAGGCAGTTTAAAACCCGGAGACAAGCTTAATCAGCTTATGCTTGCCCGCTCCCTTAATGCATCGCGGACGCCGATAAATGCAGTTTTATCACATCTGGAAGCTCTGATGATTGTGGAAAAAAGCCCCAGGCGGGGGTATTTTGTTCCCCGGTATCCCGAGTTAGAACTTAAAAAAGTACTGCCCCTGTTTTCTCAGAACTGTAGAAATCTTCTCAATATAATAATCAGCCGCTCTGTCTCCATCAGGTCATGGAGGGAAGAATGGAACGGCAGTATTTCACTGGAATCAGCAAACAGTGCAGTGCTTATATACACCTTCATCGACTCCCTTACCGATAAAGCAGAGAACCGCTTTCTGAAAGGTCCTCTGATGAGTCAGGTGATAATCCTTCTTGTGGCAGGAAGAATATATTCCGCTGATTCTGATGAAACAAAATCAATTCTGGACAAGAGTGCTGACGCCCTGGGAAAAGGGAACTCCGACGCAGCCATACAGGCCTTTGAAGAACTGGCGGATTTTCTCAGTACAAGTCTATTCGCCACTCTCTGAGGGAAAATCAAACAGCAGTCCAACTTCTACATCATTCTGTTTCAGGTGATCCGCAAGGGCATCTCTGGATCTGATATGATGCTCAAGCATCCGGTTCTGAGCTTCCACTGCATCTTCGTTACGTATTGCCGCAAAAATATTGCGGTGTTCCTGGATGGTTTCATCGGTGGTCCGTATAAAGCCCATATGAAAAGATGTGGTAATAAGATTAAAGGTCTGTATGAATTTTTCAAACAGAAGATTTCCCGATTCAAGCAGCACAGTCCGGTGAAACTCACGGTCAACAATCTGAAAATCCCTTGAAGATCTGGATGAGTAAGCTGTCTCCAGTTTCGATTCAAACTGCAGAAGATTGTTTAACTTCTCTTTATCCCCGGATTCTATACAATGCCTTAAGGCCATACTCTCCATGGCCGCTCGGGCTTCATAGTAATCAAGCAGATACTGGGGGGTGTATTCACGGGTAAAAAATCCCTCTTTACCCCGCTTTTCAATCAGGTCTTCACCGATAAGCCGTTTAATGGCTTCATTTACCGGGGTTGGACTGACTTTCAGCTGTTCACACAGATGCGCCTTATCAATTTTTGATCCAGGTGCAATTCTTTTGTCAAAAATCATTTGCTTGAGTTCCCTGTAAACCCGGTCGCCAATAAAAACTTTCTTGATTTTTCTGAAGTTACCTGCCATAGATACAATCCGTCCTGTACATCTTTGTTATGAGTGTACAATAAAATCCGCCTTTGTTCATCACTTTTCGTCTCTCCTTAAAATGTGTACTATTTATTGAGGCAATTTTATACTCGGGAGTTATTCATATGCTGAAGGCGGTTATTTTCGATCTTGATGGAGTTATAGTTTCCACCGACGAATACCATTACAGGGCGTGGAAGGAGCTGGCCCGTTTTCTCAATCTGCCCTTTACCCGGGAAGATAATACCCGCCAGCGCGGCGTAAGCCGCATGGAGAGCCTTGAGGTTGTCCTTGAGAAATCGGACTACCCCTACTCCGACGATGATAAGGAATATCTTGCAGCCCGTAAAAACAGCATATACCGCAACCTCCTCGAAGAGCTTGGCCCCTCGGACATACTTCCCGGAGCAAAAGAGTTTGCCGGAACTGCCCGCCACAAAGGGCTTAAAATTGCCATCGGTTCTTCTTCAAGGAACACACCTGTTATACTGCAAAAGATCGGACTGAAAAATTTCTTTGATGCCGTTGCCGATGGCAATGATATTACCCGGTCGAAACCGGACCCTCAGGTCTTTCTAATCGCAGCGGAGCGGATTGGCATTGCACCGGAGGAGTGTATTGTAATAGAAGATGCTGATGCCGGGATTGAAGCAGCCATAGCAGCTGGAATGAAGACTCTTGCGGTCGGCGCTGCGAGTACAAATGCGAAAGCGGATTACCGGGCTGAAGATCTTGAAAAAATTGGAATAACAGAGATCCTGCAATAGCAGAAACTACAGTTGAATAGTGAATAAAAACCTATAAAGATAAGTACAGGATAAATTAAAAAGATTCATTCCTTTTTGTTTACAATTTTATAAACCAGTAACATTTTTACAGTCTGATCGTGTTACAGACTCTATAACCATATATCCGAGGCCCAAACGGCTGCAGCCGGAGGAAATAATGAAAAACAATGTCCGATTAACCATTTCAGCAGTATTACTGCTACCCATACTTTTTGCCTCATGCGGGAACAGAGGAGAAGCATCCGCTCCTCTGGAAAACGGCAAAAAAGCTGTACCCGTACGTACAGCCCAGCTTATACCCCGTGATTTTACTGAATACGGCGAGTACTACGGAACCCTTGAACCTTCAGCAGAAGCTGTACTGACAGTCCCTGCGGGAGGCACCGTTGAAGCTATCAGTGTTCAGGTAGGAGAGTTTGTTGAAGAAAACACTTCACTGGGCTCGGTGGAGCTGGAATCCGCACTGGCCTCCTTGAGAGTGGCAGAACTGAACGAGCAGATAAGCCGAGAAACCTATCAACGGCAGAATGAACTTCTCCAGCGGGGCAATGCGGCAAAGCTTGCGGTAGATCAGGCTGAACTGGCATGGAAAACCGCACAGGTAAATTTAATCAGTGCCAGAGAAATGTATGCCGGTGCAGAGTGCAGAACTCCCCTGACTGGAACAGTACTATCCCGCCACATGGAGCTTTACGACGAGCTCAGCCAGGGGGCGGCAAGCTTTACGGTTGCCGATACCAGCAGCATGCGGGTTGAAATTGGAATTCCCGAAAGCGAGATAGCCGGTATAGCTCCGGGAAACAGTGCCGAAATATTTCTGGACATATACCCTGGAGAATCATGGCAGGGAACCCTTTCCTCCCTGGACCGGCAGGTTTCTTCAGTAAGCCTCACCTTTACCGGTGAGGTGGAGATCGATAACAGCAAGGGCATCCTCTCTCCGGGACTCACAGCAAAGATCCGTCTGGTACGCAGGGTTTTGAAAGACAGTATTGTGGTTCCCTCAGGTGCAGTTCTCAATGACGGCACAGAGAGCTACATAATGCTTGCTGAAGGCGATACAGCCAGGCGGATAACGGTTATACCCGGAGCCTCAGACGGAGACAACACGGTAATAAACTTCACCACCGGCTCACCGGAACCGGCATCGGAAGAGATTATCATTGAAGGGAATCATCTGGTCCGGGACGGCGGAAGTATAGAACGAATTCCTTTGAAAGGGTAGACAGGTTAAAAACATGATTGCTTTTCTGATAAACAAACGTACTGCGGTTTTTACCGCATCCATACTTATAATATTCATAGGCGTAATGGCCTATATCGGTCTGCCCAGAGAAAGTACACCGGAAATAAAGCAGCCCTGGATATTCATCAACACTATTTATGCCGGCGTATCCCCCCAGGATATAGAATCCCTGGTTACTGAACCTATCGAAGAGGCCCTGGACGGCATTGAAGGACTGGACAAGATAAGCTCCTCAAGCAGACAGAGCAGCTCTTCCATTTTTGCCCAGTTTGACGGAGATGTAGATGTTGAAACTGCACTGCGGCGGGTGAAAGACCGGGTGGATACCGCCAAGGCGGACCTGCCGGAAGACGCCGAGGATCCGACAGTAGCAGAGTTCAGCTCCACAGACTGGCCTATCTTTATTGTGGTACTCTCCCACCCCCAGGGAGTACAGCGGATAGACACCGAAACCGACGATCTGAAAGACAAGCTTAAACGGGTTCCGGGAGTTCTGGATGTGGATATTTCCGGAAACCTCTCCCGGGAAGTTGCCGTGGAAATAGATCCTGCAAAGCTGAAGTACTACGATCTGACACTGGATGATGTAGCTTCAGCCATAAATTATGAAAACACTACTATTCCCGGGGGAACCCTGGAAAACTCAGCCAGGAATTATGCCCTGGCGGTAACCGGTGAGATTAAAGACAGCAGCGACTTTGGAGATATTATCGTATCCGACGGACCCATACAGGTACCCTTAAGGGAACTTGGAACCGTGCGCTTTGCAGCTGCTGCACAGGAATCCTACTCCAGACTGGACGGGCATCCGGCTATAAGCCTGGAGATTAAAAAGAGAACAGGCAGCAATATTATAGATGTTGTAGACGCGGTTAAAGCGACTATAGATCAGTACCGCGACAGCTTTCCGGAAGGGACAGAAATTGTCTACACCTACGATGAGTCGGACTCAATCAAGGAGACAATTCTGGACCTGGAAAACAACATGTTTTCAGGCTTTGTTCTGGTACTGCTGGTTACCCTCTTTTTCCTAGGCTTCCGCAACTCACTCTTTGTATCCCTGGCCATCCCCTTTTCCATGCTTATCTCTTTCTTTATTCTGCAGATAAGCGGGGTAACCCTGAACATGGTTGTACTTTTCAGCCTGATTGTAGCCCTGGGAATGTTAGTGGATAACGGGATTGTAATAGTTGAGAATATATTCCGCCACTCATCCATGGGCAAAGACCGGGTACAGGCAACCATAGACGGAGCAAAAGAGGTTGCAGGGCCTATACTGGCCTCTACTATTACCACCTGTCTGGCATTTTTTCCCATTATTTTCATGCCCGGTATTATGGGGCAGTTTATGTCCTACGTTCCCATAACAGTAATTACCGTTCTGGGAAGCTCCCTGCTTGTAGCACTGACTATCAATCCGGTCTTCTGTTCCCGCTTTATGTCGGTATCCGAAAAAGACCGGCAGAAGATGGTTTCCGGTTCCGGTTTTTTCAGCAAAGTGCAGAAATACTATACGGGTATACTCTGCTGGGCCATGCACCGCCCGGTACGGGTGGCCCTGGGATCGCTTTTTCTGGTAATAGCCGGGTTTGTTCTCTACGGGATCGTAGGAAAAGAGCCCCTGTTCTTCCCCGAAACTGATCCGCCTAGCGCTATTATCAGCCTGGAAGCCCGGCAGGGAACTCCCCTGAACGAAACAGATACCCTTGCCCGGAGAGTGGAAGAGCTGATCAGCGGAGTGGATACTTCCATGGAGCACTACCAGACAACCGCCGGAGCCTCCGGGGGAGCATCATCCAATACCGCTACTGTCCGTGTTGAATTTCTTCCCTATCTTGAGCGGAAAATAAGCGGCGTTGATTCCACGGAAAACCTGAAGGCCGCAATGGAAGGATATACCGGAGCCAAAGTCACCTTCGAAGAGGTCGAGAACGGCCCCCCCTCGGGACATCCGGTCTCCTACCGAATTACCGGCGACGAGTATGAGATTATCGGAAAGATATCGCAGCAGGTAACGGATATTCTCGAGGAGTACCCGGAGCTGAAAGGCATATCCAGCGACTATGAAGCATCCCGCCCGGAGATTGCGGTACAGATAAACAGAACCAAGGCAGCATACTTCGGTCTTTCCACCGCTGAAATTGCCATGACCGTGCGCAATGCCATTCAGGGATCTACCGTAGGCACCTACCGGCAGGATGCCCGGGAATACGATGTAGTTCTCCGCTATGCCGATGCCTACCGCAAGGATATCAACCAGCTGAAGAATCTGATTATACCCGCAGGCAACGGCAACAGGGTCCCTCTGTCACTGGTTGCAGACCTTGAGTACCGCTCTTCCGTCGCGGTAATCAAACGGGCAGACAGGGAACGGAATGTTGAGGTGTGGGCTGATTTCAAGCCTGATGTGCAAAACAAACAGGAGATCAATAAAGACATTGCAGAGAAAATTGCCGCCCTGACTGTTCCTGCAGGCTACTACCTGGGCACCGGTGAAGGTCTTGAGATCAGGGAGGAGTCATCCACATTTCTGATCCAGGCATTTCTTATTGCCCTGTTTCTTATTCTGGTGGTACTGATTGCCCAGTTCAACTCGATTATAGACCCCATGATAATTATCTTTTCGGTGTTCCTTTCAATGGGAGGAGTCTTCTGGGGCTATGCTCTGACAGGAATGAGCTTTATCGTAATAATGTCCGGTATCGGCTGTATCGCCCTGGCGGGGGTTGCTGTAAATAACTGTATAGTTCTGGTGGATTATACCAATCTGCTTATCAGGCAGGGAGAACACTGGAGTGATGCCCTTGTTGAAGCCGGGAGGACCAGACTGCGTCCCGTACTGCTTACGGCAATAACCACGGTGCTGGGAATGATACCCATGGCCCTGGGAATCAGCTTTGATATTCACCAGTTTACCCTTCAGATAGGCAGTGAACAGTCCGAGTTCTGGAAGGCCTTCGCCTGGGCCATGATCTTCGGACTCAGCTTTGCAACCATTATGACCCTGATTGTCGTGCCGGTACTGCTGCACATAAAGTTCTCCCTGCTTCATAGAGGAGACCGTCAGATCGAGAAGATCCTTCAGGGTGCCTGTCCTGCGGGTGCGTCGGAATCCCCTCTGCCGGACAGAGTATAAGAGAATATAAGAAAGTATCAGCAAGCCGGACGGGGCAGGTGCGCTTGCCCCGGGCATGGGCTGAATGTTATAGTTGGCCGCGTATGCTGAACAGAATAGCAGCTCTTACCTATTGCGGCCGTAGTTACGTGAGCCCCTCATCATCCGGGGCATTTGAAACTGAAATGACCTTTGAAGAGGCTGCCTCCGCCTACCGCAGGATGATAGAAAGCGGCGGAATAACGAAGGACGCCCTTGAACAGGCGGCAGCCTTTCTTTTCTTCTCCGGCCGCAACTACATACTCACAGATCTTGAATCCCGACTGCTTGAGCCGACTTCCGCAAGTCCTGATATTTATGCCTATTGTGCCTACTCCCGTGCAACCGGGGATATTCCCGGGGCAATAGAGCTTATAGAACGGGGGATTGATTCTTTTCCCGATGATCCGAAACTGCCCAATGATCTGGTTCGCCTGAACATGGTACTTTCTCCCGGTACACCGCCTGCGGTGGATGGAAGTTCCCGGGCAATGGAGAGCTTTCAGGGTATCTCCTCGGCTTTGTACCTGATATTTTTTCTCTACCGCCGCCGCCTTATCACCGAACTCCCCGAGGATTTAAGCGAAACAGTCAGACAGCTTGCCACAATTGCCAAAAACTCACGGGAAGAGCTTGAAGCCCGCCTGACTGAAATAGAGTTTGCAGCTCTTTCGGGAGATTATTTAAGCCAGGAGAAATTGATAAACCGGGCTCTGAAACACAGTCCGGAAAACTTCGATATACTTGCCGAAGCCGCCCGGTTTGAACTTACCCGGGGAGAACATAAAATAGAAGGCTATTCGCCCCTTCTCTGTGCGGAAAGCATGTGTACCCTGCGGCCCTGGCACCCGGAAGGCTTTCATCTGAAAGGTCTGATTCTTACCACAAAAACCCCGGCCCTGCCGGTAGCCGGAACCATAGAAGCCTTTGAAAAAGCCTTTGCAATTGATAACCGGGACCGTCAGATAGTTGAAGATTTCCTGGCTGGGTGCGCAGTGCTTTCCGCCGGAACAAAAAGCCCTGTGGAAAAACAGCTGTTAGGTGAATCCGCCGGTAAACTGTTAGAAGACCTCTCCCCCTATTTTCGGGATGATCCGGATTTCCTGGCAAAAACTGGCACCGTGTTTCTGGAGAACGGCCTTGTTCGGCAGGGAGAACAGCTTATAGAAGAAGCGCTGAAACGTGCGCCGGAGCTACCCGCAGTACTTGCAGCTGCAGGGTCCGCAGCGGTGGTTCAGAGTATGGAGCCCTGCAGACAGGATGATACCGCAAACCTTATGAATACGGCGGAAAAACTGTTTCTTCAGGCCTACAAAAAAGAGACCGATCCACAGCAGAGAGGTCTATACCTGCTCGGGCTGGTTAATATCTTTCAGAAAACAGAGCAGCCTGAAGAAGAACTGAAAATCCTGCATGACGGAGCCAATGAAGGTGTCCCGGCGTTGGAGATATATTTCCGGCTTTCCGAGATCTACCATGCCATCGGACAGACCGCGAAAGCTGTTGAAGCTTTAGAGGCGGGATACAAGGCCATGCCGGACTCGGTTGACCTGGGGATAGAGACCGCCCGGGCCCTGAGTCAGGGGCAGGATTTTATCAGAGCGGTAGATATTGCCGATACCCTTGCCTCCCGCTACCCCAATGCGCCGTGGATATTCAACCAGTTAGGCATAATCTACGTTGAATGGGGCAATGCCCTTGAAGAAGAAGATACAGAAAAGTCAGATAAATACCGCATAGCATCCAAGGCATTTTCCCGGGCCTGCGACCTGGATACCCGTGAAGCCACCTACCGCAGCAATTACGGCGACTCCCTGAGACTGTGCGGCGACAATGAAAAGGCCCAGGCAGAACTTAAAGAGAGCCTTAAAATTAAACCGGAAGACCCCTTTACCCTGAATGCCCTGGGGCTTATTCAGAGTCATTATGCCCGGCACCAGAAAACACGGGATAAACAGGAAGAGTTTATCCTTGAAGCAGAGCATTATTTTACCCGGGCGTCTGCGTCTGATTCCGGCAACCCCCTCTACCTGATCAACCTGGCAGATATGTTTTATGATCTCGGCTATTTTGAAGAGACCATAGAGCTGTATCAGAAAATTATCGAGGTGGAAGATGCCTGGCAGTATTACGACATTGTCGGCCTCTGCAACTATCATATAGGCCATTACGATGAAGCGGAAAAATGGTTTACCCTTGCTCTGGAGAGGGAACCCGGTGCTGCGGAGGTTATCAATTCCCTCGGACTCTGCAGTCTGGGCAAGGGACAAATGAACCGTGCCATTGAGTATTTCAAGGAAGCATCCCTCCTTGATCCGGTTAATTCGGTCTATATTGATAACATTGCCATGGCCCAGTACAACATGGATGGATATACCACAGACCTGGGTGACAGCCCCAGAATGTAATAAACCAGACTGATTGACACACCGCCACAGGATATGCTTTTATATACGCTCAGTAAGGGCCTATAGCTCAGTTGGTTAGAGCAACGGACTCATAATCCGTGGGTCGTAGGTTCAAGTCCTACTGGGCCCAAATGAACAAAGCGTTTCACCGAAAGGTGGGACGCTTTTTTTATTTGGGTAGGGACCCAGTAGGACTTGAAACGGAGGAGCGGCGCGAACCGGTGAGCGCAAATCGTCATGGATGGCGATTTAGTGACGCAAGCGGCCTGTAAGGAAGCGGCACGATGCCGCTGACTGAAAGGCAAGTCCTACTGCACGTCTCACCAATGACCCTTTTCAACCCACCCCAATACTATCAATCTTAAAAAACGTCCTTAACCCGAGTACTGTCACCCCTGAGAGTTTTCAATTAATTCTGACTTTATACTGCATGACACGTTTTGCTCTTCAACCTCAATTCAGGAGCAATAAAGTGACCTTTTGCCTGGTAAAATGGAAATATATAATATTTGAGTTATACTCTCAGATAAGTTGAAATCAAGAAATATTATTCAAAAACAGACAGACACTAAAGGGAGTACTTGTGCTTGTTTTACTAATACCTTTTACCTTTTGGCGGGCTAAAAAATGTTAGGCATGGTTGTTCTCAGAAAGGGCAATCGTCTTGTTTTGAAACATTGTGAAGGGCTTGTTGTCCTGGAGTTGAAATCACTTTCAACTGTCCAGCCTGGAGAGTTGATAAACGGGACAATGAATTGTAAAGGTGAGGCAGACTTATCCCGAACAGATTCAGGGGAAGCAATGCAGGTAGTAATACTTGAGCCCGATTGTTGTGTAGAAAAGGTCCGCCTTTATTTAAATTGATTCCACACAAGGACAAAAGGTATGAACCGCTCGATCCGCCTACACTTGTGCCGCAGTTGACAATTCGCCCTTTTTACCCCAGAGTAAACTCATTATGAACGCATAAAAATCACCTGAAGCATTTTTGTGTATTCCGATGATTTCGGACAGTGATTCCGGCGGAAAACGGACAGCTGCCTGAAGGAAGTAAATCCTCGTCTTCAGTATGATCAGGTGTCCGTTTTGCGTCAATCTACAGCATAGAGTTTCCTCCTTACCGAGTCCCCGGTTATTACAATTCTATGAGAATGAAAGGCAAGACGGTCCATTATGGCATCGGCAATCGTGGGGTCACCGATAATGCTGTGCCAGTTTTCTACCGGCTGTTGGGCGATCACTATCGTAGATTTTCTCCGGTGTCGATCTTCAAGGATTTCAAGAAATGCCATCCGTGCAGTATGCTCCAGCGGTTCCAGACCGAAGTCATCGATAATGACCAGCTTGTTTTTCATTATGCGTGACAAGTGCTTCAGGTAGGTTCCATCATCCCTTGCCGCCGCTATTTCATTGAATAAACGCGTTGTGGAAAAGTAAGCGACGGTATACCCATACTGACATGCCTGATGTCCGAAAGCCGATCCAAGAAAACTTTTTCCTCCTCCGGTCGGACCCGTGATGAGCAGGTCCTGCCCCCGGGATATCCAGGAGCAGGCTGCAAGTCTTAAGATCTGGTTTTTGTCCAGATTCCGGTCGAAGGTATAGTCGATATCTTCAATCGCTGCCTTATAGCGGAAACGGGCCGCATTGGCAAGGCGCGCCAGTCGGCGATTGTGTTTCTCATCCCATTCTGAGTCGACAAGGTAGCTGATAACCTCATCGGTTGTAAGATCCATATGGCGTCCGGTCTCCTGCAGTGTACGGAAGGCCTGTACCATTCCGTGGAGACGCATCTCGGTCATCTTGTTGATTGTCGCCTGATTATTATTCATCGGTTACCTCATTTGTAGATTGCAGAATCCCGCAGGTTCTTGTGATCGGCGAAGAGAAACACCTGTTTGTTCTGCTGTTCATCCTTTTCTTGTCGCATGATTTCATCCAGATATGCACGAACATCCCGATAACTGATTCTCGAGTAGTTCAACGCACGTCGGCAGGCCCAGTTCAGCCGGTGTGATCCGGCATCCTTTGCCAGGTTCAGCACACCAAGGCAGGATTTGTACGCCTGCTGCTCATGTGGCTTGCTGTTTAATAGATGTGAAATCACCAGGAACGTCTCTTCTCCAATCGACTGAGCCCAGGTGGTAAACTTCTCCGCCGACCATGATTCAACAAACTGATGGTGCCTGGGCATGTGTGCGGACTGTGTGGAGTATTGTCCTTTCTTTCTGCTCCGGCGGTGCTGGGCTACGCGTACATTCTTGTGATATACCGCTATAATTCGCTCATCAAAGATCACTTTGACCTGTTCTCCCTTCAGCTGCCAGGGAACAGAGTAGTAGTGCTTATCTTTTGACAGGATAAAGTGATAGTCCGGTGCAACCTTGTGAGTTTCGAAGTATTTCATTGGATACGGTTCGCCCGGCAGCGTCTTCAGCGCAGACCGTTCGATCTCTTCAAACAACTGACGCCGTGAGATTTGCAGCTTTGTCAGTTTCCGGGTATTGTGTTCTTCAAGAAGTTCTGCGATGGCCTGGTTGAGCTCAGCCAACGAATGGAACCTCTTGCCGTACAGCGGGGCGAATATCCGCTGATAGGTTAACTTGACGGCATTCTCCGCCAGGGATTTGTCTTTCGGTTTATAGGCCCTGGCGGGGATTATCGTCGTCCGGTAGTAATCGGCAAAATCATCGAACAACGGATTAAGCTCCGGCTCATATTTACTCGCACTGAGCACGGCCGCCTTCAGGTTATCCGGGACGAGAGCTCGCGGAACCCCGCCGAAGTACCTCAGAGCCCGTTCTGTGGAGCGGACAAAGGCCTCTTGTTTCTGGCTCTCACTTGCTTCAACATAGGCCAGCTGACTTGCTCCGAGTACCGCAACGAATATTTGTGCCCGCTGCTCATCTCCATCAGGATAGTAAGGGAACGTTTCTCCGGCATAGTCGAGATATGCCATATCTCCAGGCTCGTGGGGCTGACGCATCGTCACCTCACCGGAGTCCAGAAACACCGTAAAGTGGTGACAGAACTGACTGTATCTATATCCGTTTGGATACTTTCTACGGTATTCCTTCCATAGGAACTGCTTCGTCATCCCCCGCTGTTTCAGCCGTTTGGCGTACTCGGGGAACAGTGTCGTTAGTTGTGTATACTGCTCACTTTCTTCCTGCTTTTCTCTTCGAACAGGCCAAGCAGCTGCTCATCGGTAAGCTTTTGGCTTGCTGCATAGCTGATCCCGGTGCGGCGGAATCGCACCAGATATTCGCTGACTGTGGTTTTAGATACTCCGGTCAGTTGGGATACATCCCGAAGTCCCAGCTTGCTCTCGTACGTGAGCGCAAGCAGTTTACGCATGTGTTTCACATGAATCCTCGCTCTCGACATTCTGTACTCCGTCAAATAGTAGTTTTGCTATTGTGACGAGAGTGCTCGTGTTAATCGAGGATTTCTTATTTCAGGTTAAAGCAATTCCGGCGCTCCGGAAAAACTGTCCGTTTTCGGCCGGAACAGGTGTCCGTTTTTGCCCGGAATCACTGTCCGCTTTCCTCCGGAATGGGTGTCCGTTTTCGGCCGGTGTACACATTTTTCCCTAACACAAGTAATTCTTCTCACTACATACACAGAACAGAAGGATACACAGGAGATTTTTATGAATATGAATGCATTGATTAAAATTGCAGAAAAGCCCGAGCTATATGCGAAAGGCACTGATTTCATGTGGACCGACAGCCATATTTCTAAACAGCTGCTTCAGGTCCATCTGAACGAAGATATTGATCTTGCAAGCAGAAAAAAGAGCTCAATTCTGCAGACTACCGCGTGGCTCTTGTCTCAAACCGGAAAAGAACAACTTAATATTCTTGACCTCGGCTGCGGCCCCGGACTCTACACTACTCTATTTGCCGAACAAAATCACAATGTAACAGGGATTGATATCTCGGAAGAGTCGATACGCCATGCACGTACAAGTGCGGAGGAAAAGAATCTATCCATCGATTATTTAAACGGGAGCTATCTGGAGATCGATTTTGGACAAAGCAAATACGATCTGATTGTTATGATTTATACCGACTTCGGCGTACTCTCACCTGCTGACCGTAACCTGTTGTTACAGAAAGTTAGAGGTGCATTAAAAACAGATGGTCTATTTATTTTCGATGTTTTAAATGATTCCTGTTTTGCTGAGTGCAAAGCAGAACAGGGCTGGGAATGTGAAAATTCCGGTTTCTGGAGTCATAACCCATATCTTCATTTATCTCAGTCGTTTATCTATAAAGATAAAAAAATAATCCTCTACCGCCATCTATTAGCAGATGAATCTGATACTTTCAGAACCTTTCACTTCTGGACACATTTTTTTACAGAAAACGATCTTACTGCACTTCTACCCGAGCAAGGCTTAAAAGCAATAAGTTTTCATCGTAATGTTCTACCAGAGGATGATCAGTGGACCGGTGAAAATGTAACCTTTACCGTCTGCAAACGGGCCTGAACAATGCTGTGGGCTGTTGTTCAAACAGTCCACAGCTTTTTCGCTTCCAGTGGCGCATCATAAAAGGCCTTTATTTATATTTGAACAAAACTTATAGAATCCCGTATAAACAGTAACACAGAACATCCTCATGATATGCATTTAATGACAGTATAATTAAAAACATATACTTACTTTTGGAAAAATTTTTTATATCTTATCCAGCTCACTTAAGGAGAACTTCCTGCTGTACTATGATCTTTACGGCAGGAGAGTGAATGAATGGGCAGTTCATGTTCATCTGAAAGCGGATAAACTAGCAGAATTTGTCTTTTGGTACCATTTGAATACCTCAGCCCCTGAGGATTCTAATTCACGGAAGAAACTCCTTAAGATCCCCCTGGAATACAGGAATCTGCTTTAATGTCAGGTTTTTCAGATCCTGGCTTTCTTACTAATTAGCTTAAAAATAGACTGGAGCTGCCTTGGTCCTGTATGTATAATTACAGGACACCTCTGAAAACGTGGTATTTTAGCCAAACCTGAGGAGAATAGATTTTGTAGTGCCTGCAAACTCTTGTTTTAACAAAAGTTAAGTATCGCGGGAAATCTTGACGACACAGGATATGGTGAAAAGAGTAGTTTGTAGAACTGTCCTACAGTCAAGGATGTAAAGAACAAGCTGAAATTTATTCTGTTGGAGAAAAAAATGGGTGATAACAAAGTTCTTTTTTCAGAGATTAACGGACGTCTGCTTTACCGGGGCAAGCCTGTAAAAAATCAGGAAATTACCCGCAGGTACACATGGCTCGGCGTTGATGAAGGCAGCGATACAACCAGAACAGACAGCAGGGGTTACTACAGCTTTCCCGCAATAACAAGCACGAAGTCACAGCCGGAAGGTGTAGAGGATCTGTTTATAATGCAGAGCATCACAACAGATTATAAGGATCAATCCTACACCCTTTGGAAAACTACAAAGTACGATTTTATCAACCGGGGTGAACTGGGAGGACATCCGATAAAAATGGTAAACGAGCTTAAAGATGAGAGCCGCACCTATATGCTTCCGACATTCGGCGAATATCTCACAAACCTTGATGGAGTACTTGAACTAGATCATCCCTATGTGAAGGAAACTGAGCAGGGCCGAAAACTTGTTGAAAAGAGCCAGAGAAAAGTCATTCAGCAGCTGCTTAACAGACTGAACTCATCTGAAATGCTGACGCAGCTTAACAGCGTGTTTGTAAACCCTGTACTTCAGCCCAGCGGGATTGAATCGATAACTGAACTTACCGGGGTGGAGATTTCAGATTACAGCCCATGCTCAGACATGAAGCGTACCAATGTCTCGCTTGAAAAAAACGGCTACATCGGCTTTACAGTATCCTGCAGGGCTATGGTTAAACTGAGCTCAGGGAAAGTATATTACACGGATCTCTACTGGCCTAAAGCAGCTGTCAGCCTGGATTCGGATACCGAAGTCCAGCTTGGCGGAGATTACACAAAGCTGTCGATTGACAACAGGGAGCTTCTCAGAGAAGGCCTGACAGGCTTTCTTAAAACCGAAGCTGTATCCGCCATTATTGAAACCTCAATAAAGACTTCCCCCGATGACGCAACAGCCTACATTCTTGATGACAAACTGAGAATGGCGGACTATGTCTATGACCATAAAGAACTGCCCACCGACTATAGACCTGATTACCTGATAGAAAGCCTGATCGTTACAGACCTCAGCCCTTCTTACGTCAACACAGAAGAAGACTACGCCGCAGTCAATGCCTCCGGGAATCTGACAGTTGCCGGACACCCGAATACTTACTCCTTCTCTACCCAGCGCTGTCTTTCTCTAAAAGCGTTGGGATCTGAACATTATGTACCAGTGCAAAATGAGAACTGCAGCATGGAGTTCAACATTCCTGTGTTCTCCTACGATATAAAAATGACAAAGCAGGAATTCACTCGTAATGAACCTTTAATAATGAGTTTTACCGTTACAAACCTGCTTCCGAAGGAAAATATTTTTCTGAAGTGGCATACGCCCTTTGAAGGTTTTAAGAATAACTTCCTTGAAGTAGTTCACATGGAATCCGGAGAGGAGATTCAGTATGAGGGGATACTGAAATCAAGGACCGCTCCAAGCAGAGAAAACGGCTCCTATATTGAGGTTCCCGCCGGCGCGTCAAAAAATATCGAAATTGATCTACTTGAGGCATATGCCTGCAGTAAAAAAGGGCTCTATAAAGTCGTTTTTAACGGGTACAACACAGATGGGGAAAAGGCATTCGCAGAGTTTAATCTAAAATAGAATTTAGCTGTAAAAATGCGGAGTACCTGGCTGAAAAATATTTTAGTACCCATATCAATCTCCCATATTGTATATTATAAACTATGAATAATATTGTTTTAATAATTCTGGTTCCAGTACTTATAATTGCTGCTGTTGGTTCCATTTGGCTTTTCAAGAACCAATCCTCAAAAATTGATGATAAGTCCAGCTCTGACTTCACTTCAAATCTTAGCCAGGGGTCAACCCCAAGATCATTTGACTTCAAAGCTGCCAGGACAATTGAAGTTATCCGTTACAACGATGCAAAACCGGCAGCACCTTCAAAGAAGAAAATTATTTCAGATAGTACAGAAATTGATAAAATTATCTCTCTTCTTGACTCTCTTCCACGTGAAGGTGATGTATACATGGATATGCTTGCAGGAATAAGGCACGAGGTCACAGCCTGCAACGAATCAGAAACACCCTTTGCGCACTTTACGTTTTATGGTGAAAAACTGCAGGCCGAAAACACTGCATTTTTCGAAGAGGATTATGAAAATGAGGCAGCTTTATATAAAATAATTTTTATAGAAGATTAGTAGGATTGAATTTTGGAGAAATATCCAACCTGCTGCATTTAATAAGCAGCTTAGCATCCCGGTCAAAGAGACCTTTGACAAAAGCATCAAGAATGATTTTATCTTCTTCAACTGTGAGCTGACCGTAAAGGTCGAGGTGCTCATCTGCAAATAGTGAAATATTATAATTATTCATAACATCGTTATCTATGGAAATGGTTGCGGGCAATTCTGGTATTGGATAATTATGAAAGTAAAACCTTAGAGGGTAACATAAGAATGACCATTTTGAGCTTTCTGGCAGTTCATCAATTTCATTTCCATCACAACGAATATCGATAGATAAAATGCCGTCGTTAACGTTGATCTTTTTTTTGAGAATGTGAAAATTGTCACCGTCAAGTTCAAACACATCAGACATAAGCACAGTTTAACATTTTATAGAAAACTTAGAAACTACAAAAAAGAACTGTAAAGTGTTATTATGAAGAAGGTCGAATATGAGCGATTTATACAAAATATGAGCAAAATACGACAGTGATACGATTGTTGTTTATCAGGCTGAGATGAAAGAAGACAGAAGAAAGGTTAAAATTCTTAAAGAAATTCAACAGGCAAGTGAGAAGCAGGATTTTAGCAGACTCCATGAGATAGCTGCAGACCAAAGTTCTTCCACTACCGATGAAGATATTCGGGCTGCTCTTACAGATGCATATGTGTATCATTTCGGTGAACTGTCGATGGACTACGCCGGTGCAAAATACTATTCTAATGACCGCCTTGGTCATCTCGATGAAATTCTGGACCTGCTCGCCCGGCTGGTTCTGTTTTCAACAGATTCATTTTATGCAATTACTTACTCGCGCTTCCTCAGGGAGAAAGCCGAACTCCTGGCAGATGTGTCCAGTCGGAAGGTATTGCTTCAGAGCGCTATAGACTTGCTGTCCGGGAGAATGGAAACAGAGCCTGATAATATCGGATACTCAGCCGAACTGGCAGAAGCTCTGGTTGATTCTGCAGCCCTGGACAGTGAGCCGGAAACTGAGACAGACCGGACAGCGAGGCTGCTTGAGGATATGACAGCAAGCCTGGAAATTACGAATCTCGAAACAGTTGGAAGAGCAGTGGTGTATATTCGCCAGATACCGAAGTTTGCCGGTATCCCCCGGTTAAAACGTGCAATCAACGCATTCGATCAATGGGTATTCGCAAATTTGACTACATGGCCGGAAATCCCGCGAATATGGTGCTCCCTCCATATACATGCACTCCAAAGCGCCTTTAACGATACGCTTTTCAACCACTGGTACCAGGTTGCGCAGCAGCTGCCGGAGCTTATTCCGCCAGGCGCTTCGGGACTTTCGAAACTTTCGCATGATATCTTCAGCCTGGGGACAGCACTGCTCGAAAAGGAAAACGGGGAAGCCGGGGAGAAATGTCTGAGTCTCTGTCTCAAGCTGGAAGCGCTGCTTTATTCGAGCGATGGCGCCGGAAACGCCATGGTCTGGCGGAGCCTGCACTTCTCCGTTTTTCTTATCCGGTGGTATATAAATCAAAACCGGATTGAAGATGCTGTGACGCTCCTTAACACCCAGTTGGATTTCGGCCGGGCCGCCATTGCCGTCCATGGAAGCGAACCCTCCCTGCATAGCCAAATGTCGAGTTTGCTGGAGCTCAGCTTAGATCTGGCTGTGCCAGTGGACCCAAATGATCGGGAAGTGATTTTCCACGAAATAATCGAACACTGCAGCGCAAGAACCGAAGGCCTGAAACAGCAGTTCGGTGATTCCATAGACGTTGGCGGCCGGAAGGTCTGGCAGTATCTGTATTATGTCTACGAGGAAGACTTTCTCAAAATCGCCCGCTATTCACAGCTCCTCGGCAGGCGGGAAGAGGCTATTACCGTCCTGAATGATCTGTACTCCCTCATTCGCATGCAGGAGGAAGAACTGAACCTTCACTCTATTGATTGGAGTTTGATAGTCGAAAGTGATGATTTTGCAGCGATCCGCGTAGAGTTGAGCAACCTGGACGACTGAAGGAGAGTTTATGGGGATAGCTATCTGCGACTTACAAACAAACGAAGTTTGCTTTTCCATCAATTTCTGGCATTGGCGGGCGATCGTTGAGGAAGTGCGCAGGCTCAATCTGCTTCCTGAAGAAACCGTTGACGGCCTGCATGAACCCTGGTGCGGTAATGGTCTCAGCAAAGAGCAGTGCCGTCAGGTCGCAATGAACCTGAAAGAAAAGACAATCCCTACTCTCGAGGACGATCATAGAATACTTATTGACGGGCAAAGAACAACTCAACCCGACGATGGAAAGCTCTACAAGGATGAAATCGGGAAGAATTACAGTACGGATAAGGAAGTTCTACTGGAATTTGCAGACGTAATCGAAACCTGTAATGGATTTGTGGTCATTCAATGAACACGTAATGGTAGATTTACATTTGTTATACTCCGTTTTTCCCCATATTCCCTTCTACCCTTCTACCCCTCAACCATAACCTTCCTGTACTCTTTAGGATTCCGGTTACAGATCTTCTTGAAGCTTTTATAGAAATTGCTCATACAGCAGAATCCTGCTTCCATGGCAATGTCTATCACCTTCATATCAGTGGTTAGAAGCAGCCGCTGGGCTTCATAAACCCTCAGCATGGTAATGTAATCCACAATGTTTATACCGCATTTCTGGCGGAACAGTTTAATGGCATAATTGGGATGAATATCTGCCGCTGCGGCGATCTCCTCTATATATATCTTCCGGCGGAAGTTCAGGGTAATAAAATCATACATTGGTTTAAATGTGTTTTTATCCCGTGGAATTATAAAGGGAGAATCCTGTCCCCGTGATTTCTGCCCGGGCGACTGGGAGTCCATAAAACGCCGCAGCCTTGCCTCCACAGACAAAGCCATGGTTTTAATTTGATGCTCTTCTGTAGAGAGAGACTCTTTTTTCCATAGAGGAAAATGATGCAGATCGAGGGTTCGCAATTCCGGATTCCGCTCTATAAGCACCTGCCCATCCATTACCCGGCGTACAATTTCCGGGGGCAGATCCCAACGGAGAAAAAGTTTGGGTGGAATGGTCAGCCAGTACAGCAGGTTATCGGAAGATATATCAACCAGCTGATGGGGAACGGCTCCCCAGAAAAGTAAGGTATCTTCGGAGTGTACCTCAAACTGGTGTCCCCCTACCCGGTACTGGATCGGCTCTCCCCGATGAAAGAAGGCGAGCTCCACCTCGTCATGGCTGTGAAAGACATCCCAGGACCGTGCTTTTCCGATATCACAGCCAAATCCGAAACTTAAATCCAATACACTATTTTGTACCATAAATATTAGAATAGTGCACAAATTCACCGTTGCCAAGGAGGTTTTTTTGTAATTATCCGCTTACCCTTGAATTATTCCAAAACGAAGGATCTGTAATGACACATCGGGAAAGGATGACAGCAGCTGTAAACAAACAACCGGTAGACGAAATTCCCTGGGCACCGCGGATGGATCTGTGGTATATCGCAAACCGTGCATCGGGAACACTGGAAAAGCGTTTTGAAAACAAAAATACAGTGGAAATAGCCCGGGAAATGGGGATAGGTTGCCATGCGGTAAGGGCAGATTATACCCTTAAGCGGCCTAAAGAAGATTTAATACTGAGGGGATTCGGTCTGGACAATCACCCGGACTATCCCTTTCGCATAGAACTGAAAAAGTTTCCCGTGGAATTTGAGGCTGACGCGGAAAATCTGAAAACAACCATTAAAACACCCGCCGGGGAACTTCATACTCATATCTGGACATCTCTGGATATGCTGAAAGACGGGATTTCCCTTCCCTTTGTAAAATCATACCCAATAGAAAGCAAGGATGACTTTGAAGCTGTCGCCCAGGTTTTTGAAAACCTCGAAATAATACCCACTCCGGAGAACTATAAAGCCTTTCAGGACCGTACAGGAGATCAGGGCCTTACCATGGCCCATGTTCTCTCTGCGGCATCACCAATTCATCTTATGCTCCACGATATGATTAACATGGAGCAGTTCTATTACATGTATATGGATCACCGGGATGAGATGCATGCTCTGGCAAAACGGATGGATGTGTTTTTTGAAAAAGCTCTCGATGCCGCTCTTGCCTGTGATTCAGAGGTTTTCCAGTGGGGAGCCAATTATGATCAGAATACTACCTACCCCGGGTTCTTTGAAGAAGAAATTCTTCCCTGGCTGAACAGGGCCGGCGGAAAGGCCGAGAAAGCCGGCAAAAAACTGCTTTCCCATACGGACGGAGAAAACAAGGATCTCTTTGCTCTCTACAGGGGCAGTGGAATCCATGTAGCAGAATCCGTTTGCCCGGCACCAATGACAAAATCATCCTTGAAAGAGATACGGGAAGAAATGGGAGAGGATATAACCGTATTCGGTGGAATTCCTGCGGTAGCCCTGATGGAAGAATCCATGGATGACAAAGAGTTTAACCGTTATATGGATACCCTTTTTGAGGAGCTAGGCTCAGGCAGAGGACTCATTCTCGGAGTCTCAGACAATGTTCCTCCCAGGGCAAGTATGCAGAGAATGGAAAATGTTAAAGAACGTATCAAACAGTTTGGTCCGGTAAGTTTCTGAATAAGGTCTATGTCATCAATTTCGGTTGATGAAAAAATATTTGGAGGTAATTTATGAAACGACTTATCATTGCAGCAGTGGTATTGATGGTTATTCTGCCCTGTCTTTTTGCAGGCGGAAGCCAGGATGGCGGAGAAGAGACAAAAACCTATAAATTCATTTATGGGTGCGGCGACGCTGTCGGTTCTTTGAATGAAAAGACCAATGCAAAAATGGTGGAACTTCTGCGGGAGAAGAGCAACGGTCAGATAGAAATCGACTGGTATCCCGGAGGACAGCTGGGCAGTCACATGGAGCAGATCCAGAGCACTATGGGAGGCACACAGGCTCTATTCGGAGCGGTGGGCGACTGGCTTTCAAACTGGGACAAGGATTTTAATCTACTTTCCTGGGGATTTACATTCCGTGACCGTGATCATGCCCAGAAATTCCTTCAGTCAGACCTGTATAAAAAAATGACCACAAAACTTGAGGAAGAGCAGAATGTTAAGATTCTCGGTACAGTGGCGACAGACCCCAGAATTCTCTTCAGCAAAACCCCGGTAAAGACCCTTGGCGATATTGAAAACAAAAAGATGCGGGTTCCCGAAATTGAAGCCTATCTCAGACTCTGGGAAGCCCTGGGAACACGCCCCACCCGGGTCGCATGGGCAGAAGTCTATATGGGACTGAAACAGGGAGTTGTAGATGCCTGTGAAGGACCTGTAGTAGCAGCCTATTCCAATAAGTTCCATGAAGCCGCCCCCTACGTAACCCTCACCCGCCACATAAACTCTACATTCTTCATTATGATGAACGGTGATGCATGGAAAAGTCTTACACCGGAACTGCAGGCAGTTGTACAGGAATGTGCAGATGAAGCCCTTGAGTACTGCGGCAGTGAGTCACAGAAATGGGTTAATGAAGCTCTGGACAAAATGAAAGCGGAAGGGGCAACACTGATCGAAGTTGACAACATAGCGGAATGGCAGAACAAGGTTCAAGGCGCCACAGCAGCTATGGAAGAAAAGGGTATGTTTTCTGCAGGACTGGTTGAACAAATCCAGGCAATAAAATAAAGCGCCTGTCGGGATAATTTACCATGGATAACAGGGGCCTTGATAAAGGTCCCTGTTTAATAACTACACAATTTTGCTGGTACATAATTAAAAGGAGGAAGCATGAATAAAGCGCTTCGGATCTATGGACGATGTATCGAAGGGCTTGGCATGGTTCTCAAATCCATCGGAATTCTACTTATATTTTTTATTGTTCTTTCCATATTCGTGCAGGTTGTTTCCCGGTATCTGTTCAACCGCCCCCATGTCTGGGTGGAGGAATTTGCTACCTACTGTTTTATCTGGCTTGTTTTTATCGGTGCGGCTTTTGCCCATGTTAAAGGCCGTCACATAATAGTAACAACTTTGATAGACAGTCTCAGCAGACGGGTTCAACTTGTTCTTTCCATATGTGCCAATATCGCTATTCTCACTTTTCTGTTTTCACTGATACGCTTCGGCTTCAAACAGTTTGCAACAGAAATGCCGCTGCACTCAATTGCACTGCCCGTCCGTCTGCCCCGGCCTCTGTTTTATTCCTTACCGTTTTTAATAGGCACAATCTCGATGTTCATTATGACTGGGTACAACCTCCTGCTGAATCTTCAAGAGATCTTTTCTTTAAAAAACCATACCGAGTTAGAGGAGGTTGAAAAATGATTGTAGCACTGCTTTTCGGCGGTTTGTTTGTTCTGGTTTTTCTCGGCCTGCCTGTCGCATTTTCCATCGGCATTATTACCTTTGGAAACCTTCTGATAAAAGGTGTTCCTCTGACCATTATGGTCCAGCGGATGACCAACGGACTGGATTCCTTCCCGTTTCTGGCAATTCCCCTCTTTATCCTGGCGGGTAACCTGATGAATCAGGCCGGAATTACGGACAAGATATTCTCCTTCGCTCTCAGCCTTGTGGGACATATCAGAGGAAGTCTTGCCCACGTTAATGTTGTGACCAGTATTATTTTTGCCGGTGTATCCGGTGTGGCACAGGCAGACACAGCCGGTCTCGGTGTAATAGAAATGAAGGCAATGGAAAAAGCCGGCTACGACAAGGCTTTTTCTGCTGCGGTTACAGCAACATCATCTATCATCGGGCCGATAATTCCACCTTCTGTTATTATGGCTGTATTTTCCGTGGTTGCAGGAATTTCCCTGGGCAAGCTTTTTGTTGCAGGTTTTATTCCCGGATTGATAATGGGCGGAAGCATGATGGTGCTCATTTATATTTATGCCATCACCGGGAGAATTAAGGGCGAAGTGTATCCCCGGCCTCCGTTTAAAACAATAGTGAAGAATTTTATCGGAGCCCTGCCGGCCCTGGTTACTCCCGTAATTCTTGTTGTCGGTATGATCGCAGGTGCTGCTACCCCTACCGAACTTGGTGCAATCTGCGTGGTCTACGGCATCCTATTGGCAGTGTATTACAGAACATTCTCCATAAAGATGATTATGGATGTTTTCTCGGAAACCCTGCAGATGGTAGGAATACTGGTTCTGGTTATTGCCGTTGCCTTTCCTTTTTCCTGGCTGGTGGCAACCTATAACATTCCTATTCTGCTGGTGAATATACTTGAACCATTTAAACACAATGTCTGGCTTATTCTGTTAATTCTGAACATTGTTCTTTTGTTTCTGGGAATGTTCATGGAGACTACAGCGATACTGCTCATTATGGTTCCCCTGCTCTTTCCCCTGGCAACAAGCATTGGAATAAATGAAGTTCATTTTGGAATGATAGTAATCATCAACCTGTTGATTGGTGCGGTAACCCCGCCTTTCGGTATGTGTCTGTATATTGTAACGGATATTGCCAAGGTGCCTTTTGTGCAGGTGGTAAAGGCCTCTCTGCCTTTTCTGATTCCCCTGATGTTTACCCTTTTTCTGGTAACCTACTGGCCGGATATGGTGGTATTTCTACCGAATCTTTTATTTAAATAAACAATTAAAAAGGCGGACTTAAAGAGTCCGCCTTGTATTTTTCTGTTCACCTTTTTTTACACCTTTTTACCTTTTTAACTTTTAAAAACTTTCCATCAATTTTTTCCATTTTTTAATTTTCAGCACAACTATCTAAAGAAATGATTTAAACGGAATATTGGGTTCCTGCTCCATAGCATCGGTAAATCCTCTGGGGTATTTATACCGGTTTTTATCCAGATCTGTGGGGTAAACATATTTTCCCCCCGGTGCCCATATATACAGTTTGAACTTATAATCCAGCAGATCTTTCTTGTAATCGTACAGAACTTTAATTTCGTTGGGGTCGGCATAATAGGCAGGCCAGATGAGATAGTGGATGGGAATTATTACCTTGCAGTCAAGGTTTTCTCCCAGCCTTAAAATATCCGAGGCACTGACTTTGTCGGAGATACCCCTGGGGTTTTCTCCGTAAGGTGCTACAGCCACATCTATATCAAAATGCTTACCGTGCCTGAGGGTGTAGTTGGAAAAATGTGAGTCACCGCTATGATAAAAAGTACCACCTGGAGTTTTAATCAGATAATTTACGGAACGCTCATCCATATCATCCGGCAGACGGCCCACAATGCTGCCCATGGGAGGGGCTGTCACCAGGCAGGTCTTATCGAAAGACTCAAGCACGTGTATTTCCGTATCCTTGAACTTTAGAACATCCCCGGGCTTTACCATTATAATCCTGTCTTCAGGAACACCCCATTCAAGCCATTTATCCCGGCAGAATGCAGGGCCTACAAAAGGGACATCCGGCAGCTTTAAAATAGCTCCGGAGCTGTAAATATCCATGTGGTCCATATGACTGTGAGTCGCCAGAAAAGCATCTATTTTTTTAATTTCAAAGGGATCGATATAATGGGGAATATTTCTTGGATTGAGATGAAACTGGTTACTGCCGGCTATCCGTGCAAGTGCATAATTTGAGCCTCTCGAACTTTCCGGTACATTATAATGTGATGTTTTTGCATTGCCGGAATATAGATCGACACAGATATTGCAGTCCCCTTCCGACTTTATCCAGATACCTGTGCAGCCAAGCCACCATGATGCAAAGGTTCCTTTATCGACAACTGTCTCTTCGATGTCTTCAATAAGCCATCGTCCCCATTCGGGAAAACAGTCCATCAACCACTTCTCTTTCGTAATATTGCGTACATTATTTGTGTTCATTTTTCCTCCTTAATACTGTTTCTTTCTCTTTGAATTCTTTGTTAGTTATTTTTAGATGAAATAAGATATTTCTTATTATAGCATGGATTTATCTTTATCATACTTAGTTTTTTTAACCTGTTTCAGAGCATTCTGCCGGTTCGGCATCTACAGTCCTGCACCACTTATCACAGTACTATTATGCTACTACTCACAGTGACTGCATTTATTAATTCTTGTGAACAGCAATATGCCGTGTTAAAATCCGGCTATTATGACGGGTATTGATTTTACAGAAGATGATAGTGGAAAAGTTTTTCTTGGTTTTCAGGCGGTATTCTGGTTAGCAGTCATCTGGGCTATATACAGACTGGTAAGCATGCATTTCGGGTATGATGATGACAGCCCCATATTCAGCCATTTTTTATATGTTCTCTTTGCACTCTTTATCTGCACCCCGGTAGTGGCGATAGGCTTTTTTATTCTGCTTTTATATATAGGCTTGCAGGAGAAAATTCCCGTCCTAATCCGACTGGCTGTGCCGCTGGCAATTACGCTTGCAGTTACCTACTTCGCCCTTCAGGGTAACTGGAAAATTATACCCTTTACCGAGAAACTGGAGCAGCGACGTATTCTCTATCTTTGGGATTCATTTGCCGTAATGAATTTAAGCATCTTTCTTTTCAACCTGTTTAATCTTCCCAAAAGTAATTCACAGGACCGTGTTGCCAATCTCCTTATTGCACTTCTTACCCTGGCTATTGGCGCCGGTACGGGATATGGAATCTATTTAGCAGTACTACTGATGATGTCCACAGGACCTGACATTTTCCTGGTCCTTGGAATAATACTTTTAATTTATCCCACATTTTTACTGCCCTTCGCGGTAATAGTAAAGCGGATTATTGGTCCCCTTCTGCATAAAGGTGAATCCGGTAAATGGAATAACTTTCCACGCCGGGTTTTCAGAAGGTTTCAATATCTTATCTCCTTTCCACTGTACTATGCTTTTTCTATTGCACTAACCCTCTCATTAAAAGGTTTTAATGGAGATGTTGGGGAAACATCCGGTGCGGTTATTGTAAGGGTCAACGGCGTGGTACAGTCCGGATCAAGTGCCCTGTCTGATGGAATAACTGCTGTAGCAGCGCCAATTATATTACTTCTCATAGTGTATATGACCTATATTCTTTCTGCAAAAAATCTTATTCAGCTGTTCAGTCCGTTGAACGATAAACACTCTGTTAGTATGGATACATCGGGAGCTCGGTCTTTTTTTGACAAACTACTATTGATTTCAGAGGAAGAGGCTGAAAATAATTCCAGGTTGCACCTGGTGGTGTTCAAGATAATGATGGTAGTTGCCGCAGTCGTGCTGTTTGGGATAGGTTTTATCTAAAAAGCTACACCTTTTAGCACAGCTCCTGTATAAGGTAAATAATGTACTCCTCTGGTACCTTTTGTCGGTAAGATTGCTACCTTTTGCCAATATCACCAGTTCCTCCATATTAATACACTTTCACTGTATGGATTATTTCATATGGTGAGGTGAGCAATGATACAACACCACAGGTTAGCAGTGGTAATTCTTTTAATTCTGCCCTTTCAGTTTCTTTCAGCCCAGAATTTTAATACTGATATCAGAAAAGCAGCTGAAAATGATCTATTCAGGGGAGACCTTCTTGCTGAAGATCTTAAGACTGTGAGGAATCAAACCTGGGAGGAGGTATCATTATCTCTTCTGGTTCAGGATGTGGAAGCGGAAGCAAAGGCAGCCGGACTGGAATCGTTCAGTCTGAATATTTCAAATAATTCAATTAATATTATATACCGGGATATTCGATTCCTGCCGAACTCCGCGGAACTTACGCCGGAGACGAGAGAAAAGATAAGCAGTCTAACCCGTATTTTGAATCGTTTTTCCCGGATGAGCCTTCTGGTTAAAGGACATACAGCAAAGCTGTCGCCGGAAGATACCGATGACGGACTGCTGCTCTCCGAACAGAGGGCGCAGTCGGTTGCAGGTTCGATTGCAGCTTCAGGATTTTTCAGTGCCGAACAGATAGAATCAGTCGGCAAGGGGTTCTATGAACCGGTAGCGGACAACTCAACTTCTGAGGGCAGAGCTCTTAACCGCCGTGTAGAGATATCCATTGTGGGCTCCATGAATCAGAATGCCGATGAGAGTATGGTCTGGTGGAATTTCCTGAGCGAATCAATGCACCCCGGTTATACGGCATATCTCGTACACCATAACAAGCTTGAAGAAGTAAAAACAGCGGCAGATTCATCGGGAATAGCCGGTCTTACTTTCGCAGAAACTCCTGCCGGTATAGGTATTCTGGATGATTCAATCTCATTTCAGGGGGATGGAGCACCCGACTCAGCAAGCCTTGAGCGGATGCAGAACCTCGCAAAGGTTCTGTCTCTGGTTGATTCCGAAGCAGAGGCCAGAATAGGCGGATACGGATCGGAACTGCCTGCAGAAAAGATAGAAGAACAGCTCTTTCTTACGGCTTATACACTTGGTGTAATCGCCGGATTAAAGAGTGATAATATTATCTACGGTTCCGCTCCGTATACGCTTCACAAAGCGACAGCCGAGCTCGCATCCTGCAGTATCTCAACACCGGACGGAACCCCTGTTGTAATAAATAGTACAGGAGAGTCCTACTTCGCCGTTGTTCCCTTTTCTGTGAATTCAATAGCAATCGATTTCACCCCGGCCGACACGGCGGCGCTTATTTCAGGCCTCCCGGAAGGCTATTTTGAGCTTGTTCCGGGGATTAATGAAATATCGGTAAAGGCAGAATCTTCCGCCGGGTCCCGAAAAATCTCAAAGAAATACAGCCTGTCGGTGCAGAGACAGAAGGCTGAGCCGCTGGCCTTATCCCTGGCAGCAAACGATATGCCCCTGTCAATCAGTCCGGATTTTTCTGCGGATATTAAACTTTACTCCGCACATATTCCCGTAGAAACTGCCAATGTCGAAGTTTCGCTTTCATTATTACCCGAGGATCGTGCTGCCGGTGCGGTGACAGATATTGTGAAGGAATATGAGGAAGAGCTTGCATTCGGAAAAAATACCATTATGCTTGTTCTTTCTGACGGTTATTCTGAAGATGATATCTACACCATTGAGGTATACCGGCAGGCACCGGCTGCAACAAGCCTTGCACAGGTTTCGGCAGTATCTGACCAGGGCGGTTCTATCGAACTTATACCGGAGTTCAGCCCGGATATTTTTTCCTACCGCGCCTTTGTTCCCTATCTGGTAGAGTCTGTTTCGATAGATCTTGTTCCTGCGGATACATATACTGTACTGGAGGCTGATCATGCGGAATATCAGTTGTCCGTGGGAAAAAATGAACTGGCAACAATTGTTACCGACCAGCTCGGCAGCTCATTCACTGAATATAAATTGCTAATCGAACGTGCTGCACCTGCGGTAACAACACTTGATAATGTGTCAGTTCTATCCTCCGACGGCAGTAATATTGAGCTAATCCCCGCGTTCAGCCCCAATGTAACATCATACCGCGCTGTGGTTCCCTATTCGGCAGAATCCGTTACCATAGATCTTGTTCCGACCGATAATGACGCCCTGTTACAAACCGATCATGCCGAGGTTCCGATATCGGTGGGAGATAATGAGTTTGCAACCCTTATTACAGACCAGTCGGGCAATTCCGCAGCAGAATATAAGTTAGTAATTGAGCGTTCGGCACCGGCTCTTTCCAGACTGGAAATTACGGGGAAAGGTCAGGAAGGAAAAATCTTCATGGTTCCGGATTTCAATCCTGAAGTTACCAGGTACAACGTGTTGGTACCATACTCCGTAAACAGTGTCGAACTTGCCGCAGCCCTTGGTGAAAACGACCGTAAAGCCGGTGCTTCAATGGAAGTACTGCCTGACAACGGTAAAGAGCTGCCTGTCGGAACATGCGAAAAAATTGTACGTATACAATACGCCGACGGAAAATCTCTTGACTATCTGGTTGAGGTTACCCGCGAAGAAAAACAGGAGATCACATTTGATATTTTCGGAATAAGTCTGCTGCCTGAATGGTATGTGACTCCGTCGCTTTCATTCTATACAGGCGGCGCGGGTTTCAAGCTTAACGGGGGCATGACTGTAAGAGTTTCAGAAGAATCCGATGTTGATGACCGTTTACTGCCCTTACGGGTTGGACTTGGCGCCCATGTTCATACCGGAGCCGGAAATTATCTGACCATTCTTTCCGGCGGTCTCTATCTTAGCGGAGAATACATCTTCAGTACCGAAAGCTTTCTTCCGTCTGACTGGTATTTCCCCAGAAGCATAATTCCAAGAGTGGAGACGGGGTTTGCGTATTATGGAATAGATTATACCGAGGGCATTTATCACGAAGGTCCGGCATTCTATCTTTCTCCCGCGGTGAGAACTGATTTTGTTCTTCCCCTACTGAAAGAGATGACATTCGGCCTGGATATTTCCTACACGGCCTATATCAGTTCACTGCCAATAACCTACCTCAGCCTCGGCGTTAATGTCGGCAGGTAAGGAGTAAAAATGATGAATAAGAGATTTCTACAATCTGCAATTGCAGTGGCAATTATAATAATTCTTGCTGTTTCAGGATGTTCTGATCTCAGCAGTCTTGCCACAGATGCTGAGAATGCCTTTAACGATGATGCTGTAAGCAGCGATGCCGAAAATCTTACGGTCTCAAGCATTACCTATGCCCCCGGCGATTCAGCAGCTTCCGTTACCGCTGATTTTCAGGTACCTGTAAGCGGCGACAGCGGCACGACTATTACATGGACTTCTTCGGATCCTGCAGTGGTTGCCATAGCAGCTGACGGAAGTACTACGGTTTCCCGGCCTTCGGGTTCAAACGCTACTGTCACACTGACGGCCACAATAACAAAAGGTGATTCAACATATACCAAAACAATTACTGTCATTGTTCTGGCAGCCGATGTTGTAAATCATGCCATAACCTTTAATGCCAATGGAGGCAGCGGCAGCATGAGTAACCAGACTGTTGCAGAAGGTGCAACTGCCAATCTCAATGCCAATACCTTCACATATTCCGGCCATACCTTCAGCGGTTGGGCAACCTCATCGGGAGGAAGCGTGGTGTATGCCGACGGCGCAAGCTTTACAATGGGCGGCTCCGATGTAACACTGTATGCAGTCTGGTCAGCAATCACCCACACCATAACCTTTAATGCCAACGGCGGAAGCGGCAGCATGAGTAATCAGACAATCGAAGAAGGTGCAACTGCCAGCCTCAATGCCAATACCTACACATATTCCGGCCATACCTTCAGCGGCTGGGCAACCTCATCGGGAGGAAGCGTGGTGTATGCAGACGGCGCAAGCTTTACCATGGGCGGCTCCGATGTAACGCTGTATGCTGTCTGGGCAGCAATTACCCACACCATAACCTTTAATGCCAACGGCGGAAGCGGCAGCATGAGTAATCAGACAATCGAAGAAGGTGCAACTGCCAGCCTCACCACCAACGCCTTTACCTATGCTGATCATACCTTCAGCGGATGGGCAACCTCATCGGGAGGAAATGTGGTATATGCCGACGGAGCTGACTATACAATGGGAACTGCAGATGCTGTTCTTTATGCCGTGTGGCGCGCTGATGTTACAATCAGTTCTATTACTCCTGACGGAGAATCATCTGCATCATCGGATTCCGACATCGTAATAGTATTTACGGGAAGTCTTGATGGAACCACAATAGGAACAGTGAGTTTTGCATCACCGGCTGTCACTTATACAGACGGGGACAATGCCTCAATAACATTCGGCACCACAAACACAGTAAATGATACGGTTACAGTTAACCCGACAGAGAATCTTCAGCAGACAAACTACACGTCCATAACTGTTTCCGGGTTCAAGGACAGCTACTCAGAAGATGTTACCTGCACTGAATCTGCTTTTTACTTCCCCGTTAGAGGTGCCATGGATCTGTACTTTCCCTTTACTAACGGTTCACTGACAGATGCAAGCGGAAGGGGTGTTTTATTAGTACCAACCGGAGGTCCGACATTAACTACAGGACATGACGGAAGCGCCGATGGCGCCTACAGCTTCGACGGTACAAACGACTACATGCAGGTTAATGGAGATTTAGGCATAGACTGTGATGCCGATTTTACCATCAGCGCATGGATTTATCTTACCGCCATCGCGAACTACAGAGCCATCGTTTCAAATTACCACACCACGGGAGCAAACGGCTTAATGTTCAGGGTCAACTCCAATTGGGCCGGCCACACGAATGCTTTGGACTTGTCGGAAGGTTATTCGAATAATGGAGCATTGAGTACAGGAACCTGGCTCCATGTGGTTGGCGTATATACTGAAACAACCCGAACAGTACAATTTTATGTGAACGGGGTTGATAGTGGTTCTGATTCGACTGGCTACAATATTGTAGATCCGTTGCTGTCTGATTCAAGAAATAAATTCGCCATTGGTGCTGATTACCTTATCGGCGGCGCAAGATATTTTCCCGGAACAATCGATGAAGTCAGGTTTTACAAATACGCCTTGACATCAACCGAAGTAGGCAATCTATACCGCAACGAAGATATCAATGACAATACTCCATAATAATATCTGAAGCGGAAGGGGCAGCAGCCCCTTCCCTCATTTTTTAACTGAACATGCAACTGGCAGATCACTAAGTTCTGCACTATACTTCTGGAAGTGAAAATGACCAAGGTTTTTCTTGTTGACGATCATAAAATACTGCTCTCGGGGATTAAAATAATTATAGAGTCTCTGCCGGATTTTTCAGTTATGGGTGAGGCTTATGACGGACTGACCGCCGTAAAAGAGATTACACGCCTGGAACCGGATATCTGCGTTGTAGATCTGTCCATTCCCAGGCTGAACGGTTTCGGCGTAGCTCAGAAGCTGCAGGAGAGCCGTATTGATTCAAAGATAATCCTCTTAACCTCTTTTGTAGACGACTCCCTGGTATCCCGTGCGCTGCAGTACAGAATTGCAGGATATATCCTTAAAGAAGACAACACGGACGAGCTGAAGCGGGCTCTTATTGAGGTCCGCGACGGCAACCGGTATTTCTGCCCGAGCGTTATGACAAAAATGATAAATAAAATTGAGAAGCTTGAAGGAAGCTCTGAAGTAATACCTCAGACAGCAATGGTGAACTCACTCTCTCCAAGAGAAACTGATGTCCTTATGCTGGTTGCAAATGGACTGACCGGTAAAGAGATCTGCGGAGAGCTCCATATTTCGGAATCAACTCTAAAAAAACACAAGACAAACCTGCTTAAAAAAATGGATGTTAAAACAACCAATGAACTTATTGCCCTTGTAAATAAGGATGAACGGTTTGCCAGGCTTTTTACCTGAGGTTTTAAACAAACCCTTCATTGTCTTATCATTCCTGTTATTGCTGACAACCGGCAGCGGTTGGGCAGACACTATTGTACAGAACGAGCTTGACTGGGACGGTAAAAGCATAGTCGAAATATCCGATGAATGGGAGTTCTGCTGGCATGCAATGCTCACATCGGCCGAAGAACGTCCTCGGGATGCAGAAATTTATACAATACCGTTTCTCGGTTCATGGCAGTCAAACACTGAGGGCGATAACAGGCTTCCGTCATATGGATACGGAACCTACCAGAAGATTATCATACTGCCGCCGGATAGGGGAAAGCACATAATATTAAGGATACCCCAGGTAGATCCGGCAATAGCGGTTTACTGCAACGGAGAACTGATTTACTCAAACGGAACAGTGGGCGGTACTGCAGAAACATCTGTTCCGGAAGAATACAGACCGGTTCTCAGAGAGATCTCTTCAGAAACCGGCATCTTTGACATATCCATACAGATGTCCAATTTTGATCTCGACTCATATGGGAACTATCTAATGCCGGTCATGTCTTCTGTTGATACCGCGTTCGGAATACAGGCTGCAGCCTTTATGGCCAATGCACTATTAATAACAGCACTTCTTATTCTTGCCATCTACCTTCTTGCCAGCGGCATCAAACTGAATAACAGGTGGAGTATCTACCTTGGTCTTTCATATATTACAAATGTACTTTTTTTACTGGTTAACGGAGAAGTTTTTCTTGGCCAGCTGGGCCTGTCAAGGTTGATAATCTGGAAGATCCATTATCTTTCACGGTTTCTGACGTTTTTTTTCTTTTTCTGTTTTACCATGGAGTTCTTTTCCGTCCGCCTTCCACGGCTATTGAATCTTTCAGTACGGGTTTTCACTGTTTTGCTTTCATCTGTCTTTTTACTGACAAAACCGCCGCTGCTGCCCCATTTTTTAATTCCTTCGGCACTTATCGGCTACGGTATAATTGTATTCGGTATTGTCCTTTCTATAAAAGGAGTTTTAAAGGATTATCCCCGTTCCCGGGTTTATCTTACAGCAATACTGATTCTTGCTGTCTTTATGAGTTTTGATATATTAAACAATCCTCCATCTTGGCCTATTCTTTTTAACTGCAAGAGTTCAATAGGACTGCTTCTGTTCGGAATAATACATACCCTGATGCTTATAGATATACTGAGTACCCATGTAAGCACTATTGAAAAGCTTGTTGATAAACGAACCAGAGAACTTGAAGCTGCAGTATGGGCACAGGCCAGGTATGCACGGGTAGGCGAAATGCTAAATTTCATAGCACACCAATGGCAGCAATACCTCTATGCTGTTTCAGCCAATGTTGAAGGTTTAAATCAGGAGGAAGAAAAAAGTATTTCGGGAAAAAAGAGGCTGGAAATTTATGGCACTATCTCCGAGGCTGTACGAAGTATGTTTTCTACCCTGAAAGATTTTCGTAATTTCCTGAGTCCCGTACGGAATAGAGAACGCTTTAATGTTCATGATGAAGGCCGAAAGGTATTTTCTCTGCTTGAGGACCTTTTTCTGACAAAAGGAATTGAGATTAATATCGAAACAAGCGGAGACACAAGAATCTGGGGGGTAAAAAATGAATTGCAGCAGGTTATTCTTAACCTGCTTACAAACGCGGTTAACATAATCGAAAAACGTAGTATAGATTCCCCATACATTCACTTTATATCTAGCGGAAGTTCTGATTCCGTTTCGTTGGTAATAGAAGATAACGCAGGCGGTATCAGCAGCAGGCTCCGCGAAGAGTTGTTTAAACAGGAAAAAAACAGAGAAACTATCGGTAGTGGTATGGGACTTTACATGTCGAGAAGAATAATCCGTGAGAGGTTCGATGGAGATATGATATATGAGGACGGCCTTTCCGGCGCTCGTTTTGTAATTATCCTTCCAAAGGATTATAGAAAATCTGTCCGGTAAATATTTTTTCTTAAGGATGCTTCAAGCTTTTTTTCAGTATCAGGGAGTTAGTAAATCTGCCGCAAGCCCCGAAACAACAGCAAAAACCAGCACAAACCCGATATACATCCAGAACCTGCGCACGCTCAAGGCAATCTTCAATGCTCCCAGGTTAGTCAGCTTCGTGGCGGGGCCGGTAATCATGAATGCCACGGCACTCCCCGCTCCCATTCCGCTGTGGAGCCATTCAGCAAGCAGAGGAACTGTTCCCCCGCCACAGACATAGAGGGGAATCCCCAGGGCTGAAGCCATCAGGATACCAAACCCCTGGTTTCCGCTCCCGAAAAGTTTCGCAGCAAATTCTTCTGGAACATAACGCTGATAAAGGGCTGTCAAAAAAATACCAAGAAGAAAATATGGACCTGTGGCCTGTAGCTTTTATATTTCGCCATATATTCAGCAGAAAGCGGATTAGGATGTTGGGATGGGTGACGGGTAATACTCGTATATGCTTTACCGAACCTGAAAAAAGGTTTGCCGTTCTTAACAAACACCGCATAAGAACAATTATGAAGTATGAAAATATACTCCTTTATATAGTAAAGAAGTTGATTTTTATTCTGTTGTAGATACATCATAAAAGATGTATAATGTACATATGAATAAACATACTACATAACAGCTTCTTATGTAGTACGATACAGCCCTATATGTACTGCATAAGCACACTGTTCGAGGTCAAGTCATAGCCGGCCCATGAAGGCCTCATTCCGGGATGCGTTTTTATTTATAACCCATTATACGCCAAGGAATAGCACCATTCCACCATAGTACTTCAGTAATCCGATTAATGATGAGGATTGATTCCACAGGTTTTTAGAAAAGTTTCCAGATCAATGAGCAAGTTCATTGTCAGTATCAGGCCCTCTCGTCCTGCTTCCTGTGAATCATAACCATAACCTGTCGCGCAGCAGGTTGCGCAATAAGTGCCTCAACGAAAAACGCTATTACTGCATTTCGAGGCCAGATATACATAAAATTTCGCAGAGGATACATGGTGATCGCTTTTGTACCATTCCAGGTCCCGATGATTGTCAGAAAGATCGATATGAAGAAGATCGAACACAAAATGTTTATGGTGACCACTGCACGGAAACTGTCACCTTGAGAAACAATCTTCCCTGTAAGCCACTCAGCCAGTGGGTAGGTAATCAGGACAACAGCAATAACCGCGGGCCAGAAGCGGTATGGTTCCTCCGAAAAAACAGAAACAGCAGAACCGATTATAAGAATCAGCGCCAAGTAGGGAGCTATGAATCCGAACTGGACGCTGAGGTAGTAGTAAAGATAGATAAACTCTCTATGGAGAATATCAGCCATCAATCATAACCAGTTCATACTCCAGGCTGCCGATGCCCAGGGCTTCCGTGAAGTATTTATTTTTGAAAGAAGTTATCGGACATTCACTTGAAAAAAGAACTTAAGCCCGGAATATACCTTAATAGAAAGATCTCACTCCTAAAAAAAACCCTGTCTGAAATTTCTTACTGCAGCAGCGGGATTATCCATCTCTATATCTCCATCATACAGCAGTAGGCCGGCCACAGAGCTGCCCGATAGTTTGCGATAGTATTCTATGCTCTTCAGAAAATCACCATGGTAGGTACGGGAAGACTTGATTTCCACAGGAATAAAATCCGATCCTGAAGGAAAAAGCAGATCCACTTCATGCTGGTGGTTATCTCTGAAGAAATATAAACGCCCTTCCTTACCCTGATTATACCGCATTTTCAGCGCCTCCAGGACAACCATATTTTCAAATAATCCACCAAAAACACGGTCTCGTTCAACTTGCTCAGGAGTCTCAATCCCTAAAAGGTAGACAGCTAATCCGGGCTCGATAAAATAAATCTTGGGAGACTTGGTGAGCCGTTTTCCATAATTATTAAAAAACGGAGGAAGTCTGAATAAAATAAATGATGCTTCAAGGACACCAATCCAGCGTTTTATCTGAGGAGCGCTGATCCCTACCTGACCGGCCAGCTGACTGTAATTCAGCTCCTGTCCAACCCTCCCTGCCAGCAATCGCAGAAAAAGTTCAAAAACCTGTTGATTCTCAAGAGCTATTAATTTGCGAACATCCCGCTCAACATAAGTCTGATAATAATCACGGTAATAACGTTCCGGACGGATATTCTGGTCATACAACCGGGGCATAAATCCTTTGAACAACAGCTCATTCCGTGGTTGTTCTATTGAAGAACCGGGGAGTTCCTGCAGGGAAAACGGCAGAAGAGTCAATAAGGCAGTTCTTCCGGCAAGTGTCTGACCGATTGCTTCCCGAAGGGATAACTGATGACTTCCTGTCAGTATAAATTGCGCTTTTTTCTCAGGATTCTCATCTACAATAACCTGTATCCATGACAACAGCTCTGGTACATTCTGAATTTCATCAAGAATACAGGGGTGGTGAAAACGGGTAAAGAAACTTTTAGGGTCTTCTGCCGCCAGAGAACGGTGTTCCGGCTGTTCCAGATTTACATACTCGTATTCCGAAAAAACCATCCTGGCCAGAGTGGTTTTTCCAGACTGACGCGGCCCGATTATAGTAATAACCGGGTATTCCGATGCGGAAATAGTAAGCTCTGTCTCAATCACCCTATGAATCATACCGTACAAATATAAACTCTGTGTTTTGTTTTGTACAGCTTTTTCGTCGCTAACTCTTTTTTCAGCTTTGCCATGTGAAATCTCACCTGTTTATTATGGATGGAATAACATAAAAGCATGACTTTCACAGCAACAAACCGGATATCACAGGGATTTACCCCATCATCTTTATAAGCGTCTCCTTTAAAGCTCCGGCATCCACCCGGCCAATGCGCATCTCAATTTCCTCTTCCATCTGCTCCACCAAAACACCGTTATCAGTGCAATAAATCACCCCCTTCTCTGTTATGAACATGTATTTATCACGCTTGTTACCGGGAATGTAATCAAAGGTAAGATATCCCCGCTCTTCAAGGTGAACTGCTGTCTTCTGCATTGCCTGGCGGGATACATGCATAATACGTGAGACTTGAGAAATGGACAGCGGTGTCTGACGAATCCTTGCAAGAAGGTGGGATTCTGTATGGGAAATGCCCCTGTTACCGGACTGCTCCCGCCTTTCCAGTATCACTTGCCGCAGATGAAGGTGGCATTCACTGATCAGGTCGATGAGATTCAGATTCTGCAGATAGTTTTTGTCCGGTTTTTCAGGCTGCATTACTTCATCTTACAGCTACAGGAAAAATCCGCAGATGTATTAAGCGGCTGACAGGATTGGCAAAAAGCAGGTTCAGCGGTACCGCCATAAGCAGGTTCATCAGTGCGATCTCAAGATAAACGTCTGCTATTTTCGAAGAAAACCCTACCGCCATAACAGAGCCGAACAGTGACATGCAGAGTACCATTCCGGTAATCATCAGCATGCTTATTATCACAACCTTTACCGGCAGGCTGGTGATGTTGTTCTTTCCAATTATATGGAAGGCAATGGGCTTGGCTATTTTTGATACCAGAAACAGATCAAGCAGCAGTGCGATGGCAAAGCCGAGCCAGACTTCCTTGAATAAGGTGAGTAAAAAGCCGGCGGACCAGCCTTCAAGAAGGAACATATTGTATGCGGTCAACCCCTGAACCATGATAAAACAAATAGATAAAGTAAAAACAAATCGTTCAAATTTCGTGTTTCCCACGAGTAATATCCTCAAAAATCAATTTGAGGCGATAATGAATGTTTTTTGTTTTTTTGTCAACAAGGTTGACATTTAATAGCGATCTTTACTCGATAAACATTTCAAGATTAACCCCTTCCCGGTTCAGTTCCACACCGAAGCCGGGAGTATCCGGAACAACCACTTTGCCGTTATATGGCACCGGCTCATTCTTTAAAAGCGGATAATACTGTGGAATAACCCGATCCGCTTTCGGTGCCATCATAATACATTCTGTAAACGGGGAATTGGCCCTGGTTGTTACATAATGATGACTGTATGGGCCGCTTCCATGGGGAATTATCATTTTTGCATGTGTTTCAGCAAGATTGCCTATTTTTATCAGTTCAGTAAGCCCTCCGCACCAGCCGATATCCGGCTGCAGAACATCCAGAGAACACTCATCAATAAGTGCCCGAAAACCATAGCGGGTTGCTTCATGCTCCCCGCCGGTTATCATAAGGTTCCTGGGAGCCTGTTTTCTCAAATCCCGGTACGACCAGTAATCATCGGGATTGAAGCACTCCTCAAGCCAGTAGAAACCGAGATCTGAAGAACTCTGAGCAAGTTTATTTGCATAGGGTAGATCAAGGGACATCCAGCAGTCCCACATAAGCATAAAATCAGAACCGCATTTCTGCCGCATATCGGAAGCTATATCGTTATTCTTTTTCAAGCCTGCCAGTCCATCTGCAGGTCCGTAGGGCAGCGCCATTTTCCCGCCGATAAAGCCCATCTCCTTCGCAAGATCCGGTCTTGGTCCGGTTGCATAGAAATCCAGTTCTTTACGAATTTTACCGCCGATCATGGCATAGACCGGTTCCTGCCTCAGTCGCCCCAACAGATCCCAGAGAGCAAGATCAATGGCAGAAATGGCATTAAGAACCAACCCTTTGCGCCCGTAGAAAAGGGACCCTTTATACATCTGGTCCCAGATCATTTCTATTGCAGACACATCTTTTCCCAAAACAAACTGTTTCAGATGGTTATGAACAATCCAGGCAGCAGGAATTCCTCCGGTGCTTATGCCGAAGCCCACGGTGCCATCATCTGCTTCAACCTCAACCACCAGTGTTTTGAGCACATTTATACCAAAGCTCAGCCTGGAGGCTTTATATTCCGGATAAATGCTCATCGGGGTGGAAACCTGCCCTACTATCCAGTGCTCTTCAGACTGATCATGATAATCAGCACCGCCGTCACCAACTGTATAGACGCGAAGGTCTCGTATTGTTCTGCCGATCAAGCTCATATTTCCCCCGAATAAATTGAAAATCAGGAATTCACACCAGACTTTTCAACCTCATCTCTGGTTATCTGAAGCCACTTTTTTACTCCGTCTATATCGCCGCCGTAGACTGCATCTGCACAAATCCAGGTTTTCCGACTACCGACCGTTTCCAGGATTTCCCGGGTTTTTGCGCGGATCTGTTCTTCTGTAGCGTTGATGACATCATCTTCTGGATGCAGTGCAATCTGAAGGGTAACCTCATCCCCTGTCAGATCCCGGGCCTTGGCAAGATCTGTCCAGGAGCTGATATGCAGAATATTAAGCCCGGTCAAAGTTGTAAGCTTAGGCAGCAGGGGCGTCAAATTTCCGCAGCTGTGATAATACCGGACTCCGCCGTAGAAATTAGCCAGTTTCTGCTCAGAAGGATACAATAACTCCTCATAGACCGCTGGGGAAACCAGAGCTCCATCCACTTCATCACTGTACTGATCGGAAACATGTACCCGTCGATAATCATCGTAACAGTTGGTAAACATATTTTCCGGTTCTTTATAGGATAAATCGAGAAACTCGCTGCGCTGCTTTTCCCATGACATGCGAGCCTCAACGGTAAAATCAAGAAGATCCGCAACAAAACCGGGTTCATCAATGATATCCATGTACAGCTGGGTAAAGCCTCGCAGAAAGCAGGCCAGCGACCATGGTCCCCGGACCCACCCGGGGAAGCTCACATCCAGACGGCGGTCAACAATTTTGCAGACCTCGTCATACTGTTCATGAATGAGCGGCATTGGTCCGGTGCTGAAAAAGTCAGGAATCTGCAACTTTTTCAGGTCGCCGTATTCAATAATATTCGGCTGCACCGCCACAAAAGGGTCTTTCTCTTTCACAAAAACGGAGGGAATACCAAGCATTTCCGACTCGAGGGTTCCCGCTGCTCCATAGTCATATCCTATGGAAGGGTCCACAACAGTATCATCAGGAAAATTTTCAAACAGATACAGCTTATTCTTAAGGTATCCCCATACCCGCACAGAAGGGTCACGGTAAAATTCAACCATGTCATAGCCGTTTATTCGAGACAAAAAAGAACGGCCGATGCCAACCATTACAGCAACTCGGGGCAATTCTTTTTTCAATCTCAGGTTCCGCTCTGAAAGAGCTATCTCTTTTACCTTCTCAATAAGGGGGTCTATTTCTTTAAGATCAATTCTCATGCTTTCTTCCTTAAGATCTACTCATCAGCCGGCCAGCAGATTTGGAATTACCAGGGTAAACCATGGGACATAGGCCACAAGGAGAACAACTACAATAAGTGTTGCAATAAATGGAACAACAAACTTAAGAACTTCCTTCATCTTCACTTCTGCCATACCGGCGCTGATAAACAGAAGGATGCCCACAGGAGGGGTTACAGCACCGATAAGAGCAGTGATAACAACAACCATGGCAAAATGAACCGGATCAAAACCAAACTGCAGTGCAATGGGGTGCAGTACCGGTATCAGTATTACAAGAGCAGCTATGGTTTCTACAAAACAGCCTACTATCAGCATAAAAATAACCACCAGAAGAACAATGACTGAAGGGCTGTCTGTCAGAGAGACCAGGAAATTTACAGCAATCTTTGGAAACTGCTCAATTCCCAGTACCCAGCCGAATACCGCCGCCATTCCGACAATCATCATAAGGCTTGCACTGGATTTTGCTGCTTCCGCCAGAATTCTCCAACAGTCTTTAATACTGACTTCCCGGTAAATAAACAGGCCAATGATCAGAGCAAGAAAAACAGAGACCGCTGCAGCTTCTGTAGCAGTAAATACTCCGGTAATAATTCCTCCCACGATAATCACCGGCAAAGAGAGGGCGATAATCGCGTCTTTCAGCGACTGAAAAAGTTCACGCACTGAGAATTTCTTTTCTGTTACAGTTTCCGGATGTTTTCGAGCATAAAAATAGGAGATAACCAGCAGAGATGCAGCCATCAGAAGCCCCGGAACAATTCCCGCAAGAAACAGTGTGGCAATGGATAATCCGGTGATACTGGAATAGATAATCATCAGCAGGCTTGGCGGAATAACAGGGCCGATTGTACCAGCAGAGGCTATAAGACAGGCAACAAAGCCTTTTTTATAGTTTTCCCGGATCATCGACGGAATCAGAATAGAACCGATTGCGCTGGTATCTGCACTTGCTGAGCCTGAAATACCGGCGAAGATAACGCTTGAAACAACCGACACATAGGCCAGACCGCCCTTGAAGGCTCCAACCAGGCTGTTGGCAAACTTCACCAGCCGAACAGACACTCCACCCTCTTCCATAAGCTTTCCGGCAAGAATAAACAGAGGGATGGCCATAAGGGTAAATGAATCAACACCGCCGAAGAGTTTCGCCGGGATAATCAGCATAATATCCTTTCCACTGGTAAGAATGGCGAGCAGTGCCGAGAACCCCATGGAAAAGCCGATGGGCATCCCGAATACCAGAAAGACAAGGAAGGTAATGAACATAACCGCAAGCATTATTCACTCTCCTTTACGGTAATGCGGAGATAAATATTCCGAATCAGGTAGAAAATCATTAAGGCAGAGCCGACAGGTATGGCGGCATTCACCAGCCCGATGGGTATTTCCAGCGCTGTACTCAATTGCGCCATATTTTCATATGAAAAGAGATAGCCATAGAAAACAAGGAAGCTTAAGAACACTATCAGCAGTAGATCAACAGCATGATGAACTGCATTTCTCAGTTTCGGTTTAAAGGAATCAACGATTATATCAAGCCCCACATGCATCTTGTCTTTGAACGCAGCAGCTGAGGCCAGAAAAAACAGCCAGATAAATAGATACCGTAATGCTTCCTCAGCCCAGGAGAGGGATGAATTAAACACATATCGTGATATGACCTGAATGAATGCTATGGATGAAGCAGCAAGAAAACAGAAGGCTGTCACGTGGTAGATCAGCTTATCCAGTAATTTGAAAAACATGTATGCCTCCTTAAAAGCAGCGGGGAGCATGAACTCCCCGCATAAAACCATGTTAACGCGAGAACCAAGCGATCAGAGCTTACCCATTTTTCGAAGCATTTCTGCAACTGCAGGCTTGTCTTTGGCAGTAGACTCGTATACAGGTTTTGCAGCATTCAGGAATTCTTCATGATTGGCATTGATAATGGTCATATTTTCTTCGTTGACCAGTTTCTGCATGAACTCATCATTAGCTTTTCCAAAAGCTGAGCGCTGCCAGTCCCGGGCTTCAATCGCTGCATCTTTAAGGGCTTTCTGCAGATCCGGAGAGAGTTTGCTCAGGGTCTTGGCATTAATAACCCAGGAAATATCGGTGTTGATATGATTGGTGTAGAGACAGTAATCGGCAACTTCAAAAATCTTGTAGGTATAGGCGGTTTCAAAGGAACCTTCCATTGCATCAACAACACCACTGTGCAGAGCGGAATACATTTCCGGCGCAGCTACAGGAGTGGGATTGGCACCAAGAGCCTTGAACGTATTTACATATACTGCAGATTCGGGGGTACGAATTTTCACACCTTTGAGGCTGGCAACACTGGGGGTGGGCTCGTTTTTGATGAATACACTTCTCATTCCACCATCAACCCATGCCAAGATTTCCATACCTGCCTTCTCTTTCAGCAGACCGGCAAACTCCTTACCCATTGCGCCGTCTACAGTTGCATGATAATCATCAAGATCCTTGAACATAAAGGGCAGTGAAAAAACACCGAATTCAGGTACATAAGCTTCATAACGACCGGCTTCACCAAGGGCCATTTCAATAGTCCCCAACTTTACAGCCTCTACCAGCTCTCGCTGTCCGCCCAGCTGTCCACTATGGACAACAGAAATCTCGATCATGCCGTTTGATTTTTCACTTGCCAGCTGGGCAAACTTTTCCATTGCCTCATGCTGTACCGTAGTAGGCGGCAAGTGATGAGCCAGTGTCATTTTGACAACTTCAGCACTTCCCTTTTCAGCCTCTCCCTGTCCACCGGCAAAGATCGCCGGAGCAAAGGCCACCATAATGACCATGGCGAAAACTAATCCGATTCTCCCTGACTTCTTCATGAAATCCTCCTTAATAATCAAACATCGTCGTACAACGATGAGTATTCCGTATCCAGATATTCGATAAGAACATCAAAATGGTCGGCCATAATATTTCGGGCCGTCCTGGCCTTTCGCTGTTCAATGGCATCTATTATCCTGCTGTGCCGCTCATAGGACACATTAATATCTGTCAAGCTGACCGCTTCTTCCATGTACTGCAGAATTACATCTTTAAGCTGGGTAATAACCCGCAGAAACATCCCGTTACCAGATGACCGGGCCAGCTGAAGATGCAGAGCGTAGTCTGCTGTAATAAAATCCGCAGGGGTGCTCCCTGCATTGCGGAGAAGTGCCACGCATTTTCTGAGTTCGCTGATATCAACCGATGAAGCCCGCCTGCACGCCAGAACCACACTCTCAATCTCTATAACCCGGCGGAATTCAAGCACATCCAGCAGGTCCTTTTTTGAAAACAGAATGGATGGAATACTGGCAGCCAGAAGATTCCCGGTAAGCGATTCCGTAACGTAGGTTCCAATTCCCTGCCGTTTATTGAGGATGCCGTATGCACACAGTTCCTGAATTGCACTTCTTACGGTGTTACGGCTTACATTAAAAGCCCTGCTCAGTTCCGGTTCCGAAGGAATCAGCGACCCCGCCGGCCACTCACCGGAAAGAATGTTCTCCTTTAACTGGGCGGTTATCTCCTTAACCAGATTCTTTCTTTCAAAACTCTTAATCACCGAAACTCTCCCTGGAAGAACCCTGTTGGTCGTTCTACAAGTTCAAATTAAAAAACCACCCAAAATCACTATTTAATACAAGATTAAATCCGGTATTTTGCAAAATCGTCCTTGTTTTTTACAATTTTGTCCGGTATTCTCATATTAATGGAAGAAAATCTGCCCTTAAAACTTTTTTTCGGCCTTTACTGCAATACCTGCGAGGGAAGGCCGAGTAACAGATTTTCACGACATAACGAGATAGAGATGCTCTTTTTCCAGACAGATGAACCGGTGGTTATTCGATATGGAGGACGTACCTTTCAAATTCAGCCGGACGCGACAGTACTTTTCTGGGGTGCAATTCCTCATCAACTGGTCCACATAGCAGACAATTCCAGGCTGTGCTGGGTAACAATTCCGCCTGCCATTCTCATACGCTGGGGGCTTCCCAACAAACTTGAAGAACTTCTCCTGAACGGTAAAATGCTTATAGAAAATGATCCCCGAATGAGAGAACTCGATCTGCTTCAGCTGCCTGTCTGGAAGAGTGAATCAAAATCACAAACCCCTGACAACAGACGCAATCTGCTTTTTTCTATAGAAACCCGTCTTCGACGATTTAAAAATTTCACACTGCCTCCCGAATCGAAATCAGGGTCCCAATACTCATTAGATATTCATTCCGGAAGACAGACTTTTGACATTATGTATACCTACATAACCAGAAACTTCAGTTCTCGAATAACTGCTGTGGATATAGCTGCTGCCGCCGATATCCATCCCAATTATGCCGCAACACTTTTTCATCATACCTGCGGAATAGGTATTACAGAGTTTATTCAGATGCTGAGAGTATATGAAGCTCAGAGAATCCTTTTAACTACAAACTACTGCATAACCAGTGTTGCAGAGAAAGCCGGCTTCGGGTCGAAAACCATGTTCTATGACTGTTTTTCCCGGATATGCGGTATAAGCCCGAAAAGATACAGACAAGATCCGGAGATGGCATCGATGTCAGATCTCCCGAAAAACCGCCGAAATGGACTGGAACTCAGAAAGGTAATGTATGATTCACCCTGATTCCGATTATTATCAGAAACAGTTTGAGTGCGGAATTATTGAATCCCCGCAGGCAGGGGCCTTTAAAATCCACGAAGGTATAGAGTTTACTTTCTTCGACAGCACAGAACCTGTCATCCTTGAATCCGCAGGGGTAACTACCTTGGTCCCTCCAGGCCTTGCGGTCATGTTCTGGGCAGCTATACCCAACAGAATATTTTCGATGCCGGAAAATCCAGTACAGTACTGGTTTACCATTCCTATTGATCAGTTCCTGAAGCTGGATGTCTCACAGAATATCCTGCACGATCTGTTAAGCGGAAAAATCCTGATGGAAAACAATCAGTCCATGCAGACAATAGATGTAAAAATGTTTCCTGTCTGGATGGAAGAGTTGAACAGCAAATCACCGGTAGATCAGCTAACAGTAGAAAAATCCATTATTACACGGGTATATCGGTTTCTTTCTCATATGCAGGTATCATCAACGGCTGCAAAAACACAATCCCATCATTCCATCGCACAATTTATTATGGTCAGTGATGCGATCCGGCTGCTGTTAACATCGGATCTCAGGATAATTGATATCGCCCTTGAAGCCGGTTTTGAGTCGTTAAGCAGCTTCTATCAGATATTTAAAAATGTATGTGGCCGTAAACCCGGAGAATACAGACGGCTGGCAAAACCTGCAGATATGAAGCGGGATAAAGGCATATGAAGGGGAAACACAGTCTACTGTAAAAAGACCAACTAATCCAAATACAAAGTCACCGTCACATCCCCCGGCCCCAGCATCCTCTTTAACCCTTCTCCGGTAACACCTTCAATCCTCCCGATTCTGGTAAAATTCCAGGAATTGGTATCGTAATAGATCACAAAAGCCCTGCCGTTATACAAAATAAGATCCCCCGCTTCGGTACGTATCTGTTCATCGTTTCTTGGAAGGCTGTGATCAAAATTTCCGACCTTCTCCATGTTGCCGTAATCTTCCATTTCTATAGTGACAGGTCCGGTGGAAAGCATTTTCCTGAGTTCCACAGTTGTTGAGTTATCCACCAGAACAGCAATAAAAACATGCCCGTTGGCTTCAATCTTCATTCGGGTCACCTTGTCATAGTCCTCTCTTTTGTTATCTGCGCTTATGGTAAAGCACATTCCTGCAGTGAGAATAAACAATACTGCAAGGCGTAAACCTTTATCAAATTTCATCCTTACTCTCCATCATCCGCACCTGGTGCTGTACGTTAAAAACAAAACCCCGGACGAATACGTCCGGGGATATCAGTAATTGATAAGAAAAGTATGTTACTTCAGCTTTCCACCGTATACGGGAAACATACTGGCATCACCGTAATCTTTGATTTTATCCATACCTTTGAGAGTTTCCATATCTTCCGCAGAGATGGAAAAATCAACTGCAGCATTGTTTTTCATATGAGCCGGATTGGCGGTCTTGGGCAGGGGCAGCAGACCAAGTTCCAGGCAGTAACGAATGCTGAGCTGGGGAATAGATACATCGTATTTTTCCGCAATCTTAGCTACAGCCTCGTTTTTCATAAGCTCACCATGTGCAACAGGCGAGTATGCTTCTACCAGAATACCCTTTTCTTCGCAGTAGGAAATCAAATCTGCGGGAGTGTTGCTTATATGAGCAAGAATCTGGTTCACCATGGGTTTTACCGTACAGGACTCCAGGATGTTATCAAGGTCCTCCTTAAGGAAGTTGGAAACACCAATCGCCCGGATTTTACCGGCTTTGTAAGCCTCTTCCAGAGCCCTCCAGGCAGCTTTATTGCCTTCGAAGCAGCGGTCCTCGTCGTCACCATACTCCATCCAGGGCTGGGGACTGTGGATAATCATCATATCGACATATTCGAGACCCATTAACTCAAGGGAACCATTGATGGATGCAACTGCTTCGTTATAAGTTTTTGCTTCCGCTGCCAGTTTAGTGGTTATAAAAAGCTCCTCACGCTTTATTCCACAGGCTCTTACACCTTCTCCAACTCCCCGTTCATTCTGATAGGCCTGGGCGGTATCAATATGCCGGTAACCAAGGGCTACAGCGTCTTTTACCGCCTGAACCACATCTTCATCGCTGATAAACCAGGTTCCGAGTCCAAGTTTGGGAATCTTTACATCATTAGACAGGGTAAATGTTTCGTTTAAAGTCATAACAGCATCTCCTTCTTGTTGCTTGTTAGTCTGTTTTATTCAGTAAGCCAGCCTCGTCAGCCAGCTCAATACATCTTTTTTTGATTCCAGCAACCGGTAATCTGGAACAACACAGGGCTCCAGAAAATCTGCATCCGGCTCAAGTTTTTCCAGTGTTTTAATTGAATACCCCAAGCCACCTCCCATATGGGTAGCAAAGGGAATTACAGTCTTTCCGGCAAGGTTGTATCGCTCCAGGAATGAATACAGCACCATGGGGATATCCCTCCACCAGACGGGGTAGCCAAGAAAAACAATTTCGTAGCGGTCCATTTCTGACACAGACCCTATAAAATCCGGCCTGGCGTTCTGTCTCTGCTCACGGCCGCCCTCTTCCACAGCCTCATTGAAGCCCTTTGCGTATTTGCCGGCCGTCCGGATCTCAAAGAGGTCTCCCCCGGTTTCCATCTGGATCCATTCAGCAACGATTTCCGCATCACCCTTATATTTTCCCTCATGCAGCTGGACACTCGCATGGGTTGAGGTATCTACATCCCCGGAAAGATCTTTGTTCTGTGCCCAGGTAAAATAGGCGATCAGTATTCTGTTGTTTGTCCCATTCTCCTGAGGGAAAATCCCCGGGAGCAGAAAGATGAGAATAAGGACTGCAGGCAGCATTCTTTTCATATGGTTCTCCCGGAGCAGGTATTATCAGATGCCCTTACTCAAACAGTTCAATCCTGACTGCTACAGAGCCTTTAGGCCACGCTTTCAAAGAATCAAGGTTTTCAACCCTGCCGATGATATGCTGATTATTTCCATAGGAGGCGGAGCTCTCCTCTCCTCCAAAGAAAAAAGCAATCCAGTCCGCTCCGGGAATATAGGAAATATCTCCGTTCTTCCAGCCCGCCTGAGCTTCCCCGGTGCGGGTTTCCAAGGGTTTGTCCAGCCGGCCGCAGTAATCCACAGCCGATCGGTTTACTCTTACCGTATACGGAAGCTTTGAAATCAGATCCACGGCCGAAGTTGTATCGTTTAAAACAGCCGTGTAGGTTTCTGCCCCGACTATCAGCCGAACCTTTGTTTCATATGTCATACTCTGTGCTCCCGCTGAGAGAATTGTTATTCCTGCAAACAGCACTATCCATAATTTTTTCATGAATCCTCCGGTAAAACCTCATTCAGGCAGGTAAGTGCATTTAAAGTTCTTGGGAAACCTGTATAGGGAAGACACTGGGTTATAGCTGAAATAAGCGTTTCCCTGCTGTTTCCTACACTCTTGTTGCCCATAATATGGGATTTAACCTGACTCTCGCATCCTCCGAGGGAAATCAGAATACACAGAGTAAGCAATTCCCGGGTTTTAAGATCAAGTCCACTGCGGGTATAGATATCTCCGAAGCAGTATGCAGAAAGATAATTCTGAATATGCTTAAGGTTGTCCGGTGCATTCGCATGCATCTGGTCGATAATGGGTCCGAAGATGGACTTCTGCACCTTAAGACCTTCATCAAAGCGGGTCTCTTCGCTTACCTGCTTCTGACTTTCCACAGGGAGCTTAATTCCTGCCTTTTCAAAAACGTCGTTGGCCCTGCTGAGTGCGTTGAGGGTTTTAGGAAAGCCCACGTACGGAGCACACTGATACAGTGCCTCCTTTATCTCCACCGGAGTAGCTCCGGTATTCAGGGCAGCGAAAACATGGGCGGGCACCTGATCAAGAGCCTGACTGGCAGTAAGCACCACAAGGGTAATGAGCTCCCGTGTTGTATCCTCGATATTACCTTGAGAGAAAACATCTCCGAAAATAAAGCGATTCAGCATCTCCTGAAAATCGGGATCCGTTGCCTCCGCAGGACTGGTTACATCACCAAAAAGCTCTTTAAACTTCTTTCCGCTCAATTCTATTCTGTTCATCGTAATTACCTATTTCAGACTGTTGTAAAAGTCCGCATCCACCGGCTCGAGCCACTCGTTGCTGGTTTCCACACCGGGTACTTCCACGGAAATATGGCTGAACCAGCTATCAGATTTAGCACCATGCCAGTGTTTTACCCCGGTGGGGATATAGATAAATGAGCCTTCTGCAAGGCTGACGGCATCTTTGCCCTCTTCCTGATACCAGCCCTCACCGGCTGTACAGATAAGCATCTGACCTCCGCCGCTCTTAGCATTGTGAACATGCCAGTTATTCCGACATGCAGGCTCAAAAGTGACATTCGCAAGAAACAAGGGAGTTTCGCCAGGCTTTACCATCAGATTCAGGAAAGAATCCCCTACAAAATATTTTGCAAACATCTCGTTGGGCATTCCGGTGCCAAACATATTGGCCTTTTCAAATTCTTCTTTGTTCATGTATTTCATCGTTCACCTCATAAAAGTAAGATTTCAGTCTGTAAAGATGTGCCTTCAGGAGATTCTTCACCTCTCTGATTACAAGAGAAAATATAAACCATGAAGTCAGGCAAAAGAATGTCTATTCCCACAACTTTTTTGCCTATTCCTACATTTCTACATGATTTTATATAGTTATGTTCATGTTTTTATGCATAATACATACACGCACAGCGAGGTAACGCATGAACAAGAAGACAGAACAGATAAAAGAGCTGCTCCTAAAACAGCTCCCGAAAGAAGGGATTCTTGATACAGGAATACAAGGTGTAGGTATCTTCAGGATTGATAATTCCTTTCTTAAACGCCCTCAGCTCTATAATCCGCAAATAATCCTGCTCGCGGAAGGCAAGAAGAGTATCTACCTGGGAGAGAAGCACTTTATATATGACCCCCTGCACTACTACGTACAGACACTGCCCCTGCCGGTTGAGTGTGAAGCAGTTATTGAAGACGGGAAGCCCATGCTCGGTATGGCTATAAATATTGATCCCCGGATTATCGGTGAAATACTCAATGAGGCATATAGCGATCTTCCGGCACCGGTCAAGGTTTCAAGCAGCCTTTACAGTGCGGAAGTTTCTGATGTAATTCTAGAACCGGTAATCCGCCTGCTAAAAACACTGGGCTCCCCTGCGGAGGTAAAAATCCTCGGACCGCTTTTTCTTAAAGAGCTCCTCTTCCGAATAGTAAGCGGAGAAAACGGCGAAATCCTCCGGGAAATAGCATTTAACAACCGGGGCTTCTATCAGGTTTCCCGGATTATTAACAATGTTCATAAGGAGTACGCCACTCCATTCGAAATACAGGATCTCGCCCGAACCGCAGGCATGAGCACCACAGCTTTCCATGCAATCTTCAAGGATATGACAGGAACAACTCCCCTGCAGTACATAAAGAACATACGGCTGCACAGGGCAAAAGAGATGATTCAGCATGAAGGAGAAAAAGCCAATGTCGCCGCAATGCGGGTCGGATACGAAAGCTCCTCCCAGTTCAGCAGGGAATACAAAAGGACATTCGGAACAAGCCCAGCAAAGGACCGTCAGGCTGTAGCTGTATAGCAAGCCGTAACATATTCAGATTAATGGAGAAAACTATGCTAACCAGAAAAAACAGCCGTAACGGCGACGAACTCTCAATCCTCGGATTCGGCTGCATGCGGCTTCCCACAAAGGGATCTGCCATTGACGAAGAAAAAGCCATAGAATTGATCCGCAATGCGGCAGACCGGGGCATTAACTACTTTGATACTGCATGGCCTTATCATGGCGGTAAAAGTGAACCCCTGTTAGGCAAAGCCCTTGGCGACGGATACCGTGATAGGGTTAAAATTGCCACCAAACTGCCCCAGTTTATGGTCAAAAACCTGGAAAAGGCTAAAAAGATATTCGCCACCCAGCTCGAACGGCTGAATACCGATTATATCGACTACTATCTGCTGCACATGCTGGCAGATAAGGCCGGTTTCGACCGCCTGAAAGAAATTGGGATTATTAAATGGCTTGAAGATCTGAAAAAACAAGGAAAAATCAGGAACATAGGTTTTTCATTCCATGGGGTGCAAAAAGGCTTTACTGAGTTAATAAAGGCATACGATTGGGATTTCTGTCAGATCCAGTACAACTATCTGGATGAAAACAATCAGGCTGGTCGTGCAGGCCTGGAACTTGCTCATTCACTGAATATTCCTGTCATAGTCATGGAGCCTTTACGAGGGGGACAGCTTGTTAACCAGCTGCCGAAAGAAATTAGGCAGCTGTATGAAAAAACTGTTCCGGGACGGAGTGCCGCCGCATGGTCATTGCGCTGGATATGGAACCATCCGGCGGTGACCGTGGTTCTCTCAGGCATGGGTGCACAAGACCAGCTTGATGACAATATCGCCATAGCAGCGGATATGCATCTGGCATCCCTGCCTGCCGAGGAACTTGAACTGTATGAAAATGTAAAACAGATTTTGTATGCGAAAACAAAAGTACCCTGTACCGCTTGTGCCTACTGTATGCCCTGTCCTGCGGGAGTCAATATCCCCCAGGTTTTCTCCTTGTACAACGAGAAATACCTCATGGAAGGAAAACGGGAAAAGTTTAAATATATGATGGAGTTGGGAGTCGGCGCAAAACAGCCGGGATTCGCTTCCCTTTGCATCCAGTGCGGAAAGTGTGAAGAACACTGCCCCCAGAGCATAAGTATACGACAGGAACTGAAAACCGTACGCAAGGAGATGGAGGGAATATTCTTCAAGCCCATGACAGCTCTGATTCGTAAGATGGTCGGGGTTAACCATAAGAAGCAATCAGGGAACAAGCAGGTTAACAAGAATCCCTGAAAGCACCGCCAATAGAACGGCAAATACAAGGTAGGCCCCGAATCTCTGCGGGGTCAGGACCATTTTCATGCCGCTTAAATTGGTTATCTTGGTTGCTGGTCCCGACAGCATAAAAGCCACTGCGCTTCCCGGACTCATTCCCCGGAGAAGCCATTCGGCAAGCAGCGGAACCGTTCCTCCTCCGCAGACATACAGAGGAACTCCCAGTGCTGCGGCGGAGAGAACACAAAGCCCCCGGTTGGAACTGCCGAACAATTCCGCAACCATGTTATCCGGAACGTAGCGCTGATACAAAGCTGTAAGCAGTATGCCCAGGGCAAAATAAAGCCCGGTAGCCCTTATATTGCGGCCTATATTCAAGCACAGCCTGATTAGTATATTCGTATGCCGATCACGGCTTTCTGCTTTTCTGCTGAATTTTTCAAAGGAGAAAAATGGAGTGTCCTGAAAAAGAAGACCCACCAGGGCTCCCGCCGCAAGTCCACCTGCGATACTGAAAAAAAGACGAAAAAGAAGCATCTGTGTTCCCAATACCGCACTGTAGATTAAAAGCTGCGGATTCAACAGGACTGACGACATCATAAAAGCGGCCAGCCAGTCGTGACGCATACCCTTATTTGAAAAAGAAGCGGCCACCGGAATTGTTCCGAACAGACACAATGGAGAAAGCACTCCCAGAAACGCCGCTGGAACAAGACCAAAAACACCGAGCTGTTTATTCTGAAGCCGAAGAAATACCTGCTGAATTCTGTTTTTTACGAAAACAGAGACAAGAGACCCGATCAGAATTCCCAGCCCCCAGTATAGTGCAATAAGCTGCACCTGAAGGCTGAGATAATAGACAATATAGACCAGCTCTCGACGGAAAAGATCAACCATCCACCGAAACCAGGTGATACTCCTGTATTCCCAGCCCCAGAGACTCGGCATGATCGAGAATATGTGCTCCGTTGCGGGACTCCATGCGCTCTATCAGGTCATGACCATCATGAGCAGCATACACCAGGTCGACACAGGCACGGTCGAGGGCCACAGGATCGAGTGAGGCAAGGATACCTACATCGGCCATTGTTGGCGGAGCCGGACTGTTGTCACAGTCACAGTCAACCGAGAGATTGTTCATTACATTTATATAGACTATGTTATCTCCCATGGCCTGCATAATTGCACCGGAAGCTTCTGCCATGGATTCAAGAAAGTCATCCTGAACGGTGTTTCTGAAAATCGGAAAAATATCCTTGAGATTTCTCGATTTTCCGGCACTGTGAATCCAGGTTTTACCTTCCGCCGAAGCAAAACCAATGGAAATATTTTTTAAGGACCCTCCGAATCCGCCCATGGCATGTCCCTTGAAATGGGTGAGTATAAGATAGGAATCATAGTCAGCGAAATGGGAACCGACAAAATCCTCTTTTAAATGCACACCATCGGGAAACGGCAGAGAGATATCGCCTTCTTCGTCAAGCAGGTCAAAAGGAGCAATTGCAGTAAACCCGTGGTCTACAGCAACCTGTTTATGCATGGCAGAAGAGGAACGCGGGCCTCCATAGGCAGTGTTTGCCTCAACAATAGTACCATCGAGTCTCTGCACCAGCTCTTTAATCAGTTGAGGATCGAGAAAATTATGTCCCCCCGGCTCCCCGGTCGAAAGTTTTACTCCCACCTTACCGCCCAGATCACGCTCAAGGACTTCATACATCTTCACAAGTGCTTCCGATGTAATTTCACTGGTCATAAAAACTTGAGGAATCTCCGGTGCAGCAGCATCCGGTGTGTTATCTGCTGTGGCCGGAGTTGCCGGGTCTGGAACATCGCTGCCGCCGGACCCGCTGAATACCACAATTGCGATAAAAACGGCCGCCAGAGCGAATACCAGCGAAATACCCCTTACTACTCTATTCCTGCTCATTTACTCCTCCTGCATTTTACATACAATGGTACCGGTACTGCTGTTTTTCCATAAGTTGCCGGGGTAATTCATTTACCCGCTGTGAATATGACCACAGTAATACTGTGCACGGGAAAAAATATGATTTAAGGAACTTCAAGCTCCCGGTATGATTAGTATATTATTCCATGGAGTACAGAGACATACAGGAGAGAATTCCTTTGCATTCTTCCATCGATTTTAAAAGCAATCTGCGGCTCATGACAATATTGATTTTCATAACCCTGCAGATTCCGCTGCAATACTTTTCCATATACCATAAATACCCGCTGCCCGAAGGTGCACCGGAATGGATTAAGCATTTCATTATAGCAGTCTCTGTTCTGTACCTTGCTTTGGAAATTTTAGAGTATAAACTGTGGAATTACCGGTATGCAAAGCGCACAATCCCGTTAGGGCTGTTCTCCTTCAGAACAGCCCTGCTCCTGGTAATAATTCTCGCAGGAAAATACAGTCCTGACCATACAATCCTGAGTATGTTCATTATCCTGCTTGTGTTTTACTCCTACGACGCATTTGCATTTCCCCTTGGGCTTACACTCTGTATCCTTACATCCGGAACGTTCTTCACCCTGGGGCTGATTGATGTATACCGGGATGATTCCCAGTATCCGGTCATTGTAACTACCTACCGCTCGCTTATTATGGTTCTCTTTTATCTGTTCGCCTATTTCTGGAACAAAGACCGGGAATACAGCGACCGTAACAGAGCCTTGGTGGAAGAGCTGAATACCTCGGAGAAAAACCTGCAGGAATATGCCCGCCGGGTGGGCCAGACAGCAGCACTTGAAGAGCGGACCAGGCTTGCCCGGGATATTCACGATTCTGTGGGCCATGCCCTGACAGCAATTCAGATTCAGCTTTCAAAAGCGGAGGCGTATTTTTCACTGAACCAGGAGGAGAGCCGCCAGGCAGTGGTGGATGCCAATAAAACAGCCAAAGACGCAATGACAGATGTACGTGAATCGCTGAATATTCTGAACAGCGATAAAAACATAAGCTTCTCCATTGAGCGGGAGCTTAAACCTTTGCTGGACACCCTGACAAAAGCCGGACACAGTATTACCTGGAATATAGAAGGTGATTACAGCACATATAACTATGCGGTGCTTATTACATTGTTTCGGGTCATACAGGAAGGGGTTACCAATATCCTAAAACATGCCGGTATCTGTGATGTATATCTAAACATCGATTTCGGCAGAGATAAAGCAACCTGTATACTGAAGGACACAGGCAGTGGCTTTAAACCGGCAGATGCCGGAGGAGACGGCCATTTCGGTCTGAATGGTCTTGCAAACAGAGTAGCCCTGGTACGCGGCTCTTTTAAAATAAATAGTTCCCCCGGCACAGGCTGCACTCTTACGACCGTGCTTCCGAAAGACCCGGTAAGCCTTATAGGATACGACCATGGCTGATGTTCAGGTGATTATTGTAGATGACCAACGGCTGGTGCGGGAGGGAATCGCGTCTCTCCTGAACATCCAGGAGGGTATTACTGTTATCGGCACCGCTGAGAACGGCCGGGACGGTGTAATGCTTGCCACAGAGTTGCATCCGGATATTATTCTCATGGACATCCGCATGCCCGTCATGGACGGTATTCAGGCAGTGGAGAATCTTAACCGCAAAGGTTATAAGGGCAAAGTAATTATGCTTACCACCTTTGATGATGAAGAGTACATTCTCAAATCCCTCCAGGCAGGGGCCGTGGGGTATCTGATGAAAGATATACCATCGGAAGATCTCGCCCGCGCAGTAAAGCAGGCGTATAACGGTGTATTTCAGATGACCCGACGGGTAATGGATTCTCTGGTTCAAACCATAAACCGAACACACGAAGAAGAAGAGGAGCTGTCTGAAATTCCGGGTCACCAGATGAAGATGATCAATGAGCTTTCGGTACGGGAGAAAGAGGTTTTTACAGCCATAGGAAAGGGATTAACCAACAACGAGATAGCTGAATCTCTCTACCTGTCGGAAGGAACCATTAAAAATTATGTATCATCCATCTTCACATCCCTGGGATTGCGGGACAGAGTCCAGGCGGCTTTAGTTGCCGCCCGTTATATGAAAAATGCAGACAGCCCGGATTAAGACTGTCTGCTGAATCAGCAGATTATCAATCTATACTCTGGAAATACTCGTTATCCACAGGGTCCAGCCACCTATCTTCTTCCCCGCTGTCAACGGGAATAATCACGGTAATGTGGGCAAACCACTCTCCCGGAGCTGATCCGTGCCAGTGAGTAACTCCTGGCTGTATAACCACCGAATTTCCAGCCTTCAGCTTGCGGGGCTCACCGCCCTCTTCCTGATAGTAGCCGTGACCAAGGGTTGGGAGAAGAATCTGAATGTAACTGTGAGCATGCCAGGTGGTACGGGTATTCGGCGCAAAGGTAACATTTACAATGGGAACATCACCGGCACCTTCGAAGGGAACCAGAGGTCCCACCCAGGCATCGCCAGTAAAGATCTGTGCATTGTCGCTCAGTCTGCCTCTGGGAAAGATTTCCGGAATATAGGTATATCCACCGCTTTCCGGCCGGGGACCTGATGCAGCGCCATTTCTGCGGGCCAGAACCTGTTCCAGTACAACAGCAGCATTATCTCCCTGTTCGGTTCCACGCTCACTGCGAATAAGCTCTACCAGATGCAGCATCTGCCCCTCACTGACACCGGTATTCATAGCCGCATTCATATGAAAAAGCTGCTGTGAATTGGTTCCTTCAAGACTTGCAAGAACACCTACGGTGGCCAGTTCCCTCATGGTGAAAGAGAGATTATCCCGGCCGAAGATATCGGCAAAAAGGTGCTCTTTGAGAAAAGCATCCATAGCAGCATTGTAGCCGTTGGTGCCGGCTTTCTGCTGTTGAAAAGGGAAGCCCATCAGGATACCGAGATTTTCTACTCCCAGACCGTAGCGGTCAGTATCGGAAGGAAGAAAATCCGGCTCTACACCGAAGGAATCGGTAAGCCCCTTCTCCTGCCGTTCCTTGAGGACAGCGCTCAACGCACCCATACCGTTGAGACTGCGGGGAAAGCCTGCATAGGCATAGAGCTGAAGCAGAACTTCACCGGTTTCATTTACCGTTAAGCCGGCATCCAGCCCCTCGTTTAATACACGTACAAGATTATCCATGTCCCCTGCGGCAGCATGGGCGGCAATTGCCACAACCTTCTGCTGCCTCAGAGTAAGGGGATCATCAAAAGCAAGCTCCTGCTCTCCCCGGGCGAATAATGTTGCAGTGGTGAATAATAAAAATACAGTAAAACCAGCCGCGAAAAGTCTGCTGACTGCTTTGCTCATATGGATCCTCCAATAAATCAATACTCTTGATAAGAAAGTAAAATCTATCGGTGGAAAAAGGCAGTGAGCATGTTCATATTGAAACATGACTTCCGTCATGTGAGAATCAAAGTTACTGCTTTTCGATCTTTATAATTCCGGACATTTCCCGGATATACTCTTCACCGGAGACGCAAGTCCCCAATTCATATAGACCGGAGGCGGTACCGAAATCCTTATAAAACATGACAACATCGCCCCAGGGAGCGTAGTAGGCCAGAGTGCCTGTCTTTGCATTTGCCCTCGGAGTATCTACAGTATTCAGTTTTTCCGGTGGATAGAATATCTTCTCATCCGTACTGTAATCCTGCACCTCAATAGTCATTGGCAGCTGATTGTATAAATCCTTTGCAGCCTGACTGCTGTTAAGCTCGTATACTGTGATTTTTTCATTTGCTGTAACAGTGATTTTCATTTCTGTTTTATCCTCCACAAGGTTGGTTTTATCGGTGGCATTGCTATGTACCGGGGATGCCTGCGCCTTTTCATTAACACAGGAAGGAAGCCCCCCTGCAAGCAATACCAGCAGAAATGCAGTTATAATCCGTCGCATAGTCTCACTCCTTTTAAGCATACAGCAAGATACCTCTCTATTTTTTCAGGAATTCCTGTATGCCGAATTTAAACCGCCCAAGGGCGTCCTGCAGAACCGATCGGGGGCAAGCAGTATTCATACGCAAAAAGCCCCGGCCTCCGGTTCCGTAGTGACCACCGTCGGTGAGGTACAAACCGGTACGCTCCCGCAGATACAGGTAGAGTTCGTCGCTGTCGGCACAAATTTTCCGGCAGTCAATCCATAACAGGTAGGTTGCTTCCGAGGGAACAACCGTTAGTTCCGGAAGATGCTCTTTGACAAAAGAACGTACCAACAATTTGTTCTGATACAGATATTCCCGTAATTGATCCAACCACGGCTCACCTTCATTAAAGGCGGCGAGAACCGCAGTCACTGCAAAAGAATTGGGCTCCGCCACCTCATCGGTATTCAGCCCCCGGTTAACCTTATGCCGCAGATTCTTATTGGGAACAACAACCGCCGCAGAGTGAATCCCCGCAAGATTAAACGCCTTTGTCGGAGCAATACAGGTAATACTATTCTCCCGGCAGGCTTCCGAAACTGAAGCAAAGGGAATATATTCTTCACCTGGATCAGTCAGGTCGCAGTGAATCTCATCGGAGATTACTATCACGTGGTTTTCCCTGCAGAGCTTTCCTATTCTTCCAAGGGTTTCCCGGTCCCATATTCTGCCAACCGGATTATGGGGATTGCAAAGTATCATGAGATTGGTCTGGGGATCGCTCAGCTTTATTTCCAGATCTGCAAAATCGATTGAATATTGGCTCCCGTCATAGTGCAGAGGCGACTCAAGAACCTGCCGCCCGTTATTGACAATGGAATTATAGAAAATGTTATATACCGGACTCTGGATAAGGACTTTTTCACCTACCGTAGTAAGCTTCCGGACAATGCTGGAAATTGCAGGCACAACACCTGTACAGAAAAGAAGCCAGTCCCGGGAAATGCCAAAGGAGTGTCTTCGTTTCCACCAGGAAACATAGGCGTTGTCCCACTGATCGGGAATAATACCATAGCCGAAAACACCATGATCTATACGCTCCCGAAATGCCTGTTTGATCTCCGGTGCGGTCTGAAAATCCATATCCGCAACCCACAGGGGCAGCTCGTTTTCTGCAACATCCCATTTATAGCTGTCGGTGTCCCTGCGGTTTACAGACTGATCAAAATCATAGTTCATCAAATCGCTTTGGCAAGCTCATCCGCTTCTGAATGGCAGATAATTCTGGTTTTTTCAGTATCAACACTCTCATCATCAAGAGTTATCTCACCTATGCTGTCGGCACGGATAATTCCCCCTGCGGGATTTTTTATGCTGTCGATCTTTCCGTTAACTTCAACATCAACAGTAGAATATTCGAATGCCAGTGTAGTATTGAGCAGTGTACAGTCCTTCATTACCAGATTGTCGATATAACACATACCCTGCAGACTCTCTATAGTGCAGTTTATCAGCGTAAGATTCTTTGAGTTCCAGCCAAGGTATTCGCTGGTAATAAACGAATCATATACCGTTACATTTTCACTGTTCCAGAATGCATCTTTGGTAATGAGCCTGGCATTTTGAATGTCAGCATTTTTCACACCGTCAAAACAGTAGCCGCCAACCAGGGACAATCCCCGGACGGTGATATCTTCGCTGTTCATGGCAAAATAGTCGCCTTTCGCACTAATATTTTCCAGTGTCACATCCCGACAGTTCCATAATGTTTCAGCCGCATTGGACATAGTAACATTTCTCATACTGACACCATTGCAGCGCCGGAAGTTCTTGGGAGCTTCAATAATACTGTCAGAAACGCTTATATTATTGCTGTACCATACACCCGCTCTCGCCATTTCCATCCAGGTACATTCATTCAGTGTAATGTCATTGCTGTACCAGACAGGATATTTCCACTTGAAAATACTCTTGTCCAACTCTATTCGTCGGCATTCCTTTACAGGAGATTCTCCGTCCTCAAATATTGATTCGGTAACAAGCAGATCCTGTTCCTGAAAAAGCGACCTTTCCCCGGAGAATGTCCTCTGCTGTATTATGCGTGTATTCATGCTGTTTACCTCTAATAAGTCTAATTAAAATGTACTAGTTGGAGTCAACTCCAGGTCAAGAGGAAGAACCGGTTTTATCGTCAAAAACGGAGCCACCTTCTGGTTGAAGGGGCTCCGGCATAGAACGGTTCAGGACTTTTTATAGATCTAAAGGTTTTCAGAGAAGAAAGAATCCATTTTTTCAAAAGGAATAAGATCTTCCTTATCGTACAAATCTACATGTCCCGCACCGGGAACAATCACCAGCTCCTTGGGTTCCGCTGCCCTGGCATATGCCTCTTCGGTAAAATAGCGTGAGTGTGCATTCTCTCCCATAATAAAAAGGATAGGCCTGGGAGAAATGGTATCAATATAGCTCAACAGAGGAAAATTCATAAAAGACATGGCACTGGTCACTGTGAAGTTATCCACAACATTGGGATGCCAGCCCCTTTCCATGGCATAGTACTCAAAAAATTCAGCAGCTACCGGAGGGAGTCCTTCGGGAACAGAATCCATGGGTTCCGGGGGAAATCCACGAGAAGGCATTGCAGGATAACCATTCTCAAAATCGGTCCAGCGCTGCTGACTCAGCTGTTCCAGGGTCTGGTTCCGCTGATCATCTGTGAGGTAATACCCCAAACCATCACGAATAAAGCTGCTTATATCGTACATGCTTGTAGTAGCTACAGCCTTGATTCGTTTATCAACCTGGGCTGCAGTAAGGGAGAAACCACCGCTTCCGCAGATTCCGATGACACCGATCCGTTCCCGGTCAACAAAAGGAAGGGTTCCAAGAAAGTCTACACCGGCACTGAAATCTTCTACAAAGAAATCCGGAGAAGAAACATCCCTGGGAAATCCTCCGCTCTCACCGTTAAAGGATTCATCGAAAGCAATAGCCACATAACCGCGCTCCGCCATGTTCATTCCATAGATTCCCGCGCCTTGCTCTTTTACCCCGCCATAGGGAGTTCCGACAAGGAGAGCCGGATATTTTTTACTCCGGTCAATGTCTGCAGGCAGAAACATATGTCCTGCAATGGTAATTCCATAACGGTTTTTGTACTGAACCGGTTCAAGAATTACATCATTCCGCAAATCATAAGTCAGGTACATTGATTCCACGGATTTTATCATTTCTGGAGCTTGTGCCCCTTGAGTGCTGGCACAACCGAGAAAAAGTAGTGCAGGCACTGCAATAAACAGTACTGAAAGTAATTTTCGTTTCATGTGACCACCTCTCACTGATCCTGCTGCTGAAATGCAGCAGCCTCTATATGCACTTCAAAGTAACTTTGAAAGAAAACTTTTGGCAGTGAACCGTATCATTTTCCGCCATGACCCCGGTCATACTCAGATATGGCCGTGTCTGGCCCCGGCTTATGCCGCACCAGACAGAGCCGTATTGCAGCAGGAATGTATCGGAGGATAAAAAAGCAATTAAGGGAGTATCATGTAACGGCAGTTAAAACCCCAGAGAACCGAGCCACATGTTGATATCGTCCTCCGAAGCAGCTGTTTCGGACCGGTAAACACCAATTTCCTGCTTCAAGACCGTACGGGAAGGAAGAATCGACTTAAGATCCCGAATAGTCCGGGCTTTGCCGCTGGTGCCGTGAGAGACAAAGGGAATTATAGTTTTCCCCTCAAAATCATGACTCTCTACAAAATTCGCCACCGCCATGGGAATAGTGTACCACCAGGTGGGAAACCCCAGAAAAACCACATCATACTCAGCCATATTCTGAACATATCCTGCCATCTCAGGTTTTACTTTCCGCGCCTTTTCACGGGATGCCCGATCAAGACACTCATCCCAGTAACAGGAATACTTATCAACCACCTTAATGGAATAAAGATCCCCGCCGGTTCTCTCCTGAATCCATCCTGCAAGCCTGGCGGTATTCCCCGGAGGAACAACACTTGCTGATGTAACACCATCAACTGCCGCCCTGTTTTCCATACTGAAAACATGACCGTTCGCCTCTCGTACGGCCCTTTCCCGATCAAGAATCACGGTGTTATCCGCCCAGGTGAAATAGGCGATAAGAATGCGGTCTTCAGCCTGAACAGTCGAACCGAGAATTGAAACAAATAGGATACAAAGTAAAGCAGCAGTTTTTACTGGTTGTAATATCATTCACACCTCTTTTACAGTTTTTTTACGGGATAAAAGCAAAGAAAGATAATAAGCCCCGCTGGCAAAGAGCATCAGCATGGCGACGTATTCAGAGAAAAAGGCTACCGGAGACTGCTCAAAATCAAAGTACACAAACATTGTCCGCATAAAAAGGTAGGAGACAATCTGATGTTTGATAAAGGCATAAACGCCGAAGAGTGATACGCCCGCTGCAAAGATCCGACCCGTTATCGTAAACCAGAAGGAAAACAGCTTTGTCTTCTTTTTAGTTACTGATTTTATAACCCTGCTCCAGTGAAGACCGAGATGCAGGCTGGATAAAATAAACAGCCAGTATGCACTTACCATATGCACTGTTCTGGCGGTTCCCATGCCGCTCTCTATTCCAAGAAAGCGAAAAACATGGTTTGAGAGGATAATACCGCTGCTTATCTGTGCAACAACCGCAGCAAGGAGCAGAAAATTAATGCCTGTATTAGTGATTCGCTTAACTGGACATCTCCCTTTCAACAGGGACGAATACCAATTCCTGTTCAACAGATTATGCAGAATCCAGAGGCCAATCATTACCGTCCCGATTATCTCGTGAGCAATATCGCCGGTAACCATATAGCCCATCAAAAGGATCAGGGCTATAGTCATGGCAATATCAACAGGGATTCTTAAACGTGCAGGTTTCATGAAAGACCAAGTTTTTGAAGGCAGGATGCGATCCTCTCGGCTACACCACCACCTCCGCTGCCAGTCAGAATCAAAGGCTCCAGAACAGTGGAATCGGGACAGGATTTTTCAATATCCTTCACATAATGCCCGGCTCCGCCACCTCCGTGAGAAAAAAACGGCACAATATTCTTCCCGGAAAGATCTACCGTTGAAAGAAATGCGGAAACAGGTGGCGCCATGGTACTCCACCAGTTGGGCGATCCAATAAAAACGGTGTCACAGGATTCCGGAATGTCAGGGATTGCGGTCAGCTCCGGGATTACACCGGCACGAATCTCCTTCCTGGCCTGTGTGGTACAGGCACTGTAGTTTTCCGGATATGGGTTTACGGGGATCAGTTCAAACAGAGATCCACCGGTCTGTTTTCCAATTGTTTCAGCGATCTTCCGGGTGTTGCCGGACCAGGAATAATAAACTACCAATATATTTTCGCTCATCATTTATCTCCTTGCCTTCTGTAAGCTTGCCTGAGTTTCCATCAAGTCTGAGGATCCGCTATGGAGCGCTCCACTCCGACCATAATTTTTTCATAATTATCAATCTTGTAGTTGAGTCTATTTAGAGTATCCTGAAGCTCACGGACACGGTCAGCAAGCAGGTCTCTCTGTTCGGTAAGCAGATTCTTGCGGGTTTCAATGGTATCATCGCCTTCCTGAAAGAGACCCACGTATTCAATAAGGACTTCAATGGTAAGGCCCGCGTTCCGCATACAGGTTATAAATTCAACCCAGCGTTCATCCTCTTCTGAGTAGTCCCTGTTTCCTCCCCGGCTGCGTGTAACAGGCGGGAGCAGTCCTATCCTCTCGTAATACCTGAGGGTATCGGGAGTTATTTTATATTTCTGGGCAATCTCGGATATCTGCATACACTTACCTCGTAGTTACAAGGTAACACCTGGAGTTAACTCCAGGTCAATAGGCAAATATTATTATAAAAATGGATAATACAATTAGGTTTTTATACAATTCAGAATGTGAGCATTAAAATCTACGGTGAACTTTTTGCCTCTGAATCCCTCCGGGGAGAACGGATTCACTGGAAAATAAACTGGATTATCTACCCTGCACTTCTCTTGTTGAGTATTCTCACCTGGTCTTTACAGAATAACAGAGTTGCCGGGATTGTCGGAATATCCCTTTCTCTTGCAAATATTCTTTACAACACTTTTCTCGGCTATTTTATCTACCGGAAAAAGTCCGTACAGTATCTGAGTTATATCACCATCAGCCTTAACATACTCTCTGTAGCCGTTTATAACTACTTCGATGCCCTGAGCAATGGTCCAGCCTTAACTGCTACATCTGCAGCTATACTTATATATCCGCTGATAATGTTCCTGGCGTCTTTACGTATGGACGGCATCCTGGTTGCCTATTCAACCATCCTCTGCACCGCAGTAATGAATCTGCTCTACTTCCATTTCAATGGATTCTTCAGCCTGGACAGGACAAAGTCGTTAATTTCCGCCGACTGGATAAGTCAGGGTTACCGTACCATCTACCTGCTTGCTCTGGGGTATATGATTTACGCTGTCCCCAAAACAATGCGCCGGGTACTGATAAAACAGGCGGTTCTTATAAAAGAAAAAACTATCCATAAAAAGAAGGCCGAAAAGGATCCCCTTACTTCACTCTACAACCGTTATTATCTCGAGGCCTATTTCGAACAATGCAAAGTTCTACAGAAAACAAAGGGAACCCGCTACGGCCTTCTGTATATAGATCTTAACGATTTCAAGCAGATCAACGATACCCATGGACATGATTTCGGAGACTTCATACTCATTTCTGTGGGCACATCACTTAAAAGCGTTGTCCGGGATGAAGATGTTGTGGCGCGTATTGGCGGAGATGAAATTATTGTACTTGTAAGTTTAAGTTCCGGCCAGTCAGGTGTAGAAGAACTGGCCGAACGGGTGTATGCAGCGATCAATCAGCCGCGTACCTTAAACGACAAAACCATAACAGTGAAAGCCAGCATTGGTGTATCAATTTTTCCCGACCAGGCAGACTCACTGGATACTCTGCTTAAAAAGGCTGACCAGGCTATGTATTCAATAAAAAAACTGAAAAATCACGGTATTGCTTACGCATAGGACACGTAAACTCCACTTAGCAAATAACACACTTCAGTTTTAGTAGCCTTCCAAGACCAGAATACCCATTTACAAACAATTAGAATCAAAATCACTGGCATAACACATTAAAAATATCCTTCATTTTTGTATTTTCCACTGCACATTGAGATATTAGGTAAATTGTAAACCATTAGATCTGCCCATTTTTTAAAATAGTTCTTATGAAGAAATTGTAATGCTTAAAAAATACCTGCTTTTTTGACTCTTGTGTTTTCGTTGCTGTTTAGCAGTTCAATCCTTATTCCTGTAGTAGGCTCGATGAAAACTGCAGCCGGCCCAGATACTCCAATACTGAATGGTTTTTCCGAGGATTACCCTGCTTTAGACCGGACAACGGAAAAGGAATAATTAGAATCTTCAGGGAATATCGTTGCACTTACTTTTTAAATCTGCGATACGAAAGGCGGTCTGCAGGCAGACCGCCCCGGTATTAATTTTCTGCTTATTTTACCAGAATAAATTCAACCCGTCTGTTTTTCCAGCGGTTGATTTCATCACTGTGCGGTACAACAGGCTGGTACCCGCCGTATCCCACTGCACTCATTCGCTCCTGTTTTATGCCCCTTCCAACCAGAGCATCAAGAATACGTTCCGCCCTCTCCTGGGACAGAGGCAGTAGTACTTCATCTTCTTCGGTCTTCCATTTTTTTGCATCATTCCAGTAAACTCGAACTGCATGGCCTTCAAGACGAATTTTGTACACCGAATATTTTTTCAATATTTCCGCCAACCGGTCCAGAGTTGCCAGATTCCGGTTTTTCAAGTCCTGGTCAATGTTAATATAATCTGCAGTAAAGGGTTTGAAATAAATGCTGGAAATACTTATTCTCAACCGCTCTCCGTCTTTGAATACAAGAATATCAACCGGAGCTGTTTTCGATACTACAGACTGGTTTCCAACTGAGTCGACAGCGCTGACTTCCACCAGATAATCTGAAGCCGACTGTACCAATTCACCTTTTTTATCCCTGCCATCCCATTCGAGAATACCATTCTTCAGACTCTTACTGTCAAATGCAAGAAACAGATTTCCTGCAGGATCAAGTATTCTTCCGCTCCAGGACCGGATACCCGAAGGATCATTCAGTATAATACCGATATTAAGCCGGTCATTCACCCCGTCCCCATCCGGCGAAAAGGGCAACGGTGATACTGATATTTTGACTTCCGGAGGAGAATTATCAATCTTGAAATATGTTTCTGTTTCAGAAAAACCAAGGTTGCCTTTCTCGTATTCCGTTTGGAGGACAGCTGAATACTCCCCTTCCTTTACGACACCATCAAAATTACGTCCATTCCAATATAGAGTCCCAGGCACCTCTGCGGTATTAGGATTGCTGAACATATAGACATCCTGCCCAATGTTATCACGGATATAAACTTCCCAGCCAACAATCCCTTCGGTTACTTCCGGCTTCAGATTAAAGGCTATAAAATCATTATCACCATCCATATTCGGACTGAACACAGACTGTATAGGGCTAATATGTACCGGTGTTTGAGATGTATCTACCCGTACTCCAGCAGACTGAAATGATGCAGAATTACCTGCTATATCCGTCGACTCTACTCTGTATACATATATTCCATCAGCAACAGTATTGCCAAGTTGATCTCTTCCATCCCAGACAACCGGAAGCACCCGCTCCTGCCATTGCCATGTTCTTAATACTCCTGAACCAGAAAGAATAGATCCAGTCCAAGATAATTCGGAGCTGCTTGACTGATAAATAGTAGTTTCATCTTTTCGACCATCTCCATCGGGAGAAAACAGATTATAGCCTGCTTTTATCACCGCAAAGGGGGGTGTAACATCCAGAGTGATTCTTCCGGAAACAGCTTTCTGTCTGTCCCCATTTTTATACAGTACGTCCAGTATAGCGAAATAGAAACCTTCCGGAAAAACTTCATCATTTTGTCTACCGGTAAAAACATAGGTATCAGTACCAACAGAAGAAGTATTCGCAACGATCCTGCCATTAGAATTAATTACAGTAAAATCCAAAGACTCAATTTGGTCTTTCTCTGTTGTTTCAATTCCAATACGAACAAAATCCTTTATTCCGTCACCGTTTGGACTGAACTCAGGGGTATCCAGAAATGTAATACGAACAGGGAATGTCCGGTTGTCAATCTGAATACCTTCCACTTTGCTACGGAACGAATTGCCGGCTTCGTCTGTAGATTCCAGAATGTAAGAGTAGGTTCCATTTTGTAATAACGCACCTTCATTATCGCGTCCATCCCAGGTAAAAGAACCTGCTGCCAACCCATTCCATGAATACGATCGTATAATTTCATCTTCTTTCTTAATAATACCGGTCCACAATGACTCAGAAGAAGTTTTTCGCTGGAATACTTCAAGAACATCCTGACTGTCATCCATATTTGGGGAAAAGGTGGAATATGGAATTGAGATTTCTGCAGATGGCGCGGTGTTATCTACAATTATCGACAGCGGACCATATTCCCCCATGTTGCCCCTATAGTCCCTAACATCTGCATAGAGCTGATAAGAGCCGTCCGGAGCCCATGAGCCATCCGCCATACGTCCATCCCATGTAAGATCATCAGGAATAATTACAGCTTTCTTCCGGGAGAACAATCCTTTCTTTTCTTCTTTTCCCTCTGCCAGAAAAACTGTTTCCTTATTCTCTGATACAATCCGGACCATATATTCCTGCAGTTTTAATCCCTTTATCTGGGGAACATACAAGGTCAGCGACAAAGCATCCTTAATCCCATCTTGATTTTCAGGAGAGATATAGATTGTATCGATCTTCAGTTCAGCAGGAATTTCACCTTTGAATGAAACACAACCGGGTATAAGCGACAATACTGCTATCAAAAGGATCAAGAAAGCCAGAATCTTGATTTTTTTCATTATTTGTATTCCCTCCAACACAAAGAACAAGACAATACGTGATAAGACAAATATGCAGTGCCTCTGATTGAATGTAAAGAATATTTTACAATTGATAGAGGAAATTATAAATTATAGTGAAAAATTTTTTGGATCAATTTTAACAGGTTGTCAGCTGTTCTGAAGTATCTCCATCTTTTCGACATATTCATCACGATCAATCTCTCCGTTCACAAAACGGCGCTTTAGAACAGATTCTGCAGATTCATAAGACGATGAACCTGTCTCCTGATGATGGTGATTTTTCCTAAACAGCAGATAAATAACCGCAGCAATAAGTAATAATCCGATAAACATGCCTGTATATCCTCCTAACCAGAAATGATCCCAACCAGTCAGCTGAGTGCCGAAATGACTGAAACTTGTGTGCATTTTTCTTCTCCTGAAAAATAATATGAGGTTATATTACTTAAATAGTATGAATAAAATGTGAAGATCAGCTGTTTTTTAAATGTTTATCCTGCCGTCTATCCAGCGACATGCTGTACAATCCGCAGGCAAGAATAATTCCGGAGCCGGCAACAGTACCAAAAGAAGGGATCTCACTCCACAAAAGAAAACCCCATAAGGCACTCACGGGAAGGGAAAAATACTCCAGACCAGCCAGCTTTGACGCTTCGGCCAGACTGTAGGCCCTGGCCATGGAATAGGACCAGGCAGCCCAGATTACTCCCAATCCGCACATAATCGCCCCATCCTGAAAATCGGGAAACGCCCAGGGTCGAAACAGAAAGGCAATGCTAATATTTGCCTCGGGCATACTCCCGGCAATAAGCGTAATGGGCACCACAATCAGTGATCCTAACAGGTAAACCAGAGAACTGAAGAATGCCGTGGACGCGCTGCTCTCTGTTCCCCGCATTTTTCTTGTAGTAATAATGGTAAGAGCATAAAAAAGAATATGCAGCAGGATAAAAACAGACCCTGAATTATAGTTCCCCGATCCCGGCTGAATAACAATAAGGACACCTATAAGCCCTACAAGCAGGGCTATCCAGCGGCGGAAAGAGACCTTTTCTTTCAGAAGCAGAACAGACAAGGCGGTAATAACCAGAGGTCCCAGAAATCTGATTGATTCTGTCTGGGCAAGAGGCAGGGCCACCAGGCCCATCATAAAGGTGGTATAGGAAAAAAAGAGGAAAACACCCCGCAGCAGCTGCATCCCGGGAACTTGCGTTTTCGGCAATCCCCGCTTGCCTTCGGCACGGTATAAAAGCAGGGCCAGCGGGACAGTTGTAATGCTGCGGAGCACCACTACTTCCAGCACAGGATAGTCTCCCCCGAGCCATTTTATGCCCACATTCTGGGCGGACACAATAAGGATGGAGAAAAACAGAAAACCAACCCCTTTTGCAGTCGAATCTCCCCTGTTTTCTGTCTGTGCTGTACTCTTCATTTCTCTTTACTAATCACCTTTCTTAATTTTCTTCCCTGTTTTTCACAATATACCAAACGGCATATTCCCTTTTTAAGAATTATTATTATATTAAGGGTAAATCATTTCATTACGGGAATACACAATGAAAAAAACCTTATTGTTTATTTTACTGATTTCCAGCGTATCACTCTACTCCCTGGATACCTATCATGAAATTACCGCCGGCTATTATGGTGACCTTGGCGCAACCATGGCTCTGCGTTTCGAGAATCCCGTGGCAGATTTTCCATTTTTTCTCCAGGCCCGGGGAGGCTATATCTATCAGTTTGATTCCGGGAATGCCACTGAAGCGCGGCATATTTTTATTAATGACAACACCGGGGGCAATATTGAAAAATACGGCGAATCCTATCTGGTGGCAGTAGACCTCGGATGGAAATGGAAGGATATGGACAGCTTTACGATAGAGTTTATCCTTTCAGGCCTCTGGAATCACTATATGGCCCATTATGCATTCATAGGAAACAATGAAGCGTTTACTGTAACATCTTCGCCTTTCGGAATCGGCACCGGCGCCAATATCCGTGTGCCCATGGGGAACACCGGCAGTTTCTTTCTGCTTAAAGGAGGCGTGGAATACTTTTTCAAGGCCCGGCTTGATGCTCACGGCACCTATTTCTACACCCCCGACGGGGAGGATGACCGGCCCCGCAACAGCTACACCTATGAAGACGCAGATGCTGCGGTAAATCAGCCGGAGTTTAGAGGATCCTTACAAATTGGTTTTTTATACCCCATCGGGTAACAACCAAAAACAGACGATTATTCTTGTGTTCGGACTACCCCTTGGCTTATGCTATTAGTAAATGGCAGAAAAAAGCGGGCAGAAAACAAAAGCCAGAATGGCATTCTCCACGAGGATCATTCTCTTTGTAATACTACTCCTTACACTTTCAACTTCAATCACCGGGTTGACCGGTTACTTTATCGCCAAAAATGCCCTTAACCGGAAAGGAGAACAGATACTAAGAAACTCTGTACGCCAGGCAATCGATCTTATTGAATCTTCCTTCCAATTATCCCAGGCGAAAATCATCACTGAAGCAGATGCGCAGGAGATGGTCAAAGTTGCTCTCATGGGTCCTCGCAATCCCGAGACCGGGGAACGGACACTGCTGCACAGCATTGATCTGGGGGAAAATGGTTATTTTATCATCTACGACTCCAGAGGCACTGAAATTCTGCATCCAACCCTGGAAGGAGAGAATGTCTGGGATGTAACCAGCCTTGATGATGAGAAGCACTACATTGTCAGGGAACAAATCAGCAGAGGCATATACGGCGGCGGGTTCATGTCATATTCCTGGTGGCTGCCGAAAACCGATACCCAGGCAGAAAAAATATCCTACAGCGAATACTTTTCCGAATGGGACTGGATAGTGGTTGCCACTGCATACGCGATCGACTTTAACAAACCTGCTCAAACGATCCTGCTTGCCGTAGGATCATCATTCATGGCTCTTGTGGTTCTTTTTTCGATTCTGATTATTCAATATGTTGAACGGGCATCTATTCCCATCCGACGGGTAGCCGTAGGTATGGAAGAGGTAATAAATAACCAGTTTAGCCTCATAGAGAATCCACATACCGGAGATGATGTTGACAAACTCATTGACGGTTACAATCACATGATAAAATCCCTTAGACAGGCGGGTGATGACCTTGATGAGAAAAACCGCTATATAACCTACCTTGCCTACCATGATGATCTTACAGGATTGCATAACCGCTATGGCATGGAAAGCTTTGTGAGCGGCAGAATCAAGTCCGGCTGTAGTGAAGCATACCTGATACAGGCGGATATAATCGGACTGAAGGTTATTAACTCTACCCTTGGCTTTGAACAGGGCGACCGGCTTATCAAAACTGTTGCATCCTTCCTGAAGCAGACAGAAACAGCCAGTAAACATTTTGCCAGAACCAGTAGTAATGAATTCACCTTCTGGTATGAACCGGAACGGGGAGAAGACGTAACCTCTTTTATCAATGACCTCAGATTATCAATGAAGGAATACATTGTCCGCTACGGCTTTGGTCAGCTTATAGACATGCATGTATCCATGGTCCAGTTTCCAAGACACGGAAGCAGCTTCAATGAGCTGTACGAAAAAACCATTATGGCAATGAAGCACGCCAAGGACAATAAAAGCCTGACGGTAAGCATTTATCACGAAGATTTACGTGCAAGTCTTGAAAATGAAGTATTTATGCGCACCCATCTTCAGTCGGCTCTGCAAAACGGCGAGATCACCGCCTGGTACCAGAAACAGGTGGATTATACCAGCGGAGAGGTCGTTGGAATTGAAGCGCTGGCCCGGTGGCGCTCAAAAGAGCTGGGAAATGTTCCCCCCTCGGTTTTTATACCTGCCATTAATCAGCTGAACCTTGTAAACGAGTTTACTGAGTATATGATCAATCATATTCTCGAAAACTACCCCAGACTTATCGAAAAGTATAATAAAGATATTACCGTTTCCATAAATATTTCCCCGGCCTATTTTATGGATCAGAACTTCCTTGCCAATCTGCAGAGCACCTTTACCAAAAACCCGATACCACCGGAAAAACTGACCCTCGAAATTACGGAAGATATTTTTATTACCAATTTTGAAAGTATCAGCGAAACAATAGAGCAGCTGCATAAAATCGGGGCACGCATTTCTATCGATGATTTCGGCACCGGTTATTCGTCATTGAATTACCTGACAAGGATGAACTTTGACGAAATGAAGATAGACAAGAGCTTTATTTCGAGAATTCTTGATGATGAAAAATCATTTCAGCTGTTTGAAATCCTCTGCAATATTGCGGAAATATACGGCTACGATATGGTGGCGGAAGGGGTAGAAACAGAGGAACAGCTGGAAAAAATAAAGGAAACCCCGCTGAAAATTATCCAGGGATACCTCTTTTCAAAGCCGGAACCCCTGGAATAATCATCGTATACCTGAAATACCTGCCTGCTTACAACGGATAGTATCTCAAGCCTTAACAGTCTCACCAGTCAGGGCAAGAAGGGGCGCATGGTTATGCACCCGGTCTTTAACAACCAGGGTGGTAACATCGCTCTCTATCTGCCGGTTAAAGAGAATATCGTGACCCAGACACAAACCCATGGTTACAGTGAGCTCAACACCGGCAGCATTGAGCTGGGCCGCCTGCCCAAGGGGATTGCAGGAAACCCCGGGGAGATCACTCTTGGCGTTTACTGCATTCTGCGCAAGGGCTCCCACGGTACAGGAAACAGCTTCAATTTTAGCCCCGGACTCTTTCAGTCTCGCAACAGCAAGGGCAGCCTCTTTTTCCATACCATAGCAGTAGGCAAGGCCTACCTTTTTAAGTTTCTGGTCATGAATGTATTCAACCAGTTCCTGAACCCGGTCAAGGGTACCCGCGCGGCCGCCGTCAACAAGACGGGCGGCGCTTTCCACCAGGGGAGCAGTGCTCTCATGCCGGTAGTCCGTTACCAGCCCTTCTCTGTCGAATTTTTCGGCGCCGCAGCTTTCTGTGCTGCGGCACGATTTGGCGCCGCAAAGGGTACAGTTCATCCGTCTTCCCGCCTATTCCATCTCTTTGGTTACGGCGATTGCAGCAATAGTTCCGTCTGCAACGGCCGTTGTAATCTGGCGGTAGCGTTTTGACTTGACATCTCCGGCGGCAAATACACCGGGAATGTTGGTCCGCATCTCTTCGTCGGTTTCCAGATATCCCCACTGATCCAGGGTGAGTTTGTCGTTGAACATCTCGATGTTGGGAATAAATCCTACGAAAACAAAGATACCGTTGGACCGCACCTCTTTGGTTTCTTTTGTTTTCAGGTCTTCAACTACAACGCCCATATCCATGGTTCCGTATTTCTTGAACTCCCGGGGCTCATGCTCAAAGAGAATCTCGATTTTAGGGTCGGCAAAGGCCTTATCCTGAGCCTCTTTGTTTGCCTGAAGATGGTCGAACTGATGCACGATGGTGATCTTTTTGGCAAACTTGCTGATAAAAAGACTCTCTTCAATGGCACTGTTTCCGCCGCCGATAACAACAACTTCCTTATCTTCGAAGTATTTTGCGTCACAGGTTGCACAGTAGGAGATACCGTTTCCGGCATACTCTTTTTCTCCGGAGACTCCAAGAGGACGGGGCCGGCTGCCGGTGGCAATAACAATTTTATGGGCCTTGATGGTCTCATAGCCGTCTATCTTTACACACTTGCAGTCAAGGTCAACATAATCGATCTCTACAGCAGAGCGGAAGTCAACGCCGTTCTCCTTGGCCTGCTCGCTCATGTAGTGAGAAAGCATAAATCCCTGCTGTGGCTGAATGAAACCGGGATAGTTGGAGACCTGATGGGTGGTGGATACGTATCCTCCGGGCAGAGCAACGTCGACCAGGATGGTCTTCAGATGCGCCTGAGCCAGATAGACTCCTGCAGTTAATCCTGCAGGACCGCCGCCGAGAACAAGAACGTCCGCTTCTGTTGTCTTCTCTTCAATTTTACCGTGAATCTCTGCAACCTTTGCTTCGGGAAGCATGGCATCCAGATTCTTTACAATCTCCGAGCGTTTAATGCCTCCGGAGAGCTTATCGCCAACCATCTCACCGTCTTTATAAAAAAGCACTGTGGGAGACCCGGTTACATCAAGCTCCTGAGCGAGCTCACGGTTTTCCTGTCTGAATATTTTGAAGAAGGCGATATCGTCACCATACAATTCACTTAATGGCTCGTATTTTGCAGCCAGGGCCTCACAGGGAGGACACTCTGTAGAATAGAAATCCAGAACTGCCAGCGGTTTGCTGAGCACTTCGCTTTTAAACTGATCCTGATTAATTTCCTTGATTTTTCCTGCCATCTTTACTCTCCTTGGCTTTTAGCAGCCTGGTTAACCTGCTGAAAATGTTCGAAATGATGAAAATAGAGGGGAATCCCCATACCTAATAACTTATCCACCGGTCTGCAGTCCGGATGAAGGACTGTGCCGCTGGCGTTCTTTGCAACCGATGCACATCCGCCGCCGCATGCAAGCTGAAGAGAACAGTCGGCACACTGGGGAATGGAAGTTACATCCCGCTCTTCCCACTCCTCTACGGCGTCTTCGTTCATGCTCATTTCGGGATAGAATGTTCCCAGTACTTCCCCGTCTTTTCCTACGGTGGCAGTACAGGAATATACCTTGCCCGTATAATCCAGGGCCCATTCAGTTTTTGTTCCCGGGCATGAATCAAACAGGGGTTCCGGCATTTCTCCGTGTTCAAAGAGAAACTTTGAAATTGAGTAGGCCGGACGGTGAAACTCAAGAAAATCCGGGTTTTCCAGGATCATCTCATACAGATCCTCATACATGCTTATCCTCGAATAGAGCTTTTTCTGATCTGCCTGGCAGCTGTGCAGTTCGTAGTTTCTGCCCAGCTGGGTTTTAAACAGCCGGTTGCCCGTCCAGCCCCGGTCTATGGCAAAGCGGGCCAGCTCGGGAAGGCCTGAAAGATTCTCTTTATCAATAACCGCTCTAAGGTTTATCCCGATACCCGCCGCAAGGGCTGCATCTATGCCCTTTACAATCTGATCAAAGGTTCTGCCGCCGCCATGGAGAAACCTGCGCCGATTGTGCAGATCCCCTACTCCGTCCAGGGTCACCTGAACTTCACGGATGCGGTAACTTTTCAGCAGCGGAACATAGTTTTCCAGTTCGTAGCCGTTGGTTACAATTGCCGTATCAAGACCGCGATCTTTCGCGCCTTCAAGGAGCTCTTCAATCATGGTCCGTGAACGCTGATTCGGCATAAGAGGCTCGCCGCCGAAGATGGTTATATACTTCTGTTTTCCCGCAAGACGGCTGTCTATCCAGCTGAAAAAAGCGGAAACAATCTCTGCAGGCTTTTCGTCCTTTGAGTGTTCGTAACTTTCCTGATAACAGTAGGAACAGGCGAAGTTACAGGCATAACTGGGAACAAAGAAAACCTGAACTTCGTCATTATCGCGGTTTTCAATAAACTCAAGATAGGACTCCCGGTATCTGCGGGTCTCTTCAGCCTCATCGATGATATAGCCTTTTTCGATAAACTCTGCCCTGTCTTCAAGAGTACCGTTCATATACTCCTCTGCCATTTCTGCGGGAAGAATATCCGCCTGTTGTGAGAGAGGGTTGACCAGAATGTATTCGTCCTGGCCTTTCAGTTTACTTAGAATATTGTATTTAGAATTCCTCATAGTTCCTGTCCGTGTAAAATAAATCCCGAAGAGACCCGAAGGTCTCTTCGGGAACGCTGGCTCCTAATCGTGGCAGCCGGCGACAACTTTGGAGGTCTTGGCGCAGCACTGTGCTACAGCCTGACCGGAAGAAGGATTCTTCTTCACAAGGGAAAGCATCTTTTTCTTCATGCCCTGCTCCTTAAATTTATCGTATCAGCCGTTCTTTCCAGGCTTGTAAGCCTGAATCGTCCAGCTGGATACTTCTATTTCGCCCTTGGGGTAAGGTTCACTTTCCTCAAGGATAGTTACATCGGTAAAACCTGCATTGGTCAAATGCTGAGTGTATTCATCCCGGGTAACAGAACCTGCCCAGCATTCTGCCACTGCCTCCGGATCATTTTTGTATTTTTCAGGCACCGGAGCGGTTGAATAGATATCGCTCACCACAAAACGGCCGCCGGGTTTGAGAATCCGGGCAATCTCAAGCCATACCTGCTGCTTGTCATCAGCATGGTTGATGGTACAGTTGCTGATAACCAGATCAACTGATTCATTTTCGAGCTTGATTTCTTCCAGGTTGGTTTTAATTACCCGGCCGTTTGAAACACCGAACTTCTCAAGATTCTTTGTGGCCTTTTTTATCATACCATCGGAAATATCCACACCGATAACTTCACCGGCCGGCCCGACGGACTCCGCAAGTCTTATAAGATCATGACCCCTGCCGGAGCCGAGGTCTACACAAACCTCTCCGGCTGCAGGATCTGCATGGTTTATAGCACCGCCGCAGGAAAGACAGCAGGAGGTTTCTGCAAGTTCACTGTATCGAACGTTGATGGCAGCCGTCTGATGGACAGACCCACTGGTTCCTGATTTTTCCACTACATTCTCCCTTGTTGTAATCGCCATATTCCTTCTTCCTATTAGTTTAGTACTCTCTTACGCCTATACAAGACGCATAAGCAGATTAATTCCTTTTCTGACCATCTCAAGCTGATCTCCCTCAAGCTGATCGGTAAGCAGTTTTTCGCAGGCTTCTTTCTCACTCTCAAGTGCCGCCAGACACTCTTCCCCTTCGCTGCTTAAACGAAGCAGCTGGTTACGCCGGTCATGACTGTCTGACTGAACGGTGATAAAACCGCGGTTAATCAGCTGATTGACCAGACGGCTGCCACGGGAAGGTGATACACCAATACCGGCGGCAAGGTCTTTTGAGTTCATTTCACTGGAGGAGAGAAAATAGAGACAGGAAACATCCCGGTTGGAAAGATTAAACCGGCTGCCGATACGTTCATCCAGATTGCATTTCTTTTTAAATGCGATGATCTGGTCGATTAGCCGGTCGTCCATGGGATATTCAGTCTGGTTGCTTGCCGCAATAATTGCCATATGCAACTATTTACTACTTTTATATATTTTTGTCAATATATATTTATCAATATATAATAATTTATTTAATCAGTCGGTAAAAATCCTGTAACGTTTTGCAGTAACACATTTATTTTGTTATTTTATAATAGTGTTAATGACCACAGGAGAACCGTTATGACAAAAAATATCACCCTGAAAATTGATGAAGATTTGTTGAAACTCTGCCGCTTTGAAGCCGTTGAAAACGATAAATCTCTTTCTCAATGGGTGGCAGATGTTCTCCTTGAGCATGTAAAGGGAATAGATGAGTATCTGTACGCCCGGGAACGGGCGAGAAAACGGCTGAATGAGGGGTTTTCCCTGGGAAACAACCCGCTGCTTCGGGATGCAGCCCATGAAGGTTAAACAGATTTTTCTGGACACGAATATACTGCTCTATGCTTATGACAATGATGCCGGAGAAAAACACCGAATTGCTGCAAAGCTGATTCTATCGGCCTGGGACGGGGAATTTCTTCCGGTAATAAGTATTCAGGTATTACAGGAGTTTCTGGTAAATCTGTTGAAAAAGGGCGTTTCGGAAAATGATGCTTTCGCAGTAGTCGCTGATTATTATACCTGGAGAATAGTTGAAAATAATCTGAATCTTTTCCGCAAAGGTCTTGCTGTGATGAATGAGTATGGCTTATCCCTCTGGGACTCCATGATTGTTGCAGCAGCCCGGCAGGCCGGCACGGAAGAACTCTGGACAGAAGATTTAAACACAGGGCAGCTTTACGGCTCAGTTAAAGCAGTAAATCCGCTGAAGGAATAAAATCTACTGTTCAAAAAGCCACTGTCAGGCTTCTATAACCTCAATACCATGTCTTACAAGCATGCTTCGCTCCTGCTCCGGAAGACCTCCATCTGTTACAAGACGATGCACTGAGGAAAGAGGCGCTACCGGCGCCACACCGGTTTTTCCGAACTTACTCCGGTCTGCCAGAACAGTAACTTCCCCGGCGAGTTCTATAATACTTTTACGGATTTCTATCAGGTTCAGATTGAAGCCGGTTACCCCTTTATCTTCAGAAATTCCCGCGGCACCGAGAAAATACCGGTGAATATGAAAACGGCGGAGATTCTCAATTGCCAGAGCCCCGGTAACCGCCTTGTCCATAGCATTGACTGTTCCGCCGATCATAATTACCTCAATCTGAGGTTTTTCACACAGGGCTGCTGCAACTTCGAGAGAGGTAGTAACGCAGGTAAAGCGGCGAAGAGGATCGATTGCTTTTACCATCTCCATTACAGTGGTACCGCAGTCGAGAACAACTGTCTCGTTATCTTGAATCAGCCCGGCCGCTCTGACTCCCACTGCAGTTTTTGTACCTCCGGAACCCGCCCTGACAAGATTCTGCCCCTGATTAATTGCAGCTACTCCTCCACGGGCGGAACGCAAAAGCCCGAGCTGTTCAAGCTCCCGTATATCCCTGCGTATGGTAGATTCAGAGCCGTCTATGCTTGAAACCAGATCGCGGAGTTTGACAATACCACGGCTGTTTACAAATTCAAGAATTTCCTGTTGCCGTTCCATCGGTAGTTTAGACATGCTTTCTCCCTCTACTCCTATGCATCACATGAAGCAATATGACATATTTTGACTTTTTTTGCAAGTTTTTATTAACTTTTTATTCATTATTCGCCATTCTGCTTTGACATTTGTCATTACATGTCATAATATTGAATCATCAATAATAATTTAAACGAATCCCTGTACATAAAGGGTATTCAGGAATTCTGCAGCAACGCGCGCAGAGAACAACGATAATCGGTATACAGTGGAGGTATCGACCATGCATGTAGGAAAAGAAATACGTTTAGCCCGTCTTCTCAATTCAAAATCAGGTAAGCTTCTGGGGATTACCATGGACCATCCCATTACCCGCGGAGTACTTCCCGGCCTGGTAAACATCCGGGAAACCATGAAGAAGGTTGTCGCAGGACGTCCCGATTCAATAACAATTCACAAAGGAATCGCCGAGCATGTTTTCCCACCCTATGCGGGAAAGGTTGCCATGATTTTCAAATCCACCGCCTATAACATTCCCTACCACCCTGAATTTGACACCCCTGTAGCGGATGTGGAAGAAGCAGTTCGGATGGGAGCGGATGCAATCTCTGTAGGATGCATTGTGGGCGGTCCGGAACAGAAGGAACAGATTACCCAGCTTGGACGGATCAGCAAGGAAGCACTTGGTGCAGGTATGCCTCTGGTTGCCCATATCTATCCCAAGGGCAGCATGATCGAGGATCCAAACTCTGCTGAAAACCTTGCATATGCGGTTCGTGTTGGCGCTGAACTTGGCGTTGATCTTATCAAAACCCTCTGGAGCGGATCTGCGGAAAGCTTTCAGAAAGTAGTTGAAGCATGCCCCACTAGGGTTGCCCTGGCAGGAGGAGCCGCCGGAAACAGCCTTGAGGACTACTTTAAAATGACAAGGGATGCTCTGGATATCGGCCTGGCCGGTGTTACCTACGGACGTTTTGTCTGGGAAGACCCCAAGCCTGCAGCGGTTATCCGCGCCCTGGCTGCTATTATGCATGACGGAGCCAGCGTAGAGAAAGGTGTTGAAATCTATAATTCCACCCCAGCAGACTACGACGCAGACAACGAGGAGGCATAAGCCATGCTTGCCGCTCAGCTGAGAGCACCAAACGATATGGCAGTCACCGAAGTCCCCATGCCCAAAGCTGGGGACGGTGAGTTTGTCATGAAAGTAAAGGCCGCCAGTATCTGCGGAACCGATGTCCGCATCTACCGGGGAAAAAAGACAAAAGGTATTCGCTACCCTTCTACCATCGGGCATGAGTTTGCCGGAGAAATTGTAGAAGTAGGCAGCGGAGTGACCGGCTTTGCAGTGGGAGACAGGGTCAGTGTTGATCCGGTTATTCCCTGCCACGGCTGCGCCTACTGCCTTAAGGGCATGGAAAATGTATGTGCCAACCGCACTGCCATAGGATATGAGTATGAGGGAGCATTTGCCGAATATATTCTTATTCCTAAACCGGCAGTTGAAGGCGGCCATGTCTATAAAATACCCGAAGGAGTTTCCTGGGGAGCCGCTGCTCTTGCAGAACCCCTTGCCTGCTGTATAAACGGCCAGGAAAAGGTTAATATTCAGATGGGAGACACCGTTGTAGTTATCGGCACCGGCCCCATCGGGCTCATGCATGTAAAGCTTGCCAAAGCAAAGGGTGCAGGGAAGGTAATCGTCAGTGAACTGCACGATCACCGGCGACAGACTGCCCTGGACTGCGGTGCAGATATAGCCGTGAACCCAGAAAAAGAAGAGCTTGCGGCTATAGTAAAGAATGCAACCGCAGGAATTGGAGCCGATGTGGTAATAATGGCAATTGGAATCCCTGCTCTCGTCAAACCTGCCATAGACCTGGCCCGTAAGGGCGGAAGGGTCAGTCTCTTTGCAGGATTTACCGCGGGAGTATCAGCAGAAATAGACCCTAATATTATCCATTACAATGAACTTATTGTAACCGGAGCCAGTGCGCTTAAACGATCGGACTATGCGACTGCAGTACAGATGGTTGCAAAAAAAGAGTTCGGCGCAGATCAGCTGATCTCCCATGAATTTCCTTTACAGGAAATAAACAAGGCTTTTGAAATAGCCGAAGCAGGAACTTCCAGTATCAAGGTGATGATCACACCGTGACAGAGGTTCTGGTAGGAATTGATGCCGGCACATCCGGCGTAAAAGTTACCGCATTTTCACCGGACGGGACGCTGCTTCACAGAGAGCAGCGTCCTGCCTCGGTTATTCACCCCTCACTGGACAGAGCAGAGCTGAACCTCGAACTTTACTGGGACAGCATCTGTGACGCTCTGCGTTCTACCTGCAGACAGTTCCCTGCTGTTGCCGGTGTGGGAATAGCAACAACAACTCCTACCACTATTCTTTTTGATAAAGACCTTAATCCCCTGGGTAACGGCATCCTGTATATGGACAACCGGGCTACCGGAGAACTGCAGGAAGTGGAGAAAATCTACGGCGGCAGAGGTGCATACTTTCTCCGTATGGGAAACCGTCTCAGCGTTTCCACCTGTGCTGCAGTAAATTTGCGCTGGCTTCAGCAGAATGAACCGGAACGCTGGAAGGCTGCATCCCACGCTGGTTATCTGAACTCCTTTATAGCAGCAAAGCTTACCGGGCAGGCAGCTGTTGATTACACAACAGCATCCTACTCCGGCCTCTATCCCCTTACAGAGTCAGGTTCCGACTGGGATCAGGAGCTTCTGGAAGTATTCGGACTGGATAAAGGTAAAATGCTCCCCCTGCTATCAGCCGCTGAAAAAGTAGGAACGGTGAAGAGTGAAGCAGCCCAGTCCACCGGACTGCCTGAAGGTACGCCGGTTGCTGCAGGTTCCGCTGACACCGCCGCAGCGGCTTTCGCCCTGGGGCAGAACCAGAGCGGCGACGCCTTTGAGTCTGCCGGAACATCCGGGGTGATCAGCTTTGTTCTGGATAAACCCAACTTCAATGCCGCCTTTATGAACCGCCGGCATATAGTTGAGAACCGCTGGCTTGCCCATGGAGCCATGAGTATGTCCGGAGGATCCCTGTTCTGGGCTATCAACAATGTCTGGCCGGAGCTTAAATCTGTAGAAAACCTGGAAAAAGAGGCGGCAAAATCAACACCCGGATCGAAGGGTATTCTGTTTCTGCCCTACCTTGCGGGAGAGCGGAGTCCCATCTGGAACCCCGATGCATGCGGCAACTGGTTCGGCATGACCCGCACTACCGAACGGAGAGATATGATCCGTGCCGTTTTTGAAGCTTCAGCGTATGCAATGCTTCAGCTGGTGGAAGAGGCGGAAAAAAGCTGGAAATGGAGGCCCACCTCTTTGGTTGGTGTCGGCGGCGGAGTAAAGAGCAGCCTCTGGAACCGCATCAAGGCAGATGTGCTTAACATGGAGTACTCTGCCTGTGAAAACAGCGATGCCGCCGCCCTGGGGGCAGCCCTTATGGGAGGCACCGCGGCGGGAGTTTTTAAAGGAAGCGACGATCCTGCACTGCCGAAACTGACGGATAATCTTGACTCAATCCTGCCCGACGAGAAAACCTTTGATACCTATATCAAAATGTATCAGATATACTCCTCACTCTATCCCAGGCTGGAATCTTCCATGAGAACCCTCGCCGGCATTCGCCGTCAGCAGGAATAATCTCTTCCGGACCTCGATTTACAGATTCAGTTTACAGATTAAGGGCATACTCTTTTATCTTGTAGATAATGGTACGACGGCTGATGCCAAGCTCCCGGGCAGCTCTGGTCCGGTTTCCGTTCCAGCGCTTAAGGGCAGTCTCGATGGCACCCCGTTCAATGTCTTTCAGCGAGGCGGCAGATTCCGCAGGTTTTTCCGGAACCTGCAGAGGTGTTTCATTTAAGGACACCGCTGTACTTCTGGATGAATCGGGAAGGTCGATATCTTCAGCGCCGATAAGCCCGTTATTGCAATAGATGAGTCCCCGTTCCAGAAGGTTTTCCAGCTCCCGGACATTGCCGGGGAAGCTGTAGGATGAAAGCCTGGATAAAGCTTCAGATGAGATCTGAACCCCGGCAATTCCCATCCGTTTAGTCAGTATGGATAAGAGATGATCTGATAAAAGAGGGATATCTTCCAGGCGGTCCCGCAGGGGCGGGACTACAAGTCTGACTACATTAAGACGATAGAAAAGATCCTCCCGGAAACGTCCTTCTTTAACCAGTTCCTCCAGGGTTCTGTTGGTGGCAGAGATTATTCTTGATTCCACGGGAATATCCCGGGTACCGCCAAGACGGCGTATTCTTCTTTCCTGCAGTACCCGCAGAAGCTTCACCTGAATTGCCTGGGGCATTTCGCCTATTTCATCCAGAAAAAGTGTACCTTTACCGGCAAGTTCGAAGAGGCCCGGCTTGCGGCCTTCTGCACCGGTGAAAGCTCCTTTCTCATAGCCGAAGAGTTCGCTTTCGACAAGATTTTCCGGCAGACTGCCCACATTAACCGCAACAAAAGGCTCATCCGCATTGGCTGCTCTGGCGTGTATCTCCCGGGCTGCAACCTCTTTTCCGGAACCGCTCTCCCCGGTAATAAGAACCGTAGAAGATACCCCTGAAATCCGGGCAATCTGCTCTCTTAAGGAGTTGATTACCACCCCTTCACCGACAAGCTTCCAGCCCCCCCCGGAGGTTCTTCTGCTTATTTCCAGGAGTTCTTCTTTTCTGCGGTTTGCTACGGTTTCCCTTATTTTATAGACAAGCTCATCGGGCTCAAAGGGTTTTACAATATAATCCTTGGCTCCGTTCTTCAAAGCCTCCACCGCATCATGAATGTCGCCATGGGCAGATATCATAAGAACAGGGGTAAGAATACCTTCCCGGCTCATCCAGCCAAGAAGCTGATGACCGTCCATTCCGGGCATACGCAGGTCCATAATTACAAGATCGTAAATGGTATCCATAAACAGCAGCTGGGCGGAAGGACCGTCCTCTGCTGTGTCGGCGGTCATTCCCTCAAGTTCGAGAATCCGCTTCAGGGATTCCCTTATGTGTTTTTCATCATCAACAACAAGAATCTTCATGATACATACTCCGGTAATTCAAGAGAGACACAGACACCGCTGCCCTCCCGGTTATTTATAGACAATTTTCCTCCCGCGGCAGTTATAAAGCGGTGAACCACCCCCAGCCCCACCCCGGTACCATTACTTTTAGTGGTAAAAAAAGGATCGTATACCCGTGCAAGGTTTTCCGGTTTGATCCCCGTGCCCCGGTCACAGAAATTAATGCAGATAAACGGCCCTTTCCGCTCCAGGGATACGGTAATCTCCTCATAACTGCTTCCGCTCTGAGCGGCATTGAGAATTATGTTCTCAACCACCGAGCGGAACCGGTTTCTGTCAAATTGAATCCTTAGATCCTTGCGGTCGAAGGAGAGCTTCAAGGGCATTCCCAGTATGGCTGCACCTATTTCCGGAAGGACTTCCAGAGGATTGAGCACCTCCGGTGAACCTTCCGGATCCCGGAGAAAATCATTGACATGGCCTGCCAGCATGGTAAGACGCTGGGTTTCCTCATTGATTATTTTTATCTCCCGCCCGACTTCATCGCCGCTTATACGGCTTATCAGTTCTGTCTGAAGTCTTATAATGCTCAGGGGATTCTTTATTTCGTGAGCAAGGGTACTGGCGGCAGTACCTATTACCACAAGATTTCGCTGATCCTCAATTTTCTGCCGGTACTGCCGGTTCTTTTCATTCAGCCAGAAGACATACCACAAAGCCAGGGCAATGAGAATTTCAGCAGCAGCCAACCCGACCTTATACACCATATTGCGCGCCCAGTATCCGGGCTGCCGTATTTCCCAGTAATTTACTTCATGGAAAAGTGCTTCAAACACAGGCGAGCGGGAGTCAGGCTCCCGGGGCGGTGGATTATCATCTTCATGCCTGGGAGGAGGACTCTGAATAATGATCAGGGTTCCCCTGGAGCGGTTGAGAATATACTGTCTTGGACCGTTCTGGTCACTTTTCATATTTTCCGTATCAATCGCTTCCGGTGCGGTTCCAAGAATAAACCGGGCTTCCCCGTCCCGGGAATATCCGCCTATACCGGTTACTTCCGTACCGGTACGGTCCTGCAGAACTTCCAGGGCATGCTCAACAGAACTGGACTCCCTGGCGATAGAGATAAAATCGTTCAGGGTCCGTTCTCCCATGTTTCTGGAGAGAAGACGGTTATACTCATTCACACCGCGGAAAACCCCGGCGGCGGCTATACTGGCCAGCAGAAACAACAGCAGGGCAAGTCCTCTTGCTGTTAACCGCTTATCTTTAAATACAGCAGGTAATTTCACTCCAGCTCCTCGGCATCGGGTAATACAAGCAGATCAAACAGAAATGTTTCATCGCCGCTCCCTATAGCATAGGTCAGGAGAGACAGTTTACTCAAGAAATTGTATTTAGCGGTAACAAAACTGTTTCTGGCCTCGATCCAGTCAGCTTCGGAATCCTTCATGTCGGAAAATCCTACCGCTGAAAGAGCATACATCTCTTTCATTTCACTATAGAGTTCCCCGGCATAGTCATTCGCTGCTTCCGCAGAAACCACAGTACCGGCGGCAGACAATAGAGAATACAGGGCACTGCGTATGCTTATGTCCGTCTGCCGACGGGTTTCACGGGCATTCAGTTCTGCAGTACGAAGGGAAATTACTCCCTGTTTTTTAACAATCCCCCGGTCCCACTGAGTCAGCCCCATTGAGCCGGAAAGGGACAGTGAACTGCCGGGTGTTAGATCAGCTCCTGCAAGAGAAGAAAGAGAACCCGACAGCGAAAGGCTCAGCTGGGGAGAATACTGCCGCAAATCCATGTCTGCAGTTAATGCTGCCTGCCGGACCGCAATAGAACTGAGCAGAACATCCGGGTGCAGAGCCGCAGAAATGAGTTTTTCCGCCATAGCTGAAGCGTCTGACTGATCAACCCTGGCAAGAAAAGCAGCGGCAGTAAGATAGCGGCCGGGCAATTCTCCCTGGATTTCGGGAGGTGAATCCATACCAAGAAAAGAAGACAGTTCATTCCCCGCCTGCAGTCTGGCACCTTTAGCTTCCCAGAGTGCCGCGTTTCTGCTGGCAGCAGTCGCCCGGACCTCCAGATATGAAGCTCTGGTAATTGCGCCATTTTCAAGCTTCACCTCAGCCTCTTCAAGGAGCGCAGTGGATGCCGCCAGATCCGCCCGGGCAGATTCTTCTCCGGCAAGGGCTTCGAGATAGGCAAAAAAGAGTGTATCACACTGACTGAGAACAGAGAGACGTACGCTCTCCTCCTCAATCACGGCAGCCTCTGTTTCAGCTGCAGCAAGCTTGCGCTCAAGGGGAAACTGTCCGCCGTCCCAGATGGTCTGGGAAAGGGATGCACCGGCGGCGACAGTAGATGTATCAGAATCAAGAGCTGCAGAGTTTTCCCCGCTGGACATTTTGAAACTGCTGCTGATGCTCAGATCCGGGAAAAGGCTGTATTTTACTCCCGACTCTGAAAGCTGTGCATTACGGGAAACAAGGGCTGCCGTCTGCATTTCTACAGATCCCGCAAGAGCCAACTTTCTTGCCTCAATTAGAGCCATCTCCGGCGACAGGGGCTCAGCCATAATCTGCAAGGGAAGAAGTAGACAAAGGAGCATCGGGAAAGCCCGGTATAACAGATTTTTATTCATAACGTAACGCCTCGATGGGGTACAGCTCTGCTGCTTTTCTGGCGGGATAGTAACCGAAGAAAATACCAACTGCCGCAGCAAACAGAGCTGCAACGGCAACTATTACCGGATTGACTACGGTGGGGATCTGGAAAAATCGGTCCATCAGGATACACAGAACAACAGCCAGAAATATACCCGTCAGGCCTCCCAGCAGGCTCAGGAATACCGACTCTGTTAGAAACTGCAGGAGTATATCTACTTTTCTGGCGCCCACGGACATTCTGATCCCGATTTCACGTGTACGCTCGGTAACGGAAACCAGCATAATATTCATAATGCCGATCCCTCCCACAATTAGAGACACCCCTGCAATGGCAGAGAGTAGTATGGTAAGGGTCTGGGCTGTCTCTGAAGCAGTTTCAAGAATCTCCGATTGATTCATTATTCTGAAATCGTTATCCCGGCTGCCACTCAGTCCATGAGCTTCCCTGAGAATCTGCTCAACCTCTGCTTCAGCTTCCTCCATAAGAGATTCCCTGACCACGCTCATTTCTATGGTGTCGATAAAATCTTTTTTACTCAGCCGCGAGAGGGTCGTCAGCAGGGGCGCCATTATGACATCATCCTGATCATTCCCCATGGAGGTGTTTCCCTTGCTGGCAAGAACACCAATCACCGTCAGGGGAGTACGGTTTACCCGTATACGCTGACCTACAGGATCCTGATCACCAAAGAGTTCTTCCGCCACGGTACTGCCGATTACCGCAACTTTTTTGCGGGAGGATGAATCACTATCGGTAAAAAAACTTCCGTAAGCAATCTGCCATTGACGGATTTCCAGATACCCCGGCTCCACGCCGTACAGGGTAGTATCCCAATCTCCTGTACCGCCTACTATATTTACAGACTCCCGGATGTTACCGGAAACGGCCGAAAGATAGCTGTTTTCCAGGCGGAGTTTTTCAACATCCTCAACCTTCAAACGGTTTGGAATACCGCCCCCCCGCTGGGGAAACAGCATCAGAAGGTTGGTCCCCATGGATTTTATCTGCTCCTGTATACGCTGCTGGGATCCCTCTCCTACAGCAACCATCAGAATCACCGACCCCACCCCGATGATTATACCAAGGGAAGTCAGCAGGCTGCGCATCCTGTTTCTCAGGATACTCCGGAGAGCGAGACGGGTTAGAACGGAGACTTTCATACCAGAATCTCCCGGGGTTGAGCACTTTTCTGCTGAGCCACAGATTCATCACCAACGATAAGACCATCTTTCAGGGTGACAATCCGTCTGGTGTAAGCAGCAACATCATCCTCATGGGTAACCATTACTATGGTGATACCCTGTTCATTCAGCTGCTGAAAAAGGGCCATGATCTCCAGGGTTGTTTTTGAATCCAGGTTGCCTGTAGGTTCATCGGCCAGCAGAAAAACCGGCCGGTTAACCAGGGCCCTTGCGATGGCAACGCGCTGCTGCTGACCGCCTGAAAGCTGCGAGGGCACATGATCCATTCGGTCTGAGAGCCCCACCATTTTAAGTGCTTCAGCAGCCTGTACAGCGGCATCCCGTACTGTTTCGTTTGATTTTGCCCGCCTGTACAGAAGGGGAAGCTCCACATTCTCGAGGGCGCTTGTTCTCGAAAGCAGGTTAAAACCCTGAAAGACAAAGCCTATTTTTGAGTTTCTGATATCCGCAAAGGTATTCTGATCGGCACCGGAGGTATCCAGATTATCCAGGATATAGGTACCTTCCGAAGCGTGATCAAGACAGCCGATTATATTCATGAGCGTCGATTTTCCGGAACCCGATGGCCCCATTATGGAGACAAACTCACCTTTTTCAACCTGAAAATCAACGCCGGCAAGTGCTTTTACGGTGAAATCACCCATCAGATAATTACGGGTAATTCCCGTCATTTCTATCAGGGCCATCTCAATTAACCTGTATCTTTTCTATAATACTCATTCCTTCAAGACTTATGCCTTCAAGACTTGCTTCAGGATTTTCTCCTTCCATATTTCTACCCTCAGGACCTGCTCCTTTTCCGGCACCTTCCGGCCGTTCTGCAACTGTAACCTCGGTATATATACCGTCACTTATACCGGCAATAACCATGAGAGGCCGGAACTGCCTGTTTTCGTCCAGAGTCCAGAGGGTTTTATGGTTATCCATAGGCTGTCCGCCCGGGGCTTGCCGCTCTCCTGATTCTCCTGGCCGTCCTTCTCCGGGAGGAGGACCACCTCCTGGAAATCCGCCAGGGCCGCCGCCCATTCTGCCGCCTCCGCCGCCAATGGCGGCAAGCACTCCGCCGCCGGCTCCTTCCTCCTGTGAATCCGGTTCTTTCATCTGGGGAGGAGTAAACCTTAGGGCTGCATTGGGAACTATCAGCACATCATCTTTCTGCTCAACAAGAAAATCTACTGCTGCAGTCATCCCGGGAAGCAGCTTGAGCTCCGGATTCGATGCATCAATAATTACGGTATAACTTACCAGATTGTCATCGGTGGAAGGAACCAGACGAACCTGTCGCACACTGCCGTCAAACTGATCTTCCGGGTATGCGTCCACGCTGAAGCGAACGGTTTGTCCCGTTTTTATACTGCTTATATCAAGCTCATCAACGGTGGCATGGATTTCCATTTGAGACAGATCCCGGGCAAGAGAAAACAGGGAAGTGGCGCTGCTGCCGGACTGAACTGTGTCTCCTTCTTCAACATTCCGCTCAAGAACCACACCGGAAATAGGAGAGAGAATCAGGGCATACTGATCCAGTTCCATCCTGAGTTCATCAAGTTGAGCCTGAGCGCGTATCAAAGCTGCCCGGGCGGAGGCCAGATCTGTTTTGCTTGCATGCAGATCAAACTCCGACAGAAGCTTTTTCTCGAATAATTTTTGATTGTTATTATATTCAAGAAGGGTATGTTCATACGAGGCTTCAGCATCCACTACATCTGCCTCTGCAGAGCAGACCTGTATCTTCAGGATATCCGTATTCATATCAATGAGCTTGTCGCCCTTCTCGACCCGGTCATTAAAATCACTGTAAATTTTTTCCACCGTTCCGTTCATCTGGGAGATCACATCTACCGTACCCACGGGCTCAAGAGTGCCTGAACTTGAGACAACGTTCTCAATGGACCCCTTTTTTATTTCATACATTACATACTTTGTGTCCTGGTCTTTTTCGCTGCACCCGCTTAGAAGAATAAGCGCCAGAGCAGAGCACAAAAATCCCGCAGGTAAATATCGAAGAATGAAATTGCTGTTCACAGCAACCTCCAAATTAGTTTTCTCCCTATTACAATGCAGACTTTATGCCAACTCATAATTATACAGATTAAAGCGAATAATCAGCTATTTTCCGTATATTTATACACACAAAAGCTATAATACCGTATACTTAATGAGCAATTCCTGCACATATAAATTTATTGATTCTTGCTGTGCAGTTTTTACTCATTTAAAAAATCTGAAAGGCCAAAAAAAAACTGCCCTCGTTTGTGAAGGCAGTTGATGGTATAGAAATAAATGAGGCTATTTCATTTCTGCAAGAATCGTTGCCGGCACACTGTCGACATTCTTTACAAAAAGAGGCACCACAAGAATACGTTCAACCCTGGCCATTTCCAGACCATGAAGATTTACGTCCTCAAGGATGAATACATGCCGGTCGTGGTGCTTACCTAAAAGATAGTGATGAGTGTAGACACCATCGGGCATATTGGCAGGAGACGCAATGGAAACCCAGTCGGCACCGACAGCCTTCAGATTGGGAAAGGTGTCCATTATGTACTGGGCACCTTCAGCAAGAAGAGCAGGTCCGTTGGAAGAGAACCCTTCGGGATTATTCTCACGAAGGTCCTTCATTCCGCTGCGGATAAAGAGGAGATCCGCCTTGGCAATCTCCTTTTCGAAGGGAAGAAGGTCTGCTTTGCCTACATATTCGCCAAGTCCCTTGGGAATATCAATTAGCACAGGATTGGTAAATACCAGATCGTTGATGGTAAAATCCGCTATCCAGCGGGAACCGCCGACAAAATGGCCGGGAGAATCAATATGGGTACCAAAGTGGTTGAAAATCTTAAGCAGTGAGGTTTCCGAAACATCACCCTTCTCTATTGAAGTGAGTCTTTCGATCTCAAGTCCGGGAGACCCTGGCCAGCCGGGATCGGTTTCAGAAAGGGGATACGATAATGATACAAACATTTATTCCTCCAGATCTGATGCTATGAGGCGTATAGGCGCCCCGGATGCATATTCACCGCCGAGGTTGAGTGGTGCAGGCAGAAGGTAGATACGGCGGTTGAGAAGGGATTTTATCTCCCCTCCGACATTCTCAATGACATACACTCCGCTTCCCAGAACAATCTTGTGATTAACCGGATCGAAGGGTGCAGTTGCATACTGTTTCGGCAGATCAATGTCGCTGATATCCAGGGCGATTAAGCGGACCCCCTGTTCAACAAACCATCTGCAGGCTTCTGTTGAAAGGGTGCAGTATTTGTCAAAATAGCGAACAGGTTCTGAATAAAAAAGCTCCTGCCAACCGGTATAGATAATAACTGCATCACCTTTCTGCAGGGTGTTGCCTGCTTTACTGAGGGCCGCCTGAACTGATTCAAGGGATATCCCCTGAAGTTCGGCTTTTGATGGATTGTATTCATCGCTTACATCAATAACTACCGCAGGCCCGGCGAGGTCCTGGATACGTATTGTATCCAGGGTCCTGCCGTCTTCCACCATGTGCCAGGGAGCATCCATATGAGTCCCGTAGTGGAGACTCATGGTTATGTATGCATGACGACAGTTATGGGCGCCCCAGGTCTGGCGGTTCTGAAAGTAGCAGCCGCCAAAGGGGTGATAGGTATTCTGATCAAGTACATGGGTCAGGTCGTAAATCTTCTTCACTGTCTGCTCCTTGATACAGCTTTTAGGATCAGGCGCTTGCCTTCTTACCGCTGGCAAAAATAATACCTACGATAACAATACCGGTGAATATATACCGGAGGCCGGCACCGAAACCGATGATATTAAGCAGGTTAACAATCAGGTAAAGAAGAACAGACGCACCGAAGATGCCGGGAATATTGGAGTCTCCACCGGCAATACTGCTTCCACCGAGCACAACTACCGCAATTGAGTTGAGCATGTACTCGTCACCCATATCCAGGGTTGCACCGCCGGAGAAGGCTGCAAGTAGAATTCCGGTAAGTGCAGCAAACATTCCGGAGAACATAAAGGTAAGCATCTTCATGGTATTTACCTTGATACCGGAAAGCCATGCAGCCTTGATGTTCTGTCCAATGGCGTGGATGTTACGTCCGTATTTTGCCCGCTGCAGCACATAGGACATAAAAATCCCTATGGCGATAACCAGCAGAAACATAACAGGTATAAAAGCCAGCTTGAAGTTAACAAACTTTTCAAGGCCGGCAGGCGGTTTAATCTGCATTCCGCGGAAGAATACAATTGCCAGGGTACGAACAATAAAACTTGATGCCAGAGTGGCAATCATAGGGGGAAGCAGAGCCAGACGGATAAGGCTGAAGTTGAAAAGCCCTACCGCGGCACCAACCATAAGCCCAACAATAACACCCATAACGATCCCGCCGTTGGATTCATTCATAACCTTCATGGCGGAAAGACCGGCAAGGGCAATGGTATAGGGAATCGAGAGGTCAATATTTCCCGGTCCGGTGGTAATAACCAGCATCTGTCCCATACCGACAAGGATAAAGAAAGATGCAAACGATATGGACGCAACCAAGGTAGCCACCGGGCTGGAAGATACCATGGAGATAATAATATAGAGAAGAACAACACCAATATATGACCAGACCCATTTCTGCTCGGCGATCTGGTTCAGGCCGCTGCGAAGTATATTGCGATTAGACATAATTGACCTTTCCTTTACGCTTGATAAAACTGTTAACCGTAAGAACGGAGATGATAATCATACCCTGAGCACCGATCTGCCAGTCGGGAGATACTCTCAGGAAGGTAAGCAGGGTGGCTACGAGGGTCATGGTACAGCCACCGAGAACAACACCGATGGGTGAAACCTTACCACCGGCGAAACTACCTCCACCGATAATTACACTGGCTACTGCAAGCAGGGTGTAGTTACGGGCCATGTTGGCATCAGCACTGGTGGTTATACCAGCAAGAGCTGCACCGCAGATAATTCCAAAGAGACCAACAATACCGAATACCAGAATCTGCAGCTTCAGAGGAGACTGTCCGGACTGCAGGATTGCCTTGGGGTTTCCACCGAGTCCGCGGATAAGAATACCGAACTTTGTCCGGAACATGACAAACTGCAGGAAAACCGCCAGAATAACCAGCACAATAATGGGAAAAGGTACAAAAGGTGTACGCAGGTTCATCAATGTCTGAAGAAACTGGGGCACATTTCCACCGGGACTTGGCTGTATTGTGATGGCAAGACCTGTCCAGATAAAGGAGAGTCCGATGGTCACAACTATTGAGGGCAGTTTTCTTAAGTGAAGAAACGCACCTACAGTCATGTACACCACAAGGATTCCGATAAGCATCAGGATACCGAGAAACGGACTCTTGGGAATAAGAGTTCCGATTACACAGGTAACCAGACTGACCAGGTTTCCAAGGGAAAAGTCAATTTCTCCAATCGTCATGGCAAAGGTCTGGGCAATTGTAACCAGTACAATAGGTATGGCCATATTCAAAAGAAGGTTAAGTCCGTTATAGCTCATTACCCTGGGCCGGAGTACAAGGATCGGCACCAGGACGACCAGCAGGGAGATCAGCGGCATGATGAGATCCTTCATACCGGTAATCTTAAAATTTTTTGTTACGTCATTCAGTTTCATTTTTTCCGGTTTCCTCACTAAAACGAAGATTTAAGGATTTCTTCTTCCGTTGCCTCGGATCCGGCCAGTTCCGCAAGGATCTTTCCGGATTTGAATACATAGATTCTGTCACAGTACTGGAGCTCATCCATTTCAGTTGTATACCAGACAAAACTTCTGCCTTTGGCACTTTCCTGAATAATCAGCTTGTAGATCTCTTCCTTGGTACCTACGTCAACTCCACGGGTGGGGTCATCCATAAGAACAATGGGAGAACTCGATTCCAGACAACGTGCAAATAGAACTTTCTGCTGATTACCGCCGCTGAGGGACAGGATATTTGCCCCAAGAGAAGCAGATTTAATATCAATAATCTTTTTCCATTTAGCCGCAGCTTCGGTCTCTTTATGTGTATCGATAAGCATCAGTTTTTTAAGCTTGTTGTACACCTGCAGTGTAAGGTTTTTAACAATAGACCAGCGGGGAAATACACCGTCAGTCTGTCGGTCTCCGGGAAGGAATGTAACCGGTCCTTCTATTTTGTATTCCGAGTTTCTACGCCAGCCGAAAAGATTCAGAAGCAGGTCTGTCTGCCCGTGTCCCGCCAGGCCGGTAAGGCCGATAACCTCACCTTTGGCTACCTTGATGCGTTTGACATCATCCGAGGCAGAAAGAGGTTCGACAACCATTTTATTGGGGTCAAAATCCTTTTTCGCAGTTCCTTCAACTTTTGCAGTCTGGGATTTAAGAGGTTTTGCCTCCCCCATCATCTCGATGATTTTGTCCCGGGTGGCTTCTTTTGTTTCCAGGATACCCACATTAACACCGTCTTTCATTGCAAGTATCCGGTTGGAACAGGCAAGGACTTCATCAAGCAGGTGAGATATATAGATACAGCTTACTTTCTTGCCCTGAAGAGCATTCAGGTAGGCAATAAGCTGTTCGGATGTCTGATGGTCAAGAGCACTGGTAGGTTCATCAAGAATTACCAGGCGGTGGGGATGATCGACAGAGGTAAAAGCCTTGGCTATTTCCACAATCTGCCGGTTACCGAGGGAAAGATCCTCGATAATATCATCGGGATGGACATCGTGCCCCGGGAAAATGGTATCCAGGGTGTCCATGATGCGTTCTTCAGCCTCTTTCTTCCAGTTTTTACCGTTAAGAGAGGGGTGGAAAACCCGCATATTTTCCAGCACAGACAGGTTCGGACAGAGGCTGAGCTCCTGAAAGATCGCCCGTATACCCTGCTGGTTTGCAACATGAACGTTATAATTTTCGTCCTGTATGCTTCCGTCAATAATAAGATCGCCGGAGGTTTGTCCGTAGGTACCGGTGAGAATATTTACCAGCGTGGACTTCCCGGCTCCATTGTGGCCGACTATGGCCAGGGTTTCCCCTTCATAAATTTTGCAGTTGACGTCTTTCAAAGCCTGCTGCTGCAAAAAGAATTTATTCAGTTGTTTTACTTCGATCAGGGTGTTCATCTTTGTTGTTTCCTTGTTTCTCCATAACCCCACAGAAGCGGGCAGCCGTTATAAACCTGAGGTCCGCCATGCGGACCTCAGATAGAACATTTTCTAAATTGCTCTGATTTAGATTATACTTCAGGTACTGGATCGGCAGGAGCGGGCTTTCCAGCTTTCGCATTGGAAATAAGTTCCTGAACCCATGACTGAGGATAATAGTTGGATGATACAGCACCTTTGGGAGTAATCTGGAGGAAGATATCCAGAGTTTCCTTGGTGATGGACATCGGGGGAAGCATGATCTTTTTGGGAACGTCGTTTCCATTAAGTACTTCCAGAGCTGTCCAGAAAGCAACCTGTACTGATGCAGGGGGGATACAGCTTGATTCAGTTTCGTAACCATTCTTTACATTCAGGTCTTTCCAGATCTGAAGCTCATCCTGGCGGTTACCCATGTATACGATGGGGATCGGGCGACCGGCAGCTTCGAAAGCCTTGATAGCACCGTATCCGTCACCACCCTGGGTTACAACACCAACGATTTCGGGAAGTGAAGGAAGAATACCTGCAACCTCTTTCTGTGCAACAGACTGAGTCCAGTTTCCGTATACTTCACCAACGATTTCGAATTCGGGGTGCTTAGCCATACCGTTCATGATTCCTTCATGAATAGCATCGTTTACGAAGGTACCTGCAAGACCACGGATCTCAAGCAGTTTGCCACCGTCGAGGCGCTCTGCAAGGTAATGAACTTCGCGCTCACCATACCACTGGAAGTCAGTGATAAGCTTGTAAGCATCATCCAGAGTAACGGCGTTGTCGAAAGAGATTACAGGAATACCTGCATCAATCGCTTTCTGAATAGCACCGTTAAGGGCTGTGGGAGATGCAGCGTCAAGTACGATTGCATCGTAGCCTTCCAGAATAAGGTTCTGGATCTGGGCAGCCTGCTCAGCAGCGGAACTTTCGTTAGTAGTGAAAGCAGGTGCTTCCTCGATAAGTCCCTTTTCAGTTGCTTCGGTTACTACAGTGTCCCAGTCTTTCAGCATCTGCTGACGCCAGGAGTTTCCTGCGTAGTCGTTGGAGAAAGCGATGCGCCATTTTTTTGCGCCGCCGTCTTCCTTTCCACCTTCTGCGAATACGGCTCCGGCAACGATAAGAGTTACCAGAAGTACAGCAATAATTTTTTTCATTTACTCCTCCTTAGGAATATTTGAATTGAACTGTATCCAGTATGGGGCCGCTTTTTGGAGAGCAAAATGGAAAACTTATCGATTTTTCGGAAAATTTTTACTTTTTTGTAACACTTTACTGATAATGGTCTATTTCTTAACTGATAATTTTCTTGCCCCGCAGGTAATCCGAGGGAGATACACCGAACTGCTTTCTAAAACATTTACTGAAATAATAGGGATCGGAATACCCCACCCTCTCGGCTATTTCCATAATAGGTTCCAGGGGTTCTTTATCCATAAAAGCCTTGGCAGTGCGGAGCCGGTAATCGGTAAGATACTCGATAACAGACACACCAAGCTCTTTTTTGAACACGCTGCTTAAGTAACTGGGCGAAACAGAGACAGATTCGGCTATCCGCTCCAGGGTAATAAACTTCCTGGTATAGTTGCGTTCAATATAAACCTTTGCTTTACGGACAACCAGCTGGGTCTTGGAGGCCTTCCCCGATTCCTTTACCGACAGAAGCTGGGTAAGCATATTGACCAGCCAGAACATGAGATCGTCAAAGGTGGTAAAACGCTGAAAAAGAGCGAAAACATCATCCGCACCGTTGAGATACGATTTCAGACTCAGACTGTTCTCTTCCATAAACTCATTGATAATACTGATAATCTCCATACAGGCAGTTTCACAGTATTCCCGGGGATATTTCTTCTCTTTTATGGAAAGCAGGTAGGATCTGACCAGATCAACAGCTTTCTGCTGCTGCCGGCTTCTCAGAAGCAGCAGCAGATCTTCCCTGGAGGAAAACGAAGGTAGATCTACCCAGCTCTGACGGCTTTCGTCGGTTGAAGAGTGAAGATGAATAATATTCCGTCCCTCATGATAACAGCGCTCTGAAGCATTCAGAGCCTGACGGTAGGCTTCAGGAAGATCGGTAATTTCAGGGACCAAGGTGCTTATTCCGGCAATGGTATCAACACCCCGGCCGTTGAGGGCTGCAATCAACGTCTTTGCCACCTCATAATAGCTCTTATCCTTTATTCTGCTGGTTTTTGCATCATCGTTGCTTATAAGAACAATCCTGCCGGCCTCATCAATGAGCAGTTCCATGTAGGGAACCTCTGGAAGATCCTCCGCAGGGACCGCTGAAGCAGCGGCAATAACCGTAACAACAAAGCCTCCCGGATCGAGGGGTATACGAAAGAGTTCCCAGCGGTCCTGTATTGCCTTTGGGCTTCCTCCATGCTTTCCATTCAGCAGGGTAAGCAGAAACCGGCTCTTAAGACTGCTGGTATCCGGCTGGGGGGTTACCTGGTTCTGAATGGAAAGAAGCCGGTGCCTTTCATCCAGCAGGATGGTATCCTTTGCTTCAATTACGGTTTCCCGGAACTCCTCGGGATTAATGGGCTTGAGATTATAGGCCAGCACACCCGCATGTAAAGCTGCCCTGGCATAATGAAAGTCTTCATACCCGGTTAAAATGATTATTTTTATCTGTGGATATTTGAGGCGGACCTTTTTGGCAAGTTCAACCCCGTTTATAAAGGGAATATTAATATCAACGATCATAAGAAGGGGCCGGAGATTCTCCACCATATTCAGGGCGGTTTCCCCATCCTCGGCTTCTCCGACTATTTCGAAACCGAGATCCTCCCAGTCGATGGAATTTCGTACAAGGCTCCGAATAAGGTACTCATCATCAACAATAAGTACCGGAATACGCATTTTTGCCATATCAATGAATCTCCGAAATAAACGGCAGACGAACAATAACCTTGGCAAAATGCCCCGGCCGGCTGCGGAAACTGAGACCGTACTCCTCACCGAAAAAGAGTTTTATCCGCTGATCTACACTGGTCATGCCGAAGCCCCGGTCATCTTCATCGGGAGCCCTGGCGCTGACAAGCATTCTGATTCTCTGCTCGTCAAAGCCCTGACCGTTATCCACCACCTGAAGAGAGACTATATCATCAATGAGCCTGCCGGTAACCCATATCCTGCCTTTTCTGCGAACACTTTTAAGTCCATGATAGATTGAATTTTCAACCAGCGGCTGAAGAGAGAGTTTGATTATTTTCTGATCAAGAATCTTTTCCTCAACATCAAGAATAAAATCAAACTTGTCCTGATAGCGGATCTCCTGGATAGCCATGTAGTTCTTCAGAGTGCTGATCTCTTCCCCAATGGTTACCACCGGTCTTCCTTCGCTCAATACTCCCCGGTAGAACATGGAGAGAGATTTACCAAGGCGATAGCTGTCTTCGTTTCTACCCAGCTGAGAAAGAGCACAGAGACTTTCCAGTGAATTATACAAAAAATGGGGGTTTATCTGGGACTGAAGCGCAAGAAGTTCCAGCTCCCGCTGCCGCTTCTGTTCGTGGTAAACCTGATCCACCAGTCCGGCGATTCTCTGAACCATATTGTTGAAACTGCCCGCCAGCAGTCCGATTTCATCGTTTCCGCTTACCCTGGCCCTAATCTGCAGATCTCCCTGAGCCGCATCGGACATGGAATCCGAAAGCGATTTTATAGGTTTTGAAATAGCCTGGGACATCCAGAAGGAAAACAACAGCTCGAATATAATTGAGACCAGCCCTATAAGATATATGGAATAGGTCATTCGCCTGCTGTAATCCATCAGTTCATTCAGAGGTACCATTCCGATAATAAGCCAGCCCAGCCTTTCCAGGTGATTGGAAATAACAACAAACTGCTCCCGGCCGAAGGTCGTTATCTTACCCTCGGAGTTGATATCCGACAGCCAGTCAACATAGCGGTTTCTGAGGAACTGATTATAGAGTCCGTAGTCGTTGGTTTCGGGAAACACCAGCATCCTCTGCCGGTTGACCACAATAAAACGGCCGGTTTTCCCATAATCCAGATGACTGTAGAGGCGGGAGAAAATACTCTCGTTCATTTTCATCTCAAGAATGCCGACGTTCTCACCCACATTTCCCCGCTGTACAATTCTGAATAACGTGGGGCCCGAATCTTCCGGATATTCCAGGGTATACGGAAGGGTTCCCGGGTCGGTCCAGACCTTTCGCCCTTTGGAGTCGGAAACCATATTGATAAATTCCGGAGCCAGCTGTTTATGCTGAATCTCCTGCCGGTGACTGAGAAAGCCTGCGCCGGCCATAGTCCCGTCAAGACGATAAACACTTATACTGTCGATATATCCGCGGAGATACATAATCTTGTCCAGTACAGAATTGACAAGAAAATACTGATCCAGCCCCTCCATCTGATCCGGTTCAATCTGCCGGGTAAGCACTGCCTGAACAACAGGGTCGGACGCAACCCGTTCCGCTCCGGTTTCGATATCGTTCAGTGCGCTGTCAAGACTCTGCATGATAATATCGAGGCTCTGCTGGGTGTTACTTACAATCCGCTTGAGCATAAGCTCCGAGGCAACATGGTTGGCGATATATCCGGACAAAAGAATAAGCAGGGAGATAATAATAATATTAGGAAAGTAGATCTTCTTGAGGATGGACAGATTGGCATAAAAGGTTTTTATACGAACCAGTGGATTAGACACGGTCAGCGGATCTCCTTGAGCAGACTGTAGGGCAGATCTGAATCAACAAAGATTATGTCGGATAATTCCGGTTTCGCATAGCTTACTGCATCTTCTCCGGTTAACAGCTGGGGGTCAAGCTTCATCCAGGAATCAAGCTTTTCTCCCCGTACAAGCCGTACTGCACTGCGGAGGACTGTCATTCCCTGCCATGTGGGAGTTGAAATTGCTGCAAAATCAAAATCGGGATACTGGTCTTTATATTTCAGGTAGAGTTTGAACAGGCCGTTGTAGTCATCTCCTGTCACCGGCACCAGAGGGTGCCCCGCATCCAGGAGTGCTTTAAGGGCACCTGCTGCGACCTGCCCGCCGTCGGCCCAGATGCCGTCGATATGCTTGTGATCTTTCAGCAGCCCGGACATTATTTCGTAAGCCCGATCCTCCTGCCAGTAGGCATCCCGATAAGCAAGAATCCTGATTGAACTGGAATCAATAACCTCAAGGGCTCCTTTCATAGCCATTGCAGTACCGGGATTTCCGGGGATACCCCCAAGCATCACAATGCTGCCGGAACCGCCTATCTTATTCTGCAGCCAGGAAGCCCATTTTCTGCCCCGTTCCCGTTCGTCCGGCCCGATATATACATCGTAACTGTCTGAATCTTCCAGAGGCAGATTACAGTGAAGAACCTTTATACCAAGTTTCCTGGCTTTTTTAAGAGAAGGAGTAACCGCGATTGAAGAATTGGGAATCAGGATAATGGCATCAACTTTAAGTGCGATAAAAGACTCAATATCCTGAATCTGTTTATTTATATCTCCCCGGCCGTCCCGGACAAGAAGTTCAAGATCAGAATGACGCAGGGCTTCCTGACGCATGGATGCCATCAGTTCCGCCCGCCAGGAGTTGTCAGTAAATCCATTACTGAAACCGACAACCACCGTCTCTTCCACAGCTTCCGGGCGAACCTTCTGAGCCGCCACCTGAACCCTTCCGGGAACACAGGCGGTTATACCTGCAACAAACGCTGCAAGAAGAAGATAATTGAGTATTGCTGAAAATGTATGCTTATTGAGTAAAAGCAACCGCCGGGCTATATCCACGGGGCATTATACCGGCGGTTACTGCAGTCTGTCAAAATTTACCGGTTCTATAGAACAGGTATCAGTTCATTTCATAACCGCCGTCTACGTTCAGAGTCTGACCGGTTATAAAATCAGCATCTTCTGAACAGAGGAAACTCACCGCTCCGCCGATATCATCGGTTGTACCGATCCTTGCAAGGGGTATTTTTGTAATCATCTCGGCAGTTGCCTCTTCTACGGAAATTCCAAGGGACTCCGCCTTGCCTTTAATACTGGCATCCCACATGGGGGTAGAAACTACACTGGGAGAAATCGCATTTACATTAATACCGTAGGGTGCAAAAGCCATGGCACTGGACTGGGTAATACTGATAATTGCCGCCTTGGATGCAGCGTAATGTATCTGGAAGGATCGTCCCCTGCGGCCTGCAATAGAGGAAAAGTTAACAATTTTGCCTCCGCAGACAGGGCGCTTGCCTTCCGGCAGACTCTGAACCTGGTCTACCATCTGCTGACCGACAATCTGGCAGGCAAAGGCAGTTCCCTTCTGGTTGATTGCTATAATTCTGTCCCAGTCCTTCTCTTCCACCTCAAGGAATTCCCGACTCTGGACAATGCCCGCAGCATTTACCATAAAGTCGATCCGGCCGAAGCTGTCCAGGGTAAACTTTACAACCTTGCGGATGTCATCTGTCTTTGAGATATCCGCTGCAATACTGACTGCGTCAGTGCCTTTTGCTTTACACTCATCCACAGCCGCTTTAAGCTGTTCTTCGCTTATATCGGACAGAACCATTTTTGCTCCATCCGCAGCCAGACGGAGGGCAACACCTTTACCTATTCCGGAAGCCGATCCGAAAACAAGGGCAATCTTATCTTTATGACGCTTTTCCATTTAACTCTCCAGTTATTCGATTCTCAAGTATTCAAGCACACCGAACCTTTCGGTCCAATTATTATACCTATTATATCCTCACTCCCGATCTAAGGCAACAAGAAGAATATTGCAGATACAGCGAAAATAGAGCCATCAAAAAAAATGCGCCGCAAAAACGGCGCACTCACTTAGATTTTTACATAACCTGAAAATCATCTGAAGACTTCGGCAAAGCCCTGTATAAGATAGAGCCCGGCGGTTGCCCCGGGGTCCTGGTGCCCCAGTGACTGTTCCAAATAGTAGGCTGCACGGCCATGGGTGGCCTGCATCTCTTTTGTTGATTCCAGCCCGGCCTCTGCAGCAGTAAGAGCCGCCCTTAAAGCTGAAGCGAGATCTGAATGACTTTCGGCAAGCGCATCAGCGACCGGCCCGATAACATCAATGATGGTTTTCTCTCCCCTGTCGGATTTACCCCGCTCTTTAAGTCCCTCTTCGAAGGCCTGAAAGAAATCAGCCAGACTGCCTGCTGAAATCTCCTCCACTCCCTTAAGGGCCTTACCTCCCCGCATAAAACCTGTGGCCATGAGGGTGCCCATTGTACTGGGAGCCGCATTGTTCATGGCCATGCCGGCTTTAGCAAGAAACTTACCGATATCTGTCTCCCCCTCAGCCGGTTCAAGAGCGGCTGCTGCGGTGAAGGCACGGGCCATGGTAAGTCCCAGGTCTCCGTCTCCCATTCTGGCATCAAGCTCTATTAACAGATCACGGCCCTCTTCCATTTTCTTTTCCAGGCTGCGAAAAAGAAGTTTTATGCTGCTGATATCATAAGCCATGACGATCTCCTAAAACTGTATCTGCGTAAAGAAGGGTGTATCCGCGGGTTTTGCCAGCAGACGCTTCAGTTCATCATCCAGTTTTATCACGGAAATAGAGAAGCCGGTCATTTCCATGGAAGTGGCAAACTCACCAAGGTAGGCACGAAAAACAGTTATACCTTTTTCTTTAAGAATCTGATTCACTCTGCGGTAGATAATATACTGCTCCTCTTTCGGCGTCGAACCAAGACCATTAATGAGAACTGAAACTTCATCTCCGGTCGCTGCTTCCAGGTCGGGGAGAATCTGGTCCATCATTTCATTTACCACATTATCCGCAGTTTCCAGGGGTCCTTTTCGTATCCCAGGCTCTCCATGGATACCCATGCCTATTTCCATTTCGCCATCGGCAATGGTAAAGGAGGGTTTTCCCACTTCGGGGATAATAACCGGAGAGAGGGCAACACCCATGGTTCTGACTGATGCACCGGCTTTTTCTGCTATCCGTTTAACTTCAGTTAGTTCTGCCCCCTCATCTGCCATGGCACCGGCACATTTGTAGACATAAAAAATACCCGCAACACCGCGGCGTTTTCCAGCATTGTCTTTGGATGCGCTGGCAACATCATCGGCAGCGATATAGGTTTCGACCTTGATATCCTCAAAATCCGCCATTTCGGCAGCCATATCGAAGTTCATGATATCTCCACCGTAGTTACCGTAGATATACAAAACACCTTTACCGCTGTCTATGCTTTTTGTTATCTCAAACATCTGCTGGGCACTGGGACTCTGAAAAACACCTCCCACGGCACAGCCGTCCAGAAGACCTGCCCCGACATAGCCCAGGAAAAGGGGCAAATGACCGGAACCGCCGCCCGTGGCAAGTGCAACCTTTCCTTTGACCGGCGCATCTGCCCGAATAATAGCCCGGGGCTCACCTTCCAAACCTTTAAGGCGGTCCGGGTGGGCTGAGAGGATTCCTTCCACCATTTCATCAACAAAATCTTCGGGCTTATTTAAGAATTTTTTCATTGCTACGCTCCCCTATTTAGATCCGCCCACAGGGTGCAGATTGCCCCGGCCTTCTATCACGGAGATAACATTATCCATGGACATGTTCGCCATGTTAAAGGTTGCCTCAAGAGTTCCTGCACCGATGTGGGGGGTAACAATAAAGCGGTCGTCATTCAGCAGTTTCGAAGCCGTGGGCGGTTCGAATTCAAAAACATCTACCGCCGCCCGGGCTACTATGCCGTCACAAACCGCCTGATAAAGATCCTCTTCAGCAACTACACCGCCCCGGGCAATATTCACCAGGAACAGGCCTTTTTTGGCTGTGGACAGAAGTTTTTTATCCACCAGGTGGTTGGTCTCAGCTGTCAACGGTAGATGAACAGAGATAAAATCCGATTGGGCAAAGATCTCTTCAAGGGAAGCAAATTCAACACCCAGGGAAGCAGCCGCTGCCTTGTCCTGAAACAGATCATAGGCAAGGGTTTTTGTTCCAAAGGGTTTCAGGTAGGAGGCAACTTTTTTTCCGATATTGCCGAAACCTAAAATTCCCACAGTTTTCCCGGCGAGCTCGCTGCCCACATAGACACCGAACTTTTTGTTCCGCAGATCGTTGCAAAGATTCTGGACATTGCGGGCCAGATTCAGCATAAGCCCCATGGTAACTTCCGCAACAGCATTGCTGTTTGACCCAGGACAGTTTGAAACTGAAATCCCCCGCTCAATGGCGGCTGGAATGTCAATATTATCCGTGCCTACTCCGAATTTGGAAATTGCTTTCAGCTGGGGAGCTGCATCCATTACAGCAGGACTGACCTTCTCAAGCCCCACAATAAAGCCGGCCACATCGTCAACCGCCTTTATTACTTCAGATTCATCAAGAGGCTCCCAGCTGTATATGGGTTTCATTTCGTACCCTGCCTCCGACAAGGTACGATCCATGTGATCATGTACAAGCTCTTCAATACTGGGCTGCACAGTTACAAGTATCTTTTTTCTACTCATTTTATTTTCCTCAGGCAAAACCAAGCAGTCGTGGTACAAACAGTACCAGGTCGGGAATAAAGGTAATCAGCATCAGTGCCGCAATTTCCATCAGAATAAACGGCGCTATAGCCCTGGAGATCTTCATCATGCTGACCCCGGCTATAGGACAGGCAACAAAGAGACATACTCCAAGAGGCGGGGTAGCCAGACCGATATTCAGGTTTACCAGCATAATAAGAGCAAAATGAACCGGATGGATTCCAAGACGAATAGCCAGGGGCATAAGGATCGGTCCAAGCAGAATGGCATTGGCCCCGGTTTCCATAATCATACCCATGAAAAGTAGCAGAACATTTACCAGCAGCAGAAACTGCACTCTGCCGAGGTTTGCACCAACCAGGGCTTTTGCAAGAGCCTGGGGTATCCGTTCTATGGAAAGAGTCCAGCTTAAAACACTGGCAAATCCTACAATCAGAATAAGAATTGAAGTAGTGGTTGCACTTTTCAGAAGGCATGCAGGGATATCACTCAGTTTAAGAGTCTTGAAAATAAAGAACCCCACAAACAGGGCGTAGCAGGTTGCGACCGCTGCAGCTTCGGTGGGAGTAAACACTCCGCTTAAAATTCCGCCGATAATAATAACCGGCATAAGCAGTGCCAGAATTGCATCCTTGGTTCCCCGCACCAGCTCCATGGCTCCCACTTTTTCCTTGCGGTAGGGGTGGTTTCGCTTAACACCAATTATGTAGGCCATAATCATAAGTGCGATTCCCACAAGGAGTCCCGGAATAAATCCGGCTGCAAAAAGGGCACCGATGGATATTCCCATAATCGAACCGAATACAACCATAATAATGCTGGGGGGAATAATAGGCCCGATAACCGAAGAGGCTGCCGTAACGGCTGCGCTGTAGTCGGGTTCGAAACCATCCTCAACCATGGCGGGAATTAAGATTGATCCGATGGCGGAGGTATCGGAAACTCCCGCTCCGGTAAGGCCTGCAAAGAGAATACTGGCGCCGATATTTGCCTGAGCAAGACCTCCCCTCAAGCGTCCCACCACAAGGCCTGCAAACTTTACCAGTCTGGTGGTTATTCCGGTTTTGTTCATCAGCTCACCGGCCAGGATAAAAAACGGAATAGAAAGAAGAACGAATACATCAACGGAGCTGTAAAAACGCTGGGCAATTACTGTAAAGGGAACCTTGTCCCATACAATAAGAAAGGTTGTGGCACTGATACCCAGGGCAAAAGCAATGGGAACGCCGACAAGAAGAGTAACAAGAAAGGGTATAAAAATCCATGCTGACATCAGGCTGCCTCCTTGCCGGTTGTAGAGAACAGATCCTGTATTTCCGCTAACAGCAGATAAATTACATGGATCACTATCAGTATTGAACCGATGGGCAGGGCCATCTTCGGAAAATACATGGTTATTTCAATAGTTGTAGCCTTTACCTTCTGTGCCGCTTCTGCAGCAAGAAAACTGTATTTGGCAAAAAAGAACAGAAACCATATCAGGGTGCCTTTTATCAAAATAGATAAAATCTGGCTTAATTTTTTCGGCAGAATAGTAATCAGAAAATCGACTCCCACATGGAGCCCCTGTTTGGCAGCAATCCCTGCACCAAGCATGCCGATCCAGATCAGCAGCATACGGGAAAGCTCCTCAGACCAGGGCACCGAAGCCCGGGCAGCTCTCAGGGTTACCTGGACCATAACAACTACCAGCATAACTGCAACCAGCACCATGCATATGTAGCCTACAAACTTTTCCAGGATATCGCTTATACGTTTAAGAACATCAACTAGTTTCCCCACTTCAAGAACCTCCTCTCAAGGAATAATCATATGAGGTTTCCGCCTGTTCCGGGTGGTGGACGGACAGAACAAAACCCGCCCCCGGTTTAACAGGGACGGGCCGTAATTACTTTTACATGGATAAATCAGCGGTAGCCGAATTTCTTCTCTGACTCTGCAACTGCAGCCATCAGACCATCGATATACTTGGCATCAACCTTTCCACGGAGATACTCAAGAACTGGAGGCTGGGCTATATCTGCATACTGCTGTTTTTCTGCAACAGTGGGGGTATAGATCTGCATTCCGACTTCAGCCAGGTGGGCAAGACCGGTACTCTGGGAGTGGATGGTCTCAACAGCACGGTTTACAACTGCAGCCTGATGGGCGGCAACCTGTACAATCTGCTGAAGGTCAGCGGGAAGGCTGTTAAGGAAATCAGAGTTCATAACAAAGTAGTCTTCACTCCAGAGGTGACCATCGAGGGTAATGTAATCCTGAACTTCATAGAGTGCATTGGTTGAAATAACGGAGATGGGGTTTTCCTGTCCGTCTACAACACCGGTCTGAAGAGAGGTATACAGCTCGCTCCATGCGATAGGCACCGCGTCGGCGCCGAAGGCTTTCATCATTTCAACAAAGATCGGAGAGGTCATTACACGGATACGCTCGCCTTTAAGGTCTGCAGGAGTCTTAATCTGCTTTTTTGAGTGGGTAAAATGACGGGTTCCGTTCTGGCCCATGGCAAGTACAGTCAGGCCGGTCTCTTTTTCGAAATCCGCACAGAAATCCTTCCAGAACTGGCTGTTGTCCAGAACATCCCAGGCAATCTCTTCAGATTTGAACAGGTAGGGAATGTAGAGAATTTCGAAGGGCGCAAAGAACTGACCCATGGTTCCGGTTCCAACCGCTGCTTCAAGAGCGCCGCTCTGAGCCATTTCACAGGTTGCCTTGTGGTCTCCCAGCTGTCCGTCGGGATAGACTTCTACATTAATCCTTCCGCCTGCACGGGCTTCTACAATATGCTCGAAGATATCACACAGAGCATATTCCTGTTCCCACTGAACTGTTGGAACAGCCTGGTACGAAGGCGCATTGATGGCGATACGGATAGTATACTCCGCGTCGGCAACTGCAGGATTTTCCTTCTTTTCAGGAGCCGGGGGAATAGGATTTGTCACAGCGGCTTCTTTCTTCTCTGCTGCAGGTGCAGCGGAAGCAGTCTCCTTCTCAGAGCCACCACAGCCGACAAACACTACAAGTACTGCAAGAATTAACAGGACGGCAAGTAATCTGGATCTCATAAATTTCCTCCTTTCATGAGACACATTTTATTTCCCGGTCCGGAGGACCGGTATCAACTGTGACCGCTTAACGGTCACTGAATACCACGGTTCTTTTTAGCCTCCGCATAACGTGCATCCAGGGCTTTGAGATCGGCATAGAAAGCTTTTTCTTCATCTGCTGTCAGTTTGAGCTGGGGCGCCCGCATCTGATAGTCGCTTATGATTCCACGGTAAACCAGGGCAGCCTTGAAATAAGCCATATTTCCCCCGTTTCTTAGGACATTGGCATAGTCATCGGCAAAGTGCTGATGAAAAAGGGCAAGCTCCCAGTCGTTGGCTTTTATTGCCTCATACATATCAACGTAGGGTTCGGGATAAGCTGAAGAACAGCCGGAAACGGTACCGTCGGCACCAAGGGACATAATCGCCGGCAGCAGGGCATCTGAACCGTGCATAACCGAAAAGTCCCCTCCCCGCACGCGGGTATACTCAGCGGTGCGGCGGAAGTCGGCCCAGCTGTACTTGATGCCCACAATGTTTTTCCGGGCCCGGGCTATCTCCTCCACAATTGCCGTGGGCAGGTCGTTCACGGCCAGCTGGGGAATGCCGTAGAGGTATACCGGATACCCTGAAGGTACCGCATCGGCCAGAGCCAGGTAGAACTCTTTGATTTCCCTGGGATTTGCTCCAAAATAGGCGGGTGTTACTGCACCGATTCCATCGGCGCCGGCAGATGCTGCATGCTGTGCAAGCTCAATAACATCTTCCTGCTTCATTGCTCCCACATGGATATAGACCGGGAGCCGGTCTTTCGCGGTTGAGATTACAGTCTCTGCAATCTTTTTCCGTTCTTCCACACTGAGGCGATACATCTCACCGGTTGTGCCGAGGGGGTACAGAGAGTGGACCCCTTTTTCGATAAGAAAGTCTGTAAATTTTCTGGTTGATTCAAGATCGATGCTGCTGTCTGCCTTGAAGAGGCTGACCATTGCTGTTGTTATTCCATATAACAGTTTGGTGTTTCCCACGATGCTTTCCTTTTCTTAAAAGCTGTCTGCCGCCGGATTTCTCCGGCAGCAGCAAGTGTGAGAATTTTAACCCGGCTTATGTCATATGTCAACTTTTCTCTTTGCTATTTTATTGAGGATCATCGGGAAGGGAAAGCATGAAGGTTCTCAGATATTCAAGAAAAGCATCATAACCCTGGAAGAATTCCCGCATGGTTCGATGAAAGGCGCCGTAGTCGTTAAACTCCCCGGGAGTCATCCCGTCTTCGTGATAAATCTTCGCATATTCCGGCAGATTGCTGAGAAGTTCATTGATAACCGTCTCCGGCACCGGCTGGTCCATCCGGTCTTCTACCGGTACTGAACATCCTTCAAGGCGTCTCCACCAGACAGGATTAACCGTAAGGATAAGATCACCCCCGAGGAAATGAGACCAGAGCCAGTGGCTGTGGTTCAGCGCACCGAGGATACGCAGCCGGTAACCGCGTTCACGGAAAAGGGTATAGGCTTTTTTCATAATAGCTACACCTGCGAGTTCCACAGAATCGGGAGCCACCGGCAGGTTATCCCTCGCAACAAGGGCGGTCATATAATCATTTATCCGTCCCACCATTATGGTACAGCTTGGGTTGAGTGAGCTGATATCAAGGCCCTCTTTTTCCCGCCGCTTCAAGCCCCGCTCTACCGCCTCGGCAACTGCTACAGCCTGAGGAATTCCGAAGCAGACGGTTCCGTTGACGCTTACACCGTGATAAATGCACTCTTCTATTGCAGCCACTGCCGCAGTGGAGACCGGCATCTTTATAAGGATGTTTTCATTCAGTGACGAGAGCGCCCGGGCATGGGCTACTGTTTTTGCCGTACTGCGGTAATATCGCGGGTTAACCTGCAGCGCCTGCCAGCCCCTGCTGCCTTTTGTTTCCCGGAACATGGGCATAAACATTTCCGAACTGGCTTTTCCCGCCTCTTCCGTAAGTTTCCAGCAGAGCTCCTCGTCGGAAGCTTCGGGAATTTCTTTTTCCAGAAGAGAGTCAATGCGTCCCCGCCAGTTCTGCATCTCATCCTTAAGGATTCTTCCAACTATCACCGGGTTGGATGTGGCCCCGACGGCTCCCCGTTTCATGGCAAATTCCACTTCTGCGGCACCGCAGGAATCGTTCCAGAGCTCGGTCTGGGGAAAACGAACAGCAGCTTCATGGAGAGGACTCAAATATTGCATGTCTGACTAACCACCTTTTTGGTCTAATAATTAATACAATTAAGATGTTCAGTAATATTATGCCAGCACTTTTTCCACCGCGCAAGAAAAACTGTTCTGTTTCTGCTATAGCCTTTCAATTATCCTGCAAATCTTATAAAAGTATGGGTATTATCTATTGGTCCGAGGAGATTCATACATGCCGAGAAAGCGCCCCAAGGTATATGAGGAGGTTATTTCTACTCTTGAAGAGATTATCGACAAAGATAATCTTACCGCAGGAGACCGCCTCCCCTCGGAATCGGAACTGGCAGAGATGATGGAGGTTGGGACAAGGTCCATCAGAGAAGCCTACGCAACCCTCCGTACCATGGGAATAGTGGAAGTCCAGCATGGCAAGGGAATTTTTCTTGCCGAAAACAGTATGGATCACTTCCTGGAATCACTGGCTACATCCATTAAATTCACTTTTTCCGACACGCGGAGCCTTCTTCTTGAGTTAACCGATGTCCGTCTTCTTATTGAAACAGGCATTATCCATGATTTCGCCCTGGAACGGACCGAAGAGGACGTTGAAAATCTCCGTAAAATCACCGCGGACATGCAGACATTTAATGCGGAGAAGGATCTGATTAATTTCAACCTGAAGGATCTGGAGTTTCATGCCTATCTGGTGCAGAGCTTTCCCAACCGGATCATTAAATCACTGTACATTCACCTTCAGCGGCTGCTCAGGCAGAGTATACAGCTTACCCAGTATTACGGAGGGGAAGAATCTCTCTGTCTGGATCAGCATCAGGAAATGCTTGAATTAATTGCCGCGGGAGACGGTGACGGTGCGCGGAGAGTTCTTTCCGAGCACCTGCAGCGAACCCGGAAAACCGTAGAATCCCTGCAGATTTAGCCGGTAAGAATAATCCTGTTTCAGCTGCCGGTGCTGATATTATATGCCTTGATAAGGTGTTCCCGCATAAGGGTTTCCGCGAGATCAGGCTTCTGATCCCGGATGGCGTCAGCCACGGTGCGGTGATCTATCAGGGCTTCTTCCGGGACACCGCCTCTGGAAAGGGTTATCTCCCGGGTATTTTCAATCAGATCTTCAACAAGCTGGGAAAGACCGAAAAGAAAATCATTCTCTGAAGCCCGTGCAATAGCCAGGTGATAGGCATGATCACCAGCCATACCTATACCTCCGGAACCGAGGTCCTTCTCCATATCATCCAGGGCTTTGTAGATCTCTTTCAGATCATCTTCAGTACGGCGCTCAGCCGCCAGAGCCGCGGATTTTGTCTCAAGAATTAAACGGACTTCAATTATATCACTGACCATCTGGTTGGTACGGCGAAACAGGGTCTGCACCACATTAAGGGCGTGATTAAGAGAAACCTCGCGGATAAATGTTCCGCCCGAAACCCCTACCCGGGTTTCAACTTCTCCCATAAGCTCCAGGGCACGGATTGCCTCGCGCACCGAGGTTCTGCTGACTCCAAGCTGCTCAGCAAGCTCCCTCTCGGGAGGGAGCTGATCGCCGGGATTGAGAGTCCCGGCATCTATAAGGCTTCGAATCATCTCTGCGACGTCTTCAAAGACCTTCTTTTTTTTAAGTTTACCGAAAAGATTGTCCTGTTTGTTTGTCATCATACCACCGGGCAAAAACTTACCACATCAACGGCAAAGATGACAAGAAAGGAAATCATCAGCCGGTGATCCAGTTCTTATCACCAAAAGCTTTTTTCCAGGAGCCTTCGAACTTCGCCCAGCGGTCGATAGTATAGGCATTGGCAAAAAAGAGCTTCCAGAGACCATAGGAACAGGTCATTTCGTCTGCACCCATACGGAAACCGTCTACAATCTGCTGAAGAGACCGCGCGGCACTCATGACTTTAGTATCGATTCCTCCGGCCATGTATGCCTCGGTAACACCCTGCATAAGATCGTTGGTAGACCGTTCATCAGCTTCACCAAGAAGTCCAAGGAAGATTGCAGCATGATCAGCACCGGCTTTGGCAACCACAAGGGCTTCCATGGTGGTGTGGATAGCTGTTGCACAGATTTCGATGTCCGTGGTTTCCTTTATTTTCTGAATAGCCTTGATGCCTTCAATACTGGTCTGAACCTTAACAACCACCTTGTCGCCCAGGGAGTTGATGATTTTTGCCTCTTCCACCATGGTCTTTGCATCGGGTGCACTGACCTGTGAAAAAACTTTACATGATACAGTCTTACAGATATCGGTGAAGGTTTTCTTGAAATCACCGCCGACGGCTGCCATCATGCTGGGATTCATGGTTACTCCGTCAAGGATTCCCCACTCATTGATCTCCTTGATTTCATCAAGAACACAGGAGTTAAGATAAAATTCCATTGCTGATTCCTCCAGCTGTTACTACAGATATTACCCCGCCGCATCGCTGCAGCGTATTGGTCTAATAATTAGACGTTATACCATGAATCATGACTGCAGTCAAAGCCCAAATACCGATAAAGCCGCAAAAATGCGGCTTTATCTTACTGTTCAAGCTGAAAATATCAGGGAAGCGGATCTGCAGGAGCAGGTTTGCCTGCCTTTGCACTTGCAATCAGCTCCTGTACCCAATCCTGGGGATAGGATAGGTCAGCAAGGCCGCCCTTTTGGGTATGCTCAAGAAAATAGTCCAGCTGTTCTTCCCCGAAGACCATGGGACTCATGTGGATCTCTTTGGGAACTTCTTCGCCGTTGAGAATCTCAAGGGCAGTCCAGAATGCGGTACTGACGGAACCGGGAACAATGCTTACCGACATGGAAGGATAGCTTCCGCCGTTCTTTTCCTGCATCTCTTTCCAGATTACCAGCTCATCATAGCGGTGACCGAAAATCTGCAGAGGCGCAGGACGTCCGGCATTCTCAAAGGCCTTGAGGCTTCCATAGCCGTCACCGCCCTGGGCCACAACCGCCTTGATTTCGGGCAGAGAAGGAAGAATTCCGGCGACCTCTTTCTGGGCTACCGACTGGGTCCAGTTTCCGTATACTTCACCCACGACGCTCAGGTTGCTGTATTTATCTGCTGTTTCAACAATAGCTTTATGGATTTCATCATCTGCAAAGGTTCCGGCCATTCCGCGGATTTCGAGAATATTTACCGGCTGAGATGGAAATGCCTTGTGGAGGTGCTCAACCTCTGCTTCTCCCATATCGTAAAAATCTGTAATCAGCTTCCAGGCTGAAGGATCTGTTACGGTCTGATCAAAACAAACCACAGGGATTCCGGCTTCAACAGCTTTTGCAACCGCACCGTTAAGGGCAGTCGGGGATGCCGCATCCAGTACAATAGCATCATAGCCTTCGAGAACCAGATTCTGCAGTAGAGCAGCCTGCTCGGCGGCACTGGATTCATTGGTGGTAAATGCGGGACCTTCGGCAATAAGACCATCGGCCTTGGCCTGTTCTACAACGGCTTCCCAGTTTTTAATCATCTGCTGCCGCCAGGAGTTTCCCGCATAGTTGTTACACAGGGCAATCCGCCACTCTCCGCTTTTCTTTTCTCCCTGACCACCTGCGAACAGGGTAACCATTGCCAGGAGAGATACAAGAATCAGACTTACAACTCTTCTCATACACATTACCTTCCTTATTTTGGTAATTTTCCGGAAACATCCTCCTTGTTCCGGATATCCATCAATCTTTATGGATTAATTGATAGACCTTTGAATTGTATGGTCCAAAAATCTGAGCCGTCAAGGATTTTTATTTTTAAGAACTCTTTGACAGAGACCGAGGTAAATGATATTGTTTTAGGGCTAATTATTAGACCTTTATTGCGACGCATAGAATATGGAGGAAATATGAGCGCAGATATACAGGAACTGGTAGCCCGGTCCCGGAAAGCACTTACAGAGATTGAAAACTACAGCCAGGAGCAGGTTGATGCACTGGTAAAGATTATAGGCAAAGTAGTTTATGACAATGCTGAAATGTTTGCCCGCATGGCAGTTGAAGAATCCAAAATGGGTAATTTTGATGACAAACTGAAGAAAAAGCTTGGTAAATCAAAGATTCTCTGGCACAGCCTGAAGGGCAAAAAAAGTATCGGTATCCTTTCACGGGATCCTGAAACAGGTATTACCGAGATTGCAAAACCTGTGGGTGTCGTGGGTGCCGTTCAGCCCTGTACCAACCCTATTGTTACCCCCATGGCCAATGCGATGGCAGCAATAAAGGGACGTAACACCATTATCGTAACTCCTCACCCCCGTACCGCCAACTGTACCAAGGTATTTATCGATATGGTAAAGGAAGCCTGGGCGCATCTGAATCCGCCGAATGATATTTTCCTGTGTGTGGAGAATCCCACCATCGAATCCACCACGGAGCTTATGAAGAGCGTGGATGTGGTTGTGGCAACCGGCGGTCCCGGAATGGTTAAATCAGCCTATTCCAGCGGCAAGCCCTCCTTCGGTGTAGGTCCCGGAAACGTTCAGTGTCTTCTCGATGAGGGCATTGACCTGAAAAAGGCCATCGACATGATTGTTACCGGACGTACCTTTGATAACGGCATTATCTGCTCCGGCGAGCAGACCATTATTATGCCCTCCTCCATGAAGGAAGCAGTTGAAGCTGAGCTGAAAGCCCGGGGAGTATATGTTGCCAGTGCAGAAGAAGCGGAAGCTCTGAAGAACACCTGCTATCCCGAAGGAAGAATAAGCAAGGATATGGTCGGCCAGTCTGTTCAGACCATGACCAAAGCAGCAGGCCTCTCCGTTCCCGAAGACTGCCCCCTGGTTTCTGTATGGGTGGATAAGAACGACCGGGACAGCGTCTTAAGGAAAGAGAAGATGTTCCCCCTGAATGTACTGCTTACCTATGATTCCTTCGACGAGGCTGTTGAAATTGCCAACCACAACCTCTCCATGGAAGGCAAGGGACACTCCGTAAGTATCCACTCCCACAACCAGGAGCATATTGAACAGTTAGGTACAGCAGCCAAGGTAAGCCGGGTTATTGTCAATGCAATCTGTTCCACTACTTCCGGCGGAAGCTTTACCAACGGGCTCAACCCCACCAGTACCCTGGGATGCGGAAGCTGGGGAAACAACAGTATCTCCGAGAACTTCTACTACCGGCACCTGCTGAATATAACCCGTATAGCCCTTCCCCTGGAAAACAAGAAAGTTCCTACAGACGAAGAGATCTGGGGGTAATTTTTAATGAAACTTCTTGAATATCAGGCCCATGTACTCTTTGAAGAGTACGGCCTCCCTTCAAGCTCGGGGGATGTTGCATCTTCTGTGGCGGAGCTTGCCAGCATTTCAGCGGGTATAAGCACATTTCCTGTTGTGGTTAAAGCACAGGTGCAGACCGGCGGCCGGGGCAAGGCAGGCGGTGTCCAGCTTGCAGCCAACGCGGAGGAGCTCAAAAGCAAGGGAGAAACCATCCTGGGTCTTACCATAAAAGATCTGAAAGTGGAAAAGGTATTTATTACCCCTGCAGTTGAGATTGCAAAAGAGATGTATCTGAGCATTATCATGGACCGGAAAACCAAGTGTCCGGTGCTGATCTTCTCTGCGGAAGGCGGAATTGATATCAACGATATCGCAGACCGTCATCCCGAAAAGATCGTAAAGCTTGAGATTATGCCCGACCAGGGTATTCAGAGCTATCATGCAAAATATATTGCCGACTATTCCGGGATTCCCGAACTCGCCGGTCAGATTGAGGATGTGCTGAAAAAGCTCTACACCCTCTTTTCCGAAAAAAACTGTATGCTGGCGGAGATTAATCCCCTGGTGGTTAAAAAGGACGGAAATCTGGCCTGTCTCGATGGAAAAATCGACGTTGACGACAGTTCCCTGTTTAAGCACGAACAGTTCCGGGTATGGAGAGATGAGGGAGAGACCAATCCCCTTATTCTTGAAGCCCGGGAATTCCGCTTTACCTATATTCCCGTTGAAGACGCCGGCAACATAGCGGTTATAAGCAATGGTTCGGGAATGCTCATGTCCAGCATCGACCTGATCAGTGCCGCAGGACATTCGGTATGTTCCGTCCTCGACCTGGGCGGCGGTGCCACCGCGGAACGCATAAAAGAAGCTGTCCGCATTATGTTGAAAAATCCCAAGGTAAAGCTGCTTTTTATCAACATCTTCGGGGGAATTACCCGCTGTGACGAAGTTGCCCGGGGTGTACTTGAAGCAACCCAGGACGGTCACACACCGGAGCAGTTTGTACTCCGTCTGGAGGGAACCAACAAAGCGGAGGGTATAGAGATTGCCTCAGGTATAGATATCCCCGTAGCTTTCGCCGACGACCTGGTAGATGGTGTAGCGAAAATTGATGAAAGGATGAAAGCATGAGCGTTCTGATAGATGAAAATACCCGATTGATCGTCCAGGGAATCACCGGCCGGGAAGGCTCGTTCCACACCCGGCAGATGCTGGACTACGGAACCAACGTTGTTGCAGGGGTAACCCCCGGCAAGGGCGGAACCACCGTCGAAGGGGTACCGGTATACAACACCGTTCATGAAGCAATGAGACGCCATGATGCCAATGCGTCAGTTCTCTTTGTTCCCCCGAAGTTCACTTACGGCGGAGCCCAGGAGGCAATTGTCAGCGGAGTACCCCTGGTAATTACCATTGCCGAAGGTGTACCGGTATACGATATGTACCAGCTTTACCACCTGGCTCACGCCCACGGCAGCCGCCTGATAGGCCCCAACTCCTTCGGAATTATATCTCCCGGAAAGAGCAAGGCGGGCTTTATGGCCCACCGGATTTTCAGCCCCGGTAATGTTTCCATTCTTTCACGGAGTGCAACCAACGCATACGAGACAGTGTTCCGTCTTACCAACAACGGCATTGGCCAGTCTACCGTAATCGGTGTCGGCGGCGATATGATTGCCGGTTCCAGCTTTACCGATCTCCTGCCCCTGCTTGAAGCAGACCCCGATACCAAAGTAATTGTAATTATCGGAGAGATCGGCGGAGGCGAAGAGGAGCTTGCAGCAGCATACATAAAGGAAAATGTCAGCAAACCTGTTGTTGCCTTTATTGCTGGAAAGAACGCACCCAAAGACCGCAGTATGGGTCATGCCGGTGCCATTGTAAGCCCCGACGGCGAAGGCAGTGCGGAAAACAAGGAAGCCGCCATGAAGGATGCCGGAGCTGTTATCGCAGACAGTACAGTTCACATTACCCAGCTTGTGGCAGATATTCTGAAATAACCTGGGATTTGTATACGCTTGAGGGCATGCTCATACGGGCATGCCCCTTTTTTTTTATTCTTTTTTGCCCCTTTTTCAACTCTTTTTACTGGCCTCTGCCTGTTGCATGACAGAAGCACTGGTTGCATAGTGACCTGCTGAACAGCTATACCCTGAATTACCAGCTTCTTTGCGTACAAAGCCTGATTTCCGTTTATCTATAGTAGAAAAAAAGTTTTTCTTGACAGCGCACACGTTTGCACATACCATTACCCAGAACAACGGACACGTGTCCGTTGCAATCAAGGAGGATTTCTAAATGAAGAAAATCGTGTTTGTTCTATTTCTGATCTCACTATTTTCGCTGAACCTCTTCTGCGGGGGGCAGGCGGAACCGGAAAAACAGAAACTGGTCTTCTGGGGAAAACAGGCTCAGGACCGCGCCACCGACGAACTGATCCGCGACATTCTCATGGAATGGGGTGAACTGAATGATGTAGAAGTGGAGTACACTACCATAACATCGGAAGTTCAGAAAGAAAAATTTGCAGCAGCCTTCGAAACAGGCAATGTACCGGATGTAATTACCTTCGACGGTGATTTTTGTAAATACTATGCCACCCAGGGGGTTCTTGAACCTCTGGACGATTTTTACGCAGAGCTCAGCAAACGCGGCGGCGGAATGTTCGATGGAGTACTTCCGGTGTTGAAGAACGAAGGTGATTTGTATGGAATCCCTTTCCAGAACGATATTTATTTCTTCTACGTCCGTAAAGACCTTGTAGAGGGAGTGGGAGAAGCACTGCCGCAAACATGGGATGATGTCGAGAGAATCTCCCTGAAAATCAAAGACAAATACGGTATGCCCGCATTTGGTCATCCTCTTGCGGAAATTAACGATGCGGAATTCTCAACCAGAATTATCATGTGGGCCTTTGATTCACATATTTTTGATGAAAAAGGAAATATCGACTTTGATACACCGGAAACTCTGGAAGTTTTCAAATACATCAAGCGTATGTATGAAGACGAGAAGAATATTCCCAAAGGTGCAATAACCTGGAACGACAGCGGTAATAATCAGGCATATCAGATGAAACAGTCTGCTTTTATTATTAATCCGGGCAGTGTATACCGTTGGGTAAAGGAAAACGATGACACCCTGCATGAAAATACCATTCTCGCCCGGATGCCCGCCGGCCCCCGGGGCACCAGAGCCAACCTGACTGCCTGCTGGGCAGTTTCCCTGCCTAAAGATTCACCCAATCATGAACTTGCAAAAGAAGCTTTGCGCTACCTGTACCAGGTTGATAAATACAACACTATAATCGAATCTGCAGGCGCACGTTATCTGCCGGTATACCGGGATCTCTTCGATACTCCTTTCTGGAAAAGCAATCCCAAATTTGCCGAACTCGGCATGATGCTTGAAGAAGCAAAGGTTGTAGGCTATGAGGGTCCTTCCAGCGCTGCAGCATCTGAAATGCTTGTTCAGAGGGTAGTAATGAAAGCCTTCTCCGACATGCTTGTACGCGGAGTTTCGCCCGAGGAAGCAATAGCGAAGGCGGAAACCCAGATGAAAGAGATAGCATCCAAATTTTAAAAAGAAAAATACGCTGCCGGAGCTGATTCTGCTGCTCCGGCAACTATCTACAGGGGAAGATAACAGCATGAAAACCGACGTACTGACCCACCCTGCACTGTCTCCGATAAAACGCAAGGAAGCACAAACTGCCTATCTTTTTATAATGCCTACACTCCTGATACTGGCGCTGGTAATTCTTTATCCATTCCTTACCGCCGTCTGGATCTCGTTTACCAATAAAAGCCTGGGAGGTAAAGGCGGATTTATCGGACTTGCAAACTTTACAAAACTATTTGCTTCAGATGAATTTCGGAGGGCGTTCTTCAACTCCTTTTATTACACAATCGCTTCTGTTCTGCTGAAGTTTGGGATAGGGTTGGTAACAGCCCTTGTTCTTAATTCGGTGTTCCCGTTTAAAGGTGCCGTCAGAGTTTTGATTATACTTCCATGGGCAATATCACCCTATATTGCTGCTCTTACATGGCGGTGGATCTTTGATGACTATAACGGTTTTTTCAATATCATCCTCATGAAAACCAACCTGATCACAGAACCTATCTACTGGTTGTCCGACCCGAGGTTTGCAATGATAAGTGTTATTATTGCCGCCACCTGGCAGGGATACCCGTTCTATACAATGATGCTGCTTGCCGGGCTGGTAACAATACCGCGGGAGCTGTATGAGGCGGTAGAAATTGACGGCGGAAATAAACTCCACAGCTTTCTGTATATAACCCTGCCAAGTCTTACCAATATAATTATTACAACCATGCTCCTCTCATTTATCTGGACCTTCAACCAGTTTCAGTATGTCTACTCAATGACGGGAGGAGGACCAGGAGGAATGACTCACATCCTGTCTACATTAACATTCAAGTACGGTATTGAGATGCGCAATATCTCCCTGGCCTCGGCAGTATCAATGACTGCGCTGCCGGTATTTGCCGTATTAACCATATATCTCACACGAACAATGCTTAAAAAGGAATCCTGATATGAGTACATTCAGAAAGCTCTCTATGACCAGGATTTTGTTTATTGTCATAACCATATCGGCGGTTCTCTGGGCGGTATTTCCGATAGTATGGATCCTCTTAACTGCCCTACGGCCTTCAGCGGATTTTTATGCGGGGAACGTCAGTATTATTCCTGAACACTGGAGTCTTGAAAATTTCAAGGATGTAATAGATCGGGGAAACTTCATTCATTATATGAAAAATTCCCTGTTTGTCGGCGTAATTGTAACACTCCTGTCTATTGTATTTTCAACTATGAGTGCGTATGCCATTACACGGCTGGACTTTCCGGGGCGTATGTTTATTGCACGGAGCATAATAGCCAGTTATCTTATTCCTGCGGCCTTGCTGTTTATCCCTCTCTTTTTCCTGATTACCCGGATCGGACTTCAGAATACACGCTCGGCACTGATTGTCTCCTACCTGAGCGCAACGGTTCCATTCTGTACCTGGATGCTTTACGGTTACTTCTCTACCCTGCCATCCAGCCTTGATGAAGCCGCTGTACTTGACGGATGCTCAAAAGCACAAATTCTTATTCGTATTTTTATCCCTCTCTCACTTCCGGGAATTGCAGTGGTAGCCCTTTATTCATTTACCCTGTGCTGGAATGAGTTCCTCTACGCATTGGTCTTTATATCGAGTACAAAAAGCATGACTATCCCGGCCGGGATAGTGCAATGGATAGTTGAGGATGATTTTGCCTGGGGACGCCTGATGGCAGCATCAGCATTATCAGTTATACCAACATTTGCTCTCTATTTCCTCGCCCAGAGCTCCTTTAAAAGCGGGCTTGTGGCCGGGGCAGTGAAACAATAAGGCAGTTTTTCACCATGTACAAACAACAGAGGTATCTACAATGAGCAGAATATTAGGAATTGGCGGAACAGCTTATGATATGCTGGCTGTTATCCCGCACATGCCGGCATGGGAAGAGGTTGAATACATTGAAGAATATGAAGTGCAGCAGGGAGGAATGGTTGCAACCGGAATTGTTGCGGCCAGTAGATTGGGCGCGAAAACAGAATATATCGGCGCCCTGGGCGATGATCCGGAAGCACAGTTTCATATTGAGAATTTTACACGCCATAATGTACTACAGGAAAAAGTTATCACCTATCCTGGTGAAAGCAGCGCAATTACAGTAGTTCTTGTTCATGCCGGTACCGGAAGACGCAGCTTTATTCATTACAAAGGGGTAAACGCAAAACCCAGGCTTGATTTACAGGAATTTGATTTCTCCGAAGTCTCTCACCTTCTGCTCGACGGGTTCTTTTTTGATACAGCCATGGAGGCTGCAAGAGAAGCCCGCAGGCTCAACATAACTACAGTAACTGATATGAGCCCGCGAACACGAAATCCGAACCTGCCTGAATACTTGAACCTTATTGACTACCCGGTGCTTTCTGAACTTTTTCTCTGCCCCTACACTAATATCCAGAATCCCCTGGAAGCCGGGAAGTCAATCATTCAACAGGGGAATAAATCGTTGATTGTCACCTGCGGAGAAAAAGGCAGCTATATCATTACCCATGAAGGAACAGAACATCTGCCCACATATCCTATACAGATGGTGGACTCAACCGGCGCGGGTGATGTTTTTCACGGCGGTTTTATCTTCGCTTTGTGGAAGGGATATTCAGTTTCAGATTCTGTACGCTTTGCAAGTGCCTGCGCTGCCCTTAATTGTACCCGTATCGGCGGACAGAAAGGGATTCCCGACTATATAGAAGTCTGTAATTTTTTACTGCAGCAGAATCCAGGAAATAAAAGCTGGATAAAACCGGCTTAAAAAGGAAATATAATGAAACTTATAAATCTCCATACTCTTCTTGAGCCTACACTGAACAGTAACTATGCTCATCCGGCTTTTAACATAACCGCTTTTCATCAGCTCAAAGGGGTACTCGAGGTACATGAAACCTTGAGAACACCGGCGGTAATACAGATTGGGATGATGGCTATCGGTTTTCTTGGAAATGCAGATGATTTTACCAGTACAGGGATAGAGGAAAAAGCCGCCGGTGCAGACAGACTGTTCAGCTATCTGAGAAGACTGGACAGCAGTTTCAGTATTCCCGTTGTAATACACGCTGACCACTGTAAGGATCTTGAAACCATACAAATGCTGGTAGACAAGGGTTTCACTTCCGTAATGATCGACGGCTCCCATCTCCCGTTTTCCGAGAATATTGCCCTGACTCGCAGAGCCGTGGAGATAGCACATCCTCATGGAGTGAGCGTTGAAGCAGAGCTGGGAGTCCTTGCGGGGACCGAGGACAATATCTTCTCTGAAAACAGTACCTATACCAACCCGATGAGAGTACCGGAGTTTATCGAAAAAACCGGAGCAGACTGCCTGGCCCTCTCATTCGGAACAAAGCACGGAGTAAAGAAAGGGACAGATGTTAAACTGAGAAAAGAAATTGTCTGTTCAGCCAGAGAGTGTCTGCTTCACTCAGGGTTTTCAACCCCCCTTGTATCACACGGATCATCTACTGTACCCGCCTATATTGTCCAGGCAATCAATCAGCTTGGTGGGAAAATGGAGGGTGTTGGCGGAATCCCCATTCCGGCGTTAAAACAGGTTATTGAGAACGGTATCGGAAAAATCAATATTGATACTGATATGAGGCTGAGTATCACCAGGAATATACGGACCCTGCTTTCAGAAAGCGATTACACAACAACAGATGAAAAGGCTCTGAAGGTAGAAGAGTTACTGAAGCAGATTCCTTCTGAAATCGACTTCAGAAAATTTCTTTTTCCGGTAAAAAATACACTCTTAACGGGTGAAACCAGCTCTGCCTTTACAATTGCAGTGGCAGCAGCCCTGGAACGGGGTGCGGCGGAGATTGCCGCCCAGTTGTTGGTAAATTTTAATGCCATTGGAAAATTGTAAGCTTTAGTTTGTTTTATTTCCTTTGTCTGAGTTTGGAGCCACAGGAATCTCTTATAATAAGCTCAGGTTTCAGAAGAACATTCCTGACTGATCCGGTGTAGCCGGTTTTCATTTTATCAAGCAGAATATCGCCAGCCTCTCTGGCAATGGATTCAAGAGACTGTCGCACCGTAGTCAGCGGAACCGCTGCCATTCTGGCAACTGAAATATCATCAAAACCTACAAGTGCAAGATCTTCCGGTATGTGCAGGTTCTTTTCATAAATATACTGTCCAAATGCCAATGCGGTTATATCATTAACAGCAAAAACAGCTTCCAACCCGGGCATTGCAGATAAGAGGTCGGCCGCAGCTGACAGACCATCGATAAAGGTAGAGTCACACCCTGCAATGGCTGTATTCTCAGCCAACCCGGCTTCGGCCATTGCATCCTGATACCCTTTTAAACGTGCTTTGCTGGCATCAGCATGGCCCGGACCGGCAATATGTCCGATTTTTTTATATCCGAGTTTGATAAGGTGATTAACTGCTAGTTTTGCTCCAAAGTAATTATCACCAACAACTGAATCTATCCCGTCGTTTCTTCCATCATGATCAATCAGCACAACAGGTACATCCGAGGTTACTGCTTTTCGATAAGCCCCGTTCTCAGGGTCTGAAGGTATCATCACCAGCCCACTGACCTGCTGTTCTAGGAGATAAGCAACATAGTCTGTTTCTTTATCCTCATCCCTGTCTGAATTACAGATTAAAACACGATAATCATTATTCTCAAAAAAACGGATAAGTTTTTTACTTAAAGAGGCATAAAAGGGGTTTTCGATGTCCGGCAGAATTATGCCGACCGAAGTCGATTTCTTGCCCACAAGATTGCGGGCATGCGCATTCGGGCGATAGTTTTTTTCCCTGGCCAGCAGGCGCACTTTTTCCTTCATAGCCTCGCTTATTTCCGGACTGTTCCGAAGGGCTCGTGAGACTGTTGAATGAGAAACACCCAGCTCCCGGGCAAGATCTTTGATGGTTACTCCCATAAACTGACTGTACACAACAAAAACAGTGCTTTCAAGGCGGGATAAAATATAAACTTTTTACGTAATAAATATTGCCATTAATCATTTATTCGTATATTTTCTATCTATCACTACGTTTTTCGTACTGCATGGAGGAATATATGATCATAGGCTGCCCCAAAGAGATTAAAAAACACGAATATCGTGTCGGGCTTACTCCCCACTGCGTTAAGGGATATATAAACAGAGGACACCGGGTTCTGGTGGAAAAAGGTGCCGGTGAAGGATCGGGATTTGAAGATGAAGAATACGCCAATGCCGGAGCCATTCTGGTGGACGGAGCGAAAGAAGCATGGGATGCGGACATGGTGGTAAAGGTAAAGGAACCGCTTCCCGAAGAATACGGCTTTTTCCGCAAAGACCTGATTCTCTACACCTACCTGCACCTTGCAGCAGCAGAAGACCTGACCAAGGCGCTTCTTTCCACTAAGGTAAAAGCCCTTGCCTATGAGACAATTCAGACCGACAGTGGGCACCTGCCCTGCCTTACTCCCATGAGTGAAATAGCAGGGCGGCTGAGTGTCCAGGAAGGAGCCAAGTACCTGGAGCGGACCTTCGGCGGACGGGGCATACTTCTGGGAGGCGTTCCCGGTGTTGAACGGGGCAAAATCGCCATTCTCGGCGGCGGAGTTGTTGGACTGAATGCCCTTAAAGTAGCTGTCGGAATTGGTGCGGAGGTAACTATTCTTGATATAAACACCGCCCGCCTGGCCTACCTGGATGATATTTTTCAGGGAAGGATAACCACTCTGGTGAGCAACGAACGGAATATCGAAAAGATTGCCAGAGAAAGCGATCTGATAATCGGTGCAGTGCTTATCCCCGGAGCAAAGGCGCCCCGGCTTATCCGCAAGGAGCACCTGGGAATGATGAAGAAAGGTGCAGTACTGGTGGATGTTGCCGTAGACCAGGGAGGCTGTTTTGAAACCACCCATGCAACCTACCACGATGACCCTGTCTACACAGTGGACAATGTAATTCACTACTGCGTAGCCAACATGCCCGGTGCGGTAGCACGGACTTCAACCATTGCCCTTACCAACGCAACCCTGATAAACGGTCTGAACCTTGCAGATATGGGTGTGGAGGAAGCCTGCCGTCAGTCGGAGACTCTGCGCAGAGGGCTTAACATCTACGATGGAAAGTGTACCTACCGCGGTGTTGCAGAAGCATTTGATATCCCCTACACTCCGCCTGAGCAGGTGATATAAGCAAGTCGGGCATTCGAGTTGCAGAGGTGATATGAAACGTATAGAACTGGATGATCTGGACAGTAAAATTGTTGCCCGCCTGAGGGTGGAAAACATTAACAACAGCGCCCTGGCTGAAGAGTTAGGGCTGTCTGAAGGTACGATCCGTCAGCGGATTAAGCGGCTGAAGGATTCGGGTGTCCTGAAAATCCGGGCGGTAATTAATCCTGACAGCCTTGTGCGGCAGCAGCTGGCCATGGTGGCGGTTAACGTCACCGAGTCCCGGCAGCTGGATGCCAAGGCTCAGGAGATTGCCGATCTTGCAAACGTACTCTCCGTATCTATCACCTCAGGACAGTACGACCTGATGGTTGAAGTTCTGGTGGACTCAAACCACGGCCTGGTGGAGTTTCTTACCGAAGATCTGGCTGCCATAAACGGTATTGCCCGTACCGAAAGCTTTCTTATGCTGAAAAATTACCATAAGTACGTCTAAAATCCAGACACTCTATAACCCTGAAACTTTAAAAGATAGGTGACTGAATAAATCATAGTTTCGCTTTTCAGCAAATCCATATTATAATGCTGGCTGCAGAACTATGATTAATAATGCCATACATCAATACCTGTACTTCATGGTCTTCGTCCTGTTTACTTTTATAGGGATTCAGCAGCTGACTTTCAGAAAAAAGCTGCAGCTGAACTATTTTCTTGCCATACTCTTCTGGGCCGGCGCATACAATATGCTCTATTTCTGGGCTTACGATTTTGGTATTCAGGAGAAAATTCCCCTTCTGATAAATAGCGAAATTGTTGTCTCATTTCTGGTTGGGCCCTGCTTGTATCTATACTTTTCAGCCCTGATGGGCCGAAATGATATTCCCGGTAGAATACTTCTTCTTCATGGCCTGCCTTTTCTTGTTTCCCTGATATTGCTGGCAGGCATGAATCTGTTTTACCCGGCGCTGAATGCGACCTTCGGAGTTGCTTTCCGACCGGCACCGGATTACTCCTATAACACAACAGTATTTATTGTTAATACCCTTTGCGACCTCTCCATTGCGCTCTACTTTCTGGCTGCCTTAATCAGGACGGTTTTGCTGTTTAAAGGACGTAAAGTTACCGTCCGTACAATGCTCATTATTATCTATCTGGTATCATTCAGCTTGTCAGCAATTATGATGCTAATTGCCAATTTTACAAGAAACACAGCACTTCTGCAGATCAGCTTTGTGTTTATAAGTGCTATTGCCACAAGCTTCATTATTTTTTCTTTCCGTAATCCCGACTATGCAATTAAAGTAATCAGCGAAACCCGGGGAATACGGAAAAGTAAAGCCCTGGACAAAATTGATGATATTGAGGAAAGAAGTGCATCCATTACCAGGCTGATGCGGGAAAAAACTTTCTACCGTCAGCCGGACATTACTCTTCCCGGTTTGAGTAAACAACTTACGATAAAACCCCACGAGCTCTCATACATCCTGAACAATGTTTTGATGATGAACTTCAACTCCTACATCAACTCATTTCGTATTGAGGAAGCCAAGTCTCTGCTTTTGCAGCAGGACAAGATGAATGTTACCGAGATTGCCTTTCATGTAGGGTTTAACTCAACTTCTTCTTTTTACCGCTCCTTTGTAAAGGAGACAGGAGTCCCGCCAAAAGAGTTTATGAGAGGCGGGACCGGGCCTGCATGATTACTTTGAATAAAGATAGGCTGCTCCGGCGTTGGTACCCTTCTCGTCTTCATAGCTTGCTCCCACGATAATTGCATCATCGGATATCGCAAGGGACGTCCCGTACCAGTCAGAATCAGCCCGGTCTGACGCCGTCAATTTCTTTGTCAGAGTCCAGTCACCGGATTCGGTTTGCCTCGTAAAGATATACGCCGAACCGGATCCGTTGGTGTCTCCAGTGGCACCGATAACTGCCGTATTTCCGGATATGGCAACAGAAGACCCAAAAGAATGTCCACCACCCGCATCATCGGCAAACAACTGCTGCGTCTGGCTCCAGACACCTGTATCACTGTTTCGGGTGAAAATGTAAGCCGCACCTATTTCTCTCAGATTTTCGTCCATGTAATACTTCGCACCTGCAATAGCGGTATCACCGGAGATGCAGACAGACTCGCCGAAATAATCCCCGGTTCCACCGTCTGAAGCGGTCAGTATTGCAGTCTGGGACCAATGGGGATCTGCGGCTGAATTGTAGGTAAAGATGTAGGCCTTACCTGTTTCAGAGGTATCTCCATAGGCCCCGATAATAGCTGTTTCTCCATCCACAGAGACAGATGAACCGAACAGATTTCCTGAAGAACCGTCTGATGCTGTTACTTTTTGTTCCTCTTCACCTTCATAAAAATAGGCCGCCCCTTCATTGGTGCTATCACCGGGAGCCCCGATAAGACAACAAGAGAATCCTTCCAGTGAAACAGCATAGCCGTAGCGAGCACTTGCTGCTGCATTATCGGGGTATTGTTTTTCCGATGAAAGTACCCAGGTGTTATTTATGTTTGCAGCTGCATACACTGTACCTGCGTTGCTGCCATTATCATCATTACCATAGGCACCGATAATGGCTATATTGCCGGAAACAGAAACTGCACAGCCAAAGTAATCACCCGCGGCTCCATCAGTGGGGACCAGTTTTGTTAACTGAGTCGCTGAGCCGCCGCTTGTGGAATAAATATAGGCTGAACCGGAGCTACTGCCCTTATCATCATTACCTTCTGCGCCAACAATAAAGGTTTCTCCGGATAAAGAAAGTACACGACCGAAGCCGTCGGAAGCTGCACCGTCATCGGCGAGTACCTTATTTTCTATAGCATCGTCCCAGGTTGTGTCGCCTGTTGTGTCTCCCGAACCGCTTCCTCCAGCCCCGGTATCTCCGCAGGAAAAAATCAATACAAGAATAAATACTACTATTGGTATCTGTTTCATACATTCACTCCCTTACTTACTGTTTTTCAGTTTTTCACCAAAATTGTAGCCGTGTCCGGGATACAACTCTTCCTGATTTATAATCTGGGAATAAATTTGTAAGTAAAGACAGTTTCTTGATGTAAGACACTGAATCTTACTTTGTGTATATATAGGCTGCCCCGTTCCAGGAATCTGTATATGAACCAACAATGACCGAATCACCGGAAAGGGCAACGGAATTGATGCAAAATCCACCACTGGTCCAATGGCCGGGGAGCTTTCTGATCTGGGACCATTCCCCTGTACCAGAATTGCCGGTAAAGATATAGGCCGAACCGTAGCTGCCGTTCAGAGCATACATTCCTATTACAGCAGTACTGCCATCAATTGCCACGGAATATCCAAAATGATCCCCCCCGCTACCATCCAAAGCGGTCAGTTTCTCTTTCTCAAGCCATTCTTCACTTGCCGAATCATATGTGAATATGTATGCAGAACCGGAAGAATCTCCTTTATCATCATCAGAATCAGATCCAACAATGGCAGTCAGCCCGGATATACCGACTGAGACCCCGAAACGATCATATTGTTCGGCATCTGATGCTGTTAGTTTTGCCACCTGTGACCAAAGGCCGGTATCTGTATTATAGGAAAAGATATAGGAAGCACCAGACGCACTCCCGCTATCATCATCATACCAGGATCCGATAAGAGCTATATCCCCATCTATTGCTACAGAACAGCCAAATCCATCCCCTGCAGCTTCATCTCCAGAGTGAAGTTTCGCAGTCTGGCTCCAGTTTCCATTTGTCGGATTATATTCAAAGATATAGACAGAGCCAGAACCGGCCCCTTTATCATCATCACCAGGCGCGCCAATGATGGCTCTATTCCCGGAAAGAGAAACTGAAGAGCCGAAAGCATCATCTGAAGCGCCATCTCCCGGAGTTATTTTTTGCGGGAGCAACCCGCCATAAATATAAACCGAGCCCGAATCTTCACCCATGTCATCTTCCCCTTGTGCGCCGACTATTACCCAATCATCACAAATTGATACCGCTCCACCGTATGAATCGTCTTCTGCACCATCACCAGCATAGAGTTTAGAAATCTGCGACCAACTGGTGCCATTCCTCGAAAAAATATAAGCCGCGCCTGAATCATTTACATTGCCATCTCCATCTCTGGCCCCGATAACAGCTCTATCCCCTGAAATCGACACGGACCGACCAAAATAATCGAGCTGCGAAGGGTCACTTGCAGCAATTCTTTTTTCTACAATGTCATCCCAGGTGGACTCCACTGATGTTTCCTGGCTCCCCCCTCCCCCTGCTCCGGTCTCGCCGCAGGAGAAAAAGAGAAGAATACCCAAAAAACTCATCAACGCACATTTCATGCATACACTCCATTGCTTACTGTTTATTCAATGAAATTGTATCCATGGGTGGGAAAAAACTCTTCCCAGTTTATAATCTGGGAATAAAAAAAGGTTTTTAGTACCATAAACCGAGTTTCTGCGGCCCTCTGCTTTCCTGTTTCCACTTCTTTTGCACTCCTGCCCGCCCCCCTTATCACGCATCCTGATATGTGCTATAGTCCGTTTAATTGCGGCTCATTTTGGTTGAGACCGCAGCTTTTGATCAGTGCATCCAACCTTTAATCCCTACCAGGAATAATCAAACCCTGTTATGCAAAGACAAGCTGAATGCTTGTAATCTGCGGTTGTATGTCAGAATCATCAGACTGATCCGGGAAATCCGGTATACAACAGGCGGAAATTGACATGACAGAATTCTCATCTCTCCCTTTGAAGCAGGAGCTTATTAATGCCTGCTCAGCCCTCGGCTTTGAGAAGCCGACCCCTATTCAGGCACGGGCCATCCCTGCCCTTATTGAATCATCCAGCGACCTCGTAGCCCTGGCCGGCACGGGTACAGGAAAAACTGCAGCCTTCGGACTGCCTATGCTGCATAAGCTTGATCCCGACTCCCGAACCATTCAGGCCCTGGTTCTGAGCCCTACCCGGGAGCTCTGCTGCCAGATAAGCGCAGACCTGAAGAACTTTGCCAAAGAGCTTCCAGGCGTACGCATTGTTCCCGTCTACGGCGGAGCCAGTATGGGAACCCAGATTCGGGACCTTAAAAGAAACCCCCAGATTGTGGTTGCCACACCGGGCCGGCTGATTGACCATCTGGAACGGGGAAATATCGACCTTACCAATCTTGCAACCCTTGTTCTGGACGAAGCGGACGAAATGCTTTCCATGGGGTTCCGGGAAGAGCTTGAAACCATTATTGCCGGTACCTCCGGCGAAAAGCAGACCTGCCTCTTTTCAGCGACAATGCCCCGGGATATCCGCAGCATTATCAGTTCCTACCTGAATGACCCTCAGGAAATTTCAGTGCCGAAGGAACACCAGGACACAGGCAAGGTAGACCACCGCTACTGCATGGTAAAGCAGCATGAACGTTTTGAAACTTTAAGCAGGTTTATTGCCCGCCACAGCGACATGTACGGTATTGTATTCTGCCGAACCAAGGACCAGACCAGAGAGATTGCCGACAAGCTTGGTGAAGCAGGTTTTGCAGCGGAAGCAATCCACGGGGATCTCTCCCAGCAGCAGCGTGACTATGTTATGCAGCGTTTCCGCAACCGCATTGTAAAGATTCTGGTTGCCACCGACGTAGCTGCCCGGGGAATCGATGTAAACGACCTTTCCCATGTTATTCACTATGAACTTCCCCATAACGCGGAATCCTATGTACACCGTTCAGGCAGAACCGGACGGGCCGGCAAGGAAGGAACTTCCGTTGCCATAGTTACTCCGAAAGACGGCTACAAGGTACGCTCCCTGGGCAAGCGGATTAACAGTGAAGTAACCAAGATGAACGTTCCCACGGGAAACGAAATTCTTGCCTATCATATATCCGAATTCGTTGAAGAGATAAAAAACCCTGCACCCATGGGAGACCATGAGCGGGAACATTTCTCCAACGCGGTGGAGGAGCTGAATGAACTGTCCAAAGAAGAACTCATTGAGCGGATTCTCTACTCCCGCTTCGGTGAACAGATTGAATATTACCGCAGCCGGCAGGACATAAAAGGCCACTCCGAGGATTCCGGAAGACGAGGCAGATACGACCGTAATGACCGGTATGACCGCAATGAAAGAAGCGACAGAAACCGCGGTGACCGGGGGAACAACAGACGGGCCGGCAATCCCCGGGATAGAAGAGACCGCGGCGGTTTTGATGACAACAGAAATGTGGACTTCGCCCGGGTAATGTTTCCCATGGGCTCCAAAGACGGACTCAGAAAGGGCGACCTTATCGGTCTTGCCAACAAGGTAATGAAGGGAAAGCAGTTCCCCGTCGGCAAGGTTATGTTGAAAACCAACAGTGCCACCATTGAAGTTCCCCGGGATATGTCCGCGGAACTGGCAAAAAGGCTGGATGGCAAGGTTGTCAAGGAAAAGAAGAAAAGCGCTTAATCCTCAAACTGAATCAACTCACGGTCCCTGTCGGTTATTTCACCATAGGGGCCGCGCATTTCCCGGGGCAGCAGATCAGCCAGCTGAACCATCATGGCTCTGGCAAGGGCCTGCCGCTCCTCCTTGCCGATCTTCTCGGGTTTGGCAAGGCGAAAGGTTTTACCCACCTTGAATACTATTCTTGTTCTGCGGAAACGGCGTACATTCCGGGAAATGTTCTGACTTCCGTAATGAGCAACAGGAATAACCGGCACATCGTTTTTAACCGCAAGGGTTACAACTCCCGGGTTGGCAGGCAGCAGAATACCGTTCCGGGAGCGGGTACCTTCCGGAGCAAGCCCGATAATTGCATCTTCAGAAAGCAAGTCACCAATTTTACGGAATGTTGCTCCCGGAGAAGCCCCCCGCTCGATAGGAATTCCTCCCCAGCGCTTTGCAATGGTACTGATTACGGGAATCCGGGAAATTTCAACCTTCATAATTCCATAGATGGTTCTGGGCCGCATGAGCAGATAGAACATCGGGGCTTCAAGAAAGTTGATATGATTGAATATCAGAATAAGCGGCCCCTTCTCCGGCATTTTTTCCCGCAATTCAGAATCATCTATAGAACAGACCATTCGCAGCAGAAGAGAAACAACTCCATCGAAAATACGTCCCAGCATATTACCATCCATAGCAGAAAGAACTGAGCTACCAAGATAACAGGAAAAAGCAGACTATAGTACCTTTTTTTGATAATATAATGACAATGGAAGAAAACAGGTCCTCCAATGGAAAATTTCCTGAATTTGCCAAGGGCGCCAGGGATACTATTCCCCTTCTTTTAGGGGCTCTGCCCTTCGGACTTATTTACGGAACCATGGCCATTACCGCCGGAATGAGTCGTACCGCAGCAGCTGCAATGTCGGCCTTTGTCTTTGCCGGGTCTGCCCAGTTTATTGCCGTAGGCCTGATCGGAGCAGGGACACCGGTGCTGGTCGTTGTTGCCACCACCTTTGTGGTTAATCTCCGGCATATGCTCTACAGTGCAACACTGCTGCCGAGCCTTAAAAAACTGCCCGTTTCATGGCGGGCTGTACTGGCCTTTTTTTTAACCGACGAAACCTTCGCTGTTTCGGTCCACCGCTGGAACGCAACGGACAAATCGGAAAACAAACACTGGTATCAGCTTGGCTCCTCTTTAGCCATGTATCTCAACTGGCAGTTCTGGTGCTTTACCGGAACCCTTATTGGTTCGAGCATTCCCGATGCCGCCGACTGGGGTCTGGATGTGGCCATGCCGGTTACCTTTATCGGTATGACCATCCCTTTTGTGCGCTCTGTTCCCATGGTTGTCTGTGTAGCTGCAGCGGCAATAACCGCTCTTCTCTTTAACGGACTCCCCTATAAAGCGGGGCTCATGATAGCCGCTGCGGTTGGCATTATCAGCGGCCTTGCAGCAGAAAGAGTAAAGCTCAGGCGGAGAGGTGCGAAAGTATGACTTTAACAGAATTACTGATTATTGCCGGGATGCTTCTGGTTACTTACAGCATCCGCAGTATCCTTCTGCTGTTTTCCGGCAAAATACAGCTCTCATCCGGAATTGAGCGGGCCCTCGCCTATGTTCCGCCAGCAGTACTCACTGCGATAACCGTCCCGGCGGTTTTAATGCCCCGGGGAGGAATAGAAGTCAGTATGGGGAATCACTATCTTCTCAGTGCCGCTGCCGCTGTAACTGCTGGGGTAATCTTTCACCGCATAGCATTATGGGCGGCTATTGTTACAGGGCTTGCAGTCTTTGTGCTCTGGAAAATATTTTATCCCCTTGCTTAAGCATCCCCGGGATAGTAGAATTTGACCAGTGGTGGAAGATAAAGAAATAAACGAAGACAAAAAGTCCGTACTTCTCTCCAGGGCGGCCATTTTCTCCGACCTTACCAGTGACGAAATTAAAGTCCTTGCAGTTCATTCTGCATATTACACTTTTAACGCCGATGAGTTTCTGTACCGGAAAGGAAGCAGTGAAACAGAACTGTTCGTTCTGGATACAGGAGAGGTCAATATTATACGGGAGAGCGATTCCGGAAGAAGTCAGGTGGTTGCCCGTTTTGTTTCGGGAGAAAGCTTCGGAGAACTGGATCTTCTCTCAATGTCCCCCAGAGAAGAGTCGGCTCAGACAACCACAACAACTAATATTCTGATTTTTCCCGCCCGGGGGATCTCTTTTCAGAAAATACTCTCATCCAATCCCGCTTGGGCGAACAGAGTGCTGAAAAAATTCATGTGCTCCGTTGCCGATAGAATCCGGCAGTCAAATAAACGGATAAAAGAAAATTCCCCATGGATACAGGAACTTCGCAGAAAATTTTATACCGATTTTCGCACCGGACTGCCGAACAGAACCTTTCTTGAAGACAATCTGTCCGGCTTTTTCTCATCAGGACGTTGCAGTCTGCTCATGTTCAAGCCGGATAATTTCAAGGAAATTAACGACAGCTTCGGCCATAAAGCCGGTGATATTGCCATAGAAGAGATCGGCGAGTTTTTTTCCGGGATAATTGCAGAAGATGAAACAGCCGTCAGATTTATGAGTAACGAGTTTGCCGTAATTCTGCCCGACTCAGATCTGGAGAAGGCAAAAATACGGGCCGGAGAAATTCAGGATATGCAGTGCAGAATGAATTTCAGAAAAGCCACCGGCGGCACCAGTATGGATATAACCGTATCTGTGGGTATTGCACAGTACCCTGATCACGCAGATACCCCGGCGGAGATTATACGTCTGGCCCATGAGTACGCAATGATGGGCCGGCAGAACGGACGAAGACGGATTCTTGTTGCCGGCGAAGAGGTCTCCCCATGATCCGCTTTGATTTTCTGAAAACCGTGGATATCTTTAAATCCCTTGACCGCTACGAACTGGAAAACCTGTCGGGCTTCCTTACCCGCCGGGCTATTTATCGTGACGAGATCCTTTTTCATGAAGGCGATGACGGGGATGAACTCTATATAGTCTATAAAGGCAGGCTGGGAGTTTCAGTGGAGCTTCCCAGCGGAGACAGCGTGGAAGTTGCCGAGTTCGGACCGGGAGATTTTTTCGGTGAGATGAGCATTTTCCAGCAGGAACCCCGTTCTGCCGCCTGTGTGGTAAAAGAGAACGGAGTGCTTCTTTCCCTCAAGGCGGACGACTTTTTCCGCCTTGGCGACACCCGTCCCCGGACGTCAGTCCGTATTATCCACAGAATGCTGGACATTACCGTAAGCCGTCTGCGTAATACCAACGGACTGCTTTCGGATATGGTACAGTGGGGCGAAGAGGCCAGCCGAAGAGCAGCCACAGATGAGCATACAGGTCTGTATAACCGGGAGTTCTTTGACACGACCCTTAAACAGCGTTTACGGGAAAGCAGGAGAAGAAAGGAACCCCTATGCCTTGCCATGGTAGATCTTGACAGATTCGGTAAGCTTAATGAACAATATGGAGAGGCACTGTGCGACAGTATACTGAAAACCTGTGCCGGGGTATTTACGGAGGTTTTTTCGGAACGGGATATAATTACCCGCTACGGAGGAGACGAATTTGCCATTATTTTACCAGGCAGATCCATTACGGAAGCCGCGGAACTCTGCACCAGGGTTTGCCGTGGAATACGAAATGCAGAGGCTAAGGATAATTCCGGAAAGAAGATTTCCCTGACAGCGAGTATCGGAGTTGCATCGGTACAGCGGCAGAGAATTTCCGGTGAGGAATTGATTCGAAGAGCGGACGAATCATTATATCAGGCAAAAGATGCCGGCAGAGACCGTTCAGTCTGCTACGGGGTAAGAAAGGACAAACCAATGAAAAAGTCGGATATTACCAGCATTGCCCAGAAAAACCGGATTACCAGGAATATCGCCAGAGCTATGCAGGAAGGTGAAACATTCCTCATCCTGGGTCACCATAACCCCGATGAAGACTGTATTGCATCCATGGTCTCTATTTCTCTGCTTTTGAAAAAGCTGAATAAAAGTGTTTTTATACTTCTTACTGAAGAGGTTCATGAACGCTATCACTACCTGCTGAATATCTGCCGTTATAATGCAATCCGCACAATATCAGACTGCAGTGAGGTCGATGATCACTTCGACACCATCTGCGTGGTTGATACACCAAAACCGGCAATGCTTCAGACATGCCCTTCTGCGGACAGACTCCTGAAGTCCCCCGAAGTCCGTATTCTCGAATTTGATCACCATCTCGCGGCCGACTCAGCCTATATTGCACCCCTGCAGTATGCCCTTGTGGCTGATGCATCCTCCACCTGTGAGCATATCGGGTATCTGGCTCTTAAAATGTGCCTGCGCCCGGAACTGGCTGGAAATATAGATACGGAACATCTTTTTACCCGCAATTTTGTCCTTGCGGTTCTTACGGGGATTGTCGGGGACTCCAAGATGGGAAAATACATCAAGAACAGAAAAGAACAGTGGTATTACGACCTTTTCAGTACTACCTTTGCCCATCTTCTGGAAGAGACAACCGAAAAAGGCTCCTCCAACCTTTCCAATATTGATGAAGTTTTTGATGAGATTACCCGGCTTTCAAAGCTTGAAGAACTCTGTTTCTCCTGGTTTATGGAGGATATCGGCGAATCACCCCTGGTCCACTACAGCCTTCTGCCCAGGAAACACACAAATCCGCTGCCCCCGGATATAGACCTCGATCTTTTGATCAACACCGCCCGGGCAGTTACGGACTCCATGGCCGAAAAGAGCGGCAAACTCGGAATGGTGGTCTATTATGACCCCCTTGAAAAGAGTGATCTTATTCAGTTCAGGCTGCGCCGCAGTCACACCTACCGGGGGCTGGACTTGAGAAACATCCTTTCAGAAGCAGGGATTACCAATGGCGGCGGCCATGAAGGGGCTGTAGGCTTTCGGATTCCCCGGACAGAGGTTCCGGATCTGCAGGCCTTTGTAGACTCCCTGATACGTATCATCGAAGGACTTGCGGAGAACTCCGCCTAACTCTTCTTTTGTGAAGTCACATGCAGAAACTTTACAAACACCTCTTTCCTGTCCAGAGATTCAGCAAGAACTTCGCCGTTAATCCAGACACCGCCGGGCTTATCCTGGTGAGAGAAAAAGATGCGAAGATCCATAAAGCGGGTAAGCACTCCATCGGGATTTTCAATAAATGCACCCTTCCGGGTTATCCGGTAGAGAGAGGTCTTTACCGGGGCCCCTTCCTTTCCGTCGATTTTAATAAACACCTTAAAATCCCGATTCTGCTTTTTCCCCGATACCTCACCCCAGCGGGTTACCGGTATTTCATCAGAATGTTTTAACACCAGACGTTCCGGACTTCCCTTTGTCTCAGGTCTGGTAACAAACGCGAGAATACCTGTCCGGTGAGGAATGTGAATTACCATGAAAGAATCCTGAAATGGCAGGGATTTTCCCTCCAGGGTAAAGCTCTCTTTTGAAGCGGCTGTTACCCGGGCGTCTATTATTTTTCCATTGGAAGCCTCTATTTTAACCGGAGTTCCCGGAACAAGACTTCTGGTACCTTCTCTGCTCTTTTCTACCACAGGAGAGAGAAACCCGGCCTTCTCCCCTATACGCTGCATCATATCTGCGGAAAAAACTGCCTTCTGCTGTTTTTTCAGTTCTTCACAGCAGTTCTGAAAGGTATTCTCATTGCTTACAATAAGGTACTTCTTCCAGGGCTTATCAAGACAGCCGGAAAGGCTATCGATAAAATCAAGCTCATTTATGGTCAGATCGAGAACGCGTATTCTGTCCCTGTAGAGCCTCTGTGCAAGCTTTCTGTTGGCAGCAGCCTGTCTGCGCTTAACAAGTACTGCGGTAATCAGCAGAAAAATTAGAAAGCCCGCAAGAATACTTAAACCAAGACTCACATAGCTGGGACTCTTCTGAAACCCCTGCGCCAGAGCCTGAATAAAATCACTAATAGACATTACCCGCTACCCCCGAAAAACATTCACTCTGAACCATTATAGCAGATAAAACCCCTCAGGCGGTAATGGACAGAAAAAACAGCCCACCGTAGAATGTGCGGATGAAGAAGACCGCCGTTATCGGAGCAGGCCCCGCAGGCTTTATGGCTGCCATCCATGCCGCAGAGTGCGGTGAGGTTGTTCTCTTTGAGAAAATGGGCTCTCCTGCCCGCAAGCTGTTAATCAGCGGATCCGGACAGTGCAATATTACCCATGCCGGATCTCCGGGAGATTTTATTCATCACTACGGCTATGCCGGTAAATTCCTGAGACCCGCCCTGTTCGCATTTACTCCGGAGAATCTTACAGCGTTTTTCGTTTCCGACGGATTACGATTTGTAACAGAAAACAACGGCAAGATTTTCCCTTCAAGCCGCAAAGCCCGGGACGTACTGCAGGTTCTGAAAAACAGGGCGGAAGCGAAAGGTATTATCCTTAAGACCGCCGTAGAAATTATCAACATTGAACATAAAAACCAGGAGTTTGAGATTGTAACCTCCCGCAGGACTGAAGGCCCCTTTACGCACCTTATACTGGCCTGCGGCGGTAAATCCTACCCCACCACCGGATCAGACGGCAGCGGATACAAACTGGCATCAGACCTGGGACACAGCATCGTGGAACCCCGCCCGGCGTTGACGGACATCCGGATAAAATCATTTCCCCTCTCGAAAGCAGCGGGGTCATCATACTCAGGAATCAACCTGATTGCTCTGTCAGAGGGGAAGACCCTCTTTAAAAAAGAGGGGGAGCTGCTGATTACCCACAACGGGTTTTCCGGCCCTCTTATTCTTGATAATTCCCGCTCTATGAAAACCGGTGACCAGGTAATTCCCGACTTCTGCGGCCTTGGTGAGAATGCGGATCCTATCCTCAGGGACCACTGCAGCCGGGAAGGAAACCGGCAGATAAGCAGCCTCTCCTCCATGTTTACCGCAAGTGCCGCTCTTTTTACCCTGCTCATGGAACAGGCCGGAATTGACACCGGGGCGAAACTTGCAGAAGTATCAAAAAAACAGCGAAAAACCATCCTTTCCGCGCTGCGGGAGCAGGAGTATGAGATTTCCGGACTTGGTGATTTTTCCAGGGCCATGGCAACTGCTGGAGGCGTTTCAAGAAATGAGATCAATCCCAAAACCATGGAGAGCAGGATTGTTCCGGGGCTCTATTTTGCCGGTGAAATGATTGATATAGACGGAGATACCGGCGGCTATAATCTGCAGGCTGCATTCTCCACCGGGGAACTGGCGGGAAGATCAATCTGCGGGACCTGATAACTGCTACCTTCTCTTCTTAAAGGGTGGAAACAGAACAAAAAGGGCGGCAACAAGCAGTCCGAAGCCGGTGTAAAGAACTATAAAAAACCAATCCGGCAGATTATAAAACATAAACTTGCGTATAATCCTGCCTACAAAGGTAATATCGCCTTCAGCAGTCTGACCTGCAAGCATCCTCAGGCGGTATTCCCAGACAGTGAGCGGGCACCACATACCAATAACTGATTCAAAAGCAACAAAAAGCACCGAGACAAGATGAGCAATTCTGAACGGTACATTGTGGATGAGATCACATTTAAGAATACCGCCGATAAGGGTTATGACTGCACTGCCTAGAGTAAACAGAAGAAAAGCAAAATGAAGAATCAGAATAATATCTGCAAGTAGAGCGTATACTGCCATACCCCCGTATTTTATCAGAGACTGCTATTCCAGGACAGTAAAACGACCCCACATGCCCATGGCACGGTGGTTTCCAACGCTGCAATAGAACTCAAAACTGCCGGCAGTGTCTGCGGAAAATTCAACAGTCTGCGATTTTCCACCAGGCATTTTTGCTGTGGCAGCACCAAATTCATCCAGAACCCAGTCGTGAAACCCGCCGCCATTTTCATAGGTCAGCCGGACAGTATCACCTTTTTTGACTACAATCTCTGCTGGAATAAAGGTAAAACCCTGGTTTGTGACCTTTATCTCTTTTATACCTGGGCCATCAGCAGAGAGATCAACCTTTTCCTGTGCAGCAAGGGGCATGAGCATTGTAATCAGCAATGCAAAAGTAACTAATGTTTTCATAGGTATAAATTCTCTATCATGACTATATTTGTCAAGTTTTTCTCGCCATAAGAAGCAGCATAGCCCCGGTTCCAGCCGCAGCCGCCACCAGATACTGGTAGATAAAGAGTACCGGGACCAGACCTGACAGAATACCTGCTGCAATCTGCACAATTCCACCCGCAACCAGCAGGCGGGGCGACCACCACAGCGCATTCAGAATAAACGCAGTTCCCATGAGTATCAGCCAGAAGGGGCCAAGATAGCTGATGAGAATCATTACAGGCGTCCATTTAAATACAAGGAAAGAAAGCCCCATACCCACAGCAAGAACAAAAAGCCAGAGCAGCATAATTTTACGCATCTTAGGAGACTTCATAGGCATATACATCACCATGGGGATTATTCCTGCAATGGTCAGTACCAGCCACACCCAGTTAACCCTCGGATCAGGCCAGAAATGCGTAATCAGCCATCCGGAAAGTTCAACCAAGGCCCAGACAAAAAAAACTATACGCGGTTTGGTCCAGAAATGTTTCATACTTTGAATATACTAAACTTTTATACTCAGGTTTAACTTACTTGCGTTACTCCCGGTGATTGACTATATTAGGCCAATGATATCCCTTGGAGTCCCCCTCACCGGGACGGTAAAAAGCATCGGTAGCGGAACCTGTATACTCACAGTAGAGGGAACCGATGTTCCCATGAATATCTGGGAGCTCCCGCCTAAGAGCAAGCCCGGTAAAGAGTTTACTGTATTTGTCTACAATGATGCCAAAGAGAGCTACAAAGCAACACGGCAGACACCCCTGGCAGGGTTGAATGAGTTTGCCGTTCTTACAGTAAAAGAGGTTAAGCCCTGGGGAGCTTTCCTCGAATGGGGTATTCCCAAAGACCTGTTTCTGCCGGAACGGGAAATGTCCGGTCCAATCAATCCCGGACAGAAGGTTATTATACGGGTTGTCCTGGACCATGAGAAAACAGGCCTTATTGCCACTTCAAAACTTGATTCTCACTTTAACTATGAGACTTCAACGCTTAATACCGGGGATGAGGTTGAAATGCTGGTCTTTGCCAGCACAAAACTCGGCTATCCAGTACTAGTGAATAACCAATACCGGGGAATGCTTTACCGGAATGAAGTCTTCACAAACCTCGATTTGGGACAGAAGGTTACGGGAATAATAAAAAATATCCGCGAAGACGGCCGGCTGGACTGCTCCCTGCAGCAGGTTGGTTTTGTTCCGGCTATGGAAGATGCAAAAGAGACCTTGCTGAATACCCTCGACTCCTTTAACGGCTTTCTTCCTCTTACCGACAAGAGCAGCCCCGATGAAATAGCCTCCATCCTCTCCATGAGCAAGAAGAATTTCAAAAAAGCCCTGGGGATTCTCTACAAGGAAAGAGTGGTCCGAATAGACAAAGATGGAATCCGGCTGGCAAAAAAGAGAAGGCAGAAATAAATATTTTCCGCCCCATTGAAATTACGACTGAAATGCTTACAATTACTGGTGTGGTTTGGACATGAAACTTCATAAAACAGGGCTGGTTGCTTTTTACCTGTTGCTCATCCTTACAGTAGTATTACCCGTCTACCCCGATGCCCCTCAGCAAACAATATTAATCCTTAACTCATATCACAGTGGATACCCCTGGTCCGATTCCATTGTACAGGGAATAAAATCAGTAATTCCCCCGGAGATACAGATTTCCATAGAGTATATGGATACCAAGCGCTTCAGTTATGCAAGGATGGAACCTCATATTCATGATTTTCTCCATGAGAAATACCGGGAGAAACTGCCTGCCGGTATAATTTCCACCGACGATAATGCTCTCACTTTTTTGCTGGCACATCATGAGGATATTTTCCCCAATGTACCGCTTGTTTTCTGCGGTGTAAATCAGACACCTCCGGATCTTCACCTCCACCGTGACCATACCACCGGTCTTTTTGAAAACAATGAACACAGGGAAACCCTGCTCACCGCACTCAAACTTCTTCCCAGGACAAAGAAAATCTACTTTATTAATGACAATACTGTCAGTGGAACAGTACAGTACAATAAAATACGGGCCATTGCAGAGGCAGACCTTACCGGATTAGAAACTGTTTTCTTAAATGAAGACAGGAGAATTAATCTTGAACGAATATATACTGCCCTGAAGAATGCACCTCCTGACAGTATGGTCTACTTTGCCGACCTGAATATAGATGACCGTGAAAACACCATTGATTACCAGGTTGTTCTGCCGGAACTCACCAGCGCCTATTCTCCCCCTGTCTTCGCCTCCATTGACACTTATCTTCCCTACGGAATAGTCGGCGGGAAAGTTACCTCCGGCTTTCATCAGGGAGAGCTTGCCGCCAAAATGGTGCTGGAAACCCTTAATGGAAAACCGCCAGGGGAAATTTCCATTGAAAGTACCCTGCCCAACAGATACATATTCAATGCAAAACAGCTGAAGCGCTTCGGGATTTCCCGTGACAGCCTTCCCGCAAATAGCATCCTTATCAATAATGAGCCCTCTGTATTTATTCAGGCCCTTGGCTGGATTCTTCCCGTACTGCTGATGGCTCTTTTTTTCTTTATTCTTGCATCAGCACTTCTATTCAATATGTACAGGAGGAGAAAAGCGGAAAAGGCCCTGGCCTATGAACAGATGCTCATTAAATCCATGCTCGATAATATTCCCGATCATATCTACTTCAAGGATGAAAAGAGCAGGTATCTTAAAATCAATGCAGCCATGGCACGGTATTTCGGCTTGCAAAATCCGGAGGATGCAGAAGGATTAAGCAACAAAGATTTCCTTCCCGGGGACTATGCTGTTTTCATGCAGGAAACCGAGAAGAAAATTTTTGAGTCGGGCCATCCTGTAACAATAGAGGAAGCATCCTTCACGGCGATAGGAAAGCCGCTCCGCTGGGAGTCCAATATAAAAATTCCCCTTATTAACGAAAAGGGAGAAACCATTGGAACAATGGGAGTATCAAGGGATATTTCACAGCAGAAGACGATTAAAGAGGAGCTTGAAAAGTCACTTCACGAAAAGGAAGTGCTCCTCCGTGAGATACACCACAGGGTAAAGAACAATCTCACCATGATTGTAAGCCTGATCAGCCTGCAGGAAGGTGATATAGAAGATCCCCATACCGTGTCGTTCTATGCTTCCTTAAGAAACCGTATTCACTCCATTTCATTGATTCATGAAAGAATTTACCGGAGCAGTGATTTTACCCGGATAAATATCAAAGAATATATCGAGGACCTGTCGCAATCCATTGCTGCTGCCTTCGGCAGTCAGTATTCCGACCTTACCATCGATATTGATGCTGATGAAACATCCCTGGTTCTGGAAAAGGCTATTCCCGCAGGGATTATTCTGAACGAGCTTATAACCAACTCCCTTAAGCATGGCATGAACAATGATGGGAAAAACATCCTTGCCATAGCATCACATAAAGAAGGGAACCTACTGATAATAACTGTCCGCGATATGGGGAGCGGTTTTCCGGAATCATTCAAGCCGGAACAATCCAGCTCCCTGGGATTCAGACTTATACAGGCGCTGACTGCTCAACTGGATGGAACATTTATATGGAGCAACAGCGAGGGTGCAGAGAGCCGTATATCATTTCCCCTGGATTGACGGAACAACAGTTAGTAAGATGCAGTTCCGTCAAGGATCAAGTCTGCACAGAGCTGCGGATTATGTAATGAGAAATAGTTTTCCTCCCAGGGAATCCATTCAGTCTGCCATTTTTCCTGCTTCCACGCTGGATCCCTGCGCAGGATGCGTTTGAGACGTTCATCAGACGGAATAGTTATAAACAGTTTATAGCTGTAATAGTCCCGCAGTTCTTTCCGCAGGGAGGAAACTCCCTCAACTACAACCAGCCCGGAAAGGTTATAGGACCGCTCGCTGCCGTAACTGCCGGCAGCGCAGTCAAAAGGAGCGCTGTCTACATTGGAACTTCCGAGGTTTTTCAGTATTTCAGCTTCCAGCCTCTCCCATTCGATATTTCCCATTGGTTCAGCAAGGCGTGACTCAGACCGCTTCTCAAAGGGCAGGAAGAAATCATCCACATGGATAACTTCCGCCGGAAGCTCCGCTGCTATTCGTTCTGCCAGAGTTGTTTTTCCTGAAGTTCCCGGACCATCAATTGCAAGGCAAAAAGGCTCTTCTTTACGGGAGGCGAGGTATTCAATTAGTTGATCTGCCGATTTCACAGCCATACAGTACCGCTACACCCCACGTATTGTAAAGCGCATGGCTGTGGTACTACTATGAAGATCAGAAAGAGGTATGCATGACAAAAGCATGGTGGAAGGAAGCAGTTGTCTACCAGATTTACTGCCGCAGCTTTATGGATTCCAACGGGGACGGAATCGGTGATATCCCGGGAATAATAAGCAAACTTGATTACCTGAAAAACCTGGGAGTTGATACCATCTGGCTTAACCCGATATACAACTCTCCCAATGATGATAACGGCTACGATATCAGCGATTACCGAAATATAATGGACGAATTCGGTACCATGGGGGATTTCGACATTCTCCTTGAAAAAGTTCACTCTCATGGTATGCGGCTTATAATGGATCTTGTGGTGAACCATACCTCCGATGAACACCCATGGTTTGCAGAAAGCCGCTCTTCCGCTGACAATCCCAAAAGGGATTACTATATCTGGCAGCCTGGAAAAGATGGAGAAATTCCCAACAACTGGAACAGTTTTTTTGAGGGCCCCGCCTGGGAACTGGACAGTGCAACTGGCGAATATTACCTGCATCTCTTTACCCGTAAACAACCGGATCTCAACTGGGACAATCCGGCAGTACGCAGGGAAGTAAGGGAGATTATACAGTTCTGGATGAAAAAAGGCATAGACGGCTTCCGCATGGATGTAATTAACCTTATATCCAAAACTCCCGGGCTGCCTGACGGCACCGATCCCCACAACATTCGCGGCCATGAATATTTCGCCAACGGACCGAAGATTGACGAGTACCTGAGCTGGGTACAGAAAAGCCTTGAAGGCTATAACGCCATGACCGTAGGAGAAACGGTCTGCGCAGATCTGGATACCGTATCCCGCTATGTGGACGAGGAGACGGGATTTCTCAATATGGCGATCAACTTTGAACATGTCAGCATCGACCGGAACCTTGGACCCTTTGACGAGATTCCTCTGGAAATCCCCAGACTTAAACGCTGTCTCTCATCATGGCAGGAAAAACTGGACGGCAGGGGCTGGAACTGTCTCTATATGAGCAACCACGACCAGCCGAGACAGGTCTCCCGCTACGGCAGGGATGATAAATATCACCGGGAATCGGCAACCCTCCTGGCAACTCTGCTCCATACCCTTCAGGGGACACCATTTATAATGCAGGGAGAAGAGCTGGGCATGACCAACGTCTCCTTTGCCTCTATCGAAGAATACAGAGATGTAGCCACCCTGAACTATTATAGAGAATCCATCCAGAATGGTGATGCACCGGAAGATGTGTTGAAGCGTGTCAACCGCTGCAGCCGGGATAACGCCCGCACCCCCATGCAGTGGACCAGCGAGACCAACGGCGGATTTACCACCGGCACTCCCTGGATCGGACTTAACCCGAACTACACCCAGATAAACGCCCGTGATCAGGAGTGTAATCCGGATTCTGTTCTTAACTACTACCGCAGGCTCATAAATCTGAGACGGAAACATGCTGTTATGGTGTATGGAAATTTCAGAGAGATAGATCCGCCGCATCCGCAGGTTTATGCATACCGGCGCCTTTATAACGGCAGTGAACTAACGGTAGTTCTGAACATGTCCGATACCGGGACAGAGTTTCAGCTGCATGAGACACAAAAGCAGCAGGATCTTCTTATCGGGAACTATGCCGACAGTCCAGAGTACAGAGCGTCCATACAGCTGAGACCCTGGGAAGCTTCAGTCTGGATCAGTCTCTGATTCTCCCCAGGTAGTGGCGTTCAGGGCATCAAATCCCGGAGTAGCCATGGCATCATCAAAACTGATAAATCGGTAGCCCACACACTTTGTATCATCCAGGGCATAGTAGTTGGTTCCGTCCACCGCGTAAAGCCAGCGGCCTTCGCTGCCCTCCTGACTTTCGAGAATGCGAAAGGTAAAGGGAGAGGACTCGGTGGGAAGCCGGAAATCGGCACTGGTAAGCATAAGCCGCAGGTTACCGCCCAGGGGAGTAAAGAACACTGCCCCGAGGGAGAAAAAAAGTACCGCTGCTGCTATTTGAAGAGAAATCTTAAGAATCCGTCTGATATTCATTGCTTAACCTGCCGGGTAAAATCTACAGAAAAAACCCCGGACTGAAAAGTACCATTTACCCCCGTCCTCTCTGCAGGTAGACTGTAACCATGCCTCATAAGAGTCTGGAATGGCTGCTGTCCCGGCAGACAAAAACAGTACAAAAAGACCCCCGCTTTGCCCTGCTTGAGAAGTATCTCCACCAGGACCTTCAACTTAAAGGCGTAAAGCTCGGTAAGCGTGAATACAGGCTTATGAGCAAAGGGGTGATACAACCGAAGCATGTCTCCAATTTTATACAAACCTACCGCATGCCCCGGCATCCCTTTTTCCTGCTCTTTTTCGAATTGAAACAGGATGAAGCTCTGCAAAAGGAGATCAGAAAATCCTCAAAGAAAGACTTTATCCTGAAACAGCTTAAAGAGCTTCCCGGGGATGTACGCAACTATCTTTCTGCTCTGGCAAAAATAGAACAGAATATTAACCATGCAGGAAAGAATCCTGTCTGGAACAGAATAATGGTTCCCTCTACAAAAAAGGCCGCCATGGAATACCGCAATTTCAGCCTTGCAGACTGGGAATCCTTAACAGAACGCTTCGGGCGACAGATATCTGTGAGATATCCCGGCGTTCCTGAAGATAGCTGGAAAAAGATGTTCAGTGCTTTTTTACTCGGATACCTGCCTGAGCCGGGGCTGATTCTGCCTGCAGACCCGGAAGAGATTCGCCGTCAGTACCGCAGGATGTCCCTGGAGTGTCATCCCGATACCGGGGGAAATGAAGTAATTTTCAGAATGCTGAAAGATGCCCGGGATAGCCTGCTGGAATCCTAGGCTTTTTGCCTGTTTGCCTTTGACTTACAACTCTGCAACTCTGCAGCTCTGCAGCACTGCAGCTCTCCCGGGTTAAGCCTTTACATAGCCCGTTTAATTACCCAGTCGAAGATACGGTCCGGAAGTAAGGAACGGAGAAATATTGAAGGCTTTGCCATGAAACCGACGGCATACCGGGTTTTCGGTCTGCGGGCCTTCAGGGATTTTGCTATTGTCCCGGCAATGAGTTCGGGCTGAGACAAGCCTTTTCCCCGGTACATCTTCTCTATACGGTCTGCAGCAGCCAGAGCCTGCTTTTCGTAGGCACCACCGGTGGATGTCTTTCTCAAGTTTTCCGCAGCGATAATGCCCCAGTCGGTTTTTATTCCACCGGGCTCAATAATGATTACATCGATGCCAAAGGGTGCAGTTTCAAGACGCAGGGAATCGGAAAGACCTTCAAGGGCATGCTTGGTAGCATGATACCAGCCGCCGAAGGGGGTATAAATCTTTCCCCCCATGGAAGAGATGTTTACGATTTTTCCCCAGGATTGGTGCCGCATGGAAGGAAGAACCAGCTGGGAAAGCCGGGCAAGGCCGAAAATATTTACCTCAAACTGACGCCGGGCTTCCTGTACCGGGACATCTTCCAGCGCCCCGTAAGAGCCGTAACCTGCGTTGTTGATCAGTATGTCGATGGAGCCTTCATTTTTTATAATAGCATCTACACCGGACTGCATTGATCCGTCGTCTGTTACATCCATGGCAAGAACCTCGGCTCCGCCGGATGAAAGCTCCTGCATCAATTCAAGCCTGCGCGCAGCGGCATACACTTTTACGCCCTCTTGAAGAAGATCTCTGACCACTGCCTTGCCAATCCCTGATGATGCTCCAGTTACAAGGGCTGTTTTTCCGGAAAGTCCTGCCACAAGCGCCTCCTATACTTCATAGAAAATAGTGATCATGGCAGGAACAGTCAAAACTAATTATCCCCGGGCTTTTACCAGAGCATTTTCCACGGCAGACATTATCCCGTGACAGCTGGCAGTTGCTCCGCTGACGGTATCAACATCTGTACTCTGGGCAGTAATAATGCGATCGGGCATCAGATCATCCACACGGACAAACCAGCGCAGTGTTTCAGAATGGGAAACATAACTGATATCGGTAATTTCACCCCCGGCTACGGTAACCGATACAGTAAGGCCGGGAGCGTATCCATCTGCAGTTCCGGTGTATGTACCGTCTGTAAGCTGCATACCGGTGAAATCAATCCCCTGGGGAATTGTTGCATTGGACATATGATGCCCTCTGGCCCAGGTGCTGTAGGAGAACTGAAGAAGTACAGCAACACCGAGCACAGTAACAATCTGTGACGGAATACGCTTACGGGAAAACAGTTTCCTGAGTCTTTCCGGAATCATTTTAACTGTGGTGTTAACCAGCCATTTTGCATGAAGCACAGTGTGCAGCGCTGCCAGTACTACCAGCGCAATTCCGGACCAGTCGTGAAGAAGCGCCACGGTTAAATAGGTGGAATCGGTCATTAGAATATTGAGTTCCGGAAACTTTATAATTCCGGTTATTCCACAGATCAGCAGGGAAACCAGCATTCCCATATCTACAATATAATTAACGGTTCTTTTCATGGAATCCTCCCGATGAACATTTACAATCTGAATATGGCACGATTCTGTAAAGCGATTGTGAAGAAAATATGGAGATTATGTGAAGCTAAAACAGCAGCTGCATCTTCCGGGTTGCCCGTAACAGGGATAACCAGGGGGACTGCATCTACAGCCTCAAGGGCGTCTATATAATCACGGCTGAGAGATACCAGCTCCATTCCGGGAATTACGAATTTTTCAGGCAGAATTGTACCGCTGGAAAGACCAATAACCGGTCTTTTCTTGTTAGTACTCATTAAATTTACTCCGAAAATTTTTCCGTAAAGCTGTTGCAGACACGGTTGCGGCCGCCCTCTTTTGCAGCATAAAGACATTTATCCGCAACACTGTAAAGCTCTTTACTGCTTAAGGCAGTGGTACTGTCCATCATGCAGTAGCCGATGGAGACTGTTAAGGCAACCGGTTCAGGGGAGGTATTGAAATTGAACCGAAGGTTTTCTATATGCTCACGGATTCGCTCGCACACCTGTAAAGCCGATTCACGGTCTGTCTCCACCAGCAGGAGAGCAAACTCCTCTCCTCCGATACGCCCTACCATATCCACAATGCGAAGCTCTTCACGGAGAACATCAGCAACCTTTCTGATAACATCATCACCTGCCAGATGGCCGTAGTTGTCGTTTATTGCCTTGAAGTAGTCGAGATCCATCATGACAAATGCCATACTGTGCCCGTATCTTCTGCTGCGCAGAATTTCCGCTTCCAGGCCTTCAAAGAATGCCCCCCTGTTCAGCAAGCCCGTGAGGCTGTCCATGCGGCTTAAGAGGGTGATTTTCTCAAGGGCTTCTTCAAGCTGGCGGTTTGCAGATCCTAAAAGATTTCTGTTTTTCCAGATGCTGCGGTAAAAAAGGTAGGACATGGGCATACCTATGGCTATAGGCTTATAAATACTGTCAGCATAAAAAACCCCGTCAAAAAGTTGACTCCAGCCTGCAGAAAAGGCCGCGCCAAGTATTCCCACAAGGAGGGAGACCTGCCATGGTTTTATTCTATCTACAAAAGGTCGGTCCATCTGACCCCAGATACTGCCATCTTTTGAGAACTTTTACCAGTAGCAGGTGCACTCCAATTCCCGTAATACTACTCACCGGCCTTACTGAGAAGCATAATATCTTCTGCGTCCAGAGACAGTTCCGGTGCCTCAAACAGGGTCTGCAGCTGTCTGGTACTGGTGGCACTTACAATTGGAGCTGTTATTAGGGGATTGGCAAGAAGCCATGCAAGAGACACTGCCGCAGGGGAAGAATTATGCTTTTCTGATACCATATCCAAAGCCTCAAGAACTGCTTTACCCCGTTTATCAAAATATTTCTTGATTGCTCCGCCCCGGGTTGTTTTATCAAAGTCCTCTTCCGATCGGTATTTCCCTGTAAGAAAACCGGCCTCAAGAGACCAGTAGGTAAAAACACTTAATCCGTATTTCTTAACCACCGGTGCATACTCGTTCTCAAACTGTTCCCGAACAATCAGGTTGTAATGGGGCTGAAGAGAGGTGTATTTTGCATATCCATTTTTTTCTGCAGCATCCATAGATTCGTTGATTCGTGCAGGAGACACATTTGAGGCTGCTATATAGCGTACTTTTCCCGCTTTAACGAGGGAATCATAGGCCGCCATGGTTTCCTCCACAGGAGTCTTCTCATCATCAAAATGGGTATAGTAGAGATCGATGTAATCTGTCTGCAGCCGGGCAAGGCTTTCATCTACAGACTTTAGAATATGCTTTCTGCTTATATCTTTGGGGTGCTCCTTTGTCTCCGAGCCTACCTTGGTTGCAATTACAACCTTGTCCCTGTTGCCCCTGGCATTGAGCCATTTACCGATAATGGTTTCCGACTGACCACCCTTTCCGTCCACCCACCAGGCGTAGGTATCGGCGGTGTCGATAAAATTGAAGCCGTTGCCGGTAAACGCATCGAGAATTTCAAAGGACTGTTTTTCGTCCAGAGTCCAGCCAAAGACATTGCCGCCGAAGTTAATGGGGGCAATCTGCAGATCTGTGTGATTAATAGTTACTGTTTTTGCCATAATGTATTGTCCTTATAGTGAACAGTGCTGAGACTGTATCTGTTTTAACAAAAGGTACAAATGGTTACCGCTGCAGTCAAGTTTGGGGTTTTGGAGGGTTTCATAGAAAATTGCATATAAGAAACGTAATAATTACTGCATTATTCTTTACTTAAAATGAGTATTTAGATCCGTACATACAAAGATTATTTTTTCTTATGCAGGTTGAATGGGATGAAAAGTCCTGATTATCTCCGCGAGGAAAGCGAATAAACTGGCACAGAGGAACTAAAGAATCCAGATATTAACTACAGCGATATCGACGAACTTTCAGATGATTTCTGGGAGAATGCAAGAATCGAACAGCCGCAGAAAGTTTCGATTACCATTCGCCTGGATGAAGATCTTATAGACTTCATTAAACAGAGCAGCCCGGGATCCCAGACACGCATTAATAGAATCGTGCGGCATTTACCATAAACTTGATTTTTATTTCGAATCTCCTTTAATCAGCCAAACCGGCGCTTCTGTCTGTGTCTTAATTAATAATTGGGAAGCACTGCTGCATAAATAGATCATCCTGGTGTATGAAATCTGCCAAAAAAGGTATGAGATCCCCTATATAGTCCCATCCTCTTCAATTGCACCAAACAGATATTTTACCCGGGGTCTTTTATCTTGCATACAAATATTTAACCCCATATACTATTCTCTATGAAAAGAAAGCAACTAAAAGAGCTGCATATATGGCTGAATAATCCCCGGAGAAAACCCTTAGTACTAAGAGGCGCACGGCAGGTGGGGAAATCTACCTTGGTAAGACTGTTCTCAAAGGAGATAGAGCTTGAACTTGTAGAAATAAACCTTGAACTCCACAGGGATCTGAATCGGGTATTCGAATCACTTGACCTGGAACGGATCATTCAGAACCTTTCTTCCGTGGCGGGAAAACAGATTAACTCGGGAACGCTTCTTTTTCTGGATGAAATACAGGCAACCCCCCAAGCCCTGGCCGCGTTAAGATATTTTTACGAACAACGACCGGATATCGCCCTCGTAGCAGCGGGCTCTCTTTTGGAGTTCACCCTTAAGGAACACTCCTTCTCCATGCCCGTAGGACGCATTCAGTACTTGCATTTGGGACCCATGACTTATTTCGAGTTTCTTGAGGAAACCGATCCCTACTTGTTTTCCCTTATGGAAAATTTCTCACTCGCCCGCCCCCTTCCGGAAGCATCCCATAAAAAACTCATCAGTAGTCAGAGGGATTTCATGCTTACCGGGGGCATGCCCGAAGCAGTGCTGGAATATAAGGAGAGCCGGTCCTTCTCACGGGTCAAAGATGTTCACAGATCTATCGGCAATACTTATATGGATGATTTTTCAAAATACGCCCAAAGCGGCTACCTGGCCGATCTCCAGTCATTGTTCAGGAAAATACCTGCCCAGGTAGGAAAAAAAGTTAAATACGTAAACCTTCTGCCGAATGCCAGGAGCGCCTATACGGCAAACATGCTGGAACTGCTCAGCAATGCCAGAGTTATTTCCAAAATACATACAAGCGATTTGAGCGGTATCCCTCTGGGCGCGGGGAAAAATGAAAAAAAATTCAAGCTGCTCTTCCTTGATGTGGGTCTCCTATCTGCCATGCTCGGACTGGATATTATAGATCTGCAGGGACTCACCGAGAGGGAGCTTCTTAATGAAGGGACACTCGCCGAACAGTATGTGGGCCAGCATCTTCTTGAGGGTAATTCTTCCGATATGGATTCAGGATTGTATTACTGGATGAGAGAAGCATCAAAAAGCAATGCGGAAGTAGATTTTGCCATTGCCAGGGGAATGCAAATCTTTCCCATTGAAGTGAAATCAGGCCTTTCGGGCAGTTTGAAATCGCTTCATCAGCTTATGTTTGAAAAACAACTGCTCTACGCCTTCCGTTTTGATTTACAACCTCACTCGGTTCAAGAGATAGAAACCAAGGTTTCAACCAAAGATGGATTAAAAGATTGCCGTTACACTCTCGTCACGCTTCCTTTATATGCTGTAGAGAAAATCCCCTCTGTTATTGATAATATCCGGCAGGGGTCAGTAGACCCGGTCCCCTGAAGAAAACTTTGGATGATTTCGTTAATCGCTTGCCGTAATTATTTAGATAGTAGGACGTTTATTTCCGCCTGTTCGGCAAAACGGCTGTAGTTCAGTTCCTGCCCCATCTGTCCTGCCAGAAGGCGGAGCAGCAGTTCGAAGGCCTGCTGGTTCTCCAGGACAGAGGGCAAGTGCTCAATCAGCGCTGAAACGACTTATTTAATCATCAAAGCGATATGTTGTATTAGTATCGGCGTCATAACCAAATAAATATCCACCGGCAAAGTCACAGCCTAGGGTTCCCAAACTAGAGTTGGTAATAACGGTGGCACTCGTCTCCGTGTAAGTGTAGGTTCCTGTAATAGTCCAATCATTCGCAGGGTCTAAAACTAATGATTGTCCATGACTATTTAAGATCATATAATAATCTGTTTTCACAAAGGAATCATTCAGTAAATACCAGGTCCCCTCAAAATTATTCGTAATCGTCGTATCCGTATCCGAAGCGCCAGTGTCGGCGCAAGAGGCCAATGCAATCACAATCGATATCAGCACTAATCCCCAAAATTTTATCTTCATCTTCTGTCTCCTTCTTAAAACAGCCCCTTCGGCTGTTCCGTATCTTTGTTAATAAAATGATAGTGAGGGCCGTCAGCATAAATAAATCATCCCGGTGTATGAATTCTACCTGTACAGAGTATGAGATTACCGGGAAAAGGTATGAGATCCCGGATGGAATCACCCCTTCTTATACCAGAGGAAGGCAATTCTCATCTTTTTTATCTCATATCTCATTCTTTGGGATGATTTCTAACATTCCCGGTTCCTTTTACTATTATGTGCAGACTCCTATGAATCTGACCCGGTTTACCGGTGGAACTAATTCCGATACCAACTCCATCTTCCATGTCTGCGAACAGGCGCCAAGGCTTTCTTCCCGGGCTGGAAATGGCCGGATGTTTCAGAAACGCGGAGCCAAGCAAAGCAAAATTTGAATTGAGCATGGAAAGGAATTAGACTTATGCCAAGATGGATAAAAAGAATGATTAGGGTATACCTGGTTGACGATCATAAAATTTTACTCCCCGGCCTTAAAATGGCCGTTGAAACCCTTCAGGGCTTTACCGTTACAGGACAGGCTACCGACGGTTTGACCGCGGTCAGGGAGATGGTTGAAAAGGAACCGGATATCTGTATATGCGATCTCTCCGTTCCCCTGCTGAACGGTTTCGGTATAATACGCAGACTCAAGGAGGAGAAGCTGAAAACAAAGGTAATCCTTCTTACCTCCTATTCGGATGACGGGGTGATAAATGAGGCAATGCAGCTACAGGTGGCCGGTTACCTGCTCAAGGAGAACAGCGCCGAAGAGCTGGATATAGCCCTGGAGAATGTGGCTAAGGGTTACCGCTACTTCACTCCCCGTATCATGACACGCATGGTGGACAGTTTCAAAGGTGGACTGATCGATGAACCCCTTTCCGAGACCCGCCTGAGTCTGGATTCTCTCACTGCCCGGGAAAAGGATGTCCTTTCCCTTGTCATAAGCGGACTGTCCGGGAAGGAGATCGCTGATAATCTGAACATCTCCGAGCCTACCATGAAAACCCATAAATCCAATATTCTTAAAAAACTGCATGTTAAAACGACCAGGGAGCTGATTCTTCTTGTCAAAGAGGGGGAACAGCTTCCCTTTCTTATATAATGTGCTTGGGAGCACTTGTGAAAGACAGGATTCACGATGGAAAAATGCTCTCTTTTTGTTTGATTCTGCTGATCTTTCTCCCTTCCCTGTACTCCGAGCAGAGACATGTTTTTTTTCTGCACACCTATTCCAGTTCCAATGCCCTGCCCTGGATGAAGGGAATAAACGACGGGGTGGATCGGGCTCTGGCCCTGCGTCCCGGCTGGATCCTTCATTCCGAATATCTCGGCTGGCCCGATACGAAGGACGGCCTGAGCAACAGGGAGTGGTGTGATTACATCTCAAAAAAGTACGGACAGATAGAGTTTTCCGCCGTTCTCGCCGAAGCATCAATGGCCAGTTCCTTTATCAATAGCTATGGGGAAGAGCTTTTCGGGGATATTCCCAAGGTTCTCTACTCTGTTGAGGCTCTGGAAGAGAAGCCCAATACCTTCTATCTGAAGAGTGACCAGGATCAATCGATCAGGGAAACCTTTGCACTGGCCCGTGAACAGAACCCGGAAAGCCCGGAAGTCTTTGTTATTAATAATCAACCCGATCTTTTTGGAAAATCCATGGATGCCATAGGAGACCTTGCCGCCCGGGAGGGTATGACCTTTACCGTCCTGACCGATTTTTCCAGAGAATCTCTTTTAGAAGAGATGGATAAACTCAAGGGTGATGAGATCGTTTTTTATTTCCTTGTTTATGGAGATAACCGGGGGAACCGTTTCATCCCCGGAGAAATTCTTCAGGATATCTGCGCTCATAGCGCAGCCCCGGTTTACTCATTCTGGAGTTCCCTCATGGGAAGAGGTCTGGCGGGGGGCGTTATGCTGGATTCGGGAAAGATCGCCTCGGAGATGTTCCAGGCCGTGGACGATTTCCTTTCCCGGGGCGGTTTCGCCGGCGATTACTCCACATTACAGACCTATCTGGACTGGAATACGGTCAAACCCCATAGTCTGCAGACGGATAATCTCCCGGAGGACATTATAATCCTTAACCGTCCTCTCCCTTTCTATTCTGTCTATTACAAGCAGATTCTGACCCTGGGGATAGCCGTGCTGCTTCTCATTCTCTCTCTGGTCCTATTCAGCAGGCACCATATCGTCCGGGCCCACCGGAAACTGGAGAAGATGTACTGGCTTCAGGAAAGGCAGGCGCGAATGGGGGAAATGATGAATTTCGTGGCCCACCAATGGCAGCAGTATCTCTATAGTATCTCCCTTTATGTCAACGGCATGGTGAAAAAGGAGCTGCTGAAACCGGAACGTGAACGGCATACGGAATCTCTGGCAGGAATAAAAAACACCCTTGAAAGCATGTTCACAACCCTCAAGAATTTCCGTAATTACATTAATCCCCGGAAGAACAGGGAGCTCTTTTCCGTTTCGGAGCAGTGCGAAGCGGTCCTCTCTCTTCTGGAGGACCTTTTATCAGCCAGTGGAGTAGATCTGACCTATTCCGACCAGGGAGATTCTATGGTCTGGGGAGTAAGGAATGAACTGGAACAGGTCTTGATAAATCTGATTGGGAATGCGGTTAACATCTTTAAAGAGAGGACTATCATACAGCCTTTCATTATTCTGACTGTAACAGGAGAAAGTGACCGGGTTCTGGTGAAAATAGAAGATAACGGGGGCGGTGTTCGACCCGAGCTGGCGGAGGAAATATTTGAAAAATACCTTACAACACGGGAGGAGGGTTCGGGCCTGGGCCTCTACATGTCCCGGAGGATTATCCGGGAACGTTTCTACGGCAGCCTGACCCTTGAAAAAGGGGAGAAAGGGGCTCTCTTTATTATTGATATTCCCCGGGAGCCCCGCATAAAGAAGAGAGGTTCCGGACGGTAAGGGTACATATGCTAGCCTATAAGCGCGATTAACTTTTCCTGTATTTCAGTAATACTTTTATCATCGATTGTTTCAATGTAGATCGCTTTTCCGGCCTGCCAATCCAGGTTTTTTACCTGATCAGCCAGGGTGTGTATTCCGATGATTTCGGACAGTGATTCCGGCGGAAAACGGACAGCTGCCTGAAGGAAGTAAATCCTCGTCTTCAGTATGATCAGGTGTCCGTTTTGCGTCAATCTACAGCATAGAGTTTCCTCCTTACCGAGTCCCCGGTTATTACAATTCTATGAGAATGAAAGGCAAGACGGTCCATTATGGCATCGGCAATCGTGGGGTCACCGATAATGCTGTGCCAGTTTTCTACCGGCTGTTGGGCGATCACTATCGTAGATTTTCTCCGGTGTCGATCTTCAAGGATTTCAAGAAATGCCATCCGTGCAGTATGCTCCAGCGGTTCCAGACCGAAGTCATCGATAATGACCAGCTTGTTTTTCATTATGCGTGACAAGTGCTTCAGGTAGGTTCCATCATCCCTTGCCGCCGCTATTTCATTGAATAAACGCGTTGTGGAAAAGTAAGCGACGGTATACCCATACTGACATGCCTGATGTCCGAAAGCCGATCCAAGAAAACTTTTTCCTCCTCCGGTCGGACCCGTGATGAGCAGGTCCTGCCCCCGGGATATCCAGGAGCAGGCTGCAAGTCTTAAGATCTGGTTTTTGTCCAGATTCCGGTCGAAGGTATAGTCGATATCTTCAATCGCTGCCTTATAGCGGAAACGGGCCGCATTGGCAAGGCGCGCCAGTCGGCGATTGTGTTTCTCATCCCATTCTGAGTCGACAAGGTAGCTGATAACCTCATCGGTCGTAAGATCCATATGGCGTCCGGTCTCCTGCAGTGTACGGAAGGCCTGTACCATTCCGTGGAGACGCATCTCGGTCATCTTGTTGATTGTCGCCTGATTATTATTCATCGGTTACCTCATTTGTAGATTGCAGAATCCCGCAGGTTCTTGTGATCGGCGAAGAGAAACACCTGTTTGTTCTGCTGTTCATCCTTTTCTTGTCGCATGATTTCATCCAGATATGCACGAACATCCCGATAACTGATTCTCGAGTAGTTCAACGCACGTCGGCAGGCCCAGTTCAGCCGGTGTGATCCGGCATCCTTTGCCAGGTTCAGCACACCAAGGCAGGATTTGTACGCCTGCTGCTCATGTGGCTTGCTGTTTAATAGATGTGAAATCACCAGGAACGTCTCTTCTCCAATCGACTGAGCCCAGGTGGTAAACTTCTCCGCCGACCATGATTCAACAAACTGATGGTGCCTGGGCATGTGTGCGGACTGTGTGGAGTATTGTCCTTTCTTTCTGCTCCGGCGGTGCTGGGCTACGCGTACATTCTTGTGATATACCGCTATAATTCGCTCATCAAAGATCACTTTGACCTGTTCTCCCTTCAGCTGCCAGGGAACAGAGTAGTAGTGCTTATCTTTTGACAGGATAAAGTGATAGTCCGGTGCAATCTTGTGAGTTTCGAAGTATTTCATTGGATACGGTTCGCCCGGCAGCGTCTTCAGCGCAGACCGTTCGATCTCTTCAAACAACTGACGCCGTGAGATTTGCAGCTTTGTCAGTTTCCGGGTATTGTGTTCTTCAAGAAGTTCTGCGATGGCCTGGTTGAGCTCAGCCAACGAATGGAACCTCTTGCCGTACAGCGGGGCGAATATCCGCTGATAGGTTAACTTGACGGCATTCTCCGCCAGGGATTTGTCTTTCGGTTTATAGGCCCTGGCGGGGATTATCGTCGTCCGGTAGTAATCGGCAAAATCATCGAACAACGGATTAAGCTCCGGCTCATATTTACTCGCACTGAGCACGGCCGCCTTCAGGTTATCCGGGACGAGAGCTCGCGGAACCCCGCCGAAGTACCTCAGAGCCCGTTCTGTGGAGCGGACAAAGGCCTCTTGTTTCTGGCTCTCACTTGCTTCAACATAGGCCAGCTGACTTGCTCCGAGTACCGCAACGAATATTTGTGCCCGCTGCTCATCTCCATCAGGATAGTAAGGGAACGTTTCTCCGGCATAGTCGAGATATGCCATATCTCCAGGCTCGTGGGGCTGACGCATCGTCACCTCACCGGAGTCCAGAAACACCGTAAAGTGGTGACAGAACTGACTGTATCTATATCCGTTTGGATACTTTCTACGGTATTCCTTCCATAGGAACTGCTTCGTCATCCCCCGCTGTTTCAGCCGTTTGGCGTACTCGGGGAACAGTGTCGTTAGTTGTGTATACTGCTCACTTTCTTCCTGCTTTTTCTCTTCGAACAGGCCAAGCAGCTGCTCATCGGTAAGCTTTTGGCTTGCTGCATAGCTGATCCCGGTGCGGCGGAATCGCACCAGATATTCGCTGACTGTGGTTTTAGATACTCCGGTCAGTTGGGATACATCCCGAAGTCCCAGCTTGCTCTCGTACGTGAGCGCAAGCAGTTTACGCATGTGTTTCACATGAATCCTCGCTCTCGACATTCTGTACTCCGTCAAATAGTAGTTTTGCTATTGTGACGAGAGTGCTCGTGTTAATCGAGGATTTCTTATTTCAGGTTAAAGCAATTCCGGCGCTCCGGAAAAACTGTCCGTTTTCGGCCGGAACAGGTGTCCGTTTTTGCCCGGAATCACTGTCCGCTTTCCTCCGGAATGGGTGTCCGTTTTCGGCCGGTGTACACAAGGGCGGCTCCGGAAATTTTATCACCGTTAATTATTGTTTCAAAAGGATAACCTTTTATTCTGCTCGTTACCGGACAGCCGATCATTAGTCCGGTTTTCCGGTTGTATTCAAAAGGAGATAAAACAACCGCAGGCCGTTTACCCCCCTGCTCATGTCCGGACTGGGAAGTAAAATTCAACCAAACTATATCACCTTTTTCAGGTATGTAACTTTTTCTCACCAGATTTCTTTGCCTTCGGAGTTTCCCCAATCAAGCTGGCTATGCAGATTCGCTTCGGTAATCTTATCCAGCAGAGAATTGATGTCCCGGTTTCTGTTGGTTTCGATAATAATTTTGTCCTGGTCCTCTTCTATATTTACAGTGGACCCGTTTTCAAGGGATAAGTTTTTAATCATACTCATTGGAATACGTATTCCCAAGCTGTTGCCCCATTTTTGTATCTTTGCTTTCACATTCATAGTATATACTTTGTTTATACGATATTCAAGAAACAATCCATTCCACCTTATGATTATAAATACACTCAAAGAGTATTCAGTCTTTTTGTTCCAAAGATTTTACTATGACCGATCACCCATTGGGATTACTAAATTCAAACAAGTATCTTCCCATTTTGAACCAGAATAAACATCAAGGATTGTAAAACGAATGACTGTTTCACCGTCATCTATTTTCTTCGGCAAACGTATCTCCTGAAACTGCGGTGTATCAGTAAGCACTACCTCGAAATCAATATCATGTTCTTCAATTTGAATCCGCATTTTTTTTATTCGAGAGTTATATTCATATAAATAAGGTTTTGAAAAATCCACATACCCATTAGAAATCAGCAGAAAATCAACCGGCCAGTTCCACGTCACGGTTTCAATTTCGAACCATTCGCCAATACCCTGCCCGTCAATACCTTCTACCCAGGGGATGTTATCAGTAGAGGAAAATTGAATGGTGTTTTGACCATTGTAATCTTTATTGCCTTCAACCAAGGATGAACTACTACGAACTGAAACAACCCTTGGGTTTGCCCCACTCCATCTCAATCCCTCATCAGAACTAAACAAGAGAAAATTCTTATCAAATAAAAGTAATTTTCGAGGATGCACAAGCATTCCCAGTTTTTCTTTGTAAGTGTAATTTTTATTGCTGCTCAGGTATAAGTAATCAAAGTTATATTCTTTTTTTGATTGCCAGGTACCACGTTCGTAATAAGAGCTATTTGGAAATACAGAATCAGTCTTAATAGGCTGAGGTAAACTAAATCTTAAGGACGATTCTTTATTTTGGGCATTATCCAAGCGAAACTCATAAAAAGATCGATCAAACAAAAAATTGCCCATATAACATGAGTAACCACTTTGGTCGAGCTTAACATAATCAAATCCTCCAAAGTAGCTTAGACGATTATTTAACTCGATTGGTCCTAAATAATCTTCTGCAAGACATACCAAAACCAAATTCAGTATTATGAAAATTATAACTTTATTCATAGCTTCTCCTAATTAAATGATCACCTAGTCCAGTTCTTTGGAGTTTCATAACTAAAACCCAATATACTCATGCCAAAACTTTCACCTTGTTTAAAACCAATCCCATCAATCGAATTTCTTAACCTTTCATAATCTTTGTTAGAAAAAATTTGGCACCCCCAACTCAGAGCATTAGGCCGCTCTGGAAAATTTTTACTACCAGTTGAATGTATCCAAAAATTCCAAATCTTCTCAATTCCTTTTTTCTCAAGACCATGGAGTTGTGCTGTTTCACTTGTTATTGACATAGCGTTCTTATAACTATTGGTTTCTCCGATTAGCTCTACTTGATAATCCTCACCAATAGGAAGTGTTGCGTTTGGATAATTTACATTACTTAAATCATCATCATGCTTTTCCAATTCAGTTTGATCTCCCGACCTATAATTCTTCTCACTCTGAACACCCGCATATTCCTGAAGGACTTGGTTCCCTACATACAGTTTTGCACTATCATTCTGATCAACTCGACCTTCACCTCGCTGAATTTCCAGGTGCGTTTCCTGTTTAAGGTCTCTTCCCTCATAAGCAAGTATTGGGTTGCCATTTACATCATCTGCATAAACCTCTGCCAAACCCGTTGGATCCACATACTTCAAAGGATTATTACTACAATACCCATACCAGTTCATCCCATCCATCGCCGGGTCACTCGACATCCACCGCCCCCGCTTCGGATCAAGATACCGCGCTCCGTAATAATACAACCCTGTCTCCTCATCGTACTCCTTTCCGGTAAACCGAAACGGAATCACATCCGCCAGGGGATCAGTCTGCTCCTCCCACAGCTCTCCATAAGGAGTATACTCCAGGTGTTCATATTTCTCACCTTCATGGTCCGTAACAAACTGGGCACTACCTAAATGATCAGGGTGATAGTAGTAGGTATTTACCCGCTCATAGTCGAAGTTGGTACCGGACACATTGTCCTTTTCCAGGCTCAACCGCGTGGCTATCCTACTTTCTCCAAGGTATATATGCTTACTCTGCCGAAAATCAGACCCTTCGATTACCCCCTGAAAAAACTGGTCAAAGTACAGGGTTTCCTCGCTGGCACTAAGGTTATATTTACTGGTGCGCATATTATCCGAGTCGTACAGATATTTTACCTGAGTATTGGTGGTATCAAAGCCTACAAGGCGGTTTTCTTCATCCCAGGTGTAGGTTCGTAACCGTCAATTAAACCCCACCTTATGCCGACATCAATGAATGCCCTACAATCCTCCCTTAATGGAGGAATCGCATGGTCAAATATAACCGGGAACAGCAGTGTGAACATCTTAGAAATTGGGAAAAAAGCGGGTTAAGCGGGCAGGAGTATTGCCGGCAGCACGAAATACCACCCACAACGTTTTACAGCTGGAAAAAAGCCGAAAGGAAACGTGCCGTACAAACCGGAATAGGCTCTGAAACAGCAGCAGCCCGGTTCATACCAGTAAAAAGCTCTTTTCATCATTTATCCGAAAAAGAAACCATAACCATAAAGTTGCACGATATTGTTATTACTCTGCCGGTAACAGCAAATCATGACCAGCTAAAAGCAGTATTAACAGCCTTGAGGGTTTATGAATGACCCCAGATTTATCAGCCGTACAGATATTTATCCGGCCAGGCATCACTGATATGCGTAAAGCAATCAACGGCTTAGTTGTCATGGTGCAGGACTATATGAATGAAAATCCGTTAAGCGGCAATCTGTTTCTGTTCTGCAACCGCGAACGACGAATCATGAAGGCATTGTATTGGGACCGGAATGGTTTCTGCCTGTGGCAGAAGAAACTGGAAAAGCATAAATTCCCCTGGCCCGTAACTGAAGAAGATGCTCTTGCCATTACCCCGGAACAGCTATCGATGCTGTTGAAAGGCATCGATTTCTGGAATGAACATACTACTTTGGAATATTCCCGTGTTTCTTAAAGCATTTTAATGGTGTAAAGGAATTTACAGAGAAAGAGCTGTATGCTAGAATTTTTTTCAGTATGGATGTTGCAGCCCTTCCGAAGGAAGTACAAGACTACATTCACTCTCTTGAGACAGCAAACAGTTCCTGGGAACATCGCTACGGTGCCTTGGAGGAGCAGTACAAGTTGCTTCTTCTTCAGAAATTTGGCCGTAAAAGTGAAAAAGAACAACAGGATGAGTATCAACCGCTGTTGTTCGGACTTGAAGAGAATGGTACTTCGGAGAACGATGCATCAGAGACTTCCGTACCAGTTCAGTCCCATCCCCGCAGGAAATCCGGCAGAAAACCAATTGATGAAAGCCTTCCCCGGGAAGAGATCATCATTGATATTCCCGAAGATGAAAAACAGTGTGCCTGCGGCCATGCGCTGGTTCGTATCGGCGAAGAGACCAGCGAGCGCTTACAGGTAATCCCCCCGAAGATGTGGGTAGAACTGATTATCCGTCCCAAGTATGCCTGCAAGAACTGTGAAGGCTCCGGGGATGAAGAGAAGCCGGCAGTAAGGGTTGCTGCCCCCCCTGCAAGTATCATCCCTAAAAGCATTGTAACGCCTGGATTGCTCTCCTTCATCATAGTGAATAAATTTGTAGATCATCTGCCCTATTACCGGCAGGAGAAACGATTTGAGCGGATCGGCATCCACATAAGCCGTCAGAACATGAGCAACTGGCAGCAGATGACGTATGAAAAGATTGAACCTTTAATTGAGACTCTGAAAATGCATATCCGGTCAGGGCCGGTCATCAACATGGATGAAACCCCGGTCCAGGTACACGGAGAACCGGAACGCCCAGACACGGCGAAATCCTATATGTGGCTTGCCCGCGGCGGCCCTCCGGAAAACCCGGGATTGCTTTACTCATACCGGGAAACCCGCGGGTCCCGACATATTAAAGAACTTCTCGATGGATTCAGCGGCTTTTTACAGACTGACGGCTATGATGCGTATCGTACAGCCCTGGCGGGGAATGAACAGATAGTCCATGTCGGCTGCATGGCCCATGTTCGGCGAAAGTTTCATGAAGCTGCAAAGGCCTCGAAGAAAGCAGCAAGTGCACAGGAAGCATTGAATGCCATCAGGAAACTGTATGGGATTGAAGAGCGTCTTCGCAGTATGGAATTGCCCGAAGACCAGTTTGTTGACCAGCGCAAATCTCAGGCGGAACCGGTTTTGCAGAAGTTTAGAACCTGGCTTGAAAAACGCAGTCAGCAGGTTCCTCCTTCGTTATTGCTTGGGAAAGCAATTCAGTACACCTTGAACGAATGGGAGAAACTGGTACACTACCTTGATTCGCCTTATCTGACGCCGGACAACAATAGCGCGGAGCAGGCCATCCGGCCATTTGTGCTGGGCCGAAAGAACTGGTTATTTTCCGGTAGTCCAAAGGGGGCTGAAAGTTCCTGTGCCATGTATTCACTGATTGAGACAGCCAAACAAAATAATGTGAACCCGAACGACTACCTGAGACGCGTTTTTGAGGAAGCTCCACTCATGAATGAATCTGATAACTGGGAAAAATTGCTGCCATGGAATATTTCCCTCTGATTTTTTTCTCTGGGTGAGGTTTAATTGACGGTTACGTATCAAAGCCTACAAGGCGGTTTTCCTCATCCCAGGTGTAGGTTCTGCAATAGGTGCTTGCCTGGTCGTCCTCTTCCGTACGCATAAGGGCAAAACCGCGGTTTACGCTGCGAAGGTCTCCGATTATTGATAGTTTAAATACTTTGTTCATACGGGGATCAAGGAACAATCCATTCCATCTTATGATTATAAATACACTCAAAGTGTATTCAGTCTTTTTGTTAGAAAGATGTTACTATGGCCGATCACCCATTGGTATTACTAAATTCAAACAAGTATCTTCCCATTTTGAACCAGGATAAACATCAAGGATGGTAAAACGAATTATTGTTTCACCGTCATCTATTTTCTTCGGCAAACGTATCTCCTGAAACTGCGGTGTATTAGTTAGCTCTACTTCGAATTCAATATCATGTTCTTCGATTTCAATCCGCATTTTTTTTATTCGAGAGTTATATTCATATAAATAAGGTTTTGCAAAATCCACATACCCATTAGAAATCAGCAGAAAATCAACCGGCCAGTTCCACGTCTCGGTTTCAATTTCGAACCATTCGCCAATACCCTGCCCGTCAATACCTTCTACCCAGGGGATGTTATCGGTTGAAGAAAATTGAACGGTATTTTGACCATTGTATTCTTTAATACCTTCAACAAAGGATGAACTACTACGAACTGAAACAACCCTTGGGTTTGCTCCACTCCATCTCAATCCCTCATCAGAACTAAACAAGAGATAGTTTTCATCAAAAAGAAGCAGTTTACGAGGATGCACAAGCATTCCCAGTTTTTCTTTGTAAGTGTAATTATTATTGCTTCGTAGGTATAAGTAATCAAAGTTATTTTCTTTTTTTGATTGCCAGGTACCATGTTCATAGTATTCACTCCCTACTGTAAGTCCACTATCTTTCAATGGATCAGGATACACAAAGAAAGCTGACGGGATGCGCTTCTCAGATAAACCTATCATATACTCGTAAAACTTTATATCAAACAAAAAGTCTCCAATAAAATTGGATGTTCCACCTCCATCAAGAAGAACTCGATCAAATGCGCCAAAAAAACTAATACGTTTCTCTAATCTTACAGGCTCTATATTGTTTTCTGCGACGAGACTAATTGATAGAGATAGCAAAAAAACAAATAAAATTTTTTTCATTCCATTACCGGCCCCATCACTTTACAGGAATAATTATTCTCTTTGCGAAAATATACTGGTCAGTCTATTGTATTCATCAGCACCCAACTCATGGTGCTCCTTCAAAGACTGATCGTCAAGTTCAGAAAAAATACCAGACACCGCTGTATCGTTATATTTATATCCCGGATAAACTTCTATAATTTTTATTTTTATCTTTTTTACTTCCCGCGGAAAGTATACTGTATGAAATCTTACTTCATCAATAAAACGATATTCTATAGAAAAATTATCATAGTCATCATTCGAAATGATTTTGATTGTTTTTAGTCTATTATTTGCTTTGTACAACGCTCGATTTGATAAATCTATATAACCATTCATAATGGAAATATTTTGATATGATTCATTAAATTCAACGTCAATCTCCTCACCAATTCCTGGTCCTTCAACACCTTCAACCCAAGGGTAGGTTGATGAGAATGTTCCCCAAAACGGTTTAGAATTGATATTCCAGAATTCTCCATGATAGCCCATATCAATAACTACGTGTTTTAAATTTTCACTTTTGTATTGAATTAGATTCCCGTTAATCACTTCTTGAAAAAAACTTGTTGCGGTTATATCGCTTATAATCGGTTTTACATTTGTATCTACAATAAGTACATCTTTATAGCCCCTGGGCTTCTCGAGATTATTAAAAAGAACGCTTGATCTATCTCCAAGAATAACGATATATGTTCTATCCGAAGTTTTTAGATAACCGTAACCATCTTCTTCATAGCTAATATCTTCTTCATTGAAAGAATAGAAGCAATTACAAGCAGAATCAAAGATATAGCCTTTCCCTGAATAAAAAGCTATTTTTTTGTCAGGGTTAATCTGATCGATAAAGTTATATTCAAATGGTGTTGAGAAAAGATCTGTAATAACTATAAACAATATTAAAATATAAGTATTTCTTGGCACTTCAAAACTCCTTTAACAGACCATTTATTATTGTCCCTTCTTGTATCCCCCAAGATTCCATAAAATCAATTGAATCGTTGAATTCAGACGATGATGGGATAAAACAGCCATCACTACCTTTATTGTTGTAATCAACTTCTGGATTACCAAGACTCGCATTTCCATGATAAAGCCAGCGCCCACCTCTATTTGCACCTCCTCCAACGGCATTCCCGTCACGTCCAATAACTGTGCCATCTATGGTTGATGTATTTTGAATCTCCAGAACAACTCCAGGAATGGATCCACTTGTTGATTTATACTCCATATCAAATTTACCTGGAGCAATAGTATTACCCTGTAACTGTGAGCCAGATATAGGCTGGTCTCGATTGCCTTCAGTTTGAATATCTACTGTCTGTAACCCTCCAACAAAATGCTTGCCCTTTTCTCCAAGAATAGTCTCTGCTGAAATGACCAGAAAATCTTTCCCTTGGGTATCCAACTCACCATATTTACTTTCATAACTCGATCTACTTCGAAATACCTCTGCAGTGAACTTTGTAGGTTCATATTGTCGGTCGGTAATAATTTCACCCGTTTTAACATGCTCACCGATAACATCTGCCAACCCCGTAGGATCCACATACTTCAAAGGATTATTACTACAATACCCATACCAGTTCATCCCATCCATCGCCGGATCACTCGACATCCATCTCCCCCGCTTCGGATCAAGGTACCTCGCTCCGTAATAATACAGCCCCGTCTCCTCATCATACTCCTTTCCGGTAAACCGGAACGGAATCACATCCGCTAACGGATCAATCTGTTCCTCCCACAGCTCTCCATAAGGAGTATACTCCAGGTGTTCATATTTCTCACCTTCATGGTCCGTGACAAACTGGGCACTGCCTAAATGATCAGGGTGGTAATAGTAGGTATTTACCCGCTCATAATCGAAGTTGGTACCGGAAATATTATCCTTCTCCAGGCTCAACCGCGTGGCAATTCTGCTTTCCCCCAGATAAATATGCTTACTCTGCCGGAAATCTGACCCTTCGGTTACCCCCTGAAAAAACTGGTCAAAGTACAGGGTTTCCTCGCTGGCACTAAGGTTATATTTGCTGGTACGCATATTATCTGCGTCATACAGATATTTTACCTGGGTGTTGGTGGTATCAAAGCCTACAAGGCGGTTTTCCTCATCCCAGGTGTAGGTTCTGCAGTAGGTGCTTGCCTGGTCGTCCTCTTCCGTACGCATAAGGGCAAAACCGCGGTTTACGCTTCGAAGGTCTCCGTCGACGGACAGAGTGGACTCCCCAGCCTCAGCCTCGGCGGAAGGCCCGCCTTTCCGTTCTTCTATAACATTGCCGTTTTTATCGTAGGAGTAATAAATATTGCCTATCCACTGTACCCGGTGAGGTGTTCCCTCATAGTAGCTGTACTCCTGCTCATAATTGAGGGCACCCTTGGGGGTGGTTGAAGGAACATAACGCTGGCTGGAGTTTTTCTGCTGAAAGTTCCCCAGGCTGTCATAGACATAGTCCTGACTATAGATACTGGTAGTTACATCAATGCCGTCCGGATGGTGCCGGTAGGTGCCATCCGCTCCGGTCAGCTGGTTTAAGGCATCGTAACCATAGGTCTGGGTTGTGGTGTAGCCGTACACATCGTTGGTATACCCGGTTATGTTACCCACCGTATCAAAACTGTAGCTAATGTTCTGGTAGCGCCGGGCTGCCCCTTCCTTCCCGGTTTCTATGCTGTCCAGCCAGCGGCGGTAGGGGTTGTAGGTGTAATGTGTTTCAACGCTGTTGCCGTACTTCATGTACACCCTCTGGCCGTAGGTGTCGTAGCCGATGTCTTCTATATAGGTAGTAGACTGCCCCTTGGTGATTCCGGTGACACTCTGCACCTGACCACCGGTGTTGTAGGTATAGGCAACTGTTTCCCCGTCGGGATAGGTAATCTCTTCCAGCCGGCCCAGGTAGTCGTATACAAACGAGGTACTGGCCGTTTCCGCATCAAGGGTCTGATCCAGACGATTCAGGGTTCTGATGGTTTCACTTACTTCGCCGAGCTTTCCGTAGGCATATTCGATGGTCCCCGAAGCATCGCTGCGAGTTATAAGTCTACCCGCAAGGTTATCGGCAGTGTCTACCGGGCTACCGTAGGCGTATTCCGTTGCGGTTGTTTTCGGGTAATTGACTCTAATTAAGCGGTTCAGTCCATCGTAGTCGTACCGGATGGATCTGCCGGAAGCGCGGAGATTTGAATCGATTTTTTCCGTCAGGTTGCCTGAATCATCATACCTGAACACAATTTTACCTGCATCATAACTTTCTACACTTGTTCTGCGGCCTGCCAGATCGTACTGGTAAGTCACAGGGTATGTTAAACCTGTTTCCAGCTGGTGTTCAAGGCTCTGCTGCAGCTCACCCAGGGGTGAGTAGCTGTATTCCGCTTTTTTCAATATTCTGCTGCCGGAATCGAGCATACGAAGTTCCGCAACCTGCCCCCGGATGTTTTTCAGGGTTTCCGTTCTGTTCTGCTTCGGATCGATGGTCAGTTCCCGCATCGTATTACCTTCAATGCCATATTCCATCTGCATTTCTGCATCGTCATCGGGATCTTTAGGATCATCGGGGAATACAATATGCTTTACCCTGTCCAGGGGGTCGTAGGTTTTTATGGTAGGAAGAGACAAGCCCGCCAGGGCCGGCAGAACCGTGTTAAGCCCGCCGGAGACAGGCTGGCTGTCTGCTGTTTCCAAAAACACCGTCTGTCCTTCCTGGACAGTCCGGCCTGCACCGTCCTGTGCAATCAGCCCGGAACAGTTCCAGCCGTAGAGAGTATCATTTCCATCCCTCACCTCACCCTCTTTGGCTGTCTGAATAATCCGGCCCAGTCCGTCCGCAAAGGTAGCGGTGAGCATATCCTCACTGGAGGCAGTATCGTGGCTGATTTTGTTTACCGTTACTGCAGTCCATGGGAAACTCTCCGTTCGGTACTGAAAGGCAACAGCAGGCATGTCGCCGCTGTCCGGTTCATAGGGGCTTCTTACCCGGGCCATACGGCCGAAGCTGTCATACTCCCGGTACTGGCTGTTCAGGTTCTGGTCGGTAAGCTGCAGTTCTTTGCCGTATTTATAGTCCCACTGCATGCTGGTGGAATAGCTTGGCGTACCGGAAATAATAGAGTTGCCCGTACCAATAGTAAGCGGGAATGTATGCACACTGCTGTCGTAAACAACAGCAGTTTCACAACCCCGGGGATCAATAACGGAAGTCAGGTTGCCAAACCCGTCATACGCAAGGGTATGCAGGGTATAGTCATCCCTGGTGTAGTACTGTTCAAGCTGCCTGAGGTTTCCGGTATCAGCGAAATACCGCCCTATGCGCTTGCGCAGGAGATTATCTTCGGCATCATACACAAGAATGGTTTCCGGGTGGGCATGCATATAGGCGTCTGCATCGAGATCGGCATAGGTAATTTCTGCCCGCATGTCATCCTCGGGGTCGCCCACAAGGCCTGCATCGGTAAGCTCCCGGACATTACCGTAGGAATCATACAGAGTATATTCCATCAGCTTATCCAGCCTGGCGCCGGTTTCCTGGTCGAAAACGGTTTCCGTTTCACTCTCCAGCCGGGGAATAACGCTGCCGGAGGCAAAGGGAATATAGCTGTAGGTCATGGAGCTTTCACTGTATTCCTGTGCCGCCGGATCGAGAGGATGCACGTCGTAGACGGCCCGTTTGATCAGCAGCCCCCGGCGGAAAAAGTTATCGTCATAGGCAGGATCAACCGCATAGGTGTCCTCCTGTACCGAAGCAATGGCGGTGTTTGCAGGAACCTCGGAATCGTAGTTTTCATAGCGCAGGGTTCTGACGGTGGTAAAGCCGCAGAACATCCGTTCCGTTCTATCGTATACACCCTGTTCAAACTCAAAACCCGTAACAAACTCATGGGCTCCGGGACGTTCAGTATCGCCTTCAATGCCGTCCTTCATGGTGATTGTTTCAGGGACCCATCTGCTCTGGGGCATTTCCACGGTGTTACCCACTCGTTTGTAGCTCAGCTCGGTGCTGCCGCCGAAGGGGGTATGGATGGTTTTCAGCAGGCCAACCGTGCCGAGGGCGGATTCCATTACCCGGATTCTGTTTTCTCCAGGTACCCGTAAAACATGGTCGGGAAGCCCGTCGCCGGTAATATCCTGAAACTTTAAACTTGTAGATGTATGTACATACGAACCACTTATTCCCGGAGTCATTTCAAACAGGATTAACCACAACACAGGGATTTGAAATGTTACCGTACCGTTTACCCCGAGGGAAAGACCGGCGGAATATTCCAGCGTATCATCAACATTAAAGGGATTCAAACCGGCACCAAACTTATCTATAAAATCAAGTCCCCCAAGATCTATAGAGAAATCAGGAAGAGCTGATATATCGATGCCTGTAAAATTTCTTACCGCGGAAGTTATTTCATTACAAATTGATGCGGTCATCATTCCTGCAAAATTTATACCAGACCAATCGGGCCTATAAATTTTAACCGGTTCTTCCGCGAAAGTATCGCCTAAATTGAAGCAGACCTCAAAGAATCCTTCATCAGGCATTTTTGCCACCTGGTCAGGTAAGCCGTCTCCATTCATGTCCAGCATACGATAAATAGTTCGATTCACAGAACCAGTTTCACTCCCGCTTGCGCCGAAACCGATAGCACCGGCAGTTACGCCGGTTGATACCGATCCACCGAAACTACCTGCATTGCTGTATTCAATTCCTTCTGACTCTTGCTGGCTTTCGAATATTTCGGGCAACAAAACTTTATATAGCCCCCCATTCCATTGAGTTTGTGGATCGAAACCGTTTCCGGTATTCAGGGCAACTGAAGAGGACCCGCTGCCAGTACGCTCCAACTGGTCCGGCAAACCATCTCCATTGATATCCCTGAAACCGATGTTCTGGATATTAGACGAGGTAGTGCCGTTTATGCTTACACTTGCACCGGAAGAACCATCCGTAGCAGTTATCTGGTTGGATTCAACCTTTCCATCCTTATAAGTCTGCATAATCCCGCCAATAACCGCCATGGGGGAAGAACCGAAGCCGTAACATTCATTGCTGCTTTTTGTCATATAATTGAGTCTGGCTGACAACCCCGTTTCGTTCTGCAGTGTAAACGTATTATCTGATGCTATGCTTCCATACTGCACCGTAACAGAAGTACCGCCATCTGAAGGGAACTGGACTACATCCGGATACCGATCGCCGTTGATATCTATAAAATCCTTGTACATCCATGAATTACCGGTATTCCTGCTTCCACCGATAAGATTCATAAACGCGCTGAGATTGATATCAACGTTGTCATTCTTGCTTTTTCTCAAATCGCCCAGCTGTCCCTGACCACATAATGTAGAGCTTGTAGGTGCTGAATAATAGAGGTCACCACCTAAACGTGCCGGGTGATACCTGTCTTCCTGCAAATAGGGAGCAAACGTATATTCATTAAATACCATTGTGCCTGTTTCATCCCATTCAGCTTCAGAATAGGAAGAATTGCTGCCAATCCAGGCGTTTTCAGGTACAAGTTCCTTGTATACGCGCCCGTCCTCAGTAATTTTATAGGAATCATCCTCCTCGCTATAGTTAGGTGACATCGCTAAAAACCAGGGTGGATCAACAGGATCACTGCTCTGCAATACCTCAAGGGAAGGAACCTCTCCGTTGCCCTCTTCATATTCGGGTACTTCTACAAGCTTCTCGGCATCCCAGTCGTAATACCCGGTCCAGACTCCGTAAAACCAGCCATGAACTCCACCGGCAAAAGATTCTCGGCTGTAAGATTTTTTGGACAGATTATTAAGATAATCACCCTCCGATGAAGAAGGCAGGCTTTCAGGAAATTTTGCAAGGATAAGATTATCCAGAGCGGAATAATCGATAAGGTTTAGATCCGAGTAATCGGAGAGAGAATCAGCCTGACGGAAAAGAACTTTTTTATTTATCGATATACCTTCACTGTCAAATACCGGCAAGCGGCAGCTGCCTGCAGAAACATCTGTAACAGTTGTATCCGAATTTTCCGGTGAGAAACTCGTTAGCGCTGTTTCACTCACCAATCCTTCGTCGGTGACTTCAAAATCACCATTGGCATTATAGATAATTCCCCTCTCAAGCTCAGTCCAGGTCCGGATGCCAAGATCCGATAAAGATGAAATAACAACTGCAGTATCCTCAGGCTTATCAAGAATGTCCTTTATCACATAGTTACTGTCGTCATCAGAGTAGAATGGAAAAACCTCATCCATCGCACGGTAACGGCCGCATGCTAAAGTGAATAATGCCGTTTGATCAACGTTAAAATTTTGCTGCAGTGAATACCAGTTATTTAAATCTGAATCTAAGTACTCTACAAATAATTCAGTAATATCATTACGTATCCCTGCATCCTGAGAAGCCAGGAAAATTGCAAATTCATCTTCACTTAACAGAATAATTCCCTGTATGCCGGGGTCAATAGTATCAAGGATTGAATCCGGAATATCATGAAGAGCATCAGTTTGCTGTAGATATATAAGCAGGCCGCTTTCAAACCCCGGGCCTTTCGGCATATAAGTATCCAAAAACTCATCATATTCAAAAGAATCTGTCATAGAGAGAAGATCAGCCTCGCTTAGCCCAGAAGAGGCTGCCAGCCAGTCAGTGCTGCTTACGGGAAAAAGAGAGGAAACCCCATACTGCTCCCCGGAAATTACAGAAGGGATAACAGTCTCTTCGAACAACGCCTCCGGTATCGATTGAAGCAAGGAAGTCTCACCTTCCAAATTAAAAAATCGCGTAATACCATCTTCAACAACTTCACAATGAAACCCATCACCTGTTTCGGAGACTGTTCCGGCAGGTGTTGTACCTGATTCATCATGCTTAAGAATTTGTGGTTCTGCTCCTGCATTTAAAATGTATGAATAGGATGGATTTTGAGTATCTTCCTCCAGAAAAACCTGGTCCAGTAGAAAACTACCATTTTCAATTAACACCTTTTCACTGCCATTCCAGTCAGCCTCAAGTCGAATTTCCGGAGAAAGATCCTCGTCAGTAACCGTAGCAGTAAGCAGACGAAACTCACCGGTAGAATCCGGATAGCCCTGAGGCAAATCTTCTGCATCCGGGTACACCAGCGATCGTAAGGCATCCATACCGATAAGTGATCGCCACGGATCATCATATTTACGAATAACTGCAAGTCCGGCTGAATCTGTACAATAATAGACCTTCTCTTCCGGAGAATAGGTAAAAGAATAAAAAAGTGTATAACGATCAGACGCAGAAATCTGGTGAGTAAAGCCAACGGGAGTAATATTGTAGTCAGGTGAGACTAAATTAAGCAGAGGTTCAAACATGACTGCAGGAACTCTGGTAAAGTTAAGGTAACAATTTCTTATTAACACATCCTGCAGAGTGGGATTGGCTTCTACAAGTGCTTTCCAGTTAGAACGACGGTTATAAACCCTGACATTCTGCTCATCGATTTGTTCAAAGGTGGAGGTGTAGAGGGGATCAAATCCCGAATCACCATCAGGTAGGCTTCTGTAAGTCTTTAATGGAATGTCCACAAACGTGCTGAGGTCCTCCATTGATTCCAGCAATTTGATAGAGGAGTAGTGAATAGTGGAGTTCCATAAAACATCATCTCCTCTCGGATCTCCTTTTGTATCAAGATGAAAATATATTGGCTCTCCTTTATTAATATGAACATTTTCAATCTCCAGAGGGTTTGTACTTACTCCACCTGGCAAAATATCACTGGCAGCTTCTATCCCTCCCGGCGCCCGCACTACAGCAACAGCATCACAATAACTGCTGAACCCGGTTTCCACAGGAGTAAATGAATTGGACACATTAACGGTTCCGGACCTGTAGGCCTTCCATTTTCTGACTGGCTCCTGAATAAAATAGCCTTTCTCCAGGCTGGCGCCTTGCTTGCTCGAAACCTCGGCTATTTCACTGCTGTCAGAAGGAGTTTCGATTATCTTTGAAATAAATCCTTTACCCTCATTATTCAGATAATATCCGTCAAAATCGGTGGCTGCAAAATCTACAAAACCATCTCCATTCAGATCAGAAAAACTGCTTCTTGTTTTTGATTGCCCCCACTGCCAGGTAGTCGATCCGCTTAAAGGAATAACTCCAGCGGAAAGTCCGAAATTGTATGATGAAGATCGGACCTCATTAACATTTCGCGACAGAGAACCAAAATCTATAGCCTTAGCTCCAGTGTTGAAAACACCTTCATCCTGAGGGAAACACACCGCATCCTTTCCTCTGGACAATACGACATCTGACAAACCATCTCCGGTTAAGTCCATAAGTGACAACTCAGTTCTGGCTTTGGAAGTATTTGCATCGGCACGTAATCCAAAATGGGCATACCGTTCCCACTTAAGGCCGCCAAAGAAATCAATTTTGGGCCCATACAGACCAATCCCCGTGTACAGGCTTACACCTACTCCGGAAGTCCGGTCTTCCTGCAGAGCTGGCACTTTGGCAGGATCTTCAAGCACAATGGACCGCTCCCCTTCCCCGAAACCTTTATACCCGTCACCCTGAACCTCCGGCTCATAGTAATCAAAGCGGTAGCAGTAAAACTCACTGCCGGAGCCGTCGCTTTCGGAAAGCTCCGCCAACTGGGTCTGGCCGAAAATATTCTGTCCATAGGTAAAATCATAACGCCGGAACATGAGACCGTCATAAGAAACCTCAACACCTTGTAACAGGCGGGTCAGCTTGGAGACAAACTTGCCCCGGGCATCGCTGCGACGGTCCGGCCTGGCTTCGGGAGAAGAGTCCATGTCAAAATGAATACGGTAGAGCCCGGTCGAGCCGTCTCCGGTATGGCCGGAATAACGGATATCGGAAAGATACGCTGTCTTGTTTGCAAGGTCTTTATCGTAGGAATAATCCGCCGTATTACCGTTGGAATCAATAATCCTGCTCAAATACCAGTGGTAGATTCTGCTGCGGTCACCCGCATCCGGACCCGTCCAGCCGTCGCCGGTGCCGTAGATACGCTTCGTTCCGCCCTTGTCGGTAACCTCCCAGCGGCGGTCATCATTCACATACCAGAGTATCCGCTCAAAGCTCCCCTCTTTCCGCCGGATGTACTTCATGGCACCGTCTTCCATTTCGCCGCTGAAGAGCAGCTCCTCTCCGTTCAACAGAAAAGTATCTTCCGTATCGTAATCGGGAAGGCCGAAACGGGTATCGATGGAAACCGACGGTACACTTATGTCAAAGCCCCGGCCCATCCAGCTGTTCTGCTGTTCCGATGAGTAGGAAACAGACAGCTGAGGCGTTGCGGAACCCCGCCCTTTGGGAATGCGTAAAGGCAGTGAAAAGCCTGCGCCCCCCATGGTGTCCGCCTTAAGGCCCTGCACCCGGGGAACCTCCGCCGTTGGGTCGGCTGCTTTGAGGTCTTTTATACTGTTGACATTAAACTCCACCGCCTGAGGCCCTTCCGGCAAAGTCAGGGTGGAGGTAATCATATCGGTAAAATGGGTGGTAAGGCTGGTAATAACTGCGGCATCATGGTCGATACCGTAACGTTCAAGCTTGTTCCATTTTCCCGGAGCCTCATCATAATACCAAGTGTAAAGATTGGAGAGAGCTGTTTCCGAAGCAAGTATCTGCCTGTCGAAGGGAAGGGAGACTTTAACCGCCCGGGAAAAGGTCTGTCCGTCGGGGAGAAAACGGTATCCTGCCGCCCCGGAGGTTACATTGGCCATACCGCTGTTAAGCCGGGCAATATTGCTAAGCTTTTCTACGGTAATGACGGTAGTTTTGCTTACTGCCCCGGAGGGGACCTCCATGGAGACCTCGGGCGAGCGGAACACTCCTCCTTCCCCGGGAGTAACGGTAAACTCGGCAATAACCTCATTGCCCGGTTCCTCACTCACCTGTACCGCCGGCGTGGTTGGAGAGAGAGAAACCTCTCCGGGTTGGGCGAAAACAGGGGGAGCAACGGAGCTCAAAAAGAACAGCTCCAGAAGGAAAAAGCTTATTAGCCGGTTTCTTATATTCATGTACTACTCCAGTTTTTAATTCACATTTTTTATCAGTTTACGTTTGTCGCTATAATTCGGTAAAAATCACATGCACCGATTCCTGAGGGAAACTGTCTTCAGGAGAGATAACCACCAGATACCCGTTAGCCCCGCTCTGGTGCAGAGGCGGTTCCTCATCGAGAAATGTTGTTTCCAGCACATCGTTCAGATAGAGCTGATAGTTGCTTTCGCTGTTATCCCAGACAACCCGGATGCGGTTGCCTTTGTTGTAACCGTCAAGCAGGTTGTCCGAATCGGTCCAGGGAAAAAACGGAAAGAATTCATCATCGACAACTTCTCCCACAATGTATTCAGCCGATGCATTTATCAGAACCACCAGCATGGTTTCCCCTGTATCCGGGTCGCCTGAGTCATAGTGGCAGAGAACAATTCCGTATCCTGCGACATCAGACCCGGAAACCTTATTACACTTTACTTCCCGTTCTGAAAAAGGATCTGCACTAGTACCGTTTAAAGCCCACAGGGTGTACCCCAGGGGGCTCCACCAGGCGGTATCGTTGGTAAGAAAAACAACTTCCCCCGGCCCACCGCCGTCAACAAAAAGCTCCCCCACCTCTGCGATATCTTCACCGCCGGTACCGGAAGATGTGGCAGGTGTCGGGGTTACCGGACACCCGGTCAAAAGAACTGATAGAATAACCAGACCGAGGCAGAGACATCCTTCAATACGATTCTTCATATCAGCCGTCCGAATGGGGAATGGGCGAATCGCTCACAAATACCAGGGTGTATTCGATAACCGTTCCACCGGCTAACGGAGATTCATCTATGCAGACATCGGGATCGGGAAAAATCTTGAAGCGGAAAGCTGCCTCGGCAAACTGCTCATTATCGATGCAAAAAGCCTGGTCGCTGGTTATCTGCTCCGAAGCCCCTGCACCTTCCCGGAGATACCGGAGACAGGAACCATCCACTCCTATGGCGGGACTCTGCTGAACAACCTTCAATGTAAGGCGGTGTCCCGGATCGATGACAACATAAAACCAGTCATCATCCTGTATCCAGCGCATTCCCCCGCTCTGCTGATAGTAGTAGCTATTGCAGCTTAAGCTCACCTCGTTGCAGGGAAAATAGAAGGCAGAATCTTTGGTGTCGTTCGACTCATGGAGATCCTTGATACACTCATTGCCGATTCCCAGGGCGGGTTCCGACGGGCCGAACTCGCTGTTTCCCTTAAGCTTGGCAAGGGTATACAGGTAGCGTTTTTCATCTTCAACGGCAGTATCGTTGTAGCTCCTTCCTGTGCCCTGGTATACTGTTGAATAGACCGGAACAACGTCGGTATCCTCCGCCCGGCGGAGGATGTACTCGTCAGCAGCTTCATCATCATCCCAGGAAACCTGAACAGAAAGTTCCTGCTCAAAGGAGATCGCATATGGCGGAGAAATTTCCGGATCCCGGGCAAGCCGGTTCATGGCGTCCATAAGGTCACCGTCGCAGCCGTAGATAATTATGCAGAGAACCGTCAGCAAAGTAAGCCGGGAAAGAAATACCTTGTACATTTTTGCTCCTGTTTTTTTGTTTTCTTTTTTCTATTCATCTCTTCATTTCTACTTTTACCAGATTCTTTATTGCTTCAATTGGCCGATGCGGTAGTGCCCGGACAAGCCCAGAACAAGGGCAGCCTGCACGGGAGAGTAGAACGCAAACTCCAGAGCAGACCGGACTCCGATAGTCCAGGAATCAGTCAGCCCGTAGCGGTAGCCAAGCTGCAGAAAACAGCCCGCTGCGGTGTTGAAGGTGGAGTAGGCACCGTAATAGAGCCGGTCCTGAAAGAGCAGATCGAACTGCATGCTCAGCCCGCCGCCAAGGTCTATAAACTGATTCTCCGCCAGCCCGGCACTCATGGTAAGGGGAAGATTCAGCCTGAAGCTGTGCAGAATAAAGCTCTCGTAATCCGCATCATTGACCGCAAGCGAATAGGCCAGGGTTAAGCCTGTCTGAAACTCCCAGGGAACATCCCCCCGCATAAACAGGGGCTGCACCGGGGTAAGCAGAAGACCTGACTCAAGCCGCGCTATCCCGGTGGATGTTTCCCCCCAGTCCCCTCCCGCGGGGGTCCAGTAATTTAAGTACAGAGGCAGAACGAAGATATTCTTCTCAGGAGCCGGCATGGGATCATAGGCACTCATGCCCAGGTCGGTATACAGATAATCCAGGATTTTCCTCGTCAGCTCCTGCACCAACCGGTCATAATGATCCGCCGTATCCCGGGCAAGAAACAGTATCTCGATCTTCCGTGTTTCATGGTTATACATTCTCAGTTCGCAATCCCAGCCTATTTCCGTTCGGGTAAAAAAGCCGAAGAGCAGATAGGTAATGCCCCGGTCAGCACATAAGCGGGCAGCCTCCAGGTATCCTTCCGGAGAGTCCGCCCCTTGAGAGAGAGATTGAATCTGAGCAATGCCCTCATGATCTGTAATCTTAATGCTTTTCAGCAGATCGCCTGTAAAATCTCCACTGTCTATTTTTTCAACCCGATCCTCTGTCAGATTTCGGATGGATACCGGCGCCAGATAGATATCCAGAGCATGAAGTTGTAACAAGGAACAAAGCAGAAATAATAGGCATAGAATTAAACGCCTGAGAGATGCTCTTGTATAATCAGCCATGTACAGCAGCTCCAGTTAATTGAAGTAGTTCCTGCGCCTGCACAAGCTCACTGCTGTCTGATTCTGCAGAGGAATCAATAATGCCCGAAAGAATAGTCCGGGCCTCACTGTTTTTTCCCCCGTCCAGAAGCAGCCGGCATTTTATGAGCAGCAGGGCATTGCTCCGGTAATACCCGAGACCGGTGTTCACATACCTCCAGGCATCTTCGGATGTTCCATTTGTATAATTGATTTCGGCTATGAAGCAGCAGCAGTCGGCCGCTTTTTCCAAGTCTTCCCGGGTCTGCAGGCTCAGTGATTCAAGAGACTTTTCTCTGGTATGAACCGCCTGCTTAAACTTATATTGGCAGAGGTAGCAATCAGACAAAAGCTTGAGAACTTCATAAGATCCTTGCAGAGACTTACGGGTAAGAATACCTTCAGCGTCGGCATAGTTCTCAAGCAGAATTGCCGTACGGGCTGCACCTATCAGAGATGGTCGATGTTCAGGATTAATTTCCATACTTCGGGAAAACAGTTCAAAAGCCTCGAGGTGATCTTCCCTCTGCTCCTTCAACAGAGCCGCATAATAAATATAGAGAAAGTTCTCAGGGTCCTTTCTTCGAAGCAGAACCATCTCATACTCTGCCCGCGGAAGATCTCCCATCTGCACACAGACTGTCACCAGCTTATCCAGGTATTCAGTACTGTCCGGGTCCAGGTCCCTCAGGCGGTGGTAATAGCGGTAAGCTGATTCCCACTCCTGCTGTTCCACAGAAACCTCCGCAAGTACTTTTAAAGCAAGATGATTTGCCGGATCAGCAGCCAGCACTGCCCCCATGGAAGCTGCCACCCGTTTGTAATTTGTCGAATCCATGGGATTTGCATAAAACAGTGCCGCATTGAAATAGAGCTGTGCCGGTATTGATTCGGGAGCAATGGCAAGAACATCCGACATGGTAGATGCACAGAGAATAAACTCTTTCTCTTTAAACAGAAGGATTCCGTCATCAACCATGGTTTGCAGGAATGCTGTACCAGCAGGCGAAACACCAGATGATTCGCGCACAGCCATGGCAAGAGCTCGCTGATCCTGACGGAGGGCATAGATACTGGAATTCATCTGCCGTTCCAGCAGACTCACCTTATTTTTGAGCTGGAACTGGGCTGTTTTTATCTCGACAAAATAATCCAGGTTTTGAGAAAAACCGGAATTAAGACTGGAAAGCAGCCGGTCGGTATTCTCTGCACTCAGTTCCAGGATTGCCTGCTGCTGCTCGTTCTGTGTCTGCAGAAAACAGAGCAGTGACTCATTTATCTCGGAGGTCCTATGCAGAATCAGGCCATAGGAGGTGATGATTGTAGTTAAAATTAGAGCAGACAGCTTCTTCATACAAAAAGAAACCGCAAAAAGTGCTGTCTGCTTCTAGGTTATAAAACTTTTTTTCTAAAACTCCATAAAATCATCATCAGAATCATCTGCAAACGATTCTTCCGGTGCGGATGGCCGCAATGTAACGCCAGAAGCAGCATTACCTGCAGGCTGCCCCTCAGGCAGCAGCTTCTGTCTGGCCGGTGCCGGTTTGGGTTTTTCTATTCGTTGTTGCTCTCCGTCTATCCTGAAAAACCTTATACTATCCCTTAGCCGTTCTGCTTCCCCTGCAAGCTCCTGGGCAGTTGCCGCAAGCTCTTCCGCGGAGGAGGCATTTGCCTGAATAACCCCGTCCAACTGCTGGATGGCTGTGTTAATCTGCTCTGCACCGATCTGCTGCTCTTTGCTTGAAGAGGAGATCTCCTGAACCAGGTCGGCGGTCCGCTTTATATCAGGTACAAGCTTTTCAAGAATTTCTCCGGACATCTGGTTTACCTTTACCGAGTCCCGGCTTCGTTCAGTAATTTCCTTGGCGGCATCCCGGCTCCGTTCCGCAAGCTTACGAACCTCTGCAGCCACCACGGCAAAGCCCTTCCCGGCTTCTCCCGCCCTGGCCGCTTCAATGGCGGCATTAAGGGCCAGCAGATTTGTCTGCCGGGCAATTTCATCGATAATAGAAATCTTCTCGGCAATTTCATTCATGGCCTTCAGAGAACCGGCCACTGCTGTACCGGATTCCTCTGCATCAAGGGCAGCCTGAATAGCAATCTTCTCTGTCTGAAATGAGTAATCCGCACTCTGGGTAATAGTTGAAGACATCTCTTCAACCGAGGCAGAAACCTCTTCCGCATTGGCCGCCTGTTCCGTTGAACCGGAAGAGAGGGACTGGGAAGATTCAGAAATAGCGCGGCTGCCGTCAGCTATGTGGTCAGCAGAAGAACTGACGCTGCCTACCACTGCTCTTAACTGTTCAATCATTCTTCCCATTGACCGGGCAAGCCCGCCTAACTCATCTTTACGGCCAGTCAGCTTTTTATCCGTAAAAAGCCTGAGTTTCCCGTTGGCAACTTCTTCCAGAGAGCGGGAAATTAAGATAATCGGACGGGAAAAGGAGCGGCTGGTAATCCAGCTGGTAACAACAAAGAGAACAATAGAAGCGGCGAAAAGAGTCAGATACAGAACAACAAGTCTGTCCACAGGGGCAAAAACCTCAGAGGAATCTGCAAAGGTCAGCAGGGTCCAGCCGCCGGAAAGCAGCTGAAAGCCAACAAGCTTTCTTCCATGCTGTATAACACCGGATACTTTCCCCGAAGCAACTGCAGCAGCAAGCTGTTCTGCCAATGTCGTATCCAGATCTTTAAGGGTCTTTCCTTCATTGGTTTCCACCGGATTGGCAATAAAGGTACCGCCGCTTCCCAGGAGGGCATAATATCCCTTCTGCATGAACTTTCTGCTTATAAGATCATCCCGAAGATCCACAACAAAGTTATCTATACCGACAACCCCTACAACCCGGTTTTCGACTGTTAGAGATTGGGTGTAGCTTATCAGCTTGCCGTCAAAGCCTTCCCAGTCGTAGGGATCTGTAATATTTACGCCCTTCTCTTCTGCGCCCCACATCCATTCCCAGTTGGGATCATGACCAATATCAGCCCGGGTATATACAGACTGACTTTCTAATCCGATGCTGCCGTCATCCTGCCGGCGGACGGTAAACTTCATATAATCCGGCGAAACATACTCCGGCGAGTACCATACATACAGATCGAGAAGATCATTGCCGGAAAGAATTCCCCGGGCGGCCGGAAGAAGCTGTCCCTGAATCTCTTCCATTACTTCTGCATCGGCCAGAGATTCGAGGGACAGATACTCTGCAAGTACACCTTTGTAAGCTCTGGTAAGATAACTGAGACGATTGAAATATCCCTCTATTTCCCCGGCCCAGACTTCCGTTGATTTGCTGATTATTTCATGGGTATCGGCGGTAAGAGAAGAAAGTGACTGGGTCAGACTGACCGCCATAAACAGTGCAATAATGATAATAAAAGGAATAATGGTTGCCAGAAGAAACCTGGTGGAGATCTTTTTCACAGGATGTTTCCCCCTCTGCTTTAAGTATATAAAGCCCACAACGAAGTGCAACATTTTGCCCGGTAATTAAAGGAGAACTTACACTGAGTTAGATTTTAAATACCCCGGGGCTTGAAGGAGAAATGGAATCTCCCTCGTGTATACATTCTCCCCCTCTCCGTTTAGTATAAGCCCTGCTCCTGTACAACCCGCTGTAAACAAAGGCAAACAGGACAATCACCCGACAGAATCCTTCAGAAAAGGCGTATATGAATATTTATCTGGACCTGTTTCTAACCTTTGCCCGTATAGGCGGGCTTACCTTCGGCGGCGGCTATGCCATGCTGCCAATTCTGCAGCGTGAGGTTGTAGAAAAGAGAAAGTGGGTAAGCCACGATGAACTGATGGACTACTACGCCGTGGGACAGTGTACCCCCGGCATTATAGCCATAAACACCGCAACCTTTATCGGGAACCGGCAGAAGGGAGTCCCCGGCGGCATAAGCGCCACCCTGGGCATGGTGTTTCCATCCCTGATAATTATCACCATTATTGCAGCATTTATCAGCAATTTTGCGGAACTGCCGCTGATTAAAAACGCCTTTGCAGGGATTCGGGTTTGTGTGTTTGTGCTGGTGGTTCAGGCCATACTCAAACTCAAAAAAAATGCCCTTATTGATCTGTGGACAGGAATAATCTTCGCCATAGTGTTCCTCGCATCCGTACTTACCAGCCTTTCGCCGGTAATCTTCATCCTGCTTGCAGGTGCAGCGGGAGCGGTGCTGCAGAGCATGAAAGGAAAGATACACCAATGATATTTCTACAGCTCTACTTCGAATACTTTAAAGCCGGACTTTTTGCCATAGGCGGAGGGCTTGCCACCCTGCCATTCCTCTACACCATGTCCGACAATACTTCATGGTTTACCCACACCCAGCTGGCAGACATGCTTGCAGTATCGGAATCGACCCCCGGACCGATAGGGGTGAATATGTCTACCTATGTTGGTTTTACCACCGCGGGACTTCCTGGAAGCATCGTGGCTACCATGGGGCTGGTGAGTCCCTCGGTTATTGTTGTGCTTATAATTGCCCGGTTTCTGCAGAAGTTTAATGAAACCCCTCTGGTAAAAGGCACCTTTTACGGCTTAAGGCCTGCTTCTCTTGGGCTTATTGCGGCTGCAGGCTGGGGAGTTCTGCAGATTTCCCTGCTCAACCTGCCCCTCTTTCGTGAAACAGAAAGTTATCTGAATCTGTTTCACTGGAAGGGAATGCTCCTTGCCCTGGGGATTTTTCTGGTATTAAAATTCAGGAAAGTACATCCCGTTGCTCTCATTGCAGTATCTGCAGTAACCGGAGCCGTTTTTCGATTTGCCGGGGCTTAATAATCAGGCCCCGAACTGAGAAATTATCAGGTAAGTACTTTATATTTAACATGTAAAAACTATATTTCAAAAAAGGAGATTATGTCGTGAAAAGAAACAGTAAAATAAGTGTTGAAGGGAACGAAATATCCATTTTTACAAAAGATGAACAGGACTATATTTCTTTGACTGATATGGTTCGGGAAATGGAAAATGGACCAGCACTTATTGAGAAATGGCTGAGAAATAAAAACACTATTGAGTTCATTGGAATTTGGGAGCAAATTTATAATCCAGGGTTTAATTCCCCCGAATTCGAGGGAATTAAAAACCAGGCGGGATTAAACAGGTTTATCTTATCAGTTAAGCAATGGGTGGAGAAAACAGGTTCTATCGGAATCATAGCAAAAGCGGGACGTTATGGAGGAACTTATGCTCATAAAGATATTGCTTTTGAATTTGCATCCTGGATATCACCTAAATTTAAGCTGTATTTGATAAAGGAATTTCAGCGCTTAAAGGATGATGAATTAAAACTGCTCGGCTGGGATATTCGCAGGAACCTTGCAAAAATAAATTATCGTATTCATACTGATGCCATTAAGGAAAACCTTGTCCCCGATCTCCTGTCGAAACAGCAGATAAACCTGGTGTATGCCGAAGAGGCGGATGTTCTGAATATGGCCCTCTTCGGAAAAACTGCCGTGCAGTGGCGGAAGGACAACCCTGGTATATCCGGAAATATCCGTGATTATGCAAATGTTTCCCAGCTGGTATGCCTGGCTAACCTGGAAATTCTGAATGCCCACTTTTTGCAGGAGCATATATCTCAAAATGAGCGTTTACTCAGGCTTAATCAAACGGCTATATCACAGATGAAGGTTCTGACACAGGAAAGAAGAATAGAAATGATTGAGCAGGATATTTCGTCGCATGAGAAATAGAGTGTACTTAATTGAGACTGGAATACTCAATTAAGTATTAGTCTGATGTTAATGAAACGTTATTTACTGAAAAATTACCCGCAGACCTTTCTCAATTTGCTATAACCACTGATTGGGATTAAACCCAATCACCCCCCGAACATCATCTCATGGGTCTCCAGAGATCCGTAACCTTCAACCTCTTCCCGCACAAGACCGTTTCCGGACAGTGTCGAGCGTACAATCCGCTTATTAAAGGGGCTGATATTTTCGTAGTTGAGAAAATCCTCCACGGGCACAACAATAATTGAGTATCCATCCAGTTATTTACAGATATATTGCTATTGAACCTGCCAACTGCTCCGAACAATTTCATATACACTCAAAAGTAGGTTATAATATTGGTATAAGGCATTTCTAAAAACGTAGTATTTTTGCCATAGCCTAGGAGGATAGATTTTATAGCGCCCGCAAACTCTTGTGGTAACAAGAGTTGAGGACCGCGGGAAATCTTGACGACACAGGATATGGAGAAAAGAGTAGTTTTTAGAGGTGGCCTATATATACAAAGGAGGTAGAAATGAGACAAACACTTTACGTTGATGGAGAAGTCCTGGATGAGCATACCATTCATGTAAAAGAAAATCTGAAAGCTGCAATAGGCAAGGTAAAACTTATAGTAGAGATGCCCGATCAGCAGGAAACAGATTCAGCGAGTAGCTTTGAACAGTATTTCCGCAACCAGAACCTGGACTTAAAAGGTTTTAAATTTAATCGGGATTCGGCAAATGAGCGTTAAATCGTTCATCGATACAAATGTTCTCGTATATTTACTGGATACCGATCTTCACAAAAAAAATATTGCGTTAAACCTGTTTAAGAATACTCCGACGATCTCATTAAACGTTTTAAACGAGTATAGTAATGTTTGTCGTAAGAAATTCCGCCGTCCCATATCAAATATCAAAAGTGATATAGAAATACTTATACAAAAAGTAAATCTGATTATTCCTGATCTGCATACTGTTCAACATGCCTTAGAACTTGCAGAACAGCTGGGATATTCTCACTTTGACAGTTTAATGCTTGCATCTGCTCTTGAGTCTGACTGTACCGTTTTCTATTCTGAGGATCTTCAAGATGGACAGTTAATCAAGGGGTCACTAAGGATATGTAACCCTTTTTAACGACTGTACTTTCCAATAATAAGTGATACAGTAAACAAATTACCCGCAACCTTTCACAATTTGCTATAACCACTGATTGGGATTAAACCCAATCACCCCCCGAACATCATCTCATGGGTCTCCAGGGATCCGTAACCTTCAACCTCTTCCCGTACAAGACCGTTTCCGGACAGTGTCGAGCGTACAATCCGCTTATTAAAGGGGCTGATGTTTTCGTGGTTGAGAAAATCCTCCACGGGCATCCAGAGGGCCTCGTGGATCTCTTCGGTATCCATGGTAATATCGAAACTCAAAGGTTTCAGGCGGCAGACATAGTAGATATCCGACTTTTCATAACGGTAGCCGTGCCAATGGCGGAAGCAGGAAATATACTGAAACTCCGTCTGTATTCCAGTCTCTTCCAGAACCTCCCGCACAACAGCTTCGGAGATATGTTCGCCGGAATTGAGTGCCCCTCCGGGCAGCTTAAAACGTCGGGTTTCAGTAATGTAGTACTTCTCGCTTATAACCAGCAGCCTGTTCTGATCATCCAGAACCACCCCGCCGGCGCCTATATAATGGGTAGCATAGGGAGGAATATAGGACCCCTCAACAAGAGTACAGGTCATATGCAGATATTCAGGCTCCGCATGATGGTAAATAAATCCCCTGCCGGCTGCGATGGGGACAAATTCGGATTTCGCCAGGGGAAGGGTCATCCAGAGAACCTTGATATTCTGATTATTAAGATCTTTTATTGTTTCATCGAGTCGGAGAATAAATTCTTCATTATTATCCGGCAGCCCGGCGGCATCAATTACAGCTCCGCCAAAGGGATTCAGTTCGTAGGGTAATGTCTGCATGACAGGACTGTACCGGGACTTTCCGAAAATTACAAGATTACCATATCAGGCTGACCAGATTTTCTTGACCATCTCAATACGGCTGTTGATTATCTCCGGAGTCATGCCTATAAGCTGCAGAGCGAGACCTGCCGTGGGCAGTTCATCGTGAATCTGCTGAAGATCGCTATCAGACAGGTCACCAAGAATGTACAGCCGTTTATGCTCAAGGATAGTTTTAAACCACGGCATCATCTCGGCGATGCTCATGCCCACATCATCCAGGTTGACTTCTATTACATCCAGTTCGGGAATTTGTACAAGGTCGTCTACAGTATAAAGTGCCCCGGAATGGAGATGAATGCCGGTTAGAGGCAGGTTGCCCGCCAGTTTCTGTTCCGACGACAGTACATACTGACGGTACAGATCCGGCGACCAGTATGAGAGGGCATCATCCTGAAACCAGCCGCAGCGCTGCTCAGCCCACAAGGTCTGCAGACTGAAGGAGTACCCTCCCTCCCAGGGAACAATATGCTTCTGCTGAGCCTCGGCAACACTTTCCCAGCGGCGGGTTATTACCTTCAGAGCCTCTGTTACATTCTCCGGCTGATCATAAATATCAAAGATTGTCTGCTCCGCACCCCGCAGAACTGAAAGAAGGTCCACGGGTCCACGCATAAGGCTCATAGCAACAGGGAATCGTCCCTCGGACAGGCGGTTGAGCCAGTCAAGAAACTCGAGCAGCACATCCAGCCAGTCCAGGCGAAGCCGTTTCTCTTCAATTATTTCTGCACTTGAAAAACTCCCGTGCTCTGCCTGAATATTTCCATCTTTATTCGAAATCGGTGAGCCGAGAATTGCCTCTACCCAGGGAAACACCATAAGAGGAAAAGCCGCCCAGGGAATATCCTCGTCAATTTTCAGGTGTGCAGTATATAGCCTCTCATAGTCTTCACGGAAACTCTCAAAGGAAATATCCGATGGTAAGAGCAGGCCGTTTTCCATTTTCGCCAAGCCGGTTCTGTAGTTATATCCAACCTCGAAGTTACCCATCCATGCTGCAAGCAGAGGGCGGTCTACTTTTTTTCGGTCCCAGAAATCTCTGCTGCGCTGAAGATTAATATTAAGTTTACTCTTTTCCACCATTACGTCCTTTGTACTCATTCGGGAACCATGAATCTGGGTGATATATTCTATGCACAATACACCCGATTCTACATTTTTATATTTACCGTCTTGCTGTTGCCTGTATCCTGCAGCTATTCACAGAAGAATATCAGTGAATAATCAGATTAGGAAGAAACAGGGATATCAGCGGTATATACGCTACGGCTAAAATTACAACAAACGAAATTGCGATTAACGGAAGAATTTCAATAATCAGGGCTTTCAACGGAACCTTTCCTACAGCAGAAGCTACATAGAGGATAATCCCAACCGGAGGCGTTATTCCTCCGAAGATAAAGGTTAATACCATGATCATAGCGAAATGTACCGGGTCGAGTCCGATTGACGCGGCAATAGGTGCAAAAATCGGTACCATGATTATTGCCGCAGCGGTGGTATCCATAAAAAGGCCGATAACAAGCATTACCAGAATCATGGCAAAAAGTACCACATTCGGATTGCTCGATATCCCGGTAATGATTCCCGACACCGCAACAGGAAACCCTTCCTTGGCAAGAAGCCAGGAAAATGCGCTCGCGGAAGCGACAATAAGCATGGCCATTCCGGTGGTTCTGGCACTGTTCAGCATGGTCTTAAGAATATTGGTCAGTTTGAACTCTTTATACACAAAAATGCCGATTATCAGGCCATAACCGGAAGCGACAGCTCCAGCTTCAGTGGCAGTAAAACCTCCGGACAGAATCCCTCCAATAATAATCAGGGGCATTATTAACGCAGGTATTGCATCGAGAAAACCCAACCATAACTGCTTCCAGGTAAATGGAATAGATGTACCGTCATATTTCTCCGGATTTTGTTTTGCCCGGATAAAGGCATAAACCATCTGCGCAAGGCCGGTAACAATTCCGGGGATAAATCCTGCAAGAAAGAGCTTTCCAATCGAAATACCGGTAATTGATCCATACAGAACCATTAAAATACTGGGAGGTATAATAGACCCGATAGTTGCACTGGCAGCTGTAATTGCAGCAGAATATGGTCGGTGAAAACCCGCCTTTTCCATGGAGGAAATTACCATGTTACCGATAGACGCAACATCTGCTGTAGAAGAACCGGAAATACCTGCCATCAGCATACTGGCAAATATATTTACATGTGCCAGCCCTCCTGCAATAAATCCAACCAGAGACTGAGCGAAGGTGATAATACGCTTTGTAACCCCACATTCATTCATTATTTCCCCGGCAAAAATAAAGAGGGGAATGGCCATAAGGGTAAAAGAGTCTGCTCCGGCAAACATCCGCTGTGTAATAATTATCAGGTTACTGCCGGTTATGCCCAGATAAAAGAGAGTAGAAAGACCGAGGGTAAAACTGACGGGAACGCCGAAGAGCAGTAAAAGAAAGAAAAAGATTATTACAGTTACCATTTATTGTATTCCTGCCTGTGGGTTTTCGATGTGACTTGCCTGAATGAGCAGCTCTAACAGCATGGATATACCACTGAGGGGTAATACTGAATAGGGAATAGCCATGGATATAAACATGGCAGAGGACTTTGTATCTATACTTATCACCGCCATCTTGAATCCCACATAGGAAAAAACAAACAGAAAAACGGCAACAAAGATACGATCAATAATGTGCAGGATCTTTTTCATTCCTTCAGAAAAATTTTCTATAATAATATCCAGCCCGATATGCGAGTTTTCACGAAACGCAAGTATAGCGCCTAAGTAGGTAATCGAAACAAAAAGATATCTCGACAACTCGCCGGAGATTGCGATTGGAGCGTTAAAAACAAAACGCATAATGACGTTCAACGTGACAACAAAGAACATGGAAGAAAAAAGGAAAATTATTAACCCATCAAGCAGCTTCCTGCATATATGAATTATATTCAGGACTGATTCTTTTGTATTCATGTATAATTCCTGAAATAGAGCCCGCAGGGAAAGCTTCCCTGCGGGCTTTTAAATAATTAGCGGACTGATTCGATTAAACTTTTCAGAACTTTTGCGTCTTCAAGACGCATAACATCGAAAGCACTGTAGTCAATCGCACTACGAAGGGATGCATTATCCATTTCGACTATTTCCAGCTCTGATTTAAGCTTCTCTCTAAAGGTGGTATCATTCTTTTTGGTAAGTTCAAGTCCAAACATTCCTGCTTCTTTTGCAGCCTCAACAAGCTGATTCTGCTGTTCTGCAGTCAGCTTCTGGTAGACTGAATCGGAAATGGAAAAAGTAGTCGGTGCGGATATGTGGTTTGAGAGGTTCATATAGTTGACTACCTCATGCATGGAAGCTGAATAAATACTTTCGGGAGTATTCTCAAGACCGCCGACAACGCCTGTTTCAAGGGCGGTATATGTTTCTCCCCAGGCTACCGGAGTGGGCGCCGCACCAAGCAGCTTAAATGTATTAACATATGTAGGAGACTCGGGAACACGAATCTTAAGCCCCTTGAGATCGCCAGCGGTATGTACCGGTGCATTAGTAGTAAAGATCTGGCGGAAAGCCAAACTGTAATATCCCAGTACTTTGACACCGGTTTTGTTAAGAATAATTTCTGCAAGCTTTTTTCCGGCATCGCCTTCCAGGGCTCTTGTCTGATGCTCGTAACTTTCATACATAAAAGGCAGTACAAAAACACCCGCTTCTTCAACAAATGCAGGATAAAATTCAACAGCAATAATGGCCATATCGAGGGTTCCGGTTTTCAGAGCTTCAAGATTTTCCCGCTCTGTACCCAATGAAGCCGAAGGGAAAACCTCGACGGTTACACTTCCGCCTGTTTTCTCTTTTACCAGCTCAGCAAATTTCAGTGAGGTCTGATGTATAGAATGGGATGCAGCCATCTGATGGGACATCTGAAGCTTGACTGTTTTTGCTTCTCCACTTTCCTTCGACCCTTCAGCCCAACCGGTAACGGTCATACTGAAAACCAGCAGCAGGGTTAACAGTACAATTACACCATTTCGCGATTTTTTCATAAAACTCTCCTTTTGAAAATGACGCTTTCTTGTCGTACAAGATTTGAATTATTCTCCGACCCAATCCGTATTTTGTCAAATAAAAAGACAGTTTTTTTCATACAAATTGTTGTTTTGTTATATTTTTATCGCAATTTCACCAAAAAGGTGAGGACTAATCAAGCATCCACCACCATTCTTGTACTATTATTACAATACAAGTACGATAATGAATACCAAAGAAAGGACACTAATTATGATTCATAAATTCGATTTTTCATTGGTTTCAATCAGATAATAGATACCGGTTAGGATGAATTAGATATTGTATATGGCTTGAGTGTTAAAGGCGGTACAAGATAATGGGGAAAAATAGGTCAGCCTGATTTACTCGGTGATTCCATATTTATCACCGAGTTTCTCAAAGTGAAGATCATCAATTGCTTTCTGCAGGTGGGATTTCATCATCTGCTTTGCCAGATCTGCATCCCGCGTTTCAAGGGCATTAAGAATAAGAGCATGATAGTACATTCCCATTTTAAAGCCGAAGGTTTCATTGATACCTTCAAGGCTACTTGTTTTCTGGTGCATGACTTTGTTGAAAGAATCAATCAGAAGGATATTTCCGGTTGAAAGGATTATCTCCTCATGGAAAAGCATATCGTAATGAACAAACTCCTTGATATTCTCAATGGAATCTCTCATTTTTTCCAGAAAACGCCGGAGGTTATCAAGGTTTTTATCGGTGAGCTTTTGGGCAGCCCTGTAACAGGCTTCCGGCTCAATAATAACCCGGTATTCAAGCAGGGTCAGGGCATCTACTACATCAATCTGCGAGTTGGAATGAAGCCGTAACTTGTTTCTTGTCAGGTCATCATCCCTGAGAAATGTACCTTTACGTTTTATACTTTCCATCGCACCCAGACCGATAAACTGCTGTATAGCGGCACGAACGCTCGACCGGCTAACCCCCAGAGTATCCTTGAGCGAGTTTTCAGAAGGAATTTTCTCGCCGACCTTCCAGTTGCCGTCGGCAATATTGTCGATAAAATAGTTTATTACTTTTTCGGTAACGTGGTTTCTTACCTTTTTATATTCTGTATCTGTTTCCTCAGCATTCATCATGGATGCAAACCTCAAGTATCGAATAGATGCCCTGGTAAAGACATTCCTTATCCTGGAACGATTCGGGTAACCGCCCGCTCATTCAGCAAGCAGAGAATAAAGCCGGAAAATATATGTACGCGCAGCAATCAGACAGCTGACGGCTGCAAAGTACCCCGGCTAATGTTATTCGCTGTATCTTCATCAAGAAGATAGCCGATGATGGCCGCTGCAAACTCCGCTGCGGTACCGGCTCCCCGGCTGGTAATGATATTACCATCTTTTACTACCCTGTCACTTGAAAAGGAGGCATTTTTCCACTCTTTTTCAAAACCGGGATAACAGGTAGCAGATTTTCCGTCGAGAACGCCTTTGGAATACAACACCACAGAGGGGGCTGCGCAAATGGACGCAACAAGCTTTCCGGCATCAACGGCTTTGCGGATAATGTTGTCTGCTTCTGCGGAGGCGGCAATATTTGCAGCTCCGGGCATACCGCCTGGTATAACCACAGCATCAAATTCACCGGAAAAATCCGCCGCGGGGATGTCTGCAAGGATGGTGATATCGTGGGCTCCCCGGATTTCCCTGCCGCCTATGCCGAGGGTTGTTACGTCAATACCCGCCCGGCGCAGGAAATCTATAGGAGTAACCGCTTCAACCTCTTCGAAGCCTTCTGCAAGAAATACGATTGCTTTTTTACTGCCCATACGTGAACCTCCAATGCCCTGTGTGATCCTATCCTCTCGAAAATCTTATTAATCTCTTCAGCTTATCCCTTCAGAGCCTCATGTGCTTCGAGTATAATTTTCTCAGTTTCGTCCCAGCCGATACAGGCATCGGTTATGGACACACCGTATTGAAGCTCGGAAATATTCTCGGGTATTTTCTGACTGCCTGGAAACAGATTGCTTTCCAGCATAAAACCTACAACTTCTTCCAGGCCTCTGCGCCGGTAATCGGTAACAGCCCGCAGAACCCGCCCCTGCTTGAAGGGATCCTTACCGGAGTTCATATGGCTGCAGTCAACCATAACAGCAGGCTTCATACCCCGGGCCTTCAGCAGTTCCCGGGCTTCTTCAATATTCTCTTCGTAGTAGTTGGGTGCATCCCGTCCGCCCCGGAGAATAAGATGGTTATCCGGGTTTCCCATGGTATGCAGGACACAGGTGTTTCCCGCCCGGTCAATTCCGATAAAACTCTGGGGATGCCCGGTGGCCTCCATTGCATCCAGCGCAAGGGTGAGGTTTCCGGAGGTACCGTTCTTGTAGCCCACCGGCATGGAGAGTCCTGATGCCATCTGACGGTGGGTCTGGCTTTCGGTGGTTCTGGCACCGATTGCCGCCCAGGAGATGCAGTCTGCAATATACTGGGGAATAATGGGGTCAAGAATTTCCGACCCAACGGGAACACCCATTTCGTTGATCTCAATAAGGATTTCCCGGGCCTGTTTCAGCCCTTTTTCTATCTTGTAGCTGCCGTCAAGATCGGGGTCGGTAATCATACCCCGCCATCCGAGGATGGTTCTTGGTTTTTCGAAATAGACCCGCATTAAGAGCAGCATGGTATCGGCTGTCTTCTCCTGAAGATCTTTCAATTTCTGTGCAAACTCGATGGCGGATTTCCTGTTATGGATTGAGCAGGGGCCAACGATCCCCAGGAGACGCTTGTCTGTACCCTGGAGTATATTCTTGACTGATTCCCGGCCGTAAAACACAACTTCATTACTCCGGGCAGATATAGGATAAAGATCCTTTAAAGCTTCCGGTGAAATTAGAGGCTGGGCATCACGTATATGCAGGTCCGACAATGGATGCATGTTCTGGGGTTCTGTCATAAAAGTTCCTTTCTGGTTTTCCTGTTAGCAGGTGAGAAAAGTATAGCCAAGTGAAGGATGTAAGACAAGCGCTCAGCTATAGCATAACAGGCCAGGCTCTTTTATCCCCGTAAATGGATTGATCAAAATGTACCGGATAGGATACAAAAAGATGATGTTCCACCGAATCTTTTCCCCTGTTGTTCTGTTTGTCATAAGTGCCTTTTTGTTATCCTGTGTCAGTACCGTACCGGATCAGACGCAAACTGCAGTTTCTCTTCAGCCGGAGATCAATTCTCAACCTGAGCCGGAAAAACCGGACCCCGCGGCTCTTCTGTTTAAAAGCCTTACGCCGGAGGAACAGATCGGGCAGCTTTTTATTGTCGAAGTGCGGGACCCTTCCAGCGGCACTTTTCTAAAGGAGGTTACCTCCTCTTACAGTACCTGGGCACAGGAGATTCAGCCCGGGGGATTTATACTGTTCGCCGAAAACCTGCAGGATCCCCTACAGACGAAAAAGCTGATCAGAGATTTGAACAGCCTTACCAGGGTTCCGCCATTTATCGCTCTGGATGAAGAGGGAGGAGTTGTGAGCCGTCTGGGCAAGGTCCCGGCAATGCAGGCAACTCCTATTCCTGCAAGCAGCCGTATCGGTGCAAGCGGTGACAGCAGGGAAGCGGAAAAAGCTGCCAGAATTATTGCAAAGGAACTGCGGGACCTGGGATTTTCCATCGACTTCGCCCCTGTTGCGGATGTTCATGTTCCCGGATCCGGCGGCGCAATCGGTCCGAGAAGCTACGGCACTGACCCCGAACTGGTGGCACAAATGGCATCGGCCTTCTCCCGGGGCCTTGAAGAAGAAGGCATACTCTCGGTGGCCAAACATTTTCCCGGCCACGGAGCTGCCGCGGGGGACTCCCATAATCAGAAAACAATACTGAATGCGGATATTGCGACCCTCGAAACAAGGGAACTGATTCCCTTTAAAGCCGCAGTGGAGAACCACGTAGGGGGAATAATGCTGGGCCATATCATGGTACCGGCCCTGGAACCGCACGAACTGCCTGCAAGCCTTTCTCCCAATATAGCCACAGAGCTGTTACGGAATAATCTGGGGTTTGAGGGGCTGATATTCACCGACTCCTTGAGAATGCGGGGGGTTACCGCCTTTTTCCGTCCCAACGAAATACCCCTGCTTGCCTTCGAAGCCGGTGCCGACATGCTGCTGATGCCGGAACAACCGATGCAGGCATGGCAGCGGATGCTGGATGCCTATCATGTTTATCATTATGTCGAAAAGGAGAGGCTGGATGCCTCCCTGGAAAGAATCCTGAAGGCGAAAAGGCAATTCCTCTCCTTTCCCTGAGTCCTTTTCAATCTCTCAAACTGCTCTCAAACCGTCTCTTAATGCTCCCGGAAACTTAAGCTCAGTCCCGGGAGTCAGCCTCTTTATCCTTATCATCATCCTTTTTCTGACCGGGATGAAGGGTATCGTAAAGAAAGCGTTTGATCTTCTGGGTCGGAGTTTTCTCAAAGGGCTCCTCCTGTTCGATTACCTTGCCGATTCGGGAAAAACTGCTGAGCTTCTCGTTTACCTTATTACGGAGATCGGACAGATAGTCGCCTATATCATGCTGCAGGCCCGCTGCGGAATCCGCCAGGTTCTGCATCTGCTCTTTCAACCCGTCATAATTAATATGCACCCGGGCCAGAAGCTCTCCCTGGGGAGACTGGAACACCAGGGAATCCTCAACAAAATCAAAGCTGTTAATAATCGACTCAATAGCCTCGGGGTAGATATTTTCGCCGCTGGGCCCCAGAATCATATTCTTCATTCTTCCCCGAATGTAGAGCACCTGGTCTTCATCGAACTTGCCGAGGTCACCGGTGTGAAACCAGCCGTCGGCATCGATAACCTCTGCGGTTACCTCAGGGTTCTTATAGTAGCCCTGCATAACATTGGGCCCTTTTACCAGAATCTCCCCTTCTCCGGTTTCCGCATCGGGATTATCAATTTTGACTTCTATGCCGGGAATTGCAGGCCCTGTCGATCGCGGACGGATATCCCGGTTGTTGGCACCGGCAATCAGGGGTGAGGTTTCGGTAAGACCATAGCCGATGGCATATGGGAACCGGGCTTCAATGAGAAAATCTTCCACCTCCGGCGAGAGTGCCGCACCGCCGATGCCGAAGAAGTAGAGTCTGCCGCCGAAAGCCCGCTTAAGCTTTTTTCCCGCCAGACGGTTCAGCAGCCTGCGGCCGAATCCGGTGGCGTAGAGCTTTCTCAAAACCGCCTTTTTTTTAAAAGAAGGAAGAACACTCTGCCGGTAGAGTTTCTCAATCAGCAGCGGCACAGAAAGCATCAGGTGGGGACGCACCTGCTGCAGAGCCGGCATGAGCACCGTCGCAGAGGGCGGGCGGCGCAGATAATACACGGAAACACCGTTTATAAGGGGAATGATAAATCCGATGGTACATTCGTAGGTATGTGCCAGGGGCAGGATGGAAAGCATGGAAAACCCCGGCTGCATCTCCGCAATGGGGCTGGTATTTACCGCATCGAAGAGGATATTCCGGTTGGTAAGCATTACTCCCTTGGAATGGCCGGTAGTGCCGGAGGTATAGAGAATAACCGCAAGATCATCGGTATTACCCTGATGGGTATGACTTTCTTCCGGCAGATGTTCATATCCGGCAGTTTTCCCCGCCGCAGCTGCAGCCTTCTCGGAGAGTTCCGGAAGCAGAGAAAGGTTGTCTATCAGATACCAGGGGCAGGAAAAGTCAGCCGAGGCCTGGATCATCTTGGGGACCATTCGGGCAGAGACAAAACAGGCCGATATTTCCGCATGGGCCATAATGGTTCCCACATCCCCTGCGGGAAAATCGGGAAGCACAGGCACCGCAATTGCACCTGCCCTGTTGATTGCCAGGTATGCAATTCCCCAGTGGGGCATATTTTCAGAGAGAATACCAACCCTGTCTCCAGGATTTATCCCGTCTTTAACCAGCTGCAAAGCAAGGCGGCCGGTAAGGGTATCGCATTCTTTGTAAGTCAATCCCTCTTCGCCGGCAAAAGCGAGTGCCGGAATATCTGTGAATCCAGGGTCAGCTTTACTGAAAATTTCAAACAGCATCTGCATTGAATCGCTCATATCACTTCCTTATTCCAGGGTACCAGTGACCATGCTGCTCCGGGGAACAACGGTCCAGTTACTATCCCTGGCAGCGCTGTTGTTCAGCGCTTCTTCCACCTTTTCCGGTGTATTGTTATTGTCCGAGAGATGGCAGAGCCAGGTGTGCTCCGGCTCTCCCTGCTCCTTCAGATAGCCTAAAAAATCTGCTGCCTGAATATTTGAAAGATGCCCCTGGTCTCCGGAAATTCTCCGCTGCAGAAACGGCGGATAGGGTCCGTTGGCCAGCATCTCCGGGTCGTAGTTGGCTTCAAGAAACAGCAGCCTGCTCTCAGATGCCAGGGAAGCCATCTCATCGCTTACTACACCTGTATCTGTTATTACGCTAATACGAGTTCCGGCTATTGTAAAGCTGAATCCGAGAGATTTATCTGCATCGTGGGAAGTTGCGAAAGGCCGGCACTCCATCCAGGAGAAACGGTAATTTTTACCCGGGTCCATTTCATAGATTTTGGCTATTGAGCCAACCGAATCGGGAAGTTTGAGTCCCCGGGCGGTAAAGAGGGGGATTTTCAGCCTGCGGCATAAGGGGCCGACCCCTTTAAGATGATCTCCATGGGTGTGGGTAAGAAACAGACCGTCCAGCGAGGAAGGATTTATCCCGGCAGACTCCATCCGGGCAAGGACCTCCCGCAGGCTGAAACCATTATCCACCATGAAGGAACGGCCGCCGGAAGAGAAAATATACGCATTCGCGGAGGACCCGCTGCCCAGAACAGAATAGAAAAGCATAGCAGCAACAGCTCTATTTATCCCGCTTTATCCATTCCTGCCAGACATCCTCTGCCAGACCGACAGTGGCTTCCCTGCCGTTGCGGCACACAGGAGTCTTGAGCAGCATTGGATTCTCGAGAATCTCTTCCTGAACATCAAACTCCATATAGGCCATTCCCTTCTTTTTGTACTCAGCACTTTCGGGATCAATCAGATTATCTTCACCCACAGCCCGGGCAATATTGCCAAGCTCTCCGGGGGATATTCCCTTCTCTTTCAGGTCTACCTGGTGAGGTGATACGCCCCGTTCCTTGAAGAACCGGACAGCCTTCTGGGTGGATTTGCATTTTTTGGTGCCGAAAATCTGAATTGTCATGAGCGTGCCTACCCCTGTTAATTGAGACGAAAGGAATGCCAAGAGCATACCAGCGGTGTATGGAGAACACAAGCCCCGGAACGCAGGGAAAACTGTGATATGCCCGGTTAGTCCACGGAGAGAGGGATTATACAAAACCTTACCTATCTTGTGTTAAGTAACTGCAGCTGCTGCTTTGCAGCAATCCTGCTGCAAAACACCATTTATCATTGAAAATTGCAATTGATACTTTCAATTTTCAATGTTAATATTAAAATATGATACCAAGAACGGACTACCTTCGCAAAATACAAACTGCTATGGGAAGGGCAAAAATTACAGCTCTGCTTGGACCGAGACAGTGTGGAAAGACAACTCTGGCCAAAGAAATATCCAGAAAGGCAGGAGCACACTTTCTGGATATGGAATCTCCTGCCGATAGAGCAAAGATTCAGAATCCCGAACTGTATCTGGACTCATTGGACGGGCTGGTGATTATAGATGAAATTCAGCTGTATCCGGAACTGTTTCCTGTTTTACGGGTCGTCTCAGACAGAAAACAGTCAAATGGAACTTTTCTTATACTGGGAAGTGCTTCACCTCAACTGGTAAAGAATGCTTCTGAGTCTTTAGCTGGAAGAGTGGAATTCATCGATCTCCAGGGATTTAATCTTCTGGAAACCGGCTCTGATGAGTGGGAAAAGCTGTGGCAGAGGGGGGGGTATCCACTCTCATTTCTGGCAAAGAATGATATTGACAGTAACGCCTGGAGAGAAGGCTTTGTAAGAACCTTTTTGCAGCGGGATATCCCTCAGCTGGGAATAAACATACCTTCTGCCACCCTCAGACGATTCTGGACGATGCTGGCACACAGTCATGGCCAGATCCTGAATAAATCCCAGCTGGCGGGCTCCATGGGGATAAGCCATACAACCATTCAATCCTATATTGATATTTTGACAGCTACCTATATGATACGACCTTTACAGCCATGGTTTTCCAATATGAAAAAACGGCAAGTCAAATCCCCAAAAATCTATTTTACTGATACAGGACTCCTTCACCATCTGCTGGGAATCAAAAACCGGGAAGATCTCCTGGGCCACCCCATTCGCGGCACATCCTGGGAAAGTTTCGCCATGGAACAGATTCTACGGAATTTTTCCATCCCGGAACCCTACTTCTGGTCAACCTTCAGTGGAGCTGAAATTGATCTGCTTATAATGGAAGGGAATAAGAGAATCGGTATAGAATTCAAAACTTCCGAAACTCCTAAAACTACCAAATCCATGCATTCAGCTATCCGGGATCTGAATCTGGAAAAAATTTCGATCATCTATCCCGGAAAAGAGAGTTATCCCATTCATGAAAAGATAGAAGTATGTTCTTTGAATTCTTTTCTTATACAAAAGAGTCATGGCAATCAGACACCTTGAAGAAGCTGTATATTAGTTCTAAAAATATCCGCGGCAAAAAATAGGTGCTTAGATCTATGGGGAGTTTTCCCCGTAAAGACCGGCAATTCTTCTTGATCCCAGCATCAACCTGTGATATGCCTATTTAGTGCACAGAAGGAGGTCTTTCATGCCCACAGTAAAAGAACTGCTCGCCGGAGAAGCCGGCAATCAGACAGTTACCCTGAATGGCTGGGTCAGAACCAGGCGGGATTCAAAAAACCTTACTTTTCTGGCTTTAAGTGACGGATCATGCTTTTCTACTATTCAGGCAGTGTTTGACAAGGAAGGAAAAACCTACAGCACAGAAACCCTCGATGCCCTAGGGAAGGCCGGAAACGGTGCGGGAATCCAGGTTTCCGGAATTCTGACAGCATCCCCCGGAAGCGGTCAGGCGGTGGAAATACAGGCCGATTCCCTTGAGATCTACGGTGAAGCGGATCCGGAACACTACCCCCTTCAGAAAAAACGCCATTCCTTTGAATTTTTACGCGAAATTGCCCACCTGAGGCCCCGGACAAACACCTTCGGTGCAGTTGCCCGGGTGCGGAATGCCATGAGCTTTGCAGTACACCGCTTTTTTCAGGAGAAGGGATTCCTCTATGTGCATACTCCCATTATTACCGGTGTAGATGCAGAAGGTGCAGGACAGATGTTCCGGGTAACCACCCTGCCGGCGGATAATCCCCCCAGGGATGATAAAGGTGTGGACTTTAAAGAGGATTTCTTTGCAAAACCCACCTACCTGGCGGTAACCGGCCAGCTGGAAGCGGAAACCTATGCCCTGGCTATGGGCAGCGTCTATACCTTCGGCCCTACATTCCGGGCGGAAAACTCAAATACAGCCCGGCACCTGGCGGAATTCTGGATGATAGAGCCGGAAATGGCCTTCTGCGATATCAACTGCAACATGGATGTTGCCGAGGAATTTCTCAAATATGTGATAAACGCCGTCCTCGATGAATGTGCCGAGGATATGGAGTTCTTCAACAAATGGGTACAGAAAGATGTTATCTCCATGCTTCAGGGTGTGGTGAGCAAAGAGTTTGCCAGAACAAGCTATACCGAGGCCATGAAGGAGCTTGAAAAAGCACAGCAGTCCGGCACCGCAGGATTTGAGTTCCCTGTCTCATGGGGTGCTGATCTGCAGTCGGAACATGAGAAATTCCTTACCGAGAAGGTGTTCAACGGCCCGGTTATTGTTACCGACTATCCCCGGGACATAAAGGCCTTCTATATGAAACAGAATGAAGATGAAAAGACAGTCCGTGCCATGGATGTTCTTGTTCCCCGTCTGGGAGAGATTATCGGCGGCTCCGAGCGAGAAGCGGACCTTTCCCGGCTGGAAACCCGCATGGATGAGCTTGGCTTGAACAAGAGTGAATACTGGTGGTATCTCGAGCTGCGCAAATACGGCAGTGTGCCTCACTCCGGATTCGGTCTCGGATTTGAACGGCTTATTCAGTATGTAACGGGTATGCAGAATATTAGGGATGTTATTCCCTATCCGAGAACCGTGCATACTGCAGATTTTTAAGGAACGACGGTAAATGAAATCCGCAGGCAGAGCTTCGCTGATCTTTAACAAACTAAAAGGCCTACGTAAAAGGCTTCCAGGTGTAAACCCGGCGGAAAAGCAGGAAGATATTATTTCTGCAGAGTTTTCGGCCAGTGGAGAGGAAAAACAGGAAGAAGACCACCTCCGTACGCTGGGAACCTTCGGAGGGGTATTTACCCCCTCGTTTCTCACCATAATCGGGGTAATAATGTACCTCCGGTTCAGCTGGATTATTGCCAACGGCGGTCTGTTTCATACTCTTATCATTGTAATCCTTGCCAATTGTATCACTTTTATTACCGCCCTCTCGGTTTCAAGCATCGGCTCCAATGAACGGATGGAGACCGGAGGGGCCTATTACATGATCAACCGGGTCCTTGGGTTTCTTCCCGGCGGGGCCATCGGCATTCCTCTCTACATAAGCCAGGCCCTCTCCATTGCCCTCTATATAATCGGATTCTCGGAAACCCTGTCCGGACTCTTTCCTTCCATGGATATCCGCATAACAGCGCTGATTACTCTTGTGGTGCTCTCCCTGCTGGGTCTTGTGGGAGCCCGGTTTATGGTAAAGATTCAATACATAATCCTGAGTCTGATACTATTGAGCCTGGTCTCCATTGCCGCGGGATTTACCGCATTTGATGTTAAAACTGCAGTGCTTCTTCCAGCCTACAGTAACGGAATCGGCTTCTGGCGGGTTTTTGCGGTGTTTTTCCCGGCGGTTACCGGAATCCTTTCGGGTGTTTCCATGTCCGGCGACCTTAAAGACCCGGCTAAAAGTATACCCCGGGGAACCCTGGGCGCCGTTGCGGCAGGCTTTGTCATCTATCTGGCAGTTCCGGTAATGCTGGCTTTCTCGGTAACAAGAAACGACCTCTATTCCGCAGAAGCCCTGACCAACGCCTCCCGCTGGCCCATGTTCGTGGTATTGGGAATCTTCGGTGCAACCTTAAGCAGCGCCATCGGTTCCCTTATGGCAGCCCCCCGAACTCTTCAGGCTCTCGGGCGGGATAAGGTACTTCCTGGCTTTCTCGGATTCGGTGTGGGAAAAACCGGAGAACCGCTGCCTGCTCTGCTGATCTCGGTGGCCATAGCCATGGCGGCAATCTTCGCCGGAAGCCTGAACGCCGTAGCCGAAGTTCTGACCATGTTCTTTCTCACCACCTACGGTGTACTGAATCTATCCGCCGGAATGGAGCGGCTGGTGGGGAACCCCTCTTTCAGGCCTTCCATCAAAATCCCGTGGTGGATAAGTTTTCTGGGTGCCGCCGGCTGTTTCGGTGTAATGTTTCTTATCAACCTGGCGGCAACTGTGGTTGCCCTGCTTCTGGTTGCTGCAATCTTTTTTCTGCTGAGCCTGCGGGCATCAAAGGTTGAACCCGGAAATCAGGGAGTCTGGGAAGGGTTCTGGACAGGCATGTTTTTTGCAGTCTCCCATATGCTTGAGAAAACCCGCAGCCATTCGGGAAAAAACTGGCGCCCCATTATTCAGGTTTTTGCTTCAGAGGTTGGCTCCCATGCGGGAATGATATCCCTGGGCTCCCTCATAACAAAGCGCAGCGGTGCCCTTGCCCTTTATGCAATCCTTCCTCAAGGATTGCCGGAGGAGAAAGAAGAGGTGCGCCACGAGCTGGAGTCTTTTTCAACCACCCTGAATCAGCGGAATATCTTCACCACCATGGTGGAAACACCGTCAATTTTCACGGGGATACTGGTCGCATCCCAGGCGGCAGCCTTTGCAGGAAGCAGCTATAACACGGTTATGATCGGACTGCCTACAGCCGCAAGCAGGCAGGATAAGGAATACACCACCATTCTCACCGGTCTCTGTGCCCTGGAAAAGAATGTGCTCCTCTTTAAACGGGGAGATATTGCCTGGAATCTGAGTACCGACCCTATCCTGGTATGGTGGGGCGGCCAGGAGCAGAATGTACGGCTTATGCTGTTTCTGGCTCACCTTATTCAGACCAATTCTCCCCATGCAAACCAGATCCGTCTGGGAACCATTGTTCAGTCCGACGAAGAGCGCTCAGCTGCAGAAGAAAAGCTGAAAGCCACCCTCAAGGAGCTGCGTATTCCCGGAGAAGTATTTGTGGTTACCGGCTCTGAAGAGGTGGAAATAAAGGATACCATCGCGGAACATTCACGGCAGTTTTCACTGGTGATGCTGGGTATGGCAAAGCCTTCGGAAGAGAAGAGCGGAACCTATCTGCCCGCCCTTCGTTCCACCGGAGAAAATCTGGGAAACACCCTGTTTGTTCTCAGCAATATACCGGAGCAGGAGTACGAGTAGAAACTCAAGTTTCTCTGGCTTCTGCTTCTCTTTCGCGGGTAAGCATAAGTACGCCGGTAGTTGCTGCAAACAGCACCGCATACACAACAGCTGCAACGCCGAAAGCAGCGCGGAAGCCATGGGTATCCACACCCAGCCCTATCAGCGGAGCAACAATGGCTCCCCCGGACATGCCGATTGCATAATATATTCCCAGAATGGTTGAGCGCCGCTCTTCGGAGGTGTTTTCAAAGATAAACGCTTCTGAAGCCGGCATACGGCCGAAAAGGGTTATGCCGAACCCGAGCATAAGAATGTAGGTTAAGGGACTGTAGGGAATAAAAGTGACCAGCCCGATTACGGGAATAAGCAGACTCGACACAGTTACCAGAACCGAAACCCGGCCCAGTTTATCCGAAAGATAACCGCTTAAAGGTGCGGCCCAGAAACCCGCAGAATAGACAATCGCCAGGGTAAGGGCTGCACCCTGCTCACCGATTGCAAAGTAATCAATCATTATAAGAGGAATAAAAGTAATACATGCCTGCCCGAAGGCGGCGGCTGTTCCGGTGAGCAGGATGAAAGCGGTGAGTCTCACGGACTGCCGTCTGCTTCCGGTGCGGGATTTTTCCAGGTCGAGGTGAGGGGATGCCGGGGCATCGGGCATTTCGGAGGAACCGCCGGTAACAGCGGCGGGAGCAACAGTCTTTACCCTGGTCCCTACGCCCAGGCGGCCCAGGAGAAGGAAGAAAAAGACTCCGAACAGAAATACCGGCAGCGAGGTTCCAAGAAAGGCACCGCGCCAGCCCCAGGCCATAGCAAGGCCTGTACCGATAACAGGAGAAATAAAGTGACTCAACGACCCGCCGATAACATGGAATCCCAGAGCCCTTCCCCGGTTTGCCGCACCTACAGCACCGACAACGATGGGAGGAGCGGAAGGGTGATACCCGCCGCCGGCAAGCCCCATAAGAACCAGGAAAACAACCAGCAAAAAGACGTTTGTTGAGAATCCCACCAGGGCTCCCGCCAGGGCAACTCCGGCAAGACCGACGGTCATAAGAGTGCGTGGTCCGAACCTGTCCGCAAGCCATCCCGCCGGAAGCTGTCCCAGACCGTTGGCAAAATTAAAGGCAGAAGCAACCAGCCCGGTTGCAGCGTAGGTCAAACCGAAGGAATCCCGGATAAAGGGGAGCATCGGCACCACCAGAGCAGTAAGCAGATGGTGGGAAAAATGTGAGAGAATAAAGAGGGTAATAAACCCGACAAGCCTTAAAGAAAGACCTTTTGCGGACACAGGCATCTCCTGGAAAATTGTGCATACATTCTATCTGCAGAAATCAGCCTGTACAAGCAGGAAACTGCAGTTTCAGTTATTGACCCGCACTCTATACACTACTTATTTTATCAGGTATAATTTTGGAAATAGTTTATAAATAAACTATCCGTATACAGCGGATATTTGTATCTTACACCTCGTAACCTGACAGAAAAAGGCAGAGAACGGTATGGAACGAATTTATCTGGACAACAACGCCACAACTGTAGTCGACCCGAAAGTAAAGCAGGCAATGGAACCCTATTACCTGCAGCAGTACGGCAACCCCAACTCACTCCACAGCTTCGGAACCGAAGTGCATCCCGAAATGAGTATTGCCCTGGACAGGCTCTATGAAGGAATCGGAGCCTCCGATGAGGATGATATCCTTATAAACAGCTGTGCCACGGAAGGAAACAATACAGTCCTTAAAGGTGTCTGGTCACTTAACGTTCAGCAGGGCAAGCCCTTTACCCTTGTGGTAAGCCAGATTGAGCACCCCTGTGTCGCACATACCGCAGATTATCTTGAGAGCATGGGAGCGGAAGTAATCCGCCTTCCGGTAAATGAACAGGGAATTGTAACTCCCGCGATACTCAAAGAGCATATTGCCGGGAAAAATATTGACATGGTGAGTATAATGTGGGCCAACAACGAAACGGGGCTTATTAATCCCGTGCAGGAACTGTGTGATATAGCCCACGAAAACGGCGCCCTCTTTCATACCGACGCAGTACAGGCCATCGGGAAGATCCCTGTAAGCCTTCAGGATGTCAAGGCGGACTACCTTACCTTCAGTGCCCACAAGTTTCACGGGCCCAAAGGCGTAGGCGGACTGTATATCCGCAGCGGATCTCCCTTTTCTCCCCTTCTCCATGGCGGGGAACAGATGGGCAACAAGAGAGCGGGAACAGTGAACGTTGCCTACATGGTGGGTATGGGTCTGGCCATGAAACTTGCGGTGGATGCCCTGGAATATGAGGATACCACAGTGCGGGCTTTAAGGGACCGGCTTGAAGATGCCCTGAAGGAAATTCCCGATACGGTTATTCTGGGGCGCCGGGAACTCAGGACCCCCAACACAATTCTGGTAAGCTTCCGCGGCATTGAAGGAGAAGCCTTTATCTGGGACCTGAATACCAACGGAATAGCCGCCAGCACCGGGTCAGCCTGCTCCTCAGAGGATCTTGAGGCGGATGCAACCCTGAAGGCGATGAATCTGGGTGCAGAACTTGCCCATACGGCGGTCCGTTTCAGCCTGAGCCGCTATACTACGGCGGAAGAGATCGATTACACCATTGAAACCATAAAGAAAACAGTATCAAGACTGCGGGAAATTTCCAGCACATATTCAGAACAGCATTGAGGAGCAGAACAGTATGGCTAAAGGCGATTTAATCGGCGGTACCCTGTGGGACCAGTACTCAAAGAAAGTAGCAGACAGAATGAATAACCCCACCTATCTGGGCGTGATTACCGAAGAGGAAGCCGCTGCTCTGAACGCAGAGCTGATCGTAGCCGATCATGGGGCTGAAAGCTGCGGAGATGCGGTACGTCTGTACTGGGCGGTAGATAAGGAGAGCGGAAAAATTGTTAAAGCCAGCTTTAAAAGCTTCGGCTGCGGCACTGCCATCGCCTCCAGTGACATGATGGCAGAGCTCTGCATCGGTAAAACTGTAGATGAAGCGGTTAAAATTACCAACATCGATGTAGAAGCCGCCATGAGAGACAACCCGGATACACCGGCAGTTCCCCCCCAGAAGATGCACTGTTCAGTTATGGCTTACGACGTGATCAAGGCTGCAGCGGCAAAATTCAAGGGCGTTGATCTGAGTTCTCTGGAAGAAGAGGAAATAGTCTGTGAATGTGCACGGGTCAGCCTGGGAACCATTCAGGAAGTAATCCGTATTAATGACCTGAAAACTGTGGAAGAGATTACCGCCTATACAAAGGCCGGGGCCTTTTGTAAATCCTGTATCCGCCCCGGCGGACACGAAAGCAGAAAATACCATCTCGAAGATATTCTGAAAGAGACCCGGGCAAAAATGGATGCGGAAGCCATGACAAAGGACGATACACCCTTTGCAGAAATGAGCCCTTTTAAACAGGCAAAAGCCCTGGAAGCACTCTTTGATGCGGAGATACGTCCGGCCCTGCTGCAGGACGGCGGTAATGTACAGATAAAAGACTTGAGCATCACCGACGATGGCCCGCTGGTGGAAATCAGCTATGAAGGGGCCTGTATGAGCTGCCCCAGTGCCGGTCTCGGGACTCTGGACTTTATTACCGGAACCCTGCGCAGAAAACTCGATAAAAGCTTTACGGCAAAACTGGTTTAACCGTTAACCGCCGGGGGCTGTTAGAGCCGCAAAAGGCGCTGCAGTTCCCGGTCAAAACGGTCGGAAAACTTTTTAAGCTCCCCCGAGCCATAGCTCCGGCGGCTGCTGCCGCCGACTCCTGCATCCTTCAGCGCGAGATTCCAGTCGCGCTGGCTGAGGCGTTCCCGTATGGTATCCCGGTCGAAGCGGTCTCCCCTGTCGTTGATAACTATTGCCTCTTGCTCTATAAGCCGTGCAGCCAGAGGAATATCCCGGGTTATAGCCAGATCATAGGGCATTATGTTATCCGCAATATAATCATCCGCTGTTCGGCCGGCTTCAACCACAACAAAAGAGGTAAACTCATTTTTTATATGGGGGATTTCCTTGTTTGCCGCAAATACAACCGACACCTCTTCCCTTTCTGCAGCCCTGGAAACAATATCCCGGACTTTTCCGGGCAGGCTGTCCGCATCCAGCCAGATAATCACAGGGGAACCGCCGCACGGTAGACTATTCCACTGCCCGTCATAGTATATCCCTTTTCATCTGCTGTGACAAAAACAGCTTCTCCTGGATTCAACTTAAGTCCGTTGACAGCAACCTTCCCTTCCGTACAGGTCAGAATTTCACATCCATTCTTACTTTCTATGTCAACGGAACTACTTACCGCGATACGTGAAAGGCGAAACTCACTGGCAGGTGTACGATAAACCTCTTCTTCTCCATGCAGCTGAGGATGGAGAACCTCCGCTTCTGCTCCTTTAAAGGTCAGAACCGAGAGAAGCTCCTTTTTATCCACATGCTTTACCGTCAGTCCTCCACGGAGCACATTATCGCTGGTAGCCATAAGTTCGATACCCAGACCGTTCAGATATGCATGCAGCTCTCCCGCCGGAAGAAACAGCGCCTCGCCGGGCTGAAGCTCCACCAGATTCAGAAAAAGAGGTGCAGTTATGCCGGTGTCCCCCGGGTACTGCCGGCTGATTTTACCAATCCAGCGGTACACATCTTCCGGACGATCAGCAGCAGCCGCTGCGACTGCCTCGGCTAATGTCTCAGGCTCCGGGTAATCCATAAGTCTTGAGAAAAAACCTTTTAAGCCTTCTGAAGGAATAAGCCTGACCAGCTCCAGAAACTCCGGAGCCTGCAGCTCCTCTGCAAACTTAAGAATCTCCTCCGGTGGTCTAAAACCGCGAAGGGCCCAAAAAGGTGTAAGAGCGCAAATAATTTCAGGTTTATGGTTGTCGTCCCGGTAGTTACGTTTTGGGTCATCCAGAGGAATTCCTGCCGCATTTTCCTCGGCAAAGCCTTTTTCAGCCTCCGCTTTAGATGGATGAGCCTGAATGGAAAGAGGAGATCCTGCGGCAAGATATTTGAACAGAAAGGGAACAGTTCCAAATCTTTGATGCACCTGCGTACCAAGAACCTCATCGGGATTACGCCGGACGTACCTGTTAAGAGGCACTTTTTCATTGCCGTCTACAAGCAGCGACGGCGCTTTGGGATGAGCCCCCATCCAGATTTCAGCCCAGGGAGCGTTCTCCACATTGGGTACTCCCATAAGTTCGGGTAAAAGCTCTCTTGATCCCCAGGCATAATGCTGTACTGTGTTTTCCAGTCGAAATACCGGCATGCTGTTAAGTATAGTGTATTTTAAAGATTTTGCAGTATTCAGGCTTTAAGTTTCTGTTTCAAGGCCATGAACACCCGGGCATTCTGTTCCTGAAAAAAGTCACGGGATTCGAGGTATTCCCGGGCAATGGCACAGAACTCATCGGACAGGTCGAAGGTACCGAAATGCTTGTAGGCCTTCCTTGGAGTGGCCTCACGGAAGATGCCATGCTGTTCGTTTATACATATACCAAGATTCTCAACCCAGATTTCAATTATCATGTTGTCCTGGCTGAAAAACTCTGACTTGTTACCCTTTGTGGCGTATACAACTGCTCTCATAGGCGCCTCTACTTTCCATTGCTCAGGAGGCAGTGTAAACCAGATTAAAAGGTAAATCAATGGACCTTTCCCTGCAGGTTGACCCTTACCCTGACTGCCGTATATAAAAAAGACACACTAATAAGAAGATACAAAACCATCAGTATATGAAGGAGTAATCCATGAAACTTTCACCTTTGCAGGACGCCCGGTATAAATACAGCCCGAAGCTTCCTGAGATTCTTACCAAAGATGCAGCATCAATTAAAATTGAGCTTGGCGCACCCACAGAGTCCGTTGCCGACCAGGCCGACCTGAAAGCACTTTTTGAACACACCTATGGAAAACCTGTAGCAACCATTGTTGAAGGAACCAACCCCGACGCGGGAAAAGCCATCAATGTTGGCGTAATCCTCTCCGGAGGGCAGGCTCCCGGCGGCCACAATGTAATTGCCGGTATCTTTGACGGCTTGAAGAAGCTCAACCCCCAGAACAAGCTCATCGGTTTTCTCGGCGGCCCCTCAGGACTCACAGACGACAAGACCCTGGAAATTACTCCTGCCTATATGGATGAATACCGCAATACCGGCGGTTTCGACATTATCGGTTCCGGCCGGACAAAGCTCGAATCGGAAGAGCAGTTTGATACCTGTATCAAGGTTTGTGCATCACATAACATCAGCGCCCTGGTTATCATCGGCGGAGATGACTCAAACACCAATGCTGCGGTGCTTGCGGAATACTTCAAAACGAAAAATGCTCCGGTTCAGGTAATCGGTGTTCCCAAGACCATCGACGGTGACCTCAAGAACGAGCATATCGAGACATCCTTCGGGTTTGATACTGCAACAAAAACCTACTCCGAGCTTATTGGAAACATTCAGCGGGATGCCAACTCTGCCAAGAAATACTGGCACTTTATCAAGCTCATGGGCCGTTCAGCCTCCCACATTGCCCTTGAATGTGCCCTGGAGACACAGCCGAATGTGACCATCATCTCTGAAGAGGTGGAAGAGAAGAAGCAGACCCTGGACCAGGTTGTCAGCGGAATTATCGAGACCATTGTAAAACGGGCAGAAAACAACGAGAATTTCGGCGTTGTGCTTGTTCCCGAGGGACTCATTGAGTTTATCCCCGAAATGGGCGCTCTTATCAGCGAACTGAACGACCTCCTGGCAGAACACGAAGCCTATTACACAACCCTTACCACTTTCGAAGATCAGTCTGAGTGGATAAACAAAAACCTGTCCAAAGACTCTTCCTACGTTTTCTCTTCACTTCCCAACAATATTCAGCGTCAGCTGCTTATGGACAGGGACCCCCACGGAAACGTTCAGGTCTCCAGAATTGAGACAGAAAAACTGCTCATCGAAATGGTGGAAGACAAGCTCAAAGAGATGAAGGCCGAAGGCAAGTACAAGGGAAGCTTCAGCCATCAGCACCACTTCTTCGGCTATGAAGGCCGCTGTGCCTTTCCCTCGAACTTTGATGCCGACTACTGCTATTCCCTCGGCTTCAATGCCTCTATCCTTATCGCCAATGGACTCACCGGTTATATGTCTTCCGTAAAAAACCTGTCAAAACCCGCTTCAGAGTGGATTGCCGGGGGAATTCCTGTGACCATGATGATGAACATGGAGCAGCGCCACGGAAAACAGAAACCTGTTATCCGCAAGGCCCTGGTAGAACTCGACGGCAAACCCTTCAAGGCCTTCGCCGCATCCAGGGATGAGTGGGCGGTAAAAACATCCTTCCTCTACCCCGGTGCAATCCAGTACTACGGACCCGATGAGGTCTGCAATCAGCCTACAGAAACTCTCAAGCTCGAACATAAATAATGCCAGGTTGGTGGTATTGAATTCAGCCGGTTCCGTTTAAGTACGGGGCCGGCTTTTTTTGTCAGCGGATAGCACCGGGTTTGACAAGCGTGGCATTGGCGGCAGCGCAGGAGGTACCCTGCTCCAGGGCTTCGGCAAAGGTACCGCCCCGGCTGTAGACAAAGGCCAGCCCGGCGGTGAAGGCATCACCGCAGCCGATGGTGTTCAGGGGCCTGATCTCCCTGGCTGGAAGTTCATGGAAGGCTTTCCCGTCGAAGGCAAGTACCCCCCTGCTGCCCCGGGTAAGAACAGTGATGATTCCCCGGGATCTGAAGAGCTCTTCCATTACCGCCTGAGCCTTCTTCAAAAGCTCAGGGGAATGTGCATGTTCTCCTGTATCGGACAGGGCAAGCTCCTGGGGCAGAAAAGTGGCACAGAACTCGGTAAAATTTGGTTTGATAATCAGCGGCTTTGCATTCAGAGAAAGCTCCAGATCCTTTCCCCGGATATCAAGAATAACTGTTTTCCCGGCATCCGCAGCTGTTTTTGTCATCCAGGCAAATAGTCCGTCAGAATAGCCCGGCGATTTGGTACCGGAAATGGTCAAAACCCCGCATTGGCCGATCAGCTCTGTAAAAAGCTCCCGGATTTTATCTTCAGTGCCTGCTGAAACAGCCTCAGCCTCCTCAACCAGTTCCGTGGAGCTGCGGTTTTCATCTGACAAAACAGTTGTACAGGTACGGATCTCTGAGCCGGAATCCACCCAGCGGACAGGGACATTATCTTCCTGTAAAAGCTCCAGAAACCTTTCCCGCATTTGCCCGCCGGCATGGGTTAAATGAAGGGCATCCCCTCCTAACTGGGTAAATACCCGGGCGACATTCACCCCTTTCCCTGAAGCGTGGATATAGCTTCTGGAGGTGCGGTTCACCTCATTCTCCCGCCAGCGGGTAAAGCGCAGAGTCCGCTGCATAACCGGATTAAGACAGACGGCCAGGCAGCGGCTGCCCTGATGCACTAAAGCTTCTCCAGAAATATTTCCAGAATCTCTTCTTTCGAAAAATCCACCGGACTGTTCCGCTGACTGGTCTGCTCCGCAAGGGCAGCCATATCTTCCGCAGTAAAACCGTATTCACCGAAGCCCTTCAGCCCCGCTTCAGACAGCCACCCCTCTATGCGGTCCGGCAGGCCGGAAAGGGAAGACTGCAATGCTCCGGCGGTATCTTCCAGTTTACGCACCGTTTCTGTTTTTCCGTCGGCCTTTGCCTTGAGGATAATACGCCGTAAGGTTCCGGGAAGGAGCAGGCCGCAGACTATTCCATGAGGAATCTCTCTGGTTCCTCCGATAAGCCCCGCCGCACCGTGAACAAGCCCAAGGCCGGCATTGGCAATCCCAACCCCGGAACAGTAGGCGGCATAGCCCATCTGTGCCCGGGCCTCAATGCTTTCGGGGTTGCTTAAAACTTCCGAAAATCCCCGGCCTGCGGCTTCCAGGCCGGAAAGAGTAAGAGCATCGGTAAAGGGGCTTGCCTGGGTGGAATGGAATGCCTCCATAAGCTGGGACAGGGCATCCAGACCGGCGGCGGCAGAAACCGAAACCGAAGCACTTACGGCAAGCTCCGGATCTATACAGGCAAGCCTGGGTATGTAGTTGTCATGCCGCAGGGATTTCTTGAATGACCCCACTTCACTGATAACGGAATTTTTAGTGGCTTCAGAACCGGTACCTGCCGTTGAAGGGACTGCATAAACCGGAATTGTACGTCCGCTAGGAGTTTTAGTACCTACCCCTTCGAGAAAATCCTTTACCCTGGCAGTTTCACTTTCCGATAGCATCGCCGCCGCGGCTTTACCGGCATCGAGGACAGATCCGCCCCCTACGGCCATGATCAGTTCCACAGAATGGGGACGGAAAAAATCGGTAATACCATCTACCACTGCCGGAGACGGCTCCCCGCTGACCTCAATCTCGGTAAAGGTTATTCCTGCACTCTCCAGAGCTGTTCTGAAGGAATCTCCATGTGCGTTATATACAGACCGGCCATGGACAATGCCGATCCTGCCTGCACCGGACTCTTTGATAAGCTCCGGCATTTTTCTGAACGATCCCGCCTCTATAATAAGCCGGGGTAATGATGCTGCTCGTGTTGGTTTCATTGGTTCAGTATAGATCGCAGATTTGCTGTCTGTCAAAAGAGGAAATTGAGGAACATGAAGAAGTGCCCATTATGTAATCAGGCGTAGAGTTCGCTGCTTGCCTCGGGGGCATGACCGGTCATTCTGGACAGATCCAGCTCAATATTAGCCACCGTTTCCTGGGCGCCGAAGGTAAAGGTAAGAGCCCCCTTGCCGGCACCCATGGTATTCAGCATAAGACTGAGCATAACAATACCCAGCCCCGCACCTTCGGAATAATCCTCGGAAGAGTCGTAGGCGTCGGCCAGATTTTCGTATTGAGAAGCAATGGCGAGCTTCTCACGGATTCTGCGGCGCTCTTCCCTGGTGGTGGGAGTGTTATTGCGTATTTTTATATGCAGGGTCTCTTTTTTCAGACGAAAGTGAAAGAAGACATGCAGTCCCGCTTTGCGCTGAAGATCGAGATAGTGATCGAGATGTTCAAATGTCTCTTCCCGGAAGCTGTCCATGCCGGATTCATAATCCTCGGAACTGTACAGATTGAGGCGATTATGGTCGAAGAACACCCGTTTGGTATTGGCTTTGTGAGCATTGACAGCAAGTTCGTGAATACAGTAGGAGAGCCGGTTATCCAGCCAGAGGAGACCCAGGGAATCGAGATAACGGGTAATAACGCCGTCGATAAAATCCCTCTCCATGGTAAGATACTTGTAGGTTTTAATATTGAGAATCTGCCTGTTAGTAATGGCGTACTCAACTTTTTCGATAAAGGGGTTCAGTATTTTGCCTTCCATGGCCGGTTCCTTTCCTTGTTATTCACTATACTGCATAATTTACCTTATGAAAAAGAGCCTTTCACAAGGCTGATTCCATAATCACAGACCTGCCGGGCAGTTAATCACCCATTTCCCCTTTTGGTTGACCCCTGCCAGTGTCCTGCGAAAATCCTTTTCCGTTGGACAGGTATTTATACCATATGTTTTGCCTACCTGCAAGTTTCTATGCTAAAATCATTTACCATATGGAAACAAATGATTATATCCGCCCCACCTGGGACGAATACTTTATGGAAGTCTGCGACGCAATAGCCAAACGGGCAACCTGTGACCGCGGCCGTTCAGGCTGTGTTATTGCCCGGGACCGGCAGATTCTGGTTACCGGATACGTAGGCTCCCCCACCGGCTTTCCTCACTGCGATGAAGAGGGCCACCAGTTTAAGAAGATGGTTCACGAGGACGGCCATATTACCCAGCACTGTGTCCGTACGGTCCATGCCGAGCAGAATGCCATCTGTCAGGCTGCAAGGCGGGGAGTAAGCCTTGACGGCGCCACCCTCTACTGCAAGATGACCCCCTGCAGAACCTGCGCCATGCTGATTATCAACTGCGGAATAAAACGGGTGGTATGTAAACGCAAATACCATGCCGGAGCAGAATCCGAGGAGTTCTTCCGGCAGGCAGGTATAAGTCTTGAATATTTCAGTGATGATGTAGAGTCCTACACCAATCAGGAAGGAAGCTGAAGACTGAAGCTGTAAGCTGTAAGAGAGAAAAAAGGCGGCTGTAGAATCAGGGCAGAAGAATCTTTCTTTTCTCCGGGTCCTTGCACGGGCGGAAATAAACCGCAATATTGCCGATTATCCTTACCAGTGAGGCATCGAGAGCCTCAGATAGCTGAGGGGCTATCTCTTTCCGTTCTTCCTTGAACTCGATAAACTTCAGTTTTACCAGTTCATGATCCTCCAGGGCTTTATCGAGGGCGCGGATCATGCTGTCCGTAGGCCCTTCCTTGCCGAGCATAACCACCGGCTTAAGGCTTGATGCCTTTGAGCTCAAGAATTTTCTCTGAGCACTGTTTAATTCCTGCATTGTAATCTGTTTATCTCCATGAGCCGCTCTCGGACCGTGCCTGCCGGGGAGGCTCTGCATGTATGTAATCCGGAAAAATAACCGGAATCCAACCCGCCGGATCTGCCATATTCCGGTCGATAAGACCTATTGCCACGTCATCCGTAAGTTCCGCCACCAGATAGGGAGTTCCGTCAACAGTGATCCGGGCGCCATTGCCGGGAACATCAACTGCCCCCATGGCATGGCCGTACTTCTCGGAGACAAGGAGAATAGCGTCAATATCAAATGAATGCAAGATGAGCGCATAGAGCAGGCCCAGGGAATCACAATCTCCTGCACGGGAGATAACCGCCTGCAGTGGATCGAGGAAATCACTCAACGTGCCTGAACGCTTATAGGTAAACTGCTGCAGCCAGCTTAAAAGCTCCCTAGCTATGCGGGAGGCCTCCTCCGGCCCGGGATTATCCGGATAGACCGTATGCAGATGACTGATAAGAGGCTCCACTCCGGCCAGCGCATCACGATAGAGCATACGGTAGAAACGGGTCCAGGCTGTTACCGTAGCGGTAACACTGAGTATGCGCGCCTCCCTTTCGGAGACATAGCAGGCAGACTCAACCAGGCCCGAATCGAGTTCGATGGTAAAATTAATTCCCCCTGCAGTCACCCCCACTGCTGCCGGCTTACCCGCAGAAAAAAGCCGGTCAAAAAAAGCCACCGGCCCGGGGAGTCTGTTACAGCTCGGGTCCGGAGAGTAGGAATCTAGGGCTGAGAGAATAAAGTCGTTGTAGGCAGGCAGATCGGTGGCTTCACTGAAGCCTAAAAGCACAACCGGATCTGTTTCAGATTCAGCCTGAGGGAGTGTTGCTAAAAGATAGCCGGAAAAATCGAAGCCCCCGGCGGAAAACTCAACAGTGCCGAAGTATGATTCGGTTGAACCATAGGTGAAGAGCGATCCATCTCCATGGGCATCGATTTTAGATGCAGCCCGGTTGACCAGGTTCTCGATGGAAGTTTCCCCGGGAAAACGCTTTATCTGAAGAAACGCCTTCTGCCCGCCGATTTCCCAGGTAAGCTTTTCATCCTCACTGCCCAGTTCGGCCCAGCCTTCGGGCATATCGATAAAATTACCGAAAGCTCCAAGCCCGAGGGGTGCCGCTCCTGCAGGTATGAGAAGGATAAAAAGAACGATAAAAATTACAGGTAGATTACAACGATAACAGGTTCTGCATCTCAACTTTCGGCTCCCTCCCGGGCATCGATTGACCGGCGGATACTGGTGTACCGTTCTTCATTTATCGGATAAAAAAGAAGAACTATAACCGCCAGCACAAAGAAGACCGCCGGCACAGGCCCGAGGAGAAGCTTTATAGCGCCTATGGCCTTCTCTTCCTGCACCGCATTTTCCACAAAGCCTGAAAGCTCAAGCATCCAGCCCATAAGACCCACTGCAAGGCCCTGCCCCGCCTTGGTAAGGAAGGTCCAGTTGCCGTAAAAAGCCCCCTCTTTGCGCACCCCGGTTTTAAGGTAATCCTCATCAATGGCATCGGGAACCATGGCAAAGGGTGTGGGAAACACAAAACCGTTGCCGATCCCTGCCAGGGCAAAGATTATCAGGGAGCCCGAGAGCCCCACCCCGGGTCCGGCAAAGTAGAAAACAAAGAGCATGACAGCAAGAATAGCCAGACCGATGGCATAGGTCGCCTTTTTACCGATTTTTTTCGAGACAACTACGCTCAAGGGTACCGATGGAATCGAGACAACCAGCAGCAGTCCCAGAGCGGAGCCGGTGGCTGCTTCATCTCCAAAGATGTATTTGTAATAGTAGACCATTATGCCCGTAACAATGGTGATGGCAAAGATATGCAGTACATAGGCAAAGGTTATTAGCAGGTAAGCAGGAGATTTAAAAACCTCCAGATAGGATGCGGCAATACCCTTGCCCCTGGTTGTTTCAGCCGGGGGCCTGAGAGGTTCCCGTACAGAGAGAAAGGTAATAAGAGCGGTTACCGCCATAATGGCCCCGAAAAGAATGCCCACAACTGAGTAGCCTCTGCGGGGATCAGCAAAGGCATCCCGTATAGGCAGCACAGCCACGGCCCCGAGCAAAGTGCCTACCAGGGCAAACACAAAGCGGTAGCCATTGAGACTGCTCCGTTCTTTGTAATCCTGTGTGAGATCCGGCGTAAGGGCTGTATAGGGAACAATAACCACCGTATAGGCAGTACCTAACAGGCAGTAGGCAATGAGGGCCCACCAGAAAAGCCCCTGCTGGGAGCTTACATATCCCGGAGCGGAGAACATGAATATCATTGCCGCCGCAAGAGGCAGGGCACCGAAAAGCAGCCATGGACGACGCCGGCCCCATCGGCTGACGGTACGGTCACTGAGAATCCCCACGGCGGGATCGGTTATGGCATCCCAGATCTTTCCCACAAGAACCACCGTTCCGGCAAGGGCTGCTGAAAGATGAACGGTATCGGTAAGAAAGTTAAGCAGCCAGAAGGCGATTACGGTAAAATAGAGGTTTCCCCCGAGATCACAGACTCCGAAGCCTGCTTTGGCGGCAATACTCAGTCGTTTTTCACTCATACCCGTATCATATACCCCGTAAGGCAAGGGGACAAGCTGACTTTGCGGAAGGGACTATGAGGATCAGGAATAGTGCCGCAGAATAGAGAGCACAGAAGAGTAGTAGGAACCGCCGAACATATTCAGATGATTCAGCAGATGGTAGAGATTGTAGGCATCTTTCCGTTCGGAAAACCCCGGCTCCATGGGCCAGATTTCGTTATATGCGGCAATGAGCCGGGGACTGAAGCCGCCGAAAAGCTCAGTCATGGCAAGATCCGCTTCACGATGACCGTAGTATACCGCAGGATCTATCAGCACCGGCATACCGGTATCATCAACCATGTAGTTACCGCCCCAGAGATCACCGTGCAGCAGGGACGATGCATCGGGCTCCGGAAGAATCTTCCCAATACGCCGAATAAATTGTTCGCCCGCCTTGAGCAGCACCCCGTCGGCACTGCCGTTTTTTCGGGCAAGATCCAGCTGAAAGCCGATTCTTTTCTGTGCAAAAAAATCGAGCCAGCTCCCATTCCATCCGTTGGGCTGTACAGTGGCACCGATATGGTTATCTTCGTTGAAGCCGAAGCCTTTGCTCTGGCTTTTCCGGTGGATGGCCGCCAGTCCTTCCGCAAAGCTGTCCCAGAAGGAAGCGTCTTTGCTGCCCCCGGGGATGTACTCCAGAATAAGGATCTGTTCAGACCCGTCCTGATGAACCCCCAGAACCTCCGGAACCCTCAAGCCCCCGGCAGACCCCAGGGCGGTAAGCCCCTCAGCCTCTTCACGGAAAAGCCCCTGCAGCCGGGCACTGTTCCGCTTGAGGAAGATGTACTCTCCCCCGGTTAGCTCAAGAAGCTCCGCCTGGTTGATATCACCCCCGGAAACGGACTTGCGGGAGAGTATTTCCCGGCTGCCACTGATTTCCATAATCCTTGCGGCGAGATATTCTCCACAGGTCCCGGTAAAATTCCCGGTCACAGGTCGTACCCGTTTCTCTCCAGGTAATCCAGCAGGCCGTCAACAGTGCGGTCAACCATTTCGTAGACCCGGGTAAATCCCTCACTGCCGCCGTAGTAGGGATCGGGAACTTCACCTGTACCCTCGGGATCAAAGTCCCGGAAAAGCCGGATCCTGCCGGCATATTCAGCATAACCGTTTACCGCAGACCGCTGCATTTCCCTTATGTGGGATCTGGACATCCCGAAAAGGAGATCATACTCTTCAAGATCCTGAGGAAAGAACTGTCTGGCTCTGTTTCTGCTTCGTACCCCGTGGCGGGAAAGTTCCGCTCCCATCCTGTAATCCACAGGCTCACCCACGTGATAGGCGGTGGTGCCCGACGAGGCAACCTCAATAAGGTCGGCAAGCCCCCGTTCGGACAGTTTATGTTCAAGTACAGCATGAGCAGCAGGTGACCGGCAGATATTACCGGTGCAGACAAACATGATTTTAAGCTTTTTCTTTTTCATGGAATCTAAAAAGTACCAAAAGCGCCACCCAATGTTAAGACAGCAGATGGATATGCGGTATCGGCCTGTCAGCTCCCGGAGAGAATGGAATCCCCCGGAATAAAAGAGAGTTCTTCCAGGGGCTTGTCGGGTGGAAGCCAGACGCCGCCGAAAGGGCTGTATTCCAGGGGTGAGTAGCCGGCCTTGTAGGCCATGGACCGGTTACCATGAACATAGAACCCGAGATAAACCCGCTCAAGATTTTCACGGACTGCAGCCTGCAGCAGCTTTAAAACCGCCAGCTTTCCGGGACTTGCCCAGCCGTAGTCTGTATCATTGTAGTAGGTGTAAACAGCAGAAAGGCTCTCTCCCGTCCTGTCAAAATGTGAGACACAAACAAGAGTATCCCCGTCCCGGATAGTCAGAATACCTGCGGCCGGATGGGGAGCGAAAAAACTCTCCCGGAACACCTCTATGCTGCTGGATTCAGTGTCATCAAAGCGTTTTTTATGATTTGTATAGAGTCTGAACGCCTCTGCAGTATCGGGTATCTCATCAAATGAGATTTGAAGATCCGATGCCTTGTTCAAAACCCTGCGCCATGACCGGCGGCTCTCCGGAGGCTCCGCGCCGATTCTCACAGGAACACAGGCGGTACAGCTTCCACAGGCCGGACGGAAATAATAGGCGCCGAAATGCCGGTAGCCGTAAGCAAGCAGGATCTCATGTTCCTCCGGAGTAACTTTAGAGACAAGAAACTGCTCCATAATTGTTCTTTGCCCGGAAATGTACGGACAAGGGTATTCACTCTTTTCAAGCAGTACAGCTTGCACGGGAACTCCTTGGATATGACCTGATTATAAAACAGAGACTTCTATAATGTCGCCGAAGGAGAAAAAAAAGTGTACATTATTGCTCAGTAATTTTTTTAGAGCCCATTCGGAGTTGCATATGCCCTTGAATATTCCCGACAAACTGCCTGCTTTTGAAGTCTTAACCGGTGAGAACATTTTTGTTATGTCCCACAGCCGGGCCATGCAGCAGGATATACGCCCCCTGAAAATCGGGATACTCAACCTTATGCCCCTTAAAATAGAAACAGAGGTGCATCTGCTCAGACTGCTGGGAAACACTCCCCTCCAGGTGGAAGTCGACCTGCTGCATACAGCAACCTACCGCTCAAAACACACCCCCGACAGTCATCTGGATGCCTTCTATACCACCTTTGAAGACATCCGGAATAAAAACTACGACGGCTTTATTATTACCGGAGCCCCGGTGGAGCAGATGGAGTTTGAAGACGTGGCATACTGGGATGAGCTGACCACCATTATGGACTGGACCCGAACCCATGTAACCAGCACCCTCCACATCTGCTGGGCGGCTCAGGCCGGTCTCTACTATAAATACAAGGTTCCCAAATATCCCCTGGACCGCAAGATGTTCGGGATCTTCTCCCATACCATTCTCGAACCCCAGACGGCCCTGGTACGGGGTTTTGACGATGATTTTCTGGCACCCCACTCCCGGCACACGGAAATCCGCAGGGAGGATGTTCTTGCGGTTAAGGAACTGAAGCTGATTTCAGAATCGGAAGATGCCGGGGTTTTTATGGTTACCAACGGCGACGGCCGGGAGATATTTGTTACGGGCCATATGGAATATGACCCCCTTACCTTAAAGAACGAATATATGCGGGACAAAAACAAAGGACTGGAAATCAGTCCTCCGGAGAACTACTTTCCCGAAGGAGATGAAAACAGCCACCCAGTGGTCCGCTGGCGCAGTCATGCGAATCTGCTGTTTTCAAACTGGCTCAACTATTACGTTTATCAGATGACACCCTATCATCTTGAAGAAATTCACTGAGCGGGGGCCAGACAGAAAATTCCTTCAGCGCCTGCATAAAGGGCGAAAAAGCAGCCTCAACGGCGGCTTCATCACCCTTCCGGGCGGCTTTTTCAAGGGCAAGAGCTGTTATGTGGAGTGGATCTGCAAACAGATTTGCTGATCCGCCCTTTATGGAATGAACCTCCCGGTGAAGGGTAACCCAGTCCCCGGCCTTCATGGCCTCTTCTATTACCAGCCGCTGTTCATTCAGGGCTTCAAGAAATCCACCGACAAGGGTTCGGGCAAGTGCAGAGTCGCCGTCAACTTCAGCAAGCAGGGCTTCTGCATCGAAGACTGGACTTTTTCTGTTTTTATCGTGTTTGTCATTTTGATATTCTTTACCATTGGTATCCGTTTCTTCCTGTGCAGAGCTCTTCCCTTTAACCAGCCTCTCTTCAATCAGGTTTTCTGCTTCCTTAAGATCCGGCAGGGTTTCGACAGCAGTATCGGAAGAGGCTATAACAGATGATGGAAGAAGATCTGCGATAACCTTGTAGAGAGCTGTTTTTCTCAAGGGTTTAACCAGGACTTCATTCATACCGCTTTCATGGCAGCGGCGGATATCCCGTTTAAAGGCATTGGCAGTTACCCCGACAATGGGAACAGAAACAAGTCCGCTCTCTTCTTCATAAATACGGATTGCTTCCGTGGCTTCATACCCGTTCTTTTCGGGCATATGAACATCCATAAAAATAAGATCCGGGTGCTCTGCAGAATATAGTCCCGCAGCAGATGCTCCATCGGCGGCAAAAATAAGCACTGCGCCGGTGGGCTTCAGCATTATCTGCATAACCTCCGCATTGGGGCGGTAGTCTTCCGCAATAAGTATGCGTTTTCCCCGAAGATCCGGCAGTCCGGAATATTCCTCAACAGCAGAAGGAAGTACTCCGCTTCCCTGGGGATCACCATATGCCATGTACAGATCAAACCAGAAGCTGGTTCCGCTTCCCGGCGAACTTTCGAAACTGATGGAGCCGTCCATCAGCTCCACCAGCTGCCTCGCTATGGTGGTTCCAAGGCCGGTACCGCCATAACGGCGGTTATCTCCTGTGTCCGCCTGAAAAAAGCTGTCGAATATACGCGTCTGCAGCTTTTCGGGAATGCCTATACCGGTATCCCTGACCAGAAAACGAATTAAGCCGCCGTCTTTATCGGAGTGGAGGGTTTCCGCCGACAGACAGACCTCGCCCTCATCGGTAAATTTCAGTGCATTGCTGATGAGATTGTTCAGCACCTGACGGATCCGCAAGGCGTCACCGCTTACATAGGCAGGAAGATTATCCGTTAGGCTAAGATAGAGCCGAAGATCTTTCCGGTCTGCCGATTCCCGGTGAGACTGGAGTACCGAATCCAGGAGCCCTCCCAGATGAAACAGCTCCATTTGGGGCTTGAGTTTTCCCGCTTCTATTTTGGAAAAATCGAGCACCTGATTTATCAGGTCGAGAAGGCTTCCCGATTCATTCAGGATCATTCTGCTGTAATGCTGTCCGGCGGCAAGGTTCTCCGCCTCCTCTGCTGCTTCTGCAAAGCCGATGATGCAGTTGAGGGGAGTCCGCATCTCGTGACTCATCCTGGCTATAAAAGATGCGCGTGCATGTTCCGCAGCCCTGGCCTGTTCCAGGGCATTATGCAGCTCCGTGACATCATGTCCGAAGGAAATTATCTCCTGTATCTCTCCGGTTTCATCCTGCACAGGAAGCAGTGAATTATCGATAAAGTACTCCCCGCCCCGGCGGTTGCGGCACTTGATCAGACCGGACAACCTGCGTAATGAAGAGGGAATAGCCGCATCCATAAATTGAGAGTCCCCATTACTTACGGGACGCATAATATCAGCGAGATTCCGGCCAATTGAGTCATTGAAATCGATGGAAAACCGTTCACGGAAATGGTCATTCATGTAGATGAGGTTTCCATCCTTGTCGGTTTTTGCCACCAGAGAGCTGGCATCCATGGCCTGCCGGTATGCCTCAAGAAACTGGCTGGCAGTATAGAGTCTGCGCTGCTGCTCCCGTTCTTCCGTCCGGTTACGCACAACCAGAAGAACCTCAGTCTCACCGGATTTTACAAAGCGGAACTCATAAAAAAATCCCCGCCGCCCTTCATTGCGGTATTCAAACCAGGTTTCCCGCTCGAGGTCCAGCACAATATTACGGTAGTAGCGGATCTTATAACTCAAATCGTCTGCAAAAGCCTCTGCAAGTTCCGTGGGAAAATCCTGGGTCTGCAGGATCCGGTTGGTGTAGGGATGAAGCTGTACAGGGTGCAGGAGTTCATCTTCATCGATCCTGAAAATTGAGTCCGGCAGTGTTCTGAGAATAGCCGACTGGAACTCAAGGCTTTTAATCAGCTTCCCCTCTGCCTCCTCCTTGCGCAGAAAGCCCCGGTTAATAAGGAGAGCTACCGGGATCAGCAGCAGGGCAGAGAGCATAAACCAGAGTACATACCCGCCCAGGCGGTTTTCGATAAGATGCTCTTCGACACTTGCGGGAAGAACCGAGATAAGATGGTAGATATCGCTGATAATGCGCATATCAGTACCACTGGTGTTCAGATTGATTCGTCCGCTGCTCACCAGGATATTATTGATCCATTGAGACTGGATTGCAGAACCCGAATCCATCACCTTCTGTAGAATTTGCGGCGAGGGAAGTGTTTCAGCCGAACCGTGAAGGCTGATTATCTGGCCTTCGGAGGTGGCAAAGTAATGATAGTAGGGGTCGTCCCGGCCACCGGGAAACATCATTGCCGTAAGGACAGTAATATCCACGGTAACCCGTACCAGAGAAGCCATGCCGCCCTCTTTTTCTGCAGCTCGTGACCATATTTCAAGTACCGGCGGAACAGGTTCTGTCCAGAGAGCAGCTGTACTGATAAATTTACTCTCCAGCAGAATATTATTCTCTCCAAGGAGCGAAAGACGCTGCAGGAGCGAGGCATTCAGGGGTTCACCGACTCCCATGGACCGCAGTCCTCCGGGGAAATGAAGAACCGGGATTCCCCGGGGGTTATAAACCGTAACCGAACGGTACTGAGGTTTACTCCGCAGAAGGAGGTCAAAAGAAAGGGACAGGTCTTCGGAAACATCCCCAAGCGACCGGGAGACAAAGAGAGTATCACCGGCTATGTCCCTGAAGAACCTGCTGATAATGCTTTGCTGGTATTTCATCCGGTTGGTTATGGATGAGAGCTGAAAATCGCGGTATGACATATACCGGCTTACATGGAGGCTTACAATTATAACGAGAGCAACAGCAAGAAGACCAAGGTAAAGAGGAACAAGAAACTGTTTACGGGTGTCCCTGCTCTGACTATTCACCCTGACCGCTGCCCTTATAGGCTGACAGAAATGCAGATGCAGTCTCTATCTCTGATTTTGATATATCTCCGGATACCATGAGCTGTGTAAAGATGGACTCATACACCTGCTTCACGTTTTTCCAATCCTTGAATTCTGCTGGAATCGCCGAGATTTCCGCCTCTTCCAGCACAGTCAGACCTTTAAGTATAACCTGATCCAGGGGATCGGAACCGATCAGGGCCCGGGCTTCCTCCACGGTGGGAATAAACCCGCCCACACCACGGGATATTTCAACCTGAATCTCCGGACGGGAGAGAAACTCCAGAAACATCACCGCTTCATCGGTATGAGGTGAAGATAAGGGGATACCCGCTCCGGAAATTCCGGCAATACTTCCCATACCGGCACTGCCTGAGGGAGCCAGAAACAGTTCAAAATCTTCCGGAGCCTGCATAACAACACTGCCGATACGGGCACAGTGGGCAAAGGCAAACCATGCCTCGCCTGAAAGCAGGGGCTGAATAACCGAATCAAAACTTCCGGAATCCGGATGAACAGAAGCCTTCAGCTTCTGCATCAGCGCCAGTCCGTTATATGCCCCTTCGGAAGAAAGATCCGGAAATCCTCCCCCATAGGAACGGATTATTCCACCCATAAAATAGGTAAGACTCTTGCCGGGAACCCCGGTTAAGGCCAAAAGACCTCGACCTTCCTGCGCTGAAGCACTGCCCATCCATTGAGCAGCCTCTTCCCAGCTGAGACGGCCTTCGGAACTGGAAAAATTGCGGTATTTTGCGGCATTCTTCGATGCGATAAAGAGATAAACATCGCTGTTTACGGGCAGAAAATAGTTCCAGCACAAATCATTGCAGTCGAATTTCCCGAAAGAGTTATAGCTGCGTCCGGTATACAGCTGTTTATGGGCGGATAAATCAAGAAAATCTACAGAAGATGAGGTCTGTTTTAATCTGTTTCCATACAGGATCAGAATATCCGCACCTTTTCCACCATCTCTGTCGATCAAGGCATTAATGGCATCGTCCGAGTAGAATGAGAAATTGACATTTATTCCCGTCTCGTCAACAAAGCGGGGTATAATTTTATCACGGATAAATCCCTGCTCCCGGAGGGGCGTCCAGAGGCGGGAGTAGACCTGTAAAGTAATCTTCTGATCATGCCGACTTTTAGAACAGCTGAAAAGAAGAAAAATCATGAGTATCATGAACAAAATCAGCAGATGGCGGGTTGCTCCGCGTCGTGACAAAATATGCTCCTGACTGGTCTATGAGTCAAATTGTAGCAGATTCCCGGGAGTACAAGCAATGGGAGGGAATATGCGTAAAAGATCTCTTGCGGTAGGATCCGGAAAGGGCGGTGTAGGAAAAACCACCACAGCGGTTAACCTGGCAATCTATTTTGCAAAACAGGGATATTCTACTGCCCTCATAGATGTGGATCCCCTCTCAAACGCTGCCTCCCTGCTGGATATAGACGAGAACTATCGGGGTGAATCCCTTGATGCCGATGCCGGACTGGATGACTTTGTTCTGCCGGTTTTTAATAATCTCGATCTGCTTTTTCCCGGAAATAAAACCGGCCGCAGAGATTCCGCCCTGCTGCGTAAGCTTATCTTTGAGACCTACCATGACGCCTTAAACGGCGCCTACGACATTTTTATCTTTGACCTTCCCGCAGGACTGGATACAGAGGAGAACCTTTCCTTTCTGCCCCACATCGATAATCTGATCGTTGTAACCAACCCGGAGCCCACTGCTCATGTAGCTGCAGGTGCCTATATTAAAGCGGTTCTGGAAACTGCTCCGGAAATTTCCATAAATCTCTGGCACAACCGCTTTACCGCTCCCCGGGGAGGAGGAATCCTTCAGCGTGATGTCATTGCAAGCTACAACCGCAACATGCCCGAAGAGGAGCATCTGCCGGAAAGCCTGGGACAGAGAATAAAGAACCTTGCCTTTGTACCGGAAGATCCGGCACTGGATCTTCTTCAAGGGACCCCTTCGGCGATTATGAACATCCATCGCTCCCTTGCCAGTATTATTGACCAGCTGACCGAAACCCGGGTGGAAATGCTCACCGCCGATGCACCCTTTCATCCGGGTATACGCAGCCTGCTTACCGGATACCTTGCGGGGTACAATGAAGAATCGCCAGCCCTGTTTCTGGAGAACTTCGGCGCCTATGTTTCGGGACTTTTAAGCAGCACCTTTCATGTGGATTCCATGAAAATCCGTCTTTTTACCGAGAAAGAAGAGGAGGTACTGCTGCAGATTCACGAAAGTATAAGCGGCGACCGCAAACTCCAGCATCTTCGCAAAGTGAGCATTCTGCTGGAAAAAAAGGTTGAAGAACTTGAGGATGAAACAAAACTGTTTGCACCGGGAACAAAAATAGTCCAGGACCGGGATATTGACCGGGAACTTGGTCTCCTGCTGCGCAACATTCAGCAGTCCAGCAGCATCGAACCCATGCGCCCCAATGCTGCGGTATTGCTTTTTTACTTTGCCCTCTACAAGCTGCTGCAGTCTCCCACAATAGTCAGCCTGCTGAACGATTTTATTCCCTTCAGATCGGGATCAAGGGGAGAACCGGTGCGGGACCGCCGGGGACAGATAACCCAGCTGGTTAATCGTGAAGAGACCTACAGCAGACGCTACTTTAAACTGATAAAGACGCTCTTTCCGGTGGTGGCGCGGCAGATTGAAGCAATAAGCAAAACTTTCGGTCTCAAAAACCTGCTCTTCAGGGACTCGGAAGGGCGAAAAATACGCAGCGACCTTTATGCCAAACTTTTAAGCAACTTTATCCACGATACTCTATATTCCGGTCTGTCGGTGGTAGTCGGCTTTGAATACCGCAGTGCTGCAATCTCCTTTCAGAAGGGTGCAGATGCACTGTGCGAAATACTGCTGCCTGCGGACGAAAAAAGCGCATAGATAAGGATTGGCTGACAAATATCTAAACAGCTGAAGTCTCTGCTGATAGATGACCGTATATCCGGCGTTTGGCGGCAAGAAAATTCTCGTCCATTGTCACCGCCCTGGTTCTGGGCCGGGGCAGATTAATAATTTCTTCCGCTGCTATTCCCGCCGGTTTTTCGCTGAGCACCAGTACTCTGTCGGAAATCAGTATGGCCTCGTCTATATCATGTGTAACCATAAGCACCGTTGTTTTCAGTGAAGAGATAAGCGAGGAGAGCCATTCCTGCAGGCGCTCCCGGGTTATGGCATCCAGGGCACCGAAGGGTTCATCCAGCAGCATAATATCCCTGCGGTAGAGGTAGGTACGCATCAATGCCGCCCGCTGACGCATACCGCCGGAAAGCTGGCTTGGATAGTAATTTTCAAAACCCGCCAGACCGAAGGGTTCAAAAAGAGGAGCCGCTGTCTCACGGGCCGCTTTTTTTGCGATACCCCGGAGTTTGAGAGGGGCAGTTACATTATCAATGACCCTTTTCCAGGGTAGAAGCAGATCCTTCTGATGCATATAACTGACCCTGCCGGTGTTGCCGTTGATAGCCTCCCCTGCTACCGTTACAGACCCGCTGTCCGGACGGGTAAGTCCTGCAATAAGCTGCATAACCGTGCTTTTTCCGCATCCCGACGGCCCTAACAGGGTAAGAACCTCCCCTCTCCTGAGAGAGAAGGAGAGGTTCTTCAGAACATCCAGTCCGGAAAAACTTTTCGAAACATGGGAGAGTTCAATTACTGCATCTGTTTTTCCGTCAGGTATCATATGTTCTGCTTATTCCGGCAGAAACCGGTTGGTGAAGGCTTTTTCCGGATCAAACTCACCTTCCAGGAGGCCTCTTTCGCTTAACCAGTCGGCATAACGGGACCAGACATCAAGCTTCATTTCTCCCCAGCGAGGAGCCTCGGCCTTATACTGGTCGGTAAGATAGTTCTGGCTGGATTTTACCAGTTCGCTGTCCAGCTCCGGGGCAGCTTTAAGCAGAATATCAGCAGCACCCTCGGGATTTTCGATGCAGTACTCATAGCCCCGGGAAACCGCCGCAAGAAATGCTTTGACCAGATCCGGCTGCTCACTGATAACAGTATCAGTAGTTATCAGTACAGGAGTGTAGTAATCCAGAGCCTCTTCAGTGGCCAGAGGAATATAATTGAGGTCAATCCCCTTCAGCTCTGCCGCAACACCATCCCATCCGCGGAAAATCCAGACAAAATCAATATCCGATTCGGTGGCAGCGAAAAAGTCCATGGAACCGATGGGCACAATATCTACTTCTGCGAAGTCCCCGCCGGCACCTTCAACGAGGGCTTTAACCATTGCCTCTTCGATGGGGGATCCCCAGCCGCCGTAGGCTTTTCCCTCAAAATCCGCAGGACCTGCAATACCTTCGGAAGCCCGTGAACCGAACCCGGAGGTGTTATGCTGAATAATGGTAGCCACCGCCACAAGAGGGGTTCCTGAAGCCCTGGCATAGGTTACCCCTTCCTGATATCCCACGGCAAACTGAGCCTTGCCGGAAAGGACAAGACTTTCTGCTCCGGTCTCCGGTGGGAACTCAATGGATGCATCCAGACCTGCCTCGGCAAAATAACCCTTTTCCAGAGCCACATATAATCCGGTATGGTTGGTATTAACCGTCCAGTCAAGAACTACCGTTACAGGAGTCAGTGCCGGAGCTTCCGAGGCAGATGCAGTTTCAGATTTTTTTGCTGTGCAGCTGCCGAGAATCAGAGCCAGCACCAGCATTGATGGTACAACAATAAAACGCTTCATAGATCAGTTCCTTTATCTGTATATTTCCAGGACAGCAGAATACGTTCTGCAGCCGAAACAAGTGCGACAACCCCGAGGCTTACCACGACAACTACAAGAATTGCGGCAAACACCCGGGGAGTATTAAATGTTTTATACGAGCGGATCATATAGACCCCCATACCCGCTTTTGCACCCAGCCACTCACCGATGACAGCTCCCATAACACTGTATGTGGCAGCGATCCTTAAGCCCGAAAAAAGCGCCGCCAAAGCGCCGGGAAGACGTACCTGAAGAAAAATCTGCAGCGGGGTGGCCCGCATACTGCGGTAAAGGTCTATCAGCTCCGGATCGGTATGCTGAAGCCCGTCGGTAAGACTGACGGCAATAGGGAAAAAGCAGACAAGCACCACCACCACAACCTTGGCTGTCAGGCCGAAGCCGAACCAGATAAGAAACAGGGGGTAGATAAATATAATCGGCACCGTCTGGGAGACTACAATGTAGGGGTACAGCGCCCTGCGCAGGGGGGGCAGTAGATCCATAACCAGGGAAAACAAAGCCGCAACAACAATTGAGAGCAGAAAGCCGATAAGAGCCGTAAAAAGGGTTACCCCTATATGGGGCAGCATAAGGGGAAAATGTTCGACCAGGGCAATGAGAATTGCCGAAGGTGAAGGGAGGATATACTCCTGGATGCTCAACAGGCGGCACAGGACCTCCCAGACTACGGTAAAAACGAGTCCTGCTGCAATTGATGGAAGACGGCGGGATATCATGTCTGATCAGTCCCGGTATTTGCCTATCTTTTCATCCATGGTAATACCGCCGGGTTTTACATCAGTTTTAATAACCGATCCAACCCGGGCGGCACCTTCAGCGAGACAGATGCGGTGGGCTTCCTTGACAATATCAAAGAGCTGATCCATTTCACCTTCGATGGTGGTCTCCATGGGACCGACGATATGCGGCAGGCCCGTAGCCTTTATCATGGCTATGACCTTATCGACTGTAGGATAGAGCTTTTCTTCCGGAACCCGGGGAAGAATCTGGAGGCTTAAATTCATGGTGGACATAACAACTCCTTCAGCTGGCAGGAAAATACCGCAATGCGGTGGGCAATCTGCCTGGACTGTGTCAAAGGAGGTGAAACAAAAAAGGCTTCTTAAAGATTACACAAACAGTAATCTTTACAGAAGCCTGTGAATTTGCGGTTAAAGATGCGAACCGTCGATCCCTTCGCCGGTATTACCCGGATCAGGTCAGAAGGTCGGAACCGGTCAGATTCCCTCTCAGCCATACCACATAGCTCCCTTTGACGTTAGAAAAGATGTCACCGGGAGCAAAAAAAGTCAAGCGAATTGTCAGGATACGATGAAGATAGTGTAATAATGGTACACGAGAAGAAGAGGTTTAGATTTCTTTTACAGGATTTCTTCTGCGGTTTACCAGAATAATTCCGGTAAGAATAACCGCCGCCCCTGCAAGCTGCACCGCCGTAAGCCGCTCGCCGAGAAGAACGAAACCGCCTGCAACACCGCAGACCGGCGGCAGATTTCCGTAGACCGACGCCCGGATTCCGCCGATACGCTTGACTCCGGCGCTCCATAGGGTGTTCCCCAGAACCAGCGCAAAGATACCGGAAAAGAGTGAACTGCCGTAGACCGCCGGAGATGCATGAAAATATAGGGAAACCCCATAACGGGGAAACGAAAAGGCCGCGAATAAAATAAGCGCCATGGTCATGCCGATAAAGACTACCTGGAAAATCGAGTATTCGCGAATTACGGGTCTGATAAAGACAGTATAGATACCATAGAAAAATTCAGAAGCCGCAAGAAAAACAACCCCGGCAAGATACGTCCCTCCGCTGGAGAGTCCCCCCTTCCCTCCTGCGGAGAGAATTATGACACCCATAAAGGTTGCAGCAATGCCGGCAAGCTTGAACACGGTAACCTTCTCGGTCCTGAATATAAGGGTAATCAGCGCAACCATAATTGGCAGTGTTCCCAGGATTACCGAGGCAACACTGGCGGAAGTTGCAGCCACACCGAAGCTGAAAAGAACCTGAAACAGAAAAAAACCCGCAACAGGCAGGGCAAACAGTCTGACAAAGTGGCTGAAAGGTACAGGTTTCCAGCTTCCCGAAGCAAGAAGAACGGGAAACATGATGATAATTCCCCAGAACAGCCTGAGGGTATTGAAAGGAAGTGGATCAATTTCCGCCAGACCGATCTTCATGAGGATCGGATTCAATCCCCAGAAAACCGCGGCGGTTATAAGCATTGCATGGGGAAGAATACCAGACAGGGCCCCGAATTTTCCGCTTTTCATTACAGTTGTAGTAACCGTTTTAAGCAGAAAAGTACAGGACACATGTCCTGTCTGCATAATTCTTTCTGATTAAAAAGGTTATCTGACCAAGGTCGGCTTTTTACTGTCGAACTTCCAGTCCTTGATCAGGTACTGCATGGCCATGGCATCGTCCCGGTCGCCGGCTTTCAGGGTTTTATAGAGCTTGTTCGCCTCTTCCACCCGGTCCATGTCAATTTCAAGACCAAGTCCGCCCTTCTCGGGTATCTGGATTTTCCCTTCTTTGATCGCATAGGGCTCTTTAGTCAGGCGCTGACCGTCCTGCCAGATCCAGTGGGTATCCATGGCGGTAATATCTCCGGGAGCTGCTGCTGCAACCTGCGTAAAAATAGCCAGGGAAATATCAAAGTGGTTGTTTGAGTGGGATCCCCAGGTAAGGCCCCAGTCGTTACAAACCTGAGCGGCCCGGACGGAACCGCTCATGGTCCAGAAGTGGGGATCCGCCAGGGGAATATCCACGGCATTCAGCACAACGGAATGGTAAAACTGCCGCCAGTTGGTAGCGATCATATTGGTTGCAACCGGCAGATTAACCGCCCGCTTGAACTCGGACATAATCTCACGGCCGCTGAAACCCTGTTCCGGTCCACAGGGGTCTTCTGCATAGGTAAGCACATCATCCACCTCACGGCAGAGTTTGATCGCCTCTTTAAGGGACCAGGCACCGTTGGGGTCGATATTTATACGGGCATCGGGAAACTCTTTTCCCAGAGCCTTGATTACTTCAATCTCTTTTTCTCCCTCAAGAACACCGCCTTTGAGCTTGAAATCCTTGAAGCCGTAGTGATCCTTGGCTGCATGAGCCTGGGCTACAATTGCTTCCGGAGTAAGGGCCTCTCTCCGCCTTTCGCGGAACCAGGGAACCGAACTCGATTCTTCATCGATATAGGGCAGATCTGTTTTTGATTTGTCGCCAATGAAGAAGAGATAACCAAGCATGAGTACTTCGCTTCTCTGCATCCCGTCCCCAAGCAGGGCTGCAGCAGGAAGATGCAGAAACTGGCCGACAAGGTCCAGCAGGGCGGATTCAACGGCAATCTCTGCATGTACAACAAAGCGCAGCTGACTGAGATCGAGCTCCTGCAGACCTGCACCACCGTCTGATTTCCTTCCGGGATCAATTCCGTTCAGGGAATTGAGTATTCCCTTGTAGTCACCGATTGGCTTACCTACAACATGGGGAATATAGCTTTCCAGAGCCTGAAGGATGTGTTCCCCCCCATGAACTTCTCCCAGACCGGTATTGCCGGTGCTGTCGGTAAGAATTACAATATTTCGGGTAAAAAGCGGTCCGTGGGCGCCGCTGAGAGAGAAGAGCATGCTGTCATAACCCGCAACGGGGATAACTTTCATATCTGTTACAACAGGAGATCCGTGAAGGTCTTTTTCTGTGTTTGCAGCCATTTATCTGTTCCTTTAGTGGTTTTTTGGGTACACAATGACTCTATCGTACCATTGGTATACAGAAGATATACAAATAGTTCCCTTTGTTCTTTAACAATTTTTACAGTCATTGTATTTTCTAGTCCGTATATCAGGTATAGTAGACTTAAGGGCTAAATGCAACGCCCGGGCAGATGAAGTAGTATGATAAAGATTACAGCAGTCGTTCCTGACACACAACTCGGCCTGCTCATCCAGGACATTCTGGAGGAGCACGATGAATACCCCTATCACAAGGATCCTTCCGGCGAAGTCTGTGAACTGGAAGTGCTCATTGAACACGAAATTGAGGCAATCCGCGGCCTGGAAATAGACAGTGATGTAATAATCGCCAGGGGATACACCGCCCAGCTGCTTCTTGAGAGCAACAGAAACACTCCGGTGGTAAAACTTCCGGTAACAGTAAACGACATTATCCGCAGCCTGCTTGAAGCCAAAAAGCTCTACCCCCACAGAAAGCCCCTGATAATGGGCACCCGGAATATCATATTCCAGTTTGAAAGCCTTTCCGAGATATTCGGCAGAGATCTGACTCCTGTGCTCCTGACGGAACAGACTGAACAGGAAATTCAGACAATGTTCAAGCTCATGGTTAAGCCCGACAGCCATGTTGTTATCGGCGGAAGAATGGTCTGTGAATATGCTGATTGCCTGGGAATTCCCCAGCTTGGGCTTCAGTCAGGCCAGATGGCGGTATGGCAGACTATTTCCGAAGCAAAACGGGTGGCCCTTATAAGCAGGCAGGAACAGGAACGGACCCTCCGGTTCCGCTCAATTTTAGACAGTTCCACCGAGGGAATCCTGGTGGTCGACCGTAACAGCCTGATAACGGTAATAAACAGAACAGCAGAAGAGATACTCAGCCTTTCCGCTGCGGAGGTAATAGGCAGGAATGTGTACAGCGTTTTTGAAAATTCCCGGATTACCGATTATCTCGCAAAACCCGGAACCTTCCGGGACGAGATTGTAGAATGGAAAGAGCGCACCCTGGCTTTAAGCAGAACACGGGTTATGCATAAATCCCAGCAGGCCGGAAGTGTCCTCACCATACAGCCCGCCTCCCGAATCGAAGAGGCCGAGGGCAGGATCCGCCGTCAGGTGCACCATCGCGGTCATAAAGCCAGACACACCTTCAGAGATATTCTCGGAGTAAGTGATGTTATCCGGGAAACGATTGAGACTGCCCGCAACTTTGCCCGGGTGGACTCCAACATATCAATCTTCGGCGGCACCGGTACCGGAAAAGAGCTCTTTGCCCAGAGTATTCACAACGCAAGCTCCCGCAGCAAGGGCCCTTTTGTGGCAATAAACTGTGCCGCCCTGTCGGAGAGTCTCCTGGAAAGCGAACTCTTCGGCTACGTGGAAGGGGCATTTACCGGAGCACGAAAAGGCGGCAAACCCGGCCTTTTCGAGCTCGCCCACCGGGGCACTGTTTTTCTCGATGAGATAGCTGAAATGTCCCTGAGGCTGCAGAGCAGGCTGCTGCGGGTACTACAGGAAAAAGAGATAATGCGCCTTGGGGATGACAGGATAATACCGGTGGATATCCGCATAATTTCCGCTGCCAACAGGGATATTGAAACACTTGTGGCGGAGGCTAAATTCAGGGAAGATCTCTTCTACCGTCTGGATGTGCTGAAACTGCAGATTCCCCCTCTCAATTCCCGCAGAGAGGACATTCCCTACCTTGCCCGCTATTTTATGCGCCTTCTGGCAGAGAGAAATCACACCGAACGGGAGCTGGATAAATCCGCCCTGGCAGTGCTTAAAACCCGGAACTGGAAAGGCAATGTCCGGGAACTGATCAATGCCTGTGAACGCCTGTATGTGCTTACTGCGGGAAGCAGGATAACGGAAAAAGATCTGAAAAGGATTCTCCCGGAACAGAAGAATGAAGCAGAAGGAAGCTGCAGCGAAGAAGAGATAAGCAACAGCGAACTGAAGGCAATGCTGGAAGAAGAAGGGTACCGCAGAGACCGTCTTGCCGAACGTCTCGGCGTTCACCGCAGTACCCTCTGGAGAAGAATGAAAAAAAGCGGCCTTCTCTAACTTCTCTCTATAGTCCCTTTTTGGGCCCCTCTAGGGCAGGGGAACCAGGTACTGCGGAGTTTTTCCGCTTAGGACATCCACTATACCTTCCGCCGCCCCCATGGCTACCCGCACTGCCGATTCCTTCGTAGATCCTGCACTGTGGGGAGAAAGTATTACATTCTCCATTTTCATCAGGGGATTATCCATTTCCGGAGGCTCTGTACTGAATACATCCAGAGCGGCGCCGGCTATTCTTTTTTCCTGCAAGGCTGAAATAAGTGCTGATTCATCAACCACAGGGCCTCGGCCGCAGTTGATAAAAAAGGCTGATTCTTTCATAAGGGCGAATTCTTTCTTCCCTACGCTGCCCCGGGTTTCGTCGGTATCCGGAACATGGAGACTGATAAAATCAGCTTCGATGAAAATACGGCTTCTGTCCTCGGTGAGTTCAACCCATTCGGGAACTGCACTCTTATCAGCATAGGGATCAAAGGCAATAACTTTCATATCCAGCCCCAGGGAGGCCTTCCGTGCAACCAGGCTTGCAATCTTACCGATACCGATGAGTCCGAGGGTTTTTCCTGCAACATCCACCCCTACTCCGAAGTTTCTAAAACCCCAGTTTCCGGTTCTGGTGGAGATATCTCCTTTATAGAAATAATGGGCGCTTGCAATAATAAAACCGATGGTATGTTCCGCCACAGTAAGTACATTCCCAAGGGGACTGTAGGTAAACACAATGCCGAGATCACGGGCCGCAACCCTGTCCACATTGTCATACCCGACACCATAGCGTGAAATTACCTTGAGGTTTTTTGCCGCCTCCATAACTTCCCGGGTTATCTTTGCGGTACGCACCAAAAGAGCATCGCAGTCGGCTATTTCCTTCTTTAAAATCTCCGGAGTAATACCGGTTCCCATCTTAAGCTCATACCCTTTTTCAGTTAAAAAATCTTTTCCCGAAATATCAATATCCTGGGGAATGTATACCTTGTACGTCATATTATGTTCCTTCTGTCTTACTGTGTTTATCCTAAATATTCTCTGGCAATGGATTCCCACTGCCGAATCTTCTCAAGCTGCGGTTCCAGCTCTCCCTGAGGCATGAGCGCATCCGCTCGTACCGAAAAGTTTTTATGGGGGCACTTTTGTAAAATATCTTCCAGCCGTTCCCGCATGGCTGCCTCATCTGCCATGACAATGTCGTTTACCGGGTGCAGGCATATTTCAAGGGCCGTGACATCACCGAAAATACGATCTGCCTCTTCATAGGATGTCCAGGGACCGACATGAACCACTCCAAGATTGGGAAGTTTGCTGATAGCCGGCAGAAAAGCGGTAATATTGCCACAGCTGTGCCAGTAACGGATGCCGCCGTACGTTTCTGCAAGTTCCTTCTCATAGGGAAAAACAAGTTCATCATAAATACTCGGTCCAATGGAAGGACAGTCGATCTCATCATTGAAGAGCTTGATCTTTTCCGGCTGTTCCCCGGTAAATTTCAGCCGAGCTTCCATCCAGGATTTTTCCCCATCCACAATAAACCGCATGAGGCGGTGTACCCATTCCGGTTCCGCCAGAACATCAACAAAAAGGTCGGAGATTCCTCTCATATGCACAGCCATGCAGAAAGGCCCCCGGGCAAGCTCGGGAAACATAACCTTCATTCTGCCATCGGCTACTTCGTTCATTACCTCATAGAACTCATGAATCTTCGGCATTACACCACTTGTATGGAAATCAGGCAGAGCAAGTTTATCCAGATCATCATAGCTGGTAATGATCGGTTCCTTTATCCACCCTTCCTTATGTTTCTGCCAGACAACTTCGCTGCCGAAGAGACTCAGCTCGGTAATAACACCAAACCAGATATAGAGTTCGTCGGTGAATACATAATTGTCATTGTACAGCCGGTGATGATTCAGACCACGCTGCAGCTGAAACTCCATATGAGTAAGGGGATCATCATAGTATTCGATGAGGTTGGTATCATTACTCAGCTTCCGCCAGAGTGATATATCGAGCTCTATAACAAACGGCAGCCGTCCATCATGTTTTGACGGAGCATACCCGCGGGGTTTGTCCCGGTTCCACCGACCATAATCCTTCCAGAGCATGGCGTTCTGTTTGTTTCTTTCGCTGTGAACAATTTCCAGGTACTGGTCTATCAGCCCGCGAATTCTCTCTACTCTTTTTCGGTCCATAAATTTCCTTCTTTCATTGCTTATCCTGCCTTAACAGCAGGTTTCACAGGTGTTTAAAGTTGCTGTCGGATGCTATGCCCTTGTAAAATTGTGGCGCTGAACCGTATGGGCATTCAGCCAGTCCCAGTCATATTCCACCCCCAGCCCGGGTCCGTCGGGAATCGTTATGTTTCCGTTTTTATCTATGGAATCGAGTTCGTCTTTATAGTCGTCGGCATAACAGGGAGGAAGTACATTTCCCATTTTCGGACCTACCGTTGCAAGCTCATAATAGTTGGTGTTTCTGACTGCGCCGATCACCTGCCGGTGGGCAGGTCCGCAGGCGTGGACTTCCACATCGAGACCGAAGGCCTCCGCCATGCGGGCGGTTTTTACGGCGCCGCTGATACCCATATCGTATTCCGGGTCTGTCCGCACAAAGTCAGTACCCCCTTCAAGGATAACCGAGCACTTTGACTCCAAAGCCCTCACATGTTCGGTTATGAGTATTGGTGTTTTTATAAACTGTCGGAGCTTTTTATGAGAAAAAGCGGACATCGAATTATCCCGATAGGGATCCTCATACCAGAAGTAGTTTGCTTCGTCACAGGCTTTTCCCACGTAGAGGGCATCGGCAAAATTTTTCAGATCCGACGCAGCATCGTACATCAGTGTCATTTTATCACCGATTTTCTGCCTCAGCCGCCGGATCAGTTCCACTTCCACCTTTGCATCACCATCAAACCATCCGTGATGCTTGAATGCGGTATATCCCATTGAATGACACTGCTCCGCGAAATCGGCAAACGCCTCGTAGCTGTCCAGCATTCCTGTGTGATCGCCATGAAAGGTACTTGCATAAGCAGGTACGGTATCCCGGAATTTTCCCAGCATGCGTGAGATAGATTTTCCGGCCTGCTTCCCCGCAAGATCCCAGAGAACAATATCTACCGGCCCCTGCCCCATATGGTCCGTATGGCAGAGCCTGCGGTTCCATTCATTAAAGAATGCTTCCCGCATATCCGAATCTCTGCCCGGAAGGTCCGCCGCAAGCTGCAGAGTCTGTGCAAGAGCATGACGGGTTGCACCCCATAGTGCAACATATTCTCCTCTTGATCCGTCGCTGCATTCAACCACCAGGGCATATTTCGTCATGGGCATACTGCTGCCTTTCACATAGCCCACATGATTATGGGCATCTTTAAATGCGACTCCCAGGTTTTCAACGTTATAGGTAAATTCGATTACTTCAACTCTATCGATAATTGGCATTCATGCCCCTCCACAAGATATTGGCTCATATTTATTTTGTACGCAATATATTCTTATATTATTACAAAGGGGGGTCTATAGTATAGACACCCCCGTGCAAACAGATATTACTTGCCGCTGATATTTTTTTGCAGCTTGTACTCTTTATAATTATTTCGAATGGAAACTATGAGAGATATAAGCGCCACCGACAGAAAGACAATGGAAATGGGCTTATGCAGAAAAGGCGCATAACTTCCGTTACTTAACTGCAGACCACGGCGCAGGTTCAGCTCTGCGATGGGGCCGAGAATAAACCCGAGCACCACCGGGGGCATGGGAAATCCAAGCTTCATCAGACCGTAACCAACCAGCCCGAATACCAGCAGACATATTACATCGAACATGCGGTTATTGGCCGCATAGGCACCGACTACACAGAGCACCATGATTATGGGAAAAAGAATGTGCTTGGGGATAGAGAGAAGCCGTACAAACCCGCGCATACCGAAGAACTCAAGGGCGATCATGGCAAAGTTTGCCACAATAAGTGCGGCAAAAATGCTGTAAACAATAGGCCCGTTTGTTGTAAACAGCAGAGGTCCCGGCCGGATACCATGAATCATCAACCCCCCAAGAAGCATTGCGGTTACCGTATCACCGGGAATTCCCAGGGTGAGAAGCGGCACCAGCGCACCTCCAACTGACGCGTTGTTGGCAGACTCAGAAGCGACAATACCGTCCATAATCCCTGTACCGAACTTTTCCGGATGCTTCGACTGATTCTTTGCAGTTATATAGGCAATGATATTGGAGGTTGCTCCGCCGATGCCGGGAAGGATGCCGATTCCTGTACCTATCACACTGGACCGGAACAGGTTAAAAAGCTGCTGAACAAACTCCTTCAGACTGAAACCAAAGCCTTTTATCTTGTAGTCGGCGATCTCATTTTTGGTTACATCCGCCTCTTTTGATTCTGCTTTTCTGATAATCTCCCCTACTGCATATAAACCAATCAAAAGCGGAAGCAGACCGAATCCGGCATCAAGACCGTGTACGCCGAAGGTAAAACGGGGATACCCGTCCAAAGGAGCAACTCCTACCAGAGACAGGGCAATGCCCATTCCTCCGGCAATCAAACCTTTAATAAGTGACCCCTGGGAAAGACTTGCAATCATGGTAAGGGCGAATACAGCAATGGAAAAGTAGTCGTACGAAGAGAACTTGAGAGCAATACGAGCCAGAGGCGGTGAGATAAAGATAAGGATCAAGATACTGAACAGACCGCCAAGAAAAGAGTACACAATTCCGATTCCAAGAGCCTTGCCGGCTTCCCCCCTGGCAGCCATGGGATGGCCGTCGAAGGTGGTGGCAATTGATGCCGGGGTTCCCGGTATTTTCAGAAGAATCGCGGTAATAAGACCTCCGGAAATTCCTCCTATGTACAGGGCAACCAGCAGCGACATACCGTTGAGAGGCTGCAGCCCGAAGGTTATGGGCAGCATAAGTGCAACGGCCATGGTTGCAGTCATTCCCGGTATGGCGCCGAAAATAATTCCTACAAATACACCTATCAATATAAGCAGCAGTGTCTTTATGTTAAGAACTGCAAGTAGTCCGGTTAATAACATCCCTGAACTCTCCTAACCAAGGATTCCCGCCGGCAGCAGCAGGTTGAAGAAATTTACAAACAGTACATAAACACTTACCGGAATTACCACGGAGAGGATAATAAACAGCAGGAGATTCCGATGCCCCGCCGGTGCAAGAATGTACATTTGCCCGAAAAGAAAAATGGCCGACATAACTATAAAACCTACGGGCCGCAGCAGAAAAACATAGGCAATCAGTAGAAAGATTGTAAGGAGCAGGGTCTTCAGTTCAATTTCGGCCCCACCGGATTTTTTCGTTTCTTCAGGTGTTTCAGCTTTTCTTATCAGTTTATTTACAAGAATCGAAACCAGGTGTATTACACTCAGTCCGATAATATAGACTGCCACAGCCTTCGGCAGATAATCGGGACCTACACCGGCGAGCCTGGTTTTACCAATGGTAAAAGAAACCAGCAGAATGAATATCCCAAAAAATAAGGCAAAAACCCCTGAAAAGAGGTCTCGTTTAAGATTTACCATGTTTGTTCCTCAAATAAAGATTGCCGCCGGATGCAGAGAGCAAATCCGGCGACGAAATAAAAATGTAGAAGCTCTTAGTTAACCTTAAGCTGGTCCTTGTATTTCATAATAACCGTGCGCTGTGCAGTAAGTTCCTTAACTGCATCTGCGCCTGCCCTGAAATAGGGCTTCTGAAAATAGGCTTTCTGAATCTCATCCCGATAGACCTGCATCTCCGAAACCTTCTTTGCTGCATCGGTAAAGGTTGCAACGATTTCCGCAGGGGTTCCTTTGGGGAAGGCAAAATAATAGAGCATATCCAGAGTGGAATCGGGAAATCCCAGTTCTGAAACAGTGGGGATATCCGGAGCTTCTTCAAGCCGGACAGACCCGGTATTGGCGAGTGCTTTTACTTCACCGCTGTCGATATAGTCCTTCATCATACCGTAAGCATTGGGAATAATATCAACATGGCCGCCCATCATGGCTGCCAGCCGGTCGGATCCGCCGCCGAAGTCTGCAAGGTTGAATTTGGCACCCTGAGAGTTAAGGGTTGTTCCGATAAAATAGGTTGTTGCCCCGGTGTTGGCTGCATAGGTTATGGTATTGGGATTCTTTTTACTTGCAGCTACTGCTTCTTCAAAGGTGTTGTAGGGAGAGTCTTTGCTGGCGAAAAGCATAGTGGAAGTGTTTCTTGCACCGATTGCAGCAATTTCAAAAGCGTCCATAATATTCTGCTCCCAGACTCCTGCAGCCTCACCTACCAGAAGTGCACTGTGGCACCAGAGAACAGTATATCCGTCGGGATCGGCATCGAGAACCTGACGGGCGCCAACGGTACCGCCGGAGCCGCTTACATTGGTAACAACAACAGGGACTCCCAGAATATCTTTCAGATATTTAGCATACATCCTGCCGTTGAAGTCTGTATCTCCACCGGGATTATAGGGCACGACAATCTGAATTGATTTTGCCGGCCAGGTTTTGCCGGACTGACCCTGCTCCTGAGAACCGTTTGCAAAGAGCCCGGGCACCAATAGCAGTACTATCAACAGAACAGCAAAAATTTTGAAAAATGACTTCATCATCTTTCCTCCTTATTGTATCTGCGGGGAAATCCTGATTTATCGGGTATATATTGCGTACAATTTATTACCCGATTAGTTAAGATCTCCCTGCGATGAAGAAATCTTAACACGGGTCCTAAATACGGGCAATAAATATTTTGTATACATTCTATCGATAATTATATACGGATTTAACAGAATGAAAAAACGATGTGCCCCAAAAAAAGGCCGCCCGTTTTCGAGCGACCTGTAATTAAAATGCAGCAATTTACCGCTTACCCCTTAAGCGGGTAAACTCCATACTTTTTTCGTGCAGCAAGCATTGCCTTGTAGTTCTCGATACTGGTTCCTTTTTCAATGCTGTTACCGCTGGCAAGGACGTAGCCGCCGCCGGGTCCACCATTCTCAATTGAATATTTAACCTCGGCATCAACAGATTCCGGAGTGCCTTCGATAAGGCTTTCAACGTTCACTCCACCGAAGAAACAGAGTTTACCGCTGTACTTTTCTTTCAGCAGTTTCAGATCCATTCCAATACTGGACTGAATACCATGCCAGCCGTTTACCCCGATTTCAGCAAAATCATCCAGGGCATCCCACATACTGCCGTCGGTATGTTTGATAAAATATCCTCCACGGTCGTGAGCGGCCTTTACCTGGCGGGTAAGCCCGGGAAGGATAAGTTCTGCAAAGCGTTCATGGCCCATCATAAGGCCCCGGTTGTCGGCATAGTCGTCGGTGGTCATAACCGCATCCACACCAGCGTCAAAGAAAGCATTGATATAGGCTATGCTGCGGTTTACCCAGACTTCGGAGGCTTTCTTTACAAAGTCAGGGTCGAGAATCATCCTCATAAGGTACTCTTCAATGCCCACGGTCATTTTATAGGCAAAGGAGCCGTCCACCGGTGGGCGTCCGATAATAAAATGGGTATCCCCCATTTCGGCAACCACGGCTTTAATCATGTCCAGCTCGCTGGGGTCTACCTTGAAATCTTCATCGGGATCGGGGAGATCATCAATGGTCATTTCCGTGTTGTAGTGGGGAGAAATCTGCTGCCCTATTTCAGCGTTAAAGTGAAACTGGTTACCCTTTTCATCCTCCCAGTCATACTCACCCAGCATTTTGGGACGTTTGTACTCTTTGGCTGCAGGGGCTGCAGGAACACGGATATAATCATGCTCAAGGGCCTTTGCAAGATCAATCATTACATTGGAACAGTGATCCACAAACTCATCGCGCTTACCGTCCCAGCAGTGGGTCAGCTGGGCGAAGGCATCGGTATACATAACTGTACGGCCAAGTATCTCTGTAGCGGTAGTCTGGTGAATCATGTTTTCTCCGGTGGGGACCATATCCGGTTCCTTATGATTCAGTGCTGCAATAACTCGTTCTTTTGGTGTCATTAACCTCTCCTCATGCTATGCATTCCGCATGCATGGCATTGTTTTTTCCCGCTGTCTGTTACCGGACAGCGTCAGTTACAATTCTTTTCAGCCTGTGGACTGATAATATCTTTCAGGAGTATCCCCTCAAGACCTGATAGTCTCCACTATATTGCAAAGACCATGCCAAAAACCGAAACCAAAGTAACGTATCTATCTTCTTACATAACAAACAATTAGTCAGATATTCAATTATTGATCAGCAACATATCGCAATCTTGCTACACACGTCGCGAAACATGCAACATTTATAGAATATACAAGGAACAACGGAACAAAAAAATGAGACCCTTCGAATACTCGAAGGGTCTCCCACACATTAGAAAGTACCAATAATCAGTTCTCAACCTGCCGGTTAAACTTGCTGAGAAAGATTACAAATACAACAGACAGAACGAGGAATATAAGACTGTCTATTTCGGTAAAAAATACCAGCAAATTGTTGTGCGATATTGACAGCACCCGTCGAAAGTATTCCTCAAAGAGTGGCCCCAGAAGGGCTCCAAGAATAAACGGGACCGAAGGATATTTCTGTCCCCGGAGAAAATAGATCATTACTCCCACCGCAAGGCCTACAAACATCTGAAATACCGAGTAGGTGGCTGCATATGCCCCGGTGAGGGATATGGCAGCAATGCTTGAGTAAAGAACCAGGCGGTTGATCTTTACGATTTTGATATAGTAAGGCCCGAAAATAAAAAGTGAAAGCGGCATAAGCACTGCAGCTGCAAAGGCAAGGGCGGCATACATGGGAGCTACCAGATAGAGCTGCTTGGAAAGAATTTCCGGTCCGGGAATAACTCCGTAAACCATAAGAACGCCAAGTACAATGGCGGTTACACCATCTCCGGGAATACCGAAGGTCAGCATTGGTACAAGTGCACCTCCGCAGACTGCGTTGTTTGCACCTTCGGCACAGGCGATCCCTTCATAAAAACCGGTACCATATTTTTCCGGATGCTTTGAAGAGCGTTTACCCTCTGCATAGGATACAAAGGCAGCCATACTACCCCCTGCACCGGGCAGGGCTCCAATAAAATAACCGATCAAAGCACTTTTCAGGTAACGCCAGGCTCCAACTGCCTTGACTTCCTCCCACTTGGGAATAAAGTCCCGTCGGCGGATTTTCATTCCCTCCGAGGCTTCAGCTATTTTTCTGAACTCAGCATTGCTGATTGCCGACTGGGTCAGAAGCTCTGAGATCGCGAAGGCTCCAATAACAATGGGAACAAACTCAAAGCCTTCAAGCAGTGTAATTGAGCCGAAAGTAAAACGCTGGGTCGGCCGCATAACGCCCATCCCAACCGTTGCCAGCACAAGACCGATGATGGTCATCATGGCTGCCTTGGGCCAGTCTTTTCCGGAAAGTGCCGCAATTACAACAAAGGCGAAAAGTATCAGCGAAGCCTTTCCGGGGGTTTTTATCATAAGTGCGACTTTTACCGCCAGCGGTGAGATGGCAATAAGCAGAATTACACCGATGGTTCCGCCGATGGCAGAGGCCAGGGTGGAATGAGCAAGAGCCTTCGCTCCCTGCCCCTGCTTCATCATAAGGTGGCCGTCGATTGCCGTCATCGCTCCCGAGGGAGCTCCCGGTATATTTATGGTAATGGCGGTAATTGAACCGGAGTACATACCAGCCATGTAAATTCCCATACACATAAAAAGTGCCGCATTCATGGACATGCTGTATGTCATGGGCAGCAGAAGCACTATAGCAAGCGTTGCCGTTAGACCCGGAATTGAACCGAAAATAACACCTACTACAAAGCCGAACATAAGCGTCAGCAGCAGGATTGGATCTGCCAGCAGGGTGAATGCATCAAGTATTTGTCCTATGGTAGACATAATTCAGGTTCCTCCTAATACAATCCGAAGAACATTTTTTCGAACTGCACATTAAAGATCACCCAGTACAGAACGTACACAACTCCGGTAATCAGAACTGCGTAAATAAGTTTTCTTACCAACTGCTGAATTTCATCATCAAAAAAGATTAGAAAGAGATAAACATATACCAGTACAGAAGGTATTAAACCGGTAAGCTTAAACAGTACGATATACAGCAGTGAGACAATTGAAAGAATCAGGGGGGTGGTAACAACCTTTACAGGCTTATCTGATTCTTTACCGCCTTCTTTTTTTACTTCCTGAACGGCATCGTACATAAGCTTTATGGCCAGGGGTATTCCAATAACCCCCAGAAGCACGGGAAAGAAAGACTCACTGGTTTTCTCTCCCATAAAAAGCGGACCCATGCTGATTCCCAGGGTCAGATAAATAATCAGCGCAACCAGAACAACAGCAGGAACAACTACCCTGGCATGCAGGTAGGGGTTTCGCAATTCCATCAGATTTTCCTTCTAGTTTTAATAGAAGGCCGGTCTTTTTATTAAAAAGACCGGCCCTACAATTCCGTATTCCGGATGATTAGTCGATCAGACCTTTCTCTTTCATGACATCAAGGGCCTTGAAAGATTTTTCCTGAATGGCACGTACAAAGTCACGGGACTTGTCCTGACCAAACCAGCCTGCGGTTACACCAACAGATTTAGTCCAGCTGCGGAACTCATCTGAGTGCTGTGCATCGTAGTACAGCTTCTCGATGGTATCCAGTACATCCTGAGGAGTATCGATGGGAGCAACAATTACGTTGAAACTTCCAATCTCCATTTCTGCATGTCCCTTGTCTGCAATAGTAGGAACATCGGTATAGGTTTCGTTCTGGATTGTAGAGTATTCAACAAGACCGCGAACCTGGCCGGACTGCAGCACTGCAGCAAAGTCACCAAGACTGGTTATAACAGCATCACACTCACCGGAAAGAAGAGCTTCTCTCTGGGGACCGGCGCCGTCAACATATTCGATCTGGGAAAATTTAACTCCGTAGATCTCTTCTGTCTGCATGGTGATCATGGAAGGACGTCCGCCGATAGCAGTAATACCAACAGTCAGTTTGCCGGGATTTGCTTTGGCATCATCAATGAACTGCTCATATGTTTTCCAGGGAGAGTCAGCCTTAACCATAAGAGCATCGGCTTCCTGAGTTACAATACATACAAACTTAAGCTTGTCCAGGTCGTACTGGGGAATGAGTTTGTAATAAACCGCACCTACACATGCTCCATAGGTAAGGTTACCCAGGGTGTAGCCGTCGGGACGAGCACGCATTACATCAAAGGGTGCTGCTGCTTCACCGGAACCGGGCTTGTTTATTACGGGAATACTTACATCGAGGTTCTTTTCAATAATAGATGCCAGCTTCCGGTTGATAGTGTCAGTTCCACCGCCGGCACCACCGTTGGTAATAAACTGGATATCCTTTGCAGGATACGCTTTTTCCTGTCCACCTTCTGCAAATACTACTCCGGAAAGCAGTGCAAGAGCCATGAGCGCCACAACAAACCGTACAATCTGTTTTTTCATCGTCTTCTCCTTTAAGCTTTGTCAACCGAAACTGCGGACACGCTATCCATATACTTATGTCTGATGCATCACCCTTTTGAGCCCTCCATGCCCGAAAAAATTGTGATTCAACCGACATGCTTTGTATACAAACAGAATACATACCAGATTCGATCCGGACTTATTTTTATATATCACACCGTATATGTCAAGCATTATTTTGCATACATAATGTGATGTTTCAAATAAGGCCGTCCCGGCAGAGACGGCCTTAACAGAAGAAGAGAATTTACGCAGATTTACTTCTGTATTGGATAGACTCCGTATTTTTTCCGGGCATCCATCATGGCCTGATAGTTTTCCATGGTAGTCCCGTTTTCGAGTCCGTTGCCGCTGGCAATTACCAGCCCTCCTCCGGGAGCCGCATTCTGTACTGCATACTTTACTTCCGCATCCACATCTTCGGGAGTTCCGTCGATAAGTGTTTCGCAGTTAACGCTGCCGAAGAAACAGAGCTTATCGCCGTATTTCTCATTGAGAAGTTTAAAATCCATACCGATGCTGGACTGGATACCATGCCAGCCGTCCACACCGGCCTCTACGAGGGAATCGAGAATATCCCAGGTTCGACCATCTGTATGCTTGATAAAATAGCCGCCCTTGTCGTGAGCAGCTTTTACCTGCTTTACAAGACCGGGATACATAAACTCCCGCCACCTTTCGTAGCCCATCATAAGGCCCCTGTTGTCGGCATAATCGTCGGTGGGCATTACCGCATCAACTCCTGCATCAAAAAAGGCGTTTATATAGGCGATACTGCGGTTAACATAAATTTCCGATGCTTTTTTTATAAAATCCGGATCGATAATAAGCCGCATCAGATACTCTTCGATTCCAACTGTCTGCTTATAGGCGAAAGTACCGTCCAGGGGAAGCCGTGCGATAATAAAATGGGTATCTTTCATCTCGGCTATAACGCCTTTAATAACATCCATTTCACTGGGATCCACCGTGAAGTCTTCATTTACATCGGGCAGATCATCGATGGTCATTTCCGTATTGTAGTGGGGAGTAACCTGCTGACCGATGTCGGGATTATAGTGGAACTGCATACCCTTCTCGTCCTCCCAGGAATAATCTCCGAGCATCCTGGGATGTTTGTATTCTTTATCTACCGGCGAAGCGGGAATTCGGATATAGTCATGGCCGAGAACTTTCGGCAGTTCTGTAAGGGTCTTAATTGAGTCGTCAATATACTCCTGCCGCCTGCCGTCCCAGCAGTACTTCAGTTCGGCAAACCCGTTTCCGTACAGAACAGGCCGTTCCAGATACTTCTCCACAAGCTTGTGATGGATATGGTTTTCCCCCATGGGAACCATATCTGCTTCCCTGTGATTCAACATTGCTATTACGCGTTCTCTTGGCAGCATTTCTATCTCCTTTGGTATTTATCTCTTTAAATGCAGATATCATGCCAAAAGAAACAATCGGTTTATATGAATATAATTCATTACAAAGAAACCAATTACCAGCACACCGCAATAACCGCTTTTTTCAACAAGCACAAAAGCAACATATGTTGCGCTACGTGCAACATCTTGAAACTAAAAAAAAGGCCGTCCCGAATGCAACGGAACGGCCCTGGTACTGCAGCATGCAGAATCAGTTATCAACCTGCTTGTTGAACTTGTTAAGAAACAGAACAAACACAACGGAGAGCACAAGAAAAACAAGGCTGTCCAGCTCGGTAAAGAATACCAGCAGATTGTTATGGGAAATTGACAGCACCCGTCTGAAATATTCTTCAAAGAGCGGCCCGAGAAGGGCACCAAGTATAAAAGGTACTGCAGGATACTTCTGCCCGCGGAAGAAGTAGATCATTACGCCCACCGCAAGACCTACAAACATCTGAAAAACCGAGTAGGTTGCCGCGAAAGCGCCGGTAAGAGAAATTGCAGCAATACTTGAGTAGAGAACCAGGCGGTTGATCTTTACTATCTTGATATAATAGGGCCCGAAGATAAACAGAGAGAGGGGCATAAGCACCGCAGCGGCAAACCCGAGGGCTGCATACATCGGGGCTACCAGATAAAGCTGCTTGGAAAGAATTTCCGGACCGGGAATTACACCGTAAACCATAAGCACACCAAGAACAATGGCGGTTACACCGTCACCGGGAATGCCGAAGGTGAGCATGGGTACCAGCGCACCACCGCAGACTGCATTATTTGCTCCCTCGGCGCAGGCGATACCTTCATAGAAACCGGTACCGTACTTTTCCGGATGCTTTGAAGAGCGCTTACCCTCAGCATAGGAAACAAAAGCCGCCATACTTCCACCGGCTCCTGGAAGGGCACCGATAAAATAGCCGATAATCGCACTTTTAAGATAGCGCCAGAATCCAACACTCTTAACTTCATCCCAGGGAGGAATAAAATCGCGCCTCCGGATTTTTACCCCCTCTGAAGCTTCTGCTATTTTCCGGAACTCCGCATTGCTTATGGCAGACTGGGTCAGCAGTTCAGAGATAGCGAAGGCTCCAATAACAATGGGAACAAACTCAAAGCCTTCCAGAAGGGTTATTGAACCGAAAGTAAAACGCTGGGTCGGCCGCATAACGCCCATACCTACCGTTGCCAGTACAAGACCGATAATGGTCATCATGGCAGCCTTGGGCCAGTCTTTACCGGAAAGAGCGGAAATAACAACGAAAGCAAAAAGTATCAGTGATGCCTTTCCCGGGGTTTTGATCATAAGAGCGACCTTAACCGCCAGGGGAGAGATTGCAATAAGCAGAATAACACCGATGGTTCCGCCGATGGCTGATGCCAGAGTGGAATGACCAAGCGCCTTGGCCCCCTGCCCCTGCTTCATCATCAGATGGCCGTCAATTGCCGTCATGGCTCCCGAGGGCGCTCCGGGAATATTGATAGTAATGGCGGTAATTGAACCGGAGTACATTCCCGCCATGTAAATTCCCATGCACATAAAAAGGGCAGCATTCATTGACATGCTGTAGGTCATGGGCAGAAGAAGAACAATTGCCAGAGTTGCTGTAAGACCCGGAATTGAACCGAAAATAACACCTACTACAAAGCCGAACATAAGAGTCAGCAGCAGGATTGGATCACCCAGCAGGGTGAATGCATCTAATATTTGTCCTAACGTAGACATACAAGTTCCTTCCCTTAATAGAGTCCGAAAAACATCTTTTCAAACTGTACTTTGAAAATTACCCAGTACAGCACATACACTACCCCGGTAATAAGGAGCGCATAGATGAACTTTCTGAAAAGCTGCTGAATTTTGTCATCGAAAAAGACAAGAAACAGAAACACATAAATAAGAACTGCAGGAATAAGTCCTGTAAACTTGAACAGAACAATGTACAGCAGCGATACAAATGAGAGAATAAGCGGAGTCGTAACAACCTTGACTGTAGACTCAACCTTACCCTCCTGCTGCTCCTGTTTTAATTCACGGACCGCATCAAAGAGCAGCTTGATCGCAATGGGAATACCAATCACCCCAAGCAGTACAGGAAAAAACGACTCACTGGTCTTTTCTCCCATAAAAAGCGGCCCCATACTGATTGCCAAAGAGAGGTAAACAAGCAGTGCAACAAGCACAACTGCCGGAACCATTACCTTTGAATGCAGATAGGGATTTTTGATTTCCATCTGAACACCTTCCTGTAAAAAAGCTTGCCACAATTATATCATGGCATGAATAAAAGCGCCCCCTATTCAAGGAGGCGCATTATAAACGTACAAATAAACCCGCAGGTTACTGAATAAGACCTTTTGCCTTCATAGTATCCAGTGCTTTAAAGGATTTTTCCTGTACTGCTCGTACAAAATCCCGGGCCTTGTCCTGTCCAAACCAGCCGGCGGTAACACCAACAGACTTGGTCCAGCTGCGGAACTCATCTGAGTGCTGAGCATCGTAGTAGAGCTTCTCAATGGCATCAACGGTATCCTGGGGAGTGTCAATGGGAGCTACAATTACGATGAAACTTCCAATTTCCATTTCGGCATGACCAAGGGAAGCGATGGTGGGAACGTCTGTGTAAGTAGCGTTCTGAATGGTTGAGTATTCAACCAGACCGCGTACCTGACCGGACTGAAGAACAGCTGCGAAATCACCGAGGCTGGTGATGGCAGCATCACACTCACCGGAGAGAAGTGCTTCACGCTGGGGACCTGCACCGTCAACATACTCAATTTGGGAGAACTCTACACCGTAGATCTCTTCAGTCTGCATGGTAATCATGGACGGACGTCCGCCGATAGCAGTAATACCGATGGTGATTTCACCGGGAGCTGCCTTTGCAGCAGCAATAAAATCATCGTAGGTTTTCCAGGGAGAGTCTGCTTTAACCATAAGTGCATCAGCTTCCTGAGTTACGATACAAACAAATCTGAGCTTGTCCAGGTCGTACTGGGGAATAAGCTTGTAGTAAACCGCACCTACAGTAGATCCGTAGGTAAGGTTTCCGATGGTGTATCCGTCGGGACGGGCGCGCATTACGTCGAAGGGACCTGCAGCTTCACCGGAACCGGGCTTGTTGATAACCGGCATGCTTACATCCATGTTCTTTTCGATAATGGAAGCAAGCTTACGGGAAATAGCGTCAGTTCCACCGCCAGCACCGCTGTTACAGACATACTGAATGTCCTTTGCGGGATAGGGTTTTTCCTGTCCGCCTTCTGCAAAAAGAGCAGAAGCCACAGAAAGAATAAGAACTGCAGCCAACAATGTTTTCAGAGTTTTCATAAACTCTCCTTTTTTTAATCCATGATACACTAATGTGTGATGCATCACAGATTTTCTACTTTAAAACGCCAACGGCGTCTTTTGCTGCTGAATGTCTTTGGATTTACTGAAATACAGTGTATACCGACAGTATACAGGTTGTCAAAGGGAATTTCTGAGAAAAGTAACATATTAGATATTTTTTTATCTATAAGACGAGGGGAAGAGGATAATGTTGATTGAGTTAAGTGCTAAAAAGCCCGCACAGCCCGCACCCTGGCGGGTTGATCTTTACCAACATAATTCGAATACCCCAAAGACGACCCACTGGTAAATGCCATAAACCACGCATATGAGGGTGAGTACTCTGAAGAACTCCAGTATGTGGTGCTGCCGAAGTTTGCAGTACCACTGTTGTTTCCCTCACCGTCATCAACAAGATTGTCACATATAAGACCAAGCTCATTTATGGAGGGCAGAAACCAGTCATCTTTACCGCCGCCCTTGTAATATGTCGCCATACCAGCCGCATAATCCAACAGAACATGATATCCTGCATTTTCCGCTTGCTGTATGATATATAGGGTATTATCAATACCGGTATCTACCGCAGTTCCCGTTGTGTAGATTGCTGAATCAGAAACAGGACTCCATTCAACTGTACCCTGATCAGTGGGAGCCACCTCCAGGCCGTGGACTCCACCATCGGTAATGTAAAAGACTATACCTACCCCGCTGGGTCCGATGTCACCTATGTCATAGGTTTTCGGGCCAGCTGCATCGGTCTCGCATCCGGTAAAGAGAAGAAAAGCTGTAAGTGCAAGCAGAAGGTATATGGTGTTTTTCAATTGTTTACTCCGGTGTCTGTATATTCGCCTGCAATACTATCGTAGAATGTCAGAAAGGTCGTTCGGGTTTATAAATCCGTACGTTTTTTTGAGGTGTTATTGAGCAATTCTCAGGAAAAGCCCCCCGGGGCCTGAGCCCCGGAGAGTGTTTGAATAATTATAGCGGATTACTATTCCACCTTGTAACTATGAAGGCCTCCGCTACCATTTGCCAGATAGATAAAGTTACCATCTCCCCAGACTCCGTTGGCACTATCTCCCTGGTCATCAAAACCGATGTGGGTCAGGTAGCCGGAGGCATTCACAGTATAAACGTGGAGTCCTCCTATATCATTCGCCAGATAAATAAAATTCCCATCGCCCCATACTACACGGGCAGTATCTCCCCGGTAATCAGAATCGATATAGGTCAGATTGCCGGAAGCATCCACCGAATAGGTGTAAAGTCCTCCATTACCATTAGCCAGATAGATAAAAGTGCCATCACCCCACACACCCATGGCACTATAATTCTGGTCATCAGAATCGATATGAGTTAGGTAGCCGGAAGCATCCACCGAGTAGGCATGAAGTCCTCCAGTATAATTTGCAAGATAGATAAAATCGCCATCTCCCCAGACACCCTGAGCCAGATCACCCTGGTCATCAGAATCGACATGAGTCAGGTTTCCGGAACCATCCACTGAGTAAGTGTGAAGTCCCCCATCAGAGTTTGCCAAGTAGATAAAGTCGCCATCTCCCCAGACACCCTTGGCTGTTCCTCCCTGGTCATCAGAATCGACATGAGTCAGGTTTCCGGAACCATCTACTGAGTAAGAGTGAAGTCCCCCATCAGAGTTTGCCAGGTAGATAAAGTCGCCATCTCCCCAGACACCCTGGGCTGTTCCTCCCTGGTCATCAGAATCGATATGGGACAGGTAGCCGGAAGCATCCACCGAGAAGGCGTGAAGTCCTCCATCATGATTTGCCAGATAGATGAAGTCGCCATCCCCCCAGACACCCATGGCCCAATATCCCTGGTCATCCGAATCAATATGGGTCAGAGACCCAGGATTCTTAGTATCATCGGACGAGGCATCAGTGTTACATCCGGCAGCGATAAACAAAGCAAGTACCGCAAACAACAGATACACAGTTTTTTTCATTTTTTTCTCCTGTATTAATTGAATAGCGGAGATCTTATCCCAGTTTGGAAAACAGGTCGTTCGGGTTTATAAATCCGAACGTTTTTTTTGATTTTTTTAACGCAGGGCAGTTTTTACACTTCAAATTCTTCCATAGTCAGTCAAGCAAGGTACAAAGAGTAACGAGAAAAGTGCTGTTTTCTGAGATGCTTTAAGAGGAAAGCTGCTTTTTATACTCCGACGGGGTTAGGCCGGTAAACTTTCTGAAGGCGGTATTGAAGGCAGTTTTGGAATTAAAGCCGCACTCAAAGGCAATTTCCAGGATATTTACATCGCTTTTTGCATGCAGGAGGGTTTTGGCCTCTTCCACCCGGTAGGAGTTTATAAAATTATTGAAGCTTGCTTTATGATGGCTGTTCAACAGCTCCGAAAGCTGACTTGAAGATATATCCAGCTCGCCGCTTAATGTTTTTAACGACACCGACCGGTCCATATGGATTTTTTCATCTTCAATAAGCGCATCAAGCCGCTCCATAAGCTTTTGGGTGTTGAGTTTTTCTATCTGGGATTTGCGGTAGCGTATTCCCTGAGCATCATGCTGAAGCCTGTTGAAGTAATGGGGGTAACGGATAAGAAAGAAGATAAACAATGTAGATGTGCAGGCAAAGGCTGCATCACTAACAAACTGCAGCTCACGTACCGATGTCCAGGAAAGAATAAAAATCAGAGAAAAGAAGAGGCTGCAGGAAGCTATAAAGATAAGTACAGCAATTTGCGGAGACTTCTTCCGCCTGTAAAAGGTGCGAAGCTGCCGGATAATGAGAAACAGGTATATAAACAGGGAAAGACAGGCTGCTGAAAAAATGGCTTTGAAAACCGGGAGCGAACCCTTATCGGCTTCGTCAAAATAGAGCAGGTTGAGAACTTCTATAAGAATGAAAAATAGAAAAAAGGGAAGCGAATGCAGCACAACAGCTTTTCGGGTTATCCGTCTGTCGGTTGTAATGTATATAACGAACAGAAACAGGAAGGGGCCGATTAAGGCGATAAAGGCGTAGTCTGAAAAAATGAAATACCTGGTAAATATCTGAAATCCGGATGTATTGAAGGATAAAGAGAAGCCATGCATACCAGTTGAGAGAAATACAACCGACAGGAAATAGTTCGACGGGAGTCTTTCTTTATGTATTAACTGTATAAAGGAGAAAAAGAAAAATATTGTTGATGCAACAAAACAGATATTGATAACGAGGTTGTGCCACATGGGGTGTAGAAAAGTCCTCCGCTGTACTTCAAGGCATGCCTTACCGGGGTACGATTATTGCATAGAGGCTGTGAAAATACAACGGAAATGTGGGTAGAAAGCTTACGCCACAAACGTTAGCCCGCTCCCGGGGCATGGCGTTGAGGAAATGGGGCGAATGTTGTTTCGGTGATCATCGGTCCCGGCTGTTTACTAGTATCTCGCCTGGGAAACTTTTTTCAGAATCTGCCCCTCCGTATGAGGTTTATCTGGTTATTGGTTTTAAACCACCCGCCGGGATGATGCCTGAAGGATGGTTTTACCTTAATTCATCAGGTATGCACTACCTAAAAAACCTGTTTTGAAGGTATCCTACGAAATTAGTTCAATGATTAAAAAGACCGGACAGCACGAACTCTTGCCCACCAGTTAGATACTTCAGATGCTTGGTATCCATTGCGGAAAGATTGCCGATACACTGAGTCTACATCAAATTTTGATGAACTCCAATAATAATCATCAGAAAAACCGGCAACTCCGCTGTTATTCCCAAAGCCATCATCAACAAGGTTGTCCCATATCAGATTAAGCTCATCTTTCGATGGCAGAAACCAATCAACTAATCCTCCACCTCGATAATCTCTACATATTTGGGCGGCACTTCCTGTATATACTGACCACCAATTTGTGCGATTATCCATGATTAAATCTGTGTTGCTCTTACCCGTACCTACGGAAGTGCCCATTTCGATGATACCTAGATCAATTGTAGTTGTAAATGAAATCCAAGCAGCAGATGTGCTTTGATCATACGGTGCCACCTCCATACCTTGTAAGCCATCGTCATCGCTTATGTAGAAAACTATCCCCACTCCACTAGGACCAATATCACCTATATCATAGGTCGTCGGGCCGCTGGGGCTTCCGTCACTGCTGCCAGTGCCGCCTTCCTCACAGGCTGTAAAAGCAAAAAGCATGAGAATTACCATTATAAGTGCCGCAGGTTTTATCTTAAACTTCATACAATCCTCCGAAAGAACCGTTTTTAATATTGATTTTCTTCTCTACCAGTAAATCTGCTGGAAATACTATCGCAAATGTGCAGACAAGTCGTACGGATTTATAAATCCGTACGAATTTTTCAATGTTTTTGCGTTAAACAGGGGGAAATGGTCCCGGGGCGTAGGCCCCGGGGGTGTCAGGAGGGTGAAGGTTATCAATTTTGAAAAATTAAAGCACCATTGTAATACAGTTTTAAAAATACCTGATAGCTCTAATCCTATATATACTGCTCTTGGGGGACCAGCCCTCATATCCACTACCGAGGTAAGGATCTATACCAAAAAACTTCATCATTACACTGTTAGATGAACCTTGGATCTCTGAAGAACTCCAATATTTAGCATTAGCGAAACCGCCGACTCCGCTATTGTTCTGCACAAGATTGTCCCAGACTAGCCGTAGCTCCTCTATGGACGGTAGATACCAATCATCTTTCCCACCACCGTCATAATTAAGACAAATCTGGGCAGCACTTGCAGTATGACCACTCTGATGAGTTATAGCATATGAATTAGAAATGCCGAAGTACAACCAATCGACTGTTCCAACTTCACCCGTAATATTACTCCAGGGTGCTCCAACATGTTGATCTTCTGGCGCCACTTCCAGCCCTTGTAACCCGCCATCGGTTATGTAGAAAACAATCCCAACACCGCTAGGGCCGGTATCGCCTATGGCATAAATTGTCGGGCCGCTGGTGCTACCATCACTGCTGCCAGTACCGCCGGCTTCGCAGGCGGTAAAAGCAAACAGCATGAGAACTACCATTGTAAATGCCGCAGATTTTATCTTAAACTTCATACTATCCTCCGAAGGAATCGTTTTTAGTATTGATTTTCTTCTCTATTAGTAAATCTTGGGGAAATACTACCGCAAATATGCAGGCAGGTCGTACGGATTTATAAATCCGTACGAATTTTTAGAGGTTTTCTACAAAGAAAGCTGCTTTTTATACTCAGACGGCGTAAGGCCGGTAAACTTTCTGAAGGCAGTATTAAAGGTCGACTTGGAATTAAAGCCGCACTCAAAGGCAACCTCAAGAATATTAACCCCGGCCATTGTCTGCAACAGGATTTTAGCCTCTTCCACCCGGTGTGCATTTATAAAACTGTTAAACCCGGCCTTATAATGGCTGTTTAAAAGCTCAGAAAGCTGGGAAGGAGATATATCCAACATCCGGCTTACCCCTTCCAGGGAAACTGATCGATCCAGATGGATTTTCTCTTTCTCCATTAACAGATCAAGCTCTTCAATAAGCCTCTGCTTGTTAAGCCCCTCAATCTGAGACCTACGGTACCGCCTTTCCCGGGACTCTTTCTGAGCAATACTGAAGTAATGGGGATAGCGGATAAGAAAGAAAATAAACAGCAGGGAAATGCAGATAAAAGCGACATCCCCGATAAACTGAAGCTCCCGCAACAGGGTATTGGAAAGAATAAGCAGAACGCAGGAGAAAAGGCCGAAGATGGTTATAAAAATGAGAAACCTGAGGGCCCGGGACGGCTCTTTTGTGCAAAAAGCGTACAGCAGCCGGTACACACCAATAAGGTAGAAAAAGAACACCAGATACGATGTGGAAACAATATGCTGAAAAACCTGAAGTGCCCCCTTAACGGCAGGATCGGGAAATATGAAATTGAGAGCCTCTATAACAATCAGGGAAAGAACAAAAGGCAGTGAATGGAGCAGCACTTTCTTCCAGCTTATACCGGTCTCTGTGGTGGTATAGAGAAAAAACAGATACAGAAACGGCCCCAAAAGAAAAAGAAAGGCGCTGTCGGAATAGAGAAAATAGCGGTAAAAAATGTGACTATCCCCGGCATAAAGCCATAAAGAGAGGCCCTGAATACCTATGGAAAAGAAGATAACCGCAAGAAAATAGTTCGACAGAGGCTTATCTTTATGCACCAGCTGGGCGAGGGAGAAAAAGAAAAATACTATTGATGCGACAATGGAAACATTGATGGCGAAGTCAACTGACATTTAGTAGTACAAACCCCCGAAGTTCTACAGAGCAAGCCTGACAACTACAGATTATTGCATGTCGCCCCTGAAAAAACAACGAAAGAAAGTCTCGATCCCACCGGGAAAAATGTAAGAAAAACAGGATTGAAAACAACTACAGAAGGCGGTGAGCAAAGAAGCGGGGCGGAACAGAAGCAGGCGTAAACAGCATCGGGATTCTGATTGGAGCAAAAAAAAGGGCTCATCCTGCTGCAGGAATGAACCCTTTTTTGAGTAAAAACAGATCAGTCTCTGGTAAGACTGCGGTATTTAATGCGGTGAGGAATAAGGGCCGCCTCGCCGAGACGGTTCTTTCTGTCTTCTTCGTATTCGCTGTAGTTGCCGTTAAAAAAGGAGACCTTACTCTCCCCTTCAAAGGCAAGAATATGGGTGGCAATACGGTCGAGGAACCAGCGGTCGTGGCTGATAACCAGCACACAGCCGGTAAAAAGCTCAATGGCATCTTCCAGGGCCCGCATGGTGTTTACATCCAGGTCGTTGGTCGGTTCGTCCAGCAGCAGCACGTTGGCTTCGGTCTGCAGCATAAGAGCAAGCTGAACCCGGTTCCGTTCACCACCGGAAAGAACCCCCACCTTTTTCTGCTGATCCGCACCGGAGAAGTTGAACTGGGCAACATAGGCCCGGCTGTTAACCTCGCGGTTGCCGAGCTTCATGTTTTCCCGGCCGCCGGTAATCATTTCGAAAATGGTCTTATCCGCCTCAAGCACTTCCCGGGCCTGATCAACATGGGCAATCTTTACGGTTTCTCCGGTTTTTACCGTACCTTCATCGGGTGCTTCCTGACCGGTAAGCATGCGGAACAGGGTGGTTTTACCCGCACCGTTGGGGCCGATAATACCGATGATTGCTCCGGGAGGAATGGAAAAACTCATATCATCCACAAGAATGCGGTCGTCGTAGGCCTTCTTTACCCCTTCAAGGTTGAAGACAATATCGCCCAGCCGCGGTCCCGGAGGAATATAGAGCTGAAGCTCCTTCTGCTGCTCCTTGGTTTCCTGACTCAAAAGCTGTTCGTAATGATTTACACGGGCTTTACCCTTGGCGGCACGGCCCTTGGGGCTCATTTTAATCCACTCAAGCTCCCGCTGAAGGGTCTTCTGCCGGGCGCTCTCCTGCTTGTTCTCGTTGGCCATGCGGTTCTGCTTCTGCTCAAGCCAGGATGAGTAGTTACCCTTCCAGGGAATACCTTCGCCACGGTCGAGCTCCAGAATCCAGCCGGCAACGTTGTCCAGAAAATAACGGTCGTGGGTTACGGCAATTACCGTACCGGGATAATCGTGCAGGTGGTGCTCAAGCCAGGCGACGGTTTCCGCATCCAGATGGTTGGTGGGCTCATCCAGGAGCAGAATATCCGGGCGCCTCAAAAGAAGGCGGCACAGGGCAACCCGGCGCTTTTCTCCACCGGAGAGGGGCTCAATCTTCTGATCCGCCGGGGGACAGCGGAGGGCGTCCATGGCCATATCAAGCCGGGAATCCAGGTCCCAGGCGTTGCTGTTATCAAGCTTCTCCTGCACCTCGCCCTGCCGCTCGAGGAGGTCGCTCATCTCATCGTCGCTCATCTCTTCGGCGAACTTTGCGTTTATTTCATCGAACTCTTTCAGAAGGTCGACAGTCTCTTGTACCCCCTCTTCCACCACTTCCCGGACAGTTTTTTCCGGATCAAGCTGGGGCTCCTGCTCAAGGTAGCCCAGGGTATAGCCCTCGGAAATGACGGTTTCGCCGTTGAAGTCCTTATCCACACCGGCAAGAATCTTCAGCAGGGTACTCTTACCCGAACCGTTAAGACCGAGAACGCCGATCTTGGCGCCGTAGAAGTAGGAAAGGGAAATATCTTTTAAAATGGGTTTCTTGTTGAAGCTCTTGGAAACCCGGACCATTGAATAGATGATTTTATTATCTTCTGCCATGCCCGTAGTTTAGCCTATTGTCGGACCATAATCAATTGGAGTACCCCAGCCGGTAAAATCCGGAAAATGCACATTAATCTACCTGACATACCGCCTACCCTTACGACTCGATCTTATTACCTTCTCTTTAAGCTCCGGGGGAAGTACATTTTACTAGGAGATAAAAAGATTACAAGCATGATCAATAGAGACAAGAGGAGGCAGATATGGATTTGGGACTGAAAGGAAAGACAGCACTTGTTACCGGCGCCAGTGCAGGACTGGGGTTTGCCTCTGCAATGGCCCTGGCCGAAGAAGGAGCAAAGGTTTTTATCGCCTCCCGGGACCGTAAGCGTATCGACAGCGCCGCCCTTGCGATTGAACAGAAAACAGGGGGAACCGTTATTCCCTGTACAGCAGACCTGAATGTAGACGAAGACATAGCGGAACTGATTCTTAAGGTTGAAGAAGTGGATATTCTTGTCAGCAACACCGGAGGCCCCCCGGCGGGCGAGCTTGATCACTTCGATACCCCCGTATGGAAGGAGCAGTACGAGGCAATCTTTGAAAGCGCCCTGAAGCTTTCAACCGCCTTTTCCTTAGGCATGCGCCACCGGGGATGGGGACGGATTATTTATATAACCTCCATAACCTCCTTAAGGCCCCGGCCGCGGATGGCCCTGAGCAATGCCCTCCGGGCAGGTATTTCCGGTCTGGCAAGTACCCAGGCCCTTGAATGGGGCCACGGGGGTGTTACGGTAAACTGCGTAGCCCCGGGACTGATAGAAACCAACCGGCTGAGGGATTTATACGAAAAGGAAGCCTCAGAAAAAGGTTTAAGCCTAAGTGAAATCCTCTCGGAAAAAAGTGCTACCATACCGGTGGGAAGAATAGGACAACCCGCCGACCTGGGCAGCACTGTTGCATTTCTCTCCTCCGAGCAGGCGGGCTACCTGAACGGGCTGGTGCTGCCGGTGGATGGGGGGATGCATATTTAAAGTAGCAGTAAACCAGATTCCGTGATATATTCTCCGGGAAGTTAAATTTTAAAATACTATTGAAGGATTGTCTTAAAATGACCAATTACTCTTCCCCTTATTACCATTTACTGGGTTACATACTGCTGATCATTTGTTTATCTGCCCTGCCCCTTAATGCTGACGAAGTAACTTTCTCAGGGATCGGACAATGCGCAGAAGAAGTATCGTCCCAAATTGCCGGATACTATCCGAATGCAATCCGCATAGGAATATTGCCGGTAAGCAACCTGACAGAAAAGGCAGAAAACAGTGCCCTCTGCACCGGAATAACCTCGTTACTCCATGAAAAGATCTCCGGCCATCAGACAATTACAGTTGTGGAACAGGAAAAGCTGGATAAGCTTCTTGAAGCAGTTGAGCTTCAGCTGACCGGACTTTACGATATGGACACCGTGGTTCAGGTAGGTAATCTTGCCGGGGCTCAGGCACTGCTGTACCCTGAGCTGATAGCCGCAGGAAATGCATTGAGGTTGAGCTACCGCCTGGTGGATCTGGAAACATCAGAAATACTGTTATCGTCCGGAGCGGATCTTTCCACAGGAGAGACAAACTCAATACTGAAAATGCTACAGGGACCAGCCTACAGGCTGCGGGCAGGTGTTTCCTATCAGCATATTCCGGCCATTTCGTCCCATACCCTGGGAGGTAACCTTGGATTCAACTATACAATCAACAACCTGCATCGACTGAGCCTGAATACCAACATCGGCTATACAGCCTTTTTTGCTTCAGGATTTGACAGCCCTGTCAGCAGCTTCAGCAATGCAAGCTATACCTATGAAATATTCTTTTATCCGAAATATATAGATTTTGACAGCGGTATCAGCTATGGATTAAAGATCTCAGCAGGTAAGTTCTGGAGTATTGTCCCGGAAATAGGAGCTGGATATATTTGTCTCGGGTACGACTCTCTCCTCGACTACTATAACTACGACACCACCAGCAGTGCATACAACCACAATTTCCGCTGGTATACATCACCCTATGGAGAAATTGCCGTCAGTTTTGAAAGTCAGGGAGCAGGTCCGACTGGATTTTTTGTGCGACCGGCATTCAGGTATTATCTGAATGAGTTTGAGAACAGCATTTCCTATGATGCCATGAGTGATACTATCAACGAACAACTCTGGGGATTTCAGATCTCCACAGGGATGACGTTTTACTTTTAGTATCCCCGAAGCCGGAGGTCAACGGGTGAGTTTAATAAGTCTCTGGCGAAAGGGTCCCAATAAATTATGACCAGGTGAAGGATCTACATGCATTTGAAACCCCAGGAATGATACAGCTCTACACCTGGGATTCTTCCAGAATTTCTCGCACTTCCGTTGAAGGAAGCACATGTACTCCGTTTACGGTAAACTTTTCATTTCCGGCATACACAACATACAATCTGGTTGGAGCATCAAAGAGTGCCGCTGCAGTTTTCAGGTTATTTCCAAAACTGCTGTTCCATGTTTTAGAGGATTTTATTTCAACAAGCTTGAGAAGGCCTTTATCTTCTATCAGCAAATCGACCTCCATACCTTTCGAATCCCGGAGAAAATATACCTTTGGTTCTTTACCCTGATGATAAAACTCTTTGAGAATATCGAGAATAACATAATTCTCAAAAATATTTCCCCGCAACGGATTTTGTACAAGCTGCCCACGGGTTTCTATGCCAAGCAGACTGCACAACAATCCGCTGTCTGTAAGGTAAGTCTTTGGCGATTTAACCAGACGTTTTTTCAGATTCCCATAGTATGGGGGAAGTGTATATACCAGAAAAGAGGCTTCAAGAATGGAAATCCACTCTTTTATTGTGTGATGTGATACTCCGGAATCTGATGCTATGGAGTTATAATTAACAAGCTGTCCGGTTCTTCCTGCTATCAGGCGGATAAAGGTGCGAAACTGGCGGGTATTTCGCAGTTCAATCAGCTGACTGATATCCCGCTCAAGATAGGTCTGATAGTAATTGGGATAAAAAATTTCCGGCGGAACATCTTCAGTGTGAACAACCGGAAAAAAACCGGAGAAACAGAGCTCAAATGGATCCTTTTCTACGGTTCCCCCGGGGACTTCTGACTGTGAAAAAGGATATAGTTTGACCAGACCTGTTCTACCCGCAAGCGACTGTACAATAGACTGCTTCAAAAGCGGCTGATGCGAACCGGTAACAATAAAATCAGCCTTTTGTTTTCTTTCGTCCACAATTCCCTGAATATACGACAAAAGAGACGGTACTCTTTGAACTTCATCAATAATAACCCTGGTACTGTAACGATCAAAAAAACCGTGAGGGTCAGTCTCCGCAAGCTCCCGCGTATCGGGATTTTCTAAAGTACAATACTGATAATCAGAAAAGCAGAACCGTGCCAGAGTAGTTTTTCCAGATTGACGCGGCCCGGTAATTGTAATAACCGGAAAGTAATTAGCGAGTTCAGAAATGTATCGGGCGGCTTTTCGTTTTACCATACCCTATACTACCACAGAACAAATTAGAAGTACAACTTCCAATCTGTTCCATTGAAATAGTACCAAGTACCAACCTGTACAAATAGTTCCCGTGAAAGTGTATACTAAACCTCAAAAGGAATAGAACATTTATGAAACAGTCAGCAACAGTTCAATTAATCAAAGATTCTCTCGACAAACTCGCCGATCCCGTAGAAGCCCCCAACAAGGCCCGCTTCTTTAAAACGGGAAAAGGTGAATACGGTGAAGGCGACAGCTTCATCGGCGTATCCGTTCCGGACCAGCGAAAAACAGCAAAGCAGTCTTACAGGCAGGCGGAGCTTCAGGATGTAGAAGAGCTGCTGGCTTCCCCTGTTCATGAACACCGGCTTACGGGGCTTTTGATTTTTGTTGAGAAATATAAGCGCCTTAAAACAGTGGAAGAGAAAAAAGCTTATGCCGACTTCTATCTGGCTCATACACGGGCGGTAAACAACTGGGACCTGGTAGATTCCTCGGCTCATTATACCCTGGGGGATTATCTTTGCGTAATCGGGGATTATTCGGTTCTACGGAAACTTGCCAATTCAAAAAACCTCTGGGAGCAGCGGATAGCCATGCTTTCCACCTTCGCATTTATAAAAGCGGGAGATTTTAAGCCTGCCTTCGAGATTGCGGATATGCTTATTTTTCATCCCCACGACCTTATTCACAAGGCGGTAGGCTGGCTGATCAGAGAGGCTGGCAACCGGGACATGGTTGCAGAAGAGGAGTTTCTTAAAACCCGCTATAAAACCATGCCCCGGACCATGCTGCGTTATGCCATAGAGAAATTTCCCGAGGGGCGCAGGCAGATGTATTTGAAGGGAGAAGCATAAAAGTATGTAAATATGCAATTCCATTTCATATTTACATACTTTTATTGACAGATCAGATCACATAGTGTAGTTTAAAAGGTGTACATCATATCAAGAACTGCAGAGTCGGAAATTCTGGAAAGACTTGAGACAAGCCCGGTAACTGCCATAATCGGGCCTCGGCAATGCGGAAAATCTACCCTTGCAAAAAAAATACTGCAGAGCTTTCCTGACACAATATACCTTGATCTTGAACTTCCTTCGGATCTGCGAAAACTGACGGATGCGGAACAGTTCTTCTCCCTGAACAAAGATTCACTGATCTGTATAGACGAAATTCAACGTAAAAAGGATTTGTTCCCCTTACTCAGGGCTTTAATTGATAAAACCGGAAGATCAGGACAATTCCTTATACTGGGATCAGCAAGTCCTGAACTTCTCAGGCAAAGTTCCGAAACCCTGGCAGGACGAATAAGTTATTTCAGCTTAACACCTTTCAGAATCGATGAACTTGAGTATCAAAATATACCCAGCCATTGGCTCCGGGGAGGATTCCCCTTAAGTTATCTGGCCAGGGACGAGAAACAGAGCAGCCGATGGCGGATCGATTTTATTTCCACCTTTCTTGAGAAGGATGTACCGTCTCTGGGCTTTTCCCTTAATACCCAGACAATCAGCCGTTTATGGACAATGCTGGCCCATTCCACTGGACAGGTCAAAAACAGGGCGAAACTTGGTGAATCCCTGGGAATAAGCGGCGCAACGGTTAAATCCTACTATGAAATACTGGAAAAAACCTTCATGGTAAGAATCCTCCAGCCATATCATTCATCTGTTAAAAAGCGCCTTATCAAATCCCCAAAAATCTATATACGTGATACCGGCATTCTCCACAGTCTCCTCGATATCGATTCACACAACACTCTGATGGGGCATCCGATATTCGGGCAGTCATGGGAAAGTTATGCTCTTGAGCAGATAGTCTCTGCACTCCCGGAATGGACACCCTGGTTCTTTCGAACTTCCAACGGGTCCGAAATCGACTTGCTGCTTACCAGGGGAGTGGAAAAAGTTGCGGTGGAATTTAAGGCATCTGTGGCGCCTAAACTTGGTGCAGGATTTTTCAACTGCATGGAACTTCTCAATATTCAAAAGAGCTACGTAGTCTGCCCATTTCCCGAAAGCGAACTGTACCCATACCGCGGAAACGTAATGGTTGCTTCCCTGGACAAAATTCTTGAGGAAATTAAAAATATCAGCCTATAGCTGTTGAAATTGCTGATTTGCTCATTTGCACATTTGTCACCCCCACGATCTTATTCACTAAGCGGTGGGCTGGATGATCCGGGAAGCGGGAAACCGGGACGTGGTTTCGACTCCGCTCAACCACCGCGTATAGGACGCGAAATATTTATACCCACTATTCTATTGTTTTCATTTACTTCGGCGGGCAGTCCCTGCATGCATCCTGCCTTGTTCCAGCGGTGGTTGAGCGAAGCCGAAACTACCTTAATAAGAATAAGTCTGCACATATGAATCAGCATTTCACATTTACATACTTTTCAGATCATGCCATTAAAAAAAACCGCCTCCGGGAACGAAGCCCCGAAGGCGGTTACTATTAAACCAGAAAAGATTACGTACTTACACGCCTTCCCGGTTGCGGCGGATAATGTCGCCGGTGGTTGCAACTGTGGTGGGAGTGTGTCCTGCCAGGGGCAGAATCCGCTCGTGAACGGTGTCGATAAGCCACTCTTTCTGGGGGAAGAAGATCTCTTCCATTTCCGCAGCGGGGCTGATCCAGTTCCGGCTTCCCACAACCGCGGGAGGTGCATCCAGATAGTTGAACGCCAGACTTGTGAGGTTGCTTGCAACATTGTGCATGAAGCTTCCCCGTTCAACCGCATCACTGGCAAGAACAACCTTGCCGGTTTTCTTGATTGACTCAACAATAGGTTCGTAGTTGAGGGGGTTGATGAAGCGAAGGTCCCATACTTCGGCAGAGATTCCGTACTTCGCCTCCAGCTCGGCAGCGGCGTCCATGGCCATATAGAGAGCAGGTCCGGAAGTACAGATGGTAAGGTCAGTACCGCTTTTGCGCAGTGCAGGTTCGCCTTCGGGGATCTCGTAATACCCCTCGGGAACTCCCTCTTTCACAAACTCTTCGCCGATACCGTAGAGCTTCTGACTTTCGAAGAAGATAACCGGGTCGGTTCCGCTTAATGCCATGTTCAGCATGGCCTTCGCATCGTAGGGAGTTGCAGGGTACATAGCCTTCAGTCCGGGAATATGAGCGATCATACTGGTCCAGTCCTGAGAGTGCTGGGCACCGTATTTTGCTCCAACGGAAACCCGCACGGTAAGGGGCATCTTGAGAATGCCGGCACTCATGGACTGCCACTTGGAAGCCTGGTTGAAGATTTCGTCTCCAGCACGGCCCATGAAGTCACAGTACATCAGCTCGACTACCGCCCGTCCGCCGGAAAGAGCGTAACCTACACCGGCTCCAACGATGGCGCCCTCAGAAATAGGTGAGTTGAACAGTCTGTGGTAAGGCAGTGCTTCGGTAAGTCCGCGGTAAACGGCGAAAGCTCCGCCCCAGTCACGGTTTTCCTCTCCCCATGCAGCCATGGTGGGATCGATGGAGAAACGGTGAAGCATTGCTTCAAACAGGGCATCCCGGTAGGCATAGATTTTTGCACCGGAAAGCTTCTTGCCGTTCTCGTCAAAACCGTAGCGGCTCTTTCTCTCAAAAGACTGAATGCGGGGATTCTCCGCGTAGGGAATCAGCATTTCGGGCTCACGGTCGTCGAACTTCTCAACCTTTTCGTTGGAGAACATAACAGACTCGATGAACTCACCGCCAACCCGGGGGCTTATATCCATATCAACTGCAAGTTCAACGATTGCTTTAACCTTCTCTTTAACTTCAGCCTGGACAGACTCGATAAAGCCCTTGTCAGCAGCCTTGTTATCCAGCAGGTAGGAACCGTATTCAGCGATACAGTCATTAGCTTCCCAGAGTTCAATCTCTTCCTTGGTCCGGTAACTGGACGCATCGGAGGGGCTGTGACCGGAGATACGGTAGGTAATGGTATCCATAAGAACAGGACCGCGGCCCTCTTCCAGAATCTTCTTCTTACGCTCGATGGCGTCTGCGACCGCAAGGGGATTGTAGCCGTCTACACGCTCGGAGTGCATGTTTTCGGGGTTTACACCGGCACCGACACGGGCAAGTACTTCGTAACCCATGGTTTCACCGGCGGTCTGTCCACCCATACCGTAGAAGTTGTTGAAGAAGTTGATCAGTACGGGAGGTGCTCCGCCGATCTCCTTGTCCCAGAGGGTACGGTACTGATCCATGGCGGCAAACATCATGCCTTCCCACACAGGACCGCATCCCATGGATGCATCACCGATATTTCCGATTACGATACCGGGTTTGCGGTTAACTCTCTTGTAGAGTGCAGCACCGACGCTGATGTCGCCGGAACCGCCGACCAGAGCGTTGTTGGGCATGGAACCGAAGGGGGTAAAGAAGGTGTGCATGGACCCGCCGAGGCCCTTGTTGAATCCATTCTCCTTGGCGAAGATCTCGGCAAGTGCTCCATAAAGAACAAACTTTTCAGCCAGTTCCTTAACAGAACCCTTGTGGTCTTTCTCGACTACCCGCAGGGTTGCTCCGCCCATGAAGCTTTCCATGATTTTAGTCAGCTCGGCATCGGGCAGTTTGTGTACCGCGGAGAAACACTTGGCAAGGATTTCACCATGGGAACGGTGGGAACCGAAAAGCTGGTCCTCTACACCCAGGTTATAGCACTGTCCAACCGCTGCAGCTTCCTGCCCGATTGAAAGGTGAGCAGGTCCCTTGTGGTTGTATTCAATACCTGCGTAGCTTCCCATCTTCTTGAACTCGTCAAGCATGGTTTCAAACTCGCGGATAAAAAACATATCCCGGTAGATGGTCTTGAGGCCATCTACGCCATACTTCTTTTTCTCTTTTTCGAAGTCGCTTGCATAAGCGTTTACGGGGATATCCTTGATTTTCAGCTTTGAAGGCTTACGGACAACCTTCGGATCAACGGTAATTGACTTAGGCATTTAAGATGCTCCTTACTTGATTTCCCAGACAGCATCGCGGATAACTTCAGCAATGGCCGGATGGGGAAAGATAATTTCCTTGATTTCCTCTACCCGCAGTTCAGCCTCAATCATAGTGGCTACAGCGGGAATCATTTCGGAGGCGACGCCTCCCATGATATTTACACCCAGAAGCACGCCGGTTTCGGCATGAACCAGGACCTTACACATACCGGGCTCCCGTTTGCCGTACTCAGCAAGGAAACGGCCGTTGGATCGCATCTGCACGCTGGCGGTTTTTACGGGGATACCTTTGGCATTGGCTTCTTTCTCGGTAAGACCGCAGCCTGAAGCTTCCGGCAGAGTGTAGAGTGCCCAGGGAATAGCGTTGTAGCGCATTCTGTCCTCTTTTCCGAGGATAGTGTTTACCGCAACCTCCGCCATTCGGCTCGCGGAGTGGGCCAGCAGGCTGGTTCCGGTTACGTCTCCGGCGGCATATACGCCGGGAAGGTTGGTGCGCATCTTTTCGTCAACCTTGATTCCGGTGCGGCTAATATCAAGACCGGCTTCGGTAAATCCCTCGAGGTTGGGACGGCGGCCGACACTCATGAGTACCAGATCTGCCTCAACTTCCACAGACTTGCCGTCTTTTTCGTAGGTTACGCCTTTTTTGGAAATTCCCGTAACCTTTGCGGAAGTGACAAAGTTTACCCCGCCCAGGGCTTTGCGCATGGCCTTGGCAAACTCGTCGTCCATAAGGGGAAGGATCTCGTCCATCATCTCAACAACAGTTACCTCAACTCCCACGGATGAGAAATAGCAGGCAAACTCAACGCCGATTACACCGCCGCCGATTACTGCAAGCTTTTTCGGCAGCTTGTCGATAGCAAGGATTCCCCGGTTGGTAACCACATTGTCCCCGTCAAATCCGGGAATCGGGGGTACCGCTGCGGTGGATCCGGTAGCGATAAGAACGTTTTTACCCTTGTAGGTATTGCCGTCCACAGTGATGGAGCGGTCGGAGTTCATAACCGCAGAACCTTTTACAACCTCTACCTTGTTCTTCTTCATCAGGTAGGCGATTCCCGCTCTGAGAGTATCGATGGTCTCCTGCTTCCAGGCCATGGCGGTCTTTATGTCATATTTTGCACCACTGACAGTTACACCAAAGCGCTCGGACTCCAGGGAGTGAACATAGTGCTTGGCACCTGCCAGAAGGCTCTTGGTGGGGATACATCCGTAGTTGGTACACTCCCCGCCCATTTCATGTTTTTCTATTAGAAGGACCTTCAGCCCCTCCGCACCGGCACGTTCGGCGGCAATGTATCCGCCGGGGCCGGCTCCGATTACGATTAAATCAAAATCCTGGCTCATTATTGAGTACTCCTCTTAGAATCAGTCCGCCAGTGCAAGACGGAAGTTGGCGATCTCTGCTGCAACGGCTTTCAGGAACTTGGCTCCCGGTGCGCCGTCTACGGCCCGGTGGTCGATGGTAAGGGACAGGGCAATATGGGGAACAAAATCAACGCCCTCTGCACCCTGAACCGCCTTAAGGTCGATTCCGCCTACTCCGAGAATTCCTACCTGGGGAGCATTCAGAACCGGAGTAAAGTGTCCTACACCCATGGCACCAAGATTGGAGATGGTGAAGGTACCGCCGGAGAGCTCATCGGGAGTTATATTGCCTTCTACACAGGCTTTTCCGAGGCGTTTTGCCTCAGCAGAAATAGCCTTCAGTGAAAGTCTGCTGGCATTGCGGATTACCGGAACCATAAGGCCTTTGTCGGTATCAACAGCAAAACCGATGTGTACATCGCCGTACTCGACAATCTTGTCGGGGAACATTTCAGCGTTCATAAAGCTGTAGGCAGGAAGAACCCGGCTGACAGCGTAGATAACCATATCGTTCAGGGTTACACCGCCCATGCCCATGGTCTCCGGAGCAGCCTTGCACTGTTTGCGGTAGGCCTGAAGCTCCCGAGCATCGGCAACGGCATTCATGGTCAGCTGTGCAGTGGTCTGCAGAGAAGCGTGCATGCGTTCTGCAATAACCTTGCGAACACCCTTGAGGGGGATCTCCCGGTTTTCACCGGCGGGAATATCAACAGCGGATACTACTGCAGCCGCTGCGGTTCCAAGATCGGAGGAGAGGATTCTTCCACCGATTCCGGTTCCCCGTGCGGGAGCGGTAAGACCAGCTGCAATGCCTGCCTTGGCAGCGGGGCTTACTGAAACAGAAGGCTGTGCAGCCAGAACGTCTTTTTCGATAATCCGTCCTCCGGGGCCGCTGCCTGCAAGACCGGCAAGGCTTACGCCCTTATCCGCTGCCGCTTTCTTCGCCCGGGGAGATGCAAAAACAGTTCCGTCCGGAGCTGCTGCCTGAACCGGTGCTGCCGCTGGTGCCGGAGCCGCTGCGGGTGCTGCCTCTGCAGCAGGTGCTGCAGCCGGTGCGGGTGCATCTGCGGGAGCTGATGCTGCTCCTGCGGGAGCCATGGAGGAAACATCCTCGCCGGCAGTACCTACGGCAGCAATAATAGTAAGAACAGGAACATCATCCCCTTCTTCAAAAAACCGTTTAACCAGAACACCATCTGCAGGTGCTTCAATTTCAAAGGTGGCTTTGTCGGTTTCTACTTCACAGACAATATCGCCGGTGGAAACCTGGTCGCCTTCGTTTTTACGCCATTCCAGGATTACGCATGATTCCACGCTGTTACCCTGGCGGGGCATTAAAATTTCAGTAGCCATGTATACTCTCCTCTTTGTTCTTTTCTTTGCATATAATCAAACACAACCGCCGACAAACCTCGGCGGGAAAATCACACTCGTTTAACATCAAGCCCTGCATCGGCAAGACGTGCGGCCACCTCATCGGACATGCCCGAATCAGTAATGATCCGGGTATAGCCGGACAGGGGCAGCATGCGCACAAAGCCGGAACGGCCGTACTTGGCGGAATCCGCCACAAGAAAACATTCAGCAGCCTGCAGAGCCATGCGCTTGTTAACCTCGGCACCCTCCACCAGGTGGGTGCTGCTGCCGTTTTCCAGGCTGAAACCGTCGGTTCCCAGAAAGGCTTTGCGCACATGGAACTCTTCCAGCTCCCTCAGAGCAATGGGGCCCACCAGGCTCTCTGTGGCAGGCCGGAACTCGCCGCCCACCACGGTAAGATGGAGCTGGGGATTCATCCGGGCATAGGGAATAAGCAGGGTGGAATTGGTAACCACATGGAGATCCCGCTTTCCCAGCAGAAACTTTACGATCAGCGCCGTGGTTGTTCCCGCCTCGATCATGATGGTATCCCCGTCCTGCACCAGGTCTGCAGCCGCCTTGGCGATCCGTACCTTCTCATCGGGACAGGTCCTGTTCCGCTCCATAATACTGGAATGAAACACCGGCATTGCCCCGCCGTGGGTACGGACAAGAAAACCTTTCTCCTCAAGAGAAGAGAGATCGCTTCTTGCGGTAACCCGGGAAACAGAAAGCTCTTCGGCCAGAGCGGCAACACTTACAGAGGCATCCTCCGTAAGCAGGGTTAATATCTGCCGTTCTCTTTCTGATAATCCCGAATCCATACTGTTCCTTTCTACTCCCTACTACTGTTACAGATTGGAAAACCTGTAAAATACTGTCTAAAAGCTTCGCTTTTATCTTCGTATTACTTTCGATTATATTTCGTTTCAGTTTCCATGACAAGTATATTCGCTTTTTTATTGGTTTTCTTACGGCAAAAAGAGGTAAAAAGAAAGACAAAAGGGGAAAATCCTTATCCCTGGACATTCGCGGCGGTCTTTCTCCCGACCCTCATCCCCGGCACCTCACTGCAACTTTACTACCGGCACTTATTCCCGACCTTTCGCGGCAAGTTTTCTTTCGCCCCTCATCCCCGGCCCTCGCGGCCACCTTTCTCCCAACCCTCATCCCCGGCCCTTCTCCCAGAGGGAGAAGGGAGAAAGAAAAAGATGCGTATCCCCACTCTCCCTCAGAGAAATGGGGGGGAGTATGAGGAGAAGGGCTGCCGCTGCTTAGATTCATAAAAGTTATTTTCAACACCCGGGACCTGTTCTATAATTCCTGCAGAACGATTTCTTTCAGCCTGACCGAACTCGGGGTATACAGTGAAATCTGAATAAAACTATTTCTGCAACGGTGACTAAGAGATGAGAAACAACAGATTTCACACTATGAATTATGCACTTGTCATTTTATTAACAGCCCTTGTATTTGCCGGTTGTGCCGGCACTCCTGCCCTATCTTCCAGCTCCCCGGATGAAAACATGCAAAAAGCAGAAGCCCCGGCATGGCTGAACAGTCCACCGGCTGAGGAAGGCTATTTCTACGGCATCGGCTGTGGGCTGGATGTCTCTGAAGCCAGACAAAAATCAATCGTAAATATCGGCCAGCAGTACCGCACCCATATCTACAGTGCCATTGAGAACAGCCTTAAAAGAGGCGACACCTCAGAAAAGGCGATGCTTGAATCGGTCAATCACCAGATAACCAGCCAGGAGGTGGTTGGTGCCAAAATTTTTGACCAGTACACCGACACTGGAGGAACCTGCTGGGTCTTAAGCCGGGCACCTCTGGACTGTGCTCTCGATACTGCAGAAGGGGTCATTCTCAGCTACAGCCTGGATATCAAAGAGAAAGCCTTCAACACTGAATCAATCATCGAAACACTGGAAGTCAACCTGGAACAGGCAGGGAAGAACTATGAGATATACCTTCAGGATGAATCCGTAAAGATTCCCCCCATGATGATCAGCGTTGATGGCAATATTGAGGACTGGGGAACGATCCGGCCTTTTATTTCTGATCCTGTCGGTGATTCCAGTGGAACTGTCGGAGGTACCGACATTGAGGGGATCTACTTTGCCCACGACGGGAGTTCATTGTATCTGCGCTATGATCTGGCAGACGGCAGACCTGGAAAGAGCGGTCTTTTCTATGCAGTAGGCCTGAGAGATAAAAACAGCTCCTGGGAGCGTCTTCTCTTTACTCAGTACAACGGAGGCTGGTCAACCGGCATCGATATGAAAACTGACAACCAGGGGCACCACAAAATGGTTTCACAGGGAACTCTCAGTTTCCGGGACGGCCATATTGAAGCGGAATACAGCCTGAAGGACCTTGAAATTCCTCCCGGGACTCAAATAGAGGTGCATGCATGGCTCGACCCCAGCGGGCAGGCGTATGACATGACCGGATCCCGGCAGATGTTGATTGACCCTGAACAGTCCTACTTCGTCTACCAGGGAAGGATTCATGGAAAGCAGGTTGCAGGTATGAGTTTTTCGCCGAAAGTACAACTTACAGGCGACAGTCATGCCCCTTCCGGGTTGAGTCTATACTCTATAACTAATACCGTGATGCTTGTAGACGGTAGTGATGAACGCATTGACCTACGGTTTACTCCGGAGTCACTCAAGGTTGGAGAAACAAACCGTCTTTCTCTGGGCTCCAGAAAATCGTACTACTTTATTGGAAGCAGTATTATTCAGAAAATTGAAGGGTATAGCGGCAACGAAGCCGCCGGAAATATTTTTCTTGAAAGCTACGACGGCAACCGGATCATCGGCAACTTTTCACTTATATCGAACGACAAGAAAAGCATTGTACAGGGGCTGTTTAACGTAGTACTGCCGTGATCTTCCTCAATAAAACCCCAGAGAAAACATAATCACATCTTCCGGTATCAGGTAGCGGGGTCCGCCCCGCTCCGCACCGGTATAGCCTCCGAATATCCAGCCTTTGCGGCCTTCAGCGTCTTCCATCAGGACCCAGCAGTCGGTCATGCCGTCTATAGATTCGGTTTCCACCGTGAGCCCCAGGGTGCGGATATTCACCTGGGGATTGTCCGCGGCAGGTTTCAGCTGAAACAGAACGGTACTGCCCTCAAGGCCTGGAACATCCCGCACATTGAGCACTTCCCAGACAGCAAGCCCCTGCACGAGCTTCCGGACGGTCCAGCTTTTTCCACCGGCATCAATATGGTCGATAATTGCCCAGGTATCATCCCCATAGGGGTCCCGGTTACTGTAGAGTATCCAGCCGCTTTCTCCGGTATCGCAGGTAATGCTCAACCAGGCCAGGGTTTTATCTTCAGAAAGATCTGTTCGCACAAAAATACGGTCGATATCGATAAAATCACCCAACTCAAGGGTATGCACCTGCTGGGCTCCGGAAAAACCGGGGGAGTTCCAGACGGTACGGTTAACCGAATCCGCAAGATCTCCAATTTCGACCCGCTGAACATATTTGCGAACAATGATTTTCTCATTACCCGATTGGGATTCGGAGAAGATGGTGCCGTTGCCGTCGGCGTAATCGGGGGTGTCAGCGAAGAGGATAAAGGCAAAGAAGAGCAGGATACAGGCAATAAAAAGCTTGTGATTCATACACTATGACCTTTCTGATTATTATTTTCAAATTGGATTTTATCTGTTTGTATTATGATGTGGAATGTGAAAAACTATATTTCAAATAAAACCTTTTTACCTTTTCGTCGATAGCATCAACCGCAATGCTTCCTATCCTGAAAACCGGAATCGGATATTACTTCATACTGGAATGAATCATATAATGCCGCAGGATTCTATTGATACGGGTCTGGTATCCGGGACCGCTGTTCCTGAAGAATTCAATCAAGTCTTCATCAAGCCGGATTGTAACGGAAATCTTGTTCGGCTGCTCAATGACTGCATTTTCCCAGAAGCTGTCGTTAAGCTCAGGTATATCACTGTAATCAATTCTCATCTCACCGACATGGTCGGCATGCTCATTGTTTCTGGATTTGTTCATAATACCTCCGGCGTTCACGCTCATTTACCTTTCTGGCTGAAATTATCCGGAACCGTTGTCCTCTGCAGATATAAACGGCAACAATCACAGTTCCCGAGGCTATCTCACCGACTGTGAGCCACCGGGTCTCACCATAGTCTCTGCGATCATCCTCAGCTGTCAGGCGAACACTGAAGAACACCTCAATTGCAGTTACGAATGAAATACCGTGCTTCTGAATATTGCTGCGGTTTTTGTTCTCATCCCATTCAAACTGCATTAATAAATTATGACAATGTATTTACATTTGTCAATACTTATTTAACATTAACAATATCTACTCCATCGCCTTCCGCCAGCTGCCGTAGCTGCTGATATCCTCAGCGCCTTCAAGCCCAAGGGGTTCGGCAAGGAAACCGGCAACCAGGCGTCCGTCTTCAAGCTTTATTTTTCCCAATCCCAGAGGAGGCAGTATGCAAAATTAAAAATCACAAACACCGCGCACCGGCTACAAGGGAAATCATATCATCCTGACTGATTACGGGAAAATCCTTCTGAGTCAGCCATTCAGGCTTAACATAGCCCCATTCTGCGAGATATCCCTTTACCCGGGGATCATCCAGACGGTAGAGATGGTCTATCTGATCCTCAAAAAGCATTGCGTTCTGCTGTCCTGTGGTTTTCAAAACATCTTTAATAAAATCAATCTTTGGACTTTTACCGGAACAGAGGAGCCTCTCCAGGGGCCAGTCTACGCCGTTTGCCAGAAGAATTTCCCTTAAGAAAGGAGCTTCCTTGGTGGAGAGAACATAACAACCGGGATTCAGGGCCCAGCTTTTAGCCGGTTCTATAAAAGCCGGGAAAACATGGTTAAGGGAGTTCCAGTGATCCTTATCCGCTTTAAGCAGTGCTTTCCGGGCATCATAAAACATAGTGTGAAATTCATCGGCCAGGTCACCAAGGGAGGCTTCCACCGCATCAAAATCATCCTGCTTATGCAGGGAAATCTTCTCATGAACGCAGTGCTGCAGAATCACATAATCTCCGCCCCTGCGGATAAGAGGACGGTAGGTATCAAAAAGCTGCCGACCGGCGAGCTGCATAAAAGATGGATTGCTTTTTTTATACAGCTGATGATACGCAATCCAGGAGCTTACAAAACACTCAGTCAGGGAATCACAGAACACCCCGTCAAAATCAATAAAAGCCAGCATCGATGCCTTACCTTGCAAATTATCCATGGTCATATTATACAGAGTAGATGCCCTCTGCGAACAGAGAGTGAACTTCTTTTCAGCGGGCCGGATAGAAATATGCAAGAAAAGATAGAGAAAGAATTGATCCTCGCTGGCGATATAGGCGGTACAAATGCCAATTTTGCCATCGTCCAGCGCAGTAATGAGGGTTTTACCATCCTGAGGGAAACCGTGGTTCCCAGTGATACCATTGATGATTTCACCCGGACAAGCAGTAAAGCAGCTGCTTCTCTTACCGGAAAATCGGAAACCATCGCGCGCTGCTGCATCTGTGCAGCCGGAGCAGTAAAAGATAACAGCTGCACTATGACCAACCAGAGCTGGAAGGTCGACGGCACAGCTATCGGTTCTGCTCTTGAAGTCCCCACCATTGTAATAAATGACTTCCTGGCTTTAAGTTATTCCCTGCCCCTGCTAAATGTACATAACCCGGAGCAGATAATGCCCCTGCCCCATACCGACGGTTCACTGCCTGAACCACGGGGAGGCAGTTATGCCGTTATCGGTGCCGGGACCGGACTGGGAGTCGCTCATTTGATTCATACCGGAAGCGGGTACGTGGCAGTCCCATCAGAAGGAGGACATGTCGATTTTCCCGCCTATGATGCAGAAACACGGGAGCTTGCTGAATTTCTTACCCGGAAATACGCCGGCTGGCCCGGCACCGAGTGCGTACTCTCCGGACAGGGGATCAGCAATATATATGACTGGATCAGAACCACGGTGAGCGGCACCGGAGATGAAATTCTGCAGAAGATAGACCAGCTGCCGCCGAAAAAGCGGCCTGCGTTAATCTCCAAAAATGCTGATACCAATCTTCATTGCGGCAGGGTTATGCAGCTTTTTACCCGGATATACGGCCAGTTTGCAGGAAACACTTCCCTTAATTTTCTGCCCGAAGCCGGACTCTTTCTTGCAGGTGGAATTGCCCAGAAGAATATAGGACACCTGCTGAAGGAAAACAGCTTTATGAAATATTTCGAGAACAACTACAACCCGAAAATGAAAGAGATTCAGCATCGGATACCTGTGTATCTTATAAAGGATTACAGCGTATCCCTGCTTGGCGCCGCCCACGCCGCGGCGATACTTACCCCATAACTACTACTGAATAACGAGGCTTGCATGTTTATACCGGACTGGCGCTGGACACAAAAAGAAGATATTCCCAACGAGGGCTGGACTCTGCTTATTCGGGAAAAGGAAATACTTTTCAAGGCATCTGCAGATACTCAGGAAGCCCTGGAAGCAGGCAGCCCTCTTATTCCTCTGGACAGGCTTCCCCTCCCGGCGGACAGTTTTCGCCTGGGGATATACCGCGAACGCCCTTTGTTTATCAGAACAATAGAGGAAATCCCTGAAGGGATGGTACAGGTTCCCATGCGGCCCGCTCTCGGTCTGTTCGAGCCGGAAATGCTGAAAGCGGTCATGCTGGGCAATCACCTGCTTAACTGGGAGAACACTTCGCAGTTCTGCGGCCGCTGCGGAGGAAAAAACAGCTTCCATCATCATGAAAAGGCAAGACATTGTCCGGACTGCGGAATGCTTACCTTCCCGAGGCTCTCCCCGGCGGTAATAACCGCAGTAACCAAAGGCCGCAAACTACTGCTGGCCCACAACCGCAACTTCCCCGCCCCGGTCTACAGCCTTATTGCAGGATTTGTCGATGCCGGAGAAACCCTGGAAGAGACAGTCCGCAGGGAAATCAGGGAAGAGGTCGGTATTGAGGTGAAAAACATCCGCTATTTTGCCAGTCAGCCCTGGCCTTTTCCAGACTCTCTCATGCTGGGATTTACCGCTGAGTGGGAGTCCGGCGAAATAGAGCCCGATGGAATAGAGATTGAAGATGCCGGATGGTTTACCCCCGAAGAACATCCCCAGCTGCCGGGACTTGGCAGTATTGCCCGCAGAATTATCGGCCAGCTGTTTTCTGAATGGGACGTTTAATAAGTCTGAATAGAAACAACTGAGAATGGATATAAAAGGAGAAAGAATGGATACAGCAGAACTGAATAAGCTGATGTCGGATTTCGGCATAGATGCAGAACTAACCCTGGAAATTCTGGAAAGATTCAACGCCGGGGATTTTGATAATCAGCCAGAGGTGGAAGTAAAGGAAATTCCCGGTATCGACGGCTCCAGTGTTATAGATATGAACCATGCCGCCTGGGTAATGGATGCTTCCGAGGCGAATAAAAAATTAAAAGAGCTCTCAATCAGCCTGCCCTTAACGGTGTTTGCAGAAATAGAGGGCAACACAGCAACCTTTTCTTACCGGGGTCTTACGGCTCTGGGTTACCTTCTCTACCCGAAGACCGCCTACGGAGTTCTTAATGGCGGATCCGCCACAAGCTATGTGGATGCCAAAAAAAACCGCGGGTTTTCCGAAAAGCTGATGGAACTCTGTAAAGAGAGTTTTGACACCATTGCCAATATGGCAAAGGGCCGTGCCAAGGGAATTACACCGGCCTGCATAAATCCCGACGGAACTGCCGGCCCGGATTATATGGAATTGAAGTTCCGGGGCATGCTTATCAGAGAACTGATCTACCGGGAGTTCACCGGTACCAATACTTCTGCCGGCCCTGCTGTTTTTCAGATGACCAGCGTCAATAATAACGACGAGGTTCTTGAAGCCTATAAAGAATACCGTAACAGTCCCTTTCTTAAAGATCTGATCGACGAGATCGGCACCGATATGACTGACTGCAAAACCGGTATCCAGCCCATGATCGGCGCCTTTACCCACAGTAAAGAAGGACGCCCCCGGCAGGTATTTCCGGGTAAAGACGGCAAGACACCTCTGCCGCTCCCCGGAGGACATGGTCAGAATTTCGCCGTTCTCAAGGATATCTACACCAGCCTGCACAAAGAAGGTAAATCCTTTGCCTATCTCGGCAATGTTGACAATCTGGCAAACCTGCCCAACCCGGCAGGCGTCGCTCTCATGGCCCTGAGCGGCAAAGAGGCGGCCTTTGAGTTCTCCTTTAAAACACCGGTGGATATAAAAGGCGGTATTCTGATACGGGATACCCGTGGCAGCCTCAACTGCGGCGATATCGGGCCTGCAATCAGCAAGGAGGATGTAGCCGCCGCAGAGAACAGCGGCAAGCCGATCCTGTTCAACTGTGCCACCGGGCTGTTTAACCTTGACTATCTATCAGAACAGCTGCCCCATATTATCCGCAACCTGCCTACCCGCTTTTCCGACCAGGACAAGGATGCCGGACTCTACTCACAGGCAGAACAGGTAACCTGGGAAGTAATCGGTATGCTGAATGACTTCTTTATTTTCGGTGTAGACAAGTATGAACGCTTTATTGCAGCAAAACTGCTGCTGGAAAGCTTCCTGGCTAACGGAATTGCCCTGGATCATCCTGATTTTCCCAGGGATCCGGATCCAGCCAGAGACATCTACACCATCGGGAAAAAACTTCAGGCAGGCCTTGAAAAACTCTTCCGGGAAGAGTACGGCCTTAAACTGGAAGGAACAAAATGGCAGCCTAAATCCGTGAAAGAACTGAAAGATGACGCCCGTGACCTGGGCAGAAAACTTGGAGTATTAAAGTAATGGGTGATATTGAAAAAGGACTGAACCTTACACCGGACTTTTCCAAAGGCGGAGGAATGATTACCGCCATAGCCCAGGACAGCAGCAGTCTGGAAGTACTTATGTGTGCCTTTATGAACCGGGAAGCCCTGGATAAAACCCTGGAAAGCGGATATGCCCACTATTTCAGCCGCAGCCGTAATACGCTCTGGAAAAAGGGCGAAACATCAGGCCATCTTCAGAAGATTGTCGAGATCAGGGTAGACTGCGACCAGGATTGTCTTCTGCTGCTGGTGGAACAAACCGGCGCAGCATGTCATACAGGCAAAAAGAGCTGTTTCTACCGTAAAACCGCAGGCTCGACAAACCTGGAAATGCTCTGATTAAAGAGACGATAATCGGTCCTGTTTTACAGGCTATGCCCTTGAAAAACCGTTTTTTTCCATTTATAGTTTGGTCATACCAACATATTGGAGGTTACAAATGGCTTACAAGGTAACTGACGAATGCACCAACTGCGGCGCTTGCGAACCCGAGTGTCCCGTTGAGGCAATAAGTGAAAAGGGCGATGCTCGTTTCATCGATCCCGATCAGTGCACTGACTGTGGTGCATGTGCAGATGTTTGTCCCGTTGAGGCAATCGTAGCAGGTTAATCCTGTATCTGCGAAATCAGAGACCCGGCTGTTTGGCCGGGTTTTTTATACCCCGCGTACCGGAACGAAGTGAGGAACGCGGGGCGGACGAGCGCGGCTTGCGAAGCAAACGCGCGGTCCGGAACACCCACCTGAAACAACTCCACCTAACACGACAAAACAACTGAATCTATCCGAAGAATTCCGCAGCGAAGCGAGGAACACGGGGCGGATGAGCGCGGCTCACACACTTACGTACCGCAGCAAAGCGAGGAACGTGAGCCTCGCAGGCCAACGGCCGAGAAACGCGCGGTCCGGGAGCACCCCACCTGAAACCAGCCCCCACCCTATCCTTCCACTGCCCGCCTGAAAACCTCCCGCGCATGCAGCTCCATGGTGTCCAGTACAGGCACTGACAGATCACCTTCCCGGATAATAAGGGGAAGCTCGGTACACCCGAGAATAACCCCTTCACAGCCCTTCCCCGCAAGATTCTCGGCCATAATCTTTATTTTAGCAGTTGATGAATCCCTGAATTCTCCCTGGCAAAGCTCCTTGAAAATTATATCATCAAGCTTTTGCCTTTCTGCTTCAGAGGGAACAACAGTTTCAATACCGAATTTGTCTTCCAGTCGGCTGCTGTAGAAACCCAGCTCCATGGTAAACTTTGTCCCGAGAAGCGCAGCCCTGGTAATACCCTTTCGCCTGCACTCTTTTCCAACGGCATCTGCAATATGAACCAGCGGAATCCCGGCTGCAGCTTCAATCTCCCCGGCAATATAGTGAATAGTATTGGTTGCGATGATCAGAACCTGTGCACCTGCTTCAGCCAGAGCCTTTGCCTCAGGAAGAAGAATCCCTTTGACTCCATCCCAATCATTCTTATGCATCTGTGCCGCCAGGGGAGCAAAATCAACCGAAGAGATCAGACAGGGAGCAGAATTAAGTCCGCCGAATTCTTCAGCAGTTAAGGTATTCAGAATCTGGTAGTACTGCTGAGTTGATTCCCAGCTCATACCGCCGAGAATGCCGATTTTTTTCATGCTGGCCTTCATTTTCTCCTCCTGTAAATATGCCGACTACTGGATAGTAGAATATTCAAATACTTTATAGTCTCACGCCCTTATAAATTAACAGTACCCTTCCCTGAGGTAAAGGATTGACTTTATTTGTATATTTAGCTAAATATACAAATATGACTACCATAAAAACCGGCTGCGCTTGCGGACAGGCAGTATCTGCCGCGGCACTGGATGCCGAGACAACCCGGAATGCCGCTGAAGTCTTCAAAGCAATGGGGCATCCCACACGACTAACCATACTTGAAGCCCTGAAAGACGGGGAACGCTGTGTATGCGAACTATCCCCAATTCTTAACGGTGAGCTTTCAACTATCAGCCGCCACCTTTCAAGCCTGAAAAATGCCGGACTGATAGAAGACCGCCGTGAAGGGCAGAAGATTTTCTACCGGCTTAAGATGGACTGCGTCTCATCCTTTATTGCCTGCATTGCAGACAAAGTCAGTACCTGATACCCCCGGGGAGATACCAGTGTTTATTATCTTTACAAAATTAGCTGATTTTCTCATCTACAGACTCGCAGGCTTTACCCCGGGAACCCATATTGCTGAATCACTCCACTTCTTCGTAGAGGACGTGAGCAAAATATTTGCCATGGTAACCGTCATGATCTACCTGATTGCCCTTATCCGGGCAGGTCTTGATACAGAAAAAATACGGGATTTTCTTTCGGGAAAAAACCGGTTTTTCGGTTATACCGCGGCTTCCGGACTCGGTGCTGTTACCCCTTTCTGCAGCTGTTCCAGTATCCCCCTTTTTCTGGGATTTACCCAGGCACGAATTCCTCTGGGAATTACCATGGCCTTTCTTATTACCTCGCCCATTATAAACGAGGTTGCACTGGTCCTCCTGGGGGGACTGCTGGGATTCAAGTTTATGCTCATCTATTTAGCCATTGGTATAGGAGCAGGAATTATCGGCGGATTTTTTCTTGATCTGATAAAAGCGGAGCGCTACCTGACCCAGTTGGCATCGGGAGTCGCCCAGGCAGGCGCGGTAAAAACATGTACCAGCGGTAAATGCTCTACTACACCGACTATACAAAAGCAGAAACTCACGTTCGCCGAGAGAAAAAGTTTTGCTGCGGCGGAACTTAAGGAAATACTCGGCCGCATCTGGAAATGGATATTTATAGGAATAGGCGCAGGTGCTGTTCTGCATGGATTTGTACCGGAAAGTTTTATTACTTCCCACCTGGGAGGAGGAAGTATGTGGACTGTTCCGGCGGCAGTCTTTCTGGGAATTCCTCTCTACTCCAACGCTTCAGGAATGATCCCCATAGCGGAAAGCCTGTTGAACAAAGGCCTTCCTGTTGGAACTACCATCGCCTTCATGATGAGCACTGTTGCGGCAAGTTTTCCGGAGTTTATGCTTTTAAAACAGGTTATGAAAACAAGACTCCTGATTATTTTCTTTATTATTCTATTAGTCTTCTTTACCCTGGCAGGCTGGATTCTCAACGGTACCGTCAGCCTGGGATAACTACATACTTTTATATTTTCTAACTTTTTTTAGAGGAGAACATTATGACAATACAGATACTCGGCGGCGGATGCCCCAACTGCGAAAAACTGGCTGCAAATGCGAAAGCTGCAGCAGACGAACTCAAGCTTGATTATTCCATCGAAAAAATTACCGACTATGCAAAAATAGCAGCCATGGGAGTTATGAAAACCCCTGCTCTGGGTGTGGATGGAACCATCCTGCACTCGGGAAGTGTGATCAACGCGGAAAAATGCGCGGAGCTACTGCAGAAATAATCAAAAACAGTGGAGGCCCCCCATAGGGGCTCTCCACTGAGCTCGTAAAGACGTTCGATCCGAACGTCTCGACTAAAGCAATCCTCACACCTGAAGTAAAGACGTTCGATCCGAACGTCTCGACTTCTGATATCAATCCCTAAAAAACTCTCTTGATATGCCGTTCCAGCAGATTCTCGCGAACCTGATCGGCTACAATATCTTCATACCGCTCAAGAGCATCTGTCCAGCGGCTGCCCATCTTTGATGCAACCTTATACCCGACATGCAGCAGCTGGCGTACATGCAGATTATACAGAGGCTGATCCTGCTGATGCCGGAGAACCTTGGCAAAGAATGGGCCGTCCCAGGTGTCTACATCATCTGCGGAAGGCAGCTTGCTTTTATCGATATCGATAACCGCAGCGTAGGGGGCACACAGTTCATCAAACATCTTTATTCCTGTCCGGTATACCTCTTTTGCAATAACCAGTCCTTCTCCCCCGGCTTCGGCGAGACCGATAATCTCTTCCAGCCAGGTGGTACCGGCGGTTTTCAGGTGCAGTCCGGCATTGTGCTTTCTGCAGGCCTCTTTCATTCCCGGATAAATTGAGAACTTGTCACTACCGGAATGGATTGAAAGTTTCAGGTTTTCAGGAAGACCGAATTCCTTTACAGCAAAGGCAATTACACAGACGTCTTCATCAAATTCCTTGTTGAACTGATCTACATTACCAACATAATCAACACCCTTGTTAAATCGGCCGGTAAATTTCGGAGCAATTGTCTGGGCGGGAATGCCTTCATCTGCAATAGCTGCAAGAATAAACAGCAGTTCGTCCGGAGTCTGGGGCAGGTCTGTTTCATCCATGGAAACTTCTGCAACAAAGTTTCCTTCACCTTTTTTATCAAGAATTTTGCGGTAGATCTTTCCAGCTTCCTGTACAGCCAAAAGATACTTTTCCCCGATACTTCTGAGCTTTGCTTCGGTTACCTCAATCTTTTCATCAATTCCGGGAATATCTATTGTCCCAATATAAGACAAATACTTTTTCACAAAAGCATTGATGGAATCTGCATCAGCAGCCTTTCCTGTAAAGTCAGCAACATCCAGGGTGAAAAAGTCTGACGCATCCATAAAGATATCAACATTACCGAGGCCGATATGGTCTGCATCCACATAATAGGAGCCTTTCCATCCCAGCGCAGCTACGGCAGCATCAGCTTCCTTTCTGGTGGACATGGGATCGGTTCCGACAATTGAGTGCTCCCGGAAACTTTTATTCCAGACAGGCACAATATCCAGGCCAAGATTCTTTGCTTCAATCAGAGCTTCCAGCTGCGCTTTTCCCTGATGGAAAAAACGGTCTCCAACACCGAATGAAAACTTTTCCAGGGTCATATAAAATCCTCCTTACATTACATAACCTTAAATTATTCTATGTTAATGCCAAAATATTCTTTCGCATTATTGAACGAAATATCAGCAACCATTTTGCCCAGGAGGTCCATGTCCCGGGGAGCTTTACCCTCTTCAACCCAGGTTCCCACAATATTGCAGAGAATACGGCGAAAGTAATCGTGTCTGGGGTAGGAGAGAAAACTGCGGGAGTCCGTAAGCATCCCGACAAAACGGCTGAGCACTCCCATGTTGGCAAGATCCTTCATCTGCTTCGACATACCGTCTTCATGGTCGGCATACCACCACGCCGATCCAAACTGAACCTTTCCCGGGACAGAGCCGTCCTGAAAACAGCCCCCGATGGTAATCAGCAGATCATTATCCCGCTGATTCAAGGTATAAAGAATGGTTTTGGGGAGTTCCCCGGTAACATCAAGGGCATCGAGAAAGCGACTTAATGGAGCTCCAACTTCTCCGTCGGCAACAGCATCAAAACCGACATCCGGGCCAAGCTTTGCGAACATACGGCTGTTGTTATTTCGGAGGGAACTCAGGTGCAGCTGCATTACCCAGCCGCGCTTTGCATTCATACGGCCGAAATGAAGCATCAGGGCTGTACGGAACTTATCAGCCTCATCCGGGCTGACTGCTGTTCCATCTTTAGCCTTTCTGAAAACAGCCTCAAGCTCACTGTCTGAAGCCGGTGAATAAACCGGAACCAGCAGTGCATGATCAGACACACGGCCTCCCATGGAATGGAAGAATTCATGCCGTTTCTCCAGAGCTTCAAGAAGATCATTGAAACTCGAGATTGTCATATTAGCTGAAGCGCCGAGTCTTTCAAGATACTCAATCCAGGCGGCTCCGGTATCTACCGCCATGGCTCTATCCGGACGAAAAGCCGGAAGCATTTTACTCTTGAAGGTTTGATCAGCCGCCACCTGCTGATGGTATTCCAGAGAGTCCGCCGGATCGTCGGTGGTACAAACTGCTTTCACCTTGAAATGGTCCATAATTCCCCGGGCTCGGAATTTCTCCTGCCCAAGCATTTCATTCACCTGCTTGTAAATGCCTTCAGCCGTACCGGGATTCAGAACCTTTCCAGCAATACCGAAGGGATCTTTCAGTTCCATGTGAGTCCAATGATACAGGGGGTTGCCGATAATCCTGGGGACTGTATCGGCCCAGGCTGCAAATTTATCCCAGTCGGAAACATCTCCGGTGCAGTACTTTTCTTCGTATCCGTTGGCCCGCATTACCCGCCACTTGTAATGGTCGCCATAAAGCCATATTTCCGTAAGATTCTTAAACTGTTTGTTATTTGCCACCTGCTCTGGAGGCAGGTGACAATGAAAATCGAAGATGGGCATGCCCTCGGCGTACTCATGATATAAAATCCGTGCTGCCTCATTCTGCAGCATAAAATCATTATCCAGAAACTGTCGTGACATGCCCGTCCTCCTTAAATATTATGTACCAGATAACCACCGTCTACAGGGATAGAAACGCCGGTTACAAAACCGGATGCTTTGTCACTGCAGAGAAACAGCAGCGCACCGCCAAGCTCCTGGACATCACCGAAACGGCCGAAGGGGGTATGGGCAATAATAGCCTCTCCACGGGCGGTCAGGTTTCCGGTAGCTTCATCAAACAGCAGCGCTTTATTCTGTTTTCCGACGAAAAATCCCGGAGCAATAGCATTTACCCTGATTCCGTCTTTAGCAAACTCCCGGGCACCTGCATAGGTAAGATTAAGAACCGCGGACTTGGCGGCGCCGTAAGCATGAGTACCGGAAAGGGGGATATAGCTTGTCATGGAGGTGAGATTGATTATTGATCCCTTGATCTCTTTAGCCTTCCAGTTTTTGACAAAAACCTTGGTGGGAACCATAAGACCGGCTAAAAGATTCAGACGAAGAACATCTTCAAAGACATCCATATCAACATCTTCCCAGTCTGATTTACCTTTGTTTCCTCCGGCGGCATTAATCAGAATATCGACGGAACCGAACTGCTTCTCTGTCTCTTCGTATCCGGCAATGACTGCGGCTTCATCGCCGGTATCAGCCTTTACCCGCTGCAGCTGGTCCTTAAGCCCTGTAGCATCGGCAAGTTTTGCCAGGTTGGCATCAATGGACTCATAACGGTGTCCCCAGAGGGAAACATTGGCTCCAGCCCGTAAAAGGGCTTCTCCCATGGCATAGGCGATATTTCCACCTCCGCCGGTAATGACTGCGGTCTTTCCTTTTAAAGAAAACATTTCATCAAGATAGCTCATACAAAAAACCTCACTCTCTTTCCTTCTTTTTCAGGTCTATATACGAGGCCGGAATTCAACCGGCCTGAAGAACCTCAATTCCAAGGGCAACCAGTTCCGGCGCCGCTGTCAGTTCGCTGTCCGAAACAAGCACATCAACAGTCTCGGGTCTGCCAAAAATCGAAAATGCGGACAATCCCATTTTCCTGGAGTCAGCCAGCACTACAGTACGCTGACTTACCGCAATAACCTGCTGTTTCAGCTGGCTGTCCATAATATTATGGGAGCTGAAAACACCTTTTTCCGAAAAAGCTGCCCCCCCCAGAAAACAGGTATTAAACTGAAAATCTTCCAGGTTATGTATAGCCATGGGTCCGAGAAAACTCCCTGCCGACTTCCGGTATGCACCGCCTGTGGATATTAAACTTATCCCCGGACGATCTGCCAGACGGGTCATAACATCAATGGAATTGGTAACAACCCTCAACGACATGTGCGCCACCGCTTCAGAAAAAAGCATGCAGGTAGATCCGGCATCAATGAAGATAGTATCATCTTCCCGGACGAGCTCAACCGCCCGGGCCGCGATAGCACGTTTGGCCTCAAGATACTCTCCACGGCGGATACTCATGGTCTGCCGGAAACGGTTATCCTGAGCAAGCTCTGCACCCCCTCTGGTTCTTATAAGAAACCCCATCTCTTCCAGGATGGACAGGTCTTTCCGTATGGTAACTTCCGACACACTCAGCCTGCTGGTCAGTTCTCCGACGCTTATACTGCGCAGTTTTGACAACATAGCAAGAATCTCATCCTGCCGCCGGTTTGCTGGCATTGCTATTCCTTTCATTTTCAGAGTATTACGGAAACATACCCCTGTCAATGAAAAAATGTAAGGGTTTACAAAGCTTGACTCGGGGCACTTTCCATGGTAAATCTTTCGTTAGAGACCGTAATACATAAGTATTCAAAAGTAACCAACCATTATACCTTAACATTTAGTATAAAGAGGGTTTAAGGTGGAAAAAAGGAGTGAATATGATTGATCCTGTTCAGGAACTTAAGGATTTCAAGCCGGAAAAAGAGTTTTTCATCGGCATTGATTCCGATGGATGTGCCTTCGATTCCATGGAAATAAAGCACAAGGAATGCTTTTGTCCCCAGTTCATATACCAGTTCGGACTGCAGGCCGTATCGAAATACGCCAGGGAAGTCTGGGAGTTTGTAAACCTTTACTCTAAAAACCGCGGATGCAACCGCTTCCTTGCCCTGCAGTACGCCATGGCCCTTCTCTCTGAAAGAAAGGAAGTAAAAGCACGTAATGTTGAAGTTCCCCTTCTGAAGGACCTCGATGCCTGGGTAAAACGGGAGACAAAACTGGGCAACCCCGCTTTTCTGGCAGAAGTTGACCGCAACCCCACGGAAGAACTGAAAACAATCAAGGCTTACTCCCTTGGCGTAAACGAGGTTGTCTCCTGGTATGTCAAAAATGTTCCCCCCTTCCCCCTTGTACGGGAAAGCCTCGAAAAAATGGTAACAAAAGCCGACGCACTGGTAGTCAGCCAGACCCCCACAGAAGCTCTGGAAAAAGAGTGGGCGGAAAGCAAAATCGACTCTTATGTTCGTCTTATCGCCGGACAGGAAAGGGGAACAAAAACTGAACATATAAAGTTCGCCGCCGGCGGAAAGTACGATCCCGAAAAAATTCTGATGATAGGTGATGCCCCCGGTGACTATAAAGCCGCAGCTGGCAACAACGCCCTCTTCTTTCCCATCAACCCGGGACACGAAGAAGCAAGCTGGGAAAAACTCTATAACGAAGGCCTGGATAAGTTCTTCAACGGAACCTTTAAAGGGGCCTATCAGGAAGCTCTGTTAAAGGAGTTTGACACCTACCTTCCCGAAAAACCAAACTGGTAAGGGCGGGCTGCAGATGCTCTACTACGAAAAGGGATCCGAGAATACCGTTATCGGAATGGAGGAACTTTCTTCTATATTGACGGAGGTTCTTGGGAAAATCGGAGAAAAGCAGAAGGTTCTTGCCCTGCCGCCGGACATAACCAGGGCTCACTCAAAAGCTGGAGAAATTACCTCCATGCTTTATGGTCACTATGGAGAAAAGCTGACCGATATTATGCCAGCCATCGGTACCCACGCACCCATGAGCAGCGAAGAGATAGAAAAGATGTTTCCCGGTGTACCGGAAGATCTTTTCCGCGATCACCGCTGGCGAAAGGACTTGTCTACCCTTGGCACGGTTCCCGCTGATTTTGTAAAGAAACAGACCGGCGGCAAAATTGACTTTGACTGGCCCGCCCAGGTCAATTCACTGCTGGTGGAAGGCGGCCACGATCTGATTGTCAGCATCGGCCAGGTGGTTCCACACGAAGTAATAGGGCTTGCCAATTACAATAAAAACATCTTTGTGGGAACCGGCGGCCAGGAGGGCATAAACAAAAGTCATTTTATCGGTGCCGCCTACGGCATGGAAAAGATCATGGGCCGTGCGGATAACCCTGTCCGGGCCATTCTCAACTATGCCTCGGAAGAATTCGGCGGGGACCTTCCCCTGCTCTACATTCTGACGGTTGTAGGCCGGGATTCCGACGGCAGCCTTCCAATTCGGGGCCTCTATATCGGCGACGACCATGAATGCTTCTATAAGGCAGCGGAACTTTCTTTAAAAGTAAACTTTACCATGCTGGAAAAACCCATAAAGAAAGCGGTGGTTTACCTGGATCCGGAAGAGTTCCGAAGTACCTGGCTGGGTAATAAGAGTATTTACCGTACCAGAATGGCCATAGAAGACGGTGGAGAACTGATAGTGCTTGCTCCCGGTGTAAAAGAGTTCGGAGAGGATGCTGAAAACGACCGCATAATACGAAAGTACGGCTACCTCACCACCGACGAAGTTCTGGACTGCACAGCGAAGAATCAGGATCTTCAGGACAACCTTGGAGTTGCCGCTCACCTTATCCACGGATCACCGGAAAAGAGGTTCAGCGTAACCTATTGCCCCGGCCATCTGACAAAAGAAGAGATTGAAAGTGTGGGCTACACCTATGCCGATCTGTCGGAAATGCGTAAACTGTATAATCCGGACACCTTAAAAGACGGCTGGAATACTATGCCCGACGGCGAGGAAATCTACTTTATAAGCAATCCTGCCATTGGATTATGGGCCGTTAAAGAGCGGTTTAACGATTGAAGCAATAGATCGGGTTTCCCGATCTTTGCGGCAGCGTAAGCTGAGCGGAGGGAGAGGACGACCGTCCGAACCCGACCGAAAAAGAAGGAACCCTGCCATCGGGCTGTGGGCCGTTGAAGAGAGATTTAATGATTGAAGCAATAGATCGGGTTTCCCGATCTTTGCGGCAGCGTAAGCTGAGCGGAGGGAGAGGACGACCGTCAGAACCCAACCGGAAATGAGATAAATAAGGAGATTTATATGGCAGAAAAACAGGCGGATATTGGACTTATCGGTCTTGCAGTAATGGGACAGAATCTTGTCCTCAACATGAATGACAACGGCTATACCGTAGCAGTCTTCAACCGTACAGTAAGCAAGGTTGATGATTTTCTTAACGGTGCGGCCAAAGGCAGGGATACAATCCTCGGAGCCCACTCCATGGAAGAGTTTGTGGCAAGCCTTAAACGCCCCAGAAAAGTAATGCTCATGGTCAAAGCCGGTGATGTAGTAGACAGCTTTATCGATATGGTACTGCCCCACCTGGAAAAAGGTGACTGCATCATCGACGGAGGAAACTCCCACTTCCCCGATACAATCCGCAGAACAAAAACCCTTGAAGAGAAAGGTATTCTCTACATCGGCACCGGTGTTTCCGGCGGTGAAGAGGGCGCCAGAAGAGGCCCTTCCATGATGCCCGGAGGAAACAAGAAAGCATGGCCTCTGGTAAAGGATATTTTCCAGTCAATCGCTGCAAAAACCGACGATGGCGAGCCCTGCTGTGACTGGGTTGGAGAAGACGGCGCAGGTCATTACGTGAAGATGGTGCATAACGGAATTGAATATGGTGATATGCAGCTCATCTGTGAGGCCTACATGCTCATGAAGAATGCCCTGGGCATGGATGCCGATGCAATGCATGAAGTGTTCAAGGATTGGAACACCGGCGACCTTGACTCCTACCTGGTTGAGATAACCCGTGATATCCTGGGATTTAAAGATGATGACGGATCGGCTCTGGTGGAAAAGATTCTCGATACAGCCGGCCAGAAAGGAACCGGGAAATGGACCGGTGTAAGCTCTCTGGACCTTGGTGTTCCGGTAACCCTTATTGGCGAAGCCGTTTTTTCCCGCTGTCTTTCCGCAATGAAGGACGAACGGGTTGAAGCTTCAAAAGTACTGAGCGGCCCGGATGCCACCTTCTCCGGAGACAAAAAAAGCTTTATCGACGACATCCAGAAGGCTCTTCTTGCCAGTAAAATTGTCTCATATACCCAGGGGTACATGCTCATGCGTGAAGCAGCCAGAGAGTACGGCTGGAACCTCAACTACGGCGGCATAGCCCTTATGTGGCGGGGCGGCTGTATTATCCGTTCTGTTTTTCTGGGCAAGATCAAAGATGCCTTCGACAAGAATCCGGAACTGAATAACCTGCTGCTGGATGACTGGTTCAAGAACAAGATTGATGAGTGCCAGGCCTCCTGGCGAAGGGTTGTTTCAAAGTCTGTCGAGCTGGGTATTCCCATGCCGGCGTTCTCCACTGCCCTGGCTTTTTATGACGGCTACCGTAACGACCGTCTTCCAGCCAACCTGCTTCAGGCACAGCGGGACTACTTCGGTGCCCACACCTACGAACGGGTGGACAAGAAACGGGGTGAATTCTTTCATACCAACTGGACCGGCACCGGCGGCGATGTATCCGCCAGCACCTACGAAGTCTGATACACCATTAAGTCTGCTGAAGCACCCTGAAAACAGGGTGCTTTTTTTGGTATTTTTTCAAAGAAAAATTTGACGAACTGTGGTTTGAGGACTACATTTAAAGTGTTGGATGTTTCTAACAAGGAGGCAACCGATGGAAGCACCGCCTAAACAGGTGTGCCGGGATTAGCCCCGGCGTGTACATATTGTGTTGTTTGAAATCAGATTAAGAACGGAGGCGCCTATAGAACCACCCTATAGAGTAGCTTACCGAAAAGGTAATTCGAGCTCATAACGAGCAATAACGAGATACCAGTTCTGTGAGAAATCACACAAAAGAACGATATTTACAAGCCGGCCTCAGGCCGGCTTTTTTTATACGCCTGAAATAATCAGATCAGAAATTTGCGATCCCTGCCTCAATTTTCTACAATTTAATCATGATGAACGGAGACATAGACAGGATTACCGGCAGAATTGAAAGTCTGCTGCAGCGTCTGGGCTTGTTTATCAAGCATGAAGAGCTGGAACCGGAACATTACTTTGATCCCTTTCACCGGCTGAATTTTTCCGAAGGGGAAATCAGGAAGCTTCAGAGAGCAAGCAGGAACTGAACAACTCCCTGAAATGATCCTCTCCCTTTCCGTTGCCGGGAACGATTATAACAATCCCCACACTCTCGGGGCGCTCCTCAAGTTTTCCCAGAGAAACAGAATCACCGACACAGTCAATCTGATAATACCCACCCTCAGCCGCTGCAACCGCACCTTTGACACGGTAGCTTTCTTTTGCGGTACGAACCAGAAATTCTCTGAGAGCAGTTTCATTCAAGGGACCATCTGGTAATATCACATAATTTTTGGGCCGTCCGGCATTTCCCCATCCCATGTAAGAGGAATCAAGATCAGGTGTAGATGGTGCTTTGCTGATCATCGATTCAATTTCACCGAATGAAATATTTCCAAAAGAGGTTTTGCGTATCTCTACAGAATCATTGGCAGTTAGAATAAGGCTTTCTGCGGCCGATACTTCATCTTCCGAACATTGATCGATCTTATTGAGAACAACAGCTCCGGCATAGCGGATCTGCTCGCTGATTACCTGTACACTTTCATGCAGAACAGGCAGTCTGGGAGCATCAACAACGGTTATAAGTCCACCGAAATGTATTGCCCCCGAGGTGGTTTTCTCCACCCCGGCTGACAGATCCTTCAGTGTAGCCGGCTTTGAAAGGCCGGAACACTCGGCAATAATAAGGTCCGGCTTTTTTTCCGCCAGCTGGATTAACGCTGACGACAGAGGCCCGGCAAGGCAGGAACAGAAGATCTGACCGTTATTCAGTTCAAAGATATCTCCTTTTTTCCTGCCCTCCTCTTCTACTCTTCCCGCATCTACTCCAATTGAACCAAACTCATTGATTATCAGCCCCGCAGTCCGGTCTCCCAGGGTTGCGAGCAGTTTGTTTAAAACCGTGGTTTTGCCGGATCCAAGGAAACCGGCAATAAAGTAGAGGGGAATACCTGTCATTTACATTACCTCATCAATCGCGCCGAAGAGTTCGTCACGGCTGGGAATAATAGAAGAGTACTTCAACTGTCCGTTGATGTATATACTGGGCAGCTGCTTTACTCCCATAGCTCCGCAGCGGGCGATATTTTCCGGGCTGGTGTACTTGTACTCGACCACATCAATCTTGTCACCATACTCTTTTTTCGCATCCATAGCAGAAGCCATCATATAAGTACAGGCGGCACAGGTAGTTGAATCCAGGGTAAAGACCTCAACAAGAGGACGTTCCAGGTTTTCATAATCCGGCAGCTCCCCCTCGAATACCAGATCCTCTTTCGAGTAGTTGGCAACCATGGACCGGACTGCCGCGGTATTATGCACCGCCTGTTCAGCACCGATGGTATTTTCCACAGGAATGGCATAAGGCATATCGCAGCCGGGGGAGATAATCAGGTTATCGTGGGAAACTGAATCCATAAGGTCGATTACCGCTTTCATATTGTCCTGCTGATTTCCAAAAAGCATAATCGATGTGAGGGGAATATTTCCCGCCAGCACTACATCGTATTTGTCAGTAACCTCTTTGGCAGTCGCAAGATTCACGTTTTCATCCACTGAGATATTATCCGGCTTTGTGAGACACATTGGTTCAATATTATTGGTCGCATTCCCACAGACGAAGAAGGAGGAAAATACTCCTTTTGCCCGTATATCGGCAAAGAGCTCGGAAAAGGGGTTTTCCATAAACTCCTTGAAATGGTCCGGTGAAATCTGGGAGATCAGGGGATCGACAACAGCCACAACATCCATTCCGGCTTCGATAAAGTATCCCGCCAGTGTTTTTGCAACCTTGTTACAGTAATCCAGAAGATTATGAACATAGTCAGGATTCAGGATCATGTCCATAAACAGGTTGGTACCGCGCAGATGGGATGCCAGGGTAAAAGGACCGCAGAGCAGACCATATAACGCAGTATCTTCTCCAACTGCTGCTTTCATCCGACGCATCACATTCAGCTCCAGCCCGAGTCGTCCATCATCGGGGGCAGGAATCTTATCGGGGATTTCGTCAATGTCAGACAGAGGATGGGTGGAGACCGTGGGAGGTGCATCTTCGGACCAGACAAGATCACATCCCAGGATTTCAGCCTCTACCTGCAGGTCAAACATAACCGGCTGACCATCCGGTTTATAGAGCTTGTTAACTTCCAGGAGTGATTCAAACAACTTATCTCCATCGGTGGAGACTTCTTTTGCAGTATAGTCCTTGAGCCGTCCGGCATGAACCCCGGCAAAAGGTACCCAGGGTACATTATCGGGAATACCATTCCCCATGACTGTATAAATTCGTTCCTTTCCTGTCATAATTCCTCCAAAGAGCAGAAGCAGGTAATTTTAATGGCGACGATTTTTGTCGTATTAAGTGTGAAAATGAACCCGGCTTTTATGAGCCGGGTTAAGTCAGATCAGTACTGATAAATCTCAGCTTGCACAGGCAGCTACGGCAGCTTCAGCAGCGGTAGTTGCATCGGCAGTGTAGATATCCGCGCCGATTGAATCACAGAAATTCTTGGTAACCGGTGCGCCGCCGACCATAATGGTTACGGAATCACGCATTCCGGCTTCTGTAGCCGCTTTTACAACATTTTCCATTTCGGTCATGGTTGTTGTAAGAAGGGCTGAGCAGGCTATAACCTGTGCACCCTGTTCCTGTGCCGTGGCAATAAATTTCTCAGAAGGAACATCAGCGCCAAGGTCGATAACCTCAAGCCCTTTTCCTTCCATCATAATTTTAACAAGGTTCTTGCCAATGTCATGGAGGTCGCCTTTTACCGTTCCAAGAACAACCTTACCCTTTGAATCGGAAGCATCACCCACCATGTGGGGCTTCAGAATTGCAATACCTGCATTCATAGCCCGGGCGGCTATAAGTACTTCAGGTACATATACTTCGTTCTTCTTGAACCGTTCTCCGACAACGCCCATACCGAGCATAAGTCCTTCGTTCAGTATTTCTTTTGCACTGCTTCCGTCATCCAGAGCCTTCTGACAAAGGTCAGCAACCTCTTTGGCTTTTCCTTTCTGCAGCATTTCTGATATTTCATTCCAGTCAGCCATTCCATCTCTCCTTTCGGCATATAGTTTATTATCAGGTCAAAATTCCATTCCGGTATTGAAAAAAAACGTTTCTTTTGGAAGTTTTTTAGGCAAAAACAGGATTAACGATGAATTTCCTGACTATCCCCGCTGATTCTGCCCCGGGATTCCCGGTACCGACCGGGGGTGACACCGGAGACCCGCTTAAACACTTTGGAAAAGTAGGACTGATCTTCATAGCCCACCATGGCAGCAACATCCACCAGAGGAATAGTTGTATTCCGAAGTATATCCCGGGCCTTATCGATTCGGTACTTATTGAGATAGTTATTGAAGCTTACCTTCATCTCTTCCTTGAAAACCTTGGAGAAATAAGCGGGAGATAAGTAGACTTCACCTGCAACGGCATCGAGGGTAATCTTGTCCGCATAATTGCTGTGAACATACTGGACAGCCCGGTATATTGCATCTGCATGTTTTACCTCACGAAGATCAAAGACGAAATCGGTAAATCTGAGCATTATACGGGAAAGCCAGGCGGCAAGATCCTCAACGGAGGAAAAGGTGTTTATCTGCCTGAGATAGCGGAGATTAAGACCGAATATCTGTTCGACCTCTGCCCCGCCTTCAACAGCCGCCCTGGAGAGAAGGACAACCAGTTCAAGCACCCGGGACTGAATAACCTCAAGATTTCGACCGGAAGAGAAAAAGACACTGCCGAGGATTTCATTCAACAGCTGCTGAGAGCCCTTCTTGTCGCCCCTGGAAATAAGGCTCAGAAGTTCCCGTTCTTTCTCAAGAGGATACTGATGGGTGTGACTCTCCTCTGCTTCCTTGATGTACTGTATATATTCGTTAATTCTTGACTGCTGCGCCAGGGCTTCGGATGTTACACTGAACCGGGTATCCGCCTGAAGAGAAAGGTGCTCCGCGGCAACTGCAAGCATTTCACTTAAGGCGGTTACTTTCTCGGGAGTAACCCGTGCAATGGAGTTCAGATTTTTCAGCAGCTGATCAGTATCAAAGTCTACTTCATGTTTACGCTTAAGCTCATCGATAACCTCTTCCGGCTCAATCATAAGCGCCGGTCCGCCGACCAGAGATCCCTGCATAATTCCGTCAATAACAATCGGGGAAGCCCAGTGGACGAGAGAAACCGGACAGAAATAGATGTATTTGCCCCCGAAGCGTTCAGCCTGGTACCCGCCCCAGAGATGCACCTGATGACAGTTCAGCTTATCATGCAGTACCGGCTGCAGGCCGCTGCAGAATCGGCAGCTCTCGCTGGCAAAGAGAATATCACCCTTGTTGTCTATAACAGAGCAGCTGCAGCCTGTTGCCTTGGCATAAAAACCTGCAATACGCCGGGCCCGCTCCCAATCGAGTTCGTTAGCACCATTATCCATAATATTGTATGCAACTATACCAGACTTTTTCTATTGAGGAAAGAACATCTGCTCTACATATCTGTCCTGAAATTTCGGCGAAGCCGAAAGCTCAATATACTCCACCTTCGAAGCCAGAGTACCCAGGCGCATATAACTTTCCTCTGAAAGCAGAACCTGAACAGCCCCTGCCCCGGCGGTGTTCCCGGCAGCAACGATTTTCTCCTCTATTTCACCGGGAAGAAGTCCGATCCCGACGGCGCTGGCGGTATTGATAAAACTGCCGAAGCCGCCGGCGAGAAAAACCTTGTCAATTTTTTCAGGGCCGATTCCATACTCCTCAAGGAGTATATCTATCCCCGCAGCAACAGATGCCTTGGCCAGCTGTACCTCCCGCACATCCCGGGGAGTAAAAATCAGGGGCTGATTATGCCGGTCGGTGGCAAAGATAAAACCGTCTTCAGTCACTCTGGAGGCAAGTACAGATGGAACATTTTCCGGCAGTTCATCCGGAGGCAATAAGCGTCCGGTGTAGTCCACAATGCCTGTTTCAATAAGTAGTGACGCAAGATCGATTATGCCGGACCCGCAGATACCGGCAGGCGTTTCACCGGCTATGGTGCTTATCGCAAGATCCTTTTGGGGGCTTAAAGTCACAACGCTTACTGCTCCGGGAATCCCGCCCAGACCACAGGAGATGGTAGCACCCTCAAATGCCGGTCCTGCTGCAGTGGAACAGGCAATCATCCGTGAAGAATCACCGATAACCAGCTCACCATTGGTACCCACATCAATAAGCAGAGACGGCTTATCACAATCCATGAGCCCCGCGGCAGCGATACCGGCGGTAATATCTGCTCCGATAAAACCGGAAATAGACGGAAGCAGAATAACCGGAAGATACCGGGGAATACGGGGAAAAAGCTGATAACTCGATTCTATGCGCTTTTCGGTAAAAACAGGAATAAAAGGAGAAACCGCAATGTGGCGCGGATCGACACCCGCCAGTAGATGCATCATTACTGTGTTACCCGCAACAGCAAGTCCCCGCAGGTCCTCCCAGGGAATCTCTTCTTCTTCGACAAGGCGGAAAACCATGGTGGAAATCTGTCTGGCTATTGCCCGCTGCAGCGGTTCCGGACCAGACTCGCTTGCCGCCTGTACCCGTGAGATGACATCCCCTCCCCAGGCCTTCTGCATATTGAGGCCCGAGACTACCCGGCAGATATCGCCGTCAGACAGATTGACCAGATAGGCAACTACCGTAGTGGTCCCGATATCAATAGCAATCCCATAACCCGGCCCCGCCTCGGGAGACAAAACGCCCCACAGATGCCCCTCCAGGGTAGAGATTTTAAGACCATCTCTGTTTTTCCGCATCATAAGCATCAACTCTTCGAGAAGAGGAAGCGGAACTGAGGCATCCTCTATTCCATGCTGCTCTTTCAGAGCCTCACGAAAACGTACCGCGTCGCAGCGCTGGTCCTGTAAGCTGGGTTCCGACAGAATTATGGGCGCTGTTTTCAAAGGAGAATCAATAGCCCCTGCGTAGACTTTATGCTCTGTAACAATCTTCACTCCGTGGGAAGTAAAAAGAGGTGTAACGGTTAAATCTCCGGTAACCTTGACCATACAGGCTAAACGCTCCCCTTTTTCCAGTGAAACCGGAGAAAGAAATTTTGTCTCCTCCGTACAGGGAGAGGGAACTGAAGATCCCTCAAGGAGAACCCTGCATTTACCGCAGGTACCATTGCCGCCGCAGGGGGCATCAAAATCGAAATCTTCAAAGCCCTGCAGCGCTTCCAGCAGGTTAACACCGGATTCAACTGTCCGGGTTTCTTCGAGACCTTCTCTGAGCAGAGTGAGTTGTATGGTGTTCATATATAGAAAGAATGGTATCATGGGTCTGAAAATTCGGCATGGTATATAACGGTGAACCTTAGTAAAAAGTTATCATCTTCACTGCAAATACCTCAAGATCCGATTGATACTACCGATTCTAACATGTATCATATCATATACATCAACAGAAAAAAGTGCTTCCGGCAGAAAACCAAATCTACCGGAAAATGAAATTTTCTCGATGTTATGTATATCAACAATAAAGAGATATATGAAACTTTCACCTACATGCAAGTGAGGCGTTCAACAACATGGCTGATTTCCTACTCTCATTCGGACTTACACCTTCCGCATGGTTTCTAATTGCACTCTGCGTAGCCTTTATGGGTGCAAATAAAACCGGGATTGTCGGAATAAATCTCATTGCAGTCCCTATTCTTGCGACTATCTTCGGAGGCAAAGCCTCCACTGGAATTCTAATGCCTTTTATGGTGATGGCTGATATAGTGGCGGTCATCTCATACCGCAAATCAATACGATGGAAAGAGTTAATATTCCTTTTACCATGGACACTTATAGGTATTACTATTGGCTTGTTTGTAGGTCAGTACAGTTCTGATGCAATCTTCAAAATTTACATCGCTGGAGCTATTATTTTACTTCTCATTCTCTTGCTTCTTTCAGAAGTATTTCGCGTCCGTATTGTTCATGATGAACACTGGTATGTTCCGGTAATAATCGGCGTTGTCGGTGGATTCGTTTCAATGATAGGAAATGCAGCAAGTCCCATTGTTTCAATCTACTTTATAGCCCTGCACTTAAGCAAACACGAGTACATTGCAAGCAGGGCCTGGTTCTTCTGGATAGTAAATCTAATTAAAATACCACTTCATGTTTTTATCTGGCACACGATAACACTGAGATCTTTTCTATTTAACCTCACACTTTCACCGTTGATCCTGATCGGTGCGGGCATAGGGCTCCTAGTTGTTCATAAAATACCAGAAAAACCATATAAAATTCTTATAATAGCGACAACATTTCTATCTGCGATATTAATGATAGTCTGACCGTTTGTATACGGCCAGACTATTTGCACCATCGGTGTAATAATATTAAGGTATACTATTAATGAAAGACTTTTCCCGCATCCACTACCAGAGTCTGCCCGGTTATGCTATCGGTTTTAATAAATGTTAAAACAGCGTCTGCGACATCATCCTTGTCAGCAGCTCTTTTCAACAGTACTGAATCACGAGACGCCTGTGTATACTCAGGCGCAAGATTGTTGGTCATCCGCGTACCTTCCATAAGCCCTGGGGCAACATCATTAACCAAGATATCAGGAGCAAGAGACATGGCAAGACATTTTGATAAATGTATAAGAGCTGCTTTTGATACTGCATAGGCTATGGAACTGGCCATGGGGTATAACCCGCCAATTGATGATATTGTTACAATCCGTCCACCACCTCTTTTTTTCATCATCGGAGCAGCCTTTCTTGCGGCAAGGTATGGAGAAGTAAGATTAAAATTCATAATGTAATTCCACTTATCAGCATCAAGGGATTCCAGGTCTTTGAAATCTATCCACTCGTTATAAGCAGCATCAAGAACCAGAATATCAACACCGCCGAAGGATTTTTCAGCAGCGGTAAACATGGCGTCAATCCCTGCTTCGGTAGTGATATCCGCCTGTACCGCAATACTCTCAGCACCAAGTTCAGAAAGTTTTTTTACATTTTCTTCAGCTTTATCTTTTGATTTTGCATAAACCATGCAAAGCTTTGCTCCTTGTTGTGCCAAGCTTAAACATACCCGCCATCCCAGACCTCCAGTGGATCCGGTAACCACTGCAACTTTATCTTTAATTTCCATAACGCTTCTCCTTTTCACTTACTGGACCGTATCAACCGGATGGACCAGACCTGAAACATGGAAAAAATAAACCAAGAGAAGCTATTATTAAACTTCCCCGCTTTTTTCTCCAGATTCCGGCTCATCACCGCAGTTGCCATTTTTCTCCAGCGAATCCAATATCCATGCAACGCCGTCACAAATCTGCTCACGCATTGCTGATTCTGCGCTGTTGCAATCTTTTATCTCTATAGCATCTATTACACGTTGGTGCTGCTTAAGCGCCTTCCGGCCATTCTCGACATAGACTTCACCCCGGCCTGTTACTGCAAACAGATTTGTCAGAACATGGGTATGCATAATATTATCAAGGTGGGAATTGCCGGCAATTGCGACCACCTTCTCGTGAAACTCAATATCCGCGGTAAGACAGACTTTGGCATCTTCTGTTTCAATTCCAGCCTTAAGAATTTCACACTGATTACGCAGCTCCTGAACATCCTGCTCGGTGGCTTTCTCGCATGCCAGCCGGGCACTCAAGCCTTCCAGAACCTCCCGAAGCTGATAAAACTCGATAATATCCTGCCGTGTCAGCTTACGAACAAAGGTCCCTCGGCGGGGAAGAATTACAACAATCCCCTCTCTCTCCAGCCGCAGAAACGCTTCTTTCAGCGGGGTTTGACTTACCCCAAGCTGCTTTCCCAACTCATCATACATAAGCCTGTCACCAGGTGACAGGCGACCACTGATGATCCATTCTTTAAGTGTGATATAAGCTTCTTCGCCTAAAGTACGGTTAAGCACAAACGTTTACCTTACTATTCCGCAACTCCAAACATTATAACCAACACCAAAAAATATGAGTGCGAAGTCTAAACTGTTTGGAAAATCAGCGGATTCTTCCTGTAACCTTTCGAACAAACATATCAAAGAAAACGGCTCCGATTACGACGATTCCTGTTATCAGAGAATGAGCCAGAGCGGAAACTCCCAGAAGATTCATACCATTAACAATTAAGGTTAATATCAAAGCTCCAATAATTGTTCCACCGACTCCGCCTTCTCCGCCGAGCATGTTCGTTCCGCCCATCATGACACAAGCAATGGTAATAAGCAAGAAAGGATCACCCATAGCCAACTCTGCTGCATCTAAACGTGCAGTCTGCAGCATTCCTGCAATAGCAGCAGTTACAGCACACAGACCGTATACAGCCACAGTAACCCTGCGTGTTTTTACACCGGAGTAATAAGCGGCATTCCGGTTTGCCCCGATTGAGTAAATATATAACCCGAATAATGTACGAGATAATATGAAATGCATGATAAGGCATAAAACTGCTGTTATAATTACTATGACCGGTAACGGCCCAATATGCCCCGTTCCGAGAAAACGGAATCCTGACGGAAGCCCGAAAATTATCTGTCCCTGCATGAGAACCATTGCAAGTCCGCGGGCTATCCAGAGAATCCCGTAGGTCGCGACAAAAGCAGGCAGCCCGACATACCCGATAAGGACTCCGTTCAGCATACCCAATACCAACGCGGCAGCAATGGCTATAACAGCAGCAAAGGCTATACCGTGCCCCTGCCGCATTAAATATGCAGCCAGACAGCCGGCAAGAGTCATTGTTCCGCCGATGGAAAGGTCTATTCCGCCGGTCAAAATAACTGCCGTCATTCCAAGAGCCAGGACCAGAAGCACGGAAGCCTGCCTCATAACATTTACGATATTTGGTATGGTAAGAAATTTATCAGCAATAAGTGCAAAAATAAATCCCAGGACAAAAACACTGCTGACCCGTAAAGCCGGAGCGAGGAAGTCCTTCATGGTTAATCCGTTTAACATCATGCCTAACCGGAACTTCCGTGTCTGCAAACTATCAAGATCACTCATTTATATGCTCCTTGCATCTGGAAGGTCTTTCTATACAACACATCAAGGACAATCGCTGCTACAACAACAGTTCCGATCAGAAGGAACTGGTACATATTAACAACGCCTGCAATATTCAAACCATTACGCAGGACAACAATTAGAAGAACGCCGAGGATTGTTTTATTAATGCTGCCCCGCCCCTCCTCAAAGGACGTACCGCCTATCAGAGTAGCTGCCAATGCATCAAATTCCCAATCAAGACCGGCACCAGCATTACCTGATGCTGTTCTGGCAGCAACAACAACACCGGCAACCCCGTACAGTGTTCCTGCTGCAACAAATACCCAGGTAGTGGCACGTTTGATATTAGTACCGGCCAACCTCAGTGCCTGCTTGTTTCCGCCAAGGCCGTATACATTTCTTCCAAAAGCAGTCCGGTTCATCATTATCCACATAACAAGGAAAACAATAGCGGCAATTATTACCGGAAGCGGGATCCCAACTATTTTTCCTTCCGCAATGAAACGAAATTTCCGGTCCAGAGCAGCAACAGACAGGCCTCCTGTAAAAATCAGCCCTAAACCGAATGCAATGTTACCTACCCCAAGGGAGGCAATAAACGGGGACAATCCACCACGGGCAACAAGGATACCATTACAAAAACCGAACATCGCGCCCATGAAGATTCCGCCCATAATCGCAATGGGAATAGGCATTCCAATTTTCAGCAGGAATGCCGTCGCTACAGAACAGAACCCAAGCACCCATCCTACCGAGAGATCAATTCCCTCTGTCAGAATTACAATAGTTTCACCTATGGCTACAATCAGCAACGGTGATGCCTGTACTGCGATATTCGAAAAATTTGATAAAGAGAAAAATCCTTTTGCAAAGATAATCCAAATGAACATCAGGACCAGACTAATCCAGATAACCGGCGGAACACTCAGGAAGCGCGCCTTCATACTATTTCTTGGAATATTCACACTATGCTCCTTTCGCCGCTTTAGCGGTACCCAGCATTAAAGCGGCAACATTATCCTGCGTCGCTTCCGCATGACCGATTTCTCCAACAATTTCTCCATGATACATGACATAGATACGATCACACATTCCAATTACTTCCGGAAGATCGGATGATATCATCAGTACTGCGGTGCCGTCGTTCACCAGCTGATCCATCAGCCCGTGAATTTCCGCCTTGGCACCAACATCTATGCCCCTAGTCGGTTCATCAAAAATTATCAGTCGTGAATTAGTCTGCAGCCATTTTGCGATAACAACCTTTTGCTGATTCCCCCCACTCAGGTTTGAAACAAGCTGACGGGTTGAAGGAGTTGCAATACGAAGTTCTTCAACATGCTTCCCGGCAATTTCTGCAGCCTTCCTTGGATGAAAGACAAATTTAAAGATACGATGAAAACTTGCCAGTAATACATTGAATGAGACAGAAAGACGAAGAGCAAGACCAAGATCTTTTCGATCTTCCGGTATCAGCGAAAGTCCAGCATCTATCATCTTTGAAGGAACAGTGCGTAATGAACGTTTTTTACCAAAAAGCTGAATTTCACCAGACTCAAACCGATCTATTCCAAAAATTGCCCTTGCCAGCTCTGTCCTTCCTGCACCTACAAGACCGGCCAAACCAACGACTTCTCCCTCATGCAAAGTCAGATTGACATTCCGGGGTCCGTTTTCCACTGAACAATTTTCCAGACGAAGAACCTCCTTTCCAGGTTCCCTTCGGTTTCGCGGATACATGCAGTCTATAGTGCGACCAACCATCAGCTGGACAAGTTCGTCATCGGTAATATCTGCAATCGGAATAGTGCTGACCCATTTACCGTCCCGCAATACGGTTACCCGGTCTCCAATCTCACGGATCTCCTGCAAACGATGTGAGACATACACAATCGCAGTCCCTTCAGCTTTCAACTTTCGTATTTTTTCAAAGAGAAGATCAACTTCACTCTCAGATAATATTGCCGTAGGCTCATCCAGAATAAGAACCTTTGGTTCGGCAACCAGGATCTTTGCAATCTCAACCATCTGTTTCTGTGCAGAAGTAAGGAGTTTGACAGGAGTCCTGGGATCGATATCTACGCCTAGTGTACTCAGGATATTTAAAGCATTAGAGAACATGGTTTTCTGGTCGATAAATGGTGACCCGGGTCGACTTTTCGGTTCTCTGTTACAGTAGATATTATTTGCCGCGCTCAACCACGGTATCAGCATCAATTCCTGATTTACACCGCCGATTCCTTCACGAAGTGCGTCGGCGGGCACACGAAAATCCACCGGAGAACCATTCAGAAGTATTTCACCCCTGTCAGGCAGCTGCGCGCCTAGAATAAGACTCCCGAGAGTACTCTTTCCAGCTCCATTTTCACCAATAAGAACATGAACCTCTCCTGGAACAATATCGAAACTTACGTCATCAAGTGCGGTTACTCCGGGAAATGTTTTGGTTATATTTCTCAACTCTATTACAGGTTTCACGGGTTCTTCCCTTTTAAGTTTTTACTGCCACAACCAGACTGATAGCGCCATGCTATCAGTCTGCTGTGAACAAAAGCCGATTGTTATAGACAACCAGCTATTATCTGGTTACCGTTCAAAACGTCTAGTCGACCTTCCACCATGCCAGATTATCGATGTAGTTCTTTACATTATCCTTGGTGATAATTGCCTCAGGCATTGTCTCGGGATTCGGATAGGGGACGTACTTCGGAGGAGGCAGAGTCCCGTTGTCCAGATAATCGACAAGGTATGCTGCGGCAAGCCAGGCTGCTGAAGGAGGATCAGAATTAAAGGTTACATCAACACGTCCTTCAAGGAGGGCATGGCTGAAATCTTCGTTTGCGTCAAATCCTGCAATAAGAATATCTTTACTGAGTCCTGCTGCTTCTATAGCCTGAAGAGCCCCCATGGCTTCTTCGTCATTTGCACCGATAACGGCATCAATTTCATCCCCGTAACGCTGAACAAGGTTTTCCATTGCCTGCATTGCATCGGTCCGACGGAAATTAGCCGGCTGTTCGGCAAGGATCTTTATATTCGGATATCTTGCCAGAGAATCATGAATGCCTTTATCTCTTTCATGGGCATTCTGAGCCTGTGGAGGTCCGGAAAGATTAATAATATTTCCTGTGCCACCCATTTTTTCTGCCACCCACTCGGCAATAACATAACCTGTCATATAGTATGCTGTACCAAGATGAACCAGTTTCATATCAGTTTGAGCATTAGTACCGATTACGGCCACGGGAATACCGGCATTCACCGCTTTTTCAACAGCAGGAACAATTCCAACTGAGTCCGCCGGGTGAATTGCAATACCATTTACCCCCCGCTGAATCAGGTCTTCAATAATCTTTGCCTGTTCTTCTACATTATCCTGCTTGGCTGGCGCAAGGGTGACATATTCAAATCCCATTGAATCACCAGCTTTTTCGAAACCGCCAAGCTGTGCAATCATGTATGGATTTGTAGTATTCTTCACGATACAAGCCAAAAGGTAATCACCTTTTGCACGTACATCGGAAGTAACACCCCAGCCGATTCCATCGATTGGATAATCGAATTCATCTGTGCTGGCCATCTGCTCCGGCATAGAACCAGTTTCACCTGAAGAATCTTGTCCTCCTGCGGCCCAGAGGCCGGGAGCAAGCAACAACAGTGTCAGCATAAGGATAGCTACTTTACTTTTCCTCATGTTTTTCCTCCTTAGGTTGTGACCTATTTTTTTAAGCCGACAACGTCGGCTTTATAAACCTTACAGCAGTCTTTCTATTCACCGTATACTTTGGACTTTTTCCAGTCATAACGTTCACGCCAGTCCGGATATTTGTAACGCCCGATATCCTGGTCATCAGGATAGGTAAACATGCCGCCAGCGCGCATAATAACAGTCTTCATTTCAGGTTTATTCTGTTTAACTATCCATTCGAGCTGATCAGGATCGATAACAGAGCTTGCCCAGTTTTCATAGTGGTCGGGAATGAGGACTTTAGTTCCAATAGCCTCAGCAATCCTGAAAAGATCGTATGGACTGCATTTATCGGTACCGCCGGGTGCGTTGTATCCCATATCGCATATCATGACATCGATATCAGTATTTCTTTTTCCAATACTGGCAAACGCATCACTATAGATGGCGTCCCCGAGAAACATCGCTTTTCCACCAGAATTCTTGAAGATATAAGAAACAGCAACATCATCCATTGTGACCTTGTCCACACTGTCGAGCCCCGTAGTAGTCCGGTAAACCATTTCGTCAAAATTCTTCTCTACAAGGACTTCAGTCTCATCAAATTTCAAAACATCCCCGGGTTTTACTTCTCTGATCCGGTCTTCAGGAACACCCCATTTTCTGAACATCCGGCAGGTAACCCGTGGTCCGACAAAGAGAGCTTTTGTAGTTTCAAGCAACGGCTTTACGGTATAGATATCGCAGTGGTCGGAATGATGATGAGTAGAGAAGGATGCATCAATCTTTTTGAACTTCCAGGGGTCGATAACCTGTGGGTTCAGACGCAGCCAGTGAAGGTGGCTTGCTCCTGTTGTCTGTGAAGGGCCGCAGTTTTCATAGCGAGTAACAAGGGATGGTCCTGCATAATTATCGATTAAAAAAGTATCATCACCTGATTTATATCCCCAAGATGGTCCTCCGAACCACCAAAGTCCGAATTTTCCCTTAGGCATTACGGTATTTGCTATCTGCTGGTTGAGATAGGTTCCCCAGGGAGGAAAACATTCTCTAATCCAGTCATCTCTGGTTAATGTGCGTTCCTCTAATATTGATGTTGCTTCAACAATCCCATATTCGTCTCTTTTCACACTATCTTCAGCCATTTTCAGCCTCCATGATTGATTTATTTGTTGAAAACCATTCTAAATCCGGAATCATGTGCCGTCAATATTTTTTCAAAAATATTTTTTCTTTTTTATATTTTTGAATGTATTGCCAAATTACTTTCTCCCCTCACGAAGTTTCCAACGGGAAATTGTAAAAAGAGGAATAATATATAGACGTAAACAAATGAATTCTTTACTATTGAAACATGAACCAATTGTCAGACGATAAAACAATACTTGAGAAGATACAGCAGAAAACCGTTGTTTCTCAGGTTATGGAAAAAATCAAGGAACTCATTACCTCCGGCATGTACAAACCGGGAGATAAAATACCTACAGAACACGAGCTTGCAGACCGCTTCGGTATTGGCCGCTCATCAATCCGGGAAGCGATAAAAATCTTTCAGCACCTTGGAATTCTCGAATCCAGGGTTCCAAAGGGAACCTTTCTCTGTTCCCGCAGCCAGGTCTCCACAGAAGCAATCAGCTGGTCTCTCCTTCTCGGCGATGATGACATGTGGGAAATTATGGAGCTCAGGGAAATTATTGAAGAAAAGGCCTTCCGCTCCATGATGCGGATAATAGCCGGCTCTCCGGAAAAAGCAGATGAAATTACAGGAAATCTGGAAATGATTGTAATAAACATGAGGGAAGCAGTTAAGACTGAATCTCTCAAGGATCTTATAAAAGCTGACTTCAACTTTCATGCCGCAGTGATCCGCTCCGGCGACAATGCCCTTTTCTTTTCCATATATCAGACTCTCCACTCCTTTATGCATGAAGAAATCCGCCAGACCTATGCAAACATGAAAGACCTCAATGAAGTTGCAGCAGATCATGAAGAGATTCTTGCAGCCATTAAAAGCGGCGATATCCCCAGTGCCACCGCCAGGCACAGTGCACATTTCCAGAGAATATCAAGTCTTCTGGTTGGAAAGTAGCTAAACAGGAAAATAAGATCCGGTGGTGAAAAATTGTTGACACACACAATCTATTGTCATACAATCCGATAATCGTCACATAAAACAAATAAGGAGATAATAATGGGAAACTGGAAGGGACCGCTCCACGAAATGACCGGCACTTCTCCAACGGAATTCTGGAATGATTCATGTTCAAAGAAAGAGTTGTCATATGCTATTGAGAACGGTGCCAGCGGAGGAACCAGCAATCCGGTAATAGTTGGCAATGTACTTAAACAGGAACTGCCCGATTGGGAACCACGGATAAAAGAACTTTTTAATGAAATTCCCGAAGCCACAGAGGAAACTGTTGCCTGGAAAATAATAGAGGAGATGACTGTAAGCGCTGCGGAGCTTCTTAAACCTCAGTTTGATGCTTCCAAAGGAAAAAAAGGGCGCCTCTCCATTCAGACCGATCCCCGGCTTTTCCGGGACGGAAAAAAAATGGCCGCCCAGGCTGCTCACTTTGCCTCACTCTACCCCAATAACAATATCAAAATGCCCGTAACAAAAGCGGGAATCTATGCTTTCGAAGAGGCCACCTACCAGGGAATCAGCGTAAATGCCACAGTCTGTTTTACCGTTCCCCAGAGCCTTGCTGTCGCAGAGGCAGTGGAGCGGGGTCTGAAGCGCCGGGAGCAGGAGGGTAAGGATATTTCCACCATGAACCCGGTTTGTACCATCATGGTAGGCCGCCTTGATGACTGGATTAAAATTGTAGCCGACCGTCAGGGAATAATCACCGATCCCGGTGTATTTGAATGGGCAGGTGTGGCTGCGATGAAAAAAGCCTACAGGATTTATAAGGAAAGGGGCTATCGAACTATCCTGCTGGCAGCAGCCTACAGGAACCATATGCACTGGTCCGAATTTATCGGCGGAGAGCTTTCCATGACCATTCCTTACGGCTGGCAGAAAAAATTCAACGCCTCGGACGTAACCGTAGAAAACAGAATCGACAAGCCCGTTGATCCCTGGATTATGAAAGAACTGGAAACCAAATTCAGCGAGTTTAACCGGGCCTACGCCGAAGACGGTCTTGCCCCGGAAGAATTTGAATCTTACGGCGCGACCAGACGCACTCTGCGTTCATTTAACTCAGGTTATCAGGATCTCTTGAACATGATCCGTGATATAATGGTGCCGGATCCCGATATTGCCGGGAAATAGGCATTGTAAAAAGGAGATTTGCACATAATGAGAAAGCTACAGAACTTTGTAAACGGTAAATGGGTTGATCCCGCCGGCGCATCTTATCTTGATGTTGAAAACCCCAGTACAGGCGACACCATTGCTCAGGTTCCTCTTACCTCCAAAGAAGAGACGGACAAAGCAATAGAAGCAGCTCATACTGCCTATCTTGAATGGAAAAATGTGCCTGTATCCCGCAGAGTAAATTATCTCTTCAAGCTGCGTACCCTGCTTGAAGAAAATGAAGAAAAAATCAGCCGTATTCTGGTTGAAGAGATGGGAAAATCTCTGCCCGATGCAAGAGCGGAGATGAAGCGGGTATTTGAGAATGTGGAGGTTGCCTGCGGAATGCCGGTACTGCAGCAGGGCGATAAACTGATTGGAGCATCCTTTGAAATGGACGGAGAAGTTATCCGCCTGCCCATGGGTGTCTTTGCCATGATTGCCCCCTTCAACTTCCCAGCCATGGTGCCCTTCTGGTTTCTCCCCTACGCTATTGCCACCGGCAACTGTTATGTCGTAAAGGCTTCCAAACAGGTACCGGGCACCATGAACTTTATTACCGAGCTTATTGAACAGACAGGCCTTCCTGCCGGTGTTTTCACCCTGCTCAATGGAGATAAAACCGTTGCAAATGCGTTTATGGAAAATCCCCTCATACAGGGAGTCTCTCTTGTAGGCTCAACACCTACCTGTAAGGTAGTTGCCCGTAAATGCGGAGAACAGGGAAAACGGTTCCAGGCCATGGGGGGTGCAAAAAACCACCTGGTGGTAATGCCCGATGCCCGCATCGATGACGTAATCCGCAACATGATTACCTCCTGTTTCGGATGCGCCGGACAGCGCTGTATGGCGGCATCGGCAATCGTCTGCGTAGGTGACGATACGTATAAAACTGTGACTGATAAATTTGTGGCTGCAGCTAAAGAGGTAATTACCACAAACCCCCTTGATCCCTCCGTGGCAGACGAAGGAATGGTAATGGGACCGGTTATTTCAGCCAAAGCAAAAGAGTTTATTATCAAGATGATCGATACCGGAGTGGAAGAAGGAGCCGAACTCCTTCTGGATGGACGGGGTCTTGAAATAAAAGGGTATGAGAAAGGTCATTTTGTAGGAGCTACGGTATTCGGCAAGGTGAAACCGGGCATGCAGATTCACTCAACCGAAATCTTCGGACCCGTTGTGGTTATCCTGAAAGTTGACAACCTGGATGAAGCCATTAAGATCATAAACGATCATCAGTATGGTAACGGCGCCTCCATCTATACCCAGAACGGATATTATGCACGGAAGTTTAAAATAGACACCAATGCCGGGATGATCGGTATAAATGTCGGGATTCCTGCACCGGTGGCCTACCTTCCCTTTGGTGGCATGAAAAACTCACAGCTGGCCGATATCAAGGCTCAGGGAAAGGCGGTGGTTAATTTCTTTACGGAAGATAAAATTGTTACCGAACGTTTCTGGCAGGAACCTTAATATGAGAGACCAACGAGACTAGAATATATGCATCATCCGCCAAAGCATCTGATGATAACATCATATACTCTTGTTGTTTAATGATTATCAACCATTTATACTGTCCATCATGAGAGGTATCTTGAGATGGACATTAAACAGGTCAAACAGCGAACAGTGGCATTTCAGGTTATTGAGCAGTTGAAGCAGCTGATAGCGGCTGGATCATTAAAGCCTGGTGATAAAATGCCAAATGAATATGAATTAGCCGAACTGTTTGGTGTAGGACGTTCAACTATTAGAGAAGTTCTGAAGATCTTTCAATACCTGGGTATAATAGAACTCAGGAATCCAAAGGGTACGTATATATGCGACAGCACAAAAATTTCATCTGAAGCGTTTATATGGTCAATACTGCTTGGCAAGAAAGATTTTGCTGAAATAAGCGAACTCCGTACAGCCATGGAACATCAGGGATTATGGTCTCTAATGCAGCTCCACAGGAACGATCAGAAACAAAGAGAAAAGACCATACAACTCCTTGAAGATGAAATCGCTACAATGCGTGGCCCCGTGTACAATTCTCCGGATTACCAGATTATTGCAGATTTTAATTTCCATGGGCACATAATAGCAGTGTGCAACAACGAATTATTTAGTAACATTTACCGCACAGTTCGTGAATTTCTTATTTCTGGAATAAAAAACTCACTGAACGTGCATGGTCTCAGCACCAACCTGCCTGAAGAACACGAATATCTGGTAGAAGCACTCAGAGAAAACAACTACCAGAAAGCAGTTGAACTATTCAGAGCTCATCATGTATTACCTGGGGCAGAACCTCCTGCTCACAATCCAACCGCAAGCTCCCAGTCGTAGTAGAGTGCTCTGTAGGTATACAGGGCATACTGGAGGTTCATACTGGACTGAGCCAGATTTGTCCCCGCCTGGGAAACCGCCAGCTGAGTCCCCAATCCATTTGCAAGAGCTGCGCGGGAGAGCGCATACGCCCTTTCTGTAGCATCTTTCAGAACCCTGGCGGAATCAATCCGTTTTCGGGCTTCCTGCATCTGAAGATTCAGGGAAAGCAGTTCCTGCTCGATTTCGTCCTGCTTTTTGAGGATTTCCAGACTGCGCTTCTCTTTCTCTATGGATGCACTGCGAACAAGGGATGTACGGTATCCTCCGGTATACACCGGCATTGAAACAGTAACGCCAAGCTGCATGCTGGTGAAATCATAATCGCTGAATGAAGTTCCGTTTCCATATCCACCGACCGCATAGGAGAAACTGGTGCTGACAGTAGGCAGAAATGAAGCCAGAGCCGCCTTTTTGGCTATATCTGCAATTTCCCGCGCAATTACCTGAGCCTGATAGTCTCCCCGCTTATTCAGCACCTCAATGAACGAAAGTTCACCGGGCAGATCCGGAAGCTCTTCCTGATCCTCCACCAGGGTAATTTCTTTGTCCGGTTCTATTCCCCCCAGCATTTTCAGGCCCATCATGGCAAGGTCGGCATTTTTCCGCGCTTCAGCGGTGGCGGATATTGCACTTTTCCAATCTACTTCCGCCATACGCAGATCCAGTTCGGTCACCACCCCGGCCTCATATTTTTTTTGGATATTCTCATAGACTTCACTTGAAGTCTTCTCAAGATCAGCCTGAACATCCGCAATGGCATAGGACAGCTGAACCTGGGCATAAAGTTTCTTCGCAGCGGTCAGTATGCTCTTGCGGGTGAAGGTATCCACATTTCCCTGAATCTGGCGGTTACGCCTTGCCTGTGCATAGCGGGCAGTTGCCTCGGGATTCAGGATTGTCTGGCTTATCCCCGCTGCAAGGGTCAGCTCATTATCCATGTTGGTATCCACATCCTGAAAGACCAGAGGTTGTCCGGCACCGGCAGAGGCCACTGCGGTGGACTGCATAATATCTGTCAGGTTGCGCACATAATCCGCGGAAACTCCCACAGCAGGCAGCAGGGCCGCACGTGCCTGTACAACACTTTCTGAGGCGGATGCCACATTCTGTCTGGACAGAGCGATATCCGGATTGTCCGAAGAGACCTTCTGCAGATAATCCTCAAGACTGAGATCCTCTCCAAAGAGTGAAGTACCGGCAAGAAGCAGAAGGACAGACAACAGTAAGCTTAATAAGAGTGATTTGTTCATTATACAGAAACCTCGGAGACCGGTGCGGTATTCCTGTGGGAGAACAGGAACTCGAGAACCGGCAGAAGAATTAGGGTTAAAACCATGGCTGAAAGAATACCGCCAATGATAACCACTCCCATGGGCTGACGCATTTCGGCGCCGGAAGCCCCGAGCCCAAGGGCCATGGGCAGCATTCCCAGTACAATGGCGATATTACTCATAAGTACCGGCTTCAGTTTAAGCCGGCATGCGGTTATCAGAGCTTCCCGTACCGGAATCCCCTGTTCCCGCTGCTGATTGTAATAATCAAGAATAAGAATTGCATTGTTTACAACAATTCCCACCAGCATGATAATACCGAGCATGGAGATAATGTTGAGAACAGTCCCGGTTCCGATACAGATAAGGATAACCCCCATCAATGAGAGGGGAACCGTAGAAAGGATGAACAGGGGCTGGGTAAAACTCTCCAGGGTTGCCGCCAGAAGCATATAGGTCAGAACAACTGCAACAAAGAAGGCGATTATAAGGTTGCGTACAGTCTCCATGAACATTTCCGCACTGGAGCCCTGGGAGATTCCGTAGCCTTGAGGAAAGTTATACTGCTCCACCGCGGCGGTAGCTGCACCCAGGACATTACCCTGGGAATAGCCTGGAAGCGTACTTGCACTTATTTCGATGGTACGTTCCTTGTCGCTTCGCATGATTTTATTACTTCCGGATGAAAACTCCAGCTCTGCATAGCGGGACAGGGGATACACCCCGGCGGCGGAGACTATGGGGATATTTTTCAGATCCTCCATATCCTGAAGAGACTCATCCTTGATGGTCACCAGGATATCGTACTCCTGTCCGCCTTCCTTGTAGGTTGCTGCCACCATGCCGTCCACTGCCGCACGCAGATTGAGGGCAACCGCCTGGACTGTCAATCCGTCCTCGGCAATCTGTTTACGGATGGGATGAAACACAAGTTCCGTCTTCCCCGCCTTTGAACTGAGGGAGGTATTGGTTATCCCCGGAACCCCGGCGACAATCTGCTTCAAATCCTCCGCAACAGTCTGCAGTACCGCAAGATCAGGCCCCTGGAGATTAAAGGAAACCGGCGCCTGCTGGCCAGAAACCCGCAATTCGCTTACCGGGGTAACCCGGATCACAGCTCCGGGAATGTCCGACAGGAGCCGTGTTACCTCTGCAGCTATCTGTTCATTGGATTTTGACCGTGCAGACTTTTCCGTAAGCAGAATGTCGATCTGGGCAACGCTTACATCGCTGTCCATCTGCCCCATGGTTCCAAGATTCTCAAGAACTGTAATTACATCTTCCCTGGCGGCAAGACGGTCTTCTATAAGCTTTACTACAGCAGCAGTACTTGCCAGGTCATTCCCCTGGGGAAGTTCCACATCAATCTGAACCTTGCCGCCGTCGGTCTGGGGAAACTGTTCAAACTCCATATACCTGCCCAGCGAAAGAGTTGCGCCGAAAAGAACGAGAACAGTCAGGACAACAACTATTCCCCGGATTCGATTTTTCAGCAGACCTCTGAGAATCCAGCCGTAAGCGTCTTCCCAGCGGGAAAACAGATGTTCAAGCCAGCGGCTGACTACTCCTTCACGCTTAACCTGTACCGGCAGTATTCTGCTGGCCATCATTGGTGTGAGGGTAAAAGAGACAACAAAGGAGAAGACCGTTGCAATAACAATGGTATAGGCGAAGTTACTTAAAACCTGCCCCATAATACCCGAGACCATTCCAAGGGGAACAAAAACTGCAATATTGGTTAGCGTGGAGGCAAAAACCGCAACGGTAACCTCTTTTGAACCGATTACCGCGGACTCTATCCTGCCGTGCCCATGCTCCTTGTGACGGAAAATATTCTCAAGAACCACCACCGAGTTGGCCACCAGGGTACCTATGGCACTGGAAATACCCATAAGAGAGAGCATATTCAGACTTATCCCCATGGCCTTCATAATCAGGAAGGTGGAAATAATCGAGAAGGGCATGGCAAGCACAACAATAAGGGTAGACCGGAGATCGTGAAGGAAAAACAGCAGTACAAGACCGGTAAAGAGTATTCCAAGATAGACATTGTTCAGGGTGTCATCCACGGAATCCCGGACATAGGTTCCGTCTTCACTGATTACCTTCAGCTGTATACGTCCTCCGGCCTCTTCCTCAATCTCATCTATTCTCTTCATTACCCCTTTCACAACATCCACGGTATTGGCGGAAGGATTCTTGATCACCTTCAACAGAACAGCATTCTCTTCGTAGGTATCGGAAGACTTATCAAGAAACACCGTCCGTTCCCGGACATCTGCAGTGGCGTCATTAATATCCGCAAGCTGCCGCAGCTTGAAAGTACCCGTAGCGGTGCTTATATCCAGATTGCGGATATCATCAAGTGATTCAAACTCACCGTCCAGGCGGACCGGCAGATCCCGGTTCTGATAGAGCAGGTTTCCTCCGGGGAGTTCGATACCGGCAGCACCGAGAACACCGGTTATCTGCAGGGGAGAAACAAGCTGGGAGAACACAGTAGCCCTGTCAAGTTCCACCCGAATTTCCCGTTCCCGTCCGCCGGCAAGATCAACATTACCCACACCGTCTATCTGGGAAAGCCTGTCCCGGATAATAGTGCTTCCGTAGGTGTAGAGTTCGGTAGGGGGCATATCCCCCTCGAGAATAATACTTACCACCGGCATCATCGAAGCAATATTGACCTTGGTTATTGCAGGAGCTTCCGCGTCTTCGGGAAGATCGGAGAGTATAACCTCAACCTTGTCTTTCACTTCCTGAAGGGCCAGGTTTTCATCCTTATCAAGGTTAAACTCCGCCATCACAATGGAAACACTGTCCATGGAGTAAGAGGTAATACGGTCAAGCTGGCCGACTGAAGATATCTGATCTTCGATGGGTTTGGTTATCTGGGATTCAATAACCTCAGGACTTGCACCGGGATACACCGTCTGAATGGTTACATAGGGAATCTTTATATCCGGGAGCAGACTTATGGGGATAGCCATATATGCCAGGGCACCGAAAAGCACCAGAGCAAGGATACCCATAAGCATCATAACAGGCCGTTTAACTGAGAGATCTACTATATGCATGTCAGTACGCCTGCCTAGTTGCCCGATACCAGCCGGTCGATGATCTTAACCGGAACATTGTCTGTCAGATTCTGAGAGCCGTCGGTTATCAGCAGATCCCCGGCAACAAGGCCTTCAAGGATTTCAAACTCCAGTCCCCGGATTCTGCCGACTGAGAGTCTGTGCTGAACAGCCCTGTTCTCTTCTGCCACATACGCGTACCATCCACTGCCTGTCTGGACCAGATCCTTGCGCTTTACAACCAGGGCATCATCCCGGTGATAGGATTCAACCTCAACATCGACGCTCATACCGCTGACCAGGGATTTAGGCGTTCCGGAAAAATATGCCCTTGCAGGAAATGCCTTTTTTCTGGGATCAAGATTGAGGGCAAGCTCTGATACATACCCCGTAAGTGTTTCACTGCCGCTTTCTATCTTTGCTCTTGCCCCGGTAATAATGCTTTCTATTTCTCCCGGGGTTACATAAAAGAGTGCTTCGTATCCCTCAAGATCCGATACAGTAAACAGGCTGTCTCCGGGGGCAACATTGGCACTTTTTTTAACATTGATACGGGTAAGATAGCCGGATATTGGCGCCCGGACCTCGATAAGGTCGCTTATGGATTTAAAGCTTTCCCGGGCTATCTCGTACTGGGTGCGGACATTATCAAAATCCTGACGGGAAACTCCGTTTTCGTCAAAAAGCGCTTTTGTACGTTTAAAAGCGGCCTCTGCACTCTCAAAACCAAGCCGAGCCTGCTGGTACTGGGGATTATCCAGAGAAAGTGACACCACAACCTGGTCCTTCTCAACGAAGTCCCCGACAGAAAAACCAACTTCCCGGACAACCTCACTTAAAGAAGCATAGGCGGTTGATTCGGTCTGAGCGTTAAACTGGGCAGGGAAATTGAGATAGACCGAAAAAGGTTCGCTGCTCATCATGCGAACATTTACGGGTACACCCTCTTCCTGGTGAATCTGGGACATGCTTTTTGCTGTCTCTTCTGCTGCTTTGCCGGAACATCCGGTAAGCAGTGCAACTGCGCTTACTAAACAAATGCTTATTACAGCATGGAATCTTTTCATCTGAATCTTCCTGTATCCATGTATCACTTGAACGGCATTCAATTATGAACACTGTTCATTTTTAAATATAAAAAAAAGGATAGTTAAAGTCAAGAATGTTCAACCAGCTTTTTATCCTTACCTGCAATTTCCGCACCCTGCTCGAGAAAGTTCTTGAGCACAGAGAAAATGGAATGAAGGTCGTACTGCCTGCTTTCCCCGGAAGCGAAACTGCTTACAGAGCTTTTCAGGACCATTCCGAGCATAAGGGAAATAATAACATCTACAAAAACATTAGCTGTCAGTCTGGGATCAAGCTTAACCCGCAGAGATCCGTCTGCCTGCCCTTTTTCGAATATTCCCGCAACAATGCCGATAAGCTTATCAATATCCGTCGAAATTCTGTTCTGATTTATGAGGTTAAGGGACTCTTTACCTTTCTGATTGAGAAAGGTAATGCTTCCGAACAGTATCAGATGCGGATCCCGGCTGAGGTGATCAAAGTACTCCACCAGACGGGTCAGCTGTTCCGCCCCGGTGCCCTCTCCGGGAAAGATCTTCTCCAGGCCGAAATTCTCCTTCTCGATAAACTCCGAAAAGAGGTGAGCAAGGATATCTTCTTTGGTCTTGAAATGAAGATACATAGCCCCGACACTGACGTCAGCCTTACGGGCAATTTCCCTTATGGTTACATCGTCGTAGCGTTTTTCTTTGATAAAAAGATCTTCCGCGGCTTTTAGAATACGCTCCCGGGCTTCCCGCTTCTTACGCTCAACCCGGCCGATCTCTTCCATAGCTTCCTCCTTGCATTAAAAATAACGAGTTTCTACTCTTCTGCTTGACGTCAACAGAGGGCACAAGAATAGCATAAAAACGGGTTGTTACTGCAAGCCCGTCTTACATCATGCGCATGGTCCCCTTGAAATAGGCAAGATCCAGCACCATAACCATGGCGCCCTGCTTTTTTTCCATATCACCGGTTATTTCCTCGATACCTTCAAGAACATCATCTATGCGATCTTCCGGGACCATAGCCAGGATAGTCCTGCTGCGGTTTTTATCGGCCTTCATAAACCCGATAAAATCGGCAAAGAGTGGAATATTGGAGATGAACTCTCCCATACCGAAAGATTCAAGAATGGTAGCGCCTTCAATACCCTCTTCTATGAAAAACTCCAGCAGAGGGTAAAAGAAATCTTCCAGATAGAGATTAACCATGAGAAGCTTCATCTTGCGGGTTTTTCCGTTTTTCTCAGCCGCACTGGCCCTGCTGTGGCGGATAAACGCCTCGTACATGGCAGTCTCTGTGGGAGATTTGATTATCTCATTCTTAACCGCCGGCTGCCCGGCTGCCCGGGAGATGGCGGCAAGTACCTGCAGATGACCATTTACATCCTCCGGAGGTCCAAGGATGACAAAAAAAAGTTTTACCTTTTTCTTATCCAGAGAATCGAACTCAAGACCCTTTGGAGCCACTGCAAGGTATACCAGAAACTCCTGCATTCCCGGAATTCTGGCATGGGGAATGGCAATTTCACCGCCGAAGCCGGTGGAGCCCTGCTCTTCCCTCTCCTTTAAGGCCTGGTACACTGCCTCTTCATCTGTTCCGCCGATTTTCCCGCTTTTAAGAGCTAATCCTGCAAGCCGCCGCAGAACATCATCCTTTGTTTTTCCTTTGAGTCCCAGCCGGCAGCACTGTTTTTCAACCAGTTGAACAAGTTCCATCAGGCCTCCTCCATTTCATTTCCCCGGACCAGACCGAAACGGGACAGGGGGGGTCCGATCAGTTCATTGATAAAAACTGAAAGGAGAATGATATTCACCATATTGTCAATTATCAGCACCTGATCCGGCGGCAGATGGGATGCCAGAGGAGAGGCCTGAATCATCAGAACAAGACCGATTGCGACCCCCGCCTGAGGCAGCATGCACAGCCCTAAATAGCGCCGTACCGGTCCGCGAACCCTTCCCGCAAGACAGCCCAGATAGACCCCGCTGTATTTTCCCGCAGCACGGAACAGGATATAGGCGCCGCCGAGAATAAGAATTTCCGGCTGCATCAGAATACCCGGCTGAAGCTCCGTTCCGGCAATGACAAAAAACAGGGCATAAATCGGCGGAGTAAGGGGTTCTATAATACGCAGAAGCCGGTGGTTTGAAGGAGAGAGATTGATCAGTACAGCACCTGCTGCCATGTTGGTTAAAAGGGGAGAAAGATGAAAAACGATGGATATTGCGATTGAAAGAAAAACCAGCCCAAGGGTTAGAATAAGTATTTCATTGGAGCTTTTTTTCCGGGTTCCATGATGAATAAGAAAACCCGCAATTACCCCGACAAGCAGAGAAAAGAACACCTCTCCCAGGGCATGAAGAATAATAAGCATGGCGCCATGATCCCCGCCGGAGACCCCGAGCATACCGGAACCGGCAGCAAACATTAATCCGAAAAGTATAACCGCGCCGGCATCATCAAGAGCAACAATGCCGTAAAGATAGTCCACAAAAAGCCCGGTGGCCCGCAGAGACTGTACGATTGCCACCGTCGCAGCCGGCGCCGTAGCCGATGCTATGGCTCCCAGCATAAGCGCATATGGCAGAGGAACATGAAAAAGAGCCATACCCACGGAAACAGCAGCAAAGGCAATGAGCAGTTGAAAAACAGTAATAATAATGACTTCACGGCCTACCCGCTTAAGCTTTACCCAGTAAAACTCACCGCCAATAGTTAAGGCAATCAGGCCCAGAGCAACTTCTGTAACTATTTTAAGGTTTTCCCCCATGTGATGAGGGACTATACCGGTAAGACTGTCCCCGAGAAGGAGACCGGCAATAATAAACCCTGAAATTTCAGGCAGCCTGACCTTTGCAGCCAGTTTTCCCATAAGATAGCCGACCACAAGGAGCATACCCAGAGTAAAAAGGGCATGGTGCCCGAGAAGATCCCTGAGTTCGATAATATACTCAATTATCTGCTGCACTTTTAACTCCGCTTTATTCCTGCCTTTAATACTAATCCCTCAGAGAAAGATGCGCAACGAAAAGCTTTTTTGCTTTTATATTGACAGCAGGTGGTGCAATGCGCATAGTTATAGGAGAGGTTTATATGGAAAAACGAAAGTTTTCCCGTACAGGTTTTCATACTGCGGGCAAAGTAATTACAGATACTGCTCAAATTGATGTAAGCGTGGTGGATTTATCCCTCAGGGGAGCATTGTTCGCATCCCCCACGCCTCTTACCATTGGCAATACCGTACAGCTTGAAATAAATCTGATGAACTCCGAGGTGGTTATCGCCACAGAAGGGAAACTGGTTCATCAGGAAGACGAAAAATACGGTATCCGTTTTTCAAGCATCGATGCCGAAAGCATGATTCATCTCCGGAGCCTGATGGAATACAACACGGAACGGTTTGAAGAAATCGGCACCGAACTGGGCTTTCTTTTCCGGGAAAACCCCGAGGAATAGGTTCAGTCGGCAGAAATGCTGACAATACCTTCCGTTTTCAATCTGTTTTCCCCGTTACCCGTATAAGACACAGAACCAATCCCTTCTATATTTCCCTCCAGCAGCCCCCCTTCCAGGTGAAGCTCAACATTGGATGCTCCTTTCATTTGGAGCTCGACGTTGGTAAACAGAGATCCTGACATATCCAGGTTGCCTGCACCATCACTGACAACAGTAAAGCGGTCCGCCTTAAGCCCATGTCCAGAAAGGTTTACCGCACCATGAAGTCTGAAGTTCAGCTTATCTGCTTCTATATCTTTCAGGACTCCGTCAGCTGCTCCATCGATGCTGAGTTCTTCAAGATTGAGCAGAGGAAGAGCTACTGAAAATCCCCCCACCGGTGCGGTAGTCATGCTTTTATCCAGGCCGATACTCAGCAGATTACCTTTGCGGGTTGTCACAACCTTATCATGATACTCACGGGGCACAGAAACAGTACCTCCCGTATCAGTGCTTCCACTTATATCGATTTTCCAGACTCCAGTAAGACTGATCCGGGTTATACCAGAGGTATCAACCGGGATTTCAGCCGTTTCACCGGACAGTTGAATATCCTCACTCCTGGAATAAGAGATATCCCTACTTAGACTGAGTTTAATAAATACAAGGGAAAAAACTATAAGCAGCGCAAGGGCCGCAGCACCTGAAATAAGAACAATTTTACTGTTTTTCATGGTAATCTCCTCCGCCGTTTCCGGCGTCTTTAAGGGAATCCCGGTATATCCGGTATTCCCGGTTTATGTCATCCATATTCAATCCCAGAATCTCCATACTGTGGAAAAATTTGGGCAGTTCCCGGGAAATAAACTGTTCTTTCCTCTGCCGGAGGATTAATTCACCGGCCCCGGCAGCAACAAAATAGCCCATCCCGCGCTGATTGTAGATTACCCCACCCTCCTGGAGCTGTCCGTAGGTGCGAATTACGGTATTGGGGTTAACCTCCATTTGGGCAGCGAGCTCCCTGACAGACGGGATTCTTTCGTTTTCAGGATAGTCACCGGCAAGGATAAGCTCTTCTATATAATTGCCGATCTGCCTGAAAATACTGGTGGAGTCGTTAAACCGCATTCCTCACCTCCGCCTCCCGGACCCTCAGGTATGCAACAGTCCAGCAGAACGGAGCCAGCAGGCCGTAGTAGAAGATACGGATTACTGAAATCAACTGTCCCCCGGTTCTTCTGGTAGAACTGAAGAGAGGAACGGAGAAACTGCTGGAAAAATCGACGGAGTGCACAAATTTTCCATGCCCGCCGATAAGAAGCCGGACAATAATCGCAGCTAAAATTCCGTAGAGAATAAATCCAGCGGCAATGGTCATAACTGTTTTTAAAAGCTGGTGCTTTCTGTATACCGCTCCTCCGGCAAAGAAGAGTGACTGAAGAATAAGATAATGGGGCAGCATGCGGATAACTGACCTGGAAAACGGATTAAAGATATTCCCCAGTCCGTCACCGAAGAGCAGCTGACTGAGAATAGCACCGGCGACTGATGCCAGAAAATAGACCAGCGTTGTGAGCAGCCAGTAACCCAATGAGCTGATGAGAAGCCTGGAGAGAAATTTCTCTTCCTGGGAGGCGGGCAGCATAAGCCAGTCATGAACTCCGTTTATGGAGTGCATAGCCTTGAATGATCCGGACGCCACAGCAAAGCCCCCGATAAAGAGAATTGTCGGATAGAGCCCTTCATGAATGCCCCGGCTGTTACTGTCGATCATGGAAAGAAGCATAATTACTACGGTTATCCCTGTAATGGTCAGGGCGGCGGTCAGTATGCCGCGCCAGTTCATAATCTCCTGCCGTCGAATCAGCAGGCCGAAACGGTTCAGTTTAAAATAGCTTTCAAAGCTTTTCTTATGGTTCACTGTGTTCATGACGTTCATTCCTCTCCATCTCCTTGCTCTTCAGCTGTGCCTTCGCCGGCTTCTGTTCCAGATCCGGGAACCTGTATGCCCTCCGCAGCCTCACTGCTGGAGACAATCATGTTGAAGAAAACTTCTATATCGATGTCTGAATCTTCACCGGTGCTGTTTTCCCGGACAATGGAGTAGCCTCCGGGGACTTTTTCACCGTAAAGAAAGGTCCCAGGTTCCGGTTCTTCCCTTTCGAGAGACATGGTGTAGTGCTGAGCCATATGGGCCATATCGCCGTTAAACAGGATACGCCCTGAATCGAGAATAATGATGGGATCAATGAGATGTTCCATATCACGCACCTGATGGGTGGAAATCAGAATTGTCTGATCCTCTGCCAGAGACGAGGCTACAAGCCGCCGAAACTGTCTTTTAGAGGGGATGTCCAGACCGTTGGTAGGTTCATCGAGAATAACCAGCTCCGCACCGCTTGCAAGGGCAAAACTGAGGATAAACTTTTTCCTCTGCCCCATGGAAAGCTCGCTCAGTTTCTTATCTACTGATACATCGAACTCTCTGCACAGTGTTTCAAATTTTTCCTTGTTAAACCGGGGATAAAATGGAGAATTGAGATCCCCATAGCGAACTCCCGAAACGGGAGGCAGGGAAAACTCTTCGGGGATAAAAAATATTTTCTCAAGCATTTCCGGATACCGTGCGGGACTGTCAAAGCCATGAACCATGACCGTTCCGTCATAGCCCTTCAGCTGGCCGGAAATGATCTTCAGCAGGCTGGTTTTGCCTGCACCGTTTTTGCCTAAAAGTCCGTAAATCATGCCGGGCTTGAGATCCAGCCTGAGACCGGTAAAAAGGGGACTGGACTTATAGGAAAAGGATAAATCGCTTATATGAACCATTCAACTCCTCCACACAAATGCATCTTTAGTGTACTACTACACTATAACACTAAAACAATACATCTACAACTGAAGAAAGCAGGAAAAGTGCAGTTTTTTACTATTTTAGAGCTGTCCTTATAGCCAACTGCTCCAGTTGCAGGGGAGATCCGGCTTTTTCAGCAGCTCTTCAAGGCGCCGGAGATACTCCTGCCTGGGAATCTCAACAGCACCGAGGCTTTCCAGATGAGGGGTATACAATTGGGAGTCAATCAACTCTACCCCCCGGGAAACAAGTTCGCGAACCAGGGTAATGAAAGCGGCCTTGCTGGCATTGGGTCTGCGGAAAAACATTGATTCTCCACAGAAAAGAGCGCCAAGAGAGACACCGTAGAGTCCTCCAACCAGTTGCTCCCCTTCCCAGGCTTCCGCGCTGTGGGCAAAACCCAGGTTATGGAGCTCTATGTAGGCTTTCTGCATCTCTTCGGTTATCCAGGTACCGCCCTGGTCGGGCCGGTACTGCTCGGCACAGGCGGAAATAACTTCGGCAAAAGAGGTGTCAAAACGTATACGGTAGGTTTCCCGGCGCAGCAGTCGTTCCATGCTTTTTGAGACATGCAGATCTTCAGGAAAAAGAACAAACCGGGGGTCGGGATTCCACCAGAGGATATCTTCACCGGGATTGAACCAGGGAAAGATCCCCTGACGGTAGGCGGACAAAAGCATTCCGGGGGAAAGATTTCCCCCGGCGGCAACAATACCTGAAGGATCAACCTCGTCAGGACCGGGAAAAGTAAAATGATCCTGCAGACCAAGATAGGGAAACATGGATCAGCTTGTCTTTATGACTACTTCACCGTCGACCACATCCGCAAGTGCCTTGCCTCCTTTGGCAAGATCACCGAAGAGAACAGCATCAACAAAGTAGTGCTTTATCTTGTCGCTGATAAGCCGGGCAACATTGCGGGCTCCGTACTCGGCGCTGTAGCCCTCTTCCGCAAGGTATTCACGACAGGCTTGAGTAAGCTCCAGCTCTACACCCTTCTCGCCTAACTGTTTGCGGAAAATATCAATCTCTTTATCCACAATATTGAGAACCATCCGGGTATCAAGGCGGCCGAAGGTAACTATTTTATCCAGCCGGTTGCGGAACTCCGGAGAAAAGGCCCGTTCCACTGCATCTCCGATAGCCTCTTCGGTTACATTGCGATCACCAAAGCCTATCATGGGCTTGCCTATTTCCCGGGCCCCGGCGTTCGATGTCATAATTACAATAACATTGCGGAAATCCGCTTTACGTCCGGCATTATCCGTCAGGGTTGCATAATCCATTACCTGAAGGAGAATATTGAAAATATCCTGATGCGCCTTCTCTATCTCATCCAGAAGCAGTACCGCATGGGGCGTTTTGCGGATGGCATCCGTAAGCAGCCCTCCTTCTTCATAGCCCACATAGCCCGGAGGGGATCCAACCAGGCGGGAAACAGTATGCTTCTCCTGATACTCACTCATATCAAAGCGGTGGAGATGCACTCCGAGGAGTTCCGCCAGCTGCCGGGCAAGTTCGGTTTTTCCAACCCCCGTGGGCCCGACAAAAAGAAAAGAGGCCACCGGCTTATCCGAACCTTTGAAACCCGCCCGGGACCGTTTCACCGCCTGTACAACTGCGGCTACGGCACTGTCCTGGCCGAAGATGCGTCCCCTGAGGTCTGCCTCAAGACTCTTAAGCCGGTCATTTTCGGTAACAGAAACGGTTTTTTCCGGGATCTTGGCAATCTTGCTGATAACCTTTTCCACCAGATCTTCGCCGATCTCCTTGACCTCATCGTTTTCCGCATCCTCACGGAAAGCAAGGATTCTTGTATAGGCGCCGGCTTCGTCGATGACATCGATAGCTTTATCAGGCAGATGCCGGTCGTTTATATACTGATCAGAGAGATCCACCGCAGTCCTCAGGGCTTCATCGGTATAGCGGACATTATGATGCGCCTCGTAGCGCTCCCTCAAGCCTAAAAGAATCTGATAGGTCTCATCCGGACTTGTCTCGGCAATCTCTATGCGCTGGAACCGCCTCGAAAGGGCACGGTCGCGCTCAAAGAATTTCTTGTACTCATCGTAGGTGGTACTGCCCATACAGCGGATTTTTCCGGTTACCAGGGCCGGTTTGAGAAGATTTGAGGCATCCATGGAACCGCCGGAGGTTGCTCCTGCCCCGACTATGGTATGAATCTCATCGATAAAGAGAATGACCTTCTCCTCCTGCTCAAGCTCTTTGAGGATCATCTTCATGCGCTCTTCAAAATCGCCCCGGAAGCGGGTTCCTGCCAGAAGACTGCCCATATCCAGAGAAAATACCCGGTAATCTTTCAGAAGGGCCGGTACCTTTTCCTCAGCTATTCTTGCAGCAAGCCCTTCTGCTACAGCGGTTTTACCAACCCCCGGATCTCCCACGAGGATAGGATTATTCTTGAGTCTGCGGCAGAGTACCTGTATGGTCCGTTCCAGCACCTCTTCCCGTCCGATCAGGGGCTCCAGCCTGCCTTCTCTGGCAGCAGCAGTCAGTTCCCGGGTGAAGGATTCAAGGGCTTTGCGTTTTTTGCCTTTCTTACCAGCCTCGTCCTGCTCTCCCTCCTGATCACCTGCAGAATCTTCCCCGAAACTGCCCTCTCCGTCCATGGAGAACTCACTCTCGTCATCCTCCTCTTCAGGAAGTTCATCCATGGAGTGGGAGATGATACTCAGCAGGGCATACCGGGTTATACCGTACTTCTTGAGGTAGTAGGCACCGAATGAGTCTTTTTCATCCAGAATGGAAACAAGCAGATCCCCTACCTCAAGACTCTGGGACGATGATGATTCGGTATGAAATACTGCCCGTTCTATGACTCCCTGAAACCCCAGGGACTGAACCGGCTCCTGGTCATCGATGGCAGGTACATGCTCTTCAAAATAGCTCTGAAGATCATCTTTAAGCTCTTCGGGGTCGGCACCGCAGAGGGTTACTATTTCCCGGGTTGATTCAAAAAAGAGAGAAGCATAGAGAATATGTTCAGGCAGCAGAAACTCATGCTTCCTGTTTTTCGCGTCCAGATAGGCCGCATTGAGAATATTCTGAACGTCGTCACTGACCTTCATGCAAAAACCTCACAAATAAATGACGGCTGAAAAATTCAGGCCGGTTCGATGGTACAGCGGAGAGGATACTCATGATCCCTGGCCAGCTGATGAACCCGGGCTGCCCGGGTTGCTGCAATATCATAGGAATATATTCCCACAAGGCCACGCCCCTTCTGGTGAACATCCAGCATTATTCTGGTTGCCTCCGGGGTCTCCTTATGAAATACCGTACGGAGAATCTCAACAACAAATTCCATGGTGGTATAATGATCGTTATGCAGGACCACCTTGTACATCTGTGGCTCTTTAAGCTGCTGATCGCTTTTTTCCACAACATCGGTGCCGAACCTGTCAGCGTTTTTACCAGCCATGAACCTGAAGCTACCTCCGAAGCAAGTATGAGGGTAAATTTAGCTAAACTTGGGAAGATGATCAACCGGAAGATTGAAACTAATACAAGATGAGGATTCTTCAATTTTTCTGAAAGATATCAAACCATGCCTTTATGGTATTCAGATGTATCTGAATAACCTTTTCCACCGGTTCCTGATATCCGCCGGCCAGGTTCCAGACCAGGGGTTTCCCGAAACATTTTGCAAACTTGAAAACCATAAGATCCCTGAAGTATAGTTCATGCGAGGTCAAGACACCGCCGATCGGATCATCAATGTGAGGATCCGCACCTGCCTGGTAGAGGATAATATCACAATCCCTCAGGCTGCGGAGTTTATCCAGTAAATTCCGCTTCCAGTTATCGGCCCGCTGGACTACTTCCGCAAAAGAAAGATGCCTGATGTATGTCAGGTTTTTATGCTTGATGATCTCGTGACTGCCATCCCCGAAATGTACATCCAGATCAAGGATACCTACTTTGTTTACCCGGCCTTCTTCTTTAAGTTTTATTGCAGTAATCATAAGGCCGTTAAATGTACAGAATCCGCCGGCACGGCTCAGTCCCGCATGATGAAAACCGGAGACCGGCGCAAGAGTGGTACAATTCTTATTCAGTGAATTAAGAGCCGCATGATAGAAACATGAATTAGTCCACAACAGGGAATCAGCAATCTCTCTGCTGTGATTGCTGAATCCGTTCATCTTTCTCAAACTCAGAATATCTTCCACATACTTTCCATCATGGGCGGCTCTAATGTCGCTGCCGGTAAAAGGAGGAAAATCGGAGATGATAGTGAATCGGTTATCGTGTTCGATCTTTTCCATAAGAAGTGCCGGCTTGCCCGCCGAGGGAGAGCGGCTGTTATTCTTCTGTACACTCTGTTTTATGTTGTAAATCACATCCACGGAACAAACCCCTTTATACATTTTTCAGTATAGACCTACACAATATAGCTTCTGCTATTTTTTATCCAACAAAATTTAAAAGGCAATGATTATACTATTCTCCAGAGTTACGCCATCTCGGAAAGCCCCCCTGAATGACAAGCATGCCGGGGCTAAATGCTGATTATGAGGAAAGTCCCAGGATGAAATAGATCTTTACAGGAAACCTGTCTGCAGCAAAAAAGTCTAAATTTGAATGTATGTGATTTGCGGGACGGAAGCGGAATTGCAGGATAGGGCAAAACAGGATAGCATTACATGGTGCAATCCTGTATCGGGAGGCGGGAATGGCTCAATCTAATGAAACAAGTGCTATAAAGGCAGGACAGAACTACTCTATTGAACAGTGGCGTACCTGGCCGGAAGGTGAACGTTGGGAACTAATAGGCGGAGTTACCTATGACATGAGACCTTCACCCGGTGTAAGCCATCAGAAAATAGCGGGCAGTTTATATTGTGAACTATCAAACTATTTAGAAGATAATGACTGTACACCTCTTATAGCCCCGGTTGACCTTTTTCTTCCCGAAGCCGTCGAGGGTTCAACACACACAGTAGTACAGCCCGATGTAATGGTTGTCTGTAATCCATCCATAATAGAGGAAAACGGCGTTCACGGCGGGCCCGATCTGATAATTGAGGTACTCTCGGATTCCACTGCCTACAAAGACCTGAATGCGAAGAAATCCGCCTATGAACGTTCCGGCGTTAAGGAATACTGGATAGTAAATCCCGGGACCGGATCGGTTTTTATTTATCTGCTTGATAAGGGAAAGTATATCCCCGCCATGGAAGTTCTGGCAGGTAATATCATTGAAAGTGCTGTTATTGCAGGCTTCAAACTGACCCTGAATACAGAATCACTTTAAGAGAGCCAGCTCCTTATCGATTACATCCTCGACTATGGCACCTATTTTATAGATAAGCTCATAACAGCCGGTTTCTTCATCCCTGTAGAGCTCTTTGAGACGGGCACAGTCGGTGGATTTCATCTCTTCTTCCACCCGGCGGAAGAGTTCTTTGTTTATCTCTTTAAAATGCTCATCTACCTTGGCCCGGCCTTTTACAAAGAGCGTGCTGATGGCCATAACCGCACCGGTGACGGCACCGCAGCTTTTCTCCACGCCCATTCCGCCGCCGAAGCCTGCTGCAAGCTTCAGAGCTTCCGGGGGAAGTTTAAAGCCGTAGACCTCGTTTGCCGCATACAGCATTGTTTCCGCACAGTTGAGATTCATCCGCGCAGCAAGACCATCTTTAATTACACCTTCAAGGGTTCCATTCTTTTTCATGGAAACAGCTTACACTTTGCTATAGCAGAATTGCAAGTGGTCAGGCCAAACGCTCAGCACCGCAGTAGACTTCTTCCGCATGAAGGTAAAAAGCTGCCCGGGGTTCAAGCTGGGGATGCTTTACATGCACCCAGTCCACCACGTCGGAAAAACGGCTTCCCTCTTCCACGCATTCTGCCCGGCACTTGATCTGATAGGCTTTACGGGTATCCGGATCGAGTACGACAACGGACATACGGGGATTCCGGTCCAGGTTCTTCCTGGTTTTATCAAACTTATTATCCGCCACCACCAGAGTTTTATCATCCACAGCCTTAAGGTAGGTAACATAGATAAGATTCGGGTTTCCACTTCCGTCGGCGGTTGCAATACAGATGGGCATGGTTTTTTCAAGGGCGGTAAGAACTTCTGGGGCAAGAACACTCATGGCGATCCTCTTTCAGGCCGCCTCTGAAAACCATGCTGCAGTTTCCTTTTTGCAAGGGCTCTCAGAAGGACCTCTTTAATGATTGTGATTTTCATTAACACTACAAGAGAAGCGGCGGATACTCAAGTGTCTACGGAAGAATCCGAAGCAAGTTTCTTCATGGTTTCCCCCATGGTTTTAAGCATCAGGTAACAGCTGGTGGCACCGGCATCCACTGTACCCCTGGAACGTTCTCCCAGCCGGCTTGCCCGGCCTATTTTTGCAACCATATCTTCCGTTGACTTCCAGCCCTTTTCAGCGGCGGCCGTCATAGCATCCATGGCAGCGGCAAATTCCGCCCCGGATGAAACAGCCTCTTTCAGACCTGTCAGAGCAGGATCCAGGGTATCCACCAGAGTTTTGTCACCCACTTTCGCGTTACCGAGACTCTGTATGCCTTCGTAGGCAGACTCCAGCATCGCTGCCACCAGAGAAGCATCCACCGTATCTGCAGACTTTGAGACCCGGGCCATGCGCTTGAAGAAGGTGCCGTATAAAGGCCCCATGGAGCCGCCGATCTCATCTACCAGGATTCTTCCCAGAAGCTTGAAAGCCTCACTCATGCCGCAGTCCAGGCCGCCAAGCTCCTTCTCCGCCAGGGTAAAGCCCTTGTCCATATTAATGCCGTGATCGCCGTCGCCGATGGCACCGTCTATTTCGCTTAAGTAGACCCGGTTTTCGTGGATGGTTTTTATCAGTGCCTCTACAATAACCTTTCCCCGGGATTCTGCAAATGAATCAGCCATCAGATGCTCCCCTGTTTGAGGCCCATGGAGTAGCAGTCAAGATCCATCAGCTCTTTCAGCTCGTCGTCAAGCTTCATCAACGTAAGGGTTACTCCCATCATCTCCAGGCTGGTAAAAAAGTTCCCCACATAGGGGCGGTAAATCTTTATCCCCTTCTCTTCCAGAATCCGGGCGACTTCATCGTAGTAGATGTAAAGTTCCATAACCGGGGTGGCGCCAAGACCGCTGACCAGGACTACCACCTCATCGCCTCCGGCAAAGGGAAGATCCGGCAGAATCTGCTCAAGGGAGAGGGCCGCCATCTCTTTGGCAGTTTTAAGATCCTGCACATTGATGCCGGGCTCTCCGTGATGGCCGATTCCCACCTCCATTTTGCCGGCCTCGATGCTGAAGTTGGGCTTTCCCACCGCGGGGATGGTACAGGGAGTGAGGCCTATGCCGATGCTACGGGTATTGTCGATTGCCTTCTGTGCGGCGGCGATAACCTCATCGAGGTTCCCTCCAAGGGCAGCTTTGGCTCCACCGGCTTTCCACATAAGGATTTCACCGGCAACTCCCCGCCGTTTTTGCCGCTCATCTGACGGCGCACTGGGAACATCGTCGTTGGCCACCACGGTTTTTACCGGAATATCATCGTCTTCGGCATCTTCCATGGCCATTTTGACATTCATGTTGTCCCCTGCGTAGTTACCGTAGAGTACCGCCACCCCTTCGCCGCCGTCGGCAGCCTTTATAGCCTCATAAAAAGACTTTGCCGTGGGGGAGCTGAAGATCTCTCCGATGGCTACTGCATCTACCAGATTTTTGCCGATATAGCCGGTAAATGCCGGTTTATGTCCCGAGCCTCCGCCGGTAACGATCCCCACCTTGCCCTTTATGGGGGCTTCGGCATATTTCAGTACCCTTGGGTGGGAGGTGGGTGCGATAAAATCGCTGTGGGCCTTTACAAATCCTTTAAGGTAATCTTCCACCACCATGTCGGGGTTATTGATAATCCGCTGCACTGTTTTCTCCTTTGCTGACATAGATCAGCACCTATGCAAAGTCTCCCGCAGGCAATTTTGTGTTTTCCTGCAAGCCTTAATAATCATCCATCGTTGCCTTACTACATGTTTTGTCACACCGGTGCGACATTTTTGTTATGTACTTTTCTTATCCCCATCTGGTTCTTCTGCTTTTTTACCAATCCAGTTCTTCTATTTTATTGTATATCCACCGTCGATGACGATGTTTTCGCCGGTGATAAGCCCTGCAGCATCACTTGCCAGAAAGAGGGCAACTGCAGCCACCTCTTCGGGATAGCCGAAGCGGCCTGCGGGGATCAGCTTTTTCATAGCCTCCCCCACTTCTCCGGCCCAGGCCTTTTTGCCTAACTCCGTAAGAATTACTGTTGGAGATATACTGTTAACATTGATATTGTACTGACCCCACTCATAGGCAAGGGTTTTGGTTACCGAAATAACCCCGGCCTTGCTGGCGCAGTAGGCCACATGATTATCCAGGGCCACCAGTCCTGCCTGGGATGCCATGTTTATGATGTTTCCGCCTCCGGCCTCGATCATCTTCCTGCCTACTGCCTGGGCAAGCATGAAAACTGCCTTGAGATTAACAGCCATGGTTGTATCCCAGTACTCTTCGCTGATATTTTCGGCGTCGTCCAGAAACACCACTCCGGCGACATTGGCAAGGATATCGATACGGCCGAACTCGCTAATGGCTGTATTAACGGCATTCTGTATATCTGCGCTTTTTGTAAGATCTGCTATTACAGAAACAGCCTTCCTTCCAAGCTTCTGTATCGCCGACTCTGTAATCTTTACATCGGGCTTGAGATCTACCAGTACAAGATCCGCTCCTTTGGCGGCGTAGAGCTCTGCAATGGCCTTACCGATTCCCTGGGCGGCACCGGTAACCATGGCTACTTTTCCATCAAGGCCGAAGGAGTTGTCGAAACCTTTATAGTCCATACTATCTCCTGACATAAGTCATTTATTTTTGAGAATTATAACATTAAATAGACCATTGGCGGGAGAAATATAAAGTACACAGATTTAATTTTTTAGACAAATATAATATACCATGTTATATTTGTCTAGAATGAAATACATAAACAGGACGATTGAACCGCTTCTAAGAGAATATTTATCGATATTTCCTATAGTGGCTGTCACAGGTCCTCGACAATCGGGAAAATCTACTCTTATCCGGGAATTGTTAGGTGATGAATACACGTATATAAGTCTGGATGATTATAGAATCATAGAGCTCCTGGATGATGATCCGGAGAGATTCATCAAAACCTATTCTGACAAGGTAATTTTTGATGAGGTTCAGAAATATCCGAAACTTTTCAACCTGATAAAAAGAAAGGTTGATGAAGGCAGAGATAGATATGGCAGATATGTTCTTACAGGTTCAAGCCAGTTTACCCTGCAACAGAATGTTTCAGAGACTCTGGCAGGCAGAATAGGGCTTCTGCAGCTTCTGCCCTTTGATATACTCGAAGTTCCAGTATCTGGTACCCATATTGAAAACGGCAGCTATCCGGAGCAGGTAGTGCGCAACTTTCACGGCAACGAAGCATGGTATGGTTCATATATAGATACGTACATTCAACGTGATGTCAGGTCTGTAGCCAATATTGGTGATATACATGATTTTACCCGTTTTATAAAGCTCCTTGCAGCCAATGTTTCACAGCAGCTAAACCTGTCCTATTATGCAAAACACCTGGGAGTAAGCATTCCCACAATAAAACGCTGGCTTTCAGTGCTTGAGATATCGTATATCATCTATTTACTGAAACCATATTATAAAAATATGAACAAACGGATCTTCAAGTCTCCCAAAATTTACTTCTATGATACCGGAGTAGCCGCCTATCTGAACGGAGCAATGGGGACAAAATGGGAAGATGGACCTTTAGCTGGACCGGTATTCGAAAACTATATTGTATCGGAATGCATAAAGAAAATTGCCCACAGGGGGCTCAGAAATGAGCTCTACTATTTTCGAGAACATAATGGGGATGAGATTGATCTGATAATTGAGGATTCGCAGAAAAAGATGTTTCTTGAAATAAAGAACTCCATGACCTTCCGGCCAAGGATGGTTAAACATCTGGAAAAATATATGGACTCCGGTACAGAATCATTTTTGATTTATCAGGGAGAAACCATTGATTATACCCGGGATATAAAAGTAGTAAATTTCAGGGAATATCTGCTGAAATAACAGAGAAGGGGGCGACTCCCCCCCTTAAGACAACCTCAGGTCCACTCCGTAAGCTTCGCACCCTGTTTGTCGGTAAATGAGCCGATGATGATCATGATAAAGTCCACCAGGGCGCCTATACCGAACAGACCTCCGGTGAGCAGCCAGATAACCGGTGCCGATTTTACCGACATAAAAACGATGAACACCTAAAACACCAAGAAGAAAACATAACAGGAATGCGGGCAAGATCTTCTTTTCTGATATTTCTGCCATAAAAAGCCTCCACTAAATGAGTATAGGGAACAGATTGGGGATGTCAAAAACATACGCAAGTGAATCTGAAATATGACTGCCGGACAAGGGATTGCGCCCTTCCTTTTTTACGATAAAGTAATCTCAAGCTTATGCTTAATCTTCTCCCAACCCGGGATTACAAACTCAAGAAGCTGATAAAATTCCGGACTATGATCATGGTATTTCAGGTGACACAGCTCATGCGTAACAACATAGTCGATGCATTCTTTAGGCGCTCTTATCAGGTCTGTATTAAGGGTTACTGTGCCCTTGCCTGTAAGGCTGCCCCATCTTTTTTGCATTCGCTTAATGGATAGTTTTGGCTGATCAATGCCGAGACCATTAAATTTCTGCCGGCAGCGATCCATGCTTTCTGCAAATTGAAGTTGTGCCTTTTCCAAATACCATTGGTTCAATAGCTTCCTGGCAGCATTTGGAGTCGGTTCGTTCCGGCACGTGATATGAAAAAAGCCACGAGACAGTTTCACTGAGTTTTCCGTTCCTTCGGCTAACTTTAAGCGGTATTGTTTGCCAAGGTACAAGTGGGTCTCACCATTCACAAAACAGCGGTCAGGAGTCTTTGGATTAAACTGCTTGAAATAATTCAGCTGCCTGAGAATCCATCGAGCCCGTTTCATTATTTTCTTTTCGATCAATGCAATATCGGACTGTACGGGCGCTTTGACCATAACCGTGCTGTCTGGATGCACAGCAATTTCCATAGTCTTCCGATCAGAATACAAAATTCTATAGTCAATGGTTTTCTGGCCGTAGATAACAGAGTGTTGAATGCTATTCCCCATAGCCTCCATCAGTTATAACTCCTGTGCTTTGCTACCTGCAGAACCTTCTCAATTATATCATCCATCTGATCAAGGGATAGTTCGATCCCTCTCTCTGTCTTAAGCTCATCATAGAGATAGTCGTCAATTTCATTAACCGCTTGTTTCTGAGCGTCTTCATCATCCCAGAAGTGAACCTTCTTGTGTTTTTCCAATATGCCATGAATAGCAATTGCTGTATCAGCCGCAGCCGATTCAAGGTCTTCTTCACCTAAATCGTGTTTTTCAAGGAAAGGCATAAGCACTCCGAAATAGGCCATGGCATCTTCATTCCCTGAAAGTTTATCCGGTATTTCATCATGCACCTTGCCGACAACCTTGTCGCAGATATCTACTACCATATTCAGATAATTCAGATCAGATATTCTCTTGGCTCGGAAATCTTCAATCGCATGCTGGATCAGTTTTGAAAACTTCTCGTAAAACGCAGGGTCTTCATCCATCTTTTCAGTGATGACTTTCTTTGTGGCATGAGCAATTGTATCAGCTTTTGACCCTGTGGTTTTTTTGGAACCATAGACGCCCTGATCTTCTTTTACTTGTATAAAGGAATCATCATCAAATATATTGACTGGCTTGTTAAGCTGTATCACTTCATTAGCCTGGATATGTGTGTCCAACAGTTTTTTAATTTTGGGCTCATAATCCCGGTAGTCAATAGCCTCAGCATATCGGAGTTTGACAGACGCCTTGAGTGACTGGAATTTCCGAAGACCAGCTTTGTATCTGGACAAAGTATTCTCATCGGTTTCGTTCAGGAACTTCTCGGAGGAGAGTGCGACACCAAGGGTTTTCCCGAACTCCGAAAGACGAGCGTAAAACTCTTCTCTCAGCTCATCATCGGCAAGCAACACTTCATAGGCTTCTTCATCGTATGAGTGCTTAACTGTTTTGAAGATATCCCAAAGATCGGAATACCTCCCCGGTAACTTTTCAATTTCACTATTTATTGATGTAAGCGTACCTACCAGATCCGATTCATCGAAGCCTTCAAAAGCACTATACATGGTAAGCGCTTTGTCCAATTCACCCAGGACGCTTGCATAGTCGACGATAAAGCCAAATTCTTTATTCTCATGGAGACGGTTGACCCGGGCAATTGCCTGAAGAAGCGTATGCTCCTTTAAGTTTTTACATAAGTATAAAGCTACATTTCGAGGAGCATCAAATCCAGTCAGTAATTTGCTAACGACAATAAGAATTTCAGGATCACTACCGTGTTTAAACTGATTGATAAGCTGCTTGGTATACTCCTCTTCACTTCCATAACGTTTCATCATTTTCTGCCAGAACCTGACGACTTCATCGGTCGCCTCATCATCAGTTTCTTCAAAGCTTTCTCTCATGTCTGGTGGGGAAATAACGACTTCAGAATGCACAAAGCCAATTTCATTTAAGAAATTGTAATATTTTAGTGCAGAAGGCTTGTTTGGAGCCACCAGCTGGGCCTTGAATCCTGTTCCCTGCCAGTTGGATCGGAAGTGTTCGCTGATGTCAAAAGCCCTCATGTAGATGACCTGATCGGCCTTGTTCAGCATTTCCGCTCGTGCATATTTCCGTTTCAGGTCCGCCTTCTGCTCCTTGGTCAAGCCCTGTGTGTGTCGCTCAAACCACAGATCAACAGCTTCTCTGTTTTGTGTCATCTCCACATGCCGCCCCTCATACAGAAGCGGAACCACCGCACCATCCTCAACGGCCTGTGTGATGGAATAATGGGGCTCAACCAATTCACCGAATTTGGTGAAGTTGTTCTTTTCTTTCTTTAAAAGCGGAGTCCCGGTAAATCCCAAATAACAGGCATGGGGAAACATCTGTCTCATCCGAGCGGAAAAGGAACCGAACTGGGTACGGTGGCTCTCATCCACCAGAATGAAAATATCGGGCGATTCATCCTGATATTTCTTTACCGCATACGCCTTGTCGAATTTATGAATAAGGGTTGTGATAATGCCTGACTTCTTTTCAGCGACCAATTCCAGCAGATTTCTGCCTGATGTTGCCCGGTTTGCTTCAAGGCCACAGGCGGCAAAGGTATTCCCAAGCTGCTTGTCGAGGTCGTCACGGTCTGTCACAAGAACAATTCGTGGATTCAAGATTCCAGGACCTAAGGCCAGGTTACGGGCCAGCATCACCATGGTCAAAGACTTCCCTGATCCCTGAGTGTGCCAGATCACACCGCCTTTACGCGAATTGGTACTATCAAAGTGCTTAACCCGGTTCAGGGTAGACTTGATGACGAAATATTGCTGATAGCGGGCGATCTTTTTGATTCCCCCGTCAAACACCGTAAACTTCCACGCCAATTCCAGGAGCCTTTCCGGACGGCAAAGGGAGAAAAGAGATTTATCCTGTTCGGTCACCAGCCTGCTGCCGGTAAACGCTTCCGGCTTAACATCAAAGGTAGTTGAAATTCTGGTGACAACATCCTCGGCAAGTGGCTGGTTGACGACTGCTGTTAGTTTTTCAAACTCGCGTTCACCGTTATCCATCTGAGGCTCTTTCCATACACACCAGAATTTTGCAGCGGTTCCCGTTGTTGCGTACATGGCACTGTTTTTATTCAGTGCCAGCACCATTTGACTGTAAATGAAGAGTTTCGGGATATAGTCATCATTCTGATTTCTAATTGACTGCGATACAGCCTGTTCCACTTCAATATGCGGCGTTTTACACTCAATCACGCAGAACGGGATACCATTGACAAAGAGAACGATATCCGGACGGGCGGTTTCCGTACTTCTGGAACGCTCAACACTGTATTCGACCGTCACATGAAACTTGTTGCGACCGGGTCCTTCTCCGGCTCTGGGCCAGTCGATATAGTTTAGGTTGAAGCTTTTTGAGTCGCCCTCAATGGTCTGCTCCATGGCCGTCCCAAGGGTAATCAGATCGTAAATAGCCTCATTGGTCTTTAGCAGTCCGTCGTATTTTATATTTTTCAGCTTCTGTATAGCCGACTGTACATTCTCTTCACTAAAGAGATACTCACTGCCTTTGTATCGAATGCGGTTTATCTCTTTGAGCTGGTTGCGCAGGATACTTTCCAAGAGGACGTTGGAGTAACGCCCTTGACGTTCTGCCAGCGCTTTTTCAGGCGAAATGTATTCATAACCCATCGAAATCAATAATTGCAGGGCTGGTATCTGGCTTGTCAGTTTTTCGTTGATTACAAAATCACGCATACTATTCTTTCACCTCCCAATAGCCGCCCAGCTTTGGTCCTCTTCGTATGATGAAGCCAGCTTTCTTCAATTTAGATATATAGTTTTCAACTGTTCTTGGTGTTTTTCCTAATTTCTCAGCAATCTGCTCGGCTGTGATCTCCGGGTGCTGACGGATAATATCAAAGGCTTTGGCAGGTTCGCTTCCGAGTTCTTTCCGAATTCTTTCCGAAATCGTCCCGAAATCATTCCCGCTGCTTTCCGAAACAGGCATTTCGGAAGCTGATACTTTTAGAAGTTCAACCACAACACCACCCGAGTTTTCTTCAATGACAGGTTCCAAAAGTCCCGCCGCTTTGCAGGCATCGATGATCTTTTCGATACCTCGACCCCATGAATAGAGGAGTGCTGAATGCTGAGTGCTGAGTTGCCTGACCTATAAATCATCACGCTCACCACTATTTAATAACTTTCTTTCATTGAGCCGCTCACGAACTTCTATCAAGGCGTTATGCAGTTTTTCTTCAAGTAATTCCTTTGGAGGTAGTTCGGTCCAATATTCCGCGACCATGATGTTGTCCTTCTGCATATTTAGCAGTTCCACCTGTTCGGTGCCCGCTTCAGCGCAGAGGATCAGACCAATAGGAGCTTCTTCACCATCCTGTCGTTCATATTTATTCAGCCAGTTCAGGTAAAGTTCCATTTGCCCTTTAAACCCAGCTTTAAAGCGGTCGATCTTAAGATCAACCGCCACCAAACGCTTGAGCTTTCGATGATAAAAAAGAAGATCGAGGTAAAAGTCATCGCCATCAATGATCATGCGTTTTTGCCGTTCGACAAAAGCAAAACCTTTGCCCAGTTCCAGAATGAAGAGCTCCAGCTCTTTCAGCAACGCACATTCCAACTCGTTTTCCAGATACCCGTCTTTCAACCCTAGAAAATCTAGAAAGTAGGGATCTTTGAAGTGGCCGCTAAGGTGGTCAGCTTTTACTAATTGCAATTTGGCGTCGGCAATCTCTGATCGCTCAAACGCTTTACGTTCGATCTGATGCCTCAACTCCCGTTTACTCCATGTTGATTCAATGGCTTGCTGCAAATAGAATAAACGAGCCGCTTCATTTTTGAGCTTCAGAACTTCAATAAAGTGCGACCAGCTCAATTGTGTCGCCAGTGGCGACACAATCCTAAAATCGGGGAACAGATCTGCAAACTGCATCATTCTGCGCAAATTTCGTGTTTCAAAGCTTCTGCCATACACCTCCACTAATTGTCGTGCTACTGTACCGATAATCTCTTTACCGTATTCTGCACGATCACCATGAAGCACCTCTTCATTAATCCGCTTACCAACCTGCCAATAGGTAACTGTCAGCGCACTGTTTACAGCCGCAACAGCCTGCCTTTGACCTTGGTCGATCAAAGATTTGAGATCCCGCAACAGGTCGTCGGAAGATTGATTAGTTAAGTTGTTTTTCAATTCATCATTCATAACTCATACCTCATCATTCTTTCCCCGCCTTGCGCATTGGCAAAACCGCAAATCCATTTCAGGTAGTCGTCGTGCCAGGATTGCTTCCATTCGATGTTTTGGGATTCAGTGGTCATGGACAGAACTCCTTTCTAACCGCGAAATACGCGAAAAGGGTTGGAACCACGAATGGACACGAATATTTGAACCTCGGAAGGGCACGGAAATGAATTGGCCGGGATTTGAGAAAGATGCTTTCGAATTATTCATATAAACCTCTATTCGCTGAAGTAACATTTTAATTTTGTTTCGGTCATCTCAATTACAGTTGAATAAACAGATCCCAATAGCCTTTTCATGTCCGCATTCAGTGCTGCGACCGATACCCCAGGCTGGGCAATGGCAAACTCGAAGCTGACATTACTATATTTCAGGGCCTTACTTACTTGTTTTAATGTATCAAGGTTTCCGTGGTAAAATCTCTTCTCTTTGAGTACTCCGGTTCCATCTCTTCTTTCCAGATGCCGAATGAATTCCTCTGGCTTCCATTTGTATCGAAGGGAAACAATTGCTTGCCCGCAGACTTCGTATAAATCGGACAGCCTAGCACCCGATTCAGCCTTGGAATATTTGCAGTGGACCAATTCAAACCGGATTTCATCGTCATCCATGAAAATGGCAACGATGTCGGCTGATTCTCCTGAGTTATCATCATTGAAGACTATCTTTGCACCGGAATTCACTAAACGCGTCATCATATATTCCTGGATAGAACCATCACGAGGATTGCTGCTTTTGTAATATGACTCAACGGTATAGTCTACTCCATCCCAACTAAGCGCTTTGATACGATCTGATGGAATGTCTTGGACATCGCAATCACCATAATCTGTATGTACGCATCCAGAGATGGTGCATCCGTTTAGCAAGAACATCGTTGGGGGATTTTCCTGAAAAAATTGTTTTAATGGTATTGCCGTAGATTTAAGCCCCTCGACGCTGACATTGACATCATCGAGTCCCTCAATGCTAAATCCCTTTTCTCCTCCAAGAACAACCGAAAAGGAGAATGACTCATCAATGAGCTTTAACTCAAAGTTCGCACTCTTATCCTGAATTTCTGTGTGATTGAGCGATGCTTCTGCAAGTAAGAATGTTTTTTCTAGCGGAAGCTCTAAAGTTATTTTATGTATTCTGTCGTAAAGACTATCCGCCCAGTCTGCTGCCAGTACGGTAATTCCATCTGGGTAGGATTCTTCTAAATTTGTTTTTTTAGCCGAATCTTCTAGGAGGAGATTGGAATCGATATTTTCATCGGTAACCATTGCGCCAATTTCTAAGCACCATGCTTTCCATTCTTTTAAATCTCCAGCTCTGGCAGGACTCCATATTTTACCTTTTACCGAGGCTCCAATGCTAACGGGAAATCCATTTCGAAAACCAACTCCAACAAAGTCCGACTTGTCGCACCGTCCCCCGGTTTTCCACTTTGTTAGTTCTGTGGTGACATCAGCTCCGCTCAATCTTGAATATCTGTGGAGATGATTTGCTGGCTTAAATATCCCTGCGTGAACAATGCACAGTCGCTTAATAGAGTCAAAAGACCTAAATACCCTGTCACCTTTAATGGGGGAGGGTTCGGTTCCGGTGACCGCCTCTACTAATGCTTCTACATCCAAACGCTTTTCAGAAAATCCTATATACAAAATATTACTGTCGGCATCATGATGCATCACCACCAAATCCCAAGTCTGATTCCGCATCTCATTTGCCCGAGCCCATTTTACTTTCTCCCGTTTCTGTGAAGTGAAATAGAAAACATTTTCCTCTGTATTAATGTAGGGCTGAGATAGTGCATATTTTTTAAGATCGAATGCATCTTGGAATCCTCGCCAGTCGACTTTAGCGCATCTGTAACAAATGCAACTGAGAGCTGGATAAACGAGCTTAGGGTTCAATGTGATGTCAGGCGAATCAAACCCTGCATACGGTTTACATCCTTGCAAAAATGACAGAAGAGACTCTGCTTCGGCCTTCTTTGCATCTGCGATTTCTTTGATAACCTCTTCCCATCCAGAGCCTTCTTGTAGAAGGTTTTCCAGCTCCACAGACATTTTCTCCTCAGCATAGTTTACAACAAATGAGGCATCGCCCAAGCCTTGCTGGGTGCGAGTAAAGCGTCCGATAAACTGTAGTAGTACTGAAAGCGACTTGTGAATTCCGTGAACTGCAGCGATTTTAAAGTTTGGGTAATCAAATCCTTCCTTAAGCATCTCTACACAGACAACGATGGTGAACTCGTCATTTCTAATTCGCTGGATGAGCTGTTTTTTATTTTTGGTCTGAGAATGAATAAGGACGATTGTTTCATCAGGAAACCATTCTTTATACTTCTCAAATAATGTTTCTGCTTTAGGTCGGGATTCTACACGTACCATTATCCGGTGCCGCGTAAATCCGTTAGCCCTGTCTTCTCGGAGGCGTTGCATTGCCACGTCAGCAATTGCCCGATCTTTCTTTTTCGGATGAAGCTCGTCGACTGTCAGCAGGGAAATCTTGGAAAAACAATCATCCTCAATTGCTTGAGATAGAGGGTAATTGTAGACGACTTTTCCTTCAATAGGGATTCTGTCATTGCGGTAGGGCGTTGCTGTGAATTGGACAATTTTTGAACCGCTGAAAAGCCCTTTGATAGAATCCCATTCCTTGGCAACGACATGGTGTGCTTCATCAAAATATACGTGTGAAAAAATATCCGGAAGTTTTGCTTTTATGTCTTCATGAGCGCGAGCAAATAATGCTGGAGTTGATACGACCACATCTGCTGTTTTTAGGGTCTCGATAGATGCGGTATCTGGTAAGGTTTTGTCCAGAACCAGCACTTTGGGGTTTAGAGCATCCTTCGGTATCACTCCCAGTTTTCTGAGAATGCCCCAGGTCATAAATTTTTCGGCAATTTGATCTTTGAGATCTCGTGTCGGAATAATAACCAAGGTTCTATTTGCATTATCCGCAAGCGTTGCAACCAGCATCGTTTCTGTTTTTCCGGTTCCGGTCGGAAGGACTACGGTGGCTACTTCATTAGATAAAGACCAATGTGCGAGCAAAGCATAGGTTGCTCCAAGTTGAGCTGGTCTTAATTTCCAGCCTTCGTCACCAACTCCCTGAATATTGACTCCGGCAAAGAAGGATAGACCATGACTGGCAGTATGTTTCACGCATCCTTGAATAGTATATGTTCCCTTATTCTTTCCTTTTCCCTCTTTAAGTTCCGCAAGAAATGACAGGCCGGATTCATGAGTTAGAATGTGTAGATCATCATCCTCATGCGTTGCTGAAAACTTCCAATTTCCTGTCTCTAAAGCCAACTGAGACAACGTACCAATAGGAGTCTTTTCTTTTACATAATAAAGAGGGTGTTCAAATTCTAGAGTCTCCTCGCGAATATTTTCTGACACATGAAACGAATCTTCCTGTATATTGGATTTCCTCATTGATTTTACTCCTCAAAGGTTTTGACAATTTCCGGTTTTACCCTCCATTCGCCGGTAAGCATCTTCTGCATCAGGCCGCGCTTCTGGGTTTTGTATTTATCTGCGAGCTGTTTCAGCAGATCGATTTCGTATTGGCAAATGGACAGCGTTTCAGCAATTTCTTTCTGTTCTTCGAGGGGAGGAACTGGAATCTTGATGCTTAGGAAGTCTGGTATGCTTATCTGCTTCCCGTCCCGGATCCCGATGACAGCGAGGTTTAAGTACTTCTCAATGAAAATATAGGACTTGAAAAACAGCCGATAGAAGTCGCTATTCAATTCCATCTTTGGCCTCAACACCGTATATGCTAGGCTGATAATCCCTTGGTAATTTGAGTACTCAATGCCTCCTTGGAAAGAACGAAGACTTATCGCAAAGTCACCTTGCTTGATGAGCTTGTAACTTGCAGTTGTCCCGTCTGGTGACATGACGCGACCTTCCAGCATGCTGCGAGGAATAACTCCACGGTCTTGAGTAACTGACAGAAGCTCTTCTTCGGGAAAGTTCTTTTCAGTTATCGTGTCGAACATTTTCTTCGGTTTTACATGGGACCAAGAATCGCACCTCTGGCTAATCAGTTTTTGAATCTGGCCCTTTAAGTTGGCTTCCTTCGCCTGAATCAGTCGTTCAGTTTTCTCGATGGCCTCATCCCAAGAGGACAACAGATCGGCAATGGCTTTTTGTTCGGGAAGTGGGGGGATAACAAGTGTTAGCTTATCTAAAATTCCTTGATTGAGGTTCGAGATATTTGTACCACGACCATCCTTTACCAACTGCCTTTTTAATATACCTTTCTGCATCAATAAGCTAACATATCGAGAAGTTGTAAGAACTGAATGAATGCGAGCTCGAATACAAAAACCGCTGTATATTAGTAGTTTTGGAATGCACTCGATATGTAAACACCGTCCAACTAATTCCTTACTTCCATTAGAACGAACAAATACCAGATCCTCAGCCTCTAAAAAATTATCTTTAGAAGGCTGAGAGTTTAAATGGACACTTTTCAAGTCAATAGTATCTTTCAGGCTAACTTTATCTTGAAAGTCTCCAACTCCTAGCATTTTAAGTTCAACACCTCTGTCAGATGCGCTGAAATTTGCACCATTTTTGAACTTAGCAATTTTGCCGAACTTAGTTTCAACCCATCCCAGAGGCAGAGGTTTCTTTGCTGTCACCGCTGAATCGCCTTGAGCTTCTCAGCCATCTTCACCCGCACCTCTGCCAGCTCTTTTTCAAGAGCATCAATCTCCACCTGTACCGCATCAATGTCGATCTCCTCTTCCTCTTCAAAGGTGTCCACATAGCGGGGGATATTGAGGTTGAAGTCGTTTTCCTTGATCTCGGCGAACTCAGCCACATGGGCGTACTTCTCTTCTTCCGCCCGGGCGGTGTAAGTCTCCATAATTCTATATAGATGATCTTCCGAGAGGGTATTCTGATTCTTACCCGACACGAACTCGCGGCTGGCGTCGACAAAGAAGACGTTTTTACATTCTTCACGGACTCCGCCTTTTTCACGGGAACGGTCAAAGACAAGAATCGCTACCGGAATGTTGGTGGTCGGGAACAGGTTGCCAGGCAGGCCGATCACGGCATCCAGCAGATTTTCCTCTATCATTTTCTGGCGGATACGGCCTTCGGCTGCGCCCCGGAACAAGACGCCATGGGGCACCACCACGGCAACGCGGCCTTGCTTTTCAAGGGCGGTTTCCACCATGTGGCTGATAAAGGCCCAGTCGCCTTTGCTCTTGGGCGGCACCCCGCGCCAGAAGCGATTGTACTGATCACTCTCGGCATTTTCGGCACCCCATTTGTCCAGTGAAAAAGGCGGATTGGCCACCACACAATTGAATTTCATCAGTCGATCGTTTTCAACCAGCAGCGGACTGTTCAGGGTGTCGCACCATTCCACCCGGGCGCTGTCAAAGCTGTGCAGGAACATATTCATCCGGCAGAGCGCCCATGTGCTTCCGTTGGATTCCTGCCCAAAGAGGGCAAAATTTCGGTCGCCTACATGTTTACCGGCCTGAATTAAAAGCCCACCTGATCCACATGCCGGGTCACAGATGCGATCGCCCGGTTTGGGCCCTGCCAGCCTGGCCACCAGTTCGGTCACCTTCAGCGGAGTAAAGAACTCTCCGGCCTTCTTTCCGGAGTCGGAGGCGAAGCGCTCAATCAAGTAAATGTAGGTATTACCGATCACATCCTCGGAAACGGCGCTGGGCTTCATGTTGAGTTGTGGTTTGTGAAAATCTTCCAGTAGAGTTTTGAGTCGACGATTGCGGTCCCTGGTTTTGCCGAGGTTGGCCTCACTGTTAAAGTCGATATTACGGAAAACCCCTTCGAGTTTGCTTTTGTTGCTCTCTTCAATATGATCGAGGACAATATTGATCAGCTCACCGATGTTGGCGGCAGACCGGCGTTCATAGAGGCTGTAATAGGTAGCGGGGAATTCATCCAGAACCGTTTCTTCACCGGTTTCGTCATTCTTTTCAGAGAGCTTTACCACCGGGAGAACAAAACGTTCACGCTCAAGCTTACGGCGGATACGAATATCATCGTCGCCATACTGCTTCTGATACTCTTCGTAGTGGTCCTGCCATACATCTGAGATGTATTTTAAAAACAGCATCACGAGGATATAGTCTTTGTACTGCGCCGGGTCAACTACGCCTCGGAAGGTGTCACACGCCGCCCATGCCGCGTTGTTGATGTCTTTCTGATCAATCTTGTTCATTATGTTCTCCTGTTTGCTGTAGTTTTTTGATGCCCGGGCTTCCCACGAGAGAAGTCAGCTGCTCTATGGCCATCTTGTTGAGAAGATCTGCCTCATGCTTAAAGGAGTCGAAATCGACCCTTTTAAAATCAGGGTTATTCAACTGCTCCCATAAACCGAGGAACTCAATGGTGCTTCTGTTCCGCATCCAGTTTTTGACAACATCCTTGGGCTCATCAGGGTTCTTATATCGGGCAATGTCGGTTAAGGAGATGTAATCATTTTCGTCGCCTTTGGAGATAACAGTTATTTCTGTGCCATTGGCATTTATAGATGCTCTCATTTTGTATCTCCTTTTGCAACTTTCATAAGTACAGCACCGATGTACTGCTCTCGTTTAATTGATAAGGTGTTCAGCAGGAACTGCTCACGAGCGGATAAATTAGCGATCTCTACTATCGAACGTTGCTGCTCTAAACTCGGAAGAACAACCTCCAGTTCTTCAACGGCATGTTTGCTGATCATCTTCTGAACAGTACCCTTGGCACGACTGGTTAAAAATATCTGAGCCTCACGTTGACTGATATACCAGTTCAAATACTCAGGCAAAACCTTTTCAAGTTTTGTCACCCTAATCCTTAATAAAGGAGCGGCGACAACCGCCATTCCCGGGTCTTTAAGGAGAACCGCCGCCGTGTTTACCTGTCCACGAGACCGAAATACCAGATCACCTCTTTGTGCGAGATGGTGATCTTTTATACCTTCCATATCGATTCTGACCAAATCATCACAATTCACAGTGTTATCATCCAGAAGGTCTTTCATCTGTATAACAGCGACTCTCCCACCTTCAATTGTCTCAAGGCGGGATCTGAATGAATATCCCATCTGTACAGTAGCCACGCTTTTTAACTTAACCAGCAAAGCTCCCCCCTTCTCATTAAATTACAGTAACACCATTTCTGCACATAGTACACATTTTCAACATTAAAATCAAGCAAATAATACAGTATCACCATTTCTGCATTCTATAAAATGCAATAACAGCTGCGAAAGCTGGATATTTAGGGTGCCTGTATACAGAAAGAGGTAGAAAAATAGGATTTCGTTCTACTCAGTATGTAATGCCTTAAATGAAAGCTTAAAACGACTGCCGGACAAGGGATTGCAGCGGTACCCCGCAGGCCCTCTCCTTTTGTTAAAAGGTGAGGGGCGAGGAGTTTTAGCGGAAAGCCCGGTGCCGCGGCAGCGGCATGGCCCCGAAGAGAACAAAGGTAATGCAGTATGCCCCTGAAAAAGATTCAGGGACAAAAGCACGGACAAAAGAAGAGGAATCAGCCCTTTACAGCTCCGGCGGTCATTCCGGAGATAAGCTGCCGCTGAATGAAGAAGAAGAGGATGATAACCGGCAGGGCGCTTAGAACGCCTCCGGCGGTAAGGAGGCCCCACTCTATCTGGTACTCACCGATCATGTTCTGCAGGGCAACGGGAATGGTGCGCACCCGGGTATTGGTAAGGATGGCGGCGTAGAGATACTCGTTCCAGGCGGTGATAAATACGTAGATTCCGGTGGAAAAGATACCCGGCATGGCCACCGGCAGAACAACCCGGATAAGAGCGCCCATGCGGGAACAGCCGTCGATCATGGCGGCTTTGTCCAGGTCGATGGGGATGGCGTTGAAGAAGCTGGTCAGCATCCAGGTGGAAAAGGGGATGGTGAAGGTTGAATACGCCAGGATCAGGGCGCCGTAGGTATCCATTATGTGCAGCACCTTCATCATGATGAACAGGGGTATGATGAGGAGCATGATGGGAAACATGTTGATTACCAGAAACTGCATGAGGAGATATTTGCGGCCGAAAAAGCGGAAGCGGGAGAAGGCGTAGCTTGCGGGAACGGTAAGAAAAAGCCCGACAATGGCGGTAAAAAAGGCGACCATAAAGCTGTCGAACATGTTCCAGGCGAAATTGAGTTTACTGAAAAGGCGTACATAGTTTTCCATGGTGGGGTGTTCCGGAAAGAAGCGGAACTCCGCGCGGTAGAGCTCTTTTTCCATGGTTATGGATGAGATAAAGGTCCAGAGGTAGGGTCCCAATGCAAAGACCAGCACCAGCAGGACCGGAAGATAAACAGTCAGAAGCCGTTTGGCTTTTTTTCCCGGGAAGCTCATCTATTTATCCTCCTTGAGGATGCTGCGTATATAGCCTGCCACAAAAATCATAAGGAAGACAGTGAGGATTACCGCCAGGGTGGAGGCGTAACCGAAATCCATGCCGCCTTTATAGGCCTTAACATAGGAGTAGACCGGCAGGGTGTATGTGCTGTAGCCCGGGCCTCCGCCGGTCATTATCAGGATAATATCCAGAGAGTTGGCCACCCAGATGGTTCTGAGCAGGATGGTGGTAAGGATAACCGGCTTGAGCATGGGCACCGTGATGGTCCAGAAGGCGGCGACCTTGCCGGCGCCGTCTATTTCCGCCGCCTCGTAGAGTTCCGAGGGAATTGCCTGCAGGCCCGCCAGCAGCATGACCGCGAAGAAGGGGAATCCCTGCCAGATAAGGGCCACTATTATAGACCCCAGGGCCGTGGAGCCTTGAGCAAGGAAGGGAATAAACTGATCAACCAGACCGAGGCGGGAGAGTATCTGGTTTATCAGTCCGTAGTTGCCGTCGTACATCCATCGCCACATAAGGGCGGTGATAACCGACGGGGTTATCCAGGGTATGAGCATGAGTGACCGGGCAATACCCCGTCCGATAAAGACCTGATTAAAAAGCAGCGCGGCGGCAAAGCCGACGAGAAACTGCAGGGAGATTATGCTGACAATCCATATGACCGTTTTTGCAAGAGATGCGTAAAAAAGAGGGTCTGTAAACAGCTGGGCGTAATTTGCCAGACCGATGAAACCGTGCTCCTGGGGTTTGTAGAGAATATAGTGGCTGAAGCTGTAGACGATTGTTCTGAACATGGGAAAAAAGACAATCATCATGGTCATAAGCATAGCCGGGGAGACCAGCAGGTAGGGAAAGGGATCTAAACGGCGGCGCAGCTGTGGCACTTCTTTTCTCCTTCTTTTCTGTGCAGCGCAGTAAACAGGGGCGGCAGAAGCCGCCCCCTGCAATTTGCTTTACTGTTACTATACCCTATTTTGCCGGGTTTTAATCGGCAAAATGGTCGGCAATTTTCTGCATCATCTCTGCAGAGGTGATTTCTCCGGCAAAAGCCTGCTGCATAAGAGCCGGCCAGAGGGATTCTACAAACTCGGCGGTTCCTGCATGGGCGGGAAGAACACCGGCGAAGTCGGCAGAATCGGTGGTGGCTTTAAGGAAACGGTCCGCATCGGCGGAGGCGTTGCTCTTGTTGATGGAAACCTGGCCGGAAGATTTCTGCCAGATGGCATTATTCTCGGCGGTTGCCAGGAATGCTGCCCACTTGAATGCTGCATCGGGCACTTTTGTTGCAGCAAATACGGCATTCTCTTCATCTCCAAAGGAGGTCCAGGCGCCTTTTGTTCCCATGGGTACCGGGGCTGCGGAGATTTTATCTCCCAGGGCTTCCTGCATCTGTGCTGCGCTTCCAAGGTGATGGATGGTCATGGCAGTGCGTCCGGAGATCATATTGGCAATGATTTCCTTGAATCCGTCGGAAGGAGTTGTGGGAGGACTGACTTTGTATTTGCGGTAGAGGTCAATAAACCACTGGTTGGCCGCAACTGCTTCCGCTGAGGTCAGTCCGCCGGGTTTATCGAAGGATGCGCCGGATGAAAGCACGAAGGTTCCCCACCAGTCGTGACCGCCCCGGGCGCCGCGGATACCGAATCCGTATACGTCGGGGGTTCCGTCGCCGTTGGTGTCACGGGTAAGCTTCTGGGCTACATCAAGGAATTCCGCCCGGGTTTTGGGAGGCTTCAGGCCCAGTTCATTGAACATGTCCGTGCGGTAGTAAAGATACAGGATTACCATCTGCAGCGGCATGTAGTACTGATGGCCGTCTTTGTATTTGGTAAGATCCCAGATCTTGTCGTATACATCATTTTTTCCCGACCAGCTTGATATGTAGCTGTCCAGAGGAAGCAGGGCATTCATCTCTACCAGCTGAGGCTGCCACCAGAGCTTTACCTGGGCAACATCGGGCGGATAGCCGCCGGCAACTGCGGTAAGAAGCTTCTGGTTGTAGGTGTCCCAGGCAACCCGTTCCGCTTCAATTTTGATACCGGGATTTTCGGCCTCGAACTTCTCGATCAGCGGATTGAGGGCTGTTTCGGGGTCATCGAAATGGTACCAGAACTTCACAACCTGAGTTTCTCCTCCAGAGGTTTCGGTTCCTTCGCTGCGTCCGCCGGCAAACAGAGCCGTACTGACGATTACAAGAATCAGCACCAGAATACAGGATTTTTTCATAAATCCCTCCTATTTTTTTTTCAGGACAAGCCTGACGTTCTCAACGATATCTGATGCGGTAAGTCCATATTTCTGTAAAATTTCCGCAGGTTCACCGGATTCTCCAAAGGTATCCCGGACTCCCACCATGGAGAGAGGAACAGGATATTCCCTGATAAGCACCTCTGCACAGGCACTGCCCAGACCGCCGATAACGGTATGCTCTTCGGCGCTTACCAGACAGCCGCACTCCTTTGCCGCCTGTATAAGGGTCGCTTCATCCAGGGGCTTAAGGGTATGCATATTGATTACTCTGACGTCCACTCCTTCCTTTGACAGGGTTTCCGCCGCCTCCAGGGCTGCGGCGACCATCATGCCTGTTGCCACCACCGCAGCATCCTTTCCAGGACGCAGAACACTCGCTTTTCCGACGGTAAAATCATCGTTCCCGGAGGTTATCACCGGTGTGGGTATCCGCCCCAGACGCAGATACACCGGGCCTTCAATCTCTGCAGCGGCAATGGTGGCCCGGTAGGCTTCATTGGCATCGCAGGGAACAAGAACGGTCATGTTGGGAAGAAGCCGCATAAGACCGATATCCTCAAAACTCTGATGGGTGGCGCCGTCGGCTCCCACACACATGCCGCCGTGACTGGTGGCTATTTTAATATTGGCATTGTTATAGGCCGCCGACACCCGGATAGGCTGATTAGCCAGGCTGGTTGCAAAAACCGCAAAAGTAGTGGCAAAGGGAATAAGTCCGTCAATTGCCATTCCTGCGGCGGTTCCGATCATATCTGACTCTTTGATCCCCATCTGGAAGAAGCGTTCGGGAAACTCCCGGCCGAAACCTCCGACCTTTACTGCATCGGCGAGGTCTGCGGTAAGGGCAACTACCCTGCTGTTCTTCCTTCCAAGATCGATGAGGGCATCTCCGAAGGCATCCCGCATTGCTTTATTTCCGCTGTATGCTGTCATTTTTACTTTCATAGAGCTCCTCCGGGAAGAGCGAAGTCTTCATATCTGTCTGTTGTACCGATGGAACTGAGAGCATCTGCTGCCTGCTCCGGTGTAGGACAGGTACCATGCCAGGCAGGTAGGTTCTCCATAAAGGGAACCCCTTTACCGATTACCGTTCGGCCGATAATAACCGAAGGTCCGCCGGAGACCTCTGCAGCCTGCCTGAGGGCTGCAGCAAGTTCGGGAATGGAGTGGCCGTTGATATCCTGAACATTCCAGCCGAAGGATTTCAGCCGGTCTGCAATGGGCTCGACGCCCATAACCTGTTCAACCGTACCGTCAATCTGAATGTTATTAAAGCTGATAAAAAGGGTAACGTTGTCCAGTTTGTAATGGGCTGCCGTCATCATAGCTTCCCAGACCTGACCTTCCTGCAGTTCCCCGTCTCCGAGAACGCAGTAAACCCGGCCAGTGGATTTCCGTATCTTCATGGAGAGGGCAATACCGTTGGCCACGGAAAACCCCTGCCCCAGGGGTCCGGTTGAGGTTTCAACCAGTCCGGGAAGGGCCTTGCGGGCAGGATGCCCCTGAAGTACCGACCCCATACGCCTGAAGGAAGCCAGCTCATCCAGAAAGATATGACCCGTCCGGGCAAGGGCTGCGTACCATACAGCACAGGTGTGACCATTGCTGAGAACAATACGGTCCCTGTTCGGTTCCTCAAGATTTTCCGTATCAAAGGTGTATCCGTACCCGTAAAGGGCTGCCATAAAATCTGCCAGTCCCAGGGCACCGCCAACATGGCCATGGCCGGCATTGCGGATCATGCGTACCGTATCCCGGCGGAGCTGGCAGGCGAGAGCCTCCAGGGCGGGAAAATCCGGCGCTGCAGCAAATGCAGTCTGTTTCATCTCTTTTTTATCCTCTTATCTTATCCTATTGTGTGATCTCCCCTGCTGAGGAGGTATCAAGACGCCGTTCCCGGGATGCGTCCATATGCGCTTCCATGGCGGCTGCGGCTTCTACCGCATCCCCCCGGATTATTGCATTCAGTATCCGTTTGTGTTCCTTCAGACTGTTTTTCAGTACCTTGTCGGGGTCTTCCTTGAAGTGTTTGTTAACTGCGATTATCTCCGGTGTTATCTGGGTTATCAGAGACTGGAGCACTTTGTTTCCCGAAGCTTTTACTATGGCCAGATGAAAAAGATGATCTTCTTCAAGGGTATATCTGCTGGCTTCAAAGGCCTCTTCAAATGCTCTATGGGCTTCACGGATTCTGAGGAGATCTTCTTCGGTTCCCCTCAGAGCGGCAAGCCTGGAGGAGAAAATCTCCAGGTTGGTTCGGGCTTCCATAAGATCTTCCAGATCGAAGGCATCGAAATTAAGAATGTTTGTTATAAGAGCATCCAGGGCCATTGGCCGGATAGCAGAAATATAAATACCTTTTTGGGGCCGTATTTCCAGGACTCCATAGAATTCCAGCTTCTGCAGGGCTTTGCGCACATAGCCGCGGGTTGTGCTGAAACGCTCCGCAAGCACCCGTTCGGAAGGTATCTTCATGCCGGGCTGAAAGGTTTCATTGCGCAGAAGTTGCTGTATTTCGTGAATAATGATGTCTACCGGATCACCGCTGTTCAAGTTCTTTTTACTCCCTGCCTCTTTTTGCACTAACTGGTTAACCAGTTAATATATGGTAGCACTGGTTAACCAGTTGCGCAAGGAAAAGTTTCAAACATGATTAAGGGAATAGTTGAGTAATAAAACGCGGGAGGAGCTATGCCTTAAAGCGTTCCTTAAACCAGGCAACATTGCTTCGTGCCGCAAGACCGAGGGTTACGGTGTCGGACATACAGAGAACTATTCCGGCACCTCTCTCGAACTTCGCTTCGACACTGTCTCTATTGCCCCCAAGGGCCATAAGAACCTTACCGGAGGCAACTACCCTGCCTTCTATATCATCAATAACTTTCTGGACTTCAGGAGCGGAAGGATCCGCCAGGTAGCCAAGATTAGTTGCAAGATCCACAGGACCGATAAAGATACCATCCAGACCCGGAACAGAAAGAATCGTATCAAGATTTTCATAGCCTTTTCGGGACTCAATAGCGGCAAAAACCATGACTTCGTCATCAGCTGTTTTGAAGTAATCGGAAGACTCGTTTCCAAAATGTGCTGCCCTGGTGCTTCCGGCTACACCCCGGATACCGAGGGGCGGATATTTGGCTGCGGCAACAGCGCTTTCTGCTTCACTGACAGTTTCTACAAAAGGAACCAGAATACCGTAAGCTCCCGTATCAAGAATCCGTTTTATGTGAACCGTATCATTCCACTGAGCACGAACAAATGGTACCGCCGGATAACCGTTCATAGCCTGTATCTGCGTTATCAGGGTGCGATAATCTCCGGGACCATGTTCCATGTCTATCAGGATCATATCCATGCCGCTGTCGGCAAAAACCTCTGTGGTAATATTGCTTGCTGCCTGTGCCCATGCGGCAAGGACTTTACCTCCGCTTTTGAGTATGGCTTTAACGCTGTTGTGGTTTTTCTTCTGCATGGTTAATTTTCCTACAGACTATTAGAAAAAGCCACAGGAAATTCATGCAAACAACCAGAACAGGGCGGGATACTTGAAAATATCTAAAATCTCACAGAACCGGAAATTCCAAAATCCCGGATCTTAAGGTAGAATGATACAGCATAAGGAGCAGCAAGGTGCCGACCCAACTCGATGTAGCCCGCAGAGCAAATGTCTCCTATATGACCGTCTCCAGGGTGATCAATAATAAAACCAATGTAAAACCCGCAACGAGGGAACGGGTATTAAAAGCCATTGAAGAACTGAACTATTTTCCAAATGCCGCAGCTCAGGCACTGACCGGGAGCCCTACCAACAATGTGGGAATTATATTTCCCCAACGGGAGTTTATTCTTAACCGCCCCTATTTTATCGAGCTTTCCATGGAACTCGAACAGAATCTCAATACCAACGGGTATCATCTGTATCTTGGTTCTGTAAGAGACAAGGGCGACCCCAGGGAGATTGCGCAGCTTGCCGGCGAAAAACGGGTGGATGGCCTGATTATCTTTGCTCCCCAGGAAAATGACCCCAGGCTTTCGGTTCTGGATGAAAATATAATTCCCTATACAATTATCCACGGCCATGGTGTCAGCCCCGATTCATCATGTGTAAATTCAGACATACAGAGAGGAATGACCCTGCTGCTGGAGCATCTGACCAGTCTGGGACATTCGCGTATAGCCTTTGTTTCAGTTAACCTGCTTGAAGAAGATGCCCGTATCCGCCTTGAGACTTACCGGAGCTTCTGCAGAACCAATAAGCTTCCAGTTACTGATGAGCTGATACATTTCGGGGGAGACTGGACCCTGGAAACCGGATACCAGGCCTTTCAGGAATTATGTACCCTGAAGCCTGCTCCTACTGCCATACTGTTCTCGAATGACCAGATGGCATTAGGAGCTATAAAAGCAGCGAATGATCTTAAGATATCCATACCTGAAGAGATATCCATAACAGGTATAGATGACATAAAATACGCATCCTACGCCAGCCCGTCCCTGACCACTATCCGTTATTCAATACCTGATATTGCAAGAACTGCAGTAAACCAGATTCTGCGGAACATTAAAGAAGGAAATACCCTGGAGGACACCCTGTTTCCGCCTGAACTGATTATCAGGAAGTCAACCGGACCTGCCCGGGGAAAAAAATAGAGGCTGTCCGGGTTTATCCCAAACAGCCTCTTATGTGAACGCGGCGAGATTCGAACTCACGACCTCTGCCTCCGGAGGGCAGCGCTCTATCCAGCTGAGCTACGCGTCCAGACTGGGGCTAAGAATAATGATGACAGGCCCGGATGTCAAGACGCGATTGTTGGTAACATACTCCTAATTTTACCTGAACAGTATTGACACTTTCAGCCGCCTTCGGTATAAATATCCCCACGCGTGCCGCTGTAGCTCAGTCGGTAGAGCAGAGGACTGAAAATCCTCGTGTCCCTGGTTCAATTCCTGGCGGCGGCACCTATCAACCGTATCCCTTTCGGGGGGTACGGTTTTTTATTACCCTGCGTACCGCAGGGCAAAGCCCGAGGAACGCAGGGCGGACGAGCGCGGCTTGCATACTCACGTACCGGAAGCCTCAAGGCTGAGGAACGTGAGCCTCCGAGCAAACGCGCGGTCCGGCAGCATTTCACCTGAAACAAACATCTTCCCCCGCAGGTAGTTTCGACTCCGCTCAACCACCGTTTAAACCAGGCGAAAAGCCTGCCCATCCGCGCTTTGATTTCACAGATAAACAGATAGAATCAATACATCATCCATCTCAATACCGGCAGCACTTCACATGACACAAACATCTTCCCCCACATGTAGTTTCGACTCCGCTCAACCACCGCTTAAACCAGGCGAAAAGCCTGCCCATCCGCGCTTTGATTTCACAGATAAACAGATAGAATCAATACATCATCCATCTCAATACCGGCAGCACTTCACCTGATACAAACATCTTCCCCCGCAGGTAGTTTCGACTCCGCTCAACCACCGCTTAAACCAGGCGAAAAGCCTGCCCATCCGCGCTTTGATTTCACAGATAAACAGATAGAATCAATACATCATCCATCTCAATACCGGCAGCACTTCACATGCAACAAAACACCTCTACACGTGAACAACATCCCGCAGCCTTTTCAAAGGCGCTCTCAGCCTTACAGCAATATCCCGGAGAAGCTCCCCGGGTTCTGCAGTAGCAAGAACTATGGCAGGGATGTTTTTAGCCGGAAACTTTACAGCCAGAGTAAGAACCTCGTCTCGGAGATTGGCTTTAGGGTCCAGAGGAACCGAGGGCTTCCCGTCAGTTATAAGAATCATCTGGGCAAGATCATTGGGGTGGCGGATCCGTTCACCGTGGACTGTCTGCAGAACCGTATGAAGGCCATGTGCCAGGGGAGTACCCCCTCCGGTGGCAATGGCCTGCAGTTCGTGCCGGGCCCGGGCAATACTGGTTGTGGGCGGAAGAATTACCCTTGCCTCATCGTTATAGAATACGATTACCCCTACCCGGTAACGCTTCTGATACGCCTGAGTAAGAAGGCCGAGCACCGCACCCTTGGCCAGTTTTATCTGTTCTTCAACCAGCATGGAATCGGAGGAATCCAGCAGGAAAATAATTGTTTTCTTAACCGGCTGAACCCGCAGCCGGCAGCGCAGATCCTCAGGGGTGATGCCGTCACCGGAAAAGGTGGATTCCCCGGGCTTTCGGCGCATGGCTGCTGCAAGGCAGGTAGCAAGAGGATCGAGTTCGTTGACCCGGTCCCCGGCTTTTACTTTTACCGAGGCAATATGACGCCCGGTGCGGGAGATTCGCACCTGCTTCCGTCCCGGAAGAACAGTGTGCTCATCCAGGGAAAGCTTAAGGGGCGTTTCATCCCCTAAAAGGACAATGTTGGATGCTTTTTTTTTAGGTATGAAAAGACAGGCACTCCACCTGCGATATTTCCGGGGAAAACATCATCATCGGCATTGAAGAGGGGAAACTTGTCATCCTCTTCCTGGTCTTCTTCTCCATTATAAAAGGGCATTTCGCCGAACATTTCATTCAAAGCATCCTTCAGCTCATCAGGAAGATCCATGCCGCCTTTTTCGATGTAGCGGTCAAGACGATGAGGCAACGCCATGGTTGCAGCCTGAATAATGTCCCCAGGAGATACTGAATCGCGGTCCATAAACGCTGCCAGAGCTGCAGCAACCTTGATAATGGTTATCTCCGCACGATGCCCCTGGGCCCCGACTTTTACCGCCAGAGTGGATGCACTGTCCAGAATTTCATCGGGGATGACAATTTCAGACAGATTTTCCCGGGCCCGGGCAATCTGCTGCCGAAGGGCATCCTGGGAGTCTGCCCAGCCTTCAACGAAGTTCCGGGGATCTTTTTCAAAAGACATGCGACGCCGGATAAGTTCACTCCGTTTTTTGACATCCTTTTCTCCGGTAACGCTTATACAGAGACCGAAGCGGTCGAGAAACTGAGGCCGGAGTTCACCCTCTTCGGGGTTCATGGTTCCTATAAGAATAAACTTTGAGGGGTGAACCTCGGAGAGTCCTTCCCTCTCAACCCGGTTTATACCGGATGCGGCTGTATCCAGCAGGAGATCCACCAGGTGGTCATCCAGCAGGTTAACCTCATCAACATAAAGAATTCCCCGGTTGGCAGCCGCAAGCAGCCCTGGATCAAAAACCCGCTCTCCCGCATGTATAGCCTTTTCAACATGAAGAGATCCAACAAGACGGTCTTCCGTAGCTCCCAGGGGAAGCTGCACCAGAGGCACCGCCATTTCAACTTCAGGCAGAGGCATTCCGCTTTCTGCCTTCTGACGGCAGGATTCATGGACAAAGTTTTTTGCCTGGGGATCGCAGTGATAGGGACAGCCTTCAACCACTTTAAGGGGAAGAAGAAGGTCTGCAAGCGCCCGGACAGCGGTGCTTTTTGCTGTTCCCTTATGTCCACGGATAAGCACACCGCCAATGGACGGGTCAATGGCATGGAGAATAAGTGCGGTCTTCATGGCCTCCTGGCCGACAATAGCTGTAAAAGGAAACTGGAGCATAAACTGTAAGACCTCGCTTGCTGGATTACGGGGTAGAATGTAAGAAATAACTGCTTACGGGGTCAAGGGAAAAACAGGGACAATACAATATCAGAATACCCGTTATCATCCTGAACCACACTATTTAATAGCTGACCTCCAGTGGTATCAGACTGCTTGTATAGGTTCCATCACCAAGCTGTCCGAAACCGTTATATCCCCAGAGCCATAGGGTTCCATCTCTTTTAAGGGCCATGGATGTTTTTTCTCCGGCATCAACTGCCACCCAGTCGCTGTCGGATCCAACCTGTACCGGAGAGCTTTCCACATTGAAATAGCCCTTGTTTATTCCCAGCTGACCATAATAATCCTGTCCCCAGGCATAGAGGGTCCCATTGCTTTTCAAAGCGAGAGAGTGTTCTTCTCCCGCGGCTACGGCTATCCAGTCACTCTCTGTTCCCAACTGAACCGGACTGAATTGATCAGTACTCACAGCACCCAGTCCGAGTTTCCCGTACGCATAACTGCCCCAGGAGTAGAGTTTACCATGGAGTATACCCAGAGTATGCCGGGTACCGGCAGAAATATCTGACCAGCCTGAAGCGCTTCCCACCTGCTGAGGTGAAGTCTGATTATCTGAAACAACGCCGATACCTAGCCTGCCATACGAATAAAAACCCCAGGCATATAACTCGCCTGCAGATGTTATCCCCATAGAGTAGGCGACTCCGGCGGAAACAGTCTCCCATTGTTTATCTCCGATCAGTACCGGAATTGTGACATTACTGCCGGAGCTGTCATATCCGACCTGACCTGCGCTGTTGTACCCCCAGCCGTAGAGCTTTCCTTCTTCGCTTACCGCCAGGGAGTGGTAATAGCCGGCGGAGATTGCTCTCCAGGAGGTGTCTGGAAAAGATATGAGGGAAGGTGTAAGAAGTTCTGTGTCATTTGTTCCCAGCTGGCCGTAGTCACCTCCACCCCAGGAGTACAGGGAACCTGCAGCGGTAATTCCGAGGGAATGATCTTCACCTGCAGAAACGCGATCCCAGTTGAGCGAACCGACAGGTACAGGATCAGAAAGTCCCTGGGTGGAAGTAGAGCCCGTACCAACCTGGCCGTAACGGTTATCTCCCCAGCCATACAGACTCTGGTCATTGATTATCCATAAGCTGTGGTTAGTCCCGAGTGCTGCTGCACTCCAGACAAGGGGCGATACAGAAGATCCGGCAGCTGCGGATCCGCAGGCACTGAGGACTAACCCGAAAACCCCAAAGAGCATTATTCCCGCAGCCTGACGAAGAACCTTACTTTCATTTTTTTGTATCATCCTGTTTTTCCTGTCCCGGTACAGTCCCGGGATCATCCTCAGGAAAAATATATCCTCAGGGAAAACAGGAAACAACTTATTTATGACTTTTTTTATAATATTTAAGAACTGTGAGAATCGGACGTCTCTTATTTGTTAAAATTGCCGGATTCCCCCTCCCTACTTTCCAACAGGAAAACAGCAGAAAGAATCCGGAAAGTAGTACCACAAGATAAAATTTACGCTTTTTCGCATAGCCTTCTATTCCTGCCATTACCAATACAGTAGGGCAGGAATATTTCCGACAAAAATCAGAATGATGAATATAGTTCTGCAACCTCGGTTTCACTGAGAGAACGATCATAGAAGATTACATCTTCCATATAGCCTAAAAAAAGCCGGTCTCTGTCTGTTCAATACAAAAACCGGCCGGGGTTGGTTACTGTTCTACCTTTGTGGGGATAAGCACATTCGAGCTTCCGCCATCGCCAAGCTGGCCGACATTATTCCGGCCCCAGGTCCACAGGGTTCCATCGTTTTTAACTGCGGCAGAGTGGGAAACAGCTGAGTTCACAGAACTCCAGCTTCCCGTATCTATCTGCTGCGGAGTATCAGCACGGACGGTCGTCCCGGTACCCAGCTGGCCGTAGGCATTCAGGCCCCATGCCCACAGAGTGCCATCCTGCCGGATTGCCACTGTGTGGTCTTCACCCATGGCTACCGCAGACCATGTATCAGTGCCGGTCTGCACCAGTGTTGCATTGGTGTTGAGATTTACTCCATTTCCAAGCTGTCCCAGGCTATTATAACCACAACCCCAGAGGGTACCATCGCTCTTAACCGCCAGGGTATCCCGGCTGCCGATACTTACCTGTTTCCAGTTTTCGGTGCTGATTTTTACAGGCACAAGAGATTGCGTTGTGGTGCCGTCACCCAGAACGCCATATGTGTTGTATCCCCAGGTCCACAAGGTCCCGTCGGATTTTATCGCCCCGGTATGCTTATCCCAGGAAGAGACATCAGTCCAGGTTTCCGGTGATTCACCGGTCAGCAACTGCTGCATAGTCTTGATAGAGGAAACCGTGCTGCCGATCCCGAGGTTACCATAAATGTTATACCCCCAGACCCACAAAGTCCCGTCACTCTTTATGGCGAAGCAGTTTCTCTGACCGGCGACTGCCATACTCCAGGTATCTGTACTAATCTGCTTCAGCTCTGTCGATGCAGTGGTCGAACCATCACCCAGCTGACCATAATCATTGTATCCCCAGGTCCAAAGGGTTCCGTCGCTGTGAATGGCAACTGCATGGTTTCTTCCTGCAGAAACAGAATACCAGCTTTCGGCACTAATCTGCTCAGGAGTTGCGGAGATCATATTGTCAACATTCAAACTGGTGCTGTTATCTCCCCAGAACCACAAAGTTCCATCTGTTCGGATTCCGGCAGTCCAGGTACCCGCAGCAGCGATGGAAGACCATTGAACCGCATCAGGAATGTCACCACCGGAACCGCCGGCACCACCGCCATCGCAGGAAAATAACAGACCAATACACATAATCAGGACACAAATGCCGGCGAGTTTTCTTAACCACCAAATCTCTTTCATATGCACACTCCATATGCACTGTCCGCTCATGAGAAGACAGCAGAAAATATGGCAGAGTGTTGCATAAATTCAAAACCCTGAAACTGTAACTTACAACAGGGTTTTACCTGCAATTTTGCGCAGTATGGATACATGTGCTGTCTGCAGTTACAGAAAGTCCTTCACCTCATTCACTGCTCTCTGCAATACGGATTCAATACATTTACTGTAGAACCATTACCAATTTGCCCCTGACTGTTGTTTCCCCATGACCACAGGCTCCCATCGCCTCTGATTGCCATAGAGAAAGAAGAGCCCGCCGAAATCATTGACCAACTGCCGGTCCCGAAGAGATGGGGAATTGTATTGGATGTGGTAGTACCGTCGCCAAGTTGTCCTGAACCATTGGCCCCCCAGATCCACATAGTCGCATCCGGTTTCACTGCGACAGTAAAGTAATAACCCAGGGAAACTGAACTGTATACACCGCTGCCAACCTGCTGCGGGACACTCGTACTGCTTGTAGTTCCATCTCCCAGCTGCCCGAGCTGATTATCACCCCAGGCCCACAGGGTACCGTCGCTTTTTAATCCGACGGTATTATGAAAACCTGCAGCAACAGATTGCCATGTATCCGTACCAATCTGCTGCGGAGTATCGGCATCAACGGTGGTTCCAATACCCAGCTGACCGGTGTCGTTGTACCCCCATACCCATAATGTGCCGTCCGCCTTAATCCCCGCCGAGAACCAGTAACCTGCGGATACTGCAGTCCATTTATCAGTACCTATCTGCTGCGGCGACAATGCAGTTACCGTAGATCCGTTGCCGATCTGCCCGTGATTGTTGCGTCCCCATGCCCATAGAGTTTCGTCGGATTTTATGGCAAGGGTATGTGCAAATCCCGCAGAAACATCAATCCAGGCTTCAGTCCCAATCTGCTGCGGGCTTACAGCATTAACCGTTGTTCCGTCTCCCAGGGCACCATAGGAGTTTGCCCCCCAGGCCCATAGGGTATTATCAGTACGTATGGCTGCGGTGTGTTCGTTTCCGGCAGAGACTGTTTTCCAGACAAACTGCCCCACGCGCTGAGGGAATAATGCATTTTCAGTTGATCCGTTACCCAGCTGTCCGGAAGCATTATACCCCCAGGTCCATAACGTTCCATCCTCCCTTATAGCCGTACTATATGAATTACCGGCCTCAATAAAGTTCCAGGAGAGAGACTCATAGCCGGAACTGCCGGCACCACTGTGATCACAGGCCGCAATAATAAGCAATAGTATTATTCCCATACCTGCTGCTGCACAGTTTTTCAGCTTCACAAAAACCACTACAATACTCCTTAACAGGGCATACTCATGCCTGAAATGGTTTTAGTATTTCATATTGATAAGAAGGATAAACTGTAAGTTACTGCAGGTTTTTAGCTGCAGTTTACTGCAGGGATGATGGAATATTTATTTGCAAGTATCTGCATTTATGATATAAAAACTTCACATTACCAGATTATATAAGAAAGACAGCTTACAAAGGTAAACAGTGAAGGCAAACCGCAGACACACAGCAGCGTTATCCATCCTGGTTCTTTATGCACTGATACTGGCACTATTTACATGGACTCCTGATAATCCTGGAGATACTTCAAAAGACCTCAAAGCTGAACTGGATATAACCGATATCAACCATTTAAACAAAGGCTATCTTCCTCTTGATAGCGGATGGGAATTCTTCTGGAGTAAATTTCTTCAACCTGGCAACCCGGACAGGATATCGCCGGATCTGATATCGCCCGCCGGGGAATGGAATTCGTTAAGTCTTCATGATGAGAAACTACCAGGCCAGGGGTTTGGAACCTATCGAAAAATAATAGCACACAATCCAGGACAGGATTTATCTCTTATGACAGGCAGGATTTACTCCAGTTATCGTCTATATATAAACGGCAGGCTTGCAGCAGCTGCGGGTGATCCAGGAAAAGACAGCAGCTCAACCCGGCATAACTATGCCCCCCAAATAGTGAAGATTACCAATACTGCAGATAACAGGGCCGAAATCATGCTGCATATTTCAAATTTTGCTCATTATAAGGGCGGATTATGCAGTTACGAACCTATCTATATCGGCAAACCAGACGCAATAGCTTCCTTGTTTCAGAAAAGGGCCATTACTTATGTTGTATTCCTGGGAATTCTTTCCATGGGAATTATATTCAATTTTCTTCTTTTTCTGTTCCGCAGAAATGAGCCGCTTTATCTGTATTTAGCACTTATCTGCCTGACGAGTACCATAGTTATATCCCTGGATCTTGGCTATTATTCACTTGATGCCAACTTAATCGCCAATTGGTTGATAAGAGAAAAAATAAACTCCGCTGTACAGGCATTGGGAACTCTTTTTTACCTGCTGTTTCTGGAACGAATTTTCAGGAAAGAGTTTTCGCCCCGATTTCTGCATGCAGCTGTCATTATTTTTCCCGCTATTACATTGCTGACACTTGCTCTCCCTGTAGCAGCAGGACTGAGGATATTCAGGATATACCTTGTTCTTATGGCCGGGACAATTGCCTACTGTCTCTATGTTTTACTGCGCTCTATAATTAAGCGGAATACTTCTGTTAATTATTTGGCTGTTGCATATCTTGTTATAAGCATAACCGCTATTATTCAGTACATAAATTATCAGAACCAGGCGTACTTCCTTGACATTATACCAATACTGCACACTGTAGTTATTATAATCGTACTGACCAACACTGTGTATCTGTCTATGCACTATAAAAGGGCGCTCAGAAAAGCTACTGTGTTGTCGGGCAGACTGGAGAAAAAAGTCTCCCAGCGAACCCGGGAACTGGAATTATCCCGGAATATAATAGCAACAATAAACGGAGAGCAGAAAGAGCTGCTCAGGCTCCTTTGTAATGATCTGTCCGGACCTTTTACCACCCTCACAGATATTATTCACAAACTTAAAAACTACCCTGAAGACTTTGAGAGGTACAGAGAGCGAGAAATTGGCGAAGCTGAGCAAACACTTGAAGAAAGCCTGTTATTGATTAAAAACATCAACGGCAGTGGAGACCTATCAGAAACCAGGGCAAACCCCAGAAAGGTCAGTCTTCAGGAAATTCTGACCCTGACAGAATCACTGAGCCAGGAAATGTTGAATAAAAAACAGATACGTCTTGAAGCAACAGCAGATCAGAATCTGACTATCTACATTGAACCCGCACTTTTTGTCCACGCAGTTCTGCTGAATTTAATCGGGAATGCTGTCAAATATTCATCCCCGGGCTCATGTATCTATATTAAGGCAGAAAAATTCGGTCATATGATTAAAATGAGCATACGGGATGAAGGAATAGGTATGCCTCAATTAATGGCTGACAAAATACTGGTGAATCCAGGTAATTATCGCCGAAACGGAACATCCGGCGAGATCGGTGCTGGTTTTGGTTTACGTTTGGCACACAAATTTATTTTGCTGTTTAATGGGGAGATTGATATTGAATCGAAAGAAAACAGTGGTTCCACTGTAATTCTTAAATTACCTTCCGATTTCCCGCTTAAAGGTATGTTCAAAAATGAGGCTGGAGAGTGATCTACGCCATCCGCAAAAAAGTTATACTTATCACGTGTCTAATTGCCGCTTATTTAATTCTGCTTTTAGGTCTGACATTAGTAACAGGCAATAATAGCCCCCACCATGTTGTGGCATTCAAGGGGATCATTGATCTTCAGCACTCTCCCGAGGCCTTTAATAACACGTGCATGCCCATTGAGGGTGAATTGGAATTCTACTGGAAGAAATTTCTTCAACCGAATGATTTTAATACAGAAGAGCCGGTCCGGTATTCTCCCGGCAAGGAATGGATCCATATCACACAGGATGGGAAGAATTTACCTTCTCAGGGATATGCCACCTATAGACTTCTCATCATGCATAAGCCGGGTCAGGACCTTGCTTTACTTATTCAGAGAATTTACTCATCCTACAGAGTTTATATAAACGGTGTATCTGCAGCCAATGCAGGTATCCCTGCAAAAACCAGGGACTCAACCATTCCTCTCTATAAAACACAGACGGTGCCCATAGATACCACCGGCAGGACACAGACGGAAATAGTTATTCATACCGCAAACTATGAACAGTACAAGGGGGGACTCTGCGGGTATGAACCTTTATATTTAGGCACTGAGAGATCAGTACAATCGCTGTTTCAAAGAAAATTATATACCCACGTCTTTTTCCTGGGCTTTCTGCTAATGGGGGCAGTTTTAAACTTCATTCTATTTTTATCCCGAAGAACAGAAAAACCCTATTTATATTTTTCCCTGATCTACCTGATAACTGTTACCGTGCTCTATCTTGATATGCGGGTATTCTCGGTGACCCCTGTATATCTGCTTTCATATGCAACCAGAGAGGAACTGAACTATGCGGTGCAGTATATCGGCACCATACTGTATGTTCTCTTTCTGCAGAAGATGTTCAACCATACAATTCCCCGTCCACTTATGGCTGCAATAATAACTGTTTTCAGTTTGATGGCTCTGGCAGCTCTCACACTTCCTTCACCGCTAAGCATGCAGATCTATAACGTATACCTTATCTTTTTATCTCTTATTTTTGTTTATTTTCTCTATATACTCGTAATGGTTGTTATAAAAGCTGCCAACGTTCAGTATATTTTCGCCCTGGCCTATATATTGCTTTTTATGAGCCTGATTTTCCAGAGCTATTTTTACCAGCAGCAGGCATATATTTTCGATACAATCCCGGTTCTGCATTTGCATGTGGTGCTTGTCTTTCTAATTAATACAGTATATCTGGCGTTGAACTACAGAAAAGCTCTGGATACGGCACACGAACTCTCTTTTAACCTGGAAAAACAGGTAGAGAAACGAACCAGAGAACTTCAACAGAGCAATACTATCATCGAAACAGTGAACGAAGAGCAGAAAGCCCTTCTGAGACTTCTCTGTCATGATCTTTCAACGCCCTTTATATCCATGAGGTTCTTTACTAAACTGCTGAAAGATTCGCCCAAGACATTTAATCAGAAAAGAGAAGTCTATCTGACAGAAATGCAGCAGGTTATGAAAAACGGCAAAGCATTGTTGGAGAATGTACGCATTAGCAGCGAAAAGCAGAAAATCACTGCCCGCCCCCGGCTTTTCCGCTTGTCAGAGGCTGTGAGTCTTGCCGAATCAATGAGCAGTGTTTTTCGGGATAAAAAAGAGATTGCCCTGCTTGTAGATGTAGATGATTCGCTTTATATCTACAGCGACTTTTCTCTTTTTGTGCATTCCGTACTTTTAAACCTCATTCGCAATGCTGTAAAGTTTTCTCTTCCAGGAGCTTCCATATATATGGCCGCCCATAAAACCAACGACCGGGTTATAATGACCATCAGGGATGAAGGAATCGGTATGTCCCGTGAAATTCTGGAAAAAGTTCTGACACACCCTGCAGAATGTCAACGAACAGGAACTGCAGGAGAAGAAGGCACAGGTTTCGGATTAAGACTGGCCATGAAGTTCATCGAATTATTCAGAGGAACACTTGCTTTAAGCTCCCGGGAAAACGACGGTACAACGGTTATTCTGGACCTTCCGTCATCACCGCAACCGATGAAGAATTAACCTGGGCATATTGCACAGGCATAGAAGCCGAAGATATACTTTGCCGAATTTCGGGAGTACAACAAATGACCATCATAGTTGCAGATGATCACCTGATGATCAGGGAAGGAATCAAACAGATCATTTTAAAAATGCGCAATATGCAGATAATTGCTGAAGCAGAAACAGGCCTTGAAGCCCTGGAGTACGCAAAAAAACTGCCCTGCGACATTCTTCTTATTGATATAAATATGCCGGAACTCAACGGAATAGAAGTTCTGAGTCGTATCAAGACAGAGAAGCCCGAATTAAAAGTTATTGTTTACAGTATGTTCTGTGATAAAAACACAATCCATAAAGCAGTAAAAAACGATGTGGACGGCTACATTCTTAAAGATGACTCAGAATCAGTCTTTCTTGATGTAGTAAAAAATGTTGCTGCCGGCAACAAAACCTTCTCCCCGAGAATTCAGTCGATTATTTTTTCTCTTGCTGCTGATTCTCATATGTCCCCTCTGGAAAAACTGACAATCCAGGAACTGGAAGTTTTCAATCTGCTTACGGAAGGAAAAAAACGTTCAGATATTGCGGAAGAACTGGGTATCGCGATAAGAACCGTAGATTTTCATACCCGTAATTTAAAAGACAAACTGCATACGGAAAATATCGGCGACCTTATTCGTCTCCGCCGGGAGCATTCGCTCTAAAAAGAGAAAAAAAAGAAACGATACAGTTATTCTTAAGTACTGGGCACCTCTAAAAAGTGGTATTTCTACCATAGTCAAGGAGGATAGATTTTGCAGCGCCCGCACCCTGCACCAAAATTGTTTTGGTGCAGGGGAGGATCGTGGGAAATCTTGACAACGAAGGATATGGAGAAAAGAGTAGTTTTTAGAGCTGCCCTGCTCTTAATACTTTATGATACGTTCCGTTTGCTTATATACCTGCAACAGCCCGCTGCAAGGATATTTCAATGAAGGATTATACATTCTACAGATTCAGAAGTTCAGCCTGTACGTTCTGTCCGTCAAATTCCGCAAGAGCATAATGCCCTTCTGCGAGGCTCCCCGGATTGACCAGAAGTGATTCGGCAAAGGTTGAAACAGACCGTGCTTCATGGATATGACCGGTGCAGACAAGCGGGGGTTTATGTTTACGGATAAAATCTGCCACCGCATGGCTTCCCACGTTTAGTCCGCTTCGGATACGATCTGCGCTGCTGTTAACAGGCGGCTGATGACTAACAAAAACCCAGGGGACTTCCGGAATTATTCCCGCCATTTTTTCAAGAAGTTCAGCTCCTTCCTCTTCGGTATATACCGAAGGAGTATCTATTGGAGCCGGCAGGGAACCGCCGATACCGAGAATGGAAAGTCCCTCAAGTGAGCAGCAGCCCGCATGAGCGGAAAGGCCCTCGTCCTCAAGATAAGCAAGCACTTCGGGTTTATCGCAGTTGCCATGAATTCCGCATACTGGGGCTCCACCCTCCATGAGAGCATGCATAACCGGTTCTGCCTGGGCTTTACGGCCGAAATGGGTAATGTCACCACAGACGATGATCCCGTCAATATCCCGGGCAATCTTTACCACCATTGATGCGTTTTCTTTTCCACCATGAATATCGGAAACAATTAGGATCTTCATCCAGAGGCTCCTTTTTTATTATTGGACATCTATACTTTTAACGATTCATACCGCTGAATTCAAGAAGAGCACGGTAAAGTTCTGATTCAAGGCCAATAAGCCCGGGGTCCGTAAGGCTCCGTTCTCCCCGGGGCAAAGGATTCTCCAGCTGAAGCTGAATCTTGCCGGGGGGACTGCTTACAACAGTAATACTATCACCCAGGACAAGAGCTTCCTGAATATCGTGGGTAACAAAAAGCGTAGTCGGTGCTTTTTCCGACCAGAGACTGAGAAACCAGTCCACCAGATCCAGCTTGCGGGCAAGATCAAGAGCCTGAAGGGGTTCGTCCATGAGAAGTATTTCCCCGGGATAGGTAAAAGCCCTGGCAATAACCGCCCGCTGCCGCATTCCGCCGGACAGTTCCCGGGGGTAGGAATCGACAAAATCCGCCATACCAACCCTTTTCAGAGCATTTTCAGCTGTTTCCCGGTAACTCCCCCCATCGGTCTCATTGCTTACACCTTCCAGAACAAACTCCAGGTTCTGCCGTATAGTCAGCCATGGAATAAGCCGGGGCTCCTGAAACAGGTAGCTTATACGCCTTTCACCCACCCCTTCGATTGAACCTGAGTCTGGAACCTGCAGACCGGATAGCATGTTCAAAAGGGTTGTCTTACCGCATCCTGAAGGCCCCAGAAGAACCGAAACCTCGCCGGAGGGAATCTCCAGGTTCAGTCCCTCAAACAAGGTTAGATCGCCAAAGCTTTTTCGTATTTCCTTTAAGCGAATCACAGTGAGATCCCTCCCCTGCGTACCCCCGGGAACAATAGAGCGCTTCGTTGAAGAAGGAACTCACTACAGGCGGATATAAGCACCGCTGCTACAGTCCAGGCAACAACCTCGGCGGTTTCTATATATATCTTTGCCTCATACATGGAGGACCCCACTGCAATTGAGGGCCGGGAGAGGATCTCAGCAGCAATAACAGCCTTCCAGATAATCCCCAGACCGGTCCGGGCTCCAGCCATAAAGAAGGCGAACAGGCCGGGTATAAGGATCTTGAAAAGAATACGCTGTTTTGGAACCCGGTACACCTCGGCCATCTCGATAAGCCTGGGGTCAACACTACGGATACCGGCAACAACATTCTCATACATAATGGGAAAAGCCATTAATACCGCTACAAAAACCGGAACAAACCCCGAAGGAAACCAGATAAGAGCAAGAAGAATAAAAGACATTACCGGAGTACTGCGAATAGTTACAATAAGCGGCTTCAAAAGCTTCCGCAGATTTCCGGATAAACCACTGGCAATACCAAGAGTAAGACCGGCAAGGGCTGAAACAAAAAAAGCCCCCAGACCTCTTAGAGTTGTTGCCCATAGAGCCGGCAGAAACCCGGGAGAAGCCGCTACGGAGACAAGTGTTTTGATCGTTTTTACCGGACCGGGAAGAATAACCTCGGAGCCCGCAAAGAGGGCTCCGATTTTCCATACTGCCACCAGCAGAAGTATACCCAGGAGAACCATTCCCTGCGGGGAACTTCCCGGGGTGCTGTCTTTTTCTTTATTCGTAAAAATCATCTCCGGGGAGTTTACCACCAACGGAGGCCGGTGCGAAGCCGAAGAAAACTGAATAAAGCTCTTCTACCCTTGGACGTGCTTCAGCAGCCCGCTGAAAGCGCAGATTAAGCCTGGGTACGGCGGCGCTGATAACCGGCGCGGGCATCTGCATATACTTGAATGCAAGAGATCCGGTTTCGGCGGGATTAGCATTTACCCAGTCGATCGCATCTGCATATGCGGTAAAAAAGCTTTCTACTGCATCCGGACGGATTTCGAGGAGCTTGTTGCTTACAAGGATTCCTGTCATTGGGTAGGTTTCTCCGGTACCCGAGACTTCCGCCCAAACCTTCTGAAGATCGATCACCGGTTTCACCGCCGGGTTCTTTGCCTGTACGATGCTCACAAAGGGTTCCGGAAGAACAGCGATATCAACCTTTCCGGAGACAAGCTGTGGGGTGATAGAAACCTGGTCATAGGAAAAATCGATTTTAACGTCCTTCTCAGGGTCAAGCCCACTCTTCTGCAGGGTATAGCGCAGAATAAATTCCGGGGTTGATCCCTGTCCGATACAGTAAACCGTTTTGCCTTTAAGGTCCGACATGGATTTAATATCATCCCGGGAACTTACAACGTGAATAAGCCCGTCGCCGGTTACCGCTTCGAAGGAGTAATCTACCCCTTTATTGGAAAGCACAGCAGCCAGGTTGATAGGTACCGCGGCAATACTGACTTCTCCGGACATTATGCGGGCTATCATAATCTGGGGATCGGGAACCACTTCAAAGGATGAAGTAACCCCTTCGCCAAGAGACGGGTTATTCTCAAACAGAGGCAACATCCCTACCGAGGTAGGGCCTTTAAGCCCCGCGATTTTCATTTCGACTGCAGGCAAAACGACAGGTTCCACTGCCTCAGCGGCGGATTCACTGCTCCCGCCGGCAAAAAGCTGCAAAGAAGGAAGCGTAATAAAAAGCAGGAGACCTGCTACAACAAGTTTATTCATATATTCTCCTTGAAATTACAGAAAAACAGTAATAAAGGAACCTTCCTTGGTCAACACGAAAACTCAGCCAATACCTGTTATTAAGGAAGAAGCCGCAAGTGGATCAAATAGATCCCCTAAACTGAGAACCCAAAATCACTTTCAAGAAAAGTAAAAAAATTCATCCAGTGTATTCCCTCAACATTTCCTTCGGGTAAATCATCCATTGTAATAACAAATTTTGGATGGTTATCCGGGATCAGCCTTAAAGAACGGAATTCCCGTTCCCGGGTTGATTCATTACCTAAAAGGTAGGCCACCTGGACATATGCGCAATAGTTTCCCCGGACTGCGATGAAATCTATTTCAAACTCACCAGACCTTCCGATGCTGACAGAATACCCCCTCTTTCTCAACTCAATATAAACAATATTTTCGAGAAACAGATTGATGTCGTATTCCCTGTAACCGACAAGGGCATGCCGCAGTCCCAAATCCGCCATGTAATACTTTTCGTGAGTTTCAAGGTATCTCTTACCTTTAATATCATAGCGGGAAACCCTGTTGATTATGAATGCCGCCTCTAAATGGTCTATATAATTGTAGACAGTTTCAATCCCCAAGGACCTTCGTTCTTTTTTTAAATAGTCTGCTACACTACGGGCAGAAAAAACGTTTCCGATGTTATCCGCAAGAAACAAAAGAAGTTTTTTCAGGAGCGCAATATCACGAATATTGTTCCGGAGCACAACATCCTTCAACAGAACACTATCTACCATTGCAGAGAGGTATTGATATACCGGCTCCTCTGAAAACTCCAGTCTATGAATCCCGGGCATTCCACCGAAACGGAGGAATGCCCTGAAGATTTCTGCATCATTGCCGTGCTGCCCCGATTTGAAAGATTTGAATTCTGAATAAGTCAGAGGAAACACCGGAATGTTCACATATCTGCCGCTTAACAACGTAGCCAGTTCCCCGGAAAGTAACCGGGAATTTGACCCACTGATATAGATATCTGCATCATTATCAGATAGAAATGAATTGATCGCCTTTTCCCATCCGGAGATTTCCTGAACTTCATCAATAAAAAGGTAGATTTTGGTTCCCGCCAGTACTTTCCGGCTCCGAACGTATTCGAAAAGCCTGTGGTAATCAGTGTACTCTTCGTTTTCTATGGACTCCATATTAATATACAGGATTCGCTCAGAACTTATTCCCCGATTAATCAGTTTACCGGCTACAAGCTTCATCAAAGAACTCTTTCCTGACCTTCTTATGCCCGTAATTACTTTGATCAGAGGTGTATCTATGTATGAGGCGATTCTCTGTTCATATTCGGTTCTGTCAATTAAACCTTCAGACAATCTGTCGTTCATATTAGACAACATAACACATACCATGTAATTTGTCTTTTATATTAGACAAAAGCATGAAACATCTTACACAAATTAACCTGAAGGTTATACAGGGTCATCTCTCTCAAACCGCGGGTAAACTTCTTATGGTGGTATCCATCTCTTCTATTGACATTGTCAGCTCATTTACTGTTTGGGTATAACCGTCCAGTTTTGCATAGGATTCCTCCGAAATTTCGACAAGGGTGCTTATGGCTGAATTCATATTCTGGCTGTTTTCGTAGGTACTCTTCAATTCCTCGGTTATCAGCCGGGATTTATCCTTTAAAATCTCCATTGCATCCACCACGGCCTGCACCGAAGTTTTACTTTCCTTGACACTGTTGTCGGTTATACCCGCAAGATTTTTTACTTCCCTGGCCACCACGGCAAAGCCCCGCCCGGCCATACCCGCCCGGGCCGCTTCTATGGAAGCATTGAAACCAAGTAAATTAATCTTATCTGCGGTATCTATAATGCCTGCAAGTATGTTCTGAATTGCAACGGTATTTTTTCCCAGGCCGGTAAGCTCCGCGGCAACACTTTTTTCTTCCGCGGAACTGCGGTCAACAGAATCCAGAAGTTCGGAAAACTGCGTGTTAAGAGTGCTCAGCTTTTCCTTATTCGTATCTACAAAACCGGTCAAGTCGGAAATAAACTGCATTAGTGTTGAAACAGCAATGCGGCTTTTTTCCCAAATCCGGTTCTGGATTTTCATTATCTGATTCATCCTGTTCAGTTTGCGCTTTAAACCAAGTTCCCGGAAACCGGCATAACGGTTGATAAAGTCATCCATAAATTCATCGGAAAAGTTACCGGAGGTATTGTCGAAAAAGAACAGAGCCGTAAGGGTCTGGTTGATATTTACTCCTAACAGCTCACCGAAGGTGGAAAAACCTGCAACAGGAATCTCGTCAAAGGTATTCACCCGGTCCAGGACCTTGTCATTTACAAGCCGCCTGAGGATACAGTCGTTAAACTGGGCTCCCAGCAGGGGAACTCTTTTTCCTTTCATAAAAGCACTGAAATCTGACTCGATGGATTCAATAAAGTCCGTATGCGCTACAAGATGAAGTTCATCCCCAAAGGTAACATCGCAGTAAAAGTAAACCCGTCTCTCGGCGTAATCGATCCTTGCCACGGACCGGACAAAGATCTCCCCGTTAATCAGCACCGCAAAACTGAAATCCGAGAGCCTGGCATCCAGAGCATCCTCACTGCAGGAAAAATGTTGGGCAAGGACAGTAATAAAATCCTTTAAGGTCCCTGTTTCTGTATCCAGTATAGTGCTTACAAAGCGCTGGTTTTCGTCAGCCTGCCCGATGGTAAAGGTCTGCCCGGTAAGCTTGAAGTTCTGAGACTTGAGCACACCGATGCCGATGGAATCAGCAAGGCGCATCAGTGTTACCACAGCCCGGTTCTGAACAACTTCTCGTCCATTGAAGATATAGGTATTCTGAAAATCAAGATTTCCCCCGGCAGATCCGCCAATGCTGAGACAGGGCAGTTTTCCGCTTTCATACAGAGCTTCCATGTAGAAATTTTCCGCCCGGGAGAGACCGTCAATCAGGGTAAGAGCCACACACCGCCGGTAATCTATGGAAAAAGGGGGATTGATCTTTTCAATCTCCCGGCGTATTCGCTCTATTTTCTCCTGAGCATCAAGACCGGGATCGAAAAGATCTATACTGTGAATATAGACATCATCAACTACCAGGGAACTGAAGCTTTGAAATACAATTGTATCCCGCTCTTCCAGTGCCTTGATATAAAAAGGAGCTTCACTTCCACCGTCATTACCAGAGCAGACTTCCCCTGCGGTTGAGGTAAGTACCAGCGGAATAGACCCGAATAGACGCTTGAGGTCATCAGCAGCTTTCTCGAAAGGGATATCCGGTGAAAGGTAACCTAGAATTAAGCGGGTCTCCGCTTTTTCAAAGGTAATCTCGGCTTTATCAAAAGTATCAAGACTTTTAAAACTAATGGTTGCTACGCGTATAAAATCGTTCACTCTGCAGTCTCCCGGTCAAAGTATTTCTGGAGAACTGTTTTTATAAAGTTTTCAGACGATGAATAACAGCATAGGAAATTTTAACTGGAAAAGCAAAACAGATGATCACTTTCGTGTGGAAAATAATACCAGAGCCTCGGCTGAAAATAAGACACCTGCGGACAGGACAAACACCAGGAGAGGAAACAGACCAGTGGATTCCTGCTGAAAAACCAATCCGGCAACAGGCGGAATAAAGGCACTGCCGCAATACCCCGCAGCCATCTGCAGTCCGATAATTTTTGCAGCTCTCTCACCCCCGAAACGCTTGGGAGTTTCGTGCAGCATGCCGGGAAATACCGGAGCAAAACCCAGGCCGAGCAGAATCAGGGGAGCGCCGTAGAAGTTGCCCTGCAGGAGAGCATGCTGTGGAAGCAGAAAAAGAACCACAGCGAACAACGCCGTAATCATTCCAAATCGGATAAGGTATTTATTGGATACCCGAAAAGAGAGAAACCCAGCAAGAATACGGCCAACTGTAATTCCTGCATAATAAAGGGAAACCCAGACTGCAGCTGACTTAATACTGAACCCCCGGGAATGTACAAGATAACTGCTTCCCCAGAGGCCGGCTGATGTTTCTGCACCACCGTATAAAAGGAAAACAGCCATCGCAGCTAACAGCTTTCCCCGAATTCCACCTTCGGGATTACCTATCCTCCCGGACTCAGATAAAGCGTCCACTTCATCCGGAGAAGGGCTTTTCCGGGTATGGAAATTCCATAGGGAGAAACTGGCCATAATGATACAGGCTACAAGTAACTGAATAGCAAACAGGGAGAAATACCCGGTTCGCCATGAAGAATTAAACTGCATAAACAGGGCTATAAGCAGTGGTCCCGAGGTTGCACCAATTCCCCAGAAAGCATGAAGCCAGTTCATATGGTGGGCTCGAAAATGGACAGCAACATAATGGTTCAGTGCCGCATCCACCGACCCTCCGCCGAATCCCAAAGGTGCCGCAAAAATAATCAGCCATAGCCATGAGGGAGCGACAGAAAACCCCAGAATGGCTACCGCAGTTGTCAGCGTACTGAAGAGGGTTATCCGAAATGTTCCTAATCTGGTAATCAGCCAGCCGCTGAAGAGACTGGAGAGAATAGTCCCGGAAATAACAATCATTGAAACAAGTCCGCCCAGACCCAAAGCCAGAGACCACTCCTCTTGAATGGCGGGAAAAACCACACCGAACACAGAATCCGGCAGTCCGAGGCTTATAAATGTCAGGTAGATGACCATCAGGAGCAAAATCATCCGTAAACGATCATTCAATTCTTTTAGTGTCCTTACTGTTATTATTTCATTCTTATTCCTTTTTGCAATAGAGAGTTTTAATAGAGAGTTTTAATAGAGAGATGCAGTAGTGAGACACAATGGATAAATGCAACAGATGGATTGCTTTTATCAAATTGCCTGCTACAATACTTCCATGCAGGGGTTTCTCTTTCTTACCGCACCGGGACTCGAAGATATGGTGAAGAGTGAAATTCTGGATTTTCTGCGCAAAGAAAGTACTTCTACTGAAAATATCCAATCCGGCAGCGGCCGGGGATGGGTCTTTGTAACATCGGTACCGGGGATTGTTCCGGAAGAGTTGAGCCGGGCTGTAACCTGTTCCTTCCGCACTATTGGAGTAAAGGGATCAGCCAAACGAGGCGGTTCCCCAGCTGAGATCGAAGCCGCCGCGCTGGCAGAAAGAAGCGGGTTTCCAGAGCTGAAAAAACACCCCTCTTTTCGTATTACCTGCTTTCCCGGCTCCGAGCCTTCCGGGACAGCCCGTCTGGTAGAACAGTCCGTGGGAGCGAACGCCGTTAACAGCACAGGCGCCCCGGTGAGCCTGAAAAAGTACAGCATAAACTACGGTGTAGAGTTTATAGATCAGCGTATATTCTTCGGTACAGTACTGAAGAATGAAGAGGATACTCCCAGGTACCGAAAACAGTTTCAGGTACGTACCTCTGTGCGGGCTCATATTGCAGCAGCCATGCTGAGGCTCTGCGGCTATACGGGCCAGCCGGGAGTTCTTCTGGATCCCTGCTGCGGATCCGGTACAATTCTGCTGGAGGCAGCGTCTGTTCATCCTGGAATAAGGCTGTACGGCGTTGATATTGATCCGAAATGTGTGGAAGGAAGCCAGCGAAACCTAAAAGCTCTGGCAAAGGCAGGAGCAAAAGCAGGGGATGGAAGCAGAACTTACCAGGGAGATGCCCGGAAGCTTACAGAAATGTTTCCCGCCGGGAACATAGCCTTCCTGGTATCCAACCTGCCCTTCGGGATTCGTACAGGGAAGAAAATCAATTTCTACAGCTTCTATCGGGATCTGCTGAAAGGTGCCGATAGAGTTCTTATGCAGAAAGGAAGAGCGGCCCTTCTGATAGGACGAAATCGGGGTATTCTGGAACGGGCCGTGGAGGATGACAATAAATTTAAAATAATCCACCGGCGAGCTATAGAGGTGGCCGGGCTGCATCCGGCAGTTTACATTCTGCAGAAGAAGGAGCCTTAATGGAGTTTTTTTTCAACAGCCGGTTCGATTCTCTTATAGGCGGCATCAGCGGACAATTCGGCACAACACCGCTGGGATTTCTGCTTTTCTGCCTGACCATACTGGCCTTTCCTCTGGTGCTGCTGATTATCTACCGTCGGCAGCAGAAAAAATCAACCAGGGAGCTGCTGGAAAAAAGCCGCCGTATTATTGAGAAAAAGGCGGCAAAGCTGGAGCTGAATGCACGGGAAAAAGAGGTTCTATTGAGACTCGCAGAAGAGACCGGCTCAGGTAAGTCGGGCTATTTGATTCTTTTTGACGAACTCCGCTTTAACAAGGCCCTGGAGACACTCTCCCTTGAAGATCCTGATTTTGATACCGATGCAGCTGCCGCCCTGAGGGTTAAGCTTGAGTTTAAAATGGAAAACAGCGGAAAGCCCCGATCCACCGCCGCACTGCCCAAAGGCAGTTCACTTCTGCTTAAAGGAGAAAAAGAGAAAACCATTCTCCATGCAGAACTGAATGCAATACTTCCTGAGGGCTTTGAAATACGTATTCAGCCTCCCTACCGACTGGCTATTGGTGATAAGGCTGTGTTTCAGTACCAGAATGCCCATGGTGTGTTTCTGTTTAAAAGCGAATGCCTGAAACGGGACGGACAGCTTCATGTAATGAGTCATCAGTCACATTTTCAGCAAAAGCAGAAGCGTGCCTTTTTCCGCTCCCCCTGGGACGGTCCGGTGGAACTCTCCCTGTTTGAGAAAGGTGATTCTGTTTCGGCCCGCTTTATAGAAATCGGCGGCGGCGGTGCCAGTGTTTCAAATCCCGCAGGCAGATTCAGCCAGGGCGATTTTATCTCCCTCACTTTTCAACTGCCCGGGAACAGCCACCGCTTTGAACTGCGGGGCCAGGTATTAAGAACGACAAAGCAGAACAGCAGACTGCATATAAAGTTCGAGGGCCTTAAAGACGGTGACAGGGATAAAATAATCGGCCTTATCTTTAAACCGAAGGCGGAAGTGAAGTAGACTCTTTCTGTCATGGACTTCAAACGGCATTACTCAAACCCTCCGAAACCGGAAGAAATACAGGATTTTCAGAAAAGAATAATCTCTTATTATAACGAATCGGGAAGAGACTTCCCCTGGCGGAAAAACATTACCCCCTTCTCCATTCTTGTCTCGGAGATTATGCTGCAGCAGACTCAGGTATTCCGGGTAGAGCCGAAATTTCTAGGCTGGCTTGAAGAAGTTCCGGGTTTTGCAGAACTTGCGGAGATTTCCACACCGAAACTGCTGGAACTCTGGCAGGGCCTGGGCTATAACCGTCGGGCACTTGCTTTACGTGAATCTGCCCGTAAGGTGATGAATGAGTTTAATGGAGAACTCCCGGCAGATCCGGAAGTACTGCGCACCTTTCCCGGAATCGGTCCGGCAACAGCCGCATCAATCTGTGCCTTCGCCTTCAACATGCCGGTTGTCTTTATTGAAACCAATATACGCCGGGTCTTTATACATTTCTTCTTCGGCGATAAATCAGAAGGAGTAAGCGATAAAGAACTGCTTCCTTTAGTTGAGGCTGCGCTGTATAAGGAGAGTCCCCGTGACTGGTACAACGCGCTTATGGATCTTGGAACAGAGCTTAAAACTATTGTTCCAAACCCGAACAGACGCAGCCGCCATTATACAAAGCAGGCAGCCTTTGAAGGCTCCAACCGCCAGGCCCGGGGGGCAATACTAAAGGTTCTTCAATCCACTCCAGGCATTGATGCAAATGAGATTGCCGGAAAAACAGGAATTGAGTACGACCGAATAGAAAAAGCTGCACGGCAGCTGGAGGATGAAGGCTTTATTGCTGCGGAGAAAGGTGTTTACCGGCTGAAGAGCTGAATTACCAGATAGTTGTCTTTAATTCCTGAAAATACCCATATGAAAAAAAATAAAAGAGAAAACACGAGTATAAAAACTAACAGAGTGAACTAATCCACCAGCATTTCCTGAAGAACACTCTTCACATTTTCAATCTCATTCCCTGAGATCTCTCCCAGATTCTTAATCAGCCTTTTTCGATCTATCGTACGTATCTGATCCAGGACAATCCAGCCTACTTTCCCGGCAAATTTCACCTTCACCCGGGTTGGGTAAGGATGTGATTTTGTAGTCATAGGTGCGATGATTACGGTCTGGATTGATCTGTTCATTTCATCAGGAGAAATAACAACGCAGGGTCTTACTTTCTTTATTTCATGGCCAACCGTGGGGTCGAGGTTTATCAGAACAACATCGTACTGCCGGATCACCATTCCCACTGGAACTCATCCGACTCTGTCAGGTTCTCATCCAGAAGCTGCGCATCTTCCCCGTACTCATGCATTTTCTCAAATGCCTCAGACCAGTTCTCCCTGGGCTGCCTGTTCACCGGTCGCAGATGGAGTTCTTTGTCGTGAACTTCAAGTTCCACCTGATCTTCGATTTTCAGCTGCTGAATAATACTTTTCGGGATTCGGATTCCTCTGGAATTGCCGATGGGAATTACTGATACCAGCATAAACAACCTCTTAATGTAACTATAAAGTAATTACATTATGCGATCAAGCTGCCGAAAAAGCTTCCCCGGGGAAGATTTATGTACAAGGGTCGGTAAAAACGATATCTTTACGGCTCTGCCTGAAAGCTAATCACTCAGCTCTATAGGAATCCCCAGGGCACTGTCCTTATAGAATAGAATCTGCCTGCCTCTGAGCCCGGTACGCGGTTTTTCCGCCAGGGGAGTACAGCCGTTTTTCTCAAGCTCAGCCATATCACCTGCTATATCCTCAGAGGTAAAGGAAAAATGGTGGATAAGGGCATGTTCCCCGGGAGCACTACCCCGCATGTTGTTTTCCTCGTTATTGTCTTCGATAAGTTCAATACTGCAGTTTTCAAAGGGAATCAGGGCAACCTTCTTTTTTGCTTCAGGTACCGATTTAACCGGCACAACGGGCTTGCCCAGAGATTTACAGAACTGCTCCACAACCTTTTCAATATCTGTAACTACAATTCCAATATGGTTGATTTGATCTATCATGTGACCTCCTGAAATTACCATGGTATTATATGGTAAAAGAAAGGAAAAACGCAGGTAAAAACATGGGAATAATTCTACTAATCGGCAGTTGGATTATCACAATTCTCCTCATATTTATCTCACTTATGATTCTGGGGATGGGCGGCTGGCTGCAGGCACCGCTGATGCTGAGCATGGCAGCTCTGTTTTTTCCGCCCCTCTTTGCTTTTCTCACCGGTAAAGGAATACATATTGCCTGGTGGCAGCGGGGAATAGCCGTTGTTTTAATCTACACCCTTATAATGCTCTCCTTCATACTCAACCCGGCTGTTTCAATTTACAAATCCCCGGCATACCGCACGAAGCTGCTGCAGATTTATGATGAAAAACTGACACAATGGCCGACACCATACGAAAGCCGATTTATCGATACTAAATACGGAAAAGTTCATGTTATTGTCAGCGGCCCGGAAAAGGGCTACCCGGTAATGCTGATTAATGCCTCGGGGCTTGCCGGATGGTCATGGATTTATAATGTTGGAGATCTGAATAAAACCTACCGCACCTATGCAATCGACAACATTGGAGAAGCGGGGAAAAACGAGCTGCTTAAGCCAAAACAGATTCCCCACACCGGGGAAGAAATTGCAGAATACTACACCGATATAAGCCATAAACTGGGAATAGAAAAATCCCATGTAATCGGAGCTTCAATCGGCGGCTTTATCGCCACCAACTACGCCATGTATGCTCCGGAAAGAGTGGACAGACTGGTGCTGCTGGGGTCCATGGGCTACGGCTCAACACCGGCAACCATAGCCACCATGATTATTGCCCAGGGATTTCCCATAAAGCCCGTTCAGGATGCCACCTTCCGCTGGGCCTTCGGTGACAGTCCTGTTCTTGCAGAAGATTTCGGCCCCTGGTTCCGGCTGGTAATGAAGGGAATGGTACCCACCCCGATAATGCCCCGCTCTTTTTCTGAAGAAGAACTGAAAAAAGTAACAGTTCCGACTCTCAGCTTTGTTGGATCTAAAGATGCAGTTGTTGGCAAGGCCGAAAATGCCGCAGCACTGGCCGGATCAATACCGGGATCCGAAGTATTAATCGTGAACAGCGGACACCTTATGGGAGCAGAACTGGCCAATGAGGTTAATCCGAAGATAACAGCCTTTCTGGCTGGAAAACCATAAAGGCACTTCTAAAAACCTAGTATTTTTGGCCATAGCCTAGGAGGATAGATTTTATAGCGCCCGCACCCAGCTATTTAATCTTCGATTAAGTAGCTGGAGTGGACCGCAGGAAATCTTGACAACGCAGGATATGGAGAAAAGAGTAGTTTTTAGAGTTGGCCATAAAAGATTTAAAAGAGGGAGCAACAAAATGAGTGGAATTATTATCTACAAATCAGCCTGCGGAAGCACGGAGGAGTATGCCCGCTGGATAGCCGATGCGACCGGCTACACCGCCGTACCGGTCAAGGAGGCCGGAAAACTTGATCTTACAAAATACGACACCATAATCGCTGGCAGCCTGATTATCGCCGGAAGAATGGCTATGGGCAAATGGCTGACAAAAAGATGGGAGAAAATTAAAGACAAGAAGGTGGTGCTGTTTTCAACCTCCGGCGAAAAACCGGATGACAGCGTAAAGGAACGCTTTCTGACAGCAACCCTCAGTCCGGCAATTGCCGAAAGAGTAAGCTACTTTCCCCTTCACGGCCGCAGACGCCAGGCGGATCTTAAAGGTATGGCAAAGTTCATGATGTGGGTTGCGGTAAAGTTTATTGCCAAAACTCCTGAAGAGAAGGAAGAGATGAGCAGGGACTTCGACGGTGTCGCCCGGGAGAATCTGGAGCCCCTGCTGGCAGCAGTGAAAGGCTGAACCTAGGGTTCAGCCGAATACACATACAGTGTAACCGGTGCATCCGGGTTATCCGGATCCACTACAGTAAGGGCATCAAAAATCGGCTGAAGAGAGATCTCGGCATCGGTATCGCTGTGAGCTTCATTGTTGTCCATGAACTTAACATAGGTGTCGCAGCTTATTTCTATTCGGAGAGATACAAAGTCGCCAGGAGCAACGGTTACACTCAGAGTTTCTGTTCTACCGCTGAAACCGGCACTGGTACTGGATGAGGAACTGACCACATTGGTAAAAGCACCTGTTGATTCAGAAGTTCCTACAGTCGTGTCCGGGTATTGATACTCAACGCCGACATCCGCCGAACCGCGCACTGAAGTTAAAGGGTAAGCACCATTTCTTTTGAGCGCCAGGTCCGCACCAGGATTATCCGGATTAGAAGACTTATAAATTACATCCCAGAACTCCATGTAAAAACCCATGGATGCAAAAGACTCAGACACATCGGACTGGGAAATACTTACATGGCCGTCAAGTTCGGCGGCGACGCCGATGGTAATCTGACTGGTTGCAGATTCTGAAGAATCAGCCTTTAAAAGGATTTCATAGTTGATGCTGCTGCCCGCATGATACTCATTATGAATTGAGGACGCGCTTGCGCTGGCGTAGGTATCGCTGTCGACTTCCAACCCGGTAAAGCCGGCATCCAGGCTGGCATTGAGAGAACAGCTGTCCGGATAAGAACCGCTGACGGAGTCAGAGTTGGTGTAATCCCCATCTATCAGATCTCCATCTTCGAAAGTAGATTCATCATAAGTGTGGTCATAAGGGTGGCATAATGTGGTTGCCGAATAGTCGCTGCCGTAATACCAGTCTTCGTGCTGAGCCCCGGTAAATACAACTCCTTCAGGAACACTTGTCCCGCCACCGCCGCTTCCTGCTTCCTCACAGGCGGTCAAAAAGAAAATAGCCGACAAGGCTGTTAGAAGAAGCCCGGTTGTTTTAGTTTTCATACATCCTCCATAAACTGTTAGAACTCTTATCTATCTTATGAATGCAAAGTTTCTGTTTGAGAATTTACCAGAGAATTGCCCCAGGAGGAGGCTTCGGAATGCTGAAAATTCCAAAACCGTACGGAAACGAGTTGTATATGCCTTCGTGAAACCAAAAAATTGACTTGTTTTCGGAGAAGAACGGAAAGAATATCAGGATCTAACAGGAGGAACTGAAAACATGATAAAAAAGAGGGCCCGCATCGAGCCCTCCAATGATTATAAACAATTTTTTCTACAGCCTATTCCAGACTGTTATCCGCAAGGTGCCAGCAGTCGATATCTTCCACAATACTGAGTTCAACCACATTATTGGCTTTCTGCAGAACCTGGGCACATTCCTCCCGAAGGTTCAAAAGATGCAGCTTGGTATCATGCTCGGCATACTTTTCGGTTACAAAATTAAGAGCTTCAATAGCTGAATGGTCGTACACAGTTGCACCGGTAAAATCTATGATGACATCCCTTGGATCATCCTGAAATTCAAACAACCTCTTAAACAGGTTGGCAGAACCGAAGAAAAGGGCCCCTTCCAGCTTATAAACCTTATACCCGCTCTCATCTACCGAGACTGTTGCAGTAATATTGGTACTCTTTTTCCAGGCGAAAACCAGGGCTGAAACAATCAGCCCGATAAGAACCGCTACGGCCAGATTTTCAAGAATTGTAACCACCGTAACAATGATTATAACCAATGCATCCGACTTGGGTATCTGATGAATAATGCGGAAAGTTGCCCACTCGAAGGTACCGATAACCACAAGAAACATAACTCCCACAAGGGCAGCAAGGGGAATCGATTCAATAAGCTTTGCCCCGAAGAGTACAAACAGAATCAGGGAAATACCTGCAACAAACTGACTGACTCTGGTACGGCCTCCGGCACGGACATTGATCATACTCTGGCCGATCATGGCACAGCCGCCCATTCCGCCGAAAAAGCCGTTGATAATATTGGACAGTCCCTGTCCTATACATTCCCGGTTACTCTTTCCCCTGGTTTCGGTAACCTCATCCACCAGCATGAGAGTCATAAGAGATTCTATCAGCCCCACAGATGCGGCAATTACCGAATAGGGAAACACCGTTACCAGGGTTTTCCAGGAGAAAAGCCCTTCGGGAACAGCAAAGCGCGGCAGAGATGCTGCCAAAGTGGTTCTTGACGGATCCAAAGTCTGGACAAAATCCAGGACTGTACGCACATGTATACCGCTCTTCTGCAGCAGAAGAGAAATCAGACTGACCGAAACAATAGCTGTAAGGGTTGCGGGTACCGCTTTTGTAAGCCGGGGCAGTAAATGACTTATAAGCATGGTAAGCCCGATAAGCCCCAGCATGATGACCAGGGGAGCACCGCTTAAAAGTACATGATGACCGTCTTCAAGGATGTAGAACATCTCGAGCTGGGATTTAAGAATAATCAACGCCAGACCGTTAACAAAGCCCAGCATAACAGGATGAGGAACCAGCCGTATAAACTTACCCAACTTAAGCAGCCCAACAGCCATCTGCAGGAGTCCCATAAGCACAACCGCAGCAAAGAGGTAGCTAAGAGCACCTTCCATTCCCACCAGCTCAGTCTGCTGAATTACCAGAGGAGCGAAGATAACCGCTACAGCACCGGTGGCTCCGGAAATCATTCCGGGGCGGCCGCCGAATATAGCAGTACCTACTCCCATCATGAATGCAGCATAGAGTCCGATTATGGGATCGATGTGGGCAACAAAAGCAAAAGCAATGGCTTCCGGCACCAGGGCAAGAGCAACGGTCAGACCTGATAAAAGGTCATTTTTCAGGGAGACCTGTTTTTCTATGGAAAGCTTGAAAATTCTGTTATGGACAAATTTACTCACATATTCTCCTGAGTATCTAATCGACAGGCATAAAATACGAGACGACATGGTAGTTATATTGTTATTTCCAATGGAGGCTGAAAAAAACGGAACAATCGTGCTATAGCAAAATTGTTCCGCTTATCTTACTGAAAACTGAAAAAATGTCAAACGACCCGGCTGAACGAGCTATCCCTGCCGGTAAGGTTGTGCAAAACTGTCGGTAATGGAAACCCCGTTCTTCTTAAGTAAGCTTCCCCAGTAGAAGCGGTTAATAAGCTTAACAATTATCTTCATTATCCAGAGACTGTTTTTTGCCGCTGTCTCCGGCTGAGAATACTCAAGCAGCTGTTTCCGGTCAAAAGTCCCCTCCTCTGCAAGGTTTTTTCCAATTGCCTCAATTCCTCCGAAAACAGCCGCAGAGGGTTTCACCCGTCCTCTGATAAGCGCATCGCAGCCGCCTTTAATAATTGTGCCCATATATGTACACCCGAGCATCCCGGCAAACTTCTCCAGATGCCGTTCCAGGGGCCGGGCATGCACAGCTTCACGGAAGCCGTACTGAACGAGAAAGCCCAGTTTCTTACCGCTGCATTTACCCTTTAATGGTTCAAGCTCCTCAAAAAAGTGCTGCACCTCCCCGGGCATGGCATAGGAGTAGAGCGGAAAGGCAATAAGAACAGTGTCCGCACTCTTGAATATCTCTGCAGCTTCAGTAAGTGAAGCAAGCTTATTCAGTTTATAGACATCCGGATCATCTTTACCCGAAGACTTAAAGCCTTCAATCAGGCTGTTCAGAAGCAGCTGGGTGTTGTTTTTCCCCGGTCTGGGGGAGCCGTTAAAGATTGTAAGTTTCATCTGCCATTACCTCCGCATCTTTTTCTGTAGTCGCAACCAGAGCAAAGCGTCTGTACATATCAGCTATTATGGAGAATGTTTCATTGTTCAGTTCTGAGGAATACTCCATGAGAAGAATACTCATAAACTCTGATTCGTACCGGAGATAATGCCCCATCCTGTCGCCGTTCATCCGCAAAAAGGGATGGAGCAGCGGTATCATACGGTCATTGGCATTCTTTACCGCGGATGTTACAAAACCCATACTCAGGGGTGATGCCCAGACTACCTGATCGGCCCAGACAATACTTTTAAGGATTTGTGTATGGTCATCCTTGAAGCAGCAGATCCCCGGTGTTTTCAGCCAGCAATTGTAGCATCCGATACAGGAATTAATGGTTTTCCCGGCCAGCGACTCCTGGCGGATTTCATCCCCCTTCTCTGCCCTTCGATCTGCAAATCTGTCCAGATAATCCTGGAGAGAATCTGCTCCGCTGTTCATACTGCCGTTAATCAACAGAACATTCATGCTTTTTCCTCCTTACTTTCAAGATGATTTATTACTTCATCACACCAATCGATGGTTGCTCTCATGTTGAAAATTCCAAAACGGACAGTTGCCAGCCGAAAGAAAAGATGCTCACCAGCTGGTCCGAGATCGTCCATTTTTCCCCGTATTTCCTGTTCAATTCCCTGATACTCAAGCATCAGGCTTTTACAGAATGTCCTTGACTCCCTCAGCCAACCGAGAATGGATTCAACTGCAATTTGATCAGAGAAAAACACCTTGAGCAGGAACTCATACCGTGCCTGGGGTGTGTCCGGCGGAGTTTTAAGCCATTCAAGCAGAACTTTTTTTCCTTCCGGTGTTACAGAAAAAACATTTTTATTGGGACGGTTTCCTGTGGCATCCACTTTCCTGGAAATCCATCCATCCCCTTCCATCTGCTTGAGAACCGGGTAGATGTGTCCGTAATTTTCATTCCAGAAATGATTTATGCTCTGATCACAAAACTTCTTAATGTCATAGCCAGAAGCAGGGCGGATATTTAAGACTCCGAGAATCGCATATTTGGTTTTGTTTTCTTTTGCCATCGGCTCCCCTGAATACCACAAGCTATGTATCACTTTGATATATATCACACTGATACTTGTGTGTCAAATTAGATTTCTGTTAGGAATTTTTTGCCCACCGCACCGCTAAAAGAAAAAGCTCCTGCCATATCATCATGATATCGCAGGAGCCAAGGTAGCTATTTGGGGTTAATGCCTGTCTGGCGACAACCAGGTAAAGAGAAAAAGCCTACTGAGTCCTCGCAATGCGAAACCCGATGTATGGCAGCCTGGAGAAAGGACTGCGAAAATTCCATTTGCCCACCTGCAGGGTAAGAGCACCATTAATATAGCTGCCGCCCCGTATTATGCGGAAGGAATCACTTGCGGTGAAACACCATTCCCGGATATTGCCGCTCATATCATAGAAGCCCAGGGCGTTGGCACTTTTCTGTGCTGTCTCTTTGGGAGCAGAAGCGTTACCGGAATACCAGGCAACATCCCCGGTAGACTCCATATCGCCGTCGCCATCATAATCACTGGTGGCGTTATCGGCACTATACACAGCGTCTGCACCGCTTACAAAATTTCCGGGGTAATATTCTCCCGCAGTATTAAGAACACCGTCGCATTCCGCATCATTGATATACCGTGCAGCAAACTCACTTTCATATCTTGAAGGAAGCCTGTAACCGGTATTTGTCGCTGTTTCTGCTGTTTCGGTGTGAACCCAATCCTTATCAATCCCGGTATACACCACATTATCGGTATTCCCGTCACGCATTTCGGTCAGCCAGTTACAGAACATAATGGCGCCGTACCAGCTTACATCAACTACAGGATACTTCTCATAGCCTGTGGCTACTGAAAAGGTATCCAAATCCGTATCGTAGCTGATCTTCATCTCGCCTGACCACGCATCAAGATCAAGTAGCTCCTGATCACCATATTTAACTGTCGAGGCACTGACCTCGTTATGTGCATCGGTGGTCTCTACAATTTTATTGTTATCAAGCGCCCATTGAAGAACTTCTGCCATAAGCTCCCAGGTTACTTCCGTTTCTGAAAGGAAAAACTGATTACTGAGTGTGGCTGTACTGCTATCAGTGTAGCCTGTAGGAAATGTCATCTCTGTCCGGTTGTTGGCGTAGATCATATTAACAGGCACTTTTCCCACGCTTATCGGGACGGACTGGCCGGGGACTGTGGCATTGTCAAAGGTCACAGTTTCAACTTCCTCTCCACCACTACTCCCCGCATCGAGAGTACATGCGGTTAACACCAGCACACCGGTAAGCAACAAGACAATTGCAATTGGTATCAATACAGATGTTTCTCTTTTCATTCATTTTTCCTTTTTTGTATTTTTATTTTTCTTATACAGTTTTTCTCTATGTGAAAGACAGCCGTTGAATACTGTCTTAATCCCGAATATACCCCGCAGCAGGCACATTTCCACTAAGATTTCCAGGCCGAACAGCTTCGATCACCCCGAACATCAGATCGACGGTACCCATTTCCAGGGGAGATACGAGCCCTGGAGCAAACATGAAAAGCAACGTGAATGCGGTAGAAACCGGAGGAGAAGGCAGTATAGAGAAATCTGAATCAGGTTTTATAAAAGGGCATTTGACCATCTGTCAGAGAAGAACAGATCAGGAAAAAAAATAAAAAAAGCTTCCATCGGAGATGATTTTACCCCGAGGGAAGCTGATTTCTTAAAAAAACAGAGTGATAGTTACTCCACAATTACCCGGAAAAAACGCTTTTTACCGGCTTTAAGCATAAGCTCGCCCTCTTCAAGGCGGAAGGCATTAATAACCTCGTCAATGCTTTCCACCTTAACATCGTTAATGCGGGCGCCGTCCTGCTGTACCAGCAGGCTCCGGATACTTAAGCGATCAGATCCTGTATCCGCTCAAGCGGTATAAGCTCTATTTTTTCACGCAGCGGGTAATGATTGTCTCCGGGATAAACAACGTATAATTTGTCCAGTTTCAAATCTGATAATACGGTTGTCATGGAACGGCTTACCTTCGGCGAATCGGCATACTTGAACTCAAACCCAAGGCGTTTTCCGTTTTTTAAAATCAGAAGATCCAGTTCAGCCCCGGAATAGGTTGCGTAAAAATAGGCTTCCTGCTCAGCATCCAGAAGGTTGATTATCTGCTCAATACAGTAGCCTTCCCAGGAAAGCCCCAATTTCGGATGCGACAGTAGATCCATGTTACTCTTTATTCCCAGCAGAAAATGAAGCAATCCGTTATCCCGGATATATACCTTCGGAGATTTAACCAGCCTTTTTTTTGTATTCTCAAACCAGGGCGGAAGCTGCCGCAGCAGATAGGTCCCTGTCAGTATATCCAGATAATGCCGCGCAGTATCTTCTTTCGTTCCAAGCGATCGGGCAAGATCGGCGCTGTTCCAGATATTTCCATGATAATGGGCAATCATTGTCCAGAAACGACGTAATGTAGCGGCAGGAACACGGATACCAAGCTGGGGGATGTCTCTCTCCAGAAAACTTCTGACGAAATTGCCGCGCCAATCAAAACTCTGCTTATCGGTATCCGCAAGGTAGGAGAGCGGGAATCCGCCGCGTATCCAGTGGGAATCCGCATGCTGAAAACCGATCTCATCTGCTGTAAATCCTGTCATCTCTATCAGCGAAATCCGCCCCGCCAGGGATTCTGATGCTCCCCGGACAATATCAGGAGAGGCGCTGCCTAATATCAGATACCGGCAATTGATGTTTTCTTCATCACAAAGAACGCGGAGAAGAGAAAAAAGCCCCGGTTGAAGCTGGATCTCATCAATTATTACCAGCCCTTTAAGCGCTCTCAGTACAAGCTTGGCCCGCTCTTCCTGCAGCGGACATTCGGGATCTTCAAGATCAAAATAAACAGAATCCCGCCCTTTGGAGATCTCCCGGGCAATTGTGGTTTTCCCGCATTGCCGGGGTCCAAGAATGGCTGTAACCGGGTACTGTTTAATCTGCTGAAGAATTTTTGACTTTAAATCCCGCCGCTCAATCATCATTGAATATTACCATACTTCCTGGTGATATTCTATATTAAATTATTCACAAAATCTATCTTCCTTGACTATGGTAAAAAATACCACGTTTTTAGAGGTGTCCTTAAATAAAAAACCCCCACGTGCGCCGTACGGCCCTCGCGGGGGTTTTATATTAAGCCGGGATTTGCTATTTCACCGTAACCCGGAAAAAACGCTTCTTACCGGCTTTCAGCATAAGCTCACCCTCTTCCAGGCGTGAGGCATTAATAACCTCGTCAATGCTCTCTACCTTTACGTCGTTGATTCTGGCGCCTCCCTGCTGTACAAGCCTTCGGGCTTCACCGTTGGATTTGCACAGGTCGGTACGGGCAAAAAGATCCAGTACACCGATGCCTGATTCCAGCTCTGAAGCAGGGATTTCGATGGAAGGAACATTACTCAGGTCTCCCCCGCCGCCGAAGGCCGCCTTTGCAGCTGCCAGAGCTTTTTCCGCTTCGGCGTCACCATGCACAAGCTTCGTATACTCGTATGCCAGCCGCTCTTTGGCACCGTTCAGGGCAACCCCTTCGCCTTTACAGAGTTCCTTGATCTCTTCAACCTCAAGGAAGGTGAACAGCAGCATGAACTTCTCAACATCCGCATCGGGCACATTGCGCCAGTACTGGAACATGTCGTAGGGGCTGGTCAGCGAAGGATCGAGGAATACAGCTCCCTTCTCGGTCTTGCCCATCTTTTTGCCGTCGGACCGGGTAACCAGGGGAAAGGTAAGGCCGTAGGCCTCGGTGCTTTCCAGCCGGCGGATAAGGTCGATTCCCGCAACAATGTTGCCCCACTGATCATCCCCACCGATCTGCAGCCGGCAGCCCCTGCGGCGGTAGAGCTCCAGGTAATCGTAGGACTGCAGCAGCTGATAGTTAAACTCAATGAATGAGAGTCCAGTCTCCATGCGCATTTTGTATGCCTCAAAACTGAGCATGCGGTTTACGGAAAACTGACTGCCGATTTCCCGGAGGAAATCAATATAATTAAGATCCGCCAGCCAGTCGGCGTTATTCATCATCCAGCCGTTTTCACCGTCCAGATGGACAAAGTTCTTCAACTGATCCATCTGGGACTTACTGTTGGCGGCAATTTCTTCGTAGGTTATCAGCTTACGCATCTCGGTTTTACCGGAAGGATCACCAATACGGGCGGTACCTCCCCCGGATAAAAGCACGGGCTTGTGTCCCGCCTTCTGCAGGTGGGACAGGGCAAAGACCGGCACCATATGGCCAACATGCAGAGAGGGTCCTGTGGGGTCTATCCCCAGGTAGAAGGCCACGGGGCCTTCGCTCATGAGCTTGTTAAGTCCTTCAAGGTCGGTACACTGCTTGATAAATCCCCGCTCCTGGAGGACCTGTAATCCCGGAGTCAGGCTCATACGCGTTTGTACTCCTTGATCTCTTTGCGGATGCGGCTCACCAGGTCGGACTTGTGAACCCTCACCTGCTCCATTGAGTCACGGAAACGGAGGGTTACGGTGCCGTCTTCCTTGGAGTCGTAATCGACGGTTACACAGAAAGGAGTACCGCCCTCGTCCTGCCGGCGGTAACGGCGGCCGATGGCGCCGGACTGGTCGTAGAATACGTTGAAGTCGTCCCGGAGGTCCGCCTCAATCTCCTTTGCCAGTTCCGCAATGCCGTCTTTCTTAACCAGGGGCAGGATTGCAACGGTAATGGGAGCAACCCGGGGGTGAAAGTGCATAACGGTACGAATATCGCCTTCACCCAGATCCTGCTCCTCATAAGCATCGGAGAGAACCATAAGTACGGAGCGGGTAAGACCCGCGGAGGTTTCAATTACATAGGGGACAAAGCGCTCACGGGTCTGGTCGTCCAGATAGGTCTGATCCTTGCCGGAAAACTCCTGATGGCGGCCCAGGTCGAAGTCGGTGCGGTTGTGAACACCTTCGAGCTCCTGCCAGCCCATGGGGAAGAGGTACTCGATGTCGTAGGCGTCCTTGGCGTAGTGAGCCAGTTCATCCGGTCCGTGCTGGTGCCAGCGCAGGTGGTCTGCCTGAATTCCCAGCTTCTCGTAGTAGCCCATGCGCTGCTCTTTCCAGTAGTTGAAAAACTCATCGTCATCGCCGGGTTTTACAAAAAACTGCATCTCCATCTGCTCGAACTCACAGGTCCGGAAAATAAAGTTCTTGGTAACAATCTCATTACGGAAGGCTTTTCCAACCTGGGCGATTCCGAAGGGGATCTTTACCCGGCTGGTCTGCACAACGTTGCGGAAGTTTACGAAGATACCCTGAGCAGTTTCGGGGCGGAGGTAGACAACGTTTTTGTCATCTTTTACCGGGCCCAGGTGGGTCTGGAACATCAGGTTGAATTCTCTGGGTTCAGTGAAGGTTCCTTTGCTGCCGCAGACGGGACAGGGAGCTTCAAGATCCACATGGTCGGCACGGAAGCGGTTTTTACACTCCTTACAGTCCACCATGGGATCGGAAAAGTTCTCAACGTGGCCGGAGGCTTCCCATACACGGGGGTGCATCATGATAGCTGCATCAAGACCCACGATATTGTCGTGGAGCTGGGTCATCTCTTTCCACCAGAAATTCTGGATGTTTTTCTTGAGCTCAACACCCATGGGGCCATAGTCCCAGGCGGAAGAGAGTCCTCCGTATATTTCCGATGACTGAAATACAAATCCCCGCCGTTTACAGAGGGATACAATCTTTTCCATGGTTACTTCTGTGGTCTTTTCTGCCATTATTCTGCTCCTGATTCTTCAGTTAATCTGTTATTTCTCTGGTGCCGCGCCGCTTACAGGCGGCTTTTAAGGGCTGCGATGAGCCGGTCGATCCTGCGCAGGGACTCATCTATACCGATAAGTTCACAGGACTCCAAAAGCGGCGGCGACACATTGCTGCCGGTGACACCCACCCGTAAGGGGCCCATCATATCGCCAAGTTTTACTTCAAGTTCTTCTGATTTGCTGCGGAAGCTATTCTCAACATCTTCAATGGAATTCTCTTTAAGAGATGCAACAAGATCCCGGCCTGCGGAAAGAACTTCGACAGTCTTTGCAATATCAAGCTTTTTGGGAACCGCAATCTCCGGATCCTCGGGCTCAACATCCTTAAACAGGAATTTCACCAGAGACCCGATTTCTCCCAGGGTCTTCAGCCGGGGTTTAACCAGCTCCATGAAGTTGTCAATTACCTTCTGCTCCTCATCGGTGGGAGGATCGGCGATAACATCCGCCTCAACCAGAAAGGGAATGAGCTGCTTTTTCAGCTCAGCGTCTTCGGTGTTGCGGATATACTGGCCGTTGAACCAGGCAAGCTTCTTGTAGTCAAAAACACCGGGTGCCTTGTTGAGCTTGTCCAGGGTAAACAGCTCTTCCAGCTCTTTTATAGTAAAGAACTCCCTGGAATCATCATAACTCCAGCCGATGAGTGACACATAGTTAATAAGAGCTTCCGGAAGGTATCCCTCTTTGCGGAACTCCCGCACACTTGTGGACCCATGACGCTTGGAAAGCTTCTGGCCGTCTTTTCCCATTACCATGGGAAGGTGACAGTATTTGGGCGGCTCCCAGCCGAATGCCTGGTAAAGCAGGACATGCAGAGGCCCGGAGGGAATCCACTCCTGAGCCCGGAGAATATGGGTGATCTGCATATAGTGATCGTCCACCACATTGGCCAGGTGATAGGTGGGAAAACCGTCGCCTTTAAGTATTACCGGATCGGGGTTTATATCTTTGTTCTTACGTTTTATGTCGCCCATGATCTCGTCATGGAAGCTTGTTGCGCCGTCCAGGGGAATCTTGAAGCGTATTACCGGCTTCAGGCCCTTCTCTTCCAGCTCCGCTGCCAGCTTCTTCTCCTCGTCAGGGGAAAGATCACGGCAGCGGCGGTCGTAGCCGGTTGCCTTCTTCTGGCTTGCCCGCATCTCTTCTAACCTTTCGGCGGTGCAGTAGCAGCGGTAGGCGTGTCCCGATTCCAGCAGCTTGTCTGCATACTCCCGGTAGAGATCAAAACGCTCGGACTGTACGTAGGGGCCGAAATCCCCCCCCACATCCGGGCCTTCGTCCCATTTGATGCCGAGCCACTCAAAGGTGTCGTAGAGATCCTGCAGGGATTCATCGGAGTAGCGGGTCTGGTCGGTATCTTCCACCCGGAGAATGAATTTGCCCCCCTGACTGCGGGCAAAAAAGTAGTTGAATAGTGCGGTTCGAACTCCGCCGATATGCTGAAGACCCGTCGGTGACGGGGCGTAGCGGACGCGTACGCTCATGGCAATCCTCGAATAGTATTCTAAATCTAAAATAGTCTGTTAAGAGATAGTCGAGTTGTGATTATAGCGGGGCGGAAAGGAGGCAGTCAACAGCAGAATTTAACAGGAGAACCACGGCTGCCCTGGCGCAGGAATGATGACTCTAGGGCAAATCCTGCCGGTAGAACTCCAGAGCCTCCTCCAGCAGAGCTTCCCACTCATCTTCCAGGCTGCCGGCAAAACGTTTTCGGCCGGCATGTTCATACCAGTAGTCAGCGTTCCACAGAACCCCTTCCTTGCGGTGCAGGTAGGCATGAACCGCACTTCCCTGGGGAGTGGGAATAGACTGGGCTATGGAGTGGGCAAAATCCCAGTCATCCTTCCGGTCCCACCAGAGAGCCTGAAGTACCTGATCCATATCCGATGGAGGTGAACTTCGTTCAAGGCTGGCGTGAAAATCTTTTAGAGTCATATGGGGAAAGTTACTTATAAATAGAGAGTGATGTCGACTCTTTTTTCTTCCGCCGGCTTAATTCATTACAGGAAGGGCAGACTCAAACTGACCGGTGGAGAGGAGCACCAGTGTACAGGCTTCCAGGTAAGGGATTCCCGCTTCATCAAGAGCCTTCATAAGCTCATCCGACTCGGTTCCGGGGTTGAAAATAACCCGGCCTGGTTTGAGGGCCAGGATTGCCTCTATTTCTCCCTTAATATGTTTGGGACCGATGTAAAGCGTGAGGGTATGAACCTTTTCAGGGATATCTGCCAGAGACTTGAAAACCGGAGTACCTTCAATGTCTTCCAGCACCTGGTTAACCGGCGCTACAGCGTAACCATGGCTCTTGAGCATGGTCATGGCCTTGTAGGCATATCGTTCAGGTTTCTTACTGGCACCTAATATGGCAATCTGCATAATTTCTCCTATATAACATTTATAATATATTAAAACAGCCCCGAAGAGACAAGTCCCCGGTTTTTACGGGGGCTTATACCTGGCGGTAACTTGCCAGAAAATCCTTAAGATCGTTCATTACCCGTTCAAGCTCATCCACCCGGGGAAGAAAGACAATACGGAAATGGTCAGGGTCGGGCCAGTTGAAGCCGGTTCCCTGCACCATGAGCACCTTTTTCTCTTTAAGAAAATCAAGAATAAACTGCATGTCGTTGGTAATGCCGAAACGCTTGATATCTATCTTCGGAAACAGGTAAAGGGCGCCCCTCGGTTTTACGCAGCTTATTCCGGGAATCTCGGTAAGAATACTGTAGGCCATATCCCGCTGTTCCCGAAGACGTCCTCCGGGGATAATCAGGTCCTTGATACTCTGGTAGCCCCCAAGAGCAGCCTGAATGGCATACTGGGCGGGAACATTGGCGCAGAGACGCATATTGGAAAGCATGTTAAGCCCTTCAAGATAGTCCTGGGCATGTGATTTCCGGCCGCTTAATATCATCCATCCCGCCCGGAAACCGGCGGCACGATACACTTTGGAAAGTCCGTTAAAGGTAACCATGAGAATATCATCCGCCAGGGATGCCGTGGGAGTGTGGGTATTGTCATCGTAGAGAATCTTGTCGTAGATCTCATCGGAAAACAGAATCAGATCGTGTTTGCGGGCAAGTTCAACAATCCCTTCAAGTATTTCCTTCGGGTAGACACTGCCGGTGGGATTGTTGGGGTTTATAATAACAATACCCTTGGTTCTGTCACTTATTTTCGACTCCATGTCGTCCAGGTCGGGAAACCAGTCGGAGGATTCGTCGCAGATGTAGTGAACAGCTTTTCCCCCCGCCAGGGTAGCGGCCGCAGTCCAGAGGGGATAATCGGGAGCGGGAATAAGCACCTCGTCGCCGTTGTTTAAAAGCCCCTGCATGGACATTACAATCAGTTCGCTGACACCGTTGCCGATATAGATATCCTCGGTTCCCACGCCGGGAATACCGATCTGCTGGCAATACTGCATTACCGCCTTCCGGGCGGAAAAAAGTCCTTTTGAATCAATATAGCCCTGGGCATCGTGCAGGTTGTGAACCATGTCATGGAGGAGTTCATCCGGGGCGTTGAAACCGAACACGTAGGGGTTTCCGGTGTTCAGCTTCATTACATGGTAGCCCTCCTCTTCGAGCCTCTGGGCTTCGCTGAGAACGGGCCCGCGGATATCGTAACAGACTTCATCGAGCTTGCTGGATTTTGTGTAGACCTTCATTTATGCATCTTCTCCGGGTGTACTTTCCTGTGGTTCCGCAAGGGCCGAATAGAGCCAGTCAACAGCCTCTTCAACAACCTTGCCGAGAACAACAATATGCACCTCTGCCCGGGCTTTGACAATCTCTTTCTCGAGGGCTTCCCTTGTAAAACGCTTTTTAAGATCCATGCGCATATTCTCTTTAATTTTCTGCGCTTCCACATCATCAAGGGCGGCAGTCTCAAGCATATAGGCATTCAGAAGAGTGAGTACCGGATCGGTCCAGTCCAGAATTGAAAGAAACTGAACCTTTGCTTCGCTGAGCTTTTTCTGAAGAAGCAGGGAAAAACCGTAACTCCAGACTATCCACAGCCGTGTCTTTACCTTGCTTTCCAGAAACTCCCGGAAAAAGGCTTCTGCCTTTGCAGGCTCGCTCCCCAGAATATAGGGAACTCCAAGGGTAAGAACAAACTCCTCCAGCATGGCCGGCTTTTTCTCCCGCAGGAGCATTTCTACGCGGGTAAGTATATCCAGACGGCTGCTGACAAGTGCCGCATTAATGCAGATCTTTATATCCTGTTTCCTGAAACGTCCGTTTTCCATACGGCCGAGAACATGACTGATAATGCCGCTCCAGTCCTCTTTCTCGAGAAGAGAGAAGAGCCGCCAGTGCATAAGGAAGTACAAATTAAGCAGAGCCATAACCAGAAAGAAGACAAGAGGCAGGTACCAGTTACCCGTCCAGAAATCCCGGGTATAGTCCCATCCAAGGACCAGAAGAGGCATAAAAAATATAATAAGGAAGGAGAATAGGATTACTATATTAAAAAGAGTAAAAATTATCTTAAATTTCACCGAAATTCTCCTATAATATATAAGAGGGAGTGTAAAGTATTCCCTTTGTGGGGTCAACGGCAGAAATTCTGCCGGGCTTTGGAATGCGCAATAAGGAAAATGATGCATCGTGAATAAGGTCAGTATTGATAATCTCCCTGTAAATCTGTACATCGACGCTCCGGTATTCCTGGACGAAAACTATATTCTCCTATCCCCGGATGTCAGAATTAACAAAGAACTTATCAGCCGACTTCAGAAATGGCAGTACCGGGAAGTCTTTACCGACGGCTCACCCACGGATAAGGCCAGCACCATTCTCACCGACGGTTCAGAAGGCTCTCTGAATCTCTTTAAAGGAGACGCCCAGGAGAGCGGGGAACGACAGGAGGTGTTGGATTTCTATAAGGCCACCATTGCCAAGGTAATGACCATATATGAACGCTTTATCGATAGAGAAGAACTCCGTATCGATGAAATCACCGATATCATTAAAGAGATTATCTCAACCCTCAAGAGTTCCAGACGTTTTCTTTTGAGCGTTCCCTTTACCGCTCAGCCCGATGATGAATACCTGGCATCAAGCTGTCTGAAAACCTCAATCATCTGCCTTGCTGTAGGAGATTTTCTCAAGCTTCCTCCTCACAAGCTTATTGAAGTGGGAATGGCCGGACTGCTGCACAAGATAGGCATGATAAAGATCCCCAAACAGATCTACATGAGCGACCGCCCCTTAAGCCCCAACGAACGAAAAACCATCTACGCCAACCCCATTATCGGATACCGCATTCTTAAAGCTGCCTCTTTTCCTGCAACAGTATGTCTTGCGGTACTGGAACATGCGGAACATGTGGACGGCACCGGATACCCCAGAAAACTGATGGGAGATAAAATATCGCTCTTCGGCAAGATCGTTGGAGTAGCAACTGCCTACAACGGTGCAGTCTCCCGCCGCCCCTACAAAGAAGAACGGGATGGGCATACCGGTATAATGGACCTCCTGAAGGATATCGGAAAGCAGTTTGACGAGCGTATCCTCAGGGCCCTGGTCTATACTCTCTCCATCTACCCGATAGGGACCTATGTTGAACTTAACAACGGGGCCAAAGGCGTTGTCGTACGTACAGACATCCGGGACCCGAAATATCCCGCAGTCAGGCTGCTGGTAAATGAACACGATAACCTCTACGCGGAAGCACCTATTCTGCAGACAAAAGAGGGCGACGGAATTCAGATTACCCGGTCACTTCCCCCCGCGGCTGTGAGAGAACTTGAAACCCGTCTGGGATAAATATCAAAATCAGCGTTGACAGGAAGCGGTAGTATGGTCTACCGTTGCTCTCACCCTGAAGGGATTACCACGAAATAACCATGAGAAGATCACGCGCAAAAAATAATTCCGGGACCTCTCAGGTTCCGATGCTGCTTCGTCAGCTTTTGACCGCCGAAGAAAAAAATAAAGCAGAACTCAAACAGTCAATCATCAGGATTCTGAGAGATCCGGGAGAGATAATCCGCAGCGGGATACTGGATACTGCACACCCGCTCTACCTGAATGCACAGCTTGTGGACGACGCCCTGGAATCCGTTACCAACGGTATGGAGGATCCGGCACTGATGGAGCTGCTTTTAAAGGTTCCGGACGATTCCATAGTCGGGCCCTGGAAGCGGGCCGTTCTTGCAATACAGGCCTTTTATCACGGCAACCGGACCGATCTCTCCATGCACCGTAACCATATACCGGAAGGAACCCCTCCGGGAAAACTGGCAAATCTGGCCGGCGATATTCTCCAGGGAAAATACACTTCAGAAAAAGCCGACACCGGGGTTCACCGCTTTGCAGCGGATATTCTCCAGTCCCCTGACTACATCGGTGCTGCCGGCGAACAGATGGAAGAAGCCCTGGAAATGGGAATGGCCGATCTATTCTGCGAAACAGCTGCGATGCTCCTGCGCGATATCGAACGGGAATATCCTGCGGAGGCGGCAGACTTTGCCGTATGGGCCTTTTCCCGGCTTGCCGCAGAGGACCAGTCTTTAATGAGCCTCCTGAAGCGGTTCCGGCCCCTCTTCGGAGAGCCAGAAACCTACCGGCTGGCAGCCCTGGGGGTTCTTGAAGAAGATGCCGATGCAGCCCTGTTTTTCTGGCTGAAATATATAACCTGCCAGCTCGAAGAGAATCTGCCGGAGAAGGAAACCCTTGCGGCAGCCCTTACCATTGCAGCAGAAATTGGTGAAAGGGGATCGGTATTTTCCATGGAAGAGGATTCACAGGAAAATACGACCGAAGATGAGCTGCTCAGACAGCAGTTTGCCAAACTTCTGGGGACTCTCAGCGAAAATATTTTCAGTATCTTTCCTCTTATAAAAATGATGCCTATTAATGATCCCGCAGGATGCAGGGCAGCTGCAGATCTGATTATGCCTTCCATCTCCGGACAGGAAGCGCCTGATGCAGAGATCAACCGTTCATCCGCCGAAACACGGGACAAAGCAGTCCGCCCGAAAGAGAGCAGCGAACCACTGCAACTTGAACTTTTTGCCTGAGGAGTAGTTTGAAATGTCACTGCTTGCCGCTGATCCCTTCAGCCTGCTGGGAATATCCCGCAATGCCGGCCTTACAGAGATTCAAAATGCCTATAACAGCTTAATGGAAATCAGCAGCCCGGAAGAGCGGGAGGAGCTGGAAAAAAGCTGCGCATTTCTGCTTACCCCCGGAGGACTGGCCTATGCCCGTCTGGCCCTTCCGGGAGGAGGAAAAAGCTTTAACCAGCTGAAGAACGGGCTCCCTCCCCGTCCACGCTATCTTGGTCCGGGAAAATGGAAAAAAGTGCTGGGACGTATGCTTCAGGACGAAGACACTACCTCCTTAAACAAAACCTGAAACCCCGGTTCCGCACCGTAAGAAGCGTCAACTGCATTTCCAGCATATCTCTCCTTGCCGCTTACCGGTTTATCCCCTAAGCTATTAGTATCTGATCTGGAAAAAAGGAGTCGGCCATGCAGAAGGTAATGTGCAACCTGCCGTCAAAACGGTGGATAGAACTTGCATACGGAACCAGGGTACAAGAGATTATCGACTCAGAAGAGGAATTTGCCGACCCTGAACACCCTGTTGTTGCCGCGCTGGTAAACAATGAACTGGTAAGCCTCTCCTTTAAAATTGAGATATCATCCACCCTCAAGCTTGTTTCACTGGCATCCGAAGCGGGAATGCGTATTTACCGCAACTCCCTCACCTTTCTGCTCTCCCGGGCCGTTTCCGAACTCTTTCCGGAGCGACAGCTCATAGTCGGCCACTCTCTGGGACACGGTTACTACTTCTATTTTGACGGGGAAACCGAGGTTGCAAAGGGAGACCTTGAAAAGATCGACGCCCGCATGCATGAGATTGTAGAGCAGGATGAACCAATACAGCGGAAGGTTATTTCCTACGCTGAAGCGGTGGACTCCTTCCGTAAATCGGGAAACTACTCCCGGGTGGAGCTGCTGCGCTTCCGCAACGAAGCCAAGATTCCGGTTTATGAGAGCGGCGGACACCGGGAGATCGGCTATCAGCCCCTTGCTCCGTCTACCGGCCTGTTGAAGCTGTTTCAGCTGCGGGCCTACAATCCCGGTTTTCTGCTGCGCTACCCATCGTCGGCGGAACCGGATAAAATTTCCGACTTTACCGACAGCCCGGTGCTCTTTCAGGTGTTCATGGAATACAAGGCCTGGGGAAAGATTCTGAATGTTAACAGCACGGGCAAACTGAACGAGCTTATCGAATCCCGAGGGATGGGAGACTTTATCCAGGTAGCCGAAGCCCTGCACAACAAAAAAATCGCCAGTATTGCCGACGGCATTGCCGAACGCCGGGGCACCGTCAAAGCGGTTATGATTGCAGGGCCCTCCTCTTCGGGAAAAACCACTTTCACCAAAAAGCTTGCCATTCAACTGAAAGTGCTGGGGTTTAACCCGGTCATCATCTCCCTGGATGATTATTTCGTCTCCCGGGCGGAGACCCCGAGGGATGAAAACGGCGACTACGATTTTGAATCTATCAAGGCCATAAATATTCCTCTTTTAAACAGTAACCTGCTGGAACTCTTTGACGAAAAAGAGGTGGAGATTCCCGTCTTCGACTTCAAGCTTGGAGCACCCAAGGCGGAAGGGCATAAACTGCAGCTGGACAACCGCAGCATTCTGCTTATGGAAGGCATCCACGGATTGAATGACGAACTTACCGCTCAGGTTCCGAAAGAGAGCAAATACAAGATCTACGTATCCGCCCTTACCCAGCTGAACCTGGACGACCGCAACAGGATTCCCACCACCGACAACCGGCTGCTGCGCAGAATGGTGAGGGATCATCAGTTCCGCGGACACAGCGCTCTGCGGACCCTGCACATGTGGCCTTCTGTACGCCGGGGTGAGGACCGCAACATATTCCCCTACCAGAATAACGCCGATGCCGCCTTCAACTCCGCCCTGGACTACGAGCTGGCGGTGCTGAAAACCTACGCAGACCCGCTGCTGCGGACTGTAAAACCCTACGACCCGGAATATGCCGAAGCCATACGGCTTATGACCTTTCTAAATAACTTTGTGGGGATTCCCGACCGGCAGGTGCCGGGGGATTCAATTCTGCGGGAGTTTATCGGGGCTTCGAGCTTTAAGTACTAGGAATCAGGGTGTGGGGCCGACGTAGTTGACAGTAAAGTAGGTATTAGTCAAGTCATCGGGATACGCAATAAGATCCTGGTCTGATACTGCAGAAGCTGCAGCCCTGAGTCCATATATCTCAAAAGTATCCAGCCAATAGTTTATAATCGCTGCAAGATCAGTACTGGCGCCTAATGTAAAATTTCCGGCTATTAGATGAGGGCCAAGAACTGCCTGATTTACTGTTGAAAAATTTGAAATATTACTAAGGAAATTATGATAATCCTGTGGAGTACCATCATCAAAAAGAGGGGTTGATATTCGAGAGAGAGTAAATTGCCCCGACGATGTTACATTTCCTATATTGTAATGAAAATCTACAGACGCAACATCAATATTGTAGCTCGGTAATAAACCTAAATCGGGGACAAGTATGATATAACCTGTAGATGCACCTATGCTTGCAATTGACATTGTCCCGCCGGTAAAACTATAGGTAGAGCCATCATAGAACATTCCTCCAGCAAAGGCGCAGGGGATGTTGATAGAGGTAACCGTATTAAAAACGGTTTTGGGAGAGTATCGTTCATATACCCGGTCATCACCTTTAACGGTATAATAGATTGCATAGTACCAGGTTTTAACTGTTGGGTTATTCTGATTTCCATCGAGATGAGTATAAACCGAGGAAGTAGTATCCAAAGAACTCCAGCCATAAGTAGTAATGGTGGATGAATCAGTATCGTCTAATCCGGTCGGATATCGATTAGGGTTGCCCATGATTAACACTTCACCCTGGTTGTGCCCTGCATCGGCGGACCACATCCATGTAAATTTTGTCTGATCATAGCTTCCAGTGTTGTACTGAGGAGTAGCCCTGAAATAGTACACCGGAGAATTCTCATCATTGGGGTTAGTCCGGGCCCGGGGCTCCTCCAGCAGAAACTCACAGCCGGAAACAAACGTGAGCACAGAGAGCAACATGAGTACAGTAGTGACAGATTTCCAATATTTCATACAACTAAACCTGTTTACCATTTTTCATTACTGAAATTCCAGATGCACATAGAAAGCCCCCCCTCCGGGAAGGGGAGAAAAGCGCAGGGCATCGGCAAGTGCAGCGCCGCTGCTGCCGCCAAAAGGATCGGGGAAGTTGAAAAGCTCCGCTGCAGCAAAACAGGCGGCACTGGTAAGCCAGGAGGCTACCGCCAGGGTTCCCATAAGTTCCGCAGAATCCATATAGTCTGCATAACTGCTGTAGGACTCTCCCACATTGCCGCTGCCTTCTATATAATCGTACCAGTCATACAAGGCGTAGCTGCGGTCGATTCCCGCCATGGCTGCAAAGAAATTTCCCCCGCCGAAAAAGAGCAGGCCGCTTCCGACAAGAACCCTGTCCCAGAAATTTGCCGGACCGGTGGAGATTTTCCCCGGCATATCCGGCGCTGTCACCATCCACCAGGTACCGGTTCCCCAGAGGGCGGCAATTCCGCCGCCTCTTAAGACAACCCAGGGAATATCCCCAAGGGCCCGGTCGGCATAATAGTCGTTATTTTCGCCCTTGGCGGAGTTGTAGCTGAACTCTGCAAAGGAGTCCAGGCTGTTGAGATAGAGCATATTTCCCGCCGTATAGGCCGTAAGGGCACTGTAGAAGCGGAATTTCCCTTTGCGGCTGAGCTTCAAGGCGTCGGAGCTGAAGATAGGGATACCCGCCGTTCCCAGCCCTGCTCCCATGGAAGAAAACCCGGCTACACGAAATATCTTCGACAACAGGAGCTCTGTTTCGTAGGTACCGTAGAAATCATCTATGTCGCTCTGACTGCTCGCCTGGGTGTATTTGTAATAATTGCCGGCAGCCATGGCATCCAGGTAAAAGCCGGTCAGGCTGAAGAGGTTGCCCAGCTGCATGGCGCCGATTCCGGAGGTAAACAGAAGCATTCCCGTATCATATCCGGGCGCTGGAGTAGTATCCTCTTCCTTTTCTGCTGCTTTCTCCGCAGACTCTCCCGCAGTTTTTTCTGCTTCGTCACCTGATTTTATACTCTCTGTATCCTGAGCCGCAGTATCATCATCTCCAGACTCTGCTTTTGCGTCCCCGGATTCGGTATCAGGTTTCTGTTCTTCCCCGGTGTCGCCGGTTTCTGCAGATTTTTCTTCCCCGGAGGCATTGTCCGACGCTTCCGTTTTCTGCTGCTCAGGATTTTTTTCAGCCCCGGGCCCGGTGTCTGCGGCCTGTGCAACCGCTTCCGCAGGAGCTTCAATCAGGCCGGCCTCAATGGCCAGACTGGTTCCCAGGGCGGCGATGGTATCATCGATATCACGGATGTCGAAAACCTGGTCCTCAACAGGCCCCAGGGTACTGCCGTCGGCAAGTAATCCGGAAAGAGAAATATCATACCCTGCAGCCCTGGAATCGATACCGAACAGTATCAGAGCATCAAGCCCCAGGGTTTGCGCAATTTCCGCTGCGCACGCATTATCGGTGCAGTTGTTGAGTATCGATGGATCAGCTCCGGCTTCCTGCAGGCGGGAGACAAGGTCCTCCCGGGTCAGAACTGTACCGCCGGTAAGACCGCTCAACTCTTTAAGGGCAAGTTCTTCCCCTACCCTGGCGGCATAACGGGGTACATCCTTTCCGGTGGAACTGAGCAGAGCAGAGTCTCCGGCATAAAGGTCCGAAACAACAAATAGCGCTGTAAGAATGAGAATTGCAGAAAATAGAACAGTCGGCTGTCTTTTCATATACTCTGCCTATTATAGTCTGAAAATGAAAAATGAATAAACTCCAAATTTCAATTAGCCGGCTCTCCAGTCCATCTGGATAATAGACCTTGGTGCCCATAGCCGGTAGGATAGGCCCATGGCGCAGAAATCTCCTACGAATACCGACAAACTGGACCAGTTCAGATCGTCTCCCCTCTTTACAGGCCTCTCCACGCAAGACAGATCAGCCATGGAAAAACTTGCCGCAGAAGAAAGGCTCTCGGTACAACAGCTGCGCCGTATACTCGAAGCTGCCAGAGATCTGCAGATGTGGGGAGCATCATCACTGGCCGAACTGACAGCACAGCTTCCATCGGATGAAAAGAAATCGAAGCAGCGGGGGGCAAAGATTACGGAAATGCTGATTTCCTCATGGGAGGAGGCCCGTCAGCAGGGGCCGGACTACTCTGCCCCTGCAAAAAACCGCATGGGGACAAATCAGCATATTGAAGAATCCCCGGCCCCCAGGACAATTCTGGGAGACTGCCCCGTGGCCTCACCGAAAACCCGCTGCTGCAACCTGCAGACCCTGGATGCCGCCATAAACTGCGGTTTCGGCTGTTCCTACTGCACCATCCAGTCCTTTTATGACGAAGGACGAATCTTTCTTCACTCCGATCTTAAAGAGCATCTGACTCAATTGCAGCTGGATCCGGAGAAAACCTATCACATTGGAACCGGCCAGTCTTCAGACTCTCTTATGTGGGGAAACAAAGGTGATCTTTTAAAACATCTTTTTGACTTTGCCCGGCACAACCCCAATGTCATACTTGAGCTTAAAACAAAATCCGCCAATACAGGCTACCTGCTTGAAAACAGACCCCCGGCAAATGTACTTGCCACATGGACCCTCAACAGCAGACAGGTAATCGAACACGAAGAACACGGCACAGCATCCTTAGACGAACGGATTAATGCGGCCCGCCGCTGTGCCGATGCAGGCATACTCGTGGGATTCCACTTTCACCCCATGATCCGCCATCAGGGCTGGCAGGAAGCGTACAGTAAGGTATTTCAGCTGCTGCTGGAAAAATTTTCCCCCGAAGAAGTTGCCCTCACCTCAATCGGTACCCTTACCTACATAAAACCGGTTATCCGGGCGATCCGGGAAAGAGGAGAGCATACCCAGGTGCTGAGGCTTCCCCTGGAGGAGACTGCGGGTAAATACTCCTATCCTTTTACCATCAAAAAGGAGCTCTTCTCATTCGCCTACCAGTCCCTCAAGCCCTGGCATGAGAAGGTGTTTTTCTATATGTGCATGGAGGATCCGGAGCTTTGGCAGCCGGTCTTCGGCAGAGGCTATTCAGACAATGAGAGTTTTGAAGAGGCTATGAAAACGGCATATATGGAGAAAATCAGGTCACATACCCGATAATCAGTATTCCACCCCGGCCTCTTTCAGGCATTCCCGGATGGAGGCAATAAGGTCCTTATCCTTCCAGGGTTTTATCAGCAGAGCATCCGTAAGGTGTTCGGACTGAATATTCTGAATGGCCTCCTGGGATGCATGGCCGGTAATCATTATGGTTTTCACTTCGGGATAGCTTACCTTGATATGCCGGAGAAACTCATCTCCTTTCATGCCAGGCATCAGCCAGTCGGTTATTACCAGGATTAGACGAATTCCGTCGGCCACAAGATCCTCAATAATTTCCACCCCCTCGTCTGCGGTGAGAGCTGTTTCATAGAGAAACCGCCCGCCGAAGGCATTCTTCAGTTCTTCCTTAATTGCCAGAAGGATCAGTGCCTCATCGTCGACGCACAGAATTGCAAGTTTTGACATTTAATCTCCCGGTACTTCTTCGGTAAATCTTTGCAAGTAGACACTGAATACGGTATTCCCCGGACTGCTGGTAAACTCAATACGGCCCTCATGACCGTTGATTATACTCCTGCAGATATCCAGCCCCAGACCTGTTCCCGTTCCTTCCTGTTTTGTAGAAAAGAAAGGATCGAAAATCTGTTCTTTAATCGCCTCAGGAATACCCGGTCCATTGTCCCCCACGGAAATTCGGACCATTTCTCCCTCGTCCGCAGTTTCAAGGGTCAACTCCCCTTTATAGGACATTGCCTGAAGGGCATTGTTAATAAGGTTTACCAGTACCTGGTTAAGTTGATCCTTGTTTGCCGAGACAGCAGTGCTGCTCAAAAAGTTCCGTTTTATTGTAACACCTTGTTTCAGAGTGTTGTAATAAATTATCAGCAAATTTTCGATCTCCCTCACCGGATCAGTTTTTTCCATTCGGTACTGGTGAGTCTTGCGGGAGTAGCTTCCCACGGCGGCCACGGTTATGGATGCCTTTGTGGCAGCCTGCCGGATTATAGTCAGGGCCTGAATAATGGAGACAACCTTCATGGCGCCGTTAAGGAGGTCAAACTGCCCGTTCTTTACCAGCCGGGCAATGCGCTGCTCCTCTTCGGCCAGGCCGTAAGTTATAATACTATCCGCAAGGCTATTAGCATCCTCCACCCCGAGTTCCTCAAAACGCCCGGCCATTTCCCGTCGGGCTTTTCTGTCCCCATACAGTGCAATCTCCCGGGATAGATTCCCCGCATGGGTAAAGAGTGCCCTCAAATGATCCTTGTCCTCCGGAGCGATCTTCACCAGGGCAGAGAAACTCGTTTCCAGTAACTGGGGGCCGGAACGTTCGATTAAATTGAGAGAAGACTCTATTGCTCCAAGAGGCGTATTAAGCTCATGGGCGATATTGGCAGCCAGCCGGCCCAGAACCGCAAGCTTCTCTGTTTCAATAACCTTGTCCCGGGTAAGCTCCAGGGTCTTCATAGACTGTTCAAGCTCGGAGGTTCTCTGATCAACCCGGTCTTCCAGGTCCCGGTTAATCTCTTCATAGCGGGCAAGATAGTGCTGAACCGTATCGGCCATATTATTAAAAGACTCAGCAAGACGACCAAGCTCATCACTGCGATGGTACGCAAGCCTGCCTTTGAATTCGCCGGAAGCCATTGCCTCCGTAAGGGCCACCATATCTATTACCGGACGGCTGAGAACCCGGGCGGAGAGAGAAATGAGGATAAAAATAAGCAGAAAAGCTGCTGCACTGAATACAAGCTGCCATCGTATATTACTATTAATATCCCGGTAGACATTCTCCATGGGAAGAAAGAGGGCAACATACCAATTACCGCCTGCCTTCCCGAGGCTGACCGGGGTAAACTGAATAAGCATCCAGCCTGAGGTGGGAGAAAAAAGCTTATCGTAGGCAAAGGAATTCCCATCCCGCATTGAATACATTATCTTTTCAAAGTCATCCCGCGGCAGCTCTTCACCAAAGAGTTCTCCCACCGCTGATGTCTCCGGATGAGAAAGCTGCATTCCCGTACTGCCGTTGACAAGTATAATGTGTCCGCCATAGGGAACTTCCAGAGACTCAATGATGGGTTGAAGCTGCAGGAGATCGATATCAAAACCGGCAACACCCATAAACTTATTGTCCGAATAGATGGGAATACAGAGGCTGGTCTCCAGAATGGTATCATCCGCCCTTCCGCTATAGGAATAGAAATAGGGGTCCAGGACCATTTCCAGACCAGTTTGTTTGGGCAGCTGATAAAAATCTCCCAGGTACGTCTCATCGGTGATTGTTCCCTGCTGAAGAATGCCGCCGGAGTAGTACCAGGTGGCATCAAAGCCTCCATTCGGGGCAGTCAGGGGAGTGCCATGGAACTTGTCAGGATCATCCCTCAGAGCCCCGGGCTCCATCTGCATCCAGGCTGCGAGAATATCCGCACGATTCTGAATCAGGCTTCTTCTGACCATATCTGAAAAAAGAAGACGCCGGCTCTCCGGGGGATATAGTTCATAACCTTCCGCAATATGCACCAATGTTCTTAAGGAGGCAAATTGCCTGTCCAGGAATGCTTCAATCTGCAGGGCACAGCTTTCAGCTGCCGCCCTGGTTGAATGGTGAGCAGTATCTTTCAGATCATTATAGATGCGGAAATTAAGCAGAACGATCAGGATAACCGTAGGCAGCAGGGACGCAAGCCCAATGAGGGTAAGCATCCTGAGAAAAAGGGAATATTTTCGTTCCTTGACTTTTCCTTTCTGATTACCTTTCACTTCAATTACCGTAATCCAGTATCGATTCCGGCAATATTAAAGTCAAGAGAATTACTCAGGATTATTCTGCAACCTTCATTTTGCAGGATCTGCAAGTTTAAAGCGCCCGGTCAGATCATCAACCTTACGGATACTGTCCTGGTTGAGAAGACTCTGCTCCTTGACCGCCAGAACCGCAGAGTCAATCTCTCCGATACCGGTGGTTATCTCCGACATTCCTCCGGCTACACTTGTACTTATCTGCTGAAGCTGCTGAAAATCCTGAAGAATCCGGTCACTCCGCTCCTCCATGGAGTTGGATGAGTCCATTACACTCTGGGTAATCCCGGTAATATCAGCAAGGGCTGACCGTATTTCAGTGGAACTTGCAACCTGTTCCGAAACAGATTTCATGACATCATTCTGAAGACGGTTAACCGTCTCCACCAGGTTATTCATTACCTCGAAACTCTCTTCGGTGGACCGAGCGGAAACAACCGAGTCGTTTATATGCCCCTGGATGGACTTCAGATTTTGTGAGATTGACTTCGAATGAGCCGAGGCATTCTCTGCAAGCTTGCGGATTTCATCTGCCACAACAGCAAACCCCCGCCCGGCCTCACCGGCATGGGCAGCCTCAATTGCAGCATTCATTGCCAGCAAATTGGTCTGGGATGCAATACTGAATATCAGAGTATTTGCATCAGCCAGCTGTTCCGACTGGCGGGCAATAGTATCAATCTGACTCGTAACCTGATTCAGATTTTCCCGGCCGCTTTTTGATGAGACAACCAGCTGACTGATCTGCTCACTGGTCTGCTCTGTAAGAGTCTGTTCCACCCGGATGTTGTTCAAGAGCATCTCTATCGAAGCTGAAGACTGGGTTACACCGGCGGCCTGGCCCTCTATCTGCCCGTGGAGGTCCTTGAGACTATTCAGGAATGTGCCCAACACATCCATCGATTTTGACACAGTATCGTTTTGAATATCCACCTGCTTTTCCATATTTGTCAGAATGGATGAAATCTCAGCTTCCGCGGCGGCTGTCTCTTCCATGCTGCCCGCAAGTTCGGTGCTTATATTCTCAAGATTACGGATCTCCTTTATAACATCACCGATAAGTCCGTTCAGACTCAGAATAAAGGCATTGAAATTGCCTGAAAGCCGGGCTATTTCATCCCGGCCCCTGCTGGGCAGGGTAATGGATAAATCGCCCTCCCCTTCGGCCATTCTTGAAAGCAGCATCCCCATCTGATTGAGGGGAGCGGTAATTGCGCGGATAAATATATAACTTAATACCAGAATAAGAACCAGAAGTACCGCTAAGGCAATAAAGGTAAAATTAAGAGAGGATATTATACCGTCGAGAATCGTCTGGTTAAAACTTCGTGTTTCATCTATCTCCCTCAGGGTAACAGCGTTTATACGTTGAACAACGTCTGTTGCGTTTTCCCAGAACTCTTCATATTCCTGCCTGTAACTACCCCTTCCTGCATAGTTGAGAATCTCCTTCAGGGTGTCGGTTATGAAAATCCATGAAGTGGAAGAATACAAAGCTCTGATCTCCATCGTAGAATCACTGCTAAGCACAAGTCCGGGGCTTGATAGAGAGAGGGATACCGCCTCGTAATCACTGATCAGGGTAAAGAGCATATGCTGATTCACCGGTTCATCTGCAGAAAGAACTCCGGAGCTGTACCCTCTGAACCGCCCGGCACCTTCCTGGGCGTTAGCCAGAATCATCATTGAAACTATCCGCTTACCAATTCCACCGGTGGTCTTTCGGGAAGCGATCTCGCTGTTGGCCAGGAAGAGGGTATTAACCATCTCGGAATAGTACTCCATGACACCGGCAATGGAGATATTGCGGGAATTAGCCCGGACCCTAATGCTCTTTAGATCATCATTAATTCCGTTAAGCTGGTTAAGGGTCTCTTCAGACAGCAGCGAATAAAATATGCTGCCCTGCAGAACCTGGACTTTGCCGTCCGTTGCATTCCTCAATTCCTTCAGCTTCTCCATGTTTGTACTCCCACCAACATAAGCAGAAGATGTACCACGCTCAACCTGCAGGGCACCAATAAGTGCAAAGCTCTTCTCCATAAAATCAAGGTAGCTGTTCTGTGACTTTATGATAGCAAGCTCCTGAATACTCTTCAGAGAAGATGAAGTTCCAAGGACAACAAATGCTGCAAAGGGAATGAATACCAGTAACAGAAGTTTTTTTCTAAGAGATAGGTGTATTTGCATAAAAACATCCACAAAAGAATAGATCGTTAACAAAAATTATCGAAAGTGCTGGTGCAGATGTCAAATTCTACAATCGATAAAAGTATCAATAGAGCAGTAGAATCTATACAGTCGAAAATACAGGAGAAGAGAAACAGTGAGTTTATCTGTATACCGAAAATCCTGCAGACATAAGCTCTTAAGCCAGGTCCTGCAGGATTCTCTATTAGACAAAAGGTTTTATAGCATGAAGTTCCGGCAGGGGGTCTTTATCGCTTTTCCATATCAGCCCTCAGCCTGATTCTCTGATGAGGATTACTTACTCCCTGTTTCAACCCGGTGGGTATTTGCAAGCTTGAATCTTCCTGTCAGTTCATCAACTTTACGGATACTGTCCTGGTTGAGGATACTCTGCTCTTTGACTGCCAGAACTGCTGCGTCGATCTCGCTGATACCGGTGGTAATCTCGGTCATTCCCCCGGCAACGGATGCACTGATCTGCTGGAGCTGCTGAAAATCGTTGAGAACCTGTCCGCTCCGCTCTTCCATGGAAGAGGATGAGTCAATAACATTCTGTGTGATCTGTGTAATACTAGACAGGGCTGTACGAATTTCCGAAGACCCCGCATCCTGTTCCGCAACGGACTGCATCACCTCCCCCTGCAGCCTGCTTACAGTCTCGATCAGGTTGTTCATTACTCCAAAACTCTCTTCGGTGGAACGTGCGGAAACAACCGACTTGTCAATCCTGCCCTGAATAGCCTTCAGGTTCTGGGAGATTGATTTAGACTGGGTGGATGCATTTTCCGCGAGCTTGCGGATTTCATCCGCAACAACCGCAAAACCGCGGCCAGCTTCCCCGGCGTGGGCAGCCTCGATGGCGGCATTCATGGCCAGAAGATTTGTCTGGGAGGCGATGTTGTATATGAGAGTATTGGCATCGGCCAGCTGTTCCGACTGGCGGGCAATGGTATCTATCTCGGTGGTTACCTCGTTAAGGTTTTCCCGGCCGCTTTGTGCAGCGGCTACAAGCTGAATAATCTGCTCGTTGGTCATTTCGGATATTTCCTGCTCAGCCCGAATGCTGTTCAGAAGCATTTCAATGGAAGCGGAAGACTGGGTTACCGCCGCCGCCTGATCTTCTATCTGACTGTGGAGCTGGGTAAGACTCTGGAGGAATGAGCGGAGAACATCTATGGACTGGGAAACCGTGGAGTTCTGCGCATCCACCTGCTTCTCCATGCTGGTAAGAATGCTGGAAATTTCCGCCTCTGCAGCGGCGGTCTGTTCCATGCTGCCCGCAAGCTCACTGCTTATGGAGTCCAGTGTCCGCACCTCGGAGACTACATCACCAATCAGACCGTTAAGGCTTAAAATAAAGGCGTTAAAGTTTGCCGATAATTTTGCGATCTCATCCCTGCCGGAACTGGGAAGGGTAACTGAAAGATCTCCCTCACCTTCGGCAATTTCCTTTAACAGATTACCCATCTGGTTGAGGGGGGTGGTAATTGCCCGGATAAAGAGAAAACTGAGTAGAACGATTATCACCAGGGGGATAATGAAAGTAAGCAGAGTATTCCTGAGAGCTGCCTTCAGCCCTGAAAGAATGTTCTGGTTAAACGACTTTGTCTCTTCAATCTCCCTGCCGCTTATGGTACTGATACGGTTAACAACCTCCGTGGCATTAGTCCAGAACTCTTCATATTCCTGCCGATAGTTTCCGACATCTGCCGCATTGATAATTTCCCGTAAAGTGTCCTTTACAAATAACCATGAAGCCGAGTTCCAGAGGCTGCTTTTTTCAGCAAACGACTCTTCCGAGAGAACAAGTCCGGGACTGTCCAGAGACTGAAGTATTGCTTCGTAGTCGCTTATAAGGGTAAAGAGCATCAGCTGGTTGATAGGTGCGTCACTGGCAAGAATTCCCGAGGTATATCCCCTGAAACGTCCCGCTCCCTCCTGGGCTTCTGCAAGAATCATCAGGGAGACCAGTCGCTTACCTATTCCCCCGGAAGTTTTCCTGGATGCTATTTCACCGGTTGCTGTAAAAAGCTGATCAACCAGACCGGAATAATAGGTCATTATGCTGGAAAATGAAACATTCCGTGAGTCTGTCCGGGTTCTGATATTCTTGATATCTCCGGAAAATGCAGCGAGGAAAGCTCTGGATTCAGCAGACAGGTATGTATCAAAACCTCCCTGCAGAAGGACATTCAGCCGTTGATCGGTTTCAGTCCGAGTCTCTTTCACCTTCGCAAGGCTGGATCCTCCTCCAACAAAAGTTGAGGAAGTACCTCTTTCAACCTGGATGGCATGCACCAGGGCAAAGCTCTTTTCAATAAAATCAAGATAGGCATTCTGCGAACTCATAATGGAAAGCTGCTGCAGGTTTGAAAGTGAAGCCATGGCTCCCTGGTAGGCAAATGCAATAAAAGGAATTATTACCAGAATTAAAAGCTTGCTTCTCAGCGATAGGTGAAGTTTCATAGGGCTCCCTGACACATAAATTAGACCATTAAAAGTATCGGCATTATATATGGGAATGTTGATTTACCCCGCAAAAGTATTGACTTATTTTGCGCCGCAAAGTAACTTTGCATTACAAAGCAACTTTGCAGTGCAAACATCAGAAGATCTGGAGTGTTTATGAAAGAAGATCCGGAAAAAATGAACAGCTACCTGAAGGACCTTCAGGAGATATCCGACCTGGCCAGGAGAAACGACGAAAATCCCCTGGTGGAATACTGGGACTTTATCTCCTGGGGCATACTGCTTATTATCGGAACCCTGCTTCATTCTCTGTTTTTTCCACGACAGCTGAACCATGCTCTTCTTGTTATCTGGCTTCCGATAATTCTTGTCGGGGGAGTTGTGGAAAGTCTGGCATGGGCGGCAATGGTAAAAAAACTGCAGGTCCCCCTTACCAACAGGCATAACCGGAGAAAATACATCTCTCTACTGACAGTTTTTACTGCAGTCTGCATCAGCTTTTTCTATATCATTCATCTGAACGGCCCGGTTCCTGGACTTATGCTCATACTGCTCTCCATTCTTTTCGCAATGATTGTACAGATGAGTTATTTTGCCCTGATCGCAGAAACCCTGATAACCCTGGCAGCAGGAATTATCCTGACAGTTCTCGACGTTCACGGAACCGCAATAACCACCGCAACAGGCATCTATACGGGCTGTGTTTTTCTGATTATGGGTTTACACGCCCGTTATCTGGAAAAGAAGCATGGAAACTGAAGATGATGGAACTGTTTACCCGCTTTGATGCGGTCTTTTTTGAAAAAACACGGCTCAGCCTGCTTACCCTGATAATCCAGGAAGAGGAAGCCGCTTTCAACCGACTGAAGCTCCGACTGAAAATGAGTGACGGTGCCCTCTACACCCACCTGGAAAAGCTTATTAACGCAGGTTATGTGGAGAAAAAGAAACAGATAGCCGGCACAAATGTCCAGACTGTGTACAGCGCAACAGAAAGCGGGAAGCAGCAGTTTTCGGAATATCTGCTCTTTATGGAGGAGATGATAAAGAACGGACAAAACACCCGAAAGGAGGAACAATGAAAACCAAAACCATAATCGCAGCCCTGATATTTATGACCGCCCTGACAGGTTTACCTCTCTTCTCAAATCCGGCAGATGCGGACAGCCTGCTGCGGAAAGTGGAACAGGTTATCAACCCGGAAATCTACTCTTCTGTAATGCAGATCTCCACACAAAAACCGGGGCAGAGAGATTCCGAAATCGGGATGAATATTCTGTATAAGGAAGGATCCGGCTCTTTTATAGAGATGACAGAACCCGCGAGAAGCCGGGGAATCCGCATGCTGGAGCTGGATTCAAGCCTCTATCTCTACAATCCCAAATCAAACAGCCGCAGGCCAATCCGCCTTTCACCGGAACAGTCATTTCAGGGAACGGTATTCAGCAATAACGATGTTTCCGACCCCCGCTACAGCGATGATTACAATGCTCAACTCTCCGGGGAGGAACTAATAGACCATCCCGATTTCGGCAAAACTCAGTGCCTGGTCCTCACAGCGGAGGCCAAAACACGGGAAGCACCCTACGGAAAAATTGTTATCTGGATCCACAAGGAGAAACTGATTCCCCTGAAATTTGACTATTATGCAAAATCGGGACTGCTGTTTAAAACCATGATCCTGAAGGACTACCGTCAGATGGCAGGCGATTTACGGCCGGCAACCATGCATATGGATTCTCTGGAGCTGGAAGGAGCCTGGTCTGAAGTAAAGATAGAGTCCATGGAAGCACTGAAAGACATTCCCGACAGCCGCTTCTCCACGGCAGCATTGATACGATGAAAACAGCATTCAGAAGGGTTCTGCTGTCACTGCTGCTGATTCCCCTTATTCCCGCCTACTCTCAGGACTACTCACTCTTCGGTCAGATTGAGATGGAAGGGACGTACTCAGGCGATCTTGAGTCACAGCTTTCTGTCGAGGCAGACCATTCTTTAGACTATGAAAACTTCAGCTTCCGTATGCGCCACAAGCTGAGTCTGGACGAACAGGAAACACCTGAGCACCAGCTCAATGAAGCCTATATTTCATGGTATACGATTCCCGAGTTGACCATTACCACCGGAAAACAGCGCCTTCCCTGGGGAAGAGGCACCGCCTTCTTTCCCACCGACACCCTGCATCCCTCCCACACCAGAGAAGATGTGGAAGGCTTCACCGGCCTCAGCGCTGTCTACAACCCGAACCTGAGAGTCCAGATAAACAGCGCAGTGGATTTTTCCGCCCCCCTGGAAGCCGCAGCAGGTAGCAGTGAAAACAGTGATTTCTACACCAGCCTTAAATATGCTTCATATGTTTCGTTTACCGCAGGCACTGCAGATATTGCCCTGTCTGGAGTATACCGCAACGGGGAAACCCTCCGGCCCGGTGCTGGAATATCCCTCGACGCGTGGGGCTTCATACTCAGTTCCGAAGCGGCTGTTGAAATGGCAGGGGGGAATGTTTATCCCGACCCGACGGCTTTAAGCTTCAACAAAGCGGATACTCCGCTGATGCTGGTTTCTGGAGGTATACGAAAAACCCATATTCCCGAAAGCCTGCCGGACCTCTCTCTTACCGCAGCCTGTGAATATCTCTACGCCGGTACAGGCTATTCCGAATCAGAGAGGAAACGCTATGTTGAACTTGCTGCCCTGGGTGTTGAACCGGATGGTACACTGCCGACACTGGGCAGACAGTATGTTTTTATCCTGGCCGGGGTGGAACTGCTGAACAGTTTCAGCCTCGAGTTAGCGGCTACTGCCGGACTGCCGGACTACTCTGCACTCTACAGTGCAGAGTTGAAACTTCTCACAATCCCGGGAGTCGATTTAAGCGCCGGGGCGGAAGTTCCCACCGGCAGCAGCGACAGTGAATTTGGTTTAATGAAAGCTCTTTACGGTGATTACCGTATCAACCTGGGTACAACCATCTACTTCTAAGGAGAAAAAATGGCACTGCTTGAAATAACCGATGTACGAAAAGAGTATTACCTTGGAAAAACCGTTATTCCCGCTCTAAAAGGTGTCAGCTTCCGGGTGGAACCGGGAGACTTCATTTCCATTGTCGGGCCTTCGGGATGCGGAAAAACCACCCTGCTTAACATTCTCGGCTGTATCGATAAACCCAGCGGAGGAGAAGTTCTCTTCGACGGCAAAAACCTGGCGGATCTTTCGGACAACCAGGAAGCCGAGATCCGTCTGGAGCAGATCGGTTTCATCTTTCAGTCCTTCAACCTTGTACCGGTACTCAGCTGTTTTGAAAACATTGAATTTCCCCTGATTCTTGCAGGGGTAAATAAAAAAGAACGGAAAGAGCGGGTTGATCACCTGGTTTCCCTTGTCGGGCTTGAAGAGTTTTCAGCCCACCGTCCGGATGAACTCTCCGGAGGACAGCGCCAGAGGGTCGCCATTGCCCGGGCACTTATAAACCGCCCTTCTCTGATAATCGCCGATGAGCCTACGGCAAACCTCGATTCCGAAACGGGAGACATGATTCTTGAAACCATGGCGCGGCTGAACAGGGAAGAAAAGGTTACTTTTATATTCTCCACCCATAATCCGGAAATAATGAACTATGCCCGGAAAATCATCCGGCTCAGGGACGGCCTTGTGCAGAAAATAGAAACCGGGGTCAATAAATGATCTTTCTGAAAGTTGCCGTTAAAAACATGCTTATCCGCAAGAAACGCACGTTGATAATTCTTACGGCGATCGCAGTTTCTGTGGCGGTAATACTCTTTGTTCAGGGAATGGTGGAAGGAGTGCGGCAGAACTTCTTTACCAGTATGCTTAAAGAGAGCGGTCACATTCAGATACTGCCTCAAGGCACAGAAGATGCTCTTGACCCCTACGACCTCGGCCTGCTTATTGATAAGCCGGATGATCTCATGGAAAAAACAGAAAACCTTCCGGAAATCATCCGGGCGGAAAAGGTGCTGACCTTCGGCTGCATGCTCATCGCAGGCGAAAAGAATCTCACCATCAGCGGAACAGGGACAACAGCAGATACCCAGTTTTTCGCAAAGGCCCGGGAACATACCCTTCAGGGGCAGTTTCTCTCAGATGACAGCAGCGGCCAGCCGGGCATAAGCATTAGCCTGCGTATTGCAGACCTCCTTGAAGTCAAACTGGGTGACCCGGTTGTTGTATTAACCGAGGACAGTACAGGGTCTCCATGGTATGTGGAATACACTGTAACCAGCCTGTTTGAAACAAAAAGCCGTGAGTTCGATGAGGGAACCTTCTTTATACCCCACGAAGAAGCAGAAAACCTGCTCTATGTTCCCGGACAAACAAGAGAGATCCGTCTGCTGCTCAACGATTACACACTGGCTGAGAAGGTTGTCAAAACCCTTACCGACTCCACCGCAGCTGTTTATTCCGGAACCATCGAGGTGAAAACCTGGGAACAGATCCACGGCAGCTACCTGATACTGATCGACCTGTTTGATATCTTCATAGTTTTTATGGATATCTTCACCATAATAGTTGCCGCCACGGTTATAACAAACTCAATCCTGATGAATGTATTTGAGCATACCCGGGAGTACGGGACCCTCAGGGCCATCGGCATGAAGAGGAGGCAGCTTTTCGGTCTGATCTTAACTGAAGGGTTTGTGCAGGGAAGCCTGGGGAGTATCGCCGGAATGCTTATCGGAATCCCGCTGGTGCTTTACTTTCAGGTTAACGGCCTGGACTGGGGAGAAATAACCGAGAGTTTCGGCATGGGAGACGCCCTCTACTTTCACCTTGTACCCGCCCATGCCGCAGCGGGCGCTCTGGCGGGGGTAATTATCGCCTGTGCCGGTTCACTCTATGCAGCCATGGTAAGCACCCGTCAAACAATTATGCAATCCCTTGGGTCTCTATAGAAAGATGAAGGGTTATGAGCAGAAGCAGCGTAAAAACTGAGAAGACAGAAGACAAAACACAGAAGAGAAAAGAGAAGAGAGAACACAGAAAAAAGGAGCTGGAATGGAACTGTTAAGCCTTGCCCTGAAGAATGTTTTCCGTAACCGTCGGCGCAGCCTTCTCAATATAATAGCCCTGGCCCTGGCGACAGCCCTTATGATTCTCGGCCTGGGCTGGGTTGAGGGATACCATACCTATATCTACAAAGCCATGCAGGATTTCGAATCCGGCGACCTTCAGATGGTTCCGGAAAACTATCTGCGGGAACAACGCCGCTTCCCCCTTGATCTGGCTCTGGATGACTACAGCAGTCTTAAAGCACAGCTTAAATCCTACCCGGAAATACGGGAAGCCACGGGCCGCATAGATTTCAGTCTGCGGCTCTCCAACCGGAAAGAGTCAGTTTGGCTTGCAGGAAGAGGTATTGATCCTGAAAGCGAGGGCAATACCACGGTTCTTTCCGGTTTTATAGATCAGGGGAACTATCTTTCCAGCAACTCCCGGGGGATTCTTTTGGGAAAAGAGCTGGCTGAAAGAATGGACGTATCTCCCGGAGATACCCTCTATATCGTAGCCCGTGACCGCTATGGAGCAGAAAACTTTGTGGATATACGGGTTTCCGGTATTTTTCATTACGGATTTCCGCAAATAGACAAGAATGTTGTCTTTCTGGATCTCGAAAGCGCCATGGAACTCCTTGATATGGATAACCGGGTAAGCCGCATTGTAATGCGCCTTTCTCCGGGAGTATCCATCAACCGGGGAGTGGACATTCTCAATGGCAGAGATCTTCCCGGAGAGATTTACGGATGGAAAACCTTTGCCCAGGCGACGGTTTCCGCAGTAGAAGCAGACTCCGGATCCTTCTATATGATACTGACCATTCTCTATATTCTTATTGTTCTGGGAATACTCAACAGCATGTCCATGAGCGTCCATGAACGCACCAGAGAAATAGGAACCCTGCGGGCAATAGGTATGAAGAGAGGCTATCTGACCTCCATGCTGCTGGCAGAAAGCGCATGGCTGGCTCTTATTGCCGCTGCCTTTGCATTGATTCTGTCCATTCCCATGATCTGGTACCTTGGAACTGTGGGTCTGGATATATCGAGTCAGATGCCGGAGGAAATTCCCGTACCCTTCGGAGAGATGTTCTACGCCGATTTCAAGCTGCATCACTTTCTTGTCACCATGGCTGTTACCAGCCTGGCGGCTTTTGCCGGAACACTTCGCCCGGCATTTAAAGCTGCAAAGCTGACCGTTGCGGATTCAATGAGAGGCGGCGGTCTGGGATAGCCGCAAGGGCACCTCTAAAGAACTTCTTCAAGGGACGGAAACGCTTCCCGGCCGCCGTGTCTGGTCACGGAAATTCCGGCAGTTTTGGCAGCAAAATCAACAATGCCCTGGAGCGGCCAGCCCTGAATCAACCCATACACGAAAGCACCGTGAAAAATATCTCCCGCAGCGGTGCTGTCCACAGCCTTTACCGGATAGGCAGCATACTGGCCCCGCTCCCCTCCCCGGGCCCAGACACCGCCCTTGTCGCCAAGGGTTATAACGGTACAGCGCCGATTATGCCGGTTCAGCACTTCCAGTGCCTTCTCAGCCTCTTCCCTTCCGGAGATACCTGTGCCAAGAACTGATGAAGCGAAGGCTGCGGAAGCCACCAGGTAATCAACTTTCTCCGCCAGATGCCAGGTTGCATCCCGCATTGAGCCCGCATCCAGAATCGAGGGAACGCCCGGAAAACGGTCCAGTGCCTCCAGTGATGCATTCAGCGCATGACCGTCAAAGAGCAGGCAGGCGGGCTCATCATCGATCTGAGGAAGGGAATAAATATCCTCTGCGGAACGGTGATTAACGATGGTTCTGCTCCCGCTGTCCCTGGCGGCAATTATGGTGGAAACCGGAGTCGGGTATCCGTCATAGCGGCGAACAAGTGCGGTATCCACGCCAAAGCGCTTAAAATCTTCCAGTACCAGATCCCCGCTTTCATCCTTTCCGATGGGTCCTGCCCAGGCGGCGTCAAGGCCCCAGCTGCCCAGTAGAGCCGCCGCATTGGCAGTCGGCCCACCGCCCGAAAATGACCGGGATGAAGCGATTGTCTTGCTGTCCTCTACGGGGAAACTTTCCACGGAGAAAATAAAATCCAGGCAGGCATGCCCTATGGTAAGTATTTCCACAAAAAACCCCTGACCATTATACCATATAGCAGAAAGGAGCACCCCTTCTTACTGATTCTGTAATAATTATCTTGATTATTTATCAATTTAAAACCATTATATAGGCATATTCTTTTTTTAAACAATGCAAGGAGAAGGTCATGAAAAAACGCTTTCTAATGTTGGCAGCACTCGTTCTACTGGTGCTCATTGCCCTGACGGGTTGTTCCGACAAGGGTGGAAAAACAATTAAAATAGGAGTTGCCGGTGCCCATTCAGGAGACCTGGCATCATATGGTCTGCCTTCAGTAAAGGCAGCGGAACTTGTAGTTGAAGAGTGGAACGCCAAGGGCGGAGTTCTCGGAAAACAGATCGAACTGGTAGTTGAAGACGACCAGTGTAAACCCGAAGTTGCCACTAACACTGCCTCAAAACTGGTAAGTGAAGGTGTTGTTGCAGTAATCGGACACATCTGTTCCGGTGCTACAAAATCAGCTCTCGGTATCTACAAAGACTCAAACATCCCTGTAATTTCTCCCTCCGCAACCAACCCTCCCCTCACCCAGAGCGGCGACTACCCCAACTTCTTCCGCACAATTGCACCGGATGATGCCCAGGCACTTCTGGATGTAGAGTTTGCAGCAGATGTTCTTGGACTTACCAAGGTTGCAGTACTCCACGACAAGGGAGACTACGGTAAGGGATTTGCGGAATTTGCCAAGGGCTTCATTGATGCCCGCTCCGACATCGAAGTTGTTATCTTTGAGGGTATTCAGGTTGGTGCGGTAGACTACTCTGCCATTATCAACAAGGTAGACGCTTCCGGTGCAGAAGCCATCATCTACGGCGGTTACCACCCCGAAGCTTCCAAACTGGTAAGCCAGATGAAATCCAAAGGAATGGACATTGCCTTTATTTCCGATGACGGTGTAAAAGATGACACCTTTATCAAGGTTGCCAAAGAAGCGGCAGAAGACGTTTATGCTTCCGGTCCTGTTGATACCACCAGCAACCCCCTGGCTGTTAAGGCAACCAAGGCACACCAGGAAAAATACGGTGAAGATCCCGGCGCATTCTTCCTGAATGCATACGCAGGTACCATTGCTGTTCTGAATGCAATCGAAAAAGCCGGAACCACTGATTACGATGCGGTAGTTAAGGCTCTCCGCTCCGAGTACGTGGACACCCCCCTTGGAAGCATCAGCTTCGACGACAAGGGCGACGCAATCGGTGTAGGATTCTCCGTTTACCAGGTTCAGAACGGTTCTTACGTAGAGCTCAAATAACTTGCTGATATTGCCATAATCATTTATTATGACAATATCACTAATCATCGCATAACAAGAACAGGCCCGGACAACGGGCCTGTTCCGCGTTTAGGAAACAGCAATGAACCTTGACTATTTTATTCAGCTGGCCCTTTCCGGGATGACCAGAGGGAGTATTTACGCCCTCATAGCCCTGGGCTATACCATGGTGTACGGAATTATCCAGCTGATCAACTTCGCTCACGGTGAGATCTACATGATCGGGGCCTTTACCGCCCTTATAGTAGCCACCGTTCTTAACATGACAGGCATGCCGGGTATTGCGGTATTCATCATCGCCATGATTATCGCCATTATCTACTCAGCTTCCTACGGCGTTACCATGGAAGCACTGGCCTACAAGCCGGTACGGAAAGCCCAGCGGCTTTCTGCTCTTATCAGTGCCATCGGAATGTCGTTCTTCCTGCAGAATTATGTTCTCCTGGCCCAGACATCAGACTTTGTATCCTTTCCCAAGCTTATTCCCCAGTTCAGGTTTCTTGAAGGAATAAGTAATGTGGTTAGCGCCACCCAGATTCTGATCTTCAGCGTAACCGCCGTGGTTATGATTGCACTGACAATCCTCATCAAGTTTACCAAGACCGGAAAAGCCATGCGGGCTACCGCTCAGGACAAAACAATGGCACTGCTGGTTGGTATAAACATTAATCAGGTAATCGCAGTCACCTTCCTTATAGGTTCCGCCATGGCGGCTGTTGGAGGCGTACTCATAAGCTCCCATGTAGGACAGATAAACTTCTACATCGGCTTTCTTGCGGGTATAAAAGCCTTTGTTGCAGCGGTACTGGGAGGTATCGGGTCTATCCCCGGGGCGGTACTGGGAAGCTTTGTCCTTGGACTTACCGAAAGCTTCGGTGCAGGATATATCTCTTCAGACTACGAAGATGTATTCGCCTTTATTATTCTCGTTCTGATCCTGATCTTCAGACCTGCCGGTCTGCTCGGCCGGGCGCAGAAAGAAAAGATATAGGGGCGCTTTATGAAGAATACACAGCAGATTCTTACAGAAATGAAGAAATCCCTGATAACTTCAATCTGGTTTGTCTTTCTGACGTTCCCCATTATGGTTATCAAGGTTAACACCGTTGAAAATATTATCATCTGGCGTTGGCACAATCTGGGAATCATTGCAGGTTTAAGCTTTATCTTTTCGTGGGTATGGCGGATTATGCTGGAACGCAAAGAACGGGGAGAAAAGGTCTTCAGCTTTCTCTGGTTTATTCCCCGGCGTATCCGTAACCTCAGCAGGCTTCTGCCCGCTCAGATACGTACTCCGGAAGCATTTAAGGCATCTTTAAACAACAGGAAAGTTTCCCTGTCCCTGCTGGGACTGCTTGGCGCAGTGTCCATCGCCTTCCCCTTTATCTCAGGCTTCTATCAGACCAGCATAATGACCACAGCCCTGATGTACGTTATTCTCGGCCTTGGCCTCAATATTGTAATCGGCCTCGGTGGAATGCTCCATCTGGGATATGCCGCCTTCTACGCCGTAGGAGCATACACCTACGCCATACTCCATCAGCACTTTGGCATCAGCTTCTGGCTGGCACTGCCCCTGGGTGCAGTCATTGCAATGCTCTTCGGGGTGCTTCTGGGATTTCCGGTATTACGATTAAAAGGTGACTACCTGGCAATTGTAACCCTGGGTTTTGCTGAAATTACCCGAATAGTTCTGGAAAACTGGAATGATTTCTCATCCGGCCCCTCTGGTATTGCGAACATTGCCAGACCGGACCTTTTCGGCATAAAGCTCTCGGTACCCCATGCCACGATTTTCACCTACTTTATAACCCTGGGACTGGTGGTCTTCACCATCTTTGTGGTGAGACGACTGGAAAACAGCCGCCTTGGCCGGGCCTGGGAAGCCATGAGGGAAGATGCCATAGCATCAGAATCTATGGGAGTGAATATAACCACCACAAAACTTACCGCCTTCGCCCTGGGGGCATTCTGGGCCGGTCTTGTGGGTGTTATCTTTGCGGCGAAAACAACCTTCGTAAACCCCGCAAGCTTTACCCTGCTTGAGTCGGTGCTCATCCTTTGTATTATTGTACTGGGAGGTATGGGTTCAACCGCGGGAGTAATTGTGGGAGCGCTGATTATTTCTCTGCTTCCGGAATACCTCAGGGTTTTTTCCGAATACCGCATGCTTATCTACGGAGCAATCCTTATTCTGATGATGGTGTTCAGACCCAACGGTATTATTCAGAAGGTGCGGAAAAACTACACCTTCAAGGCAGCGGAAGACAGCGCGGGAGGGTCACATGAGTAATCCCGTTCTTAACGTTAAAAATCTTACCATGAACTTCGGCGGACTACGCGCCGTGGACGATGTGTCTCTACGGATAGACCAGAATGAGATTGTAGCCCTTATCGGCCCCAACGGTGCCGGAAAGACAACCTTCTTCAACTGTGTTACCGGCGTTTACAACCCCACCGACGGCCAGATAGAAATTACCCCTCCGGGAAAAGCATCGGAGATCATCAACGGCATGAAGCCCAATAAGATCACCGAGAAAGGCCTTGCCAGAACCTTCCAGAATATCCGTTTGTTTCAGAACATGACGGTTCTGGAGAATATTATGATCGGCCGTCACTGCCGACTTAATGCAGGTATTTTAGGTGCAATCTTCAGAGACAAGGCAACCAGGGAAGAAGAGGAGAAGCTGGTACACGACAGCTATGAAATTCTCAAAAAAATCGGCATTGAACGCTACGTAAACGAACTCGCCAAAAACCTCCCCTACGGAGCCCAGCGGCTGCTGGAAATTGCCCGGGGACTGGCAACCGAGCCGTTCCTTCTGCTTCTCGATGAACCTGCTGCGGGGATGAATCCCCAGGAAACAAAAAGCCTGGTGGACCTGATTCTCAAGCTGCGGGAGACCGAAGATGCAACAATCTTTCTGATTGAGCACGATATGAGCCTGGTTATGACCCTCTCCGAGCGGATCTATGTTGTTGACTACGGCCAGCTGATCGCCACCGGAAACCCGGATGAGATCAAGAACAACGACAAGGTTATCAAGGCCTACCTGGGAGAAGATGTACATGCTTAGACTTGAATCAATCTCAACCTACTACGGCAATATACAGGCCCTCAAAGAGGTAAGCCTTACCATTAATGAAGGGGAAATAGTCACCCTTATCGGTGCCAATGGTGCCGGTAAATCAACTACCCTCATGTCGATCTGCGGCGTAACGCCCCCGCGGGAGGGAAAGATATTCTTCGAAGACGAGGATATAACCCGTCTTTCCAGTGAAAAAATCGTAACCCGCGGAATCAGTCAGGTCCCCGAAGGACGAAGGATCTTCCCCTTTCTGACAGTACAGGAAAACCTGGATCTTGGTGCTTTCTTAAGAAAAGACAGGGCAGGAATTGCCCAGGATCTGGAGTATGTTTTCGAACTTTTTCCCCGTCTTAAAGAACGGCGTCACCAGCAGGGAGGAACCTTAAGCGGTGGAGAGCAGCAGATGCTTGCCATCTCCCGGGCCCTTATGGGCCGCCCCAAGGTACTTCTCCTTGATGAGCCCAGTCTCGGTCTTGCACCGATTCTGGTACAGCAGATCTTCAAGATTATCCGGCAGATCAACAAGGATAGCAATACAACTATCTTTCTGGTGGAACAGAATGCCAACCTGGCACTTAAAACCGCCCATAAAGGCTACGTTATGGAAACCGGAAGAGTTACCATGTCCGATTCAGCTGAGAATCTGCTCTCCAACGAAGAGGTTAAAAAGGCCTATCTCGGCGGAGCGTAACAGCTCAGCTGCTTAACATTTCAAAACAAAAGGGCTGTCCGGGTTTATCCCGGGCAGCCCTCTTTTTATGGTACTTATCTACAATTAGATAGTCAGTTACTGTCCATCAGTTCGCTTAAGCCTGTATAGGCGGAGGCCAGGGTATGCACAATAACCTGGGACTCTTTCAGGGAATCAAAGGTATTTTCCAGAGTTTTTGTACCGTCCTGGAGGGCGGAACTTTCCTGTACCAGGGCTGCGGATATTTCAGAAATAGCCTCGGCCAGCTTACTCTCCTCTGTCTGTGCATCATTGAAACTCTGCCGAACCTCGGCAATATCGGTGCTGAAATCATTGATGACCTTGGTAAACTGATTTACATAATCATTCATTTTGCCCATGAAGCTGGTAAAATCATTAAGAGAATCGGTAATTTCCTTGGTAAACTTGGCAGTCTGACCTGCAAGGTTTCTTACCTCACCGGCAATAACCCGAAATCCCTTGCCGAACTCACCTGCCCTGGCAGCCTCGATGGAGGCATTAATGGCCAGTACGTTGGTCTTTTCAGATACATCGGCGATGGAACCGGTTACCTTTTTAATGGCGTCCGTACGTTTCCTCACATTAAGAAACAGCTCCTCCATCTCAGTGGAGATACTCTTTACGTTGCCGATTTCTTCAACTCTGCTTTCAAGCTCATTATCCAGCCTGCGGGTTTCTTCAATAATCTCACCCATCTTCTGGTCGATCCGGCGGGTGTTATCAGAAACATGGCTGCTGGTAGACCGGAACTCTTCAAAGGTGGTTACAATACTTTCCAGCGAATCCTTGGCCCGGTCAATATTATCGGTAATGATATTCATGGAACGCTCGGTTATCTCCCCGAGCATCACCGACTTGTTATATCCCAGAACAATCCTTCGCTGTGCTCTGGAGTTCAGATTATCTTCCACAGACTACCCCCTGACACCTGCTGAACCAAGGTAGTCGATACCGCAGTCTATACTCCCGAACCAGGTAAAGAAGCGCTGCACTAAATCATTCTTCATCATGGCTCCATGCTGGGGAGCCATAATGGCTATGTCATATTTGCGGCACAGGTCGATCCAGGTGCTTACCGCCCGATTGCTGGTCATGGCACGCTGGTGAAAGCCCTGCATAAGGGGTATGTGAGAATCAAAATCTTCAACAAGTGGATACTCTTTGCCCGGAGGGAAAATCGCCGCCCCTATGTCTCCGCTGAAAAGAATCTTTGAGCGGGAATCATAGACACTGAAATTGCCGGGGGAATGGAGAAAATGGGCTGGAATAATATCAAGGTTGGCAGATCCACAGTTAATTGAACCGCCGTGGTCGTCCAAACTTATGATCCGCTTTGTGTCCACCAGGCCAAAATGAGGTACAAAACGTTCCCACAGCGAGTGAATATATACAGTTGCCCGGGTTACCCCCAGCCAGAGGGCAATACCTGAAGAAACATCCGGGTCCTGATGTGAGAAAAAGATCGACTCAACATCATCCAGATTGATGTACCTGCTTACCACGGATACTACCCGGGAGAACAGATGCACACCGCCGGGATCAAGAAGGATTCCCTTGCCTGAGTTCATTATCAGATACTGATTTGTCTGTACCGCACCGGAAGAGACATCATTGTCCCATCCAAGCCAGATTACTTTATGATCGCCTTCTTCAAATAAAACTTCACCGCGGTTGATATTCATGGCAAGTCCTCCAGGTAAATACTGAGACCGGTTATCATTACTTGATCTCTCATATATTGTAGCAGAAAACTCAGCCTTTATACAGTGAAATCATCTCTTCCGCGGTATTCTCCCATCTCTTTCGCATAGCCCGGCGCATTGCAACAAAGTCGTTATTATCCGGCGTTGCGGCACGGCGCACCTCATCCATAGCGCAAACCAGCAGTCCGGAGAAGAAATTTATTTTCCGTATTCCCCGGCCCACCGCCTCTTTAACAGCTTCATCGGGAATTCCTGTTGCGCCGTGTAGAACCAGCGGCGTAGAGGTCTCAGTCGCAATAGCACTGATAATTTCCTGACGCAGCCTTGGGGGATCCTTATACAATCCGTGAGCGGTGCCTACAGCAATCGCCAGGGCATCTACTCCTGTCTCGCGGCAGAATCGACCAGCCTCATCGGGGTCAGTAAAAACCGTCGATTTACCGGAATCAACTTCACCGGCAACTCCCTCATCACCCAACAGCGGTCCCAGCTCAGCTTCGGTACCTGCGCCATAACCGGAAGCAAGGGAGACCACCTCAGCTGTAATCTCCACATTTTTTTCGAAGCTCTCCTTCGACGCATCAATCATTATCGAGGTAAAACCCGCATCCAGGGCCTCCTTAATAACAGCCATTTCCGAAGGCTTTGCATGATCAAGATGCAGCGCTACCGGTACCGATGTTTCCCGGCAGAGTGCAAGCAGAGAGGGAATAAAGACCTTTCCTCCCAGAACTTCCCAGTGCCTGGTTGCAAGGCCGAGAATAACAGGCCGTCCCGTTTTCTCCGCTGCATCAAGGCAGCCTCTGGCCATATCGAAATCCACACAGTTGAATGATGCAATTCCGCCGGACGATCCTTCCAGAATCTCTTTTAAATTATTGAGCATGTTCTACTCCTTTCGGGTTTTAAGAAATTTCATATAATTTTCCGTCTCTTCATACAGACCGGAAGCCTCCAGGCTCCTGTACAGCTTTTCGCGAATCTTTGCTGCTTCCCGGTAAACGGAGACCGCTCCGGAATCAGGGAAAACCATCGAAACCTGCTCAGTCTGAACACTTTTGTAAGCCGCCTCATACCCGTCATGAATCCCCAGGGAGACGAGGGCGCTTATCAGCGCGCCCAGTGCTGACGCCTCTGAAGTAGGTGGAAGGGATACGGGAGCATTAAAAACATCCGCCTGAAGCTGATTGAATAGTTCGAAGCGGGTCAGCCCGCCGGCAACCACTGTTTTTTCCAGAGGAGAATCCAGCAGCCCCCGGATAATCGACAGATTAGCCCCCATCTCCAGAACAATCGACTCCAAAACCGCCCGTGCAGTCTCTGCTCTGGTACTTGCCAGGGTAAGATTATAAAAGATGCCTTTTGCCCTGGGGTTCCAGAAAGGTGCAGCACTGCCTTTAAAATGGGGCAATGCGATAATCCCGTTTGCCCCGGGTGGAACTTCCCCCACAAGACGATTTATCTCTTTGTAACTATCCCTGCCGTCTTCAGGCACAAACTCATTAGAAAACCAGCTGTAGAGAATCCCTGTTGTGAGCACCCCTGCCTCAACAACCCAGCGGCCGGGAACGGCTGCCATGCTGCAGAGAGTCTTCATTTCCGGATGCAGCAGTGGAGTGTCCACAGGGGATATCATAAACGAACCGGTTCCGGTGTTGGCCTCTACCGATCCGGGATTTATCACCCCCATACCCAGGGCGGCAACCTGCTGATCACCGCCGGCAAGAATAACAGGAATATTCTCAGGCAGGCCGGATGATTCTGCCATCAGGGAAAGCAGCGGCCCGGCGGCAGTACCGGGAGGAACGACCTCCGGAAGCACCCCCTCATCTATGCCGGCAATCTCCAGAAGGCGGCGGCTCCAGCTGCCTGAAGAAATATCAAGCAGCTGTGTCCTGCAGGCCTGAGAATGATCAGTAACAAATCTGCCGGTAAGAAGAAAAACCACATAATCCTGAACTCCGAGAAACTTCGCACTGCGGCGAAATATTTCAGGTTTGTGTTTCCTGAGCCAGAGTATTTTAGGCGCGCTGAAATAGGGATCGATATGCAGCCCCGTCAGAGAATAAACCTCTTCCGGAGAAATTTCAGAACGGATAAACTCACACTCATCATGAGTGGTTTTATCCTGCCACATAATTGCGTCATACAGAGGAACACCCTTATTATCTACAGGAATAACAGACGCCCGCTGACTGGTAACGGAAATACCCCTGAGGGTAATAGAATCGGTCGACCCGCTTATATATCTACCGCATTCAGCAAGAACATGCCTGACCCCTTCGCTCCAGGTATGGCACGCCTGCCGAACCCTCCCGTCATGCAGGAATTCCGGGGAGTACCCGTATGAAGCACAGCTTAGCTGTACGCCATTCAAGGTATACAGGATTGCCCTGATACTTGAAGTGCCGACATCCAGTGCAATAATTGACTCCATATCGCCCCGATTCCGGCTATGCCCTTACAGAGTCAAGCCAGGCCTTGAACCCGGAACTGTCCAGCACTTCCCTGTTTACAGCAAACCGCGGCGCTTCCCCGTCAAGAAGGCGCCGAATATCCTCCATAAGCAATCCGGGAGAACTTGTCAGGGCTTCAGTTGTAGTTCCTGCAATATGAGTGGTAAGAGTTACGTTATCGAGCCGGGTAAACTCATCATCTGAGGCAATAGGCTCCGTGGGAAAAACATCCAGGGCGGCACCGGCTATTTTCTTTTCCTTCAACACTTTGAGCAGCGCAGCATAGTCTACAAGTCCCGCCCTGCCGGTGTTTATCAGATAACTTGTAGGTTTCATTTTTGCGAGCAGCTCATGGCCGACCATTCCTTTGTTCTCATCAGTAAGCCGGGCATGGATAGTGACAAAATCACTTCTGGTAAAAATATCATCAAGCTCCACCAGCGTTACTCCAAGAGCCTCCGCAGCTTCCTTACTGGCCCAGGGGTCATACACAAGGGTTTCCGTTTTAAACCCCGAAAGCTTCTGTGCCACCAACTGCCCGATAAAGCCGAAGCCGATTATTCCTACGGTTTTTTCCTTGAGCTGAGGGACAAAGTCCGAGTTTACAAAGGTTTTTCGCCATTCACCGTTTTTAATCGCAAGGTGAGCCCGGGCAATATTGCGGGATTCAGCTAACATCAGCCCCACGGCAAAATCACTGACAGCCTCGGCGTTTCTGCCCATTACATTAAAAATTAGAATTCCTCTTTTCGTGGCCTCTTGAAGATTAACATTTTCAAGACCGGCCCGGCAGACACCGGCAATTTTCAGAGAAGGAAGTGCATCCATCATAGCAGAAGAGACAGGTACAAAAAGTCCCATGGCTATTTCAGTGTCAGCATCATCAGCCCCGATCATTTCGGGAACAGACTCAATCTCCGGCCCCTGTTTTTCAACTTCAAGTCTGCGAAACTGGAGCTTACCCCAGTCAGACTCCCAGTCACCAACCTTTACTGCTTCAACCTTTTTACTGAGATACCGCTGAAAAGCAGGTTCGAAAACAGTTCCGGGAATCATTGCATCCCCGATAATCAATGCTTTCTTAATCAGTGCCATAATTTCTCCTTATGCAGTTATCGTTTCTGTCGAGCCACTGCCCGCTGTGAACGGCCGACGGCCTCTATTCCTGACTGTCCTTTTTTCAGTGTAAGAACAATGGTTAAAACATCTATAATGGTAAGCTGCAGAATACGGGAACTCATTGCGTCCGGCCGATAAGCGGTTTCCGCACTGCTGCTGAGAAGCACCGTATCCGCCGCCAGGGCGAGACTTGAGCGGGGATAACTTGTAAGTGCAAGAAGAGGAATGCCCAGACTTTTTGCCGCCATCCCGCTCTCAAGAATTATATCGCTTTCTCCTGAATGGGAAACACAGATCACCAGATCTCCACGTTCAAAATGTGAGCTCTGAATCGCCATCAGGTGAGGGTCCTGACAAAAACTGCACTTGAACCCCAGACGGACAAGCTTGTGAAAAAAGTCGCCGGCAATATAGCCGGAAGCACCCAGGGCAAAAATATAGATAAACCGGGCTTCGAGAATCTCCGCGGCAGCTTTCTCAATGATTTCATCAGGAAGAAGAGTCCGTATATCCTGGAGGGAGTTAACTGTAGCGGAGATAACCTTCTCCCGGATCTCATCCGTCGAGTCGTCCCTGGAAATATCCGAACACACATAGCGGGGATTTTCCTGCTGCAGCCCTTGAGCAAGCTCTACCCGAAATACCTGATAAGAGGTAAATCCCACCTTTCTTAAAAACCGCATAATAGTGGTTTCACTGGTTTCGCAGGCCTGGGCCAGTTCGGTAATTGACTGGAACATAACCTTTTCCGCATTCTGCTGTACAAAATCCGCAATCCGCCGCTGTACAGCGCTGAGAGCATTATAGTTGACCCGTATGGAACCTAGGACGTCTGCCTGCAAAGTTAATTTCCTACTGCTTAACGCTTGATTAAGTTAATTATTTACTATTACAGAATACTACAGATAGGATAATTGTCAATATTATTTTCGCTGCGGTACGATCCACGGACCGCGCGTTCAGCTTGGAGGCTCACGTTCCTCGTCTCTTTGTTCCTGCGGTACGTGAGGATGCTGAGCCACGCTTATCCGCCCCGCGTTCCTCGCTTCGCTGCGGTACGCGGGGGATCAAAGGAAGGAGGAGCCTACTTTGTTCCGATCTTCCTGGTTGCTACGTCAAAAATTACCGCAAGAGCCAGAACCGCACCTCGGACAATGTACTGGGAGGAGATATCTATTCCCATAAGGTTCATTCCCGAGGTTAGTGAGGTATACACAATGGCTCCGATCAGGGAGCTGACCACCGAACCTACCCCGCCGGCGGCGGAAACACCGCCTATGTAGGCAGCAGCAATGGCATCAAGCTCAAAGAGGGTTCCCGCTGTAGTGGTGGCCGACTGAAGCCGGGCTGCAAAAAGCATTCCGGAAAGACCCGCGAGCATTCCCATGGAGCCGAACACAATAAAGGTAATCCGTTCCACATTTATGCCGGAAAGCTCTGCTGCTTCAGGGTTACCGCCTACGGCATAAATATGGCGCCCCAGCACCGTGCGCTTGGTTATAAAGCTGTAAATACCTACAACAATGAGCACTATCACCAGAGTCCAGGATATGCCGTTATAGCCTGCAAGAATCCATGTTACCGTTCCCACCAGGGCGGCAAAGAAAATCAGCTGAAGAATAAAAAGCGGCATTGAGACCACCGCAAAGCCGTAGTCCTGTTTCTGCTGCCGAGCCTTCATCTTCGAAAGAACCAGAAAAACAATGGCTATAATTCCAACCAGAAGAGTAAGTTTATGCATACCCGGCAATATCACCTCAGATGCAAAGGGATCGGGGATATAACCGTTTCCCATGGCATTGAAGGAAGCATTGGGAATAATAATTGTGCCTGTTTTGAGGGTGGAAAGAAGCAGTGCTCCTCTGTAGATAAGCCAGCCGGCAAGGGATGCGACAAAGGCCGGAATACCTAATTTTGCCACCGGATAGGCAGTAATAAATCCAGCCAGGATTCCCAGAATCAGAATCACAGGAATTACCAGGATAACCGGCAGATGCCAGAAAACCATTGCAATAGCGGCAATAGCCCCGAGAAAACCGGAGAGAAAACCTATGGACAGGTCGATATGCCGAATCACGATAACCAGCGTCACACCAATAGCCAGAACAGCAAGATAGCCGGTCTGATTAAGCAGATTCGAGATATTCCGGGGCGACAAAAAGATTCCCTTTGTGGCCACGCCGAAAATTATAAAAATAACAAACAGCGCAATATACATACCGTAATCACGTATATGCTTGCGTAACTCCGTTTTCAATTCATTAAAAATCATCAGGTCCTCCTTTCCCGATGCCTAATTAGTGGCCAGCTGCATAATTTTTTCCTGAGTCGCCTCTTCCACCGGCAGCTCTCCGGTTACACGCCCCTCTGAAACGACATAGACCCGGTCACTCATACCAAGCACCTCAGGCAGTTCCGAAGAGATCATTATAATGCTCATTCCCTCTGCAACCAGTTTGTTCATAATGGTATAGATTTCGTATTTTGCTCCCACATCAATTCCTCTGGTTGGCTCATCGAGAATCAGCACACGGGGGCTTACAAACAGCCATTTTGCAATCTGCACTTTCTGCTGGTTGCCGCCGGAAAGTTTCATAACCTGCTGCTCAAGACTGGGGGTTTTTATGTTAAGGGCGGTTTTATATTCCTGGGCTATTTTAACTTCAGCATTGTCGTCAATCACCGATCTCTCGGCTATATGCTTTAAGTTGGCAATGGTTACGTTCTGCTTAACATCCTGAATAAGCACCAGACCATTCTTCTTGCGGTCTTCCGAAACGTAGGCGATACCCGCTTCAATGGCCTTTTCGGGATGATCAAAACGGACCTCTTCTCCTTCAAGAAACATTGATCCTTCGATTCTATATTTATCCGGATTACCAAAAATGCTGCGGGCAAGCTCGGTTCTTCCTGAGCCCATGAGGCCTGCAAAGCCGATAATCTCACCTTTTTTGATATTGAAGGATACATCCTTCAGATCGTATCGACCGGTCCGCGGATTTAGGGCGGTCCAGTTTTTTACATCGAGAACAACATCCGTACCGACCTCGCTGTCTCGTGAGGGAAACACATTGTTAATCTCACGGCCCACCATATGCTTTATCAAAGCACCTTCGGTGACCTCACCTTTTGCAGCATCCAGGGTACAGATAGTCTGGCCATCCCGTAAAACGGTCACGGTATCTGCAATACTGATAACCTCTTTAAGCTTGTGGCTGATCATAATGCTGGTCACACCATGCGTTTTAAGATCCTGTATCAGCTTAAGCAGGTTATCACAGTCATCCTCATTCAAAGCGGCGGTAGGCTCATCAAGAATCAGAAGTTTCACATCCCGGCTCAGTGCCTTTGCAATTTCAATCAGCTGCTGTTTTCCCACACCAAGATCTTTAATCAGGGTATCAGGGTTAATTGAGAGACCGACTTTTTTTAAAACTTCCTCCGCCCGGCGAATTGTGGCATTCCAGTCGACTACCCCTTTACGGGCTATTTCATGACCGAGAAAAATATTTTCATACACCGACATTTCCGGAACCAGGGCAAGTTCCTGATAAATAATGGCAATACCGGCTTTTTCACTGTCGCTTATTCCCCGGAAGGACTGTTCCTCCCCGGCGAACATAATCTTCCCGTCGTAGCTGCCGTGAGGATGGACACCACTGAGAACCTTCATAAGAGTGGATTTGCCCGCACCGTTTTCACCTACCAGACAGTGTATTTCCCCCTGTTCAACGGCAAAAGTAACCTCATCCAGGGCTTTTACACCGGGAAAAACCTTGGTTATCTTTCTCATTTCGAGAATTGAATCAGCCATCCTTTCTCCTCCTTCAAACAACCGTAAAACGGCCTTGCGGCCGTTTTACAGATTTATACATATCGGGGATGACCGGATCAAAGACCGGTAAAATCAGAAGCGCTGTAGTAACCTGAATCGATAAGAACAGATTTCACATTATCTTTGGTAACAGTAATTACTTCGGACTGAATTGCCGGAACCTGGGTTGCCCCATTGTTATAGGCGCCGGAAGCAGAAGGGCTGCTGCCTTCGAGTACTGCAACTGCTGCGGCAATCGCATCTTTAACCAGGGTCCTAACATCCTTGAAAACAGTCATGGACTGTTTGCCGTCGATAATGTACTGAACAGATGCCTTCTCTGCATCCTGTCCGGATATATAGTATTTGCTTACTTCAGGGTCTGCGCCAAAGGCATCTGCAATCGCCCGGGCGGTACCATCATTGGGAGCAGCAATAAATACTTCACCCTTTGCAGCAGAAGGAGCGGCAGTAAGATTTGCCTCGGCGAGGTTCTTGGCAACATTGAAATCCCAGTTGGTTGTGACCTGTCCGATGATTTTTCCAAGCTCTTCACGGCTTAAATCTTTTTTACCGCTGAGAGCAACCGCTTCGGAAGAGTTCTGAATCTTGAAGGTACCGTCAGCAATCTTCGGCTGAAGAACTTCCCATGCACCCTGGAAAAAGAGGAAAGCATTGTTATCGGTAGCGGCACCGGCATAGAGATAAAGGTTATTCCCCTTGCCGCTTGCGTTTTCTACCAGATACTGTCCGAATTTACGTCCTACGGTAACACTGTCAAAGGTTACGTAATAATCAACATTGGTAGTACCGGTAACAAGGCGGTCGTAGGAAATAATGTTTGCACCGGATCGTTTTGCTTCATCAGCAGCTGCTGCGGCGGCGGCACCATCATGGGGGCAGATTATAAGAACTTTGATTCCCTTGGCGAGCAGTGCTTCCACATTGGCCCGTTCCCTGGCGGGGTCGCCCTGGCTGAAAAGAATTTCTACAGAATAACCGGCTTTTTCAAGAGCATCCTTGAACCGGGCTTCATCCTGGAGCCATCGTGGTTCATCTTTAGTGGGAAGAACAATCCCTACAGCGAGAGTGTCTGCTTTTTCTGCGGAAGCTGCTTCTTCCTTGGGTTTACAGCTGGTAAGTCCCATGGTCAGTCCCGTTATCAGGAAAATCAGGATAATGCTTGTTAATACTATACGCTTCATTGAAGCCTCCTTGTGTTTTCATGCATAAATGCACGAAACATGCCAGAACCTCCAAAAAGACGGAAATTATTTTTAATTCATTACCATATAAATGTTTATTACATTTTACAAAAATCTGAAACGACTAACTGCACAAAAGACAAACCGGTGCATGTGGTGCTTATCAATCAGCTCCCGGTGCATATCCACCAGGTTCAAGACCATATTTTTTAAGCCGATACCTCATGGTATTTCTGGTAATGCCAAGCTTTCTTGCGGCAGCGCTGATATTCCCGTCTTCCTTTTCCAGAGTTTCAAGCAGAAGTTTGCGCTCCACATCATACAGGGATGAGGCGGATGCAGGGAGGTAAGCGATATGTCCTTCAGTTGAAGCCGATGCAGCAGCTCCCGCGATGGCGATTTCCCGGGGAAGATCCTCGGGTAAAATCAGTTCACCGGAAGACAGAACTACCGCACGTTCAATAACATTCCGCAGTTCCCTCACATTCCCCGGCCAGCCATAGGACTCCATAACAGCACGGCAATCCTCCGACAGTGCTTTTTCCCCTGCCCCTATTTCCACAGAAAACTTATCCAGAAAATATTCCGCCAGCGGCGCAATGTCCTCAGGTCTTTCCCGCAAAGCAGGCAGTTCTATATGAAAGGTATTAATCCGGTAGAAAAGATCCTCCCTGAAATCACCGTTCTTTACCAGATTCTCCAGGTTACGGTTTGTTGCGCATAAAATACGTACATCGATATGAACGGTTTTTCCCGTACCCAGGGGCTCAATCGTCTTGTTCTCAAGAAGTCGGAGAAGTTTCGGCTGAATTGAAAGGGGTAAATCGCCTATCTCATCAAGAAAAAGGGTTCCCCCTTCTGCCATGCGGACCTTGCCGGGGAAATCACTGTCAGCTCCGGTAAAAGCACCTTTACGGAATCCAAACAGTTCCGATTCCAGTAGGCTTTCAGGCACCGCCGGACAGTTAATGCTCACAAAAGGACGCTCATTTCCGCCGTTGCCCATGGTATGAATCGTCCGCGCCACCACCTCCTTTCCGGAGCCGCTCTTACCTGTCAACAGTACCGGAGATGGTATAACTGCAACCTTGCGCAGCAGGGCAACAAGGTCATGCATTTTATCAGAACGAAACACCATATTATGCTCTTTCTGATTTTCTCTCAGCACCAGATTCTGCCGCTCAAGGCGGCTCATATTCTCTATCCGGCTTACAGTATGGAGAATCAGCTCTTTGTTAAAAGGCTTGGTAATAAAATCAATCGCCCCAAGCTTCATTGCCTCAACAGCCCGCTCTATGGTGCCGTAGGCTGTTACCAGAACAAAAGGAAGCTCAGGCCAGCGCTGCCGTACTTCCTGAAGAAGTTCTATACCGTCCATTTCCGGCATTTTCAAATCGGATATAATCATATCAACCGAATCCGGCTTGTTAAGCAGCTCAAGAGCCTCCCGGCCATTGGCAGCAAGTTTTGTCTCATAGCCCTGGGACTGAAAAAGGATTCTCAACACCGACTGCATATTCTGTTCATCATCCACTACGAGAATCGTTTTCATCTCTCACTCTCCCATAGAACCCTAAATAAAAATGGTAAAAACACTTCCCTCTCCAGGTTGTGATTCCACTCCAATAGTTCCCTTGTGTTCAAGAATTATCCGCTGAACGATGGCAAGCCCCAGCCCGGTACCGGACTCTTTTTCAGTATAAAACGGGTTAAAAATACTCTGAACACTCTGATCGTCCATCCCGCAGCCGGTATCAGCAATTTTCAGCTGCAGCATATCCTTTTCCACCGAAGCAGAAGCTGTAACCTGTCCGCTGCCCCGGCAGGCTTCGATAGCATTCTGAACCAGATTCCGCACAACCTGTTCCATCATCTCCTTATCAAGGTTGAACCGCGGAAGATCTTCAGGGATTTCAATCTGAAAATCAATTCCTCTAAAACTGTCTCCCGGAATCAGAGACACCGCATTTCTGACAATTGATTCAACAGAACATACGGACCGGATAATATGCAGCGGCCGGGCAAAATCCAGAAAGTTGTGGATAATGTAGTTAAGACTGTCTATTTCAGATACCAGCATTTCTGTGAGTTCACTGTACTGGGTCTGATCTGCCTGTATCTTTTCTACAAAATTATCCCGCAGGAGTTCTGCAGACACCTTCATAATCGCCAGGGGATTTCTCAGCTGATGAGAAACACCGGCAACCATCTCTCCAATCGCAGCAAGACGTTGTGAGACCTGAAGTTGTTCCTCCAGGGTACGGATTTTGGTAACATCCGCCATTACCGCAATAATGCCTAACTCAGCACCCTTCCCGTCAAAAAATGGAGAAGTAGACAATGTAAGAATAACATTCTGGCCTTCATGCATCAGGCGGCACTCTTTAAGGGTTACAAACTCACCGCTTTTAAGTCCAATATTAATCTGGTCCTTTATATCCGAAGGGACTCCCGCCTTCTCCAGTTCCAGGGGCAGCAGATCAAGGGTATCAAGATGAATCATCCCTCGTGCAGCGGCATTACAGCTGTTAATGTATCCATCCAGACCAACGGTAATAATACCTGATTTAACGTTATTCAGAATAAGCTGATTGAAATTGACCATGGCCTTGAGTTCCCGGTCCCTGGTTTCGAGATTACTTCTCATGGTATTTACCGATTCAACCAGATCGCCGAATTCGTCTCCCGAGGTCTGCTGTATTGGATAGGAAAAATCACCGTTGCCAATCCTGGCAACCCCCTCCTGCAGTGCCATATAGGGACGTAAAAATGACTGACGATAAAAGAGAATACTGAGAACAAGGGCAATAATGAGCACAATCAAGGTCAACAGAAACGCATTGCTGTTGTAACTGTGCATAGTCCGTTTTGATTCCCGCATATCCAGGATAGACACCAGTCTTCCGCTTATGGTTCCCAGAGACTCAAGACTTATGGAACCGATAAAGTAGTCTCCTACCGTATCGATATCCCCGGGCCGCATTGATGCTGCAGCGGCAATGACGGTCTGCAGCAGCTCTGCAGACACTTCCGCGGTTGTTATTTCACGTTCGGGAAACTGAATGAGCGCAGTTGAGCTGGTAATCTTTTCGAGCCTCTGAATAAACTCCTCATCAATAGCAATCCGGGCAACAGCCATACCTATTACAAGGTCGTTCCTGACAATCTGCCCCAGACTGTAAAGGTACATGCCTGTTCCATCATCATGCATAAAACTCTGCCTGCCCTGACGATACCCCCGGGTAACTATGGTTGTCAGAATATCATCCGATAAATGTCTTTCCGGGCTGTCGGCCGCCAGCATGCGTCCACCGTCAATAACTATAAAAATACCGTTCATATCAAGGGCGGTATTAAACAGGGACAACTCTCTGGAGAGCAGATTCCGAAGCCGGTACTCACTGTACTCAATAATGTTCTTCTGCCCGGACAACAGCCCCACCTTGTTATCAAGATCGTAAACAACCTGGGAGAGGTAATTTTCAACTCCCTCCATGTTGACATACATTCGGTTACGAAAAGACTCCTCATTGCTGCGGGAGATAAGACTGTAAGTAACAACCTGGGTAAGAATCCCCTGAAAAAGAACAATAGCAATAAAAGAGAGGGCAACCTTGGTACTTATTTTAAACTTTGTGTGGTGACTGTTCTTCATAGATCAAGCCCGTCAATTTTATTCTGCATACCTGTCAGTGCCTCGGACACAGAAAGATCCCCCGTAAGAACTCCGTACACCCCGTCCTGAAGAATCGACGATATCTCCTGATAGCGCGGATGCAGAGGCCTTCCCTTTGCACCCCTCACCTGCTCGCGTTTTACCGCAAAGAAGGGATCATCCCGCACAATATTCTGCTCCTCCCAAATCTCCTGCCAGACCGGAAACTCATCCATATATCTTCTCTGAAACGCGGGGGACGAAAGAAACTGTATAAAGTCCCATGCCGTCTCCTTCTGCTCCGATGCGCTTAACACTGCCAGTCCCTGAAACCCCGAAATAGTCGAAGACTTCCTGCTGTAGCTGCCAGAATAGGGAAGTACGCTTACGGTGAAACGGAATTCAGGCGCACCAGAATCGGAAATATCTTTATCCATCAGACGACCGGTAAGAAAAGTCCAGTTGGTGGTAAAAAGCGCATCTCCCCAGGTAAACACATCTGCGGCAAAGAGTTCTCCGGAATTCAGACTGTAGGGGTTAAGCAGCTTCTCCTGCTTTAAACCGGACAAAAATTCAAGAGCCCTTCTGTTTTCCGGATTATTAATCAAAAGAGAGTTCGAGGGGTTCCATTTGTTGCCAAACGCAGCAGATAACCAGACAAACTCACAGACAAGGACCTCTTCTTTACGCAGAGAATCAAAGAACGGATATTCGATAACCCCCTTTTTACGGGCAGTCTCGGCCATGAAAAACATCTCTTCCAGTGTTACCGGAGGCCGGTCAAATCCGGCCTTCTGAAGCAGATCCATATTGGTGTAGAGAAGCTGAAAATTAGCAAGAAAAGGAATCCCCCACATTTTCTGCTTATAAACATTGGCGGAATAAATTTCAGGAATAATTTTATCCTCGATACGGGCCCGAACTTTCGGCGGAACAGGTTCAAGCAGATTCCGGTCGGCAAAATCAGCAGTCCAGATATTATCCAGAAGCACTATATCAATCTCTCCGGAACGGCCTGCATCACCGGTTACCAGCTCATAGATGTCTTCATATTCCTCAAAGCGGAAACTTACGGCATTGCCGGTCTGAGCGGTATACTCCCTGCCCCGCAGTTCCACATCCCTTGGGTCATATCCGGCCTGGGCCATATAGACAACTTTTAACGGCTGGGAGAATAGAGAAAAGCATATGAATGGAAGTATTAACAGGAAACGATAGCGCCTGATCATCCTTAAAGGCTACAATGGCTTACGTGAGAACACAAGAAAGATTTTCACCGGCCCGTACCATCCAGATCACCTGGCAGAAATATTCTAAATCCCGGTCCGCCGGATTCTTTGTCTACAAAATCAATTCTTCCCTGCAGCCCCAAACGTATAATATTATAGATAATGTAAAGCTCCATTCCACTGGTATCATTCTGAAAGGATGCAGTTGCATAGGGTTCAAATATGCGTTCAAAATCACCCTCTATATTGGTAAGCCCCTTATCCCGGTAAAGAATAGCAACACCTTCGTCATGCCTCCGTACATCAATCTCAATCAACAAGGTCCTTTCTTCCGGTACAAAATCATTTCCGGTATTTTTAATAGAGACCCCGGGTAACTCTCTTTCCGGCAAAAGAAGACTGAACGAAAAAAGCCGGAAAAATAGATCCTTTATTAACAGCGGATAAGACGAAACAGACAACTCTTCCGGGTTAGAAACCTGTACGGCAAGCTGCGCGGCAGAACTATAGGCTTCACGGATCTCTTTCAGTCCGGATAGAACAGGTTGGGAAACATCGACAACCTTACCCTCAGAGCCTTCAAAATCCCGGGCTATTTCCTGCAGGCTTGCGATAACCTCACTTGAAATCCTGATGGATGCGCCAGCCATATTTGATGCTTCAACAAATCGTTCGAAAAGGTTATTTTTTGACCTGTCCAGAATAACACTGCCGTCTGTCTGCTCTAAAAGGTTAACAAGTACAGAAACAGCCATTCCGGCATTCCCCAGGGGAGTATTAAGCCGGTGGGCAATTTCCATAAGAAACCGGTTAATGGCCTCGAATTTTTTGGTAGTAACCAGATCAGCCTGTGTTTTTTTAAGATCCTCCAACGATGCATCCAGTTCCCGGGTACGTTCAACAACAAGCTGTTCCAGACCGGAGCTGTAGTTATTCAGATCGAGGAAAGACTGCTTTAAATCTCTGCGCAGAACTTCCACAGAGCGGGACAGAATACCGATCTCCCCCTGATCAGTTAAAAACTCAGCAGGAATCGGCGTTTCATAATCACCTTTACCAGTCTCATCAATAGCGCGGGATACAATAGAAAGACTTTGCGTAAGATAACGGGTCACACCAAAGATAAGCAGAGAAGAGACAATTACCCCTAACAGAATCACCAAAACTGCAAATCTCAAACGGGCATATAAATCCCGGAAAACATCCGCCTCATCCACGGTCACCATCATTACCCAGTTATTTGTCAGCCGGGAAAAAGCGGTAATTTTAAGCTGCCCCTGCCTCCCCCGGTACCTGAGAATACCATCCGGCTGCTCATAGGTTTTATCCACCACCTGTTTATAATCCCCGGAGCCAAGTTCAGAAATTCCGGTCAAGGCAGGAAATTCGGGATGAATCAGTATCTGAAATGCATCATTCAGAAGCACCCCATACCCGGACTCGAAGGCGGACAGGTGCTTAAAACGTTCACGAAAATCATTAAACAGATAATCATGTCCGGTAACCCCTATAAACGTATTATCAACAAAAATGGGAATGGAATAAGAAATCCAGGAAATATCCTGCCCGGTAAAAATGGTGGTTAGATAGGGATTCGTCCATAATGGTTTTCCGGTATCCATAGGCTTGAAAAACCAGTCTTTGTTTTCCCGATCACTATAATAATCCAGCCCCTGTTCCGGTTGCCGTTCAGGAATACCATCGCCATCCATATCTACAAACCAGACATCATGACCTTCATTTTTCAGAAAAGGGTTAAAATAAATCCAGGCGTTATGTTCTGCTTCGGCTATTTTATAAAGATACGGGGCAATTTCTTCTTTGTATTTCCACAGATAATCGTTTTCGTTTACAAGCCTTGTCCCGTCAAAGGTTACGCTCACATAACGGGCAACCTCTTCAGCCAGGGTCTTCTGCTTTATAAGTTCAATGTTCAGCAAATTCGCCTGACTTCGTACCATGCTGGTCAGCTTCTCTTCTGCTTCCTTTCGGATAAGACTGTAACTGTAGTATAGATCAGACACCGCCAGGAGAAGAGAAAATACAATAAACGTAAGTATCACATAAAAAGAGATCCTGTTTCCCAGCGTTTTACGACTCATTCAAGCAACAGTACTTACCGCCCCCATTACAATTGTAGTAATGCAGAAGGCCAAATCAACAATTCCGGGCCGTTAAAATAATTAAAAAAGAAACATTATCAAGTCATGGAATATTATTCCGGGCGTCACCCGACCACCAAATCTTCGATTTAGTGGTCGGGTCGGGCCTTGCGGGGCTCCGGCCCCTGCACCTAAATCCTTACTGAAGATTCTCCGTATTTAAAATAGCTGATAAAGGATTTAGGTGCAGAGTCTGCCTTCGGCACCCCTCCAGTCCCTGACGCAGTATAAACTGATCTATTTTTCTACGCGAATTGTCAGAAGAATACAAATTTCTGAAAACATGCGTAAAAAGTCATTAAATAGAATGGGGGAATGAATTGATTTCAAATATGCTGCGGGATTTTTGCGTAAGGATGCAACGTTCTTTTTAATTGAGCACAAACAACACAGGCTTCGCCCGGTGGAACCCTTCGGCTTCCTTGGGCCCGCGCATTTGGCTGCGCCAAGCCGCGCTGATCTGCGACATCTCCTGGCTTTTTTTGCCTGAAGGTACGCTGCCATTTGAGGGAATAGCTTTCCTTACGCAGGCTCCGGACTGCGGAACCCTTCGGCTTCCTTGTCTTCGCGCGTTTGGCTGCGCCAAGCCGCGCTGATCTGCGGTAACCGTCAATTAAACCTCACCCAGAGAAAAAAATCAGAGGGAAATATTCCATGGCAGCAATTTTTCCCAGTTATCAGATTCATTCATGAGTGGAGCTTCCTCAAAAACGCGTCTCAGGTAGTCGTTCGGGTTCACATTATTTTGTTTGGCTGTCTCAATCAGTGAATACATGGCACAGGAACTTTCAGCCCCCTTTGGACTACCGGAAAATAACCAGTTCTTTCGGCCCAGCACAAATGGCCGGATGGCCTGCTCCGCGCTATTGTTGTCCGGCGTCAGATAAGGCGAATCAAGGTAGTGTACCAGTTTCTCCCATTCGTTCAAGGTGTACTGAATTGCTTTCCCAAGCAATAACGAAGGAGGAACCTGCTGACTGCGTTTTTCAAGCCAGGTTCTAAACTTCTGCAAAACCGGTTCCGCCTGAGATTTGCGCTGGTCAACAAACTGGTCTTCGGGCAATTCCATACTGCGAAGACGCTCTTCAATCCCATACAGTTTCCTGATGGCATTCAATGCTTCCTGTGCACTTGCTGCTTTCTTCGAAGCTTTTGCAGCTTCATGAAACTTTCGCCGGACATGGGCCATGCAGCCGACATGGACTATCTGTTCATTCCCCACCAGGGCTGTACGATACGCATCATAGCCGTCGGTCTGTAAAAAGCCGCTGAATCCATCGAGAAGTTCTTTAATATGTCGGGACCCCCGGGTTTCCCGGTATGAGTAAAGCAATCCCGGGTTTTCCGGAGGGCCGCCGCGGGCAAGCCACATATAGGATTTCGCCGTGTCTGGGCGTTCCGGTTCTCCGTGTACCTGGACCGGGGTTTCATCCATGTTGATGACCGGCCCTGACCGGATATGCATTTTCAGAGTCTCAATTAAAGGTTCAATCTTTTCATACGTCATCTGCTGCCAGTTGCTCATGTTCTGACGGCTTATGTGGATGCCGATCCGCTCAAATCGTTTCTCCTGCCGGTAATAGGGCAGATGATCTACAAATTTATTCACTATGATGAAGGAGAGCAATCCAGGCGTTACAATGCTTTTAGGGATGATACTTGCAGGGGGGGCAGCAACCCTTACTGCCGGCTTCTCTTCATCCCCGGAGCCTTCACAGTTTTTACAGGCATACTTGGGGCGGATAATCCGTTCCACCCACATCTTCGGGGGGATTACCTGTAAGCGCTCGCTGGTCTCTTCGCCGATACGAACCAGCGCATGGCCGCAGGCACACTGTTTTTCTTCTTCGGGAATATCAATGATGATCTCATCCCGGGGAAGGCTTTCATCAATTGGTTTTCTGCCGGATTTCTTGCGGGGATGGGACTGAACTGGTACGGAAGTCTCTGATGCATCGTTCTCCGAAGTACCATTCTCTTCAAGCCCGAACAACAGCGGTTGATACTCATCCTGTTGTTCTTTTTCACTTTTACGGCCAAATTTCTGAAGAAGAAGCAACTTGTACTGCTCCTCCAAGGCACCGTAGCGATGTTCCCAGGAACTGTTTGCTGTCTCAAGAGAGTGAATGTAGTCTTGTACTTCCTTCGGAAGGGCTGCAACATCCATACTGAAAAAAATTCTAGCATACAGCTCTTTCTCTGTAAATTCCTTTACACCATTAAAATGCTTTAAGAAACACGGGAATATTCCAAAGTAGTATGTTCATTCCAGAAATCGATGCCTTTCAACAGCATCGATAGCTGTTCCGGGGTAATGGCAAGAGCATCTTCTTCAGTTACGGGCCAGGGGAATTTATGCTTTTCCAGTTTCTTCTGCCACAGGCAGAAACCATTCCGGTCCCAATACAATGCCTTCATGATTCGTCGTTCGCGGTTGCAGAACAGAAACAGATTGCCGCTTAACGGATTTTCATTCATATAGTCCTGCACCATGACAACTAAGCCGTTGATTGCTTTACGCATATCAGTGATGCCTGGCCGGATAAATATCTGTACCGCTGATAAATCTGGGGTCATTCATAAACCCTCAAGGCTGTTAATACTGCTTTAAGCTGGTCATGGTTTGCTGTTACCGGCAGAGTAATAACAATATCGTGCAACTTTATGGTAATGGTTTCTTTTTTGGATAAATGATGAAAAGAGCTTTTTACTGGTATGAACCGGGCTGCTGCTGTTTCAGAGCCTATTCCGGTTTGTACGGCACGTTTCCTTTCGGCTTTTTTCCAGCTGTAAAACGTTGTGGGTGGTATTTCGTGCTGCCGGCAATACTCCTGCCCGCTTAACCCGCTTTTTTCCCAATTTCTAAGATGTTCACACTGCTGTTCCCGGTTATATTTGACCATGCGATTCCTCCATTAAGGGAGGATTGTAGGGCATTCATTGATGTCGGCATAAGGTGGGGTTTAATTGACGGTTACTTTTTTTGTCCAATGGAGAATCCATTTAGACAAAAAAAAGCCAGGCGACGTCCTACTCTCCCGCTTTCGCAGTACCATCGGCGCTGAAGGGCTTAACTTCCGTGTTCGACATGGGAACGGGTGGATCCCCTTCGCTAAGGTCACCTGGCAATAATTATTACCTTTAATAAGACAAGAAAGCTTTGAAACTTCCCTATCCTTCGTGCGTCTATCCTAAAAGGATAAACTATTTTGTTTTGTCTTTCGACTATAGAGCACATACTCAGTAACTGTTTAATCAGCTCTGAAAAACGGTCGGGTCCCCCGGACGTCTTTTCATTCGTCGGGCAGAGGGTAGTCGATGGAGTACTCTCAAGCGACGACCGTAAAAGGAAAAGAAGCACACAATAATATGGTCAAGCCTCACGACTAATTAGTACTGGTCAGCTGAACATGTTACCATGCTTAGACCGCCAGCCTATCAACCAGATCTTCTCTCTGGTGTCTTCAGGGACCTTAAAGGCCCTGGGATGTCTCATCTCGAGGGGGGCTTCCCACTTAGATGCCTTCAGCGGTTATCCCGACCGAACTTGGCTACCCAGCACTTACCCTTGGCAGGATAACTGGTACACCAGAGGTTCGTCCATTCCGGTCCTCTCGTACTAAGAACAGATCCTCTCAAACATCCAACGCCTGTGGCAGATAGGGACCGAACTGTCTCGCGACGTTCTGAACCCAGCTCGCGTACCGCTTTAAATGGCGAACAGCCATACCCTTGGGACCTGCTCCAGCCCCAGGATGCGATGAGCCGACATCGAGGTGCCAAACTTTGCCGTCGATATGAACTCTTGGGCAAAATCAGCCTGTTATCCCCGGAGTACCTTTTGTCCGTTAAGTGACGGCCCTTCCACTCAGAACCGCCAGATCACTAAGACCTACTTTCGTACCTGCTCGACATGTACGTCTCGCAGTCAAGCAACCTTGTGCCTTTGCACTCGTACATTGATTTCCAACCAATGCGAGGTTACCTTCGCGCGCCTCCGTTACTCTTTAGGAGGCGACCGCCCCAGTCAAACCGCCCACCTGACATTGTCCACGTACCCGCTTCAGGGCACCCGTTAGAAATATAACTTGCAAAGGGAGGTATTTCACCAACGACTCTGCGCAACCTAGCGACCACGCTTCTTAGTCTCCCTCCTATCCTACACATTACAAGCCACATTTCAATGCCAAGCTACAGTAAAGGTTCACGGGGTCTTTCCGTCTAACCACAGGTAATCGGCATCTTCACCGATACTTCAATTTCACCGGGTTTCACGTTGAGACAGCGTTCAAGTCGTTACACCATTCGTGCGGGTCGGAACTTACCCGACAAGGAATTTCGCTACCTTAGGACCGTTATAGTTACGGCCGCCGTTTACTGGGGCTTCAATTCGACGCTCTCACATCTCCTCTTAACCTTCCAGCACCGGGCAGGTGTCAGTCCCTATACTTCATCTTGCGATTTAGCAGAGACCTGTGTTTTTGGTAAACAGTCGCTTGAACCTTTTCTCTGCAACCCCTAACAAACTTTAACATCCATCGGGGGCCACACTTCTCCCTAAGTTACGTGTGTATTTTGCCGAGTTCCTTAACGTGAATTCTCCCGAGCGCCTTAGAATACTCATCCCGCCTACCTGTGTCGGTTTGCGGTACGGTCCCTTACAGCATATCTTTAGAAGCTATTTCTCGGCACCTTGATCCCACCAGCTTCGCTCGTCCGTAAACTCACTCGTCTTAACACCTCGTCTCAAACTGCGGATTTACCTACAGCTCTCAACAACTAAGTGCTTAAACCGGGACAACCATCGCCCGGCCTGGCTTCGCCTAATGCGTCGCTCCATCAGTCCTGTAAGAGGTACGGGAATATTAACCCGTTTCCCATCGACTACGCCTTTCGGCCTCGCCTTAGGGGCCGACTAACCCTTGGGCAGATTACCTTAACCCTGGAATCCTTAGGCTTTCGGCGGACAGGGATCTCACCTGTCTTTTCGTTACTCATGCCTGCATTCTCTCTTCCATCCCCTCCAGCATCCCTTTCAGGACACCTTCAACAGTACATGGAATGCTCCTCTACCCCTGCATGTAAACATGCAAGCCGTAGCTTCGGTACTATGCTTAGCCCCGTTACATTGTCGGCGCACAACGACTCGACCAGTGAGCTATTACGCACTCTTTAAAGGTATGGCTGCTTCTAAGCCAACCTCCTGGCTGTCTTCGCCGTTGCACTTCCTTTTCCACTCGAGCATAGTTCTGAGACCTTAGCTGACGGTCTGGGCTGTTTCCCTCTTGACCACGAATCTTGTCACCCGTAGTCTGACTCCCGCGCATCATTTAACCGGCATTCGGAGTTTGACTGAGTTTGGTACCCGGTGAAGGGCCCTAGCCCAATCAGTGCTCTACCTCCGGCAAACTAACGCGAGGCTAGCCCTAAAGCTATTTCGAGGAGTGCCAGCTATCTCCGAGTTTGATTAGCCTTTCACTCCTATCCACACCTCATCCCTGCCTTTTTCAACAGACTAGGGTTCGGTCCTCCACTTTGTGTTACCAAAGCTTCAACCTGGACATGGATAGATCACTCGGCTTCGGGTCTACCGCATGCTACTAAATCGCCCTATTCAGACTCGGTTTCCCTTCGGCTTCGGTACTTCTATACCTTAACCTCGCAACATACGGTAACTCGCAGGCTCATTCTACAAAAGGCACGCCATCACCCGGCACCTAAATCCCCCAAATAAGCTCTTCGTTTTCGCCTACTTGGCTTGTTTAGCTCTCTAAACACCAAGATTTTCATCTCAGGATTTAGGTGCCGGGCTTTGACCGCTTGTAGGTCCACGGTTTCAGGTTCTATTTCACTCCCCTCCCGGGGTGCTTTTCACCGTTCCCTCACGGTACTATTCGCTATCGGTAGCTGTCTCGTATTTAGCCTTGGAAGGTGGTCCTCCCGGATTCAAACAGGATTTCTCGTGTCCCGTCCTACTCAGGTACGTGCTCAGTGCATACTCAGGTTTCGACTACGGGGCTTTCACCCTCTTTGACCGGCTTTTCCAATACCGTTCGTCTACCCTTATAAGTCACCTTTATGCACGCCCTACAACCCCAGTGCGCATGCGTACTGGTTTGGGCTATATCCCGTTCGCTCGCCGCTACTCAGGATATCTCTTTTGATTTCTTTTCCTCTGGGTACTTAGATGGTTCAGTTCCCCAGGTATTGCTCATATATGCTATTTTATTCACATATATGTGACAGAGAGTCTACTCTGCCGGGTTACCCCATTCGGTGATCCAGGGTTCAATAGATGTTTGCTCCTACCCCTGGCTTTTCGCAGCTTACCACGACCTTCTTCGCCGGACAGCTCCAAGGCATCCTCCGTGGACCCTTATTCGCTTGACCATATTAGTTTGTGCTCCTTCTTCTATTTATGCAGTCCTCAATGACGGTTACGTCATTGCGTCCTTTGGTCCTATTGAGCAGTCTCAGATCGGCAAAGCCGCTCTTCGCTGCGCGTAGGTCCTAAAAGAATGTAGTCGCAACCTTTATCAAGATGCTCTACATAACTGCCCTGAAACTCCCCTTTATGTACCGCGTACTTCCCGTTTCCGCTGTACGGTATGAATCAGGTTCTCTATGTCAAAAGATCATGGCTTGCAGCTGTTTCCAGTTGCCGCCGCGCACTCTTAAATTACTTTAAGGGCGCTATTTAAAAAGTGGAGGTAAAGGGATTCGCCTTCCGCACTCAGTCGTCCTGACTTCGTGCTGCAGGCCGCCTCGCTCACTGGCGAGTCACATCCCTGTGCCTCTCCCGGCCCTTATCGGGCCGCGTTCGCTTCGGTTCGAACCCCTTAAGGCTCTTACCGTAACGTTTTATAAAAAGTGGAGGTAAAGGGATTCGAACCCTTGACCCCTAGAATGCAAATCTAGTGCTCTAGCCAACTGAGCTATACCCCCAGGCTTGTTCGGCCTTTTTAAAGGTTATTAGCCTTATCAGGTTGGCCGGTTCCCACTCTATAAATCATATTTAAAAGATAAGGGCGAAGATTTCCGCTTATTAAAAAGCAAGTTTACCTTGTATGTTCCATACTTATCCCGTCTGTATCCCATTTACAAAAGCTTTGTCAGACTTGCGTCTTAAAAAGCATCCGCTCAGCTTTAATGCTGATTGAGAACTATTCGTTCCAGTTCCCTTCTCGTAGAAAGGAGGTGATCCAGCCGCACTTTCCAGTACGGCTACCTTGTTACGACTTCACCCCCCTTACCAGGCATACCTTCGGCACCGTCCCCCTCGTGAAAGGTTAGACGAGCGACTTCGGGTACCCCCAACTCGGGTGGTGTGACGGGCGGTGTGTACAAGGCCCGGGAACGTATTCACCGCGCCATGCTGATGCGCGATTACTAGCGATTCCACCTTCATGAAGTCGGGTTTCAGACTTCAATCTGTACTGAGACAGGCTTTCTGCGATTTGCTTCACCTCGCGGTTTCGCATCACTCTGTACCTGCCATTGTAGCACGTGTGTAGCCCAGGACATAAGGGCCATGATGACTTGACGTCGTCCCCACCTTCCTCCGGTTTGTCACCGGCTGTTCCATCTGAGTCCCCAACTTAATGCTGGCAACAGATAGCAGGGGTTGCGCTCGTTGCGGGACTTAACCCAACACTTCACAGCACGAGCTGACGACAGCCATGCAGCACCTGTATACCTGCCCCGAAGGGAAACTGTATCTCTACAATCGTCAAGTATATGTCAAGCCCTGGTAAGGTTTCTCGCGTATCATCGAATTAAACCACATGCTCCACCGCTTGTGCGGGCCCCCGTCAATTCCTTTGAGTTTCACCCTTGCGGGCATACTCCCCAGGCGGTGCACTTAACGCGTTTGCTACGGCACCCAGGGCTACCCCCAGGCACCTAGTGCACATCGTTTACGGCGTGGACTACCAGGGTATCTAATCCTGTTCGCTCCCCACGCTTTCGCGCCTCAGCGTCAGTATTCGGCCAGGATCTCGCCTTCGCCACCGGTGTTCTTCCTAATATCTACAGATTTCACCCCTACACTAGGAATTCCAGATCCCCCTCCGATACTCTAGTCTCACAGTTTCCAGCGCGTTCCCACAGTTAAGCTGTGGTCTTTCACACCAGACTTGCGAAACCGCCTACACGCCCTTTACGCCCAATAATTCCGAACAACGCTTGCCCCTTACGTGTTACCGCGGCTGCTGGCACGTAATTAGCCGGGGCTTATTCCTTACTTAATGTCATCCCGGAAGCATTCCCTCATCCGGTTATTCTTCGGTAAGAAAAGAACTTTACAACCTCACGGCCTTCTTCATTCACGCGGCGTCGCTCCGTCAGGCTTGCGCCCATTGCGGAAGATTCTTAGCTGCTGCCTCCCGTAGGAGTCTGGGCCGTGTCTCAGTCCCAGTGTGGCCGTCCACCCTCTCAGGCCGGCTACTCATCG
>CAXXFF010000004.1:0-581376 GCA_963676835.2 Marispirochaeta sp.
TCTTTCGACTATAGAGCACATACTCAGTAACTGTTTAATCAGCTCTGAAAAACGGTCGGGTCCCCCGGACGTCTTTTCATTCGTCGGGCAGAGGGTAGTCGATGGAGTACTCTCAAGCGACGACCGTAAAAGGAAAAGAAGCACACAATAATATGGTCAAGCCTCACGACTAATTAGTACTGGTCAGCTGAACATGTTACCATGCTTAGACCGCCAGCCTATCAACCAGATCTTCTCTCTGGTGTCTTCAGGGACCTTAAAGGCCCTGGGATGTCTCATCTCGAGGGGGGCTTCCCACTTAGATGCCTTCAGCGGTTATCCCGACCGAACTTGGCTACCCAGCACTTACCCTTGGCAGGATAACTGGTACACCAGAGGTTCGTCCATTCCGGTCCTCTCGTACTAAGAACAGATCCTCTCAAACATCCAACGCCTGTGGCAGATAGGGACCGAACTGTCTCGCGACGTTCTGAACCCAGCTCGCGTACCGCTTTAAATGGCGAACAGCCATACCCTTGGGACCTGCTCCAGCCCCAGGATGCGATGAGCCGACATCGAGGTGCCAAACTTTGCCGTCGATATGAACTCTTGGGCAAAATCAGCCTGTTATCCCCGGAGTACCTTTTGTCCGTTAAGTGACGGCCCTTCCACTCAGAACCGCCAGATCACTAAGACCTACTTTCGTACCTGCTCGACATGTACGTCTCGCAGTCAAGCAACCTTGTGCCTTTGCACTCGTACATTGATTTCCAACCAATGCGAGGTTACCTTCGCGCGCCTCCGTTACTCTTTAGGAGGCGACCGCCCCAGTCAAACCGCCCACCTGACATTGTCCACGTACCCGCTTCAGGGCACCCGTTAGAAATATAACTTGCAAAGGGAGGTATTTCACCAACGACTCTGCGCAACCTAGCGACCACGCTTCTTAGTCTCCCTCCTATCCTACACATTACAAGCCACATTTCAATGCCAAGCTACAGTAAAGGTTCACGGGGTCTTTCCGTCTAACCACAGGTAATCGGCATCTTCACCGATACTTCAATTTCACCGGGTTTCACGTTGAGACAGCGTTCAAGTCGTTACACCATTCGTGCGGGTCGGAACTTACCCGACAAGGAATTTCGCTACCTTAGGACCGTTATAGTTACGGCCGCCGTTTACTGGGGCTTCAATTCGACGCTCTCACATCTCCTCTTAACCTTCCAGCACCGGGCAGGTGTCAGTCCCTATACTTCATCTTGCGATTTAGCAGAGACCTGTGTTTTTGGTAAACAGTCGCTTGAACCTTTTCTCTGCAACCCCTAACAAACTTTAACATCCATCGGGGGCCACACTTCTCCCTAAGTTACGTGTGTATTTTGCCGAGTTCCTTAACGTGAATTCTCCCGAGCGCCTTAGAATACTCATCCCGCCTACCTGTGTCGGTTTGCGGTACGGTCCCTTACAGCATATCTTTAGAAGCTATTTCTCGGCACCTTGATCCCACCAGCTTCGCTCGTCCGTAAACTCACTCGTCTTAACACCTCGTCTCAAACTGCGGATTTACCTACAGCTCTCAACAACTAAGTGCTTAAACCGGGACAACCATCGCCCGGCCTGGCTTCGCCTAATGCGTCGCTCCATCAGTCCTGTAAGAGGTACGGGAATATTAACCCGTTTCCCATCGACTACGCCTTTCGGCCTCGCCTTAGGGGCCGACTAACCCTTGGGCAGATTACCTTAACCCTGGAATCCTTAGGCTTTCGGCGGACAGGGATCTCACCTGTCTTTTCGTTACTCATGCCTGCATTCTCTCTTCCATCCCCTCCAGCATCCCTTTCAGGACACCTTCAACAGTACATGGAATGCTCCTCTACCCCTGCATGTAAACATGCAAGCCGTAGCTTCGGTACTATGCTTAGCCCCGTTACATTGTCGGCGCACAACGACTCGACCAGTGAGCTATTACGCACTCTTTAAAGGTATGGCTGCTTCTAAGCCAACCTCCTGGCTGTCTTCGCCGTTGCACTTCCTTTTCCACTCGAGCATAGTTCTGAGACCTTAGCTGACGGTCTGGGCTGTTTCCCTCTTGACCACGAATCTTGTCACCCGTAGTCTGACTCCCGCGCATCATTTAACCGGCATTCGGAGTTTGACTGAGTTTGGTACCCGGTGAAGGGCCCTAGCCCAATCAGTGCTCTACCTCCGGCAAACTAACGCGAGGCTAGCCCTAAAGCTATTTCGAGGAGTGCCAGCTATCTCCGAGTTTGATTAGCCTTTCACTCCTATCCACACCTCATCCCTGCCTTTTTCAACAGACTAGGGTTCGGTCCTCCACTTTGTGTTACCAAAGCTTCAACCTGGACATGGATAGATCACTCGGCTTCGGGTCTACCGCATGCTACTAAATCGCCCTATTCAGACTCGGTTTCCCTTCGGCTTCGGTACTTCTATACCTTAACCTCGCAACATACGGTAACTCGCAGGCTCATTCTACAAAAGGCACGCCATCACCCGGCACCTAAATCCCCCAAATAAGCTCTTCGTTTTCGCCTACTTGGCTTGTTTAGCTCTCTAAACACCAAGATTTTCATCTCAGGATTTAGGTGCCGGGCTTTGACCGCTTGTAGGTCCACGGTTTCAGGTTCTATTTCACTCCCCTCCCGGGGTGCTTTTCACCGTTCCCTCACGGTACTATTCGCTATCGGTAGCTGTCTCGTATTTAGCCTTGGAAGGTGGTCCTCCCGGATTCAAACAGGATTTCTCGTGTCCCGTCCTACTCAGGTACGTGCTCAGTGCATACTCAGGTTTCGACTACGGGGCTTTCACCCTCTTTGACCGGCTTTTCCAATACCGTTCGTCTACCCTTATAAGTCACCTTTATGCACGCCCTACAACCCCAGTGCGCATGCGTACTGGTTTGGGCTATATCCCGTTCGCTCGCCGCTACTCAGGATATCTCTTTTGATTTCTTTTCCTCTGGGTACTTAGATGGTTCAGTTCCCCAGGTATTGCTCATATATGCTATTTTATTCACATATATGTGACAGAGAGTCTACTCTGCCGGGTTACCCCATTCGGTGATCCAGGGTTCAATAGATGTTTGCTCCTACCCCTGGCTTTTCGCAGCTTACCACGACCTTCTTCGCCGGACAGCTCCAAGGCATCCTCCGTGGACCCTTATTCGCTTGACCATATTAGTTTGTGCTCCTTCTTCTATTTATGCAGTCCTCAATGACGGTTACGTCATTGCGTCCTTTGGTCCTATTGAGCAGTCTCAGATCGGCAAAGCCGCTCTTCGCTGCGCGTAGGTCCTAAAAGAATGTAGTCGCAACCTTTATCAAGATGCTCTACATAACTGCCCTGAAACTCCCCTTTATGTACCGCGTACTTCCCGTTTCCGCTGTACGGTATGAATCAGGTTCTCTATGTCAAAAGATCATGGCTTGCAGCTGTTTCCAGTTGCCGCCGCGCACTCTTAAATTACTTTAAGGGCGCTATTTAAAAAGTGGAGGTAAAGGGATTCGCCTTCCGCACTCAGTCGTCCTGACTTCGTGCTGCAGGCCGCCTCGCTCACTGGCGAGTCACATCCCTGTGCCTCTCCCGGCCCTTATCGGGCCGCGTTCGCTTCGGTTCGAACCCCTTAAGGCTCTTACCGTAACGTTTTATAAAAAGTGGAGGTAAAGGGATTCGAACCCTTGACCCCTAGAATGCAAATCTAGTGCTCTAGCCAACTGAGCTATACCCCCAGGCTTGTTCGGCCTTTTTAAAGGTTATTAGCCTTATCAGGTTGGCCGGTTCCCACTCTATAAATCATATTTAAAAGATAAGGGCGAAGATTTCCGCTTATTAAAAAGCAAGTTTACCTTGTATGTTCCATACTTATCCCGTCTGTATCCCATTTACAAAAGCTTTGTCAGACTTGCGTCTTAAAAAGCATCCGCTCAGCTTTAATGCTGATTGAGAACTATTCGTTCCAGTTCCCTTCTCGTAGAAAGGAGGTGATCCAGCCGCACTTTCCAGTACGGCTACCTTGTTACGACTTCACCCCCCTTACCAGGCATACCTTCGGCACCGTCCCCCTCGTGAAAGGTTAGACGAGCGACTTCGGGTACCCCCAACTCGGGTGGTGTGACGGGCGGTGTGTACAAGGCCCGGGAACGTATTCACCGCGCCATGCTGATGCGCGATTACTAGCGATTCCACCTTCATGAAGTCGGGTTTCAGACTTCAATCTGTACTGAGACAGGCTTTCTGCGATTTGCTTCACCTCGCGGTTTCGCATCACTCTGTACCTGCCATTGTAGCACGTGTGTAGCCCAGGACATAAGGGCCATGATGACTTGACGTCGTCCCCACCTTCCTCCGGTTTGTCACCGGCTGTTCCATCTGAGTCCCCAACTTAATGCTGGCAACAGATAGCAGGGGTTGCGCTCGTTGCGGGACTTAACCCAACACTTCACAGCACGAGCTGACGACAGCCATGCAGCACCTGTATACCTGCCCCGAAGGGAAACTGTATCTCTACAATCGTCAAGTATATGTCAAGCCCTGGTAAGGTTTCTCGCGTATCATCGAATTAAACCACATGCTCCACCGCTTGTGCGGGCCCCCGTCAATTCCTTTGAGTTTCACCCTTGCGGGCATACTCCCCAGGCGGTGCACTTAACGCGTTTGCTACGGCACCCAGGGCTACCCCCAGGCACCTAGTGCACATCGTTTACGGCGTGGACTACCAGGGTATCTAATCCTGTTCGCTCCCCACGCTTTCGCGCCTCAGCGTCAGTATTCGGCCAGGATCTCGCCTTCGCCACCGGTGTTCTTCCTAATATCTACAGATTTCACCCCTACACTAGGAATTCCAGATCCCCCTCCGATACTCTAGTCTCACAGTTTCCAGCGCGTTCCCACAGTTAAGCTGTGGTCTTTCACACCAGACTTGCGAAACCGCCTACACGCCCTTTACGCCCAATAATTCCGAACAACGCTTGCCCCTTACGTGTTACCGCGGCTGCTGGCACGTAATTAGCCGGGGCTTATTCCTTACTTAATGTCATCCCGGAAGCATTCCCTCATCCGGTTATTCTTCGGTAAGAAAAGAACTTTACAACCTCACGGCCTTCTTCATTCACGCGGCGTCGCTCCGTCAGGCTTGCGCCCATTGCGGAAGATTCTTAGCTGCTGCCTCCCGTAGGAGTCTGGGCCGTGTCTCAGTCCCAGTGTGGCCGTCCACCCTCTCAGGCCGGCTACTCATCGTTGGCTTGGTAGGCCTTTACCCCACCAACTACCTAATGAGCCGCAGACTCATCTCAAGGCGGTGCCTTAGCACCTTTCACCCGTAGGCACATTCGGTATTACCCTGTGTTTCCACAGGCTATCCCCAACCTCAAGGCAGATTATCTACGTGTTACTCACCCGTTCGCCACTCTCAAGAGACCGAAGTCTCTCTACCGTCCGACTTGCATGCTTAAAACGCGCCGCCAGCGTTCGTTCTGAGCCAGGATCAAACTCTCCGTGATATAATAAGTCTCATACAAGATGAGACTCTTTAATTCACATAATAAAAGTTTGAATACTCAATTTCAGAATAAGCTGACTTATATCCGTCATTATTGAAATCAACAAAGGTTCCCGCTTTTTATTTCTCAAATCATTTACCTGCAATTACTTACAAGCAAACAACCCGATCACGGTTATCTTCGCCCCTTCTCATATTCCAGTTAAATCCAATACCCTTTATTTACAATCCCAAGGTCATCCACTCTCTCAACTTCAGTGAACCGTCCCTCTTAACATGGACTAAACAAGGCCGTATTGGCTGTCTTTAAAAGATCATTCATCCCGCTGTTCAACCGGGTGACTCACCCCGTCGCTTCAGCGTGATCGCAGTTATAACATCACCTGCTGTAGAGTGTCAACAGTAGTTTTAAAAAAACTTGAAAATGTTTTTCTAAAAAAACGAAATGAACACAAGTCTTACCTATTTTATGATACAGTAAGATTTTGCAGAATTAACCCGACAAGGCAGTCTAAACCGCCCCGCAGGTTGTATCAATATCGGCACACTATCTGTATAGTTTAGTGAATTACGGGATCGGATTGCAAATTTCTAACAGGAAAGATTCAGTGGATAAAGAATATTTGGAACTTCAGCAGGAACTGGAAGCAGAGGCAGGCGGAAAGATAATCAATCAGGCAGTAGTTTCGATCCGTACAGGGACAACTGTAAATGAACTGCAGGATGGTTTATTCGGTTTACTTGCCTTTACCGATTCTGTGCTCGTTTTTAAACACTACCCGCAGAACAGCTGGATAAGCATGCTCACCCGGGGCAACAGCCGTAAACTGGAAACCAAAGAAGTAACACTGATTATTCCCATGGAAAGCATAGAAGAACTCGACCGCTTTGCAGAAACTACTTTTTTGCGGAAGCTTTTTCTCAACCCCGACCCGGTTTATACTATTTCATTTCGAGATAATCATAATTTGAGACAGACTCTGATTATCAACCTGGGATTCTGCAAAAGCGGAGAAAAAACGTACTACAAAATGCTGACAGAAAGTCTATCTACTGGCGGATGATCAACTTTTAAGCTCTTCAATCTTTCAGCCTGGGATTACGACTGAATGCCGGACAGTGGACCCCATTGGCCCGGTAAACCGCCATACTCGGAAGTTCCCTGGATTTAACCCCGAACATTTTACAGCTTCTGGGAAAGTTGGGGTCCCAGGTGACGGCAAAGTATATACACTGAAGACAATTTGGTGCTCTATCTGGTGTTTCCATAATAAAAAAGCGGAGAAGGACCTTTGCCCGCTCCGCTTTTATTATATCAGCACTATTCCCGAGAGGGAATCTTCCTGAAGAATCTCTTACAGAAATCTCCTGCAGAAAATTAAAGGGGAATATTCGATGCGATAACCAGGGATACAACACTCATAAGCTTGATAATTATATCCATGGCAGGTCCGGCGGTATCCTTGAAGGGATCACCTACGGTGTCACCGATAACCGCTGCTTTATGAGCCTCTGATCCCTTTCCGCCGTATGCTCCGCCTTCAATATGCTTTTTGGCATTATCCCAGGCGCCTCCGGAGTTGGCCATGAAGAGAGCCAGCATAATTCCGGAAACAGTAGTTCCAACCAGCAGGCCGCCGAGCATCTGGGCTCCTCCGAGATATCCGACGAGAACCGGTATGATTACCGCGGAGATACCGGGAATAATCATCTCCTTGAGGGCTGCTGAAGTAGCGATATCGACGCAGGAAACATAATCCGGTTTGGTGGTTCCCTCAAGAACCCCCTTGATTTCCCGGAACTGCCGTCGTACCTCTTCGATCATGGTAAAAGCCGCTCTTCCTACCGCACCCATAATGAAGGAGGAGAAAACATAGGGAAGCATGCCTCCCAGAATAACACCGATAACAACCCGCGCTTCGGTAACATCGATTACCTTAAGGCCTGCAGTCTCCTTAAAGGCAACAAACAGTGCGAGAGCCGTAAGTGCCGCAGAACCGATGGCAAAGCCCTTTCCGATGGCTGCAGTAGTATTTCCAACCGCATCCAGCTTGTCTGTTCTTTCACGCACCTCATGGGGCATTCCGGCCATCTCAGCCAGTCCGCCGGCGTTATCCGCGATGGGGCCGTAGGCATCAACGGCAAGCTGAATACCCGTAGTTGCAAGCATACCGATTGCCGCAATTGCAATACCGTAGAGTCCGGCGAAATAGAAGGCAAACCAGATAGCCAGACAGAGCATGACAACCGGCCAGCCGGTGGCCATCATTCCCACACCAAGACCGGAGATTATATTTGTGGCAGGACCTGTGCTGGACTGCCGTGCAATCTCTGCGACAGGCTTTTTTCCGTCGGCGGTATAATACTCTGTGATAATTCCTATAAGAACGCCTCCGATCAGCCCGGATATTATGGCAATATAGATACCGAAAGCAGTGTATCCGCCATCAAAAGTAGCAGGTGCCAGGGTGGTAACCACAGGATATGCCGCAATAAGGGTAAGAACCGATGCGCCGATAGTACCCAGATTAAGGGCAGACTGGGGGTTTCCCCCCTCTTTTGTGCGCACAAAAAAAGTAGCAATGATGGAAGCAATGATTCCAACTCCTGCAAGCATAAGAGGCAGTATTACCAGACTCATATCCCTGAGTGTTCCACCGAGAACCATGGCACCAATGATTGATCCGATATAGGATTCGCAGAGATCTGATCCAAGTCCGGCAACATCGCCTACGTTATCCCCTACATTATCTGCAATAGTCGCAGGGTTCCTGGGGTCATCCTCGGGAATTCCGGCCTCAACCTTACCAACCAGGTCGGCACCCACATCGGCAGCTTTGGTAAAGATTCCACCGCCTACGCGGGCAAAAAGCGCAACCGAACTTGCCCCCAGGGAATATCCGCTTATTATGGGCAGAACAAGTGCATTAAGAGTCTCACCGTCCATACCGAATATCTTTCCGTAAATAATCAGAAGTCCAGTAAGGCCGATAATTGCCAGACCAACAACAGAAAGCCCCATAACACTGCCGCCGTTAAAGGCGATATTCAATGCCCGGACCAAACCGGATTTTGCACCATGCGCTGTTCTTGTGTTCGCATAGGTTGCAGCGTTCATTCCGATAAGACCGGCAAGCGCGGAAAATAGTGCACCCACCAGAAAGGAGACTGCCACAAGCCGACCGGCACCCTGTTCGGAGAAAAACAGGAGAATTGCAACAGCCGCCACTATAACAGAGAGGATTTTGTATTCCCTTTTAAGAAAAGCCATGGCACCGGACCGTATAGCCGACCCGATTTCCTGAACTTTCTCGTCACCCGGGTCCTGCCTTATTACCCAGCCGGTTTTTACAAACGCATACAGAAGAGATATAGCCCCCGCAATGAGGGGTAGAAAAAGCATCCTATCCATAGGACCTCCAGCAATAAAATTTTTCCATTAACATCCGTTATAACCCGGAAATTTTCAGAGGACAAGAAATATTTCGCATAAATATGCGAAGATGACGTATAATTTTTCAGTAGTCTCACCAGCGGTAATTGATGGTCTGACAGTATCACATAGGGAACGGTCGGATTATCCGACCTTAAAAAACTTGACTACAGCCTCAGGTGAGTTTATTGTTTCTAGTAGGGAGTCAAAAAAAGGAGGGTTTATGAGCATACATTACTATCTTTCAGTTTTTCCAATGGAGGCATTAATAGCCTCGGAGCTGGATCCTGTCCAGTTCGGCAGCTATATGGCAACAGGAGATAAAAAGGGAAGCGATGAACTTATTATATTTGCCGAGGTAAGCGAGAAATGCAGCAAGGAGTTTGACTGGAAATATGCTGAAGAGAAATGTGTTTCCCATCCGGACGGCGATTCCAAGCATTCCGTGTACCTGTCAGTTTACCGAACACTGGAACATATCCCATTGTCTGCGATTGGATCGATCTATCTGACAACCAGAGACGGCCGTAGTCTGGAACTGAAAAAGGGTGATGCACCGGCAAAAACAGGGAAAGACTATTTTGTGTATCAGGAACTCTGCCCCATAAAGCCTCTTATAATAAGCAGACTTGACCCGAATGGATTTGCAGCGTACATGACTGACAGGGAAAACCATGTATTTCTGCCAAAGCTTATGTTTGCGGATTTACAGGCACCCGATTTCGATGATCCTGAAAACACGGGAAACACCGGCGGATTTCTTATGAACAAGAAGGATCATTTTATGCACTGTGTTCAATCTGTTAACGGCAGTAAACCTAAACACAATAAAACATTTGACCGTTCCCACGTAGAGTCCTTCAGTTTTCAAACCATAGGAACCGGCATCTATATTGGTGATGGCAAAGAAATTTCTTTTTACCCCATGCCGGATATTGAAGAGATAAAGAACCGTGACTATGACTGGGGACGCTCAGCCCTGCTCTATTAATTGCATAAATATGCACAAGATGATTAATACACTTTCCCCGTTTTAAACGGGGAAAGACTTATGAAAAGTAAAGCTCAATAGCACCTGTTTCAAGAAAGGAACGAAAAACAGAAAAGCCTGGAGATTCTTCGGTGGGAAAGCCGCTTTTCTTTGTACCTATAAGATGGGGCATATGAGAGTCTGAAGAAGCCACGGGAGTAAAATTTTCCGCCTGGGCAAGGTTCTTTTCAAAGGCAATTTCAACACCGTTAAAATCAAGATCAGGAAGAAAGCCGAGCTGGGAGAGGAGCCCGGCATAGGGCCTGTCGATATGGGATGGCACAACCAGAGCTCCCCTGGAGCGGGCTTCGTAGAAGAGGGCATCAACCGAAAGATCGGTTGCAAGCCCCAGATACTTATCCAGTTCTCCAAGGATTTCTCCATCTTTATCGACTATCACCTGATCCCCAAGCCTGGTTGCATCGTTATACACCGCGGGCAGATGATCATAAACAAAACCGGCAAAATCTTCAGCCCCTTCAAGGTCGCTGAAATAGGTCAGGACATGAGCTTCTTCGACTGTGGTTACTTCAAGACCGGGAATAAGAACAATTCCCTTTTCTTCACACAAAACGGATACCGCCCGGCAATTGGCAGCAGCATTATGGTCGCAGAGGGAGATCATTTTCAGCCCTGCAGCCTCGGCATGGTCAACAATAGCCTTCGGCGACATGGTAAGAGCACCGCAGGGGGATAGACAGCTGTGAATATGGAGATCTGCCCAGAACACCTGGAGGATTATTCCCTAGAGCAGAGCCGAAATTTCGGCGCTTACCTGAAACTGATTTTTTGGTGTGGTAAAAACAGCAATGCCGTCCTGATCGGAGGCTTCACGCATACCCTCATCGGGAGTTCGTCCGTTACAGAGAACGATAGCACGTATACCGGCAAGTCCACAGACGGCAACAGTATTCTTGTGTGCCTGAATGGTTACCAGCACGCCGTTTTCAGGTGCGTTAGCCATAACATCACTTAAAAGATCAGAGGTGTATCCATCACTAATCTCCGCATTCGGGTCGGGAACAAAAAGAGCCTCATAGCCAAGTTTACCGCTGAAATCCTGTACAATCATACGGAGTTCTCCTTATTTTCTGTTGATAACCGCTGTTGCTTCCGTACTCTGACCAAGGGCAGAGGAAAGCGAGAAGTCGTCGGACACACGCTTAACATTGGGAAGTCCCATACCGGCACCAAATCCAAGTGATCTGATCCATTCGTTAGCTGTAGAATAGCCCACTTCCAGGGCTTTATCTACATTGTCTATTCCCGGACCGGTATCTATTGTCCTGATAGTTATGTTTTCCGGATCGAGGCGAAAGATGAGTTTTCCCCCGTTGGAGTGAACCACCAGGTTCATTTCAAGTTCATAACTGGCAACTGCGGCCTTTCGTATTACCTGAGGGTCCAGTCCGTGCTGCTTGAGCAGGCGTTTTATTTCTGCACTTGCCCGGCCGGCGTTTTCAAAATCGTGGCGCACAACATAGTGCTGCAGAGACGCTACTCCCGGATCTGTATCTTCAGAAACATCCTGGGTCAGTTCGTTTTCCAGTTCTTCCACAATCCGGTTTACCTCACTTAAGAGCGTGGTATTGATATCCCGGATTGTGATAATACCGCTGAGCTCCCGGTTCTTATTGAGAACCGGAAAGCGGCCGTATTTGTATTTATTAAAGTAGTTGATGGCAAATGAGAGAGGCATGTCATCTTCGAGGACTTTGATGGTCTTTGTCATATGACCTTCGGCCAGCTCGTCGATAAATCCCTCATCAAAGGCGGTTAGAATATCATGCATACTGACAATTCCCAGAAGACGCTTGTCCTCAACAACGGGAACTCCGGTAATACTCTTTTCTTTCATGCGGCGCTGAATAGTGCGAAGAGACTCATTCTTGGAAGCAGTAACAACCACGGGCGACATGACATCTTTTATCTTTAACCTGAAGATAAGTTCCGTAAGGGCTGTTGGGATATTCTGGGAAACGAAGGAAACAGGAGGTCTTTCTTCAGGCACCGCATTCCGCCGTTGTGTTCAGATGATAGAGAGCAACACACGCGTCAAATAATGATTTTTTTGTAGATAAGAGAGAGATACCCATTTCCTGGGCAAGTTTGATCATTCCTTCTGCAGGACGTTTGCCATTTACCAGCACAACACCAAGGGCATCCACCACATTGGCGGTCCGCAGGGTCTGTTCAGAGTTGAGAGCAGTAACAAGCAGCAGGTTCTCCTTGTCGAAGACAAGAACTTCACTCATCAGATCGCCGGCGGTAATGTTCAGAACTTCAACCGTTTCGTAATTTTCTCCGCGGTTGTATTCGGTACATTCCATGCACGAGCTGATGTTGGCAAAACGCATACAATAGGCCTCCCTGATAGAAACAAGTATAGAGTAAAGCGGAGGGAATTGCCAGCGCTTCTATTATTGGTCAGACACCTTTTTAAAAAAAAGGCGGAGCCTTATGACTCCGCCTTTGGGGATTGATCAATTACCTAAAACAAGGCCGTCAAAATAGCCTCTGACGGAGCCGATAAAATCCTTTTCCACCGCCTTGCCGATGTCATCGTAGGCAAAGGAGCGGGCAGCTTCGTCGGTTACCCCGGAAGCTTTGTTCTGATTCTCGTAGGAGATCAGGGATTTTCCATCGGGACCGACAAAATCAAGAGAAAGCTGCCAGCGCACCGATTTATACTTGGGATTAAGCTCAATGGATTCCATACTTACCGACCCCTTAATCTGCATCAGTGCCGGGTCTGCAGTAGGAAAGCGTTCCGAACTGAGGGACTGCCGCACAACGGAAGCTACCCGGTCGCCGGTATCTCCGGAAATCTGAATAGAGATAGTCATTTTCGAGGCAGTATCCGCCTTGGCCTGCTGGACCTTTCTGAAATCGTATGGAACCTGAGACATGGAATAGTAGGCCTGAGAGATAATCCGCAGCTGCTCAAGCAGCATTTCATTGCTCTGGGCAATAACAGATGCGGCGGATATATAGGCATACTTGTTAATAGGATTTGACTGGGACTGATAGCTTCCCATGTAATCCTGAACAAAGCCGCTGTTCTTGCTGATAAGGTCCTGATAGATTCTTCCCGTTGCCATTCGATCGATATAGGCAATAACATGAACCCTGCCCTCGCCGTCAACTGCCGCCTCGCCGAACTGCACGTTGAGCAGCGTCTGGTTTGACTGAACATTGGTTGACTGGGCCAGCATCAGCTCGCTTTCAGACATGGACCCCGACGGACCGACAAGATCCTTGTAGCGTTCCGCGGTACTTACGTCCACGCTGATTTCTGATTTGAAGATCTGGCTTAATCCGGCCATGGCGCTCTGTTCGGCAGCACGGCGGGTATCGCCGGTACCGATGGCGGTCATGAATTTATCGTCCGGATATACACTCTGGGGATCAAGATACCATCCGGGCATATCGCCGGTGCTGCCGCCGCCGGACGATGAACCGCCGGAAGAGACACATCCGCTTACTGCCAGAAGCAGAACCAGCGTAGTAAGTGCTGTAAGTACAATTTTTTTCATGGATTTCTCCTTCTTTCTCTATTAATGTCTGTCTGCCTATCTGTTGGCATAGGATGTAACAAGGTTAAGGCCGTTCTCCGTTACATTTACACTGCCCAGTTCATCGCTGAAGATAAGCGTACCATCTGAAAAATATTCCACCCGGACCTGGTGTTCTCCAGGAGGAACCTCAAACTCTCTGACAAAGGCAAAGGCCGGAAAGTATCTGCTTACCCGCAGGTCTGCCTGCTCCGATGCTTCAACTGCAACATCAGCAACAATGGAACCAAGGAGTCCCATAGCAAGGCCACCCTGCTTCTGCATCTGCTCTTTACCCTTCTGGGCGATAATGCCCTTGATAATCGTTCGGGTAACAGTCTTCATAAAAATAATTGGGTATTTAACCTGAAAGGTTTCCCGGGCAATCTTTTCAATATTCTCCATAAGAAAAAGCTCACCCTGACGTTCGCCGTCAACCACCAGATAGATGGCATTGGCTGAAGTTCCCTGCATATCCATATAGGGAAGCTGGAACTTGAAGCGATAGCCACCTTCCACGCCGGGCCAGAAGAATGAGTTGTACCCGGTGGGAACAATTACACCGGAATCATCCTCGTCGGTGGTAAGAATGGAGACCTGGTTGGGCCCGGTGGCAATGGTAAGGCTTTTTGCCTTTTTAACCGGAGACCGTCCGGCAAAGGCCAGAACACTGAGGCGGGCACCGTTCTTCGGGGCCTTCAGCACCGACTTGTCCACTGGCGGAACAAAGTTATAGATATCCGGCTGGAGCTGGTAGGCCTGGAGGAATTTCTCATAATCGATGGATGCACCGTCGATATCGCCCTCGGCACGGTAGAGGAGCATGCTTACATAACGGGCAAGGGCACTGTTGTAGAACCGGTTGGATCCGGCTTCAAGAGCAACGGCTTTATCGTCGCTGCTGTTGTAGCCAGCAGCCAGGGAGTTGTACTTGTCTTCGAGAATATTGAGCTTGGTGTTTACCCGTCGAACTTCCACAAAGCCTGCATCAAACTCTCCCAGGTTAAGGTAATCCAGGGCTTTGAAAACATTGAGGTAGATGTCTTCGTAGTCCTCACCGGAATAGTCCATGACATTGTCATTGAGAAGCAGGGAACCTGCAGCCTGGGTAATGCTGGTTGAGAAGTACTGCTCTATAAGCCGCTCGGCTTCATCGAGATGCTGAACACTTTGGGTGTAATCGCCGCCGTAGTGGTAGAGCATTCCAAGGTCCAGATAGTAGAGAACCTTGTCTTTGTCCTTATAATAGGAGGACCGGTCTTCGCCGCTCATGGAGGCTGCGGCATCCAGATAACGGCCTTCTGCTACGGCTGCATCGATTTCTACAAAAGCTTCATTTCTGGTGGTGCAGGAAAAGAGAAAAAGGAGAGCAACACTGAAAAGAAAAGCCCCCTTCATATAATGAAAGAGGGCTTTGTTTCTGCCGGAGGCTACCATCGTACCTTGCTCTGTTCAACAAGCTTCTTTATTTTTTTGGTACCCAGCCAGACCTTTTCCATGGTCTCGATGTTGATAAGTTCCATATCCACCTGATAGAGAACCGCCCGTTTGCCTTCAACGGCATCCACCTGGGAAGTGATAACTCCCAAAAGCATAAAGTCCGCTCCGGTCTCTTCGCCGAGACGCTTGATGGTGTCCTGAGATGCTTCCAGCTGCTGATCTTCCTTTTCGGCCCGTACACCGGCCCGTTCGGATGCGTTGGCAACAAAGGTTACCTGGCCGCCGTTAATAAGCTCCCGCTCGATGTCCTTAACAAAGGGAGTTGTATCGATATGCTCAGAGCTGCGGTTACGCATGGAACCGACAATAACCACGGGCTTTTTGCCCTCGGCCTGACGGAAATCACCCAGCCAGGGGCGACTGGTCATATCTGCGATCATCTCTTCTGCTACAAGGCGGCTGTCGGTGTCGTTCCAGCGGCCGCTTAGATCGGTCTGGGTATCTGCAGCTGTACGCTGAACTGAGGTTCCGGTGGTGGTACATCCGGTAAAAACAAGCAGTATTGCGATTAAAAGCACGGGCAGGAAGGTAAGCTTTGCTCTCATAACTATTTAACGCTCCTTTTATACGTAACTGTCATAATATGTCACTTGAAAAGCATAGCTAAACATATATCACGGGTCAAGCCAAAACTCCCGATGAAAACCGGGAAAAAAGTCAGTATGCGCCAGGGACCGCAGCGGCAGCCCGGCCCCGGGGGCCAGAGGGCGACCCGGCGGAGGGGACGGAGCCGGAAGGAGCCCCTGCGGAAGCGGTACATATATATTTTGAAAGACCCCGGGGACGGCTACGAGCGGAGGGCCCGGTACAGGCGCCATAAAATATTCCCGGGAGTGAAATTGCTTGATCTAAGAGTTCCTGAGAGGTACTCTGATATGTGGTAAAGTAGTAGTAAGATGTGATAGACGATAAGAAAAAAGGAGTCTGTATGAAATATGCTGTACCGCTTTTGCTGGCGGTATTGATTTTGGGTGCCTGCAGCACCGTCCCCACTGAAAAAGACGGCTTTTCCTTTGTGGAGCTGATAAACAATGGAGAGTGGCAGGAGCTGAGTGATATGACCGGCAGCCCCTTTCTGCTGGATACGGAGATGATTATGCGCCCCGCGGATACCCGGGAGTTCTGGAAGATTCTGGCCGAGGGCGGGTTCAGTCTGGGAGAGGCGGAGTTTGCCGTGCTGGATGATCCGGCGGATTCGTCCCGTTACGGAAGCGGTCTTGAGATTGAGCAGTTTTTTGCCAAGTATGTTCCGGAAGATGCGGTTACCTTTGTGGTTGACGGCGGTCCGGGGAAGTTCTTTTTAACCGTGGGCAAGGATGATAAACGGAAAAACCGCATTTTTGCCTTTACCGGCCCGGTGGAATAGAGGTGGTTGTATGAAAAGAGGCATTCTGATTTTTTCTACTGTTCTGATGTTTGTTTTGAGCTCCGCCGCCCTCTTTGCCGAGGTTGCCACCGTTGAATATGTGGAAGGCTGGGTTGATCTGCGCTACCCCGACGGCGAGCTGGTTGAGGCTTTTATCGGGGACGCCCTGAACCGGGACGATGCGATTGTTACCGGAGATGACGGCATTGCCACCCTGGGCAATAATGGCGCCGTGGAAATTACGGTAAAGCCGAACTCGGTTTTCAGCCTGCGGGAGATTGATTCCGGAGGAGAGAAAGAGACGGTTATGCACACCGCCCTGGGGGCTGTGAGCTTCAAGTTCAACCGGCTTTTAGGCAAGGAGCCGCGGATTTCCACCCCCAGTTCCGTTGCGGGTGTTCGGGGTACGGAGTTTACCGTCTATGCCGGCGATGAGGGATCGACTCTGTTTACGGTGGACTCCGGCGAGGTTCAGGTTGTGAGCCAGGGTGTTCCGGTGACGCTTTATGAGGGTGAAGGTGTTGAAGTTAAGGCGGGACGGGCGCCGGGGGCGAAGTTTCAGAAGAAAGGCCGTCCTATTGATTTTTCAGAGTGGGCAGTAGCAAAGCAGGAAGAGTTTTCAGCTGATCCCATTGCTGGACTTCGAGGGATTCAACGGCAGATGGAAGATTATGCGCGGGAGGTGGAGAATCTCAGTATGATCTTAAAAGATACAAAAGACCATATAATGGAATTAAGACAGCAATACGAGAATATCTCCGGAGAAAAGGGGAAAGAAATAGCAGATAAATTTTATGATGAAAGTGTAAAACCTGTAGAACGAGAAATTTCACCGCTCGTGCAGAATATCCGCTATTTCACCTTGTCCGCCTTTTCCCTGAAACGTTTTGTCGTAACCAAACAATATATGCTTATGAAAGCGGGATTCTTAACTAAGAAGATAGATGCTTCAACATATTCCGAGTTTATTGACTACATGAGCATGATAGAATCAGCTTTTGACCAGAATATTTTGGAATACGTTACTGAATATGATATTTGATGGAAGGAGATTTTCGATGAAAAAGATAATACTGGGTTTGTTCGCAATAATATTTGTTGTAGCTTTCTTTTCAAGTTGCGAAGAAGTGTTACCCATTTCTAAAACAGAGCGTATTGCTCTTTTTGTGGCAGACCTACAAGCCGGTGGATCATATTCAGGTGTTCCAGACAACTTCTCAGAAGCAGATATGACCAATGACTGGGGAACTGTAACATCAGGATCAACATATTGGGATTCACCTCCTTGGGATAACATGTCTTTTGTGTATACAGTTGATCTGACAGAGGCCACTAAAGTTACAACCACTTTTGCCGCAAGTGGAGGCGGATCATACAAAATAGAATTCTATTTTGTAAAAGATTCCAATATATCTGGGGCAGATGTATGGTTGATTTATCAAATTGATATTGATGACTCAGTAGAATTATACTGATAATAGTTTTTTATATTCAAAACCGCCGAGGAGATTCCCGGCGGTTTTTTTATGACTGCCTGGTATTCTTCGCGGCAGAGGTGAGAGATATTCTTTAAGCCTGAAACTGCGCCTTTATTCACTACCGCATCAATATTACGCGACTGGTGCCGTGTATCAGGCCAGCAGGCGCCTCTCCAGCCCCCCTCACCCTGCCCTCTCCCGGAGGGAGAGGGTGTAGACGCCAGAGGCCCCCTCGCCTATCTTCCAAAAAAAGGAGAGGGGGTTGGGGGTGAGGGTTGGCGTCAAAGCTCAAAGAATGGATAGAGTGAATGCCCTTATAAATAAACAAGAAAATCCTGGTCTTCGGCAGTATCTCTTGACTTACCATATAACAACTAATAGCCTTTTAGATACTGGAGCATATTACATCTAAACATGATGTTATTACCTTGAGATGATTACGAAAATGTATGTACAGTGTATTTTACTCTGCAGCATGTTTCCTTATACCGGCAATGTCGTGTCAATTCAGATTTCCAGGATAAAGAATGTAATTCCTCACCTGGTATATAATTATACTCAAGGCTGACATGGTTGTAAATATTCTTACAATTCTAATTATGTTTCGTTTCATTGCCGCTATGTATTTTCTGGAGACGGAATTTCATAAGAAAGACATTTTCCGTTTTCTCCTGCCCGCGGGGTGGCTAATTTATGCCATTGGACCAGTCTTTGCCATAGTGCAGTATATCCACTTAAAAAACCTCAACCATCCGCTGTTCGGGTTTTCTACTGCAACCGGCACGTTTTTCATCATTCTCAGTCTGATTCGCTCTTTTATTTCCCCTTCCGTTAAAATTATCACGACACTTTTTATCTGTATGTGCACAATTCTAATTAGCGGGTTTACGATATTCCCCTCATACGGTTTATTTCTTACCCTTTCTGGTCAGCTGCTTATTATTCTTACAACTTTTTTCATCATTTTGCTGAATAGAAAATGGATTATAGAAGTGGGCGGTTTAAGCAGTTATCTATGGCTGATTCTATTTTTCTGTTTTTCTCTTTTTGCCATTTATATCCATATTATCTTCACTATTGATCCTTTAGCTGTACGATTTACGCTGACTCTTTTTGCCAATCTTATTCTTTTTATTACTTTTCTGCATTTCGACCGAGAACAGACAATAGGCGAGTTGAAATGGAGTAGACAGCAGATAGCTGAATCCCTTAACGAAAAGGAAATTCTTCTCAGAGAAATTCACCATCGGGTGAAGAACAACATGGCAATTATGAATTCCCTTTTAAACCTGCAATCTGCGGAGTTCGAAGACCCCTGCATGATTGAGCAGTTTAAAAAGGCTCAGAACAGAATTGAAGCAATGGCTATGGTTCATCAAAAGCTGCATGAATCACAAATGCTCTCTAAAGTTCCCTTCAGGGAATATGTTTCAGGCCTGATTGAACATGTCAGTCAAAGCTTTGATGAATTTATTGAAATTAATACTGATATTGAAGATTTCGATTCATCGCCGGAGATGCTGATTCCCTGTGGTCTTATTATTAATGAAGCAATAATGAACAGCATGAAGCATGCTTTTTATCCCGATGATGATAAGAAGATTTCAATTAAAACAGTTCTCTCTGAGAGTAAATTTTTACACCTGACAATCGCAGACAATGGTAAAGGGTTCCCGGATAATTTTTCTCCTGAAAAAATCTCAGGGCTCGGTTTTCAGCTTATTATCAGCCTGGCCAAACAGCTTGAAGCAGAGATAGAGTTAAAAAATGTACACGGGAGTCAAATCCTGTTGAAGATTCCTTTCCATGTACACTAATGGAAAAAACGGTCGAAAGGTTACGTTTATTTGTCCCCGCAAAAAGTCTGTAAAATCGGGGAAATTCCAAGCCCTTTTCAAGACGGAGAGGGAGATAGTTGCGAATAGCCCCCCTCGCCTATCTTCTGAAAACAGGAGAGGAGGGTGAGAGTCGCCTTAGGGATAGCTCTTTCGCGTTACAGGCGAGAGCTAGTTTCCGGGCCTGAAACTCTGCTTTAAAACACTATCGCAGCAATATTACGCGACTGGCGCGGTGTGCCAAAGCAGCAACCCTCCAGCTTCCCCTCACCCTGCCCTCTCCCGGAGGGAGAGGGTGTATGACGCGAGAGGCCCCCTCGCCTTTCGGGAGAGGTGGTTTGGGGGTGAGGGTTGGTGTAGGGGACATTTTTTACACATCTCCGTGTTAAATGCCGTGCATTTTTTGCAACAACTCTGTATACTGCGCATACAAAATAACCATTATATGGAGTGAAAGATGACAAAAAAACTTACACGGATTATTATTCTTACTATCGTATCAATTCTGTTTGCAACAGGCTGTTCCGGTGGAGGAGCAGGATCCTCCGGTCAAACAACAGAACAGATAGAATTTGCAGAGGCCTTATCACTGTACTTGCTTGGAGGTTTGACAGCTGGTCTTGATGCCGGTTTGGTTTCAATGGACAGTGATTTTAATGGAACCTTAACTCAAGCAGAAATCATTGCAATGGATCCTGAAAATGCCAATGCAACAGGCAGTATTGACTATGACTACGATTATAATGATGCAACAGGAGAAGCTGTTTATACTCTTACATTTAATTCATTTTCTTTCTCCACGATAGAGTTCAGTTCAACTCTTTCCGGTACAACCGTTGAGGTATCGACAACCGGTTCACAAGAATCAACCTCAACAGGAACCCTTACCTACGCTGGCGGAAATATGGTACTGGACGTTTATACTGATGATTCCGGTAATCCAGGCGGCACAATTACTTATAAAGGCACCGTGTACAACTGGTCTGATTATTCCTTATAAAAAAAAGCGAAACCCAACGAAACGGCCCCCTCATCCTGAAAACAGGAGAGGGGTTCGGGGGTGAGGGCCGACTTTTTGACTGCATACCTACTCAACCTATAAAAACACATTTGCTTATCCCTCTTTCTACTGATATAATCCGAATCAAAATTTATTTCAGGAGAAAAAGAATGAAAAAAATCCTATTAACTTTAGTACTTCTATGGCTTGTACTATTCCCGGTTAGTGTCGTCGCACAGCAGAATCCTATTGATGCCGGAAGTTTTGAGTTTGGCATCGGAAATATTGCAAACCTCTGGCTGCAAAAAGGAGATAATTATGATGAGGCCACCGATATCTCAATTGGCTCGACGCCTGTTCTGACTTTTGGGTATTTCGTTTCTGACGGAATTATGCTTGGGGCAAGCATTTACTACGAATCATATAAGTCTGAATCAATGACTGATCCAGATACAGATTTTCTTTTGCAACCTCAACTTAAATACTATATCCCGGTATCATCGCAAACCCTAGCTAATCTTAGAATTCTTGCCGGCTATTCATCATCTACCTATGATGGCGATTCTGAGACCTACACGCGAACACGCTTTGGGCTGGGCGGCGGCCTGACCTATTTGCTTCTACCAGGCCTTGGCGCTGTCATTCATGCCGACTACATTTACTTCCCCAATAGAGCAGTAAGCGGAACAACTATAGACAATTCAAGCTACAATATTATTGAAATTGGCGTCGGGTTAAGCGCCTACTTCTAACAACAAATAAATGAAATAGCCCACGATACTACTACTTACAGAATTAAATAAAAGTGTGGTGCTGTCGATATCTTCCGGCAGCACCCATTAAATAACTGTCAGCATACCTGATAATTATTTACCTTTTTTATTAGTATGTTTGGTTGCGAAACCCGTATAGCTGGACAGCTGCCCAATTAAACCGGTTGACTATATTTAATAGCCACTATCAACCTTTAAGAGTGTTAAACAGGAGCGGCTCCTCGGTGATGAGGGCTGGCCGGTAGGCTATAGCCTATCTCCCTTCAACCAACTCAATCTGCCCATAGTTACCGCTGAACAGCCACTCAGAACTCTCCCCATGGGGAATACTCTCAGGCTCCAGACCAACCATTACCTCAGACTTGGAAATACGGCTTATGAGTATATCTGTGGAGAAATAGTCTACAATTGAAGATGTCCTGGTTACGTGGGGCCAATGGTTGTCACCTACAAGCCTTCTGTAGTTCAGGTCTCCTTTAAAAAGTATAAGATCCGACCGGGAGAGTTCCGCCGCTAACTCTTTTGGCATTTGAGAGAACAGTTTTCCGCTTGCATTAAAAGGATGAGAACAGAGTTCCAGTTTTCCTTCCTTCTCAAATCCGTTCATAGCTTCTACAAAAAAGGCAGCGCTTTTGTTTTCCAAGAGAATATCTAAAAGAAAACGGTAATCGGAGATTAGTGCGTCGGAGACAAAATAGGGCATCTGCTTGAAATGCAGTTTTATTTTACTTACCGCCGTATGAGTCAAAAGCCAGTAGGCAAGCAGAAGATCGAAAAAAAGCTCTTCCCCCGCATTATCCAGTACGATATCCACCTGCGAACAGTCATCTATTTTCGATGCAGCTTTATCCCGATGATCAATCAGCAGTTCGAAGGCCGAACGTGCGGAGTAATGGGATGGATGCTGACTCAAATCGGCTTTATTCCCCATTAAGTTCAGCAGGCAAATTTCTGAAAAGGAGCTGATAGAATCGACATTCTCCAGATACTGTGAAAACTTCTCCAGACCGATGCGGGCTTCAGCATCCTTTTTGTAACGGAAATAGTCAAAACCGTTGGAAAAAAATCCGCAGAGCTCGGAGATTTTGTGATACAGGTAGTTTTCAAGGAAAAGAAACGGAGCATTCAGCCATTTGTAATCAGGATTTTCTGCCAGGGTGGCATTGATATCTCCTGCAAAGGGATATGCCGGATGCAGTGGCGCCAGTGTACCTGACGGGATAGAATTCAGCAACGCGTTAAGCCCCTTCTCCACTTCAGGCAAAAACTGATTATTCGCAATAAGGTCGTTTAAAATTGCGGGCAATCGTCTGGTAATGGTAAACCGGGCAAAGGAGTCCGCTTCTGATGTCATAAGCTGGTAATGCATAATTTTTTCCTCTTGAAGACTTATATCAAATGCATAGAACACTGCTATCACATATTTCGTATTGGTTCTACAGTGTATGTCGTTATATCACACTTAAAAACCTGCCCTACAACAACTCGTTTCCGTACGGTTTTTCACTTTTCAGCCCCGGACCAATTGTTTCCCTTAATATGGGAAGATACCATAAACCCATACCAAATTAGAAAGGGAGCTAAAAAATATGAATAGACGAAATATTCTTCCTGCTATGCTTTGCGCCGCAGCACTACTGTTTCTTACTGCATCCTGCGATGAAGCAGGCAGCGGAGGCAGCACAAACTATGTGAACGAAGGCAGTACTTCAAACTTTATAAGCCTGACACTGGACGCAACGCACAGTGGGACAGTGGCTGCAGACGGCGCAAGCTATTATACTTTCACCACAGGGGCTGCCGGAACCTATAACATTGCCCTTACCAATCTGCAGTCTGATTTGAGCTGGGATCTTTTTTCAGACTCTTCCCTGGCAACATCAACCCCCCCATGGGAAATGCATCAGGATGGCACATATGATAGCGGTGATGAAATATCAGATACCGATGATCCACTTGCAGAAACTACACAGTATTGGATTCGGGTTGACGAATATGATGGAATTGCCGGTTCTTTTTCCCTGCTTGTAAGCAGCCCCTGAAACCCGGGAGCTGGTCTTAAATCGATTACCCGCCGGGGCCTCCGGCGGGTTTAATATCAACCCTTCAGATTTAAGCTTTCAAAGCCGCTTCGTTCAGACCAGACAGCCGACCGCAGTATTTACCGTGAAAAATCGTAACATCCGCTATATACTGAAATAATCGATACTGCAATAAAAGGAAAAAAGATGAAAAAAACAAAGACCTTAAACATTATTCCTGTTGTTATTGCTGTGGTGCTTTCCCTCAGCTGTTCCTCCGGTGGAGCCGGATCCAATGCGGATCTGGATTTAATTAGAGAAGCTGTACGTCTCTACGGATTCGGGGTTGAGTTAGCAAACATTGATGATGCGTATCAGGACCTGAATACTTCATTTATCGGCACCGTTACTAATGCAGAAATTCAAGCGGCATCCCCGGATTTTACCAGTGCAACAGGGAGTATAGCGTTTTCAAACTCCTACAGTAATTATGAATCCATAGATACCTTTGCCCTGACCTGGACTTTCACAGATTTCTGTATTGATCCTTCTGCATATTCTTCCTCTCTATCCGGTCCGCTTACCTATTCCCGGGTATACAGTGTCTCAAACCCGACAAGCACCACAGGAACACTGAGTTATGATGGTGATGATATGGTTTTTGATTTATATACCGATGCATCCGGAAACCTTGGAGGCGGAATAACCTTCAGGGGGACATTCTGCGCAGCCGAGGATATTTAGCAGTCGCGGTTACCTATAAAATGTTGAGATCCTCAGGTTACAAAGGTAAAATACCTCTCTATTGACACAAAACCCGTCTCCGGTAAGATATACAAAAAAGGATACTAAATGATTAAACCTTCTCTGCTTTTCATCACTTTTTTATTGTTCATTTTTTCAACAAACATTATGGCCGACACAGATCCCGTAAACAAGGGAACCTTTGAATTCGGTATTGGCAAGATCGCCGGGCTTAAGACTTCCGGCGGAGGATACTTTACTTCAGAATACCGGCACTCCTTCGAACTCTATGCAGGAATAACCCCGGATTTAACCATAGGGTATTTTCCAAAAGAGAGGTTGTGCATTGGTGCAGGTATCTTCGCCAATGGATACGCCTATTTTTCCCGTTCCTCGGAGAACTCTACTGCTGAAATACGAGTTCAACCGCAGCTGAAATACTATATTCCACTGTCTGAGCCGTTTTATTTCCAGATAAAAGCCTTGGGCGGAGGGTCCTGGAAAACAGATGATCAGAGCAATGCAAACTATATTCAAACCCATATCGGTATCGGCGGGGGATTTACCGCGATGCTTCTACCGGAACTGGGCTTAACCATTGGTCTTGACTGTCTGGTATTTCAGGATGAAATAAAAGACCGCAGACAAATCTCTGACACAGGATATTCAGAAACAGATTTCAGCCTGGGCTTGAGTGTCTTTTTGTAAATCCCTGCAGAAGGCGCCCATCCCTACACCGGCCTGGTTTAATACTCCCCCACCCGGATAACATACGACACACCGTCGGGATTCTCCCATAAGGAATCATCCACGGAAAAATAGAGCATTCTGCCGCCTTCTGCGGAAAGGTGCTCCAGGGTTATGCTCCCGGAGCCGGAAGCCGATGACTGCAGAGCCCAGAAGGTATCATCCTTCCCGTAATTACTAAGACTGACATACCCGGAAACCTCATACAGTTCTATCTGCACATCCATATTTTCAGGAGGCTCGAAACTATAGCAGCTTGTTTCTCCATAGCCGACAGTTCCATAGTATTCCGTGTACATATCCAGAAAAACCGGTGAATCAATAGAGCCTTCAGAACCATAGGCATTAAACGCGGATTCATCCTGTTCCGGAACAATGTCTGAAGAAGAAATAAGCGGTGTGTAACCGGATTTAGCCGTAATCAGCCGGGCAACAATATTTGTATTACCATCCCGATCCATTTTAATAGTTAAAAGGCCACCGCCGATATCGGGAGAAAAAAGGTATTGCACACGGCCTGAATCGCCCATATCTTCAATAGCGACGACTCCCATAACTTTCCCGGAGGGAAAACTATATTCAACTTCCCCGGTTAACTGCAGGTTAGCGTACTGGCGGTTGAAAGAATCTTCCAGATCACGGTTAATCTCTTTTTGTATTTCCGCATCAATTGCCTCCCTACCCATACTCTGCACTGCCTCTTGAAGCCCCTGCCCCATCAGAGCGGTACGCTCATGATATGCCCCGGTTTCCGGATTTCGGTATCTTATCAATAACGGAACCCCCAGGGAATGGACAAGAACTTCGCAGTAGATATCCGTTTCCGCCCCGGAGATATGCAGGCTCCACCAGTCAGATTCCCCTTCGCTGCCAAGCAGGGCCTGTTCAATTGAAATTGTTTCTCCGCCATACACAACCTCAACAGTAACACCGGTACCACCAGTGAATGCACCCTGATTGAGTCTGAAAATCTGATAGAGATAATCTTCGAAAATAGTATCTCCCCAGAGGAACTGACCGAAATAGTCGATACTCATAAGAATCTTTTCCAGTCGAAAGGCCGGAACAACATCTTCAGGGACTGTCGGCCGGGGGTACTCTCCGGCATACGACATGACTGAAATACACAATAAAAATACAGCCATGCTGATCCGGGTTCTGGTTCTTCCGAAAGAATAGAGATGCATATAGGGCTCCTGTTTCAAACTGCTTATTTAAGGTTAATGGACTTCATGATGCAGTGCAAACCTGAGTAGAATACAAATAATAAAGGAAATGACCTTCATTTCTGGAGTAGAGTAAAAATAAACCTTTTTCCCTTTCTTATAGCCCTATAGTGAGGTACCCTATAATAAAGACGGGTAAAACAAGGAGGCATCTTTTGAAATCAAAATACTCATTAACGGCTATGACAGTTGTTCTGGGTGCAGTACTCTTTTGCGGAACTCTCTATGCCGGAGGGCAGCAGGAGCCGATTAACCCGGCTAACCTGGATGGCAAGCTGGTTTACCTTGAGGGAGAAGTTCTGATTAACAGTCAGTCTGCTGAAATCGGGGATACCGTGCAGACGGGCGATACGGTAGTTACCAGTGCGGACGGCATTGCAGAAATAACCTTTGGCCCGAAGAATATTCTCCACTTTGGCGAAAATACCCATGCTGTTATTAACGACGGATGGAAAGGTGTAAAAATAGAAAGGGGAAGCATGGGGGCTGTACTGAACGGCCTGGCCCGCCTGGGTTTCAGCGATGACAACCGCTTTAAAATTCAGGTCCCGACAGCTGCACTGGGAGTCCGGGGTACGTCGTTCTTTATTTCCCAGCCGGAGGAGAATGAAACCTACTTCTGCACCTGTTACGGCCAGCTGCATATTGATCCCGAAGACGGCAGCAATGCAATAGATACCGAAGCGTATCATCATTCAGCAATTTGGCTGGTTCGGACACCGGACGGAACAAAAGCATTGCCTTCGGGGCTGTATTATCATGATGATGCCAGCATGGTGGAGATGGCGAAGCGGGCCGGTACGGTTATACGCTGGAAGGACTGATTCAGGGGACAGCTTTACCTGAATCAGTTCAAATACAGTCTATCAGTGAAATTTTATCTTACTTTTCTTCACAATGCCGGGCCTTCGTTTAATTAACCTGTCTAAGCTTCTATAGAATATGCTTTATGTAAAATGCCAAGAAGATGGACAGCGATGCTGACAACAGTGTACCGATTAGCACATATTCGGCAAAATTCCTGTCTTCAAGCTCCCTGAAACGGGTTATTCCTTTGGCAGTAAGAATAAAGCCGATAGAGGCATAGCTTCCGATAAGAACAAAAAAGAAAAACAGCAGTCTTTCTATTATTCCGATAACCTTTCCCCGGCGAAGTTCCCGGCTGTCTTCCTTTTCTTCAGAACCGCGCTCAGCCGGCACAACATGTATAAGATCAAGGACAAACCGAATAACATTATTAATCTCGTTAACTGCAACGAGCATTCCAAACAGAACAATCAGAATTGTATTTGCAACAGAACCATCTATGAGTGCAGTAAAGGTATTTGCTCTGAATATCCCTGCTATGCAGATAACAGCGAAGGCATTAAAGGCGGTTCCTTCAAGTACTGTTCCGAACAGAAATCCTGCAAAGAGAGTGATAAACAGAAATTGGATCACCCGTTTTACAAAAATATTTTTTCCATTTAATTCCAGAGCAGCCGCAAAAAGATGATAGTACAGAAACCAGGAGAGAAAAAATAAAATATTTGAAATAGAATACAAAGGCATAAGCAATATCAGTTCAATGAGAAGAGCAAGAAGATTAACCTTAATTACATCCTTTGCTGCTTCTCTCCACTGCAGAAAAATCCGCGGCAGAAGCATTGCAACAAGAAACCAGGCCAGTTCACTTTTCATTCGTGTTTTGTAATCCTCTGGATTTCTCTGTCTGCCGCATTCAAGACATCCAGGATTTCCCGTACATGGTTGGTGGCAACAGATTTATATACAGCACGCTGCTTGATGTCTATTTTTAAAAGAATATCCTGAATCGTCAAGCCTGCCGCAAGCCCGCTGAAAATACTCCAGGTATTGCCTTTCCAGCCTGCCATTACCCCCTGAACCAGTCGTAAAGACGGGTTCAGCATGGATTCAGCAAGTTCCGTTCCTCCGGAAAAGACTTGAATAACTGATGAATCATACTGTTTCAACCAGTTCAACCCATCCCTTGCCGCATGAAATGCAGGTCCATCCATGCCGAGGGCAGACTCAGGATTCAGATCTGTACTCAGGTTTCCTATGCCTACAGCAAACCTCACCTGCGCAGGATGCAGATGTGCGATCAGCAGGCTTATATCCCGTATAAGCCCGGTTCCATACTTATACACCGCCTGAAATTCATCTCCCAGGGTTATGGTGTAAGGAGAAATAATACCAGCTGAACCGGAATTCAGTGCAGACAACGCATCTTCCATTTGCTTTTGAAACTGTCTGCGGTCTGGAAGATCACGTGACTTAACAATGTCTGCAATCACAGCTGCTACTTTCATCACCACAATTGTACCATATAGGTACAATTATTGTCTATTGTACTTTTTAAGTACATTTCAATAATTTTGCACGGTATCAGTTCATAATAAAGCTGTAGACAAAACGGTGTGAAGTTCCCCTTGCCGGAAGAACAGGAAAAATCTTATCTTTAGACTAATGGGCAGCTCTAAAAACTACTCTTTTCTCCATATTCTTCGTCGTCAAGATTTCCCGCGGTCCACTCCAGCTACTTAATCGAAGATTAAATAGCTGGGTGCGGGCGCTACAAAATCTATCCTCCTTGACTATGGGAAAAATACCACGTTTTTAGAGGTGCCCAGATATTAAACCTCATCCCGGAAGGAGATATAAATGGAGTCTATATATTTTTCTCATGGCGGAGGGCCTCTGCCCATCCTTGGCGATCCGACCCATAAGGCAATGATCGATTTTATGAAAGATCTTCCTTCCCGTATAAGCAGGCCCGATGCTGTGGTTGTCGTAAGCGCCCACTGGGAAGAGTCTGTACCAACAGTACTTGCCGGAGAAGCGCCGGACATGCTGTACGACTATTACGGGTTTCCGGAAGAGGCTTATTCTATACAGTATCCTTCCCCGGGAAATCCTCAGCTATCGGAAGAAATAGAAGCACTGCTGAAGGATGCCGGGATAAAGACCGCCAGCAACCGTGAGAGAGGTATCGACCATGGCGTATATATTCCCATGAAAATGATGTATCCCGATGCGGATATTCCGACCATACAGCTATCCCTGGTTAAAGGGATGGACCCGGAAATACACCTGAAAATTGGGGAGGCCCTTCAGGGCCTTAAAGAGAAAAATATCCTGCTTATCGGGTCCGGTTTTTCCTTTCATAACATGCAGGCTTTTGACTGGAGCGGCAGTAACCGCCCGGACGACATCAATGATGCCTTTCAGGACTGGCTTATTGATACCTGCACTGGAGATATGCAGCCGGAAGCCAGAAAAAAACAGCTTGCCGACTGGAAAACTGCCCCTGGGGCACGCTACTGTCACCCCAGAGAAGAACATCTACTGCCTCTGCATGTCTGTTCATCCTGTGCGGCAGCCCCGGCAGAAAAAATATTTGACGATTATATTCTGGGTAAACGCGCTGTGGCGTTCCTCTGGAAGTAAGCCTGCTGTAACACCTGTATAGCTACTCTGGTCCGAACAGGCCGGGAAAAATTAAAAATCGGCTGTTTTCTCCCTAATCTGCCATATCTTTCTGATAAAGGAGGAAAGTGATGGCAGAATACACATTCGACGGTAAAGACCTGCGCAACGCTACCGGCAAAAAGCTGGGAGAAGTGGACAGGAGCTATATCCGCAGCTGCAATGCTGCATTATTAGGGGAACTGGACAGAAAGAACATCCGGGATCCCCGGGGAAAAAAGATCCTTGAGTTTGACGGAAAAACCGTCAAAGACGACAGGGGCAAAAAGATTGCCACCATCGCGGAAATCAGTACTCTAATTGACGGGGATCCGGGCATAGATATGGTTGCTGCCTGGTATTTCTTTATTAAAACCCAGACTGCTTTTATGGCCTGACAACATTCAGCCGGGAGAGTATTACTTTCCCGGCTTCTCTTGTAAATCGACCGCCTGCGCCATGCTATACTGATCGGGAACAAACAGAAGGAGTACTGCTTATGCCGGGCATCAGTTTTCGCATTCTCTATCTTGGTCATATCTACTGCAAAAAAAATCACCTCATTCAGACAGAAAACACAGAGGAGATGTACCGGTCACCAATGCTTGCGGTGCTGTTCCGGCATCCGGAATTGGGAAACATTCTCTACGACACGGGCAACAGCAGAATGGGAGATGCGATTTATTCTCCCTCCATGCGGGAAAATTACCCGGTTCCTGAAGTTATAACCATTGATACAGCTCTGGCGGATCTTGAGATGAGTATTGAAGATATCGATATTCTTATTCTGTCTCATATGCATATGGACCATACCGGAGGCCTTCCACTTTTTGCCAATTCCAAAGCTGCAGCCCGGGGTGTGATTATCAGCGAACCCGACGCAAAAGAGGCATTTTTTGCTGTTCATACAAAGTCTGATCCCGGCCCCTTTGTAAAAGAATCAATCTGTGATATCCCAGGCCTCAACTTTACGCCTATTAGCGAAGAAACATCCCTGGCCGAGGGGTTCACCATGTTTCTTCAACCGTGTCATACCCCGGGAGTGCTTGGTCTGATTATAGAAACCGCAAACTCGGGAAACTTTATCTTTACCTCCGATGCAGTTTACACAGAGGAGGCCTATGTAAAGGAGCTGCCCCCCGGGGGAAGTATAAACCGGACGGATACTGAGTTTTTTAACTACCTGAAAAGCCTGAAGAAACTGGAGAAAAAGCACAAGGCAACTATACTATTCGGTCATGATATAGAGCAGTATAAAAAATGGGGAAACTGCTGGATAAGTTGAAGGAATCTTTAATCCGGCTCCTGGTTCTCCAGAGGGAAAAGCAGAGTATATTTTGTCTCCCCTGATGTTTCCAGACTGAGTCTTCCCTTATGCTGTTCCACCAGACTATTGATAAGCATAGTACCCAAGCCGCCTTTGGAGCCTTCCTCATAAGGCTTTCCATTATTTGCGATGGTTAGCTGAATGAAACCTGCATCAAGTTTACCGCGGATACGCAGAGTCCCATTCGGTTCGAGGCCGTACTTGATTGCATTGGTAACAATCTCGGAAGAAACAAGGCCGAAGGAAACCGCCTGCCGGGGATTAAGCTGAAATGGATCTATCTGGCAATCAAGATTTACCGGAAAAGAGCAGAACGAGGCAAGAATAGTTTCTACCAGCCCCCGGATATATTCAAAAGCTGAAATGCTGGTTAGATCACTGCTCTTATACAGGGCATTATGAACATCCTGAACAGCAAGAATACGAGCCTGAAGATCATTCAGAGTCTGTGCCGTAAATGGACCACCCCCCATGGAAACAAGACTGATAATACTACTGATAAGAGAGAGGCTGTTTTTTACCCGGTGATGTATCTCCTTTAAAAGGAGTTCCCGCTCGTGGTTAGTCTTAAGCAGCTGCTGGTTTACTTCCTGGAGTTCATCTGCATGGAGAGAAATCTGCAGGGCATTCCTCTTTACCTGAAAATAATAGCTGATAAAAGCCGCCAGGACTCCCAGCGCAAACAGAACAACCACCGCCTGCATGGTCTGGTAAAGCCATACCTGTTTATCTGTAGATATATCGGACACAACAAACACCTGAAAGGGAAAGCCCTGTATGGAATAAACGGATACAGCATTATCGCCGTAAAGATCCACCACAGAACCGCCGCTTACGCTGGCTGCATCCCGCTCTCCAACCATTTGATGACGAACCCAATCTTCCGCCGCGCCGGCATAGCCCTTTTCTGTACGTTCAAACAGCTGCCTGCCGTCGGCACTATAAACCCCTGAGCGGACTACTTCCCGGAGAAGAGGCTCCTCTTTTGAAGGGAGCAGAGAACTCATCATACAGACGGCTTCTACTATGGCGACAAGATTACCCTGAGAATTCCTTATTGCCCTACTCATGTGGATATGATACTGATCCTCGCCCTCCATCCGGTGAACACCAATTTGATATTTCGCACCGGGGCGGTTCAATTCAGAAGAGGAATAGTTCTCAAGATTGTCTCCTACGGGAAAGCCCGGGCTATGCCAGATGCGCTTCCGGTCGGGACTCAGTAAAACAATATATCCAACTTCCGGCATCAGAAGTAATTCATCAAGAATTCTCCGCTCAAAAACACCGGTGGCAGCCACAGTGTCAACCGGCCTCTCATCTGAGATAATCCCGGCGCTGATTCGCAGCAGGGTATCTACCCGGTTGAGATTATTCGTAAGGTTATCCGCGATGATCCGTGCCCGGTATTCCGTAGCCTCCATTGAGGCCAGTTCCATATTATGCAGACGGCTGCGGGCACTTGCCACTGCATATATGGTAACAAGCGCGGTAACCGCCAGCAGGATTAACAGGGGAATTTGCCAGAAATTACTCTTTTTATTCAGTCTCACACCAGAACTCACTGCCTTGAATTGCACCGCTATCTTTTATCCAGAGCAAGAAATGAGGGATCAAGAGAAAGGCTCTGAATCATATTTTCCCTTTCGCCCTGCAGCAGTAACCTGGTTGTCCTGATCTCGTTATATGCGGGAGAGAATATCTGCATACCATTTGCTTCTGCGATTTTACGGGCTTCCCACTGGGCTTCCGCGGCTGCCCGTTTCTGCTCGTCGGCGGCATTGTTCCAGACTTCGCGGAAAATCTGCTGCTGCTCAGGAGTAAGAACCTGCCAGAAAGATAAAGATACCATGGGAATGTACTGGGGAAAGTATTCACTATCGGTATATGCATACTGCAGACCGTACTTCCACATTTCTGCACTGCGAATACTTTCGAAGGTGGTAAGAACACCATCCACATAGCCGTCTTTAATGCGCGGCGGAAGGTCGGGCCATGAAATAATCACCGCCTCAGCCCCGAGAGCTTCCACCCGCATCTTATTCACGTTCCCACCGGCTACACGGATTCTTAGACCGTTTATGTCAGAAATTTTCCGTATCGCCTTATGGGTAGTAAAAAGATGGGCAGGACCGAGATCCATCCAGACTCCGGGAATCACCACATTAAGTTTTGATTCGATGCGGCGGATAATCTCCTGCCCGACAGGCTCACCCAGGACCCTATCCATTTCCGCAGAGCTTGCACCATAAAAATCGGGTAAAAGAAAGTAGTCGGTTTCCGGTATATATTTGCCCAGCTGCCAGGTGCCGGGAACCGCCATTTCTACATCACCGCGAACAAGGGCTCCCACAACCTGACTGTCACGGTAAAGCCTGGCACTATGGTAGACTTCTACTTCAATGCTGTTCTGCAGACGCATCCGCAGCTCCTGGGCAAAATTCATCACCGCCTGAGTCTGAACATGGGTCTCTGAGTTTTCAATGGAAATTCGTAAACGGGGACGGGGTTCGGCATATATTGACGTAGTTATTGCAGTTATAATGACAAGGATTATCAGAAATTGATATATACCCGGTTTCACTGGCACCCCCATGAATCAAGCATAAGCAATGGGACTGGCAGGTGCAAATAAAATGCGGAGAGAATCGGAAGATTCTTTCCGCATATTTATCAGTCTTTCCAGGTTACGGTGATTTTCTCCCCGGGGATTTTTTCCTTGATGATCTCCGCAAGACGGACCAGTTCATCTTTACAGCAGTCAACGGTTTTACCATCCATTAGCCGGGTTTTCAACTCATCCGCAAACTGGGTAAGGGTAATCTCCTTCTGTGACATTGTATCCTCCTCGATTCTCTTTTTTAAAAGTACCACCACCGTCATAGCAACGCAAGAAATTTAGCACGTATCCTGCATAATCAGCCTGATTATAAAGTTATAACAAAAACCTTATAAAACAGCCTGTACTAATTCCGTTTTACCTGACATACTCTTTTTGTCGGCCAACGGCCGATACCATGGAATTATGAATAGAAACAAGCAGCCTGATGACATAGTCGTTACCGGTATCGGGGTAATCTCCTCGATTGGAAATACAAAAGATACATTCTGGTCAAATCTTACCGCCGGAGTATCAGGAGCCGCCCGTATCCAGGCTTTTGATCCGGAAGGATTCGGAACAACCTTCGCCTGCGAGGTAAAGGATTTTAATCCCCAGACACTTATGGACCGCCGCAGGGCAAAACGTATGGCCCGATTCAGCCAGTTTGCCACCTGTGCAAGCCTTGAAGCACTTTCTGACTCCGGTCTTGACCTAGCCAATGAAGATTCTGCCCGTATCGGCTGCATCATAGGAACCGGGGCCGGGGACTACTCCCTCCTCGAGGTCCAGCATAGAACCTTCTTTGAAAAAGGCCCCCTCAAAGCTCACCCGCTCACAGTACCCCAGGTTATACCGAACATGGCAGCGGGAAACGCTGCTATCGAGATGGGGATAAACGGGCCGAACTTTGCAGCCATCTCCGCCTGTGCAACCGGAACACATGCGGTGGCAACCGCAGCCATGATGATTCAATGCGGACAGGCTGACATTATGTTCGCCGGTGGGGCCGAAGCAACGGTCAGTCCCGTTGCGGTGGACGCCTACGGCTGCATGAAGGTCCTCTCAACCCGAAACAGTGAGCCGGCACAGGCAAGCCGGCCTTTTGACAGGGATAGAGACGGCTTTGTTATGGGAGAAGGTGCCGGGATTCTTGTCCTTGAAAAACGTGAGCATGCTGAAAAGCGGGGGGCCAGAATCTACGCAGTACTTGCAGGTTCGGGGATGACCTCCGACGCCTTTTCCATAGCTGCACCCCGGGATGACGGCCGCTGGGCAGCTGCCGCAATGAAAACAGCAATGCAGATGGCAGGACTCAATCCTGAAGATATCGGCTATATCAATGCCCACGGGACATCCACCCACGCCAACGATATAACCGAGACCCGGGCAATTAAAGAGGCTCTTGGCAATAATGCCTACGATGTACCCGTCAGTTCGATTAAATCCATGATCGGACACGCCCTGGGTGCAGCAGGAGGCATTGAAGCTGCAGTCTCAGCCTTGTCGCTGTATCATGGCGTCCTGCCGCCAACCATCAACCTTGAAACACCGGATCCGGAATGCGATCTGGACTACATTCCGGGCTCTGCCAGAGAAATACAAGCCAAAGCTGTACTTTCCAATTCCTTCGGCTTCGGAGGCCATAATGGAGTACTGGCTTTTACGCAAAACTGATACACAAGAATCACAATATGGAGGAATTTCTTGAATACACCAGTCATTGAAAACACAGTAAACACCATAAAAAAGATTGCCGACGACCTTTCCGGATCGCTGCCGGTAAAACATATCCAGTCTTTTCTCGGCAACCTGAATACAGCGGGCCGCATGGAATGGCCTTCCCTTAAAATAGGTGATCTGCACATAAGAAAACCGGTTGTCCAGGGCGGCATGGGCGTAGGATTGTCTCTTTCCGGCCTGGCTGCCGCTGTTGCCAATGCAGGTGGTGTCGGGGTAATTGCGGCAAATGCCATCGGTATGCTTGAAAAGGACTATTTCAAAGACGGCAGAGCAGCCAACCTCAGCGCTCTGCGCCGGGAAATCCGTACTGCCCGGAGCAACAGTGACGGGGTTATCGGTGTTAATATCATGGTCGCGGTGAATGACTTCCATGAACTGCTTGATGTTGCCATTGAAGAGAAGGTAGACATCGTATTTATGGGTGCAGGGCTTCCGATCAAGAACCTGCCGGTGGAAAAGCTGAGAAATGCCGGTGTGAAAGCGGTACCTATTGTAAGCTCCGCACGGGCTGTTGAGATGATCTTCAAAATGTGGAAGAAAATCTACAACGATGTTCCCGATGCGGTTGTACTCGAAGGACCTCTTGCTGGAGGACACATCGGTTTTTCCGCAGAACAGATTGATCAGCCCGAGTTCCAGCTGGAACATCTTCTGCCCCTTATCGTAGAAGCAGTTAAACCCTTTGAAGCGGATTTCGGCAGAGCCATACCGGTTATTGCCGGCGGCGGAGTCTATTCCGGAGAAGATATTCATAAAATGATTAAACTGGGCGCCTCGGGAGTCCAGATGGGAACACGGTTTATTGCAACCGATGAATGCGATGCCGACAGAGCCTTCAAAGAAGCATATGTCGCCTGCAGCAAAGAAGACATCGGGCTGATAAAAAGTCCCGTTGGAATGCCCGGACGGGCAATCCGCAACTCCTTTATTAAAGATTCAGAGGCCGGACGCAGGCCCTCATTTAAATGTGCCTGGCAGTGTCTTGCAAGCTGCAAAGCAGAAGCAGCCAACTACTGTATTTCCATAGCCCTCAATAATGCACGGCGGGGGAAACTGGAACAGGGCTTTGTTTTTGCCGGCGCAAATGCCTACCGCATAACAGAAATAGTTCCTGTGGCATCCCTGGTTGCGGAACTTGAGGCGGAGTACAGTAAAGCTGCCGGCGCTGTAATCAGCCAGCGGCTCAGCGGAATTGTTGAATCGTTAAAAGACCTGCGGGCTCAGTATGATGCGTTAAAAGCCCGGGCAGGTGAAGCAGGCAAGGCATATGAAAATGCCCTGAAAGAGAGAATTCGCAATATTCAGGATTCCGGAATGGAAGAAATAACCCGGCAGTATACTGCCATTCTTGAGAGCATGAAGGAGATTCAGTTCCGCCTTACTGAAAAGCTGGCTGATTCCTGTGCTCTCCTTAACAGCGGAAGTATTCCCGCTTCCATATAGAAACCGGGAAAACAAGCCGATTAAAACCGCCGTTAAACCTTAGCGGCGGTTTTTTTGTCACACACCTGGTGAGCTATTTCCCCTATTTCGGCTATCGCTTCTCTTAACTCAACCAGTTCTTCATTGGTGGGGTCTTTAATATGAAACTTCTCCAGAGAACAGATAGACTGGATATTTTCGTATTTCAATATCCGTTCTCTGAGTCCGGCATCAACCGGCATTACCCGTTCCAGGCCGTCCATTAAATCGGTGAAGGTGTGGTTATCAGGCAGGTTATCATGAAAATCCAGGATAGCCATAACATAGCTCTCCAGGGACATGGAAAGCAGATTATAGCGGATGGTGGGCAACAGCTTTACCTTGCCTCCCTCCTTTGGAGTCCCGGATTTCAGATATTTGTCACCATGTTCAAGCCATTCCGGCCAGGTAAGTGCGCTGCTCATACGCTCTCCTTTGAAAAGGTAAGTTCCAGCTCTTCGCCTTTGGGTTTCATGGAAAAAACACCCTCACGGCTCAGGCTGCACTTATACTTTGCACAAACAGTGCCAAGACTGTTGTAAATTTCATCCCGATCTGCCCTGGGGCTCTCTTCGTTGAAATGACAGATCAAACCGTTATCACAAGTCTCATCAAACTGCAGTATAAAGGCAGAATGTTCGGGAAAAATGAGATCATCATAGGCATACGAGACCTCAAGACCAGTTGCTTCCGCTAAAATTGTCCTGACCGCTTCTATATCTCTGGTTTTCATAGCATGAAGAACATAGAAAAGAAAAAAGGCGGGGTCAATAGTTTTATTTAATTTTTCGAATTTTTTTGAAGATCTCTCAATGGTTCGGCATTTATATTACATAAGTGTAAATTTATGCATGCTTTTTACTTTTTTGTATAAATTCATTTACTATATACAACATAAACCAAAACCTTGTTGTTCCTGTTTTGTCATGTTTCGTACTGCTTTGTACCAAATGTTAATTACCATACCCACAGGGAAATACCAAGCAATCGACAGATAAGGCCTTACAGCCACTATCCTATATTCACATCCGGTTTCAATTCTTGGTATGACCTTTGCATATATACCGGTGGGCGAACCCCCGGAATACATCAAATGATAGAGGAAACATATGAGCAAAAAGATTATTATGCTTACCGGACTGCTGCTACTTTTAACAACTCAGCTTTTCGGTGCAGGAACGCAGGAGAAAAAAGAATCTATTACCGTGTATATAGCCGCCAGCACAACAGATCTGATGGGAGATCTTGGCGCACTGTATACTGAGGCCACCGACGTTGAAGTAAACCTGAATCCAGCCTCAAGCGGAACCCTGGCACGACAGATAGAACAGGGAGCCCCTGCAGATGTATATGTTTCCGCATCAAAAAAATGGATGGATTATATTGAGGATATGGGCTCGACAGAAACCAGGGCCCCTTTTGTAAACAACAAGCTGGTGCTTATTGTCCCTTCCGATTCAGGCCTGACTCTTCCCGATATCGAGGAGGGGATAAAACTGCCGGAGCTTTTTAACGGCAGACTCTCCATGGGAGACCCGGAACATGTGCCTGCAGGAAAATATGCCATGGAAGCCCTTAGCTACTATGGATGGTACGAACCTCTGAAAGAGCGTATTCTCCCCGGAAGCGATGTCCGTGCAGCAATGGCCGTGGTTGAACTGGGAGAAACAGAACTGGGAGTTGTTTACGAGACGGATGCAAAAAAATCAGAGCGGGTAAAAATAGCAGCCTCTTTTCCCGAGGAATCTCATACGCCGATTGCCTATTTCATTGCAGACCTGAAAGGAGGTAGTATGGCGGCCAGGGAGTTTACCCGTTTTGTACTGGAATCGCCTGAAGCACAGGACTGCTGCAGAAAATACGGTTTCTCACTGCCGCAATAGGCAAGAAAGCCCGGGAGATCAGCTTGAATACAACAGCAATTTTTACAACCGTTCTTCTTTCCGTAAAGATTGGAATCATAGCAACAGCTTGCAATCTCCCGGTTGCCCTGTTTCTGGTTTATATCCTTTCGCGGTATTCGTTTCCCGGAAAAACACTGGTTGACGGGATAATCAACCTTCCACTGGTAATGCCTCCGGTGACAACAGGCTACCTGCTGCTTTTTGTTCTGGGAAAACGGGGCCTTATCGGATCCGTGCTTTTTTCTGCTTTCGGCATAAGGATTGCCTTTACCCAGGCCGCAGCTGTATTGGCATCCATGGTGGTCTCATTTCCGCTGATTACCCGGAGTATCCGCATTTCAATGGAAATGATCGATCCGCGGCTTGAACAGGCAGCCTGCACCCTGGGAGCGAACAGGTTTGAAACTTTTCGCAGAGTCACCCTGCCCCTGGTTTTTCCAGGGGTAGTAAACGGCCTGATCCTGGGATTTGCCCGCAGCATGGGGGAATTCGGTGCAACCGTAACATTTGCAGGCAGCATTGCAGGGGAAACACGGACTATTCCCCTTTCGGTCTATTCGCTGCTGCAGGTTCCGGGAAAGGAGAAGGAAGCTGCCATGCTGGTGGGGGTCTCAGTTGTAATCTCCTTTATGGCCATGTTTCTCTCCTCTCTTCTCACCGGAAAAAACAGAAAGAATGAAGGAGAACCGCAGCCTTTATGAGTCTGGAATTTGATCTGACCCTCCCCCGCCGGGATTTTACCATAAACCTTTCCGGGTCTTTCGGAAAAGAGACTATCGGAATATACGGGCCTTCGGGAGCAGGTAAAACCAGCTTCTTCAGCATGCTTCTGGGCCTGGAGAAGCCCCGGAAAGGCAACATAATTCTGAACAACAGGGTGCTTGCCGATACAGAGGCCGGAGTTCATGTTCCGGTTAACCGCAGACGTATCGGAGTGGTGTTTCAGGAAAAGCTGCTTTTTCCCCATTTGACCATTCGTGAAAATATACTTTTCGGCGAGCGCTATGCACCGGAGCACAGAATATCCCTCGAATCAGTTGCTGAACTGCTTGATGTTACTCCCATGCTTGACTCAAGGCCTGCTGAAATTTCAGGAGGCGAACAGCAGCGGGTAGCTATCGCCCGGGCCCTGCTTACCTCGCCGGAACTCCTTCTTTTAGACGAGCCCTTTAATGCTGTACATGCGGAACTGCGGCTTTCAATACTCCCTTACCTAAACAGGCTCACCGAAGAACTGAAAATACCCATGCTGGTTATAAGCCACGACCTGCCGGATATCCAGCGGCTGACCAGTACAGTTTACCTGATACACAGGGGAATCTGCAGCGGATTCGGCAATATATTCACTCTCTTCAGCGAAAGCGATTCCATGACGGACAACTCCGGACTGGTGAATACTTTTTCGCTGTATGAACCGCGGAAAATAGAGCCCGGCCTTTACTCCTGCAGCGTGGACGGCATCCCCGGTGATTTTATTCAGTCCCCGGTGGCTCCGGGAAACAATTTCACGCTGGTACTTCAGCCGAATGAAATATCCCTCTCTACCCGCAGAATAAGTAACACCTCAATTCAGAACCAGCTGCCCTGCAAAGTTACAGAAATAATAATGCGGGAGGATTTTGTCTACTGCGGGCTTAAATCTGGGACAGTGCCATTGTACGCAAAAATAACCGCTTCCGCGGTACGAGACCTTATGCTGAAACCCGGAGACAATGTTTTCGCATTGTTTAAAACCCAGGCACTTTCTCTATAATGGATTACATTAATGTGAACAGGGACAGAATCGGTCAAGCTCCATCAACGCTGCACATGCACTGACGGTGGTTCCATAAAAGTAGACAGGTTTATCCCGGTTCGTACTCTTTTTTCAGCATGAGTAATAGCATCCTGAATGAAAAGCGGAAAGCACTGCAGCTTATTATTGAGTGATTTTCACACCAAAGCTATAATCTTCTCCATGAGTGAAAAATCTTTATCCCCCGTGGAAGTAGCCGCGGAACTTGGTATAGCAAAGAACACTGTCTATGAACTCATAAAACGTGGTGAGATTCCATCATACAAAATTGGACGAAAGATCCGGGTACGCTACAGTGATATTGAACTGCTGAGGGGCGAACGCAGCACTGCCGCAGAAAAGAAGTCCAGCCAGGGGAAAACCGGATCGCCGGAATGATCATTCATTATCTGCGGGCAGGATACCGTACTGGATATTCTGGCCCGAATGATGGAAGACCATCCCGGAGAAACCCGGGTTTTCAGAAGCCATCAGGGACGCTACAACGGACTTTATTCACTCTACAGGGAAGATGTGCATACCGCCAGTTGTCATCTCTGGGACGGAGACAGCAACACCTACAACCTTCCGTATATTCAAAGAATGGTTCCCGGAATTCCTGCCCGGGTAATTCACCTGGTAAAACGTATGCAGGGGCTGTATGTACCGAAGGGAAATCCCAAAAACATAAGATCCTGGGAGGATCTTGTCCGCCGTGATGTAACAATAGTAAACCGGGAAAAAGGAGCCGGAACACGGGTACTCCTGGATGAACATCTCCGACTACTGGGCTGTACTGGCAGCAAGGTAAAGGGATACAACAGGGAGGAAAGCTCCCATCTTTCTATCGTTAGCGCGGTTGCCAGGGGAGATGCCGACACAGGCTTAGGCAACGAAAAGAGCGCTCTTCAATCTTCAGAAATTGATTTTATTCCTTTGCAGCAGGAAAGTTACGATCTGGTAATGTTAAGGGAAAAAGCTGACCAACCCCGATATGCAGCCCTGATTGAAATTATTCAGTCTGAGGCCTTCCGTAAAGCCATAGACGGACTGGGTGGGTATGATACGGAAAATACGGGAACCATTCTTGCTTAAGGACGCCCGTGTGAGCTAACATTGACAGCAGTTGTCCTATGTATTATAAGTAACCGATGAAACGTCTAGGAAAGATTGAAACTGCCCAGATAAAGAATCAGGTCTACGAAAAAATCAAATCGATGATAGTTCAGGGAACCTGGGAACCCGGGGATAAACTTCCCTCGGAAAGCCAACTCTGTGATCAACTGGGTGTAAGCCGGGTTTCAGTCCGCTCTGCCCTGCAGTCTCTGGAAGCGCAGGGCTACATAGAAATACGCCGCGGTGAAGGCAGTTTTGTCAAACACTTCAGTCTTTCTGATCAACTGGACCTTCTGGTACCAATCTTTGCCCTGGACAAGAAAGACATCCTCGATGTCCTGCGTTACCGGATGCTTACAGAACCGAGTCTCATGCCCTACGTAATTGAGAATGCCACTGCAGAAGATATCACAGGGCTGGAAGAAACCTTCCGCAAAATGGAAGATTCCCGGGACAACATGCGCAAGCATGCTCAGCTTGACGAACAGTTTCACTATAAACTGACAGAAATAGTAAACAACAATGTACTATCCAAGATATACCGTGCACTTTTCGAGATCTTCAACTCCGCCTGGAATGAGATCTGCACCATTCTGGGCCCGGATGCGGGAATAGAGTATCACGCGAAGCTGCTTGAAGCCATAAAAAACCGGGATAAAGAAACGGCAGAAGCAGTAATGCGGGAACATGTTGTAACCACCTATCAGAAAATTGAAACCCATTACAACACTCAAAGTTGAAACTTTATTCATTGTGTAAAGTTTCTGTTGACAAAAATCATATATGTTGTATGATAAGTTACCACTGGGCGAAAGAGCCCGGTAACGTTGTATTATATGCTACATCTTAGGAGGCAAAGCTATGGCAGATCAGGCTACTATTAAAAGCCTGGAGCAGAAAGCAGTTGATATGCGCCTTGACCTGATGGAAATGCTTGAACCCGGTAAAGTTGGACACCTGGGTGGAAGCAGTTCGGCCATGGACATAGTTGCTGCACTCTACTTCTACAAAATGAACTATTCTCTCAAACTGAAAGACTCACCGGAAAGGGACTACTTCCTTATGTCAAAAGGACACTCTGTACCCGCCCAGTACGCGGCACTTGCAGAGATGAACTTCTTCAGCAAGGATGAGTTCCACAAAATGAAAACCCTCGGCGGAATGCTGCAGGGACACCCCGACATGAAAACCCCGGGTATCGAAGCGGTAACCGGCTCCCTCGGTCAGGGACTCTCTCTTGGTGCCGGAATTGCTTACGCAACCAAGCGCATGAATAAGGCGAGCAACCAGGTTTATGTAATGTGCGGAGACGGTGAGATGGCAGAAGGTCAGCTCTGGGAAGCAGCATCCTTTGCTGCAACCTACAAGCTCTCCAACCTTACCATGATTCTGGACCAGAATAATCTTCAGGCCTGTGGAACCTGTGAAGAGATCATGAACATTCCCGAGCTTGCAGCAAAATGGGCAGCCTTTGGTTGGGAAGTTATTGAGATCGACGGCCATAACATGGCAGAGATTATTGAAGCCCTGGATAAATCAACCGGCGACAAGCCCAAGGCAATTGTAGCTCATACCGTAAAAGGTAAGGGATTCCCCTTTGCTGAAAATGTAGTCGGGTTCCACAATGGTTCCATGACTGCAGAGCAGTTCGAGGAAGGAAAGAAAGCACTTCTGGCACAGAAGGAGGCGTTGAAATAATGGCTGAAATGGCAAGTTTACGTCAGGCCTACGGACAGGCTCTGATTAGAATCGGTAAAGAAAACTCCGACATCGTTGCACTAGATGCGGATCTTGGAAAATCAACCTTCTCCCGCTCCATTATGGATCTTGGAGATGAGCGCTTTGTTGAAGTCGGAATCGCGGAACAGAATATGGCTGCAGTATCTGCAGGTATGGCTGTTGCGGGAAAAGTACCCTTCTTCAGCTCCTTCGCGGTATTCTCCACAGGACGGGCATACGACCAGATCAGAAGTTCTATCTGTATTCCCAAGTTCAATGTAAATATCTGCGGTTCAAGCTGCGGCCTCAGCGACTACGGCGACGGCAAAACCCACCAGTCCATCGATGACATTGCAATTATGCAGGTTCTCCCCAACATGGTAGTTCTTGCACCGGTAGATGCAAATCAGGTGGACGGTATGGTTGAAGCCATGTCCAAGTACGACGGCCCCTGCTACATACGTATTCCCCGGAACGACCTTCCGGTTATCACCGAAAAGAAACCCTATACCATCGGCCAGGTGGATGAGCTGAAAGAAGGAACCGACGTGGTAATTCTCTCATGCAGCGGTGCGGTTCACACTTCACTGGAAGCGGCTGAAAAACTCAGCGCCAAGGGTGTAAGTGCCGGCGTTACCAGCATCGGTACCATCAAGCCCTTCCCCACCGAGAAGGTAAAGGCCATTGCGGAAAAAGCAAAAGCTGTCCTTATTGTGGAAGAACACAATGTAATCGGCGGCCTTGGAAGTACAGTAAAAAGCAATCTTGCAGGTATGCCCCTCAAGTTCGGACACATGGGAATGCAGGATACCTTCGGACAGTCTGCAGAAAGCTATGAAATGCTGCTTGAGTACTACAAACTTACAGCAGATGATATCGCAGCTCAGGCTGAGGCACTCATTAAATAAAACATTCCTTTTACCAGGAAACTATGCTTATAAGGCCTTCCCGGAGCAATCCGGAGAAGGTCTTTTTTCTTTTTATCTAACTTTTTCTTTTTTTTGGGGGGGATGGGTGAGAGATGAAGGAGGATATTCAAACCTTCAGTTTCTTCCGCAGGGTTGCCCGGTCGATCCCAAGCTGCCGTGCGGTCAGCGACAGATTACCCTGGTTGCGTTCAAACTCCCTGGCAATTATTTCTGCTTCGATCTCTTTAAGGGTACGGCCTTCAGAAACAGCCGGTTTAACAAGACCATCCCGGGACTGTTTAACCTCTGCGATAAGGTCTTCTATAATTTCATCCCGGTCTTCCCTGCTCACCGAAAGAAGAACACTGACCTTCTCTGCGAAGTTTCTCAACTGTCTCACATTTCCCGGCCAGGAACTGCAGAGAACTGCCTCTATCAGACGTTGGGGAATATCTGCTTCTAAAGTGCCGTTATTCTGCTGGAACTCCCGCAGAAAGAGGCTGAACAGGGGCACCACATCTTCCGGACGCTCCCGGAGGGGAGGAATCTCAATATCAAGAATCTTAAGACGGTAATAAAGATCACGGCGAAATCTCCCCTCCTCGGCTTCCATATACAGATCCTTGTTTGAAGCGGCAATAACCCGAACGTCAATACTGAAAATCCGGTCGTCACCGATGCGCATAACCTGTTTTTCCTGCAGCACCCGCAGAAGACGCGCCTGAACATTCATACTCATGTCATTCACTTCGTCCAGGAAGATTGTTCCTTCGTGGGCCATCTCAAACAGACCAGGCTTTCCCCCCTTGCGGGCACCGGTAAATGCTCCCTCGGCATAGCCGAAAAGTTCAGACTCAAGCAGGCTGTCCGGCAGGGCGGCACAGTTAACCGCGACAAAAGGTCCGTTTCTCCTGCTTGATGCGGTATGAATACTCTGGGCGAAAATTTCTTTGCCGGCACCAGTTTCTCCCAGAAGAAGAATGGTTGAATCTGCCTGACTGTAACGTCTGGCCTTTTGAATAGTTTTTCTGAATCCCGGATTCTTTGCCACGATACTGTCAAATGAATATCGGGCCACGAGCCCCCGGCTGGTTAACTGCCGCCGGATAATTCCTTCCAGATTCTGGATATAGCCGGTACTTTGAATATAGACAAGGGTGGCTGTATGGGAATGATCTGCAATAATGGGGAAAACCTCAACCAGATAGTCTGATCCCTCTACATTAACAATTTCACTCCCGTTTTTACTGCCTGTAACTCCGGAAAGAAAGTCGGGAAGATCCCCGGAATCGACGGAATTGCCCAGAACCCTGTAACGGCTTATACCAAGGATTTTTTCCGCTCTGGTGTTAATAAGCTCTATTCTGTTCTCATTATTAAGATAGATCATTCCTTTATCAGAATGTTCCATAATGGAATTCAGCCGCTTGTTCTTTATTATCTCGTCATTCATATGCTGGTAAAACTGAACAGCAGCCTCAACTGCACTGCTGACAGCCTCGGGACCGGAGCGCACCAGCTCACTCTCCATCTGCATTTCCCGGGCTGTGGTTACCGAAACAGTATCTCCCACAACAAGGTCCGCACCCCATTTCCGTATCCGCTCGAATACATCAAACAGCTTCTCCTGGGCAGTCAGATTGAAATAGCCGAACTGTACCCCCAGGATTTCTGCAATAGAGCGAGCCCCGCTTACAACATTTTCATATCCAACCACAGCAATATTTTTACCCATTCCTACATAGGGATACAGAGCACGGAGAAGATCGAAACTAGTTACATCAATTTCAAAGACAGGCACAGAAAGATTCTGCCGCAAAAGGGAGGCGGTGCCGCCCCGGCTTACAACAATATCTATGTTGTTCTTCATTATTTCGCCGTGGGCAACCCTCAAACCAGTCTCAAGGTCTCCATGCACAACTCGAATGTTATAGGGAGAATCAGCAAGGGTTTCCGAGGCAGTTTTTACCAGGTCCAGATATGGAGCAATTAGTAGGATATTCACAGGTGTGAGTATAGCATATTCAGATAGACAGGATGAAAGTCAATTTTTCTGATAGAGAGGTTAAAGGATTGTTCAGTTAATAAAAAAAGGCTGGCCGGTTAAACCCGGGCAGCCTTTTTGCTTTTATTACAGGGTACGTTCTACAGGTTCTTAACAACAGAGAAGTCGCCGGTTTTGGCAGCTTCCAGTACGGAACCCATGTACTCATCAATCTGCTCTGCAACCATGGGAGTAGGCATGTTTTCCAGCTTCATCTTAAGCTGCGGGTTTTTTGCAGCGGTCAGACAGCGGGCGATGTGCTCCTGGGTAAAACCTTCAACCTCGGAAAGCTTCACGGGGAAGCCGATCTTTCTGGAAAGCTCAAGCATAGCTTCTGCAACTGCAGTTCCAAGCTCGCGTCCGGTCATTGCATTGAGGTCACCCTTAAGCAGACCAGCCTTCTCGTAGATACCGCCGACAAGCTTCAGAGGCTTTTCGATAGCCGGCGCGAAGAAAACTGTGTAGTAGGGGTTCATCATTGCACAGGCACGTCCGTGGCTGAGAATGTCGATAAGAGAGAAGCTGGTAAGGTGAGCACCGTTGGTACCGCCGACCATGATAGCGTATCCGCCCATGTCGGTGGCAATACAGAGTGCATCCCGTGCATCTTTGTCATCGGGATTGTCGATTACCTTGGGCAAGTTCTCTACAACAAGACCGATTCCGGCTTCTGCAATCTTTGCAGTAAGTTCGTAGTTGGCGTTGTTTACTGCTCCGTAAACTACTTCCAGACAGTGGGCAATACCATCAAGAGCTCCGTCCATAATCAGGCTCTTGGGTGCACCGTAGGTTACTGCGAAGTCGAAAACGGGGAACTGAGGAACAATACCTTCGTCTACAACCAGCTTTTTCTGGCCGGTTTTGAGATCGGTAATGTTGGAGTACTTGGTCAGGTGAGCACCGGAAGATGCTGCAGTCTGAATAGCAATATGGGGGGTAAGCTTTTTGCCGCTCTTCTCGATAACAGCAGTAACCTGTCCAACTCCGAAGTAATCTTCGATGTCGCCGCCGAGAGTCCGGAGAACCTCTGCAGACTTTACAGCATCGATGGTACTTCCACCGCCGAAACTTACGATTACATCGGGGTTTCCAGCCTTGAGGGACTCGGTGATCCGGGAAAGGTCTTCGCGGGGAGCATTGGGGCCTGCACCGGCTTCTTCTTTAACCAGCTCAACACCGGCATCTTTAAGTGATTTCCGGACAGTATCGAGAAATGTCTCGCTTCCGGGAAATTTGTCACAAACAAGGACAGCTTTTTTACCAATCTTGGCAGCTACACCACCAACCTGGTCCAGGACATTACGTCCATAAAGATAATTTCCGCCCTTGAAATCTTTCAAAAGGTCTTCTGCGATCTTCAAATAATCCATGAGTAAACTCCTTCGGGAGATTAATTTGTATACGGTTCCTTATTATTGCACTTCAAAGCGGTGCTTGGGAACCCTTCCGGCCCCTTGTCAGTAAAAAAATATTGACTTTTCCGCAAGGTTATGCTGGATTATTCACCGGCCATTTCGGCTTCTTTCCGCTGAGCACATCATGTATGCCGTAAGCTGCGTGCAAGGCCATGCGTATCATGCATTCAGTGGTCAAGGCAGCGTTATGGGGTGTAACTACAACATTATCCATGGCAAAAAGAGGATGGTTCTTTGCAGGAGGCTCTTCCTCAAAAACATCCAGTCCGGCGCCGGCAATACTGCCCTTCTTCAGAGCCTCTACAAGTGCAGCCTCATCTACAACCTCGCCCCTTGCTGCATTAACAATATAGGCGGATTCCTTCATAAGGCCGAACTCTTTTGCTCCTATGGACTTCGCAGTCTGGGGAGTAGCGGGGATATGAACAGTGAGATAATCTGACTGTTTAAACATATCATCCCATTCTTCCACCCTGGTTACATACTCGGGAAAGTTCTCGGCTTTAAGATACGGATCATAGCCCAGAACCTTCATTCCCAGTCCGTAGTAGGCTTTCTGCGCCACCAGTCTGCCGATTTTTCCCATACCCAGAACACCGAGAACTGCACCGTCAAGGTCATGTCCCTTTACCCTGTTCCGGATCTCGAAGTCGCCTGCGCGAAGGGCTTTGTCACTGCGAACAATATTATGTGCAAGAGATACGATAAGCCCGATTGCATGTTCTGCAACGGTATTGGAATTTGATTCCGGAGCATTGGTAACCCAGATGCCCAGCTCCTCTGCTTTCTTGCAGTCAATGTTGTCAACACCGACTCCATGACGGCCGATAACCTTCAGCTTTTTTCCTGCCTCCATTACTTCTGCAGGAAATGGAGCTGTTCGGGCCAGAATAGCGTCACAGTCCGCAACATCACGAACAATGTCTTCCACGGTTATACCGCTGCCCATCTTCACCTCGTAGCCCTGCTCGCGCAGAAAGTCTTTTCCTTCCTCCATTACATCCTGGGGAATGAGAACCTTGAATGCTGCCATGAAAACTCTCCTTATTACTTTAGTAGTGTGTAAAAACAGATACGCCCGGCAGAGAGCCGGGCGCAAAATTGATTATCAGTCTTTAAATTTATTGGCGATACCTTTGAGACCGTTGGCAATAACACCAATGTCCAGGCCGCTCATAACCATCTGCATGTCGTCCTTGAACAACTCAAGGAGAGCATCCGGAGCATGAAGAGAAAATACTTTTCCGTATTTCTTTGCAGCCGCTGCTACCTTCTTTATAGCATTAACATTGGTTTCGTTCATAATGTCCCCGGGAACACCCAGAGAAATCGCCAGGTCGTTGGACCGATAAGAAGAACATCGATTCCTTCTGTTGCAGCAATGGCTTCGATATTATCGATGGCTTCTTTTGTCTCGATCTGCGCGATAGCCAGGGTTGCCGCATTCTGCTCTTTCATAAAGGTAAGAGCATCAGTCTTAAGGTTGCCGTATCCGGTATGGACACCAAGACTTCCGAATCCCCGTCCGCCGATGGGGATATAGCGGCCCCATTCAACCAGCTTTTTGGCTTCTTCCTCTGTGCTCAGCATGGGGCACATGATTCCGGTTGCACCCGCATCAAGCAGCCTTGATACAAAGCTTTTTGACAGTTCAGGAATCCGGGCAAAACAGCCGAGGCCGATTTCTCTTGCCAGGTTTGCCATGTTGGCAAATGACTGAATGTCATAGGTACCATGCTCCATGTCGAATAGGACGTAATCGAGTCCTGCATTCTTTGCAATCTGAATAATACCGGGGTGATCAATCATGCGGATCATGGTTCCAACAATTTTCTTTCCATCCCTCAGTTTCTTTACAGCCATAGTGTTCCTCCACTAAATAAAATGTATATATTCAACCAGGACGACTGAAAAGACAGCCTGGTTATGGGATACAAAAGTACCGTTCAATTACCTGGAAACGCCGGTACCTCCAGCTTTCCCCAGAAAAACCTGAGGATAGAAGGTATCGATAATGTCCCTGCAGGTTATCCGCATATGTTCACGCATGAGCTGTTCACTCTTATCTGCATCCTGATCGAGAACTGCCTGAATTATAGCCAGATGAAAATTTCGGGAAACTGTCTCTATGGACGAACTATGTCTGGCGATGTTGCTGGTAAGACGGGCAAGATAACTTACTTTATGATAAATTTCCTTCAGCAGAGCATTTGCTGAAGCATCGATAAACATGGTATGCAGATCCCGGCCGAAAACCGGACCGACTTCCGCTATCTGTTCTTCCGGGAGCGATTCAAGATTCTGCTGCAAAGCTTCCAGTTTACGGATAAACTCAGGCTCCCGGCGCTGACATGCGAGCCTGACAGCCATTCCCTCAATAGCCTCTCTGGTTTGAAAGACATCAAAAATCTGTTCCCAGCCCAGCTTGCGGACAAAAAACCCACGGGCTGGCCGCTGCTCGACAATTCCGTCCAGAACCAGCCGCCAGAGAATCTCTCGGATAGGAGTTCTGCTGATTTCATAATACTCACACAGTTCACGTTCAATCAGTGAGTCACCCTGAGAATATTCTTCACTGAGAATCTTTTCGCGCAAATCTTCAAGTATCTCGTTCTTTGTCATGAGTAATACGTATCCGTCCTTGACTATTTTTGTATACCAACAGCATACAATCTGTCAAGCATATTGTATGCATGCATAGAGACACAGGATGGAATTGTCTGTATTTTATATCTGCACGGAAAATTAAAACGAATATCCGATTGAACTAATAATTGTATACCAAACAACTATAACCCTGAAATTGCGGAATCGTCAAGAAAATATAGCAAAGCTCTTTCTATATTGCATGCAATATGTTATTCTAAGCATTATAGATACTTGCAAAAAGGATTTACCACATGGACTCAGTAAAAAGGATTCTTTCCCGGATTGAAATACCTAAAATGTACAGGGTAAAAAATAACATAGAAAGCCCGTATATAGCTGATATACCCGGTACCGTACGTCAGATCCTGAACAAACCGGAAATTCGTTCAACCATTAAAGAAGGTCAAACTGTTGCAATAACTGTAGGCAGCCGTGGAATCTCAAACAAACCGCTGGTAATTAAAACCCTGGTTGAAGTTCTGAAAGCATGGGGTGCCGAGCCTTTTATGTTTCCCGCGATGGGCAGTCATGGAGGAGCAGTTGCGGAAGGACAACGGGAAATGCTTATAAATCTCGGGTTTACAGAAGAGTATATCGGAGCGCCTATAAAATCATCCATGGAAACAGTTCAGATCGGAGAAACTGAATCCGGACTTCCTGTCTATGTAGATAAATACGCCTATGAAGCCGACGCCGTAATAATAACCAACCGGGTAAAGGTGCATACCGCTTTTTCCGGTGAAATTGAGAGTGGACTGGTAAAAATGGGTGTTATCGGACTGGGAAAACAGAAGGGTGCAGAAATCTGCCATGAGCTTGGTTTCGAAGTAATGGAAGCCCGCCTTAAAGAGATATTCGCTGCCACTGTAGAGAACCTCAACATTCCCTTTGGTCTGGCCCTGATAGAAAACGGACAGCACCAGACTGCAGAACTCCATGCTGTACCAGGCAGGGAAATCCTTACAAAAGAGGTTGAAATGCAGAAAACGGCAAAACGTCTTCTTGCCCGGGTGCCATTCAAGGAACTCGAGGTTCTGGTGATCGACCAGATAGGGAAAAATATCAGCGGTACCGGGTTGGATCCTAATGTTGTCGGCCGGTACCACACGGGCCTGGGCAGCGGTGGACCATCCATCCGCAGAATAGCAGTTCTGGATATTACCGATGTTTCCCACGGAAACGGAGCCGGTCTGGGCATCAGCGACTTTACCACCCAGCGGGCGTATAAAAAGTTTGAATTCGGCCAGACCTACCCCAACCTGCTTACATCAAACGTGCCGGTGGCCGGAATGATTCCGGTGGTTATGCCAAACGATAAAATGGCCATGCAGGCTGCCATAAAAACCTGCCTGCTCTGGGACAAATCCGAGGCCCGGGTTGTCCGCATTAAAGACACCCTTTCTTTGGAAGAATTTGAAGTATCCGAGACACTTCTTGAAGAAGTGAAAGCCAATCCGAAAATGACTGTAATTGAAGGACCATACGAACTTAAGTTTGATGATGAGGATAATTTCAGGAAAAGATAGGTTAAGGGCATCTCAAAAACGTGGTATTTTACCATAGTCAAGGTGGATAGATTTTATTCAGCTTTTTTAAAAATGAGAGGAGCTGAAACAGCCTGGTCATAATCTTTCTGACTGATCCTTTCCCGCTCAAGCATTATATCCAGATAACTGTTCATATGACGGCGCCAGTAATCCGTTACGGCGCCGTCTTCATAATAGCGGTGATAACGCCGTGGAGAAGGAAGCACACTGGCAAGCCAGACACTTTCTATAAGCGAAACATCCGCTGCAGATTTGCCGAAGTAGTAACGGGCAGCATAATCCACCCCGTAAATATCCGGGCCGAACTCAACCATATTCAGATAGAGCTCCAGTATTCGTTCCCTGGGGATCCCGGCATCGTAGTTGGCGATAAACACAAGAAACGCCTCGTGGAGCTTTCGTACATATTCCCGGTCCATGGTAAGAAACAGGTTCTTGATCAGCTGCATGGTCAGCGTACTTGCTCCCAGTTCTATATCACCGGCAGCTAAGTTACGGGCCACTGCGTTTTTAAAGGTGTACCAGTTGATACCATCATGAAAAAAGAAATCGCCGTCTTCAGCAGTGAGAACAGACTTAATAATCCAGGGGGAAATATTTTCCAGATACACGTAACGGTAGTCTGGGAGCGGGGTGCCACCGTAGAACAGGCCAAAAGCCTGTCGAGAGCTGTCGGCGTCAATGAAAGCAGGAGTAGATACAGCCCCCGGAGTATCCATATGCCGGTAAATCCAGCCAGGGGTATGCTCTGAAATATCCAGCATCAGATCAAAACCAACTGATTTTTGAGGAAGCGCTCTTAGATAGAGAGATGTTCCGGGAATGTAATGGATAAAACCTTCTGACAGACGATAAATATTCAGCTCTTCGGGAAATGACTCAACCCCGAAATTATTAAGCTCATGGCTGGTACGCCAGTTCATCTCGCCTACATTGCCCAGCGGAACCTCCAGATCAAGAGACCAGGCAAGGGTTCCCTTGAGAACCATATCCCGAAAAGGCCCCATTAGCTTTGCAGGAACAGCATTTGCAAGAGACTGCACCTCGGTTTCCGGAAGATTAACCCGCAGATCGAAACGGGGGTATCCTGGCTCCTCCCCCGGAAAAATGCCGCGGAGCGCCGGCAGCACCTCCGCTTCAACTCCGTTAAACCGCAGCTGGCCTCTTCTCATCAGAATCTCGCCGTGCCGGCCGGTCCTTTCCCGGCGCAGTTCATCCTGGTTTTCGGCTACCACCGCCGGGTTGGAACCGGTAACCTGCCCGAGAATCCTTGGAGGAGGCATCGGGGCCTGGGCGTCCCAGGTAAGGTCGAAACCGTATTCTGCATTAATGCCGACTACCGGCTGTTCGGAAACTGAAGGCAGCAACACTGCACCGTCATGGAGAGTAACCGACCCCTTTATTCCGGCAATACCGGGAACCGGCGCTCGAAGTTCTGCCGATAGTGAAAGCCTGCCGCTGATCTGTTTATCTGAAAAGCGCGAACTGATTGAAGCTAATTCCCCCGGATTGATACCGGAAACAGCAACTGTTCCTTCTGCCGACTTGCCCTGGTAATTCAGATGCAGACGGCCGGTGCATCCGCCGGAAAATTCCGCGTTCAGAACAGAATCCTGTTTTTCATGGTTTAAGGCAAATTGAAAATCAGGTATTGCCTGAATGGTAGTATCACTTTTCTGCAGTTCGATTGAAACTGCATCTATGCTGACCTTCCCGGGGAAGTAGGGTTTTTCTGCCAGGCTGCCGACTTTTTCCCAGAGAATTTCATCCATAAAACCGGGATTCCGCTTTGACGTGTAGGATTTCCCGGAAAAAACTGCTGATATTTCGCCGGATACAGCAGCTGCCTTCGAAACATCAGGCTGCACAGAAACCTGCATACTATTTTCGGCCGAAATATCAAGTGACGCTGCTTCGACTTTTCTGATCCATTGTGTATCGGTACGGTGAAAAAGATACCCCGGAATATCTATGGAAATTATCAGTTTGGAAAACTCCGAGCGGACCAGAATTTTGCGATCCGCAACCTTAATCAGCCGTGAAAGCTGCACCCCGTCGCAGCGGAGCCCTGCAAGAGGCACATACAGAGCACGGTTTACCGAGATATTAGCATGGAGAATCGCCGACATCCTGACTTCAGCGGTATCGATTGCCCCCGGCAGGACCATGAGATTCAGCAGCACGATAAAAAAAACCCCAGCTGCGCAAAACCAGGATAAAACAACCAGGATGTATTTAAGGGGTGATGAATTTTTTTTCGTCATTTCGTAGTTATCTGCAATTAGAAAATCGGTTGTATATCAGTACAAGAATGTCATTATTGTTGAGCGGGGTCAAGTAAGCTGTATTTAATAAAAAGGGCTGCCCTGGTTTCCGGCAGCCCTCTGAATAATACATCTCAATTCTCTATAAAAGGATTACCCCTCATTATAGGCATAGTAAAGAATTGAACCAACTGTTGCGAGTGAACCGGAGCTAACAGAAAATGCATCGGTTAAACCTGCATAATACGCACTCTCTCCATCGCCTGCTGCGTATTGTACATACTCAAGAAAGACCTGGTAGCTTCCGGACGGCAAATTTGCAAGAATAACCAGTCCTCCAGGCAGAAGAGCCTGGCCAAGGTAAAATGCCTGAGTATTTAACGGTGCTGCAAACTGTGAAGGATAATAATAACAGCTGTTTGTTTCAACATCTTCTATCCATATAATACTTTCCGAAATCATGGCTTCCACATCCGCGACATTGAAAAGATACGCCTTCATATAGTAGCCGTCCCCCGCATAGCCTACCGGAGCCTGAGTAACCATATCCAGACTTATGGTAGTCTGGGAATCTTCATCCGCAGGGCTGATATAACAGGAGGTGAGGAAGGTAAACCCGAGAAACAGAACACAAACTCCTGCGAACCGGACAAAATTTTTCATTATACTATCCTCCCCTTTCACGGCAGCGCCTGACCGCCAACCAGCGACCATACAATTGCCACACCGCCGCCGCCGAAAAAACCGCTCAGATCAAAGCCCGCCAGAATATCCTCAAGCTGTGCAGCACTGATATTCACATCAAACATCTCATTCAGTGCAGCAATTGTCCCGGGCGGAACTTCAATTCCGTTGGCTGTTATACTTATACCTGCAGGAACCCCTGCGGTCTGGCCGTAAGAGTTGCCCATGGCCACAAGGCCTTCATCAACATCAAGGGTTGTACCGTCATAGGTAAAGCTTGTTCCCCGTACCGCAGCGGTGGAAACCGGACTGCGCAGACGGAAATCATTCTGCAGCCCCTGGGTTCGGCTCACATTGGCTTTAACCCGTCCGACACGTAAATATAGATCGGTCTTTACTGTGCCTTCTTTCTCAATAAGTTCATCCAGGCGCATTCTGGTAAGGGGTTTCACCTCAAGGGTTGCTGTACCTACTTCCAGCACCGCTTCCGACCTGAATCCCGTACTGATGGTTGCTCCCGTAGGTATACGCTGCCCGGACTGAACAGCTGCCCAGCCGGAACCCGGAGTGCGGATCTCAACCTTGCCGGAAAAACTTTTTACCACCGCGCTGGTCTCGGCAAAAAGCCCTGCACTCAGCAGCACCAGCAAAACCATGCTGATAATCTTTTTCATATTCATAACTTCCTCCAATATTAAAGCCCGATAGAGACATCCAGCTGAATCAGCCCCTGAATGTCACCATCATCCGGCAGATAGGTTCCCATTGTCAGTCCCGCACCGAAATCAGATGCCGGCTTCATAAGGATCTTGCCCACCAGTTCAGTTCCAAGATACTCGCCGCTGGCTGCGAAGCGGTTTCCCCCCAACACAAACTGCAGGTTCCGCAACAGGGGAGACATCTTCTCCGCCCAGGGGCGCATGGAATAATCCAGACTGATCCGGGATGTATTGCTTAAGCCGGGTGAAAAAACTGTTCCGATGGTAGGTGCCGAGAGGGAAAAGTACCGGGCACTTCCCCAGAGCACTCCGCCGGAAATCCGGGAGTAGAGAATATCCTCAAGAGTATAATATAGCCCGGATTTCAGTAATATTCCGGAACTGGAGCTTGTAGTATCCATTGCGTTTACCGCAGAGGCATCATAAAACAGCGCATCAGTAATCCTGCCTTCCGCCGCTATTACTGTATGCAGACTATCGAGCTCATTCTCACCCCTAAGGTCCTTCTGAAGGAGAAACTCCATGGTAAAAAGCTGGCCCTTATCAATGGCGGGAGCCGCAAGCTTCAGCTGGCTTATCATGCGGTTGGGAGCAAAATAGACATCATCGTCGTTTTCGTCCGCTGAATCCGCAGCTGAGATGCTTATATTCGCCTCAGGTTTCGTCTGGAGTCCCGTAAAGCCCAATCCGGCGGTAACCGAGTATCCCCCGAAGTCAAAACGTCCCCGGACACCGTCAGCTACATGATTTAAAGCCATTCGGGTTGAGTCGGTAAATCTGAATCGTCCGATATCAGCATCCAGAACAGCACCGCTGCCGAGAAAATCAGCTTGCTTTACTGCAAGTTTCAGCAGATCAGGCTCAATGACAAGCTCTTCATCTTCGTTATAGAGCACATACAGGTTCCCGGAAAGGGTATACAGCATATCCCCGGATTCCCAGCTGTTCTCTGCCCAAATTGAGGCTTTTTCCCGGGGAGTAAATTCGGTGTCCGCTCCCTCCTGAAAGGTCACAGATCCCCGGCTGTCAATGACAACTCCATAATCCAGAGCAAATACCCCGGCGGCGGCAAACAATACCAGACAAATTACAACAACTTTCTTCATAACCTTCATGACCGCTCCTCCAGCTCAGTAAGGGCCCGGCCTGTAAGACTCAAAGCCTCTTCCCCGCTGATGGAGGACTTCGCATCCCCCCGGGTCTGCAGGATTCCCAGAAACCTGAGATCCCGAACGGCGTACCTTGGTCCTGCAAAGATAAACGAACCGATTCCGCGGGGCAGATCAAGCTCCTGCTGCAGCAGATAGGCGAACAGCCCCAGACTCACTTCATCCGAAACAGAGTCGACACCGTATTTCGCAAGATCAAACTTGCCACGGAGAGCTTCAAATGCATCATCTTTACCCAAGTCCCCAGACTGATCGATACTGAGCAGTATATACGCAGCGGATCCGGCACTCAAAGATTTTTCCGAGAGTACTGAGTCGATTACGTCATTGGACTGGGCGAAGAGAGGAAGAAACAGTGAAAGAAGGAAGAAACATACAACATATCTTTTCATACTTTCCTCATCATGTATAATAACCTTAAATAGCAATGGGAAAAAAATACGTATTTTCCCTGACTTTTGCAAGACTGCTGTTACATTTATGCGATGTAGCACAACATTATATACAGTATACACCGGTTTCCGGAGGATAGGATGCGCAGAAAGTTTACATTTCGATATTATTATTTAATTCCCCTGCTGATTATCATTTTAACAGGATCACTTCATCTTGTTCCCGGGGTTCAATCCGCGGATCGGGGTATTTATGACCTTTTTCTGCACATAAAGCCTCCTGTAGAGGAGGATTCCTCCCTGCTGCTGCTGGATATCGACGACCTGGCTATCTCCCAGGTGGGAACCTGGCCCTGGAGCCGCAGCGTAATCGCCGACGGGCTGCTTATTCTGAAGGAATTTAATACAGATACGGTGGTTTTCGATATTGAGTATGTTGACGCCAGCCCCCAGGGAGTCAATTCAGAATATCTGAATCAGGAAATTCCCCGGCTCCTGGAAGCGGACTTCAATGATCTGAACGAAAATATTACCGGACTTTTCAGCGCCCTTCTTGAAGGATATATTCCCCTGGAAGAGGCCGAAGAGTATATCTTTCAGCTGACCGATATAAGCACCGAAGTCAAAGAATCACTTTTTGATGCAGTACAGGAAGTTGCCCGGAACAACGATGAGTACCTTGGCAGGGCTTTCGGTGTTTTCGGGAATGCCTGGGCGACGGTTAACATGCTTCCCAATGAGGTTGAACTGATCAAAGTCAGCCCCGAACTTAAAAGTTATGTGGCAGATTCAGTCCCCCTAAAAAGCGTAACCGCCGATCCTTCTTTTACTGCATCATTAAGCGCTCCGGCGGTGCAGCCTACCATTCTGCCGGTTCTTACCAGGGCCGCAGGGGCGGGCTTTCCCAACGTGGTTGTTGATGATGACGGAGTCCGCCGCAGAATAGATCTTATGGCCCGCTATGGGGAGGGATACTATGGGCAGCTGGTTTTTGCCCCGCTTTTGAGCAGGCTGGGAAATCCTGAAATTACTGCAATGAAGGGAACGCTCTCAGTAAAAACCGATGCGGGAGACTTTTCCATTCCCATGGATACCGAAGGCAGGATGATCATAAACTGGCCGAAGAAAACCTTCGAAGAGAGCTTTCGCCACCTCTCCTACAATCAGATCGTGGTACATGAAAAGCTCGAGAAGCAGGTTTTCAGAAATCTCGACATTATGAGCCAGGCGGGGTATCTGGACTTTTTTGACAGCGAATCCTCTCTCCCTGATATCTATCGCTATGCCCAGGCTCTTAAAAGCGAAATGCTCGAAGGGACCACACCTCAAGACCCGGAAGCCATCAATGAATACATTGCAGTACGCAAGGTCTTTTTCGACTCCTGTGCAGCTCTTGTAGAAGGTGATACAGAAGAGGCAATCTTAGCAGAAATTGACAGGGTTCTTGCGGACCCCGATCTTGATGCTGCGCTCTGGGAGGAGTATCAGGCCATAAAGACCGAGGTAACAGACTCTTTTGCAGAAATATCCACGGATATAGCCAGACTTACAGAAATTCGTAAAAACCTGACCGAAGAACTAACAGGCTCCTTTGTTATCATCGGACAGACCGGAATATCCACTTCCGATATCGGGGTTACCCCCTTTGCCGAAGAATACATGAATGTGGGTACCCATGCTGCGGTGGCGAACACTATTTTACAGCAGGATTTTCTGGATGAACTTCCCTGGTGGATGTCCCTTGCTGCGGCGCTGGTGCTTACCCTTATACTCTCTTTTGTAATCCGTCATCTTTCACCGGTTCACTCTATCGTTTTCGGCCTGCTCTCCATAGTCGCGGTGGTTTCCGCCGGCCTTGCCCTCTTTCTGTTTACCGGGATGTACCTGCCTATTATTACACCGCTGTTAATGGTAACCCTTACCTTCCTGACCATCTCGGGTATTAAATTCATTAAAACCGAGGGAGAAAAAAGCTTTCTCCGTTCCGCCTTCTCCCGTTATCTTTCCGCGGATGTAATCAAGCAGATAATTGATAACCCCGACCGTCTTAACCTGGGAGGCGAAAAGAAGGTTCTTACCGCCATCTTCACCGACGTAAAAGGGTTTTCAACCATTTCGGAAAAGCTTGATCCTACAGATCTGGTTAAGCTTCTCAACGAATACCTCACCGCCATGAGCGATACCATCCTCGATCTTCGGGGAACCATCGATAAATATGAAGGTGATGCTATCATCGCCTTCTTCGGGGCCCCCATAGAAATGCAGGATCATGCCCTTAAAGCATGCCTGTCGGCAATTCGCATGAAACGGATAGAGATAGAGCTGAACCAGCAATTCACAGAGAGAGGCATGTCTCCCGGGCCGTTGATGACCCGTATCGGAATCAATACCGGCGACATGGTCGTGGGCAATATGGGAACCCTGCAGAAGATGGATTACACCATTATGGGAAGTGCCGTAAATATGGCAGCCCGTCTGGAAGGGGTTAACAAGCAATACGGCACCTGGATTCTTACCAGTGAACAAACCAGGAACGCCACCGGGAACACTTTTGTCAGCCGGCAGCTCGACCGCGTACGGGTTGTAGGCATTAATGAACCGGTTCGGCTCTATGAGCTGATAGAAGAGCATGACCGGGTCGATGCCAATACCCTGGAAGGTCTTGATACCTTTCATGCCGGGCTGGAACTCTTCGAAGAGCGGGAGTGGGATAAATGCCAGAAAATGTTCCGTTCAGTTATGAAGATCTTTCCCGATGACGGACCTTCCCAGTTCTATATTGAACGGGCACGCAAGTACATTACCCAGCCTCCTTCAGACACCTGGGACGGGGTGTTCAATCTGACTCTTAAATAGACATGAGTATACTCTACCTGATCCGGCATGCGGAAAGCGAAGCAAACCGCAGCCGGATTCTTGCAAGCCGGCTGCCCTACCCTTTGAGCACATCCGGAATGGAAGATGCCCGGCGTATTGCATCGGAGTTGAAGGCAATTACGCGCCTGGATGAGATAATCTCTTCACCGCTGCTGCGGGCAAGGCAGACGGCGGACTGTTTCAGCCGGGCATACGCAGACCTTCCGGTAAAAGAAGATATCCGGCTTGCGGAACAGGACCTGGGGGCATTTTCCGGGATGAGTTACGATGAAGTTAAAGTGATGGATGATTACGAAAAGAACACCCGGAACCGCTGGAACTGGATACCCCGGGGAGGCGGTGAATCATATGCCATGATTGCCGAAAGGGTTTCCTCGTTCTTTCAGGCAATGGCAAAAAAGAAACCGGATCAGCGCATTCTTGTAGTGACCCATGCGGTGGTGTTCCGACTGATCCGGGGTCTCCTGGACAATACCCTTCCGTCATACCCCTCTTCGTTTCCCAACAACGGAGAGATATGGAAGGTAGACTATTCGGGACGAGCTGCAGCATATACTGTTGAACAGCTTTTTCTGGGCAACAGCAGAGATTTTATTCATAATCCCTGAAAGGAAGCTTCTTCTGCAGCACTGAAAAAGGAGTATTACTCTTCCTTAAGTTTCACAATGGAGAACAGCAAAGCTGGAAGAAGAGCCAGCGCCATCAGTGCAGGACCGAGACCGAAACGGTCAACTCCAAAGCCGAACACCGGGGAGATAACCGCTACCATAAGGGTTTTAAGCTGGCTTTCTCCGGAGAGCCCCGTCGCCATTACAGAGCCTTTAATTCTGTCACTCAGATAGCCCAGGGTTGCAGGCCTGCGGAGATTCTCCAGAAGATAAAAACAGATAAAAACCGCAACTGCCGCTGAATTGATTCCTGCGACAAGAAAAATCCCGATGCCCAGCACTGCAAAGATACCTGCAGCGTAGGTGGCATTCAGCCCGGCTATGGTAGATGAGAAAATAGAGTGAAAAATGGATGCATGACTGCTGGCATAGGATGTCAGCAGGTAGAGCAGAAAATAGACCGCCCCTGATATAAGTGCCACCCGCTGATGACCTTCAAAGGCGGCAAGCAGAGGAAGAGTAAGAGCCAGCCCTTTCAATACAGGCTGTACATAATCCTTTACCGACTTGAATACAGCATCAAACAGGCTGGAATTGATGAGCGCCTTCCGTATTACCGGGTCTTTAAAAAGAGAAAGAAAACTCTGTATGGTTTTTTTAGCTTCTTTCCATCCCCGCTTTTCATCGTCATCACAGGCGGCCTCGTCGCAGGAGAAATCAAGTTCTTTGGGGTAGCTGATAATTAAGAGCATATCACCCAGATAGGGAATGATACTCCAGAGAAAAACAGAGCGGAAGCTGCCGGAAAAAAAGACAAGCAGGGCCGCAATAAGAGCAGAAAACGCCGACCCCAGCTGTGACCAGCCGCGGGTATGACCGTAGTATGCAACCTTCTGATCCGTCATATCATGCATCTTCAGGTATTCCATGATCATGGCCTTATGAGTACCGGAACGGAAACTTTCACCCAGAGCAAACAGAACCATGGCTGTTAGATAGAAAAGAAAGGAAGGAAAGAAGTAGAAGATAAGGAAACTGCCAATATAGCTTATAAAGGAGAAGATCATGGCACTGCGGCGGCCCAGGGTATCTGCGACAACCCCGGTGGGAATCTCCGTTACATTGGTGATAATTTCCCTTACAGAGTAGAGAATACCAATCTCAAAAAAGCTGATACCCATTTCCCGGAAAAAGAGCACCAGAAAAGGGTCAAAAAACTGAAGATTTTTTAAAAAACCATAAAAGGAAAACTTCCAGTACTGCAGATCTTTTCTGAATTCGCCCATAGAGGTGGATAATATGCCAAAGAAAAGAGTTGATCAAGAAAGAAGGACCCACCTGTTATTCCGGTGGCAACTCTTTGTTCTGCTCTTTCTTGCGGGGAAAAACAAAAAAGAAAATAATTGCACCGGCAATAAGGGCCATTCCGGCGGCAACAGGCCACGAAGGGGTGTCTCCGGGAATAAGCAGCCAGCTTAAGCCCGCACCGCCCACGGGTATAAGAAACTGCCAGAGCCCGATAAGCGAGACTTTTTCCCCCCTCACCGAAAGGAGGTGATACCAGATGGAAAAGGCCGTGGCGGACAGAAAACCGAGATAGATAAGGGTATACCAGAATTCAGGCTGAAGAGGAAAAACAAATGATCCCTCAATAAAACGGGAAAGCAGGAGCAGCGTTACCCCGCCGGCAATAAACTGGGACGAGGTAAGCACCATGGCGTTTATACTGCCCCTGGTGCGGTAGACAAGCACATGACCGATTACACCGGAAAAGGAGGCACCCAGCATCAGCAGCACACCGATGAGCTCGGAACCGCCGAATACACCGGACGGGCTGTTTCGGGTAAGACTTATCAGAAGAATCCCTGTAAAACCTATGCACAGGCTTATTATCATGGGAAAACTCATTTTATCATCTTTCAGCATTATATGAGCTGCCAGAGCCGCCCAGAGAGGCATCATGCCGTTAACAACCGCCCCGACGGACCCGGGTACAAGCTTCAGGGAGAGGAAAAAGAAGGCATAATAGAGAGAGGTCTGAAACAGTGATATTTTGAGTACCAACAGGAGGTTGCGGCCTGTTTCGCGAATAAATGAGGCCTGAACCACCGCCGAGGGAACAAGAATTATCCCGGCCAGAAGAAACCGGATTCCCGCAAAAAAGAGGGGCGGTGCATAATTAAGACCGGTCTTAACCCCGGCAAAGGCGCTGGACCAGAGAAGACAGGCAAAAACAGCAAGAGTCCAGGAGGGAATCATCCATCCTTTCTTGGAAGAGGACATATCTGCTCCCCGGATATAGAATAGGTATCAAACGTCCTGATCATAAAGCAAGGGTGATACAAATACAATCTCCCATCAGGATCTCTTATATAAAGCATATTTTGGGTGTTAAAGCAGTGGAGCAATTATTCTGAAAAAAGAATTTCGAAGTCGGCCTGCTACGCCCAGACGGACAATATCCGCATCTTCAATTTTCCTGCACATGGGCAGAAACTCATTAAACTGCCTGATAAGTCCTGCAGCTACTTCTTCATCGTAAAAAAAAGCGTTCAACTCATAATCGAGGTGAAAACTGCGGACGTCCATATTGCAGCTTCCAATGGTGGCAATGGATGCATCTGCCACCAGGGTTTTGGCATGAAAAAAACCTGCTTCGTAGAGATAGATATTAACCCCGGCTTCAAGAAGTTCCTCGAAATAGGTATGGGCTACCCAGAAGGGTATCCGCTTGTCGGGAACCCCGGTCATCATCAGGTTAACCTCTACACCCGACAAAGCTGCTGTGGTAAGACTGTTTATAATAGTTGCTTCCGGAACAAAATAGGGGCTTTGGATGTGTATCTGCTGATTGGCATTATGGATCAGGTTGGCATACATCATCCTCAGGTTGTGCCAGTCCGAATCGGGACCGCTGCAGACAATCTGGGTAGGCAGTATTTTCGTTTTATCCTGTACATGTTCGGGAAAAAACCGGGGATCCTGCACCATGCCGCCGCCGGAGTTATACCAGTCGGAGAGAAACACCGCCTGCATCAGCTGTACCGATTCCCCTTCCAGCTTTATGTGAGTATCCTGCCAGCGGTCGAAGGCCTTTCCGCCGGTTACATACTCAATCCCAACGTTCATACCGCCGGTATAGCCGATTTTTCCGTCGATAATGGTAATCTTGCGGTGATTCCGGTAGTTGAGCAGACGGCCAGAGAGAACATTCATGGGATCGAGAAAATACCGGGTTTCTATTCCGGCTTTTTTAAGGTTCCGTTTGAATTTCCTGCTCATTTTGCGGAAACATCCGACGCCGTCGAAAAGCAGACGGACCTTTACCCCTTCCGCTGTTTTACGTACCAGAATATCCCGGATCCTTCTGCCCAGATCATCGGAACGGAAGATATACACCTCCATATGAATGGAATCACGGGCATTTTCCAGCTCAGCGCATAGATCCTCAAAGAAGTCCTCTCCCTCGAAAAAGGGGGTTATGTGATTATTCAGGGTGATTATGGATTTGCCGGCCTGGAGAGCAAGGTTGATAGATTTGGCCATATCATTGTCGATCTTCTCCCAGTCATCCTTCAGAAAGTCCACCTGCTGACGCAGAATGGGCCCGAGAAGGTCCTGAAAGGTTTTCTCCGGAAGCATCTTCATAATTTTCCGACGCTTCCAGTTGACGCCTCCCAGGAGATACATAACCGCACCGGCATAGGGAAGAAAATATATGGCCAGAAGCCAGGCTATAGAGACCTCCGGAGCTTTATTATCCAGAAGAATTCTGATGGTAAGAACGACAACAAAGGCGATATATAAAAATAACAAAACAGATGCGGAGGTAAATAAACCTAAAACCGTCATGCCATCTCTCCCTGCGCTATTGTACCATCATGACCTGCCCATGGACACTATATTTCTTTTGACAAGATACTGCCAGTACAGGCATACTTTATTCATGGTGCGAATCGACAAGCTGGATATACAAGACCGCAACCCTCTCTACATGTCCAGCCACCCCCTGGATGGGGTAGAGCAGACAAGCAGATTTCAGACCCGTCTTGATGAGTTTATTTTTACCCTGGGAAGCATGAATATCCGTCTGGTTACAGTACTGCTGCCCACCCCGGAAATGGATCGAACCTACGGGGGCATAGATCTCTTGAAAACCTACCGCAATGCCGGCCTGGATGTGATCCATTATCCCCTTGAAAACTTCAGTACCCCGGACAGCATGGAACCCTTCGATCTTCTGATGGACCAGCTCAGCGAGCGCCTCATTTCAGAAAGTATCCTTATTCACTGCCAGACCGGCTGCGGTAGAACCGCAGTTGTCGCTGCCGGGGTTCTTATCAAGCTGGGAGAATCCGCGCCGAAAGCAATCAGCAGAGTCCACGAAGCCCGTCCTAGCCTGAAACCGACCATCAATCAGATTCATTTTTTAAGAAATTACAGTAAAAATCCTGCAGCTTAGGGAATCTCCGCCCTTGACGCTATATATATTTATATCTATATATAGAATGCCGGAGGCACCATGAAGCTTAAGCAGAGCAAAAGATTTCTTGCCCTTATTACCTTTGTCTATTTTCTACTTCCTTTTATCCATATCGGTCTCGCTCTTGCGGGCCTCGTCTGTATGGCTTTTCCCTTTATTCTGCTCTACCGCCACAATCGCTTAAGCTGGTGTTGCTCCTATTGTCCGAGGGCTCAGCTGCTCTCCTCTATCCGCATCCGCAAAACACTTCCCTCGGTACCGGAAATGCTGAAAAAAGAAAAAGGCGCAAAGATTCGGGGTATGGTGCTGAATTATTTTTGCCTGAACCTGATGTTTATACTTGTCTCATCCGTTATGGTTGCAGCAGGGTCCATGGCTCCCATAGACAGGATTCGCCTGTTCATTGTATTTGAACTTCCTTTTCATATTCCCCAGCTGTTAAGCAGCCCGGTTCTGCCGCCTGTGCTGCTCCATCTCTCCTACAGAATCTATTCCATCATGACCAGCTCCCTTATTGCAGGCATTGCCCTCGCCCTGCTGTACCGGCCAAGAACATGGTGCGCGGTCTGTCCGGTAAATACCCTCTCAAAACGTATACTGGAGATAAAACTCCTACACGAGGGTGCGCATAAGTAATTTTTTCCTACATTTTGGTCACCTCAATACACATACTTACCATAAATGTAACTAAAGCAATAATTATTACATTTTGGTAAACGTCGATAATTTATTACCAATAAAAGAATTATAGAGTCTCTTCTTATGACTGTTTCATTTATGTACATAATGGCATGAATATTGCTTGATTTTTAGCATCACAACTCTGGAGGAAATAGTGATTAAAAACTCAAGCAACGGCAGGATGAAAGCCCTCGTAGTCCTGCTTCTTATGGCTGTAACAGCAGGGGGATCCCTCTACGCCCAGTCCGCTGAAGACTGGGAAACAATCCGGGTAGGACTGGATACCGTATGGGTACTGCTGGCAGCATTTCTCGTGTTCTTTATGCAGGCCGGATTCGGCATGGTTGAAGCCGGATTTATCCGGGCAAAAAATACAGCAAACATCCTTACCAAAAACTTCCTGGACTTCTGCATGGCGTCCATTGCCTTCTTCCTTGTTGGATACGGGCTGATGTTCGGCGATGGTAACGGATTTCTCGGAATGACCGGTTTCTTTATGGTTGGTGCAGAAAGCGGCGCAGACGTGCCTCTTTATGCCTTCTGGCTCTTTCAGGCGGCATTTACCGGCGCCGCCGCAACCATCGTAGCCGGCGGTATGGCGGAACGGATGAAGTTCCCCGCGTATCTTATCTACTCGTTTATTATCAGCGCAGTTGTATACCCCATTATCGGCCACTGGGTATGGGGCGGAGGCTGGCTTGCCTCCATGAACTTTGCAGACTTTGCCGGTTCAGGTGTAGTTCATACCACCGGAGGTGTTGCTGCCCTGGTAGGAACCATGATGCTTAAGCCCAGAATCGGTAAATACCGGGCAGACGGTGAGGCAAACGTTCTGGGAAGTCACAACATTCCCATAGCCGCCCTGGGTGTATTTATTCTCTGGTTCGGCTGGTTCGGATTCAACCCCGGTTCAACCCTCGGTGTAGGCGATGGAACCGCCATCTCCCTGGTTGCCATCAATACCAACCTCGCAGCAGCAACCGGTGCTATCGCAGCCATGGTCACCGTTTGGATCAGAGTCGGCAAACCCGACCTCTCCATGATCATGAACGGTGCGCTTGCAGGTCTGGTAGCCATCACAGCACCCTGTGCATTCGTTTCTCCGGTTTCCGCGATTATCATCGGTGGTATCGGCGGCGTTCTGGTTGTCTTTGCAACCTTCACCCTTGACGATCTGAAGATTGATGACCCGGTTGGTGCATTTCCCGTTCATGGCGTTAACGGTATCTGGGGAGTAATCGCTGTTGGTCTTTTCGGCCGTGAGGCACTTGGTCTTGCCGGCGAAGGACTCCTTTTCGGCGGCGGCTTTTCCCAGTTAGGCATACAGCTTCTCGGCGCAGTATCCATTGCCGCCTTCTCTTTCACCGCTATGGGTCTGGTGTTCTTTGTAATCAAGAAAACCATCGGACTTCGGGTCAGTGAAGTTGAAGAGAGCCGGGGACTCGACATCGGAGAACACGGTGTGGAATCCTACAATGGTTTCCAGATCATCGAGTAGGGAGGCAGATAGATGAAATTAGTAACAGCAATGATCAAACCCCAGAAACTTGAAGACGTAAAGAAAGCACTCTTTGAGGCAGGGGTTCATAAGATGACAGTAACCTCAGTTCAGGGATGCGGCCAGCAGAGGGGCTACACAGAAACATTCCGCGGAGCCATAACTGAAATCAATCTGCTGAAGAAAATCCGGCTGGACATCGCGGTTAACGAAGATTTCGTGGAAACTACCATCGACGCTATCTGTAACGGTGCCTATACCGGAGAAATCGGCGACGGAAAGATCTTCGTCACAACTCTGGAAGAGTGTGTTCGCATAAGAACCCGGGAACGGGGTCACGACGCAATCGGATAGTATTGTTTATACTCACTTTTGACCCGGGCTGCGGCCCGGGCTTTTTTATGTTTGCACAATTTATTTTTGGATAGAGTAGCAAGGTGGCATCACTGGAGTCTGGTTGTAAATCAACCAGACTCCAGCTATACCGTATGAGGAGGCTTGCATTTTTTTACAAGCTCTAAAAACATGGAGCACTGATAGTTAAACGTTTCACCTATCGGCAAAAAATTTACAGGCTTTCTTTTACAGCTTTGATAATAGCCTCGACAGTAATACCATAAGTTTGCTTAAGCTCCTCAGGCAAGCCTGATTGTGTATATTTACTCTCTACTGCTACTCTTTTCAACTTTATCGGATAAGTAGTTGCGGTAACCTCAGCAATCGCGGACCCTAATCCACCGTTATAATAATGTTCTTCAACACTTACCAGAAACTTTGTCTTTTTTGCCAGATCAACTACCATATCTGTGTCAAATGGATTAAGCGAAGGCACATCGACCAAAGTAGTATTAATACCTTCTTTTTGTAATTCCTCACAGGCGACAATAGATTCATACACAGGAAAACCAGTTGCAAAAATAACTGCATCATATCCAAATTCATGAATAATATTGGATTTTCCTATCTCAAATTCGTACGTTTCTTCATCAAAAATTACCGGCGTAGAATCACGTCCGATACGTATATAAGCCGGACCATCATGTAAGGCCGCTGCTCGTACCGCTTTCCTGGTTGCAATTGCATCAGCTGGATTCAACAGACATACATTTGGAATAGATCGAATAATACCCAAATCTTCAAGCGCGGTATGAGTAACGCCCTCTATTCCTGCAGAAAATCCACCCAGTCCTGCTACCACCTTAACATTAAGGTTTGGGTATGCCACAAAACTTCTCAACTGCTCCAAACTTCTCATAGATGTAAACGCAGAGTAAGAAGCAGCAAAAACAATCTTGCCATCACTTGCCATACCTGCAGCTGTCATTATCATGTTTTGTTCCGCAATCCCTACATCCAGCGCTCTTTCCGGATAATCAGCATATAAGGCACTTATCCCCATAGATTTGGATGTATCTGCACCAATTCCATAAACATTAAATCCATCTCGTGCAAGTTGTAAAAGCTCTTCTCCAAAGGCTTCTCTTGTGTTTCTCATTTCTTGATTTTCAATCATCCTATGCTCCTAACATTTTCAAGGCGCTATCATGTTCCTCTTTTGTGATGGAACGCTGATGCCAGGAATTATCGCCCTCCATAAAACTAACACCTTTGCCTTTAATGGTATGTGCAATAATCGCCTTTGGTCTCTCATTCTTATCCTGCTTAACCGCTTCAACTGTTGAAACTATCTCCGCCATGTCATGTCCATCTATCTCTACGACATCAAATCCAAATGCACCAAAACGACTACCTATTGATTCACAGGGTAAAATATCATCACAGCTGCCAGAACTCTGCAAACTATTATTGTCAATTATTGCAACCAAATTATCTAGTTTATACTTTGATGCACAGGCAGCCGACTCCCAGATTATTCCTTCATTTAATTCTCCGTCACCAATGACTACATACACTTGGGAATCTCGTTGATCCTTCTTAGCTGAGATGGCCATACCTACTCCCGCACCAAGCCCATTACCAAGCGAGCCGGCAGTCATATCAATTCCCGGCGTTTTTTTCATATCCGGATGCCCCTGTAGAATACTGCCAATATGTCTAATTTTTGAAAGGTAGCTACCAGAAAAGAATCCTAAATCCGCAAGAATAGCATATACAGACAAAATGCCATGACCTTTAGAAACGATAACACGATCACGATCTAGCCACTGAGGATTTGAAGGATCGACCTTTATACACTGGTAATATAAAGCTACCGCGATATCTGCATAAGACAGAGCAGGTCCTATATGAATTTTTCTTTCAGGACCGGATTCATAACCGGCTGTAATACAGCTTCTACGTATTTCAACCGCTTTTGCTCTTAATAGTTCTAATTGAGATTCTTCAATCTTCATTATTTCCTCCTTAATCTGGATCAATGAAAAAGTAAATTAGGTAAGAATGTAGTAAGTGGCGGAAAAACAATTTCTAAAAGCAATACAAAAAGTTCGCAAATCAGAAAGGGGATACATGCCGTAAAAGCTGTATGTACTTTTGTTTCAGCAATATAACTGGAAATAATAAGTGTTGTACCTACTGGAGGTGTATATAAACCTACTGCCAGAGAAGTTATCAGAACAAGTCCGTAATGAACAGGATCGATCCCGATACTAACAACCATCGGCGTAAAGACTGATCCAAGAAGTATTAATGCAGGTGTCACATCAATAAACATTCCTACCAACAGACCTATACCAGAAATAAACAGTAATATTACAGTTTGGTGCTTAAGAACATCGACACTCCATGCTGCAATAGCTTGAGGTATGAAATTATATGAAAGAAAATACGAAATGATTGAAGCCGTTGAAATAATCAGCAAGACAATTGATGTTTGTATACCTGTTTCAATAAAGATATTTTTTAGGTGTTTAAATTTTATTTCTTTATAGAAAAAAACACCAAATATAAAAGAATAGGCAACAGCAATAACAGCGGCCTCAGTAGGCGTAAATACACCAAAAATAATACCACCTATAATAAGCACCGGCATAATAACTGCTGGTATGCAATTTAATATTGTCAGCAAAGCTTCTTTTACAGTATAACTTTCTTCAGATTTAGGATATTCCCGATGATAAGCAATTATCAATGACACACCAAGCATCGAAAGTCCCACAAGTAGACCTGGAAAAGCCCCTCCAAGAAAAAGATCTCGAATAGATATCGAAGCAGTAGCTCCAAGCAATACCATTGGGATACTAGGCGGTATTATTATTCCAATAGTAGAAGAGGTTGCGTTTATCGCTGCAGAATATTCACTGCTATATCCTTGCTTTTTCATCGCGGGAATAAGTATTGAGCCTATGCCAGAGGCATCAGCAACAGAAGAACCAGAAATTCCAGCAAAAACCATACTTGCCACAATTGAAACAGAGGCAAGGCCTCCACGCATAAACCCGACTAAAATATTTGAAAAATCCAGTAGTTTCTGAGTTAACCCACCAGTGTTCATTAAACTACCAGCAAGAATAAAAAACGGTATTGCCATTAAAGGAAAAGAATCCACACCGGCAAACATTCTCTGGATAAGTGCTGTAAGGGGTATTGTCGACTGAAAATTCATGAGATAGAAACCGGCATAAGCCAGAACAAACGCAATAGGTAACCCCAAGAAAAGTAGACCAAAAACTATAACAAACGCCAATATCATTCTGATGTACCTCCGGAGCTCAACAAGCTGTTCTTTTCATCGGAGTCAGCTTTTAATTCACTAATTACATTCTCTATCGTAAAAATTAAAATAAAAAAGAATCCAACAGGAATAGCTGCATAAATAAAACCCATTGGAATACTCAATGCACTGGAAAGCTGTTTCATTGTCTTGAAAACAATCTGAATACCAAAGTGAATTATCAACAGTGAAAGAATAATTGTAAGAGTACTAATAGTTAGCTTTAAAACTTTGAACATTGCAGCAGATCGCTGTAGCAGATAATGTGAAAATATTTCTATCCCAAGATGGGCCTTACGACGATAGGCAATAGCGGATCCAATAAAAGCTGACCAGATCATTAAGTGTCTTGCAGCTTCTTCAGTCCAGGAAAGTGGCTTGTTTATCACAAATCGGAAGACTACCTGTGCAGCGATAAATATACACATGCCCCCCAAGGTAATCATTAGTATGAAGGTGCAGATTTTTTCAATTGCATCAAATAAAGGTTTGAGGTTCATTTTTTCTCCCAAAATAGTTGAATGCTGAGAGAGTAGAAACATCTACCCTCTCAGTATGTCTCGGGACTTAAAGTCCTTCCCCAGCCTTCACGATGTCCATATAAAGTTCTTCAAATCCTTCTACATCAAGAAACTTTTTATAAACATCTTTAGTCTTTTCACGCCAAGATGTAGTGTCAATTTCAGTTACAGTTGCATTGGGCCGAACTTTATTGAGATATTCCTGCTCGGAATCTACAACAATTTTATCATTGAAAGCTGCTGCTTTACTGGCTGCTTCATTAATCCATGCTTTCTGTTCCGAACTATAAGACTGATAGGCATCTTCACTTATGGTTAAAAACATAAATCCATAGAGGTGATTTGTTACAGCCAAATAAGGAGCGACTTCATAAAATTTGGACCCATAAATAAGTCCAATTGGATTCTCCTGTCCATCAATTGTTTTTGTCTGTAGAGCAGTAAAAACTTCCGGGAAAGCTAAAGGGGTTGGGTTCGCACCAAGAGCCTTCCAGAGTTCAACACGTGCCGGCATTTCTGGTACACGAATCTTAAGACCTTTGAGATCTTCAATAGAATTCACAGGAACTGAAGTAGTAAGCAACCTGGGTGTACGCTGAAAAACAGCAACAATTCGTACTCCTACTTTATCAATGAGCCTTTTATTTATTTTTTCTAAAATAGGACCATCGCTAAATACCTTACGGACATGGTCCTGGTTCTTAAAAAGCAAGTCATACTCTACGATCATCATTGCCTTATCAAAGTTCTGAAGAATACCACTTACAACAGACATCTGAAGTGAACCAAGCTGCTGACCTTCGACAATGTCTCTTTCACCACCAGCCTGTCCCGCTGCAAGCACTTCACAACTCATTTTCCCACCGCTCACCTCTTTAAGATATTCACCAAATTGACGGGCGGCTTTTGTTTCAGGCACATCCTCGGCAGCGGTCAAACCGAGACGCATCATAACTGAATCTTCGGAACCACTGTTCTCTTGTGAACCATTAGAAAAAGCGGACACACAAAAGAAAATAACCATAATTAATACAAATAGTTTCTTCATAATACTCTCCTTATTTTTCTTAGAAAAAACATACTTTTTTAAAAATATTCTGCTTCCTCCTTTTCGATTTATTTGAAAGAAAAATCATTAAAAATAATTTTTCCTGCATTTTCTTTTACATTAAATGCATCCGCAAACTGAGTAATTGGAAATTCATGAGTTATAACATGAGAAATATCCAGTCTTTCATTTTCCATTAAACGCACAACCTGCCACCAGTTCCGCCAAATTTTTCTTCCGAAAATGCCAAACCACTTTATACCCTTAAGCGTTATGCTATTGGTTATATCAAGCTCAACCTTTTCTCCTACATGCCCAACAGAGACAAGTATTCCTTCGAGACGGATGAGGGAGTGTATATATTTGTAAATTGGGGCCGCTCCTGTAAGCTCAAGTGCAACATCAACTCCCCTTGCATCTTTACAAATCTCCATTACCGCTTCCTTAGGATCATCCTTAAAAGGATTTATAGTTATTGCTCCAAGTCTTCTGGCTTGCTCCAGCCTGAACTGATTGACATCAATAGCAATTACCTTGCCTGCTCCGTTAAGAAAGGCGATCTGCATAGCCATAAGCCCGATAGGGCCGCAACCGCAAACCAGGACATTATCACCGGTATTGATTTTTGCTACATCCACCCCATGCATAGCGACTCCCGCCGGCTCCAGCAAGCAAGCAGTTCTATAAGGAACAGCATCAGGGACCTTAAATGTCACAATTTCAGGCGCTTTTATTAATTCAGCAAATGCACCAGGGTAATCGACTCCATAAATGCTCATATTCAGACAATTGTGGAGGTCACCGTTATCACAGTTGTAGCAGCGCATACAGGGGATATGAGTCTCCAGAGCAACCTTATCACCAATGGTTAATCGTTTAACCTTTTTTCCAACTTCCATTACTTCACCGGAAACCTCATGACCAAAAAGAAATGGGAATTGAACATTAAAAGCTTTTGCAAATCCGGCTCCGGATGCATCCCAATTGTAAATATGAGTATCAGTCCCACATATGGCTGCGAAATACGGTTTTATTAAAACTTCATCATCACCGATAACAGGTTCTGGAATATCAAGAATTTCCGCACCAAAATCTTCTTTTGTTTTTAGTAAAGCTTTCACGTTGCACTCCTTATCCTAATGGTTCTATAGTTCCTTTACAGACTTTCCTTTGATCAGTCTTGCGGGTAATTCAATAAACACTTTTTCTTCATCTTTATTTTCAATTCTCTTAATAAGGATTTCAGCTGCCATTTTTCCCATTTTCCTAATATTTTGAGCAATTTCATCTACAGGATCTTTCAGTAAGTAGGACCATCCCAAAATATCAAAGCCAATAAAAGAAATATCCTCAGGGATTGCATAACTATTCTCAATGATGGCTCGGTATATTCCTTTTGAAATGGTACTTCCTCCCCCAATGACCACTGTCGGCTTAGATGGATTTTCCATGGCCGTATGAAAAAGCTTGTAACCTATTTCAAATCCCCGCCCACTACGACTGAGAATTAAATCTTCATTAGCTTTAAGCAGACCATTCTCAGATAAAGCTTTTTTAAATCCTGCTATTCGTGCACTGTAAGTACTGATGCTTTTCTTTCCAGTAATGAGGCAGATACGCTTATGGCCCTTATTAATTAAATCTAATGTTGCAGAATAGACCGCACTAAAGTTATCAGTTACGACAACATCAGAATCTATAATCTTGGTATATCGGTTTACTTGCACAATCGGAATATTGTACTCATTAAGTTGCTTTTTCAGTGAATTAACAGAACTTGTCGGCGATATAATTATTCCAGCTGCTTTAAAACTACTAGAAAGATTTAGATATTCTGTTAACTTATCTGCCTCTTCATTTGTACTCCCAATGATTGCCAGATAACCTGCCTTTCGCAACACTTCCTCAGCACCATTGGCAAGTGTCGAAAAGAAAAGGTCCATAATATCATTAATAATTATAAGAACAATTTTTGAAGTGCCAGTAACCAAAGATCGGGCTTGCTGATTAGGCTGGTAATTCATATCCTTTGCAGCTTTCAATACCCGCTTTACTGTTTCGGGGTTCATCTTTTTCGTACCATTCAGCACGTAGGATACAGTAGCTGTTGAGACACCTAACCTTTTAGCGATATCTTTGATCTTTGCCATAATTTATAGGTTAATCGTTTAACCTACTTTAGAGTATATCCGTTTTATCATCCTGTCAACAAATTTGTTTTGCGCAATAGAAAGATATCCTTCATTATTATTTTTCTCCATGCTACACTCCCTTATCATGGCAAGCATCTTCTGGTATGACCTCGAAACCTTTGGAAAAAACCCCTTCCACGACCGTATAGCACAGTTTGCCGGACTCAGGACGGATGACAATTTTGAACCCGTCGGCGATCCCATAGTACTGTACTGCCGCCTGAGTCCTGACTACCTGCCCGATCCCGGGGCCTGCATGGTTACGGGCATAACCCCTATGAATCTGCCTGCCGATTCACTTCCGGAAAATGAATTTATACGAAGAATCCTTCAGGAGTTCTCCCGTCCCGCAACCTGCGTGAGCGGGTACAATTCTATCCGTTTCGATGATGAGTTTATTCGCAACAGTCTCTACCGAAACTTTTACGACCCCTACGAACGGGAATACCGGGACGGCAACAGCCGCTGGGATATCCTGGATCTGCTGCGGACAGCACGGGATCTGCGTCCCGAAGGCATTACCTGGGCCAACCACGAAGACGGACGTCCCGACTTTACCCTGGAAACACTGGCTGCGGCCAACGGCATAGATCATAAACACGCTCACGATGCCCTGAGTGATGTGTATGCAACCATCGGCATGGCGAAACTGGTATTTGAAAAGCAGCCCCGGCTGTTCCGCTATCTGTTCAAGCTGCGCAGCAAAAAAGAGGTATGGAAACAGATCGACCTCTACAAACAGACCCCCTTCCTGCATACATCGGGAATGTTCACCTCGAAACAAGGCTGTACCAGCCTGGTCATGCCTCTAACGGTAGATCCCAACAACGGTAACTGCGTGCTCGCTTTTGATCTCCGTCAGGACCCGACTCCCCTTATAGAACTTTCAGTTGAGGAGATTCGCCGCAGGGTTTTTACCCCGGCATCACAGATGACCGACGAACGGATAAACCTGAAGGCAGTCCATGTAAACCGGGCTCCTTCCATCTCACCCGCCAAAACAGTGGATGATCCGGCTGCGTTAAAACTGGGTATAAACATGGAAGAATGCCGAAGCCATTACCGTATCTTAAGGAAAAACCCGGAAACAGGGCAGAAAATACGTCAGGTGTTTAACCAGGAACGCAGTGAACAACAGAAAGATCCGGACATGCAGATATATTCAGGGGGATTTTTCAAGGATGCCGACCGGGAAGGGTTTGAGATCATCCGCAGTGCATCGAGCACGGAACTGCAGTCAATCTCCCGTAAATGGGAGGATCCCCGTATTCCGGAAATGCTCTGGCGCTATACTGCCCGCAATTACCCCGAAAGCCTGCCTGAATCTGAAAAGAAAAAGTGGAAAAGCTTCTGTGCTTCACGCATCCTTGTCCCGGCTGCAGATGACGCCATGAGGCTGTCTGAATACCGGAAAAAACTTGAGTCCTACAAAGAGGACAAGAATATGCCTCCCCGGAAAAAGCTTATCGTACGGGACATGGAGGAGTATGCAGACAAACTGGAGAAGGAGATTCTAAGCTGATCCGTTTTCAGCGGAGCCCATCCGGTGAAAATGTACATGAAGCTTCGTTCCGTTATCTGTAAGGCGAATTACTTCTGCTGTAATGGAGTAGGTATGCTCTCCATAGGCAAACTCCAGCTTAAGATCATTGCCCTCACTGAACATCTTGTCAGGATTATCCAGGGACGCACCGGTAGAGCTTAAATCAAAAATTCTTGCCTGCTTCCCTTCCCTACCTGCTCCCGTACCGGAAACAGCAGCGGAAAGATCGACCCGTTTACGGGGCGTACTCCGGCGCATAAAGGTTATTCCTTTCAGCTCTTCCGACACCGGCGCAAGCCCTGCTTTGAGCAAAATAGTCCGGGCAAGTTCCTCTCCTGTACCGCCGTTTTTCAGATAGTGCCTGAGACAGGAATCAAAGAGATGATTGTTAACAAGTAGAATGTATTTCTGTTCCGGATGCTCAAGATAGGCTGCCATCTTTTCCAGCAATCGAGCCTCATCCTTGCTTATCTCATATTTTTGTAAAAAGCTCTGCCATTTCTGCTCCCAGGCAGTCTTAATGCTCTCCTGCTCCCTCTTTATCCGCCGGCGATTAGCAAGTACAAGCCAGGCAACAAACAGTACCGGTAGAACCAGAAATATTCCTGTCTCCAGGGAATTAGTCCCCAGGGATCTTGAGAATATCTGATGCCAGATTCTGCGGATAAACTCTGCCATACATAAAAGATACGCCTTTATGACGGTACAGTAAAATCCATAAGGCTGCTGCTCCCTCAATGCCGGGCTCTGCTGTAAGAATATTTGCAAAATCCTCAGGCAGTGGTATATTGAAAGACAAGAATAAAACAGGAGCAAACATGAAAAAGATATCATATCTGGCAATCGCCGCAGTACTGCTGACTTTAACCCTCCCCCTCAGCGCAGCACCCCTCAAGGGAATGTCCCTCAACGGATCCACCGGACTGGTTAGTATACCCACAGGACGAATCGGCTGGGAAAGATCAGCGGATATCGGTTTCGATGTGGGATACCACGCTATTATTGATGATGAAACCGTCAGCATACCCAAGGTAAGCCTGAGCCTTTTTCAAATACTTGAAATGGGAATTGCCTACGACACTCAGCCCGGAGACGACAACGAGGACCTCATCGCCCATGCAAAGATTCAGCTGCCCATCAAGGGAGCTTCTGCAGTTGCAGTGGGTGCAAATCATCAGATGCTGCAGTCTGCAGGTGTTGATACCCCATCACACACCCAGATTTATCTTGCAGCCACCTACCCCGGGGAGTTCTTCGGCATGCCTGCAGAAACAACCGCAGTAGTAGGAAAAACCTTTGTAGAAGATACAAGTACAGACGATATTGATTTCGGCATGGGGTTTGATCTTAACCTTTTTCCCAAGATATTCTCCGGATATATTCACTGGATTAATGACTTCTCAAACTTTTCCTACTCCGGCGATGCATATGGCGCGGTCGCTGCTTCCAGGGGAGTTTTCAATTCCGGTATTCGTATTGATCTTGCCAGCATACCGGCATTTTCAAAATACAAGTTTGCAATAGACGCGATTGTAACGGATGCCATGGATGCGAATAGAGCCTTCAGTCTTGGAGTAGCTTTCGGCGCACCCATCAAATAACATTTCCCCTACTTTTTATTGTCCCCGACATTTCAGCGGCCGTTTTTCGGCCGCTTTTTTTTGTCTGTCCATTTCCCCCTCCACCTTCCGTTTTTCACCCTTTTACAGCCTTCAGAAAGATTAAAGGGAGTACCTACATCATACAACAGCGGCAAAGAGACTATTTTTGTAGTATTCTAAACTTTTTTATGCCATATATCATTTGTCTACGAAAATCTGACAAAAGTTAAACATATAGCCTTTCTATAGAAAATCTTTTCCCCGCAATGCAATACGTTACTATTTCATTACACAGTAGTTAGTTACAATCGTATTGCATGAGGGAAAACAGTTTATGGGACAAACAAGCCTTGACTCAAGCTCAATCTTTATTTAGTTTACTAAATATATACACATTACAAATTTTTTTGAGGAGTACACAATGCGTAAAACTTTACGTTTGCTTACCATTGCACTGGTAATGCTTAGTTTCACATTTGCAGTCAGTGCAAACGGACAGAATGAAGGCGGTTCTGTAAAACTTGTTTTTGGTGATGTTTCATGGGACAGTGTTCAGGTACACAACCGGATCGCGGCTTTCATTATTGAAAATGGACTTGAAGGCAGCTATGAGATTGATTATGTGCCCGGAGACACCCTTCCCATTATCAGCGGTGTTATTCAGGGAGATATTGATATCGACATGGAATCCTGGCACTCAAACTTCCGGGATGCTTACGAAAAAGGTATTGCCACCGGAGATATGATCGACCTTGGTCCCAACTATCCTGACGGACCCCAGGGCTGGTGGATTCCCCGCTACCTGGTTGAAGGTTCAGATGCCGAGGCTCCCGGTCTTAAGAGTGTTGCGGATCTGCCCAAATATGCACACCTGTTTAAAGACCCCGAAGATCCCGACATGGGAGCTATCTACGGGGGTGTAGCCGGCTGGTCTCAGATGGAAATTTCCGAGCAGATCTTCAATGACGCTGACCTCAGTGACACCTACAACCTCGTAATTGCAGGTTCCGGTGCAGCTCTTGCGGGTACCATGGTTGGTGCATACGAGAAAAAGGAACCATGGATCGGTTACTACTGGGCCCCCACTGCGGTTCTTGGAAAGCTTGATATGATCCGCCTTAAAGGCAGTGAGTATGAGAAAGCGGACGTGAACATCCTGGTTAACAAACGGGTGGTTGAAGAGGCTCCCGAAGTTGCGGAGTTCCTGAAAAACTACAATACCACCGTAGACCAGAACAACGAGTTCCTGGCCAAAATGTCTGCTGAAGACTGGGACACCCAGGAAACAGCAGTCTGGTTCCTGAAAAACCGCGAAGACGTATGGACCGAATGGGTCGATGCGGCTGTTGCAGACAAGGTGAAAGAAGCTCTTGCTTCAATGTAAGACGGTGACCGTCATACATTCCAATAAGGACACACTATAATGTCTCAAGAATCTAATACGGGGAGCCAGCAGGCTCCCCATTCTTTGTCAGCTGATACAAAAAGCGACACTATTATCGAGGTAAAGAATCTCTGGAAGGTTTTCGGCCGGGACCCGAAACGAGTGCTCAGCAAGAAACTGAGAGGTTTGACCAAGGAAGAAATTCAGAAGAAAACCGGCTGTGTTGTCGGTATGCGGGATATCTCCCTGAATATCAAACGGGGAGAGTTTTACATTCTCATGGGACTTTCCGGAAGTGGCAAGTCGACTCTTATCCGCAGCCTTATCCGCCTGAATGATCCCACTTCGGGAGCTATTATTGTAAACGGAACGGATATTGCAAAACTGGGAGGCGAAGATCTTCTGGAATTCCGCAAGAAAACCTATGGAATGGTTTTCCAGCACTACGGGCTGTTCCCTCATATGACCGTTCTGGACAACGCGGCCTACGGGCTCAAGGTAAAGGGTATGCCCAAGGGAGAACGCTACGCTAAGGCCATGACCACCCTGGAAACGGTAGGTCTCAAAGGCTGGGAAGATTACTATCCCGGTGCCTTAAGCGGCGGTATGCAGCAGCGGGTAGGCCTGGCCCGGGCTCTGGCCAACGAGCCGGACATTCTGCTTATGGATGAGCCCTTTTCCGGTCTTGATCCCCTTATCCGGCGCCAAATGCAGGACGAACTGGTTGAACTGCAGGATAAACTGAAGAAGACAATCATTTTTGTTACCCACGACCTGCATGAAGCACTGAAGTTAGGTGACCGGATAGCCATTATGCGTAACGGTGAGCTGGTACAGATCGGCAGTCCCGAAGAGATTGTCACCGAACCTGCAGATGAATACGTGCAGGAGTTTGTCCGTGATGCATCTCCCGCCAAGGTTCTTACCGCAGGCAGCATCATGGAAAAACCTAGTGTTCTTCTGTATGACTGGGAAGGCCCAAACACAGCGATTCATATGCTGCAGTCAAACAAGCGTAACGCAGCATTTGTGGTGGATAAAAAGCATACCCTTCTTGGGGTGGCTACACAGGATAAGCTTAAACCATATGCCGATATGAAAGACAAGGATGCCAAGATTCCCAAGGAATCTTTTCGTATGGTTCCGACAGTAACGGAAGACACAATCCTGGAAGATCTTTTCAGTATAGTTACCGCCAACCCCTACCCCATTCCAGTTACCGATGAAAACGGCAAACTTCTGGGGATAGTAAAGACCGATACCATCTTTGAAACTATCAGCATAAATCATGACGAGGGGGACAGCAATGCTTGAATTTCCTGAGGTAATTTCCATTCCCCTTGCGGACTGGATCGACGCAATAATGAGCTGGCTTCTGAAGAATCTGGACGGCTTTTTTGATGCAATCGGATTTGTCATTCTCCAGGTAATGATGGCCTTTGAAGCAATATTCACCATTACTCCCTGGCTCATCCTCATTCCCCTTACAGTACTTGCAGGCTGGAAACTGCTGGGACACCTGTATACCGGAATAGGCTTCGGCGTAATGCTCTTTCTGGTGGGGACCTTCGGATACTGGGAACTCGCCATGATGACCTTGAGCCTTGTTTTTGCAGCAGTTATTTTCTCGCTGCTTATCGGCCTTCCCCTGGGAATTGTAATGGCACGAAGTGACCGGGCTGAGTCCATACTGAAACCGGTACTGGACGGCATGCAGACCATGCCCTCCTTTGTCTACCTTATACCGGCCCTGATGTTTTTCGGACTTGGTAAGGTTCCGGCAATTATTGCAACCATCATCTATGCGGTGCCGCCGGTAATCCGACTGACCAATGTGGGAATCCGCACTGTTGACCGCGAAGCAGTTGAAGCTGCCCGTGCCTTCGGCGCTACGCCCAAGATGGTTCTGTTTGATGTGCAGCTGCCCCTGGCAAAGCCTTCGATTATGGTCGGCGTAAACCAGACGACAATGATGGCCCTGGCCATGGTAGTTATAGGCTCCATGATCGGTGCAAAAGGCCTTGGTATGGAAGTACTTCTGGCGATCAGCCGGATTGAGGTCGGAAAAGGATTTGAGGCTGGAATCAGTATTGTGTTCCTGGCAATTATTATTGACCGCCTTACCCACTCTTTTGCTCAGTCCGACTACAGCAGCAAAGGCAAGAAAGAAGAGTAAAAACCAGGCATTTAAATAAAAAGCGGGGGAGCACGGCAACGCCGCGCTCCCCTAAAGAACGGATGGGACAGTGCTTTTTACAGGCAGTTTTCCAGGAAGAATAACCCTGCGCCGCAAATGCACAATAGAAGGTGCATGACTACCTTCGATATTGTAGAAAAACTCTAACATTGGTCCGACCAATCTGTCAAGTTTTATTTTACCGAGAATGTCATAATCTACCCTTGACCTTTTACTGCCACTCGGGGTAGGAGTGTACTTATACAGTCCTACTAAGCTAAATCCCCTTACCAAGGAAAATATAATGATCAGTGCCAGTGATATAAGCCTTGCCTTTGGCGAACGATTTCTTTTTAAAAGCGTAAATATCAAATTTACCCCGGGAAACTGTTACGGTGTAATCGGCGCCAACGGTGCAGGTAAATCAACCTTTCTGAAAATCCTTTCCGGAGAAATTTCCGCCGATTCCGGGGACATTATCACCTCTCCCGGCGAGCGGATCGCCGTACTTCAGCAGGACCAGTTTGCCTTCGATGAGTTTCCTGTAATGGATACGGTTATCATGGGGCACAAAAAGCTCTATGAAATCATGGAAGAAAAGAACGCCATCTATGCCAAGGAAGACTTCACCGAAGAAGACGGTATGCGTGCATCAGAACTGGAAGGTGAATTTGCCGAAATGGGCGGATGGGAAGCTGAATCGGAAGCAGCTCAGCTCCTGAGCGGCCTTGGAATATCCGAGGACCTGCACACCAAAGATATGAAAGACCTTGAAAGTGTACTCAAGGTGCGGGTACTGCTTGCACAGGCACTATTCGGCGATCCGGACATCCTCCTTTTGGATGAGCCCACCAACAACCTCGACCTGGAGTCAATTTCTTGGCTGGAAGAGTTTCTCTATAACTTCAAAAATACGGTTATCGTAGTATCCCACGATAGACACTTTCTTAATAAAGTCTGTACCCATATCGCTGATATCGACTACGGCAAGATCACCATGTTTGTAGGTAACTATGATTTCTGGTATATGGCCAGCCAGCTTGCCCGCAAGCAGATGCGGGATGAAAAGAAACGCAGGGAAGACAAAATCTCTGAATTGAAGGAATTTATTCAGCGCTTTAGTTCAAATGCGTCCAAGGCGCGTCAGGCTACCAGCAGGAAGAAAGAGATCGACAAGCTGACCATAGATGATATTAAACCTTCCTCACGGCGGTTTCCCTGGGTAGGCTTTACCCCCCAGCGGGAGAGCGGAAAAAGCATACTCAATATAGACAGCCTGACAAAATCACTGGAAGGTGAAGATGTTCTGAAAGGCTTCAACCTGACCGTGGACAAGGGTGACAAAATTGCCTTTGTCGGTCCCTATCATCAGGCTAAAACCACCTTGTTTGAAATTTTAATGGGAAGAATGGAGCCGGACAGCGGCGGTTTTGAACTTGGAGTTACCATAACCCCCGCCTATTTCCCCAAGGATAACAGTGAATACTTTACCCAGGATATTCCCATTGTGGATTGGCTGCGTCAGTATACCGATGCGGATGCGGAAGAATCCTATGTCCGGGGATTCCTGGGGCGGATGCTTTTTTCCGGAGAAGAATCCCTCAAATCTGTCAAAGTACTGTCGGGAGGGGAAAAGGTCCGCTGTATGCTCTCAAAGATGATGCTTTCCGAAGCGAACTTCATGATCTTTGATGAACCGACCAACCACCTGGATCTGGAATCCATCAACGCCCTTAATAACGGCCTTATTGATTATAAAGAAGCCCTTCTTTTTACCAGTCATGACCACCAGTTTGTCGATACCGTGGCAAACCGCATAATCGAGTTTACCCCCGGCGGCGTTATCGACCGGCGCATGAAGCTGGATGATTACCTGGCATCAGCAGATGTCCGCAGTCAGCGGGACGATCTCTACCACGATCACCGCAACCTGGTTATCTGATTTTTCGCACCGCAGAAAATGAAACAAGGATGTCCGGCCCTTCATGGGTCAGGGCATCCTCTTCAAAATAACACTGAAACTCCCACGGTCCCCGGATATATCTGGCTCCCACAAGCAGAGAGGTAACGGGCAGCTCAAACTGATCTGCCCAGGTAAACAGGGAATGGTTCAATTCCGCATCAGAGCGAAGGGGAGATGAGTTGATCCTTGTCTGAAGAAAATAGCTCCAGAACCCTTCTGGTCTCCACTCAAAAGCTGCCATACTCTGACTTATGGGATAGGGATCAGCTTCCCCGGATGAAAACAGAAGCTCGCCGGGAATAACAAGCCCCTGCTGCAGGTGCAGTACAAAGCTTTTCCCCAGCGCCCTCTCCCAGAGAATCTGCAAACCTGTATCAATATACCCGTTTCCTGCGGGAGTCCCTTTACTGCCCGTAGGCAGTTCCAGAGCCCAGGCGAGAGCCAGGGCGGAATCACGGTTTTCGTAAAGCGTACGGATTCCGTAAACCTCGGTATCCCCCAAAAGAATTCCGGCGCCCTGCTGCTCTATCTGCACTCCATTACTGTTTTGGACTGAAATTGTTGCCCCCCCCTGGGGGAAGTACTCCCGGGAGGCATTAGGGAGGTGAAACAAGCTGTGAAATCCTTCTATGACCGGATCGAATACTCCGCCATAGTAGCTGTACAGCCGAAAAGTCAGCCCCATACGGTGATGAGCACCGAACTGTCTGCTGATGCCTGCCTCAAGAACCAGGCTTTCATAATCCATGGCGGTAAGCTCTTCCGCCCTGCTTTCGCTCAGGCGTCCGTCCGCATCGAGGGTTTCATAATCGGGGTTAAAGGTGTATCCACGAAACTCATTGCTGTAGTAACTGCGGCTTTCAAGAACAAGTCCTTCCCGGTTGCCTTCCCGGGCAGAAAACCCCGGAAAACAGTAGTAAGTCTGATGAACCGCATCCAGTAGTTTGCCTTTCAAAGGACCGGAAGAAACATCAGTATCGACAGCAAATACCGGCGAATATGCAAGCAGAAAACAGGGAAGAAGCAGCATTTTGGCAAAAGACATAATACTGTAAGGATTACGTGTTAGCCCTGCCCTGTCAACCGATCAGTAGAGAGTTCTGATCAGGCTTCTTACATCTTCTGCCTCTTCGGGTTTCTGCACTACCGTCTGCAGAACAAGCCCGTCAGGCGAAAGCTCTTTAGCGGCCAGCCTGAAATCATCTGCGGTCAAAGGTCCACGGATATAGAGCAACCTTCCTGCATCCTGAATCCGCTTCAGGTAGGGCATCATCTGGGGAAGATCCATCTCGCAGATATCCTTGTTGATCTGAAAAATATCCAGATTTTTAATTTCGAGAAAACTTTCCAGAAGGAAAAGAGAAGCAGAATGAATGTGCATCATGCTGTAGGGATATGCATCTGCAATCTTGCTGTCATATGCAAGCACAATATCCCGGTACAGGTCCGGGGAATATACCGCAGTGGAATCTTCCTGCATACGCACCAATGGACCGGGGGCCCACATGTTGTACTGCTCTATATAGTAACCGCCGTGAAAATCACCGGCTGCCTCATGATGAAGTCCTACAACCCGTATGAGTGCATCTGCGCACAGCTCACAGGCTTTCCGGGAAAGCTCAGGCTCTGCCATACAATCCATCAGACTCTCCGTATGTCCGCGGAGCATACCGAAAAGATCGGTAACACCTCTGAGTATGGGAAGCCCAACAGGAAAGCGCCCCCCTGCCTGAATAGAGAGTTCACGAACAAAGGACAGATATGTTGTGAGCCAGATATTGCTTTTTTCAACTTTCAGCCGGTCAATATCCTCCCAGCTCAAACCTCGTTCATCTGCCCAGACACTATCCCGGTTTCGGCGGAGGTTTGCCCCGAGAATCGCTTCCATCCAGGGAATAGCCGAGATAGGGCATACACCTTTGATGAGATCGTCTTCAGTCTCCAGAGAGCGTGAAAAGAAATCCTCATAATCATTGAGACACTCATCCGGATCAAGCATGGAGCTGGAGATATTCCCTCCGTCGGGTATTCCCGAAAGTGATGAAAAACGCTGAAAGGGAAACCAGCCGCCCACATCTACTCCAACAAGGGGCCGTACAGCTCTTTTTCGATTCCAGAAATCCATATATGCGGATAGTTTTTCTTCCAGGCGGTTGTCCTCAACAGGCATCCTCAACTCCTTTCGTGTCTGAAAACCGGAGAAAGCCCGTCTGCGGCTTAAAAGAACAGAGCCGCAGACGGAGTACTTACATTTTATCAGGATTATTTAGCAGAGAGGATCATCTCTTTGTAGGAGTTGAACACATCTTCCTGCTTATTGATGTATTCCAGAGCCTTCTGGGGAGGCATATAGGTTGGATCTACAAGAAGTTTACCATTAGCTTCCTTAACATATTCGGGGTTGTTTACTACCCGTTCCAGGGCCTGGGTAAACTTGGTTACGATCGCCTGAGGAGTTCCCGGAGGAAAGGAGTAGAAGAAAAATTTACTGAAAGCAATATCGAATCCCTGCTCCATGAAGGTAGGTACATCGGGGAACTGAGGATTACGATTCTCGGAAAGAACACCAAGAGCCTTAAACTGACCTTTGGCAATATAATCCTTCACGAGGCCGTACTGAGTACCGATTATGTCGATCTGTTTTCCCAGCAGGGCTGCTGTTTTCTTGGCGGCGCCGCCGATGTCAACAATGTTCAGCTCAATATCTGCAGCATCAGAATAGGCAAGCACCTGCAGATGGGTAAACGCTCCGGCCTCGGTGGCAAACTTCAGGGATCTTGGATTAGCCTGGAGTATCTTCTGCACATCCTTCATATTGTTAAAGGGAGCTTCCGCATTGGCAACAAAAACATTGGTCTGGTCAAGAACAGCAAGACCTGCATTCTCAAAATCCCGGGCTGTGTAATCGACCATTCCCATCAGCTTATTGAGCAGCATTGATGGATGGAAAAAAAGTACTGTGTATCCGTCAGGAGCAGAATCCTTCACCTTTCTGGATCCGAGAGTTCCACCAGCTCCGCCGACGTTAACAACAACGACTGATGTATCCAGCTCTTTTTCCAGATATTTTGCCAGAATACGGCTGTTACCATCAGTATCGCCGCCGGCGCCTGCAGGCACAATCACCTGGATTGGTTTTGAAGGATAATTTGCAGCTGCATCTGCTGAAGCAGTCTGTCCACTATCCTGCTGTCCATTGGCAAACAGCCCGGATACAGCAATAAGTGCTACCATCATGACCAGAATAAGAATTTTTTTCATTATTCTCCTCCTAATTTTTTACGGAATCCAGCAAATCGCTGAACTTTACCGCTATCCATGGATAATGCAATAGTTGTGCCATACTTAATCGAGCATCTTTTCAGGTGAAATAAATTACTGTGATAAAACAAAATACCTTTGAGCAGTTTAAATATCCCGGATTCACACCAGGAAGCATTTTGTTTCAATTCGTCTCATTGCTGAAACTAAAAGTTGTCCCCTGAATATCTCCATGATAGAATCAGATCATGATCAAGCTGCTGTTTATCAGCCCCAACGAAAGTCTGGGGAGGAAATTCAGCCAGATATTCAACGAACACCATAGTACCGTGCAGCAGGCTGAGTACAACAGAGACAGTTTCGAACTGGAAGTAAAGGTTGTACGTCAAGTAGAAGAGATTGAAAACCTGGCGTTGAATGCCGATGTGGTTGTCTCCCGCGGATTCTTTACCCTTGTACTGCAGAGGAAGGAATATTTCATTCCTGTTGTTGACCTGCCTCTGGCTGCAGGTGACGTTGTCAGGAGTATCCAGAAGGCAATCAGCCTGTATAATCCGGAACGTATTGCAATTGTCGGGTCTGCAAATATGGTGATGGGGGCCAACGGGCTGTCAGATATTTTCGGCCGGGAAATCCGGCAGTATATAATCCAGCAGCAGAATGAAATTATCGAAAGTATTAAACAGATAAAAGCAGATGGAATAGACACAGTAGTAGGCGGCACTTTGACCAACGAGTATGCCGCTGAATATGGTCTGAACTCGGTTACCCTGGACTCAGAAAGAGAGTCTATCTGGTACAGTATAACCCAGGCAAAAAGGCTTGCGTATATCTCACGCCAGGAACAGCTGAAAGGCCAGAATCTCCTGGCAGTATTCAACAGTGCCGTAGAGGGTATCATTACCATCGATAAAGATAACAGGATTGAGGTTCTCAACCTTGCCGCGGGCAGAATACTCAATCTGAGCCCCGCACTTACTGTCGGCCGATTGATAGACGAAGTTCTTACCGATCCGGGAATTAAAAACATTCTTTCAAAACCTGAAAATATTAAAAACGAACTGATAAAACATAATGAAAGCCCTATTACCATCAGCAGTTCTCCCATAACTATCCGTGGAGAAGTCATAGGCAGATTGCTGATAGTCCAGGAAATAGCACAGATACAGGCACTTGAATCAAAAATCCGAAAAAAGATTTATCAGCGAGGCCACATTGCCCACAACACATTCAGAAGCATCATCGGCAGCAGTACATTAATTCATTCCATTATAGAAAAAGCAAAGAAATACAGCCTGGTAGATTCCAATATCCTCATTGTTGGAGAAACCGGAACCGGGAAGGAACTTTTTGCCCAGAGCATACATAATCACAGCCCCAGAAAGCATGGGCCTTTTGTGGCCGTAAACTGCGCGGCCCTTCCGGAAAGCCTGCTGGAAAGCGAACTCTTCGGCTATGAAAAAGGTGCCTTCACCGGAGCATCGAAAGACGGGAAACCCGGCCTTTTCGAGCAGGCCCATCTGGGAACCCTCTTTCTGGATGAAATTTCAGAAATTCCTCATCCCCTGCAGGGCAGGCTGCTCAGGGCAATTCAGGAAAAAGAGATCCGCAGGCTCGGGGATGACCGGGTAATTCCGGTTGATGTCAGAATTATATCCGCATCCAACCGGGACCTTTACCAGCTTACCGCCGAGCAGAGTTTCAGGGAAGACCTCTATTATCGGCTGGATATTCTGAAGCTCATGCTCCCAAGCCTGAGAGAAAGAAAAGACGACATCCAGGCCCTTCTCGAATTCTGGCTGAAAGAATATGGGCTTAAGTTTAAGAACATTCCCGTAACAATGACTCCTCAGGGGATCGAGCAACTCCGTCAATACAGCTGGCCGGGGAATATCCGTCAATTGAAAAATATTTGCGAACGGCTTGTTGTCCTCACAGACAGCAGTATTATCCGTGATTCAGAGGTTAATGAAATACTCGGCATGATCCCGACCCGTGATATGGAGCGTTTTCAAGCCATACCTGCACCTGGCATTTCCATGATTGATATGCTTGAGAAAGAACAGATTTACACAGCCCTGGCTAAATGTTCCTTTAATAAACACAAAGCTGCAGAACACCTGGGGATAAGCCGCTCCACCCTCTGGAGAAAAATCAAGCGGCTGGAGGTTCTTTGAAACAGAGTGACACAAATTGAAACGCTTTCGTCATATTTATATCGCACTGAAAAGTGGAATTCACATAATCTCTTTCCCTGAAACAAGTTAACACATAGCATCGATTTGGCATATTTATTGCTTCCAAGTAAGGTAATAGAACAAGGAGGATATGGTGACATATAAACGTGATCTGGCAAGCGGGGTAGGACTGCTTATTTTCTCGGTTCTGCTGTTTCTTGCAACTTTTACAATAAAAAAACTGTTTATTGTATCAAGAATCGGGGCAGCATTTGTTCCCCAGCTTGCAGCAGTAATACTTGCAGGTTTAAGCATTATGTTGATTGCTCAGTCGCTTCACAGGAAGAACCTGGCAGAAACAGATGACAATCCGACGGAGAAGGTGATAATCAATCGTTCGGTATGGCTCTCCATCGGACTGCTTGTCATCTATGGCGCCCTTCTCGGACCTCTGGGATTTATTCTGTCCACCATAGGCTATCTGTTCTGTCAGATTTTTATTCTCTTCGGCAACAGGAAAAAGCCCCTGGTTAAAATACTTCTGACCTCCGTGCTGGCATCTATAATTGTCTACCTTATTTTTGTGTATGCCTTCGAACTGATGCTGCCCGCAGGGCTTTTAGGATAGGGAGGAGTTCAATGTTTGAAATGTTCGGCATAGGATTTTCTGCAATTCTTGCTCCCGTACCTCTAATAATGATTTTTCTCGGAGTTGCCGTGGGTATTATCTTCGGGGCAATTCCGGGACTTACCGCCACCATGGGTGTCGCCTTGAGCCTTCCCATTACCTACAGCTTCTCTCCCATAGAAGGAATGGCCTTGCTGATCGGTATCTATATCGGAGGAGTTTCAGGAGGTCTGATATCGGCAATTCTTCTGAAAATACCCGGAACACCTGCATCTATAGCGACCACCTTCGACGGGCACCCCATGGCCGCAAATGGTCAGGCGGGAAAAGCCCTCGGTACAGGCCTGTTTTTCTCTTTTCTTGGAGGCTTGTTCAGTTTTCTCGTACTGTTTTTTATCAGCCCCCCACTTGCACGGCTGGCGCTGAGATTCGCACCCTTCGAGTACTTTGCCATAGCAATCTTTTCTCTCACCATGATTGCCTCAGTAAGTACAGGATCAACAATTAAGGGGCTTATCAGTGGTATCATAGGCGTGATCCTCTCCTGCGTTGGAACTGCTCCCATAGATGCGTATCCCCGTTTTACCTTCGGGTTCTATGAACTGGATGCCGGCTTCAGTCTTCTCCCTGCCCTGATCGGTCTTTTTGCCATTTCAGAAGTACTAAAGGCCGCCGAATCGGTGGAAGAGGTCCATGATGAGGATATCCAGAACTACAGCATAAAGGGACTGGGGTTCAGCCTGAAGGAGTTTAGGGAACAGATTGTAAACCTTATCCGATCCAGTATGATTGGCACCGGTATCGGTATTTTGCCGGGAATAGGAGGCGGAACGTCTAATATCATTGCCTATCTTACGGCAAAACGAAGTTCCAAACATTCGGAGAAGTTCGGCACAGGCATAATGGACGGCATTGTAGCATCCGAGTCTGCCAACAATGCATCCGTTGGCGGAGCGCTTGTGCCTCTGCTTACCATGGGAATCCCCGGGGACACGGTAACCGCCATGCTTCTGGGTGGGCTTATGCTGCATGGGATCATGCCCGGACCGCTCTTGTTTGAAAACTCCGGGGACCTGGTTTATGCAATATTTGCTTCTCTAATAATCGCCAATTTCGCCATGCTTGGTATGGAATATTTCGGCATGAGGATATTTGTACGGCTGCTGAAAATACCCAAACGGTACCTCTTGCCGGTAATTATAGCACTCTGCGTTGTAGGTTCATTCGGCCTGAATAACCGGATTTTCGATGTATGGTCACTCTTTTTCTTCGGATTCCTTGGTTACAGCCTGGAAAAACGGGGGTTTCCCCTTCCTCCGATTATTCTCGGGTTTATTCTGGGGCCGATTGCAGAAGAAAACCTCCGCCGGGGACTTATGCTTTCCGACGGAACGTTTCTCCCCTTCCTGACACGGCCCATTTCTGCGGCGTTTCTGCTGATTGCGTTTGGATCGATTATTCTGAGCAGTATCAAAACGAACAAGGAAAAAAAGAGAATATAACCTCAAAATTAATATCTCTCCCCGGCGTCACCGCCGGGGAGCTTTCCTAGTCCAGATCATCCAGGGTAATCTCTACCCACTGCTCTTCAATCTCCGGATCGATGGTAAGCTGAAAGGAATAGGAGTCATCGTCTGCATCTATGGCCATTATGTCATAGGCAATTCCACCCTCGGAAGGAAAGAGCAGAACCTCTACCTCTTCGTAGGGCATCAGGGTCGTCTCATAGTCCATAAAATCTATACCGTACATATCCGAATCCGCCGGGGAAATAAACAGGTAATAAAGCTCAAATCCGGTTGTATTCTCAATTGAGAGAGCCACAAGATCCTCTTCAAACTCTTCCATATCTACAGTGTCAGTAATTTTATCGGGACTGAGTACAATACGGGCAACTTCTCCCTCCTGCATGGTGTTGCTGTAAAGCTCATATACATTCCCCATCTCATCCACTGCTTTGAAATCAAAATCTGCTGATTCGCCGGGAAAGCTGATGTAGTAGCCGATCTCTTCACCTGAATCAAAGGTGCGGGTTGAACCAAGAACATCGGGACCCCAGTATTCGCTGTCTCCGGGTGAGAAAAAGAGATAGTAAATGCTGTTGCCGGTTTTGTTCCGGAAATTGATTTCATTGAAATAGTCATCAGCAAACAGGTCGAAGGAAAACAGCAGAGTTACAAGGATTATAAGAGTTACAAGAATAATCGGGTTTCGAACAGGTTTCATCATTGCCTCCATATATTCATCACTAAAACAGTACAGATTTCAGTATAATAAACCACCGGAGCAAACACAAAACAAACAGTGCAGATCGCTTTTCTCTGGGCTTTTTTATGATTATATGGTAAAAATAATCACATTTATTGTGCGTTCATTATCGTTCCGGAGGAAAAAACTTGTGAAAAGCCGGTTTCTGTTTATTATTCTGCTGTTGAGTGTTGCGGCGCTCCTGCCCCTGACAGCGGAATCCTATAGAATTAAAGAAGTTAACTACCATATCGACGGAATTACCCGGGAAGGAGCTCTGATGAAAGAGCTCGAGGATCTGATGCCGGAAACTGTTTTTTCGTCCAAAGAAGAGCTGGAGACCTTCATTGCCCTGCAGCAGCAGCTGTTGATGAACCTCCGGCAGCTGAAGGAAGATTCCACCATAGAATACAGCATCGAAGAGGGCTCCAACGATGTAATCATCGATGTCTATACAAAAGACACCTGGAATATTATTGTCTTCCCTATTCCCGAATACGACTCCAACAACGGTTTCTCTCTTACCTTGAAATACCGGGATAAAAATTTCTTCGGAACCCTGGAACGTTTCGCACTGAATTTCGCCTGGGAAACAAAAGACAGCGAGAACACGGTAAACATAGACGGTGAATTCACCTTACCCTTTGAGTGGAAGCAGCACCAGTGGTACTGGAATACCGGAGCAGACTGGGAATACTCAGATGGCGAACACGACCTGGAAACCTATACAGGTCTGGGGATCGATTTTGCCGTGGGAAATTATCTGCCCACATTTACGGTAACTGAAACCTTCAACTACGATACTGCAGATACGGCTGATGAAAACTGGTTCACCACCAACTTCTCAATAGCGGAAGCATTTGATACAGGCCTTGTTCTGCCCGGGTTTGAAGAGTTCACCTATACCCCGTCACTCTACTCCGAGATAGATTACAAGTTTGACGGCGCCATTTCGGAATCCAAAGAAGGGCTGGAAGTCGGTTTCGGTCAGACCCTGGCCGCCGGCCGGGTAGACTGGATTGGCAATTTCAGAAAAGGTGTTGATTTCAGTGTGGCTAATACCAATACCCGCAACCTGCAGCACGCCTACTGGGACAGGGATCTGACCATGTCTCTCTCCGGCTACTCTCCCCTGCCCTTTAAAATCCTTTTCTGGAACATGGCGGTTTCCGGAAGAATTGCCGGTCTTGCGGAGTTTGACGGAGTTGAGGATGATGCCGCTTCTTACATCAGGGGTATCCGTGATACCAAGATGGGAACTATGGTGGAATACGGCGGTTTTATAAACACCGACCTGACAATGCGTGCCTTTACCATTCCCAAATTTGTCGAGGCCCAGGGGTCCGTCTATTTTGACGCCGGCTGGGTTCAGGAAAAAGATATCAGTTTTGACCCGGATCAGCACTTTAAAATGGGTGTCGGAATTGAAGCCATCGGCTTTCCCCTCTTTGCCCGCAGTTACTTCCTCCGGGGATCTCTCGGTTTTGACCTGAAAGAGATGATGGATGAAGGTACCTGGAGAGGCGATAACTACGAACTCTTCATCGTACTGGGACACCACTACTAGGATTTAAAAGAGAAAAATGAAAATTCTGCCCATCAGACTCGGCCATGTCAGTGCCTACCTTGTTTCAAGCAAAGGCACTGCCATGCTGGTGGACACCGGGTTGCCCGGAAGCAGCCGTTCCATAAAAACATCCCTCGCCAAAGCGGGGGTTGTTGCGGACAATCTCAATCTTATAGTGCTTACCCATGCCCACTACGACCACGCAGGCTGTGCAGCCAGGCTCAAAGAAGAGTTCAATGCGCCGCTGCTTTGCACCGAAGAAGAATCGGTCCATCTTGAAGCCGGCACTACCCCTTTTCCCCATGGGCTCAACCCCTATGCACGTATCATTACCGCCGCAGGACGAAAACTTCTGGGAACCCGCCGGCAGTTCGATCCCTGTACTGCGGATATCACCATCAAAGACTCCCTAAGGCTTGAAAGCTGGGGTATCGCAGGAACCGCATTGCCCTTTCCAGGACACTCCGCAGGCTCCCTTGCGCTAATACTTGATTCGGGGGAAGTATTTATCGGCGACGGAGCCTTTAATATCTTCCCCTCATCGGTGGTACCTCCCCTGGCGGACAGTACCGCACTGCTGCTTGAAAGCTGGAAAAAGCTGCTCTCATATGATTTTCATACCATCTACCCCGGACACGGCCGGCCTTTCAGACGGGAAAAGCTCGAAAACAGTCTGACTAAACTGGAAAGAATCGACCGCAAAATCAACAGAAAAAGGACAAACACATGAAAAGCATCTACTCCTGGAATGTAAACGGAATACGGGCAGCCCAGAAAAAAGGCCTCACAGAGTGGATGTCTGCACTCTCCGCAGATATTTTTGCCCTGCAGGAGACCAAGGCTCAGCCGGATCAGTTAGACGATGCTCTACTTAAACCGGAAGGCTATCGTGCATACTGGGCAAGTGCGGAGAAAAAAGGCTACAGCGGCGTCTGCGTCTATTCGAAAACAGAGCCGGAAAAAGTGGAAACCCTTAATGCTCATGAATTTGACTCCGAAGGACGGGGGCTGGTTCTTAATTTCCCCGAACTAACCCTTTTCAACTGCTATTTTCCCAACAGTCAGGCGGAAGGAGCCAGGCTGGACTATAAACTCGCCTTCTGCGGCCACCTCTTTGAACTTGCAAAAGAACGGGTAGCCGCCGGGGAAAACGTGGTAATAGTCGGGGACTATAATATTGCCCACAAGCCCATAGATCTGGCACGGCCGAAGCAGAACGAGCAGAATCCCGGCTATCTGCCGGAAGAAAGGGCATGGATGGACAGCTTTACCGAAGGCGGCTTTACCGATACCTTCCGCATGTTTAACCAGGAAGGGGATAACTACAGCTGGTGGTCCTACAGGGCCGGGGCACGGCAGAAGAATATCGGATGGAGAATTGATTACCTCTGCATCAATGACGGATTCAGGGATTCCATCGAGTCATCATCAATTCATCCCGATGTAATGGGCTCCGACCACTGTCCCGTGTCAATAAGACTTAAATAGTAAGATTTTTGTTAAATCCCTATTGCCGTCTATACACAATAATCTTTCCATGATAGATTCAGGACAATCAAACAGCGGCACCCCGGTCGGTGCTGCGCTTTGTATGTAGCTTATCTGATACTTTTCAAGTTATTACCAGGCAAAACAACACTTCCGCCGCGACCGGACCGGCACAAATGTTTTGAAGAAAAACATGCCGCGACGTCGGATACACACGGAGATTTATTCTATGACTCACTCAAAAAACGGCTCCAGTCAGGGGTCGGCAAACGCATTCAGCGAACTCGGTCTTATTCCGGAGCTGCAGAAGGCAGTTCTCGACAAAGGCTATACGACCCCCACCCCGGTTCAGGCTCAGGCTATCCCCCTTATTCTTCATGGCGAAGATGTGCTCGGCGGTGCCCAGACAGGTACCGGCAAGACTGCAGCCTTTGTTCTGCCCATTCTGCAGCGCCTCGGCAAAGCCGGAGGCCCGAAGAGCAAACCCAGGGCCCTTATTCTTACTCCTACACGGGAGCTCGCCGCCCAGGTACACCAGAGCGTGGTGGACTACGGCACCAACATTAAGATGTTTTCCACCTGTATCTACGGCGGCGTCGGCATGACCCCCCAGATCCGGGCTATCAGACGGGGTATAGATATTATCGTTGCAACCCCGGGACGGCTGCTGGACCATATGGGTCAGGGGCATATCGACCTGAGTAAAGTTGAAACCTTTGTTCTCGATGAAGCCGACAGAATGCTTGATATGGGTTTTATCCACGACATACGTAAAGTGGAAGCGGAACTGCCCAAGGACAGGCAGAACCTGCTCTTTTCCGCTACCTATTCGGATGATATAAGAAAGCTTGCTCAGTCCATTCTGCATAATCCGGTATCCGTCGAGGTTACCCCGCGGAATACTGCTGCAGACACCATAACCCATAAGGTTCATCCTGTAGCCAAAGGTGCAAAAAAAGACCTTCTGGTTAAGCTGATAAAAGAGAACAACTGGTACCGTATCCTGGTGTTCACCCGCACCAAACACGGTGCCGACAGGCTGGCAAAGCAGCTTTATAAAGAGGGCATCGTCTCTGCGGCGATCCACGGCAATAAAAGCCAGGCTGCCCGGACCAAGGCACTGAAGGAATTCAAGGCCGGTAAGGTACAGACCCTGGTGGCCACCGATATTGCCGCCAGAGGAATTGATATTGACGAACTTCCCCACGTTGTAAACTACGAACTCCCCAATATTCCCGAAGACTATATTCACCGCATCGGCCGTACCGGACGGGCGGGAGCTGACGGTCTTGCATCATCACTGGTAAGTGCCGATGAAAACAGCTATCTCCGGGGTATAGAAAAGCTTCTTAAAAAAGGCATTGAAGTCGAAAGAATCGAGGGATTTGAACAGGAACAGGATGCAGGCCCTCCCCCCCATGTAGTTGCCGGCCGCAAGAGAAATGCCCTGGCTGAAGAGCGGCGCAGACAGTTCGGTCCCCGGAAGAACAACAACCGCGACCGTTTCGGCGATGAAAACCGGCAGGACCGGGGTGATAGAAATAATAGAAACGAAAGAAGCGGCAGCAAAGGCCGGAGACAGGACGGCCGTAAACAGGACAGCCTGAGACAAAATACCAGGCCGGAACGGGATAACAGGAATGACCGGAGTCCCAGAGAAAACCGTGAAGAACGGGGCAACCGGAACAACAACGCTTCCAAGCCTGCTTTTAATCAGGATCAGAGCCGAAACCGGGGAAACAGCAATTCCGGCGGCAGGTCAGGCAGGTCCCGCAATAATGACAAGCCGGACTTCAGCAAGGCACGGCGCCTTATTGATGAGATAACCGGCAAGCAAACCCGCAATTGACGACAGGCCCTATATCCCGTATGTTGAAAAGGCCAAGAAAACGCCATTTAACATACGGGAGGGTTTATGCGCAGGATTCTTGTCTCAGCTCTGCTTCTTCTTACCACAACTGCTTTTCTTTCAGCACAGGTTACCGTTTCTCATGCCATTGCACTGCATGGTGAGCCGAAGTATGGCCCTGATTTTACCCATTTTGATTATGTAAATCCAAATGCACCGAAGGGCGGAACCCTCAGGCTTCACGCTTTAGGTACCTATGACACTTTTAACCGTTATGGCTTGAGAGGGGATATGGATGGAGCAAGCGACTCCTTTTATGACACCCTCATGACCCCATCGGATGATGAAATCAATGTCCTGTATGGACTTATTGCGGAAAAGATTGAATATCCGGCAGATTTCACCTGGGTTATCTTTCATATAAACCCGAAAGCCAGACATCAGGATGGAAAGCCGATAACTGCAGAGGATGTAGCTTTTTCATTTAACCTGTTAATGGAAAAAGGAGTTCCTCAATACCGAACATATTACGATGGGGTTACAGCCGAGGTTTTAAGCAAGCTTAAAATCCGCTTCAATCTTCCTGAAGGCGACAAGGAAATGGTGTCATCCCTGGCAAGTACTACAATATTTCCTCCTCAATACTGGACAGAACATGATATTGCAGAACCGAGTACGGAAGTTCCCCTTGGGTCAGGAGCCTATACCGTCTCTGATTATAAAATGGGGCAGTATATCGTTTACGAACGGATAAAAGACTACTGGGCCATGGACCTTCCGGTAAACAAAGGAAAATTGAATTTTGATTACATCCGCTACGATTATTACCGTGATGAGAATGTATCCCTGGAAGCCTTTAAAGCAGGCGAATACGACTTTTACCAGGAGACAATCGCTAAAAACTGGTTCACCCTTCACTCCGGACCTAATTACGATGCCGGCTATATAAAAAAAGAGGAGATTCCCCATGACATCCCCCAGGGCATGCCCGGCTTTGTTTTCAATATTGAGAGGGAAATATTTAAAGACCGCAGAGTCCGACAGGCATTAAACCTTGCCCTGGATTTTGAATGGATGAATAAGAACCTCTTTTACAGCCAGTACACCAGAACCCGCAGCTATTTTCAGAACTCCGAATATGAAGCGAAAGGGCTGCCTTCTCCTGACGAGCTTAAAATCCTGGAACCGATAAAAAATCAGATACCACAGGAAGTTTTCACTAAAGAGTACAATCCATCTGTTACCGACGGGACTGGTAACATCAGAAATCAGATACGCGAAGCCCTGGCTATTCTCAAGGAGGCTGGATGGGAAATCCGCGAAGTTGCAGATCCTGATACCGCCCTTGAAGATAAGCAGGAAGAGGAGAAGCAGGGACTCTGGCAGAAGATAACCGGCTTCTTCGGCGGGGGCGAGAAACAATCCGGTGTACGGCGCCTGGTCAATGTGGAAACCGGCAAACCCATGGAATTTGAACTTATCATCTACACTCCATCCTATGAGCGGGTGGCAATCCCCCTTCAGCAGAACCTTGAGAAGATGGGGATTACCATGAATATCCGCACCATCGATCCAACACAGTATCTTAACCGGGCACGGGAACGGGATTTTGATATGATCGACTGGGGCTACAGCGCTCAAGCACAACCCGGATCTGATCTTAAGGTAGTGTGGCACTCCGATTACCTTGACTCTACCTATAACCGTGCCGGGGTCCAGGACCCTGCTGTAGACTATCTGGTTGAAGGTGTGGTTGATAATCAGGAAGATGAAGTTGTATTGAAAGAGTGGACCCATGCCCTGGACAGGGTTCTGACCTGGAATTATTACGTGATTCCCTGGTGGCACCAGGCAAAATTCAGGGTTTCCAGCTGGAATAAATTCTCCCGCCCCGAATTACGTCCCAAATATGCCCTTGGCATTGACACATGGTGGTTCGATGCGGCCAAGAACGCAAGTTTGCCTGAAAAATTCCGCTGATGGCAAACTATATACTCCGAAGGCTGCTCCTGATCATCCCCACCCTCTGGGCAATTATCACGGTTAATTTTTTCATTATCCAGATTGCCCCGGGAGGGCCGGTTGATCAGGCAATTGCCAAAATGTCCGGTATCGAAAGCAATATGGTTATGGAGCGTATTTCCGGGCAGGGGGCAAAAGAGACAAGCAATGAAGAAATAAAGCAGGAAGCTGGAAGCTATCGGGGCTCCCGGGGGCTGAATCCTGAAGTAATCGCCGAAATAGAAAAACGCTTCGGCTTCGATAAACCCCTGTATATCCGCTACTTCAGTATGCTTGCACGCTACGCCACTTTCAACTTCGGAGAAAGCCTCTTTAAAGGGCGTTCTGTAATCGGGCTTATTGCAGACCGCATGCCGGTATCCATCTCTCTGGGTATCTGGAGCACCCTGATTATCTACCTTGTATCCATTCCTTTAGGGATACGCAAAGCAGTAAAACACGGCAGCCGCTTCGATATCTGGAGCTCCACTGCGGTAATACTGGGCAATGCGATTCCGGTATTTCTTTTTGCCATTCTTCTGGTAATCCTTTTTGCCGGGGGAAGTTACCTGAAGATATTTCCCTTAAGAGGGCTTATATCCGACAACTGGCAGGATCTCTCCCTGTTCGGAAAAATTGCCGACTATTTCTGGCATCTGACCCTGCCCATCGCCGCCATGGTTATCGGCGGATTCGCAACCCTTACCATGCTTACCAAAAACTCCTTTCTGGACGAGATAAACAAGCAGTATGTAACTACCGCCCGTGCCAAGGGAGTAGCGGAGAACAAGATTCTGATACGCCATGTTTTCCGCAATGCCATGCTGCTTATCATCGCCGGTTTTCCTTCAGCCTTCATCAGCATGTTTTTTACCGGCAGCCTTTTAATAGAAGTGATTTTCTCACTTGAAGGGCTGGGACTTCTCGGATTTGAAGCCACCATGCAGCGGGATTACCCGGTAATGTTCGGTACCCTCTATATGTTTACCCTGCTCGGGCTGGTTCTTAACTTGGTTTCCGACCTTACCTACACCCTGGTTGATCCCCGTATAGACTTTGAAAACCGGGAGGTAGGCTGATGAAAAAAATACTTGGCATACTGAAAATGCGGCTTACCCCGGGAAAGATTACCAGAGAGAGGCTGCGTCGTTTCAAGGCAAACCGAAGGGGCTGGTACTCGTTCTGGATATTTCTCACCCTGTTTTTTATAAGTCTCTTCTCCGAGCTGATAGCCAATGATGATCCGCTGCTGATATTCAACCGGGGACATCTCTTTTTCCCGGTCCTGAAGGAATACCCGGAAACAGCCTTCGGCGGAGAGTTTGAAATGGCCGCCGACTACCGCGACCCCTTTGTAATCGAGCTCATAGAGGAAAAGGGCTGGATTCTCTGGCCGCCTATACGCTTCAGTTACGATACTATCAACTACAACCTGCCCTCCCCGGCACCGTCTCCTCCTACCGGCGAAAACTGGCTGGGCACCGATGACAAGGGAAGAGATGTTATCGCCCGACTGCTCTACGGCTTTCGTATTTCCGTCCTGTTTGGTCTTACTCTGACAATCTGTTCCACCATCATAGGGGTAACCGTAGGGGCGCTTATGGGCTATTACGGCGGACGGATCGATATTTTAGGACAGCGCTTTATGGAAGTGTGGTCCGGCATGCCTACCCTGTTTCTGCTGATAATTCTGGCAAGTGTAATCCAGCCTAACTTCTGGTGGCTCCTTGGCATTACCCTGCTCTTCGGCTGGATGGGTCTGGTGGGGGTTGTGCGGGCGGAGTTCCTGCGGGGCCGTAACTTTGAGTATGTCCATGCTGCCAGGGCCATGGGTCTGTCGGACCGGAAGATAATGTTCCGCCATATACTGCCCAATGCCATGGTGGCAACCCTTACCTTCATGCCCTTTATTCTGGGCGGCTCCATTACAACCCTGACCAGTCTCGATTTTCTCGGTTTCGGCCTGCCCGTGGGCTCCCCCTCTCTGGGCGAACTTCTGGCCCAGGGAAAAGCCAATCTGCAGGCCCCCTGGCTGGGTATTTCAGCATTCCTGGTGTTAGCCGGCATGCTTACCCTGCTGGTCTTTGTGGGTGAAGCGGTACGGGACGCCTTTGATCCCCGGAGGGCTTCATGAGTAAAGACCTGATTACCATCGACAACCTGAGCCTGGCCTTCAAACAGGGAGGCGGACTTAATGAGGTTATTCACAATGTAAACCTCAACATTCAGCCCAATGAAATTCTTGCCTTGGTGGGAGAAAGCGGTTCCGGAAAAACAGTTACCGCAAGCTCAATACTGCGTCTCCTCGGTGACGAGCGGGTTGTCTACCCTTCAGGACGCATTCTTTTCAGGGATACTGACATTCTGACCGCAGATGAAGAAACCCTGCGGTCTATCCGCGGCGGAAAGATCGGCATGATCTTCCAGGAGCCCATGAGTTCCCTTAATCCGCTTCACACAATAGAAAAACAGATAGGTGAGAGCCTCCTGATTCACCGGGGCCTCGGACTTGATGCCGCTCGGCCGCTTATTCTCGAATGGCTGAATAAGGTCGGCTTGAGGGATGCTGAAAAACGGATGAAGGCCTTTCCCCACGAACTTTCCGGCGGAGAGCGCCAGCGGGTTATGATTGCCATGGCTATGGTAAACAATCCCGAACTGCTTATTGCCGATGAGCCGACTACAGCACTTGATGTTACCATTCAGGCCCAGATTCTCGATCTTATTCTGGAGCTGAAAAAAGAACTCTCCATGTCGGTGCTCTTCATTACCCACGATCTCTCCATTGTACGCCGCATTTCCGACAGGGTTGCGGTTATGCGCTATGGAAATTTGGTTGAGTGCACCGAAACAGAAAAACTCTTTACCGCCCCGGAGGCGGATTACAGTAAAGAACTGATTGCGGCGGAACCGGGAGGAAATCCTCCGGAAACCGAAGCGGAAGGAGAAGAGATTCTCGCTACAGATAATCTGAAGGTCTGGTTTCCCATACAGAAGGGTTTTCTCCGCCGAACTGTTGACCATGTAAAGGCCGTGGATGGTATCACTATCAGTGTCCGTAAGGGAAGAACCTTAGGGATTGTGGGGGAAAGCGGTTCGGGAAAAACCACCCTGGGACGGGCAGTTTTGAGACTGGTTTCAAGTGAAGGCGGAATCAGCTTCAGAAACACCAGGCTCCAGAGTATGAAAGAGAAGGAGTTCCGTCCCTTCAGGCGCAATATGCAGATGATATTTCAGGACCCCTACGGCTCCTTGAGCCCGCGCCTTCCGGTGGAAACCATTATTGGAGAGGGACTGGAGGTTCATGATATTGCCTCCGGCAGTGAAAGGGATGCTCTTATAATCGCCGCAATGGAAGAGGTCGGTCTTGATCCGGAAACACGCTTCCGTTATCCCAATGAGTTTTCCGGCGGGCAGCGCCAGAGAATCGCCCTGGCAAGAGCCCTGGTGCTGAAACCTGACTTTATTATTCTGGACGAACCTACATCGTCCCTGGACAGGTCTATCCAGTTTCAGGTTATCGAACTGCTGAAAACCCTGCAGAAGCGGCACAACCTGACCTATATTTTTATAAGTCATGATCTGAAGGTTGTGCGCTCACTCTGCCACGATATAATAATTATGAAAAACGGCAAGGTTGTAGAATCCGGACCGGGAGCAGATATCTTTGCCAACCCGAAAGAAGAGTACACCCGGGAGCTTCTGCAGACCGCCTTCGGGGGCAGTTTTCAGTAGTCAGCGCAACGATCCGGGCAGAGGGCGTACAGGAACAGGTTCGGGAATATTAAATACCGTCTGATCCGCCGCTTCTCCGGCGGGAATCAACCCTCCCAGATAATCCCTGTCGGCATCGAATATTTCTGCAAGGTAATCAAAATCTTCGGGTTGCAGAGTAAGATGTTCATACTCTACAAGGTTCCTCAGGGTTTCATGTATTCCTGCCCGTAGAGAACCTTCAGAAAAGCGTACCAGTGATGGGCTGTTTTTTGCTGTGGAACTTCCCCGCACCGGCTCTCTGTCGGTAAGATACGCCGAGGTGGTTCCTTCAATAGCCTGCTGAATCCGTGGTTCTCCCAGCGGGAGAAATCTCTCGAGAATCTGAAGAAGAACAACCGCAAGCTCCTTCTGATCATTCACTTTTACATTGGTGTATTCATGCTCCAGGGTAAACTCATGAAGCTTCTCCTCGATGAGACCGGCTGCAGGCAGAGCATGTTTGTTCTCAAGGCCAATGTATTTAAGCTGAAGCTGAATACCCGCACCTTTTTCTCCGGGACGGAGAATCCTTACATTCTCATTGCCTCTGCTCTCTATAATCGCAGAATAGACCTCCCATGAACGGCGGAAGGCACGATAAGTTTTGTCCACCCGCTGACCGGCCCGGATAAGCCGCCGGTAAAGCTCCGTCAGGGAGCGGAGATTGGGCACATGTTTCTCACTGATAAGGGAAAATATGCTCTCGGCAATTTTCTCCTGAAGCAGTACCGCAGACCGGACCTGGGGAAGCGAGGCAAGCACCTTTCGGATTCCGCTGCCCGGCTTCTCGCCAGGTATTTTCAGTTTATACAGCCTTTCGGCCAGCACACGGATGCGGCTGTTCCGGGCATATACCGCCGCCCGGTACTCTCTGCGGGCTTTTTGAAGCTGTGCAGCAGCCTCCGTAAAGGCCCTGTTGCCGGAATAGCGGACTTCTATAACCGGAAAGCGCCTGCCGCAGATAAGTTCAAAAATAAGCACGCAGATTTCTTCCGCATCTATAAGGCTCATCAGATTGAGATTGTCACTTTCGGAGGCACTGATTATTCTGCCGAGAAATCCCCGTGTACGGATTCTTCCCTGACTTTCAGCAGGATATTCCCCGGCCGCCCTGAGCCAGGCCAACCGGGCAGCCTCGGGAGAGACAGCCGCCAGTGAGTCCCGCAGGGTTTCAAGATGCTTTCTGGCAACTTCCGACAAGTCCAGGGTGCGGCGGACAAGACCCGCGCTGCGGTAGACCTCAATATCGTGTACCAGCTCTGCCAGCTTTCTATCCCCCGTAAGGTCTATCAGGGCAGTAGATACTGCCCCCGGAGAGGCATCTGGATTTTCCAGTATATATTTGGCACCCAGGACTTTTCTTCCCGGAGTATCAAGCTCTTCCATCTGCATATTGCGAACATCGGTAATCCTGGCAGGCAGCAGATCGAAAAGGTGTTCCAGGGACTGAAGGTCGTCGTCCTTTTCACCGCCCCGGGTAAGGTGATAGAGAAAGCGCAGAATCAGGGCAAAGAGGCCGGCAACAGCGGTGTATCCTGCAAAATAGACAAAAACCTGAACCGGTGCAGATTTTCCGTATCCGATAAAATAACCGCCCTGCAAAGCAAGGTAGGTTACCGGACCGGCGGTCCAGGCAAGCTGCAGAAGGGTCCTTCCGAGACGTTCCTTACCGGCGGCACCGCGAATTCTCCTGAGAATAGTCCGGGCCAGATCCGGGCTTGCCAGAGATTCTTCCCGCACAGGCCATGGTTTTATCATAAAAAAATGGTATCAGAAGGATAGAACAGACTCAAGTCAAATCAAGTATAAGTTAGGTGAGAATCGCCCTCTTCGCTGACGGAGAACTTGCTGACTTCACCGGTGACAGTTTCCACCGAAGAGGCTACAATTTCGCTGAGCTCTGCATTTTTATGTATGGTCTCCTTGATATCATCGGTACGCTTACTTATTTCCACCATGCCGCTGCGAACTCTGGAGGAAGCATCCTTGAGACGGTTCATGGAATCTGCAACAACAGCAGCACCGCCGTCGATTTCGTAAGACCCGGATTTGACCTTAACCGAAAGATCTGCAAGCCGCCCCAGGGCAGCAAGAACCTCTTCGCTTCCGGTGCCCATCTCGCTCATTCCATGAGTTATCTCACGAAATACATCAGCAACCTCTTCCACCTTCTCCTTGAGTAATTCGAAGGTGGTTCTGGAGTCGTTACTCTTCTCTTTCGCATTACGGACCCGAAGAACAATATCTTTGAGGGTGCGGGAGATACTGGCAGTATTGACTGCAGACTCCGCCGCAAGGGCACGGATCTCCTCGGCAACAACAGAAAAACCGCGGCCCGCATCACCGGCATGGGCGGCTTCTATGGCAGCGTTCATGGAGAGAAGATTAGTCTGGGCACTTATTTTATTTATAACCTTGAGCATCCGGTCTATTTCACTGATACTGTCCGCCACTCCCTGTACTTCGGCGTCTGTAGCATCAATCCTGGAACTGCCTTCTGCCAAAGCCTGTCCCATTTCCAGGCTGGCAGACAGATGTGTTTCTGAAGTTGCTTTAATACTGCGGATACTCTGGACTGTTTCATGTATAGTTGCCGACGACTCTTCAATCTCTGCCGCAAGGGAGACAAGCAGGTCATGGAAGATACGGATACTCCCGGCAATCTGAACCACCGATGCCGCCGATGTTTCTATATCCTTATCCAGACTGGTCACCGCACCCTGCATACTGGAGACAGTCCCGGCCACATTCACCACGGCATTTTCTGTAATCTCCGTATTTCTGGCCAGGGAATCCTTATTTCTACCCAGTTCCCTGGTATGATATTTTATACCTTTAACGAGTTCTTCCATATTATGCAGCGCTTCTTCCAGGCGGCGGCATACCTGGCCAAGCTCATCGGACCGTGTGTAGCGGGGACGTTCAGTCAGGATTCCTCTGGAGAGGGATAGAGAAACTCTCTTCAATTCAGCAACAGGAATTCTCAGTGCCCGCAAACTGCCAGCCATAAGAAACAGTCCGACCATTAAAGAGAGCACGGAAGCTCCAGTTGCAACTCTCTCAACAAGGGTAAGATTACTTTTAAGACGGGTTACCGAATCAATAAGCCTTTTTTCCTGAATATGCACAAGCTGGTCTATATCCTCGATCAGTTCCGCCGAATGCTTGCGGAACTCACTCTCCATAGCCCCGGCAGTCTCCGATTTACCTGCTTTATAGAGCTGGCCGATATTCTTTCCTTCCAGTGCAAACTGGCGGATTTTTTCCTTGACCCGGCCGGCAGCAGATACAATTACCTGGTCGGAGCTCTCCATACTTCTGGCAAGAATCTGTTCAATCCCCTCCAGCCCGGGCTTTAATACCTCCTGTGATTCAGCTATTGCTTCAGAGATCTCTGCACCATCTGTCATGGAAGCAATGGATGCAAGCGCACTTTGGGAGGTAAGTACGGCTTTTTCAATCGTCATACACGTAATGGTATCCGGCAGGACCTTACTCTGTATCATGGTTGCCTCAGCCCGGTTTCCGGCATTGTTTACCATCAGGAATCCTGTGACACCAACAAAAATAAGAATAAGAAAAAGGAATGCCATACTGAGTCGGGCAAGAAGAGACAGGTTCCGCATAAAGCTACCCTCGGTATAGGAAAATCTGAAGGCAGTTTCTCAGTTCAGTGTTAGTTTTCTATTAAGTTTTTTTATTGAAATGGATAATTGACCGTTTTGCTCACCTGAATTTCAGATGAAAAGCTTTACGGATCATTTCTACTATACGTAATGACTCAAGCCCGTCATCAAAAGAGGATACAGGTTCCGCCTCGGGATTTTTTACCAGACTTACCGCATCCGCATACATACCGCTGAAGTACCCGGTTACACCAAAGGGTGGGATATCATTTTTAAAGAGAGAGCGCATTTTATCGTAATAGGGAGACTCCCGGCTTTCCCATTCCTCGTAGATGCCGTTACCTATGCGGATTTTTCCTGTCTCAAAAGAGAGTTCCACCTCAAAAACCACATGATCCCGTCCGCTGCCTACCTCTGCGAACACCGGGATACCCCTGCATTCAGCTGAGGCAAAGAGGGTTTTGCCGGATCGATCATTTCCGGCTTTTTTTACGTTACAAACAGAACCGGACAGGAGAAATGAGATTATATCAAAGAGATGGGTACCGTCATACAGAAGTACGGCTTCCACCGGCCGCTCTCTTCCCATATACAGACGAGCTGTTACGGACCGGAGGGGTCCGAATTTTTCAGTCCGGATTATCTCCCGTGCCGCCAGATAATCCTTGGAATAACGTCTCTCATGGTTCACCACCACTCTGGTAGTTCCAGCAACAAGCTTTCTCTTCATTTTACCGGCCTGCCGGAATGAGTCGCTTACCGGTTTTTCCAGAATTACAACAGGAATCCTGTAATCAACCGCCATGTTCAGATAAGCCGGATGCGAATCGGCATGTGTACAGATATGCAGAATATCCGGACGGTTCGCCTTCAGCATTTCGGAAGCATCATCGAAAACGGCATCCACACTCCAGCGTTCCCGGAACATATCCCGCCTTTCGGGGTCGGAATCCATCCCTGCAGCAATAAATGCCTCGGGATGAGCGGAAACGGCTCCGGCATGACTGGCGGGTTTCTCTCTGCGGCTGTCATCCTCCAGAAGAGATGCTATTCGCCCGAGACCGATAATCGCACTGGAGACTCGTCCTTGTTGATTTTGATTCATATTTGTAAAAACTTCCCTTTCGATAAGCAATTTAGTCTATTATACTTTTTATATCTTGGGAATGAATACTAAATATTCACCCTTGTCTGGAGGAACTATGAAAATCCGCAGTAAGATACTGTCAATCCTTATTACCGCACTTCTTGTTCTTGGACTTACAGCTTCTGCAGGGATTTTTTACCTCTCCAGGGGGAACACCCGAACACAGACAGAAATTACTCAGCAGCTTTCAGACTCCACCATTCTGGATCTGATAACCATGAATGTTCAGGTCATATACAGCAGTATCGACAGCATTACCGAGAAAGCCCTGGAGGAAGCCGCGCTTTTTACCAGGCTTCCTGTGGTGCAGCGGGCCTATACCATAGCAGCCGAGGGAGATATGAACAATGAGGCATCACCCCAGAGTCAGGAAGCAAGGCTGCTTTTGCGGGAAGAACTGACTCCATTTGCCTCGGGCTACATGAATACCATGGGAGGAAAGCAGTTCCAGCTTCATTTTCACCTACCCAACAGCCGCAGCCTGATTCGTCTTTGGCGGAACGGCTACCAGGTTACCAGAAACGGGGAGAAGCTTGATGTTTCTGATGATCTCACAGGCTTTCGCGCCTCGGTGGTACAAATAAATCAGGGAAACCACCAGGAGATTAAAGGCATAGAAATCGGCCGGGGAGGATTTGCCCTGAGGGGAATTGCCCCGGTTGTGGACCAGTCCAACAGGCACCTCGGTTCTGTTGAGATGCTCTATCCCTTTGAGGATATTTTCACCATTGCCCGAACCTCAGAAAAAATTCACATCGGCGTCTATATGAAGACCGACTTCCTTAATATCGCGACATCCCTTCAGGATTCTGATAAATACCCTCATCTTGACGACAAATATGTGCGCACCGATGTTACCAATCCTGCGGTTATCGATCCTCTGCAGGATTCGGCCATTCTGGATAAAAGCAGTGACGGTCTTGTCTGGAAGTATAACGGAAACTTTGTAATTGCAGCATTTCCCCTGCACGATTTCTCAAATACCCTGGTAGGCAGTGTTCTGCTTGCCTTTGATGTTACCCAGCAGTTGGGTCTTATGGCGAAAGTCCAGACTCAAACAGGCAATGCAAACAGCAGTCTGCTGTACACTTTTATTCTCGCCTTTTTCACCGGGATTATTATTATCAGCATTATTATCAGTATCTCAGTCAACCGGATGATCCAGCCCCTGGCGAGCCTCTCCTCCATGGCAGACAGTATAGCTGCGGGAAATTTCAACCTGGACAGTGTTCATTTCAAATCCAAAGATGAAATCGGTTCCCTTTCCAGATCTTTTAACATGATGGTTGATTCCCTCCAGACCAAGGTACAGACCATAAGCCGTATCGCCGACCGGGACCTTACCGGTGAAATCTACAAGGTCTCTGAACAGGACAGGCTGGGAGAAGTTCTGATTGAAATGCAGGATGCTCTCCATGGAGTAATCTGCAATGTAAATGAAGCAGTAGAACAGGTTAATCAGGGGGCTGACCAGATCGCAGTCGCGAGCGAAAGCCTCTCCCAGGGCACGACACAGCAGGCCAGCTCGATTGAAGAGATATCCTCCACCCTGGTTGAAATCAGCGCGCAGTCCAAACAGAATGCCGAGGAATCCCTCGAAGCGGACAGTCTCTCCCGCAAGACCGCCGATGCAGCTCGGGCGGGAAGCATAAAAATTGTGGAACTCAATGACGCCATGAAGCGGATCAACACCTCATCCGATCAGATCCGCACGGTGGTCAAGGTTATCGATGACATTGCTTTTCAGATTAACCTCCTGGCACTTAACGCCAATGTGGAAGCAGCCCGGGCAGGGAAGTACGGACGTGGATTTTCAGTGGTGGCTGAAGAGGTCAGAAATCTGGCCAACAGATCTGCCGAGGCGGTAAAACAGACAACACAAATGGTGGAAGAATCTGTACAGAATATTTCCGAGGGAACAAAAGCCGCCGAAGAGATGGAAGTCCAGCTCCAGGAGATTCTTAAAGGTGTCGGCTCTGTCGCAGAAGTACTGCAGGGAATTGCAACATCGAGCAAAGAGCAGTCCACCGCCATCGAACAGATTTCAGAGGGACTGCATCAGATTGAAGATGTAACCCAGGCCAGCACTGCCGGAGCAGAACAGACAGCATCCATTTCACAGGAGCTTGCCGGACAGGCACAGGGCTTACGAGAGATCGTCAACCAGTTTATTATTGATCAGGGAACCTGCGGGGGCGTGGCTACTGCTCTTCTTGAAGAGCCAGACCTTCCCGAAAAATATTGAGCATCGCAACAAGAATACTGGCAATAACCGGGCCCACAATAAAGCCCATAATGCCGAACACCGCAAGTCCCCCCAGGGAGGCAACGAAAACCAGCAGGTCGTGAAGCTTTGCATCCTTCCCGACAAGACGGGGCCGGAGAAGATAGTCCGCCCCGTAGCTGACAGCAGTTGCCATTATCAGCACAAAAACCGCCTGTACAACATGTCCCGTGGAAAATAGCCAGAGTGCAGCGGGAACCATGATAAAATAGGAGCCTACCAGGGGAATAATCGAAAGAACTGTCATGACCACTCCCCAGAGAATCCAGGCTTTTATTCCAACAATCAGAAAAGTAACCGCCCCGAGAATCCCCTGAATGATCCCGATAATGAGAGTTGCAGAAACCGCTGCTTTACTGGTACGGCGGAACTCTTCAGCGACCCGTTCCACATGCCGCTCTTCCATGGGCAGGGCCTGCTTCAGACCATCAAGCATAAGATCTCCATCTTTGAGGAAAAAGAACATGGAGAAAAATATAATAAAACTGTCCGCCACGGCGGAAATGAGACCTGCGGAGGTCCGGTTTACCAGATCCGTTGCCAGAGAAGCAGTTTGAGAGAGTCCCCGGCTGGCCATGGAAGCCCAGTCCACCTTGCTGAAATCAAACCGCTGCAGAAGCGACCAGTCCTGAACTGATGATATTATTGCCCCTATACCCGGATCCCGCAGGTAATCCCGCAGGGCGCTGTAGACATCTATTGCCTGAAGAACGAGCATCTGAGCTACCAGATAAACAGGAACCGCCACCAGGACAAAGATAAGAACCGTAGTAGAAAGGGCTGCCGGAGCCCGCCGGTTTTTCCAGACCTTCAGGAATTTATTATGCAGGGGAGTAAATAGATTGGCTGCGGTAAGGGCTACAACAATGGGAACAAAGAAAAACCGGGCTACATACCCGAATAAAACCAGCGCGGCAATAAGAATTATCAGCAGAATTGTCCTGTTTTCCATGCCTTAAATGATGCCGAAAAAGAGTGGATTTAACAAGATCATTCGACAAGCGCCCTGGAAAGTATTAGCCTTAGAGTATGGAAACAGTGCATTGGGGCGTCGTAGGCGCCGGCCGGATCTGTGAAAGAATGTCCGGCCCCCCTCTTTACCTGGTAAACGACTCATCCCTGGAACTGGTACACCGCCGGAGCAGGGAAGAAGGTGAGGAGTTTGTTATCCGGCATGGTCATGGGCGCTACCTGGACAGTTTCGATGCCCTGATCAATGATGAATCTGTAGATGCAGTATATATAGCAACGCCCCATCTGCTGCATGAAGATCAGGCAATTGCCGCCCTTAAGGCGGGGAAGCATGTCCTTGTGGAAACCCCAATGGGCGGAAATTCCGCATCGTGCCTGCGAATGACAGAAGCCGCTGCTCAATGGGGAAAACTTCTGGGAACCGCTTTCTACCGCCGGGGCTATCCGTCGGTACAGAAGCTCAAGGCAGTGCTTCAGACCGGGCTGATCGGGCCTCCCATTGCCGCCTCCATAAACGCAGAGATGCCTACATCCCACAGAATAGACCTTATCCGCTACATTCTGGGCGATATAAGCGAAGTACGCCGAGACCAGGGCAGCCCCATTGACGGCTTTCCCTCCCCGGCTCCGCTGCTCAACATGACTACCAGTACCGGTGTGAGCATAAACATGCAGGAGCAGTGGCTGGAAACCGGAATGCCCGAGAGTATGATGGTGGAAGGTGAAGACGGAATTATCTATCTGCAGGATATAAAGGGAGGAGAACTGCTGGTTCTCGCCCGGGGAGGCGAGGAAAAACTGCAGCTTTCCGTTCCGGGTCTCCCCTTTACCCACTGGGCACTGATAGAAAACTTTGTGAGTGTTTTAACCGAGGGAGGAGAACTCCTCTGCCCCGGTACAGAAGGAGTGAAAACAGCCCGGGTTCTTGAAGCCATGGAGTCAGCAGAAACCGGCGGGCCGATGATAAGTATTACAGACAGGAAATCCGGCTTAAAGATTTAATCGATTCTGTACTTTGAGACAGTCTTCTCGTTAAGTTCGATCCATGGTCCCTGGAATCCACAGAATCTAAAAGAAATAAATAACAAAAGAACAGGTCACTCCTGACGATGATGAAAAATGTCTTCATCATATTTCCGGCTGGTCTGTTTCTGGTATTCCTTCGGCGTTGTTCCAAGAATCTGCTTGAAAGCTGCAAAAAACCGCTGTTCAGATGTAAATCCAGCCTGTTTTGCAATATCTTTTATTCCGGTATTCTCATCTCTCAGTAGTCTGCAGGCAAAGCGGATTCGATTCTGCAGAACCATTTCGTACATGGTTTTGCCTGTAGCCTTTTTAAAATGGATCTCCATACTGCGGCGGGAAACAGGAAATCTCGAAGAAAGCTCTCCGATGCTTTTCATCTGTAATGCTTCTTCCTGAATTAATTTCATAATTTCCGCAACCAGTGAATCCTGAAAAGCATAGCTTCTACTGGATTCACGCTGAACAATTTCTCCGGGAATTGTTTCGGTTATTGCATCGGGAACATTTCTTTCGGGAAGATTCTCCAGTACATTTGCAAGGACAAGACCTATCCTGCCGTAGTCTGCTTTTACCGATGATAAGGTCACAGGGGTCATCTCACAACACACTTCATCATTCCCTATACCAAGTACAGAAATGTTATCCGGAACTGATACATGCTGTCTCCGGCACAAATCGAGTACTCTGACCCCAAGAGAATCATTGGCTGCAATAACAGCTGCGGGCTTTGGAAGGTGTTCCAGAAAAGAAGAAAGTGCCTTACTGTTTTGTATGGTAGAACCTGAAAAACTGAAAATACCTGGATCCTTTGATGACCCCGCACCAAGCCCCGCTTAAATCCCCTTAGAAGATCAGATTCAAATTGGCGGCCAGCTCCTGCTATATAGGCAAAGGAGATAGCGCCGCTGGACTTGAAATAATTCCCGGCGGCCAGACCGAGGGGAGAAAAATCATAGTGTACCGGCAGCTGCAGTCCTGCTGCGGGAAGAGTGATAACGGACTTCATTGAACCGATCTGCACAACCGCATCTGCCATCAACGGATCTAATAGATCCCGGGAATAAAGCCGCCAGTTCTGCTTTTTGCGCGAGTAACTTAAAAATTTTTGAAGTATATTCCTGACGCCTGAACCATCCGGTTCAGGGATAAGGAGAATTTTCATGAGAGTCAGTATACATCGCGGCATATAAAGGTGCACTATTAATTGCACACAAAATTTGTCCAGCCTGCAAAATCCTTCATTTATAGTTACAGTGATGAAAATTTTTAGTATTTTTACCCCATCTCTTTGTTTATCCGGAGGTTTTATGGTACGGATAATGCGTATGCCTCTCTTTCCCCTGCAGATGGTACTTCTTCCGGGGATTCCTGCTGTTCTTCATATTTTTGAGCCCCGTTACAGAAGGATGATCCGCAGCTGTATCGAGGAAAAGGAAGATTTCGGCATTGTGCTCTATCAGGGAGAGACCATTGCAAAAACCGGATGTACTGCTTCCATAGAAGGGGTAATTACCGAATATCCCGATGGACGCTTTGATATTCTTGTTGCCGGCCGTGAACGCTTTAAGGTCAACAAGTTTATAGAGGACAAAGATTATCTGGAAGCTGAAGTAGAACTCTTCAGCGACACCCCTGCCTACGGCCTTACAAACCTCAAAAAAGAGGCTGCCGAAGGTATGCTCACATTGTCCAGTCTGGAGGATTTTCCCGTGGAGAGTCAGAATCTGCTGAACCTTACTGCGGAGGATACATCCCTGCTTCTTGCCGGTACAGAACTTTTTACCACAGAAGAAAAACAGGAACATCTGGAATCGACCGATACAGTTGGAAGACTTGAACGCATAAACAAGCGCCTGAAGGAAAGAATCCGCCGCCGCAGGGCCATGAAAAAGGTGGAAGACCTTCTCGGAGGAGCTGTGGATTTTACTGTTCTAAGGAACTGAGAAAACTGTTCACCACATAGCGGTTTCTTCCCTGCTTTTTCGCTGAGTACAGGGCTTTATCCGCTGCGCTTATGAGAGTTTCAATCTCATTATGGGCACCGGCATGACTTATTGCTACTCCTACCGATACCGTTACCACTCCGTATGGGCTCTTCTCGTGGGGAAAGGCAGCTGCTTCTGTTTTCTCGATTATTGCGGAAGCAAAGGATTCAGCAGTTTCGGTATTTGTAGGTGACAGAAGCATTACAAACTCTTCACCGCCGTAACGGAAAATATAATCACTTTTACGCCGGATAAGTCCGCTCAGTATTTCAGCAAACTGGTTGAGCACTTCATCTCCCCTGAGATGTCCGTAGGTGTCGTTATAGAGCTTAAAATAGTCCACATCGATCATCAGCAGAGCAAGCTGATCCCCGGTTCTCTTCCGCTGAAAAAGAACACTGCCTAGAATCTCATCCATATAGCGGCGGTTATGCAGGCCCGTAAGACCATCACGGATGGCCCGTTCATTCAGATCCTGCATGGCATTATCCAGACGCTGATGCATAATGACCCGGGTTTTTTCGAAGATATAGGAAAAAAGAAAAACAAGCAGATAACTGAGGGTAATCCGGAGGACAAGGCCCGGAGGATAGGGTGAATAAAAGGGAAGATACCCGCCGAAAATGTTAATTCCTGTCATCAGGGCAAGAAGAAGCATGGAAAAAACCGTTCCTCCGGTACTGCCCAGCAGAAACAGGGTAATTATAGGAAATGAGTAGATCCAGACATACGACTGCTGGTGAGCTGCTCCTGTGGCAAAAAGAATTACAAAAAATATCAGAACAATTACACAGCCGCTGTACGCTGTACCGGTAATATTCTGTGTTATCCAGAGATAAATATAGTGGCCCAGAAGCATTACAACGATGGTGAAATCAAGAATAGAAAGAAAATAGAGTCCGTCAAAAAAAGCTACCCCCGCAAGAAGCAGAACAAAGATACTTCCCGTGAGTATCAGCACACTTATCATTACTATCTTTCGCTGCTGATCAAAATCGAGACCGCTCTCAGAACCGGCTCCAACAAGGCTGGTTAGTTTTTGGCGGAATTTTCCTGTCATAAAAGAAAGTATTGGTTAACCGACTTCCTATTTCAAGGATTTTCAGTAGTTATATAAGTAACTGCAGCCCAGCGATACAGTCCAGGGAAGCCCGGAGTCAGGGAAAACACCAAGGTCTCTGTATTTTTGAAGGGGTATAAAAAGTGCTCCGCCGGCATACAGGGTAAAACCCGATTCAAAGGCATATTCCGACTTGAAAATCAATTCCGACCCCATAAACCCCGAAGGGGTATCGCTGTCGGTTATCTTTTCGAAGGTACCTTCACCATCAGAAGGCCGGAAAACCGCTGCGGCAGACGCAGATGTCCTGAAAGCGGGAAGAGCTGGCACCGGTGCAAAATCGTAGGCGGTTTCAATACGCAGCAGGTTCGACAGAACATAATCGTACACTCCCTGGGAGTCTGTCCGGGTTACCGGCATAAACTGGGAAGAGAGCCCACCTCCGGCATCGCCGAAAAGGGGATGGGAAGAATCTCCGGAAGCAGCAGTTATATTAAGCAGAAGATTATCGGAAGAGCTCATAAGACCCGACCAGACAAGCTCGGTGCCCGCTGCTGCCGCAATACTCTGGGTATACAGATAATCCCGGTTACTCTGGCCGTAATAATTGCCCTGCTGCACAAAACAGAAGAGAGAAAAATTGCTCCCCAGAAGAGTCCCATCAAGACCTGCACCGAGGGTAAAGGAATCATAGTTGTCCCCGGTAAAATCGTTCTCTTCAGGAATATCAAAGTTGACAATAAAATTGGCATGCAATAAAGAACCTGCAAAGAGTTCCGGATAATCGAGGCCGAAAAGAAAGAGAAGCCGGCTCGGTGCAAACAGAGGCTCTCCCCGGTCATCTTCCGATTCGGTGGGAATAAGTTCGGCAGCAGAATCCAGCAGCAGCCCGGTTATTCCCGCTGCAGCTGACAGCTGAACATCTCCTCCGTTATACCCGAGTATGATACCGTCCGCCGGTGTGTTGAGTATCAGGGAGGAGAAATCCTGAAGCCTGCTTCTGCCGGCAGCATAATCGACTGCACCAAAACTTCCTTTCAGGCGGGCAATGAGAAGATCACCGTAAAACTCCTGTTCAAGCTCATCGGGAGTGCTGAGAATGTTGTAATTAAGAAAGAAAGCAAGCTCTGCCTCCATACCGGCAAAAAGAGGCTGGGAGAGCAAGACATCGGTCTGAACCAGAGCTTCAAGCTCTGGTTCATCTTCTGAACGGGAAAAACAGGCGGACTCCCCCAGGGCATTTACTTCAAGATCAAGGGAGAGAAGGGATGAAAAAGAGGCTGAAACTGTAAGAAAAATCAGAATATAGAGTACGGTACTTTTTTTCACCGGCAATCCCCCCTGCCCTGTCAGCGACTTATTCCATTGTACGGCGGGAAGCCTTCTCTGTCCAACCCGGAAGAGAGAAAGAGACGAGAAAAAAGAGAAAAGAAAAAGATTCTCCTCAGCCTATGACCAGGGCCTGATCACGCAGATCTTCCAGTTCCCGAATCCAGTAGGCCCGGGATCCCCAGTCGGGGAAGTGGCGGGAAAAACCGGTATCCTTCCGCTGCCTGGCACACCAGGCGGCAAAGTGGAGCATCCTCATAAATCGCAGGGGTTCGATGAGCTTAAGAGTCTCCCAGGGAAAAGGGGAAAACTCCTCGTACCCCGCAGTAAACTGCCCTATCTGCTCTTCCGAATCCTCCCGTCGTCCCGGAAGGAGCATCCAGAGATCCTGTACCGCCGGGCCGGTGACCATATCGTCAAAATCAATCAGCATAAGCCCCGTATCGGGACGTTCAAGGATATTACCCCGGTGGCAGTCGCCGTGAATACGATGGACGGGAATATCCTGAAAAAGCGGGGTAATCCTTGAGAGCACATTCCTGCAGAGCTCTTCAAAATCGAATGCCGTATCGGGATGAACCAGGGGCAGCAGTTCTTTTAGCTGCGGACCGGAAACAGCAGCTGGATTCCAGTTAAGCCTGTGGGGTGCTGAACGGCTGCGGGCGGTGAGGTGAAGTCTGCCAAGGAGACGGCCCAGACGATACCATTGCTCTTCACCTTCCGCATCGAAACTGCGGCCCCCTTTTTTGGGAAACAGGGCCATAAGAAAATCCTGTTCATCGTTGCGGGAACTTACGGCGCTTACCTCAAAGAGAGTATCCCCCTCGGAATCCTCCAGGGGGTTGATCACCGGAAGTTCTGCTTCCCGGCAGTCGGCGAGAAACTGGTGCTCCTCTTCTATCGCCTCCCAGGTCCATCGGCCGGGACGGTAGAATTTAACCACGTACTCCTTGCCGTCGTCATCCTTCAGGCCGTAAACCCTGTTTATGTAACTGGGATAGGGCACCAGAGAGCCTTCGAGGGAAAGATCGAAAACGGCACTTACCGAGGCGTGAACAAAGTCGGGGGTAAGAAGATCAAAGCCTGCCATCAGCGGCTCCCCGCCGGTAGGGACTTAAGAGCCCTCCGGTTTTTCCGGAAACCATGGCATCCAGAAGGATCCCCTCCTCTTCATAATCCTCGCGGAAGACCTTTCCCGTACGATGGGCAAGGGCAACCAGATCGTGCCGGTCTGAAGGCAGAAGAAAGAGCTGCCGCCTTTTATCGGCATACAGCATTTTTTCAAGTGCCTGAGGCAGGGTGTCGAGGCCCGCGCCGCTGTGAACAGAAAACATAACAGCATCGGGATACTGGAGGCTCAGGGCATTCTGTTCCTCTTCGGGAAGCAGATCTATCTTGTTGAAGCAGGTTAATACCGGTTTTTCACCGGCACCTATCTCCTTGAGTACCTGCCGGGTAACCCGCATGTGTTCTGCCAGTTCCGGACTGGATGCATCCAGAATATGCAGCAGGAAGTCTGCCAGCACAGTCTCTTCCAGGGTGGATTTAAAGGCGTCTACAAGATCATGGGGAAGCTTGCGGATAAAGCCCACCGTATCGGTCAACAGCAGCTCATTTCCCCCTTCAAGCTTGATTCGCCTGGTGGTGGGATCCAGAGTGGCAAAAAGTTTATCCTCCACCAGGACATCCGCACCGGTAAGGCGTTTCAAAAGGGATGATTTACCCGCATTGGTATAGCCCACAATGGCCGCGGTTGGAACAGGAATAGCCTCACGCTGTTTGCGCATGGTATTTCTGTTACGCCGGACATGGGCGAGTTCCTCTTTCATTCGGGCAATCTTGCGCAGCACAATACGCCGGTCAACTTCAAGCTGGGTTTCACCCTCACCTCGGGTACCGCGGCTTCCGCCCCGCTGCCGGCTCAGGTGGGTCCAGGCCCGGGTAAGCCGGGGCAAAGAGTACTCCATCCGCGCAAGCCCCACCTGGAGAACCGCTTCTCTGGTGGATGCCCGGGATGCAAAAATATCGAGAATTACTTCGTGACGATCGATTACACAACGGTCGGCAAGAGCCTCCCAGTTACGCTGCTGACTGGGGGAGAGATCCTGATCAAAGATAATGCAGTCCACCTCCAGCTCTTCCGCCAGTTCGGCGATTTCTGCTGCTTTACCGGTGCCGAAGAAATAGCGGGATTTTGGAGACTTCACCGGAGCAGTTACGCCGTCGACAACACCGAGCCCCATGGTATCCACAAGACTGGTCAGCTCCTCCATCTCTCTGAGACACTCTTCATCCTTCTGCCCCGGCATGCGGGGAACTACCAGAAGAGCCGTCTGGGCATAGGTAGAGAGGATGCCTTCGGCGTCGTGCTGGGATGTATTCATGTTCTGACTGCCTAAAGTCCCTGGAGAACCCTGGAGAACCGTTCAAGAACCTTTTTCCGGTCCAGGGGTTTAACAATATAGTTTTTGGCCCCTAACATAAATGACTTCTTTACCAGATCCTGCTTTCCCAGGGCGCTGACCATAATAATCCGTGCCTCGGAATCGAAGGCAATTATCTTTTCGAGGGCGGTAATACCGTCCATAACCGGCATGGTTATATCCAGGGTAACAATATCGATACCGGGATGATTTTCCTGATAGAGCTCAAGGGCCTCTTTGCCATTGGCCGCGGTTGCAACCACTTCAAAACCTTCGGAGGTAAGGATCTGTCCCAGCTGTTTTTTCACAAAAATGGAATCATCCACAATCAGAACCCGGTAGGGTTTTCCATTGGGCTTCAGTCCTTCCGGTTCTTTGCTGTTGATTGACGGGAAATCCATTTTGGTTTTCAATGCCTTTTCCTCCGGAGCCCTTTGCCCCTGCTGTAGTATTACCTGTGAATTCTATACAGGATTGAAAAAATTTCAAGGGGAGCAGGTTTGACATAAGTGAATCTTCGCCCTACCATAGAGCCCTGACAAAACATGTTGAGGGATACCGGATGAACGAGATCAAAAGTCTGGACGATATCAATAAACGCATCGAATCCGGAAAAGCCGTCGTAATGACCGCTGAAGAGGTTATCGGATACGTAGAAAAAAAAGGCCTTGAGGATGCTGCCCGCGAAATTGACGTGGTCACCACTGCAACCTTCGGCCCCATGTGTTCTTCGGGGGTCTTCATCAATTTAGGCCATTCAAAACCGAAAATACGGATTACCCAGGCCTGGATGGACGATGTTGAGGTCTATTCCGGAATCGCCGCGGTGGATCTCTTTCTCGGCGCAACCCAGCTGCCCCATAATGATCCGGAAAACATGGTATTTCCCGGTGAGTTCCGCTACGGCGGAGGGCATATCATTGAAAAGCTTGTCCGGGGAGATTCGGTCCGTCTCAATGCACGGTCGTACGGAACTCAGGACTACCCCCGCAAAGAGGTGAGCACCGAAATCCGCCTTTCCGACATGAATCAGGCCATAATGACCAATCCCCGCAACTGCTATCAGAACTACAATGCAGCGGTCAACTCCTCGGGTAGTACAGTCTATACCTATCTGGGCGCCCTGAAACCGAATTACGGTTCCATCGGCTACTCCTCTGCCGGTCAGCTCAGCCCGCTTTTGAATGACCCATGGTACCGTTCCATCGGTATCGGCACAAAGGTCTGGCTGGCAGGCGCTCCCGGAATTGTATACGCCCCGGGAACCCAGCACAGCCCCGATTCGGACAGAGGTGAAAACGAAGTGCCCATAGACGGAGCCGGAACCCTCGGTCTTTCCGCCGACCTCAAACTGATGGACCCCGAGTTTGTCCGGGGAGTCTCAATAAAGGGCTACGGGGTATCCCTTGCCCTGGGTGTGGGAATTCCCATTCCTATTACAAGCCTGGAAGCTCTTAAACAGTGTACGGTTAAAGATGAGGAAATTTTTGCCCCCGTAGTGGATTATTCCAGCGACTATCCCCAGGCTACCGGTAAGGTTCTTGCCCATGTAAGCTATGCGGACCTCCGCAGAGGCAGTATCCGGCTCTTCGATAAAGAAGTGGAAACAGGAAGCCTATCCTCCTACAACAAGGCGAGAAAAGTCGCCCATCTGCTGGCGGATCAGGTACGCAGCGGAGGTTTCACTATAAATAGACCTGTAATGCCCCTGCCTGCAAAGGGTTCAAGTTCCCCGATGAAACTCAATCCATCCCGGGAGGGAAAATAATAATGACAAAAAGACTGCTGCTTTTTTTCCCTCAATGTGAAACGGAAAAGCCGATTGTATATCATCTGGTCAAGGATCACGACCTGGAGATCAATATCTTCAGGGCCAAGGTGACTCCCGACGAGGAAGGCTATCTCATTTTGGACCTGACCGGATCGGAAGAGAATATTAACAAAGGCATAAGCTGGACCCGCAGCCTGGGCATTGAGGTCAGAGAACACCAGAGAGGCCTCCGCTGGGATGAAGAGCTGTGCACCTCCTGCGGAAACTGCGTTCCCCATTGTCCCACCGGGGCGCTCCATTTTGAGGGAGACGACCGGCATATGGTTTTTGAGGATGCCAAATGCGTGGAGTGCCTCAGCTGCATTCCCAACTGCCCCTACGGCGCCTGCAGTTCCATAATCTGACATATTGCCGCCGATGCGCCGCTTTGCCGAGTTCCGCCATAAAGAGGCGGTTTTCCAGGTAGCCACCAGCCGACTCGATGCGGTCCGCAGTGAAATCCGCCAGGTTCGGAAAGAGCTGGCAGGCTATATACAAAGCTGTCCGGAATTCAAATCATCCCTTGTGCCGTTGGACACCCTTCCCGGCAAGCCGCCGGAAGCGGCTCTCCGCATGCATAGAGCCTCCAGGCTTACCGGTGTCGGTCCCATGGCCGCTGTAGCGGGTACGGTGGCCATGCTGGCCGCAGAAGCTGCCCGTAACGCCGGATGCCGGGATACGGTAATAAATAACGGGGGAGACCTGTTTCTGCACCTTGCAGAAGAAGCAGTGGTTGGAATCTACGGGGGAAACCATGCTTTGGCAGGAAAGGCTGCGTTCAGGATTCTGCCGGAAACAACTCCTCTGGCAATCTGCTCGTCATCCTCTAAAATGGGGCATTCCGACTCCTTCGGCGGATGTGATCTTGCAACAGTCTGTTCCCCTGACGGATCCCTTGCTGACGCTGCGGCCACCCTGGCGGGGAACATGAGCAGAGACCGTGAGAGTGCTGCAGCTGCGGCAGAATTTATTGCTGCTATTCCCGGAATAAACGGCGTTCTTATTCTTACCGGCAATGATGTTGCCAGAGCAGGTATCCTGCCGCCGCTTATTACAGTACAAGGGGATTCAGTAAAAAAATCTATCCTGTATCATCCGGACTTTCCAGGGAGAGATTAATTTTCAGCCCCGGTCAGGCTGCGTACTTTCTGGAGAAATTCCTGCTCAACAAAGGGCTTTATCAGTACCTCGTCAATGCCCAGGGCACGCATTCTCTTTTCTTCCATATCGAAAGAGTAGCCTGTCACCGCCAGAATCGGGATATTGCGGATCCTGCTGTTCTTATGGGTTCGAATACGTTCTGCGCAGGTAAATCCATCCATTACAGGCATCTGCATATCCAGAATCAGAAGATCCGGAGTGGATTGTTCAACCAGACCCAGTGCTTCCTCTCCGTTTTCTGCGGCGAGCACATAAAACCCCTCACCCTGCAGCAGAAACTCCAGGTGAATTCGACTGATACCGCTGTCATCGGCAATACAGACACTTAAGCCTTTATGTGCGATTTTCTCAGCCTCCGGAGGACTGTTCCCGGTGATGAACTCTACAGCCGGAGCCTTGAAAGAGAGGCTGAACTCTGCGCCATCGCCCTCGGGTCGGGCAAACTGGATTTCTGCAGAAAGAAGGTTACTCAGCTCCCGGGCAACGGCAAGGCCCAGCCCCGCTCCCTGGTAGGTTTTATTGTAACCGTTATCCACCTGGTAGTAGGGATCAAAAATATGTTCCTCTTTACCTTCAGGCACACCCGGGCCGTAATCCCGGATGCTGATCCGTATAGTGCAAGTTCCATCGCCTTCAAGCCCGGACACTGCAGTGAGCAGAATATCGCCATAGGAGAACTTGGCCGCGTTTTCCAGCAGATTATTGACAATCTGGGAGATGGCAGCAGAATCGGACAGGACTGATCTGCAGGAAAGCTCACTTAAATCGAGGGTAACCTCCGGCCGGTGTTTATCCATGCTTTTATTGGTTCGCGCCGCACAGGCACGGATAAGCTGCTCTATATCGCAAGGCTGCCGGTGCCGGGGATAATTTCCCTCTTCCAGTCTGTTGTGGATGAGAATATTGGAAAGCATGGAATTCAGGGAGAAAGAGCTGCTTTCCAGAAGTTCCAGAATATGCTGCTGTTTTTTATTGAATTTTGTTTCCCGCAGCAGTGATGCAGCGCTGATAATACCGTTCAGTGGAGTACGGATCTCATGAGAAATATTAGCGAAGAATTTCTTCTGCACATTCAGGGAGCTGGAAAGGCGATTCACCAGTTGATGACGTTCATCAAGGATTCGATGCAGACGATTGCCGGTATGAAAAACCGAATAGGCGATAATAAATGCGCACACCACATACACACCGATGCCCCAAAGCACGTATACAGGTACTTTTACTCTTGATATGTGCATTATGCTGTGAACAGTAAATACTCCCAGCAAAATTAGAAGCCTTAACAGGTACGCACCCTGCCTTTCAGCAAAATTACCCAGCAGCATAACTCCCACAAGGCAATGCAAAGCGGCGATTTCATAAACAGGGACGTCCATAAGATTCAGGTCGAGAAACTCCAGGAGAAAGTACCCGACCTGCATAAGGGGAACAACGAGATAAACCAGCAGTGCCATTGCCTGCCGCACTCTGCCTCGGAGGACCAATACAAAGAAGATAATATCCGTTGTTAAGAGAAAAATATGCTGCAGAAGGAAATGCCAGGTACTGTTAACATAGCTGACACTGATCAGATAGGCCAGAACAGGTGCAAGAAAGAGAAGAAACGCAATAAAAATTTTGCTGAGCAGCATATAGCGGCTGGACTCGACCCTGATACGGCCTTCAAGCCAGCGGTTAAATCTAAAAAACCCGCTTCTCTTCTCTCCCATACTGGTAGAACTATAGGTTGCTCCGTAGCTCAGGTCAATAGAAAAAGGCCGGTGCTCCCTGCTTAAAAAACGGAAGACCGGCCCTGCTGTTTCAGGTAAAAACGGCTGAAATCAGTTTCTGCGGCCGAAAAGCCTTAAAACCATAAGAAAGAGGTTGATAAAATCCAGATAAAGCTTCAGCGCGCCCATTATGGAAAGCTTGATATAGTCTGCTTCCGCAATATTCGGGCCCATCTGGCGGTTCCAGCTTTTAATCATCTGGGTATCGTAGGCGGTAAGGCCGAGGAACAGCACAACACCAACCAGGGAAATCATGAACGAGAATGAATCGGACCGGAAAAACATCTTTGCCAGAGATGCAATGATAATTCCGATAAGCCCCATAAACAGGTAGTTGCCGATACCGGAAAGGTCCCTGCGGGTAACGGTAGCCCAGAAACTCATGGCAGCAAAGGTACCGCCGGCTACAAAAAAGGCCTGAGCGATGCTCTGCCCGGTATATGCAAGAAAGATAACCGAAAGGGTAAGACCGTTAAGTGCGGCATAAGCGGCAAAGCCGAGGGTTGCCGCGGTGGCGCTCATGCGCATGAGTCTTGCGGAAAGAAACATTACCAGTGCAAACTCACCGATAATTGCACCGAAAAAAAGCAGCCGGTTCTGAACAAAGCTGATAATCAGGTAGGGATTGGAAGCCATACCCAGACTGATAACTCCCGTAAGGGCCAGCCCGAGGGTCATCCAGGTATAGACATTTCTTAAAATGCTGCGTTCTCTCACAGCACTGTTCTGTAATATTTCAGCACGGGTCATAATTTTCTCCTCTATTACCGTTAACTTACTACAAGGTTATGAAAAAAGTGTGAATGGTCAAGCACTAATAGTATACTGCCCTATCAGACTTTGACTGCCATGCGGCCGGTATAATCAAGCCTGGAAAAGAGTGGAGTCTCCACATCCGGCCGGGCAAAATACTCATCCACCGCCCGGCGGGCACCTTCAAAATGGCCGTAATCATCAATAATCAGCACTCCCCCGGGGACAAGCCGGGGATAGAGCAGCTCCAGCTCGACACAGGTGGAAGCGTACCAGTCGGTGTCCAGTCGCAGAAGAGAAATTGATTCAGGCAGTTCCTGCTGCAACGTAACAGCCACATCCCCCTCAACAGCCCGGATACGGTTTTGAGGGTAATCCAGGGGCTTCAGGTTATCAAGAACCGTTTCCCGGGAAACTGCCCAGTGGTCAAAACTGTTGTTTTCCCATTTATCTTTTACGGAACTGCCGTTCCAGGCGATGATATCCTCAACTCCGGGTTCAGGCATTCCGGCAAAGGTGTCATAGAGCCAGATGCTTCGACTATCGACATTCAGCTGCTGCAGGGTACGGATCATAAGCATGCAGCTGCCCCCTTTCCAGACACCGCACTCTACAAAATCGCCTTTTATACCCCGGTCCTGAAGGTAGTTAACCGCTGTATAGAGTCCGTATCCCCGCTCCATACTGGTCATGGTAAAAGAGGAGACCTCTTCCCAGATAGTACGAAACTGATCTTCCATATCAATACGGTACTGATCGTTGGGAATTACACCGTAGCCTTCGCCTTCCAGAACTGCGGAGAGTTCCTTGCGTTTTTCGTAGGGAATCATGTCTCCTCCAGTATTTTGAGGAATTCAGCTTCGTTAACCACGGTGATTCCGAGCTTTTCTGCTTTGGCAAGCTTGCTCCCGGCCCCTTCTCCTGCCAGAAGATGGGTAACGCTCCCGGTTATACTTCCCACAGCCCGGCCTCCCCGCTTCTTCACCTCTTCCATGGCAAGACTTCTCGGTTTAAAGGCCTCAAAACTGCCGGTTACGCACCAGACCTGACCTGCGAAAATCGCCGCTAATCCGTTTTCACCGGACTCTTCCTCTGCTTCGAAATTGAGACCTGCATCGCGCAGGAGGCTTATCTGGCGGAGATTTTCCGGATCCCTCATGGATTCAAGAATGGAAGCTGCGGTTTTCTCACCCATACCGTGGATTTCTGAAAGCTTCTCCGTCTCTCCCGCTTCTGCTGCTGCAAGGAGGGAATCGATATTCCCGTAGCCTGCTTCAATAAGCAGCTCCGCAGCCTTCTGTCCCAGGTCAGGGATTCCCAGAGATGCCAGTACCCGCTGATACGGCCGCGATTTACTTGCTTCAATACCCTTGAGAATAAGAGCGATCTTCTTTTCTCCGAAACCCGGGAGCCCCTCAAGATCTTCCGCTTTCAGAGTATATAAATCTTCAGCTCCCCGGATTTTCCCTTCCCGGACCAGCACTGCTGCAGTTTCAGAGCCCAGATTGTCGATATCCATCTGATCCCGGCCGACAAAGAAGTTTATCCGGCCCTGCACCTGATCGGGACACCTGCGGTTCTCGCAGAAAAGGTGCGCACCCCTCTGGTTCAGTACAGAACCGCAGGAGGGACAGCTTTCCGGCATCTGCCAGACAGGCAGGGAGGTGTCTCCCTTTTCGATAACCCGCTCCACCGCGGGAATAACATCACCCCGTTTTGATACCGCAACCTGATCCCCGGGGGCAAGTTCAAGAAGATCGATATACTGCTGATTATGCAGGGTCACATTGGATACAGTGGAGCCTCCGATCAGGACCGGCTCAATCCTGGCTACCGGGGTTATGCGCCCGGTGCGGCCGACCTGAACATCCACAGCGATCACTGTACTGACAGCTTCCGGGCTGTCGAATTTGTAAGCAATTGCCCAGCGGGGATGGTGCCCGGTGTATCCCAGACGGTCCCGCACATCGAGCTCATCAACCTTGATTACCAGGCCGTCTATCTCATACCCGAGGTTCTGCCTGAGGGCGGTCATTGAGTCCACATAAGTCCCGAGATCCTTTAGGGGGCCTGAAACAATATCAAAGCCCTCAAGGGAGATATCACGGTCAGCCCGGGGGCCGAAGAATCCCAGTCTGGGATTAACCCGGAAGCCGAGATGCCGGAGAAAGCCAAGCAGCTCATGGTGACCGCTGAAATTCCGTGCGGCTCCTTCAGGGAAAAATCCTTCATAGATGAAAATATTGAGGGGTACCCCGGCAGCCTCGCTGCTCTTTTTTCGCCTCAAGGTGCCGGCGGCAAGATTTCTGGGATTTGCATAGGGAATTTCCTGCTCTGCATTGATACGGGAAAAGGCCTCCAGGGGAAGATAGATCTCACCTCTCACCGCAATATCAACAGCTTCGGAAAGCCTTAAGGGTATTGAAGGAATAGTACGGATATTATGGGTGACATCATTGCCAACAGAGCCGTTTCCCCGGGTAACACCCCGGGTAAGAATACCATTCTCGTAGTAGAGAACAATACTGGCCCCGTCGATCTTCTCTTCAACAACAATGTCGAGGGATGCATCTATGTTGGCGGAGGTTTTTCCCGCCCAGGATATTACCTCTTCTGCAGTATAGGCTTTATCAAGGCTTAATACCGGTACGGTATGGGAGACTTCGGGCAGATCCGATGAGAGATCACTCCCCACCCGCAAAGTGGGAGAATCGGGCCTGCGGAACCGGGGATTCTCTTCTTCAAGGATACGCAGGCGATCGAAAGCCCGGTCGTATTCGGCGTCTGTTGCCGAAGGCCGGGCTTCGATATAGTAGTCATGCTGCCAGGAGAGCAGCATGTCCGTCAGCTGGTCTATCTCTTTTTGAATATCGGACATGGGTTCCGTTCATTTCCTTCGCTTTGAAGTATCAGAACCCCTTGCGGATAAAGGCATCGCGGAAGCCCTGAGCCTTGAAGTTCAAAAGCAGGGCGCCGCTCTCATCCGGCGAAAGGGGACCAACCAGAACCTTATAGTAAGCATTGCCCTGATTCAATACCAGCACCGGATAGGTGGAAGAGAATCTTTCCGCCGTGGAGCGGGCCGAGCCGGCGGAGGAAAAAACCGCTAACTGCAGATAATCCGATGCGGGGTCCAGATCTCCGAAAAGAACTGCCGGGGCAGAGGAACTGTCCACCGCAGCAGCTGCCTCGGGTGCTTCCTTAACCTCCGGTTCGGCAGGTTTTACCGGTGCAACCGGGGGACGGTCTTCGGCAGGAACCAGGCTTATCTCCACATCTCCCTCGGGAACAACAGGGGGAGTTTTCTCTTCCGGGACCACCGCAATTGCGGGGGAGTCCTCTTCTTCGGTTTTTTCCAGAGGAGCCGCAGGAGCTTCCTGGAGGGCCGGTGCCGCAGCGGCAAAAGCCACCTCGTCTTCGCCATCATAGGGCGGTTCGGGGAGGGGAAACAGTTCTGCAATTACCCGGTCCCGCTCTTTCTGTGCAGGAACAGCCGGAAGATCGGCGGCTGCAAAATTATCACCTTCTTCAACAGCCTTGGGATTATACATATTATCCGCCACCCGGGTTGCGGAAGCTTTATCCATTACAAAAGGTGCATCCGGAACAACCGAGAGGGAATCATCCGCCGGGTCTGATTGCACCAGGTTTTCAGTATAAGGCCCGGTAATTTCAGGTTCCGCCGGAACCGGCTCCGCTGCGGGGGCAACAACAATATCCGCAATCACTGCAGGGTCGGTAATTACCGGCTCGTCCAGTGAACCTTCTTCTTCAGGAAGGGCTGACTCGAGTCCGGCAGAGCTGTCGGTCAGAAGCACAGGCTCAACATCTTCACTTACTTCGGGTGCAGGCTCTGCAATCACCTCTGGCGCCTCAGCATCTGCAGCTGCGATTACCAGAGGTTCCGCCATTGGCGGAGCTTCGGGCTCAACAGCAGGGGCTTTCTCCTCCGCCCCGAGATAACGGTCCAGGAAGGCCAGGTCATCCTCTGCATTGGGATTCAGATCGGGATCGGATGAATAGGGACGGTCGGCGGATTCCACAGAAAGCCGGGAAGAGTTATCTGCAAGAACGATTCGGGTACGTACCACCCGGTTGTCCTGGATGCCGATTTCTTCTGCAGCCTCTCTGGAAAGCAGGAGAAAAAGTCCCGGATCATCCAGCCGGTCCACAATCATAACCTCAACGCTGGTTCCATTCTCAATGTTCTCAACCTTAACCAGAGTATTCCGGGGGAATGAGTTTGAGGCGCCGTAGTATCCGGTGGCGGGAAACTCGCCATACCGGCCCATAGCCGTTGTTCCTTCCCATTCAGACTGGGCAAAAAGGAATAGCGTTGCCGACAGACTTGCTGCCAGCATTATTATCAGAATCTTTTTCATATTCCGCTCCTGAATATCGGACCCGTCTTAAAGCCGCAGTTTTCCCAGGGTACCGCTTGCAATGGATTCACCCATAACAATGCAGATATCGTTTACGGGAGTATCGGGTCTGTCGTTTACATCCTCCGGAACCAGGTCGCCCTGGGTAAGAAGGCCTCCGTCCAGAACACTGTACAGACGGTAACTTGCCTCCCGGGGAGTAAGGGCTTCTTCTTCTGAGACAGGCGCATTCAGGGAAAAATCAATCTCCAGCAGAAAGTAGGCACCGCCGCTTTTTGCAAGCCTCATGGAAAGCCTTTCCGAGGGAATATCAAGCTTTTCATTGGAGACAACAACACCTGCATTGAAAACAATATGGCCCGCATCAAAGAGGGTTTCCATTACACCATCTTCCAGGGCGGCCTGCAGCTCCACAACTCCGGGTATCTCCGGATTCAGGGAGTTTTTGGTAAACACCAGTACGGTCTCGCCCCAGACGGGCAGGGAAACCATAAGGGCACAGATAAGGATAAGAAGACGATTCATGGATACCTCCGCTTCTAGTATCGACACTAAACAGCTGAGCTTGATCGCTTTTAAGCATCCGTGGTACGGTGCTTGTCATTCATGGAATACTTTGTTCTACAGGTACAGACGGGAATGGAAGCCAAGGTTCTCAAACTGGCCCGGACGGAACTCCGGGTAAAAGGACTGACCGAAGAGTTTACCGGCCGGCTCCTGTTTCCCCAGAGGGTACTCCATATCCGCCGGCAGGGAAAAACCCGTAAGGAAAATGCCCCCATCTACCCCGGTTATCTCTTCCTGGAAGCCGAAAAGGTGGAACCCGAAGTCTACTGGGCTCTCCGCCCGGTTAAGGGCATATACAAGTTCCTTAAATCCAATACAGATATTGAACCTCTCCATGGCGAAGATCGCCGTATTCTGGTACACTTTCTTGAGCACGGAGAGACAGTTGCCCTCTCCAAGGTTGTTTTCGATGAGAACAGCAGGATTGTGGTAAAGGAAGGACCCCTTAAAGGTATGGAAGGCTCCATAGTAAAGGTGGACAGACGCAAACGGCGGGCACGGGTGCGGCTGAGCATGTATAAAGACTCGTTTACCGTGGACTTCGGGTTCGAACTTCTGGACAGTGCAACAGAGACAAAAGAAGATACTCAAGAAGAGACGAAAGCAGAAAAGTAGGAATGCAGAAAAACGCCAGGACCTTATTTATCATAGGCGCAGGCTTTGCCGGCCGGGAGATCGCTGCGGAAATCCGCACCAAGGGCACCTTTGGAAAAGTGGTGGCCTTTCTCGACGACAACCCGGCAAAAATAGGCAGCGAAATAGAAGGCGTTCCGGTTCTGGGACCGATAAAAAATGTACACCACATTAAACAGGCATGCCCGGCAGATGAAGCCCTTATCGCCATTCCCGGTGCAACCACAGCCCAGCTGAAAACAATCTACGAAGCCCTGTCATCAGCTGCATTTGAACGGATACGCATTCTGCCTAATCTTGCTCAGATAATCGACGGTGATGCCCACCTTATCCAGACAAGAGAGATCGCAGTGGAAGACCTTTTAGGGCGCACCCCGGTGAGGATTCCCCTGAAAGAGACCTTGAGTTACCTCCGGGGCAAGCGGGTACTGATCACCGGAGCCGGCGGGAGTATCGGCTCTGAGCTTTCGCGGCAGCTTCTTTCCGCCGGCGCCGAGCGTCTCTACCTGCTGGACCACGGCGAGAACAACGTCTACGAGATTGAAAAAGAGCTGCGGATCCTCCAGGAAGAGGGAGTCGGCGAAAAGGCAACCCTGGTGCCGGTAATCGGTGACCTGAAAGACCGGGATTACACCCGCTTTATTATAGAGAGGCTGAAAGCGGATATCGTCTTTCACTGCGCCGCCTACAAACATGTTCCCATGGCCGAGAACAATCCGGTGGAAGTGGTAAAGAACAATGTGTTCGGTACCCTGAATCTGGTGGAAGCGGTCCGGGACACCGAAACATCCCGTCTGGTGCTTATATCCACCGATAAAGCTGTTGAACCTGCCTATATCTACGGTGCCTCCAAACTTATCTGCGAAGAGGCGGTAATGTCCGGAAACAACGGCAGTCAGCATTTTATGACCGTACGTTTCGGGAATGTACTGGATTCACGGGGCAGTATAGTGCCTCTGTTCAAAAAACAGATACTCAAAGGCGGCCCGGTTACCATTACCGATGCCCGGGCCTCGCGGTTTTTCATGACCATTCCCGAAGCGGTATCCCTGGTCCTCAAGGCGGGCAGTCTGGGAAGCGGAGGCGAGCTTTACGTACTGGATATGGGTGAACCTGTCCTTATCCGTGAGCTGGCCGAACAGATGATCCGCTTCTACGGCTTCGAACCCGGAAGAGATATCGGTATTGAATATATCGGACTCCGGCCGGGAGAAAAACTTGAAGAAAAGCTCTGGTCCGCCGGAGAGACAAGTGAAGCAACTGATTTTCCCCGGATACTCCGGCTGACTTCCCGTGAAGGCCTCAATGGCGACCTGAGAAGCCTGGTGGAAAAGCTGCACCCTGTCTGCTATTTCGACAAGGACCGGGCCGATGAATACCGCAACCGGCGTCTTCTGCGCACAATTCTGGCAGAGTACATCCCGGGATTTGAGACAGCCGATGATGAACCCAGATACTGATTTCCTGCCCTTCGCCCTCCCCTCTCTTGGAAAAGAGGAAGAAGAGGCGGCCCTGCGGGTAATACGCTCCGGATGGCTTACCACCGGAAGAGAGACCGCCGCCTTTGAAGAAGAATTTGCCCGCAAGGTCGGAGCCCGCTTCGCTCTGGCCCTGAACTCAGCCACCGCAGGCCTGCACCTCGGGCTGGAAGCCCTCGGCATCGGCCCGGAAAGTACAATTATAACCACACCCTACACCTTTACCGCCACAGCCGAAGCTGCCCGGTACATGGGGGCACGGATTGTCTTCTGCGATATCGGGCCTTCAGGTTTCAATATGGACCCGGAAATGCTGGAACAGTGTTTTAAACAATGCCGGGCCGAAGGGATGAATGTTCAGGCTGTACTGCCTGTGCATATAGGCGGCGAACCATGCGGAATGACTGCAATTATGGAGCTTGCCCGGCAGTACGGGGCAGCGGTGCTGGAAGATGCGGCCCATGCCTTTCCGGTAAAATCAGACGACGGCAAATGGACCGGAACATCCGGTAATGCCGGGGTCTACTCATTCTACGCCACCAAGACCATTACCACCGGAGAGGGGGGCATGCTGGTGACCGATGACGAGGATCTCGCAGCCCGGGTACGGGTGATGCGGCTCCACGGCATAGACAGAACCATCTGGGACCGCTACACCTCTGCCTCTTCCGGCTGGAGCTACAGTGTTGTGGAAGCAGGCTACAAGTACAACATGACCGACCTTGCCGCTGCCATCGGCAGGGAGCAGCTGAAAAAAGCTGACCTGTTCCTGGAACAGCGGAGATATATTGCAGCCCGGTACCGGGAATCAATGGACGGACTGCCCGGGCTTATTCTGCCTGAAGACAAGGAAGAGCATGCCTGGCACCTCTTTATTATCGGACTGTCCCCTGAAGCCGGAATAAGCCGGGATGCAATGATAGAAGCTTTGAGAAAACAGGGCGTCGGCACTTCGGTCCATTATATTCCCCTCCATGTAATGCCCTATTACCGCGAGCTCTACAAGCTTGAACCCGGAGATTTCCCCAATGCCTGGGAGAGGTATAAAAAATCCTTAAGTCTGCCGATTTTTCCCGGTATGACCGACAGCCAGGTTGACAGAGTTATTGAGGCGGTCAAGAATAGTCTCGTATAATAAACGGAGACTATGGACCGCCGAAACATCAAGTACATCGACGATTATTTTGACTCACCCATGCTGCATCTGAAGATTTACCGCTCTTCCATTTCGCGGGGGTTTATCAGCCGTATTTCATATCCGGATCCTCCAGAAGGGATTTTGGTTCTTGGAGCCCAGGATATTCCCGGAGAAAACAGTCTTGAACTGGCCGCAGAAAGCAGAATGCCCCTGCTGGCAGAGGGAGAAATCAAATATCAGGGACAGCCTGTTCTACTCATTGGTGGAGAAAATCCTGCCGAGGTGGAAGCCTTTATGCAGGCCATAGAGGTATCCTGCTACGGTATTACCGACATGCCCGATTTTTCCCGCCCCGACGAGGCGGAAACCATAATGGAAACCCGCTTCACCGAGGGCAGGGCTCCTGCAAAGAAGCAGAAAGAACTCCGGACACAAACAGAAGAGTACTTCATCGAAGAGACCCTTCCCTGGACCATAGATACCCAGGGAGGATATGCCTGCTTTGAGGAGGGCCGTCTTACGGTCTACTCTTCAACCCAGTGGCTCCACCATGTGCACAAGAGTGTCGCATCCGTTCTGGCGATTCCAGGGAAAGAGCTGACAGTTCGCCGGACTGCCTATTCGGCCCAGTTTGAAGAGAAGCTCTGGTATCCCTCTATTCTCGCCTGTTATGCGGCCCTTGCCGCCAGGCTCAGCGGTAAATCATCCAGACTTGTGCTGATGCCCAGGGAGAGGCTTTTCTTCGGGCCCCGGGGAACACCTTTAAGAATCCGGCATACCAGCAGTCTCGATGAGAAAGGTAAGGTTCAATCCTCCCGGGTTGCAATAGATCTCGAATCGGGAGCTTTTTCCGTCTACTCGGAAGAAGTTCTTAAACGGGCGGCCCTGGCTTCGGTGGGGACTTACCGCAGCAGGCATACAACGGTAAGTGCCCGGTTGATAGAAACCCCCAGACGCCCTCTGGACTTTTCCCCGGGAGCAGGCGTTGCGGGATGCTTCTTTGCCTCGGAACTCCATGCCGAAGGAATGGCTGCAGAAGCAGGCACAGATCCTCTAACCTGGCGCCTGGAGAATCTGAGCGAAGCCGCAGAACCCCTGGCAGCGCTTCTTCAGAGAGTGGCGGACGAGTCGGATTTCCGCCGCAGATATGCGGCATACGAACTGGTAAAACAGCGGAGAGAGACCGCCGGATGCGGTTCACAGCCCATGAGGGGCATCGGAATAGCTGCGGTCTATCAGGGAAACGGCTTTTTCGGTCTTGGCGAAGAAGCGGGAAAATTCAAGGTGACCGCCAGACTGGAATCCGAAGGTGATCTCTACATCTACACCTCCGGGCTTTCCGGAATGCACCGCACATCCTCTCTGGCCCGCCGCCGTGCCGCGGAAATTCTCGGTATTCCCAGGGAGGGAGTACATATTATAAACGACGATACCGACCTTGTACCGGAAAGCGGGCCCTCCGGCCTCTCCCGGAACATCACTATAGTCTACCGGCTGGTTGAGCGCTGCTGCGAAGGCATAAAGAAAAAACGCTTCCGCAACCCTCTGCCCATAGAGGTGTCCCGCTCCTTCCGGCTGCCGGCCAAAAACCGCTGGGATGAGAAAAGCCTCAGCGGCAATCCCTATACCGCAAAATCCTGGGCCGCCTGTGTGGTGGAAATTGAGATGACCCCGGTGCTGCTTGAGCCTTCGGTACGGGGAATATGGGCCGCCATGGACTGCGGAGAGATAGTCCACCGTCACAGAGCGGAGAGCTCGCTGGAAACAGGAATACTCCATGCTGTCGAGAGCTGCGGTTTTGACCTCAAGGAGAAGGTAGACCGGGGGAATCCCTTTTTTCTCCCCGAATTCAGACATCTTCCGCCGATCCACCTCAGCTTCAACCGTAATTCCCTGCAGAAGTTTCCTTCCGGAATTGGAGATCTGCCCCATATTATGGTACCGCCGGCCTATGCTTCAGCCCTGAATCAGGCTGCGGGAGTGCGGTTTACCCATTTTCCTCTTTCACCCCGTAAAATACACCAGTTCATGGAGGAAAAATGAAGATAGAGTTTATCCTCAATGGATCCCCGGTCTCCCTGGACATTGAGTCCGACAAGCTGCTTATCGATCTTCTGCGCAACCGCTTCAATCTTATAGGTACCCATGCGGGCTGCAGAACCGGCGAATGCGGAGCCTGTATTGTACTGGTAAACGGAGAAATCTTTCATGCCTGTCTGCTGCCCATGTTTAAAGTGCGCGGCACCCGGGTAACCACTATAGAGGGCTTTGCCAGACAGCATGCCTACCGGGAGATCCTTGCAGGATTCAGGGAAGCAGGATTAAGCCCATGCCGCTTCTGCGCTCCAGGACGCATACTGGTTACCCACTCCCTGCTTGAGCACTCCTCAAATCCGGAGGAAGAGGAAATTACCGAGGCATTCCGGGCCGTAAAATGCCGCTGCACCGACCCGAGAACCTACCAGAAAGCCGTCCAGTATGCCGGGCGCCTGAGAAGGAACAAACACCGTGTCGGCTGAACTGCGCAGGGAACAGCGGCCTAAAAAAGTATTCACCCCGGCGGGCCTCACAGATATGCTCAACTATTATCGTGATCATCCCCGGGCTGTACCCTTCGCCGGCGGGACCTATCTCCTGCTCACCCGGGATCTGGTCAAAAACCAAGTGTACAATGAGCTGATAGAAACAAGCAGAGTTCCAGAACTCAACCATATAAGCCGCACCGAACGCTACATGGAAATAGGCGCGGCAGTCCCCATCAGCAGGATTCTCCGTACAGGTCGTCATGTCATGCCCAGAGCACTCTATTCAGCACTCAGCCAGATAGGCGGACCGGCACTGCGCAACCAGGCAACCCTGGGAGGAAACCTCTGCAGCCCGGAACACCGGCTTTCCATATACCCCATACTGCTGCTTCTGGATGTCCGGCTGGAGCTGCGCCGTTCAGGCGGCAGCCGTTGGGTTAATCTTAACCGTTTTATCAATTCCGAAGGACGGCCTATCTTTGAAGCAGGAGAACTGCTGACCCGCATCCGGATTCCCTTTCTCAGCTGGGATGTGGAGGAGTTCCGTCAGCAGGAGCGGATTTTCTCATCTGATCATTTTATTTTCTGCGGTATAGCAAGCCGCCAGAAAGAGATCCTCAGCGATCTGCGAACCTGCTTCTGCCTGGGTAACAAGCAGGTTATCCGGGCCCGTAACGTCGAGGCCGAACTGATCGGCCGCAGACTCCCCCTGCCGGAGGACGACCGCCGGGAAACCGCCCTTATTCTGCAGCACCAGATAGAGAGAAACCACCCCGACCTGGATCCTTTTCAGGCGGAACGGATACGGCGCAATATGAACTGGTTCATGCAGCGCCTGAATGAATCAATCTGATCCGGAGCAGCAGATGACCGCAGAAACCCAGAAAGAAAAAACCTACAGACCATTAAGCACGATTGAGATCAGGCGGCTGGAAGAACGGGGATCGGTCTGCACAGACTGGCAGCAGGTAATTGTTGAATCCCCCTTTGACCCGGAAAAAGTCAGCGGCTGCATCTTCAGGGGTGATGTTAGAATAGGCGCCATGAGAGAATCTGCGGTATCCGACGGGGACCTCAGCCTCCCCTCAGGTCTGTACCAGAGCACCCTGGAAAACTGCACTATCGGTGCTGATTCTGCTCTGCACAGGGTCGGGTATTGCAGGGATTACTCCATCGGAGACAGAGTGCTGCTCTCTTCGGTCAGCGAACTCACCGCCAGTCCACGACGAAAAACCCCTCGTACAAAGCTGCCGTTCTCTTTATCCGTAATGAACGAAGCAGGGGGCAGAGAGATTTTCCCCCTCCCGGGTATGACTACTGCCATGGCCTGGGCCTGGGCAAAGTTCAGAGACAGGCTGGATTTTGTCACCGCCATGGAAAACAGTGCTCTTGCCTGGCTCAACAGCCGGCAGGGAACCTTCCCGGCATATATTGCTAATGGCGCGTCCTTAAGAAACTGTGGAGGCCTCCGCGACTCCTGCATAGGCCCCGGGAGTAGAATTAAGGGAGTCGGAAGTATTCAGGCTGTTTTTATCGACTCCAGCGAAGAGAGCCCCGTAATCATCGGCACCGGAACCTGCCTGGAGAATGGCGTTATCTCTCCCGGGTGCAGCGTTGAGAGGGGTTCCACGCTGCTTCGCTTCTTTCTTGCAGAAAATGTATCCATCGACCTGAATGCCCGGATTGTCGACACATGGGTTGGAGACAACAGCCATATCGCATGCTGTGAAGTACGCTCAAGCCTGCTTTTTCCCGGCCATGAGCAGCATCACAACAACTCATTTCTCATTGCAGCGGAGCTTCAGGGAATGTCCAATATCGCCGCCGGGGCCACCATCGGTTCAAACCACAACAGCAGGGCTGCGGATAACGAGCTGAGTGCCGCCAGGGGATTCTGGCCGGGACTCTGTACCAGCCTGAAACACCCGAGCCGTTTCAGCTCTTTCTGCCTTATAGCCAAAGGGGATTATCCCTCAGAGCTGAATATTCCCCTGCCCTTTTCCCTGCTCAACAATAACACTGCAGAGAATACCCTCGAGATTATGCCTGCCTACTGGTGGATCTACAACAAATACGCCCTGTTTCGAAACAGCTATAAGGTTCGATCCAGAGATCACCGGGTACATAAAAGGCAGACTGTAACCAGTAGTTTTCTGGCTCCGGATACGGCGGATGAGATACTCAGAGCATTGGAGCTGCTCTCCGCTGCTGGAGAATCTCATAGATACGAACGTTCGCGACGGGAGGTGAAGGTACTTAAAAAGAGCCGGGCAATTGAGGCCTACAGGGAAATGCTCAGCCTGTATGCCGCAGAAAGCATCAGCCGATGGATCCAGGCTGAAGAGCCGAAATCCTGGAATGAGGTGTTACAGAAACTTGAAAGCGAAAAAATTTCCGGCTGGCTGAATTTTGGAGGAGAGATAAGCTCTGCGTTAAGGGTGCAGACCTTTATTTCCCGGACAGCCTCAGGCGAGCTTGATTCTCTGGAGAAACAGATCGGATATCTCAACGGACATGCCGCGGAAGAAAACAGTGCAAGGGCCTCTCATGGATTAGCAGTTTTCTCTTATCTGCTGAAAAAACAGGGGGTAGAAACAGAAAAGACCAGCCCATCTTTAAAGGACTGGAACTCCCTGCTAACTTCTGCAACCGGGATTCTAACGACCATCGAGAAAGAAGTGGTGCAGAAACGAACAGAGGATTTTTCCGATCCCTTCCGTACCGCTCTTTACCGCTGCGAGGCCGAAAAGAGCGCAGTACTGGGAGATCCGCGAAAGAATTCCTTTGCTGAAGGAATACACAAGGAAAACAATCTGTTACGCAGACAGTTTGCAGCAGCTTCTTTGCGTTCCTGATTTCTTAACTGCCCGAAGACACAGAAGGATTAAATAAGATGCAGCCGCAGGAGCTCTTCCACCACCTTTTTTCGGGTAATCGGTTTAATAACATAGGCATCCGCCTGGTCTTTGAAGCTTTTACGGATGCTGTCTGCCTCGGAAACAGAGGAGACCACAGCAATTCTTGACCGGTCGAGCCCGGCAACGCCATGATCAGCTTCCAGACTCCTCATTGACTGAAGAACCTCCCGTCCGGACATTTCGGGCAGATTGATATCGAGAATAACCAGATTATAGGTATCGTTATCCAGAAGCTTCTGCCGGAAGGCATCCACCGCTTCCCGTCCGTCGACTGCCACATCACAGCTTCCAAAAGGGCCGAGAACCGACGCTTCAAGGTGCCGGGTTGCAAAATCATCCTCTACTATCAGGATCTTAAGGTCTGAGGGAGGGTTGCTGCCGGGAGTATCAGGCTCCGTACTTACCTGCTTCTGCGCGACAGCTGAAGAGGCAGGGTCTTTAACCGGTTGGAAGGGATCGGATATGACCTCTCTTATTTTTGTCTCCGGTTCGGCACTTTCGAAAGTCAGAGTTACGGTAACCGTTTCCTGGGCAGTATCCCAGCTCTCCGGCGGTGGATCTGCTGAAACCAGGGTTCCTATGGCGGCAATGTTCCTGAACACCGGAAGTTTGCCGAAACGCTCGGCGGATAAGCTGGTTTTTACTGTTTTATGCAGCTGCCAGCGGCCTCCGGCTGCAGTCGCATTAGAAGGTTCTTCCCGGGAAGGGGCTGCAGGGGAATCAGAACCCGAAAGATCATAGCTTGTCTCTTCCGCACTGCCGAGATTCTTCCGGGTAATATCCAGGACAACAAGAAACTCATCCACTACACCCGGGTCAAGGGAATCCCCGGTGTTACGGCAGCGGTCCATGATATTTTCGAGGTTATGCAGCATTTTCGAGGAAACCGGAAATCCGCCCATTCCAAGGGCGCTCTTAAGGCTGTGGGCACTGCGGAACATGGAATGAATAAGAGCCGAAGCTCCGGACTCCGCTGCTTTATGCTCATAATCAACCAGATCCTGTTCGAGGGCATCCAGATGATCAAGTATCTCCGCCATATAGGCTTCCTGTTCGGAACTCATAAATCCTTACATCCTGAAAATAAAATTATTCAAAATACGAATCATAGTCGTGATTCACACAATAGGTGATAAGCCGGTCAATTTCAAACTTGAAGCCGGGGAAAGTTCCGGTATATGCAGCAATATCCCCGGCGGCGGCTGAATCTTCCAGCTGCCCGGCCAGAACTGCCGATTCCGATGCTGCCGAAGAGATTAAAGAACTGCGGATACGGTGAGCAGTCTGTCGAACCTCTTCATTCTGCTGCAGCTCCACCGCCTTTTGCAGAACAGCAAGCTCTTCCGGCAGTTTCTCCATCAGGATCCCGATAACATCCTGAAAGAGGTCGGAATCGTCCTCATAAATCTCCTTGATCATGTTCTCGTCAAAAACCGGCTTCAAACTGCTACTCCCCGTGAATTTCGTTAACCAGGGCGTCAAAGATAGTCAGCATGTCTGATGTTGTTTTACGCAGCCGCCCGGAGATAATCTGGGCAATAGCCCGGGTTATGGGCAGTCCGATGGAAGGATTATCATTTCCCAGAGAAAGGAAATCTTTCTTTGAGATAATAAGAAACTCCGAATCCACCGCTGCAAGTACCGTGGCGGAACGCTTGTCATCATCAATAAGAGCCAGTTCGCCGAAGAACACATTATTCTCCGCCTTCAGGCTCACCACCGTATAGTTATCCCCGGCCCGGGTCTGCTTGAGAATTTCCACCCCGCCGCTTAAGACAACGAACATTTCGCTTCCGATGTCCCCTTCGCTGATTATGGTCTCCCCTCCCTTATAGCGTCTGGTGCGGCAGATTTCAATAAGCTTGTCCATATCTTCCGGTGTTTTGCTCACCTCTTTAAACAGGGAGATCTTTTCAAGGCGCTCCCGGACATTCTGGTTCTCGCTCATGAGGCTTCACTCCTGCGTTCAAGTATGATTGCCATTGAATGGGGACGGATCACATATTCATCGGAAGGCACAAAGACCGGCCGGTTTACTTCAAGCCCTTTCACCTTCTGCAGGTTGGTAACCAGGGCAGAGACATCGGATGTCTTCTGTGCATTGCGAAGAGCCTCAATCTTCATTCTGTTGGGCGAACCGGTATTTTCCAGAATCCCCAGGAGTACCGTATCCTCAAAGGCCCGGAAACCCTCTTTGTAGAGACCGAAGGTTTGCCCGATGTACTCTCTGGGAATATTCACCGTACCAAGAGCGGCTCCCCCTTCATCTGCACTGATGAGATCCTGAATAATGTGAGACATGCCGTTTACAATACTGGAGCGGGAGAGTATTTTACGGGAAAGATCCCGGGTAAAGATAACCTCATCACAGTCGGCATGTTTCAGATAGCTCTCATACTTGCGGTCCAGAAGTTCCGCAGTGGTATATATATCCTTGGAAATCGCCTTTATGGTCAGCACGGTCATAACCGTTTTTGAGTCGGTTTCAGAGACAATGGAACTCTCAAATGTATCAGCTAAAATAAGCACCTTCCGGGCCCTGCGCACATTTGCCCGGCTGAGGGTGGCTTCCGAGAAATAGTCACCCCTGACGAACTTCAGCCCCTTAAGCTCCGAAACCTCTTTCAGCTCTTCTACGGTATCAGACTCAATATTGGAAATAAGGACAATCTTCTCGTCAGTCAAATCGCTGCCTTCAAGAATGTCCAGAAGAATATCCCGCATATGCGCTTTCCACCCGCACACTATCAGATGGTCAGATAACTTGGGAAAATCCATCAATCCCCTCCTTGCTCGGGTGTTTCGCTCCACGAAGATTGAAGCCAGAGTACCGGACAGGGCACTGGTTGCGGCAATCCCTAAAAATATGGAAAGAACCGCTACAATACGTCCGGCACTGGTCATGGGAACTTTATCGCCGTAGCCTGTAGTTGAAAAGGTAATTATGGCCCACCAGAGGCCGTCCATAACATCCGCAAACTGATCGTTGGAGTTATTCTCCAGAAAATAGACAAGTCCGCCGGTCACCAGAAAAACCGAGAAAAAGAACAGTGCTATTCTCACCAGAGCAGAGTCAAAAAGATTATTGAAAAACCGCTTTAAACGTTTATATGCCATCTGTCAGTTCTCCAGCAGAGTGATCTCCACCCTTCTATTCAGCCGTTTGCCCTCTTCCGAGGAGTTATCCGCCACAGGGTCCCGGGCGCCCATACCGCGAATCACAACAGAATCCTCGCTGCGGGCACCCAGACGTATCAGGTAGTCCGCAACAACTCCTGCCCTCTCAAGTGAGAGCCTCTCCCGGCCTTCCCGGGTGCCCGCCAGGGCGGTATGTCCGGTAATAAGGACATCCCGTTGTGGATACTGTTTGAGAATTTCCGCAACTGCGGCAACCTTGCTCTCCTCTCCCGGCACAAAACGGGAGGAATCGGGGAGGAAACGGATATTATGAAGGGCGATTGTAACACCTTCATCATCAACACGTACAGAGGAATCCTCTACTCCGTCTTCATTCAGGCTCCTGCGGATATCCTCTGCAACCGACTCCTTTTCCATCTTTTCAACGGCGGTAATCTCCGCCGATGATGTACCGGAAAAGGTCCAGGAAGAGCCGTCGGTCATCTGCATGACCAGCTCAAACTCTTCGGTATACCCCCGCAGAAATCCGTTTGCGTTATCCCAGAAAAGATGCTGACTGGAGAAACCGCTGATGGAAACCGGGGCATATCCGCTGCTTGAGGGAAACCGATGATATACCTGGTAAACTGCATCCACAAGATCAACCGGCTCGTTTTGAAATTGTCCTTTGCCCTTGTAGGTGTAGGCCACATTGATGGGAAAACTTACCACCCCGAACCCGGCACCGGTATCACGGAAATCATGAACCTCTTCGCCGACGCCGACCCAGGTATCCCCGGGAGCAACATCCCTTTCGGGAAAGCTGGGCACATTGCGGACTACAGGAAAGGTATATTCCGATGGGACCTGCATATTACCCAGCAGATCCCTCCGGTATGCAGTTGGATGTTCCTCTGCCCACTGATAAGCCCCTGCATCGCCTGTTGAGCGGTTGGCAATCTGGAAAATCCCTTCAAGCTCGCCGTAGTCTTCACCGGCGGCAGCTATTTTGTAGGCTATTTTATAGCGGAGCTCCGACTGCTGAACCGCCTGCTGAAAACCAAGCCGCTGGGTGACTGTCTCATCTACCCGGGCGACTGCTTTAAACTGGGCTTCCGGCTCATACTTAAAGCGGAATTCTTCAGCCAACAGTCCCGCCGGGAGCAGGAATCCCGCTGCTAATGCAAGGAACAGGAGCAAGCTTCGTGGATTCATTTTATCAACCTTCCTTGACAAAGGGACATAGCGCTTATATCCTCAAATTTAAGGTCTTCTACACAGGTAGCATGAGTGTTTCACAATCTTAGTCAGCCCCAGTCAGATTTACTGTTAACCATCCTCAACAACGCCGGCTTCGATGAGCCAACGCCGCTTCAGCAGAAGGTCGTACCGGTAATACTTTCCGGCCGGGATGTACTGGCGGAAACCCTCTATGCCGAGGGAAGAACCATCGCGTATCTTCTTCCGGTTCTCACCTCACCGCCGGCGAAACAGCCGGAACCTTCGGTACTGATCGCCGTGCCGGGAATTCCCCAGGTAAAAAAGACCATGCTCCAGGCACGCCGGCTGGCGGAGGGCAACGGAATCCCCCTGAACATGATATCCCTCGGCTGGGACACCCCCATCAAGCGGGAAGTGAAACAGCTTAAAGACAATCCCGGTATCATTGTCGGCACCTCGGTGCGAATAATTGACCATATCAGACGGAACTCGCTGGATCTTAAAAACCTTCAGGTTCTTATTATCAACCAGGAAAACCCCGAAAGCAGCGATGAATTTACCCGGGATATACAGTTTATTCACTCCAGGATACGCCGTAAACCTCAGACGGTACTGTTTGCTCCAACCCTGAGGGATACAGGAGAACTTGAAAAAGAGCTGCACTCTCCGATTATGGTGAAATCCGAAGACTGGGATACCAATAATCAGATTCAGAGCCTTTTTGAAGTTACCGACCCGACCCATAAAAGCGATGTATTACTGAGTCTTTTTTTAAGCGGAAGAATTACCAGGGGAGTAATCTTCTGCCGCACAATGGCAATAGTGAAAACTCTCGAAAAGAAGCTTGCCAAAGAGAATATTCACAGCCGCATACTATCTACCCGATCCTCAAACCATCAGAAGGAGGAGATAATTCGTCAGTTCAAGATCGGCAGCTTTCCATGTATTCTGACCAATCAGATTTCGGTTATTCCGGAAATAGAAAAATCCGAATATGTGATATTTTTTAACGTGCCAATTACAGACGAATCTTTTACAGACATTTCCTCCCGGATCACCGGCAGGTCAGAAACAAGGGTCGTCACGTTTATGACCAGAGAGGAATCGGGAACCTTACTGCATCTACAGGAGAAAAACAGAATGAAAAAGGAGAACTTGCCCGATAACGACGACGTTATTCGTGGAAAAGTTGAAAGTATTGTAGAACGGATCCGCGCTAATACGGATCCGGAAGAGCTTAACAGATACAGGAAAATAATTCGAAAGAATGTACCCCTTAGTCTGCGTAGCTATGTCAGCGCTTATTTAATCAAGGAAGCCCTGGGAAACACCGCCCGGGGAGATAATCCGTTTAAAACGGTATTTGTTTCTGTGGGCAGGAATAAAAGGGTTTTCCCCCGGGACCTCTCCCGGCTTTTCGCAACCACCCTGGATATTTCTTCCGGTGACATCGGCAGCATCAAGGTCCTGGATAATTACTCCTTTGTTGACGTTCCGGCAAGCCGCGCCCAGGAGGCGATCGATAAGCTGGACGGCAGTGATTTCCATGGACGGAAAATCGCCGTCAATTTTGCCCGTAAAAAAGAGGAAAAAATCCTCAAATAACCCCCCGAAGGCAAGCTTCAACACCCCTCCTGGCATCCAGGAGGGGTGTTTTTCATTATGGGTCTATTGGGTAGGCTATATAAAAAATCGAAGCAGGATAAAAATTGCTGACCCGTTGAGAACCAATGCGGCAAGAAACAGTGCTGCCGCGGCAATCTCTCTCAGCCGTGCGCCTGCAGCACAACGGCGGCTCAGATCGCCGGGATGACCGGGAATAAGAATGGACTCGGCAAAGGGATCTTCAACCCCGCCGCAGAAAGCAAAAAAACGCCGTTCCCGCAGTTCATGGGCTTTCAGGAGACGGGTTGTGCGTACTGCGAAGTCCGGACACTCCCGGCCTGTACGGATCAGATCATCCCGGACTGTCACCCGGTACTCACTGCCGTCGGGCAGCCTGGTTGCCGCCCCTGCCCGGATCATTGATTCACTGAAAAACCGGCGCACCGGCAGCATCAGGAGGTCCCGTTCCGCCCTCAGATAGCGCCCCGACCGCCAGATACGCCTGAAGAGAGAGTAGAAAAAGAGCCCCGGCGGGATAAAGGGGGCCGCAGGAAGCAGGCTCATGGTAAGTGCCATATGGGCAAAGAATAGATCCCTGGGAGTACGGAGGAAAATATAGGCCAGAATGAACAGAGTAAAGGAAGAGAGTGTTATGGACAGGGGGGTAAACTGGTTGAAGTATTCATTTCGCTGTCTCCCGGCCCATACTGCCCGGCGCAGCAGCATTGCAGGATCGCCGTCATAAATCAGGACCAACAGCCCACTGCTCTCTTCCGCCTGAAACACCGGTCGTTCATTTTCATACATCAGGGTTCCCGCAACAAAGAGTCCGGTACCCTGAGGAAAGGAAGATATCTGCCTGCTTCTGGTATAGGCCGGTGGAATATCTGAAAAAGGGATCTCGTCCTGTTCAACCCGTATGCCCCTGGAGTCCTCAGTCTGAAGCTCACTCCCTGCGGAAAGGGTAAAGACAGAGATATCCGCGAGATCCACCTGAACCGAAAGTTTTCCGTTGGTTATCCAGATACGGTCATCCCCCCTGCCCGCCTCGATTCTTCCGAAAAAGCGGTATCGGCGGTTGGCGGTCTTTTCCCTCACAATTCGATAGGTCAGAATGGGATAGTCCATTGAAGCATAGAGGGCTTCCCGGAAAATACGCCACTGTCTGCGCACCCGGAAGGCTCCCAGAAGGGGGAAGAGAAAATATCCGGCAGATGCAATGCCGAGAATTATGAAGAGTTGAGCCACTTGTTGCATACCCTGATAAAATGAACTATTCTTATCCTACCATGGTGGAAAGAATTATTGTAGGCTCCCTGAGCACCAACGCATACATTTACTCGGAATGGAAAAAAGAGTGTCTTGTTGTTGATCCCGGCGGAAGCCTTGATCTGATTCTATCTCAGATGGCAATAAAAAACTTTGTTCCTCTGGGAATTGTCTGCACCCATGGCCATCTTGACCATATTGCAGCAGCATACGACCTGCAGCATCACTTCCGGGATAAAGATATTGAAGTTCCCATTGCAATCCATGAAGCCGATGCCCGCTACCTCGGCGTTGAGGCGGACAAACGGCATCGTGCAAGCTTCAGTGAGCTTGGCATAAATATGGAGGATGTACTGGAGGGAGATGTGCCCCTTTTTCCCGAACCGGACATTATCCTGAAAGAGGGATCGCAGATTCTTGATTCCGGTCTGGTTGCCATCCATACACCCGGACACACTCCGGGCAGTATCTGTTTGTACTCGGAAACCCACGGGATTCTCTTTTCCGGAGACACCCTCTTTTTTGAAGGTATAGGCCGGACAGATCTCAGCGATGGTGACGGGAATGCAATTCTGTCCAGTATTAAAGAGAAGCTTTTAACCCTTCCCGATGAAACAAGGGTTTTTCCCGGTCACGGGCCCAGTACAACCATCGAGCGGGAAAAAAAGAATAATCCTTTTATAGCTTGAAATCCGTAACGAGACCGGTAGCTCCCCCGAGACTCAGAAAGGGGTTGGTGTCTGCTTTAATGTAGGCAGCATGCAGCTTTTTCGATAAATCCTGAATAAGAGCGTCCATACTTTTTTCAGACAATCCGGTCAGATCTTTTTCTGAAGGCAGCTTCATTGCCTCCCTGTTTTTCATCTTTACCAGACGGTCAATAAGTGTATCGATTGTTCTCAGTTTTGATATGGGATAACCGCCGCCTGAAGGGTCGGGACGTCCGGAAACATGCTTGAACCGGGCATACAGCGCGTTGGCGCTGGAGACGGGAAGAGAAACCCTGCCGGAACCGCTGCTCCCCCGGATAACACTGGTGAGGGGGACTGTTCGATGTGTAGAAACTGATTGTATAGCCACCGGTTTTTCCCTTTTACTGCGAGACCCGCTATCGGGGCCTTACTTCATTTTCGGGAAAAAACGAAAGGCTGTTTAGAAAAATCTACCTGTTTCGGCGTTCGTCCGAGCTTTTGCAGGCAATACACATAAGGGCATAAGGAATCGCTTCCAGCCGCTCTTTGGGTATAAGTTTATTGCAGCGCATACAAATTCCGTAACGCTCGTTCTTTATTCTGGAAAGGGCTGAATCTATAAGCCGGAGACGTTTTACATCGTTGGAGCTCAGTGTCTCGAGAGTTTTCCGGTCGATATCGTCTGCTGCTACATCAACCAGGTCCTTGGGATCCATATCATGCACGAGATTTTCAAAGTCCTGACTCTCGCTCATAAGGTTACTCACAATCTCTTCTTTCAGGGAAAAGAGCTTTTCCTTCATCTGGTCCACGAACGCTTTGTCCATATGTCCTACCTTCGGTGTCCTGTGACGCAATATGGCAAGAGAATATGTAGCATATGAGAAAAAAAGTCAAGCATATGACCTTTTCCGGGTAAAAACTCCTCACCTTGACAAAGAAAGCTGCAATATCCTACAATTTCGTCATACTCACAGGAGGAAACGTGGCTAAAGAGGAAGCAATTGAAGTAGAAGGTATCGTAAAGGAGTCTCTCCCGAATACAATGTTCAGGGTGGAGCTCCAGAATGGACACGTTATCCTTACCCATCTTTCCGGAAAAATGCGCAAGCACTACATCCGCATAGTTCCCGGCGATAAAGTCCGGGTTGCCCTCTCTCCCTATGATCTGACCAGGGGAAGAATCATCTACCGGGAACGCTGAGTCCCGGTACAATCACCGTAAAATAACCCAGACAGCTCCCTCTCCCCCCATTGCAGGCTGCGGCACACCGTGCTCGCCGCAGAGGGGAGATTCAGCTACAAAGCGGCGTACCTGCCTGCGAAGCACCGACTCCCCGGATTCGGAATGGTTTCCCTTGCCGTGAATAATAAGCACCTTTTTTAATCCCCGCTTCTTTGACCTTTTAAGAAACGCGGTCAACTCCCTGATCGCTTCTTCCTGAGTATACCCGTGCAGATCCAGGGTCTCCTGGGGAGCCATACGGCGAATTGTCTTACGGGAAGGACTCTTGTGCCCCGGAAGGTGATAATCGTCATCTTTCTGTTCCGCAGGGTTATCTTCCAGCCAGCGGTCCATAAGATTGCGGTATTCCTCCTTCCGGGTATCATTCTTTTTTTCTTCGCTTCCCTGTTTTTCCCAGGCATCGAGAATATCGCCGAAGCCCATGCTACTCTTCTTTCTCTTTGCTCAGGGCTGTCTCTCCGCCCAGGGCGGTCTTCTCACCTTCCCCCAGGAGCTCTTTTTCAAAAATCAGGGAGTCCGTACTGATCCAGCCTTCTGCACCGTAGGCAGTCTGTACCAGACAGAATGTATCTGATTCCTGCCTGACTTTTACCGCCAGACCTTCGGGCAGCTCAACCCAGTCTCTGGCAGTACTGCGGGGAATGCGGTGACTGGTTACATCCGCCGCAATAACACCGAGTTTTTCCATGGAAACCAGCAGGCCGTGCAGAAGCAGACCACCGGAACAGATTGCCAGTGTTGCCATTAACAGACTCGCCAGAAGCAGATTAACCGGCCGTCTGAAAACCCGTAAAATGAGGGTCGCAAAAAACAGATTGTAAAAAACAAGCAGCAGAACAAAGCTGATGTCGGGGTTAAAGAATTCGGGCAGCGGAAACTGGCGGATATACTCACCATTCCCCTGAATCTCCTCCATAAGGGCGGAAGTTTCGGGATCGGAGATTCCTCTTCTGGCTGCTCCTAAAAGAGCAGTCATTGCGTAGCTGCGGTTTCCTGCTTCTTCATAACAGACTGCCAGATTGAAAAACAGGCGTCCGTTCTGCGGATTGTCCGACACAAGGTCCCGGTAGAGTTCCGCTGCTTCCGTAAACCGGTCTGCTACGGCTGCACTGTAGGCCATATCCGCCTGCTGCAGCAGATCCGTACCGGAGCCGGAACCGGTTAAAAAAAGCAGTAGCGGCAGAAGCAGCACCGGGGAGCCGTACATAAGCTTCTTTTTTCTTCTCCTCAGGAACAGAAGCAGAACCGGTCCGGGGACAAAGAGTGCATAAATCCACGGCAGGGTATAAAGCCTGTGGGGCTGGGTTTCAAGGAGTTCGTCCCGGGTGAAAAGCAAGCTTACGGGATTATATAAACCGGAGTCGGCAGCCGGGATTCCGCCGGGACTGATATCGATGGATAACCGGGATCCCGCAACAGCAACTTCCCGGTTATCGACAGTATCCATACTGTAAAAGCCGGGAACCTCAATGGTATATGACCCTGTGCTGCCGGCTTCAAGGATGTAGGCTGTTTCCCGGAAGCCTTTATAGCCCCTCCGGGAAGGATTATATACATAATCCTCGCTGCTGCGTAAAAGGGTAAGTCCGCCGAAATCCGGTTCCGGCGGTGTAAGGTAGGCAAGATTCCCTTCCCCGCTTATTCTTACGGTAACGGTAATTTCATCCCCTTCCTCAGGATCATCAGGAAATACAGCGGTACTCATCTCAAACAAACCCACCGCACCGCTGGATGCGACAGCTGATGGAAGAGGGAAAACATCGAGGGCAACAGCCGGTCCGGTGCCCCTCAGGTTTCCCGCAGTAACCGTCGCCTTATTAAGAAAAAACCTGCCAGGGCTGGTAGGAGTATAGAGATAACCCATCACAGGCACTGTATACAGGGTACTACCGCCGTATATTCGACTGCGGATCTCACCAAGTTCCGGGGCCTCTTCAAAAAACCCCCCGCTGGACGCGGAAACAGAGACACCTTCAGGAAGAATGATTTCCTCCTGATTTTCCACGACTATAACCACAGGAATTGTCTGCCCCTCATAAACGGGCCCTTCCGGGTACTCCCAGTTTACTTCGAGAGGCAGAATCAGCTCACGGGACCTGTAAGTACCCACCCTGACAATAAAGGGTGCGGTTGTATAACTGCTGCTGCCTACACTGTAGGGAATGCCGGGAAAAAGAATGCGTCCGGTCAGGGAAGAGCGCAGAATATAACTGACAGATGCGGCGGGATAGCTCGATCCATCCTCCCGGGTTTCCACAACTCCCCGGATATAGGGACCGGCATAGAGCCGCACACCTTCGGGAAAATCCCAGTCTCCCGCATCTACAACAGAAGCCGAAGGGGTATCCACCACAAAGGAGATAGTGAACCTGTCATTCATCCCCACCGGATCAGGCAGAACTTCAACATTCAGCCCCTCTTCTGCACTGAGAAAATGGAGTCCTGCACTGAGCAGGAGTATTACCAAGAAGGTTCCTGATCGTCGTCTTCCCCGTCTTTCTGGGATACCCATCTGGACTCCTCCTTCCGTTTTATGTAATTAAGAATGCGGTCCACATCTTCATCGGCGGATGCAGACCGGTCAACCGCCCGGCCTTCCGCAGGCTCTTCGACGGCCGCCTTCTGGCTGCCCAGCTTCTGCAGTGACAGTTCCAGATTTCGTTTGGCGGCAACACTGTCGGGATTGATTATCAGCGCCTGCCTGAAAAAGCTGTAAGCCTGTTCATACTGACTCATTTCATAATAGAGGTTGCCATGGTTGAAGAGGGTCCGGAAACGCAGTTCAGCGTCGGTGCCCTGCAGAGCAAGGGACCACTCTTCGTCGGCTGCGACGGTTTCACCCAGGGCATAGAAAACATTGCCCAGATTGTAATGAACCACCTCCTGGTCCTCCGGCTCATCTTCGAGCAAGCCAAGGTATTCAACCGTGGCATTCTGATATCTGCCGTTAATGAAATCATAATTACCCTTGATAATTCTCCAATGGGCACCCTGAGGAGAACATCCGGCGAGTCCGGCCATAAGCAGAAGGATCAGTAAACTCTTTTCCATCGAACCGTCCGTACGAGAAAATATACCAGCAGTGCCGCGAAGGCTATGAGCAGATAAACCCGGTAGGCGGGTTCTCTGGGGTGACTGTATCGTACATTACCACCCTCAATGAGGTCTTCAATTTTGCGCATCAGCCCGGGATCGTTAAGAGAAAGAAACTCGCCGCCCGTTTCGGATGCAAGATAGTCCATCTCTTCCGGCATCAGCCGGGTTATTACCGCATTCCCCTGGCTGTCCTTGAGAAAGCCTCCACCTGCGGCAGGAACTCCTGCCCCTTCGGGAGTACCCGCACCGAGGGTTATGAGGAGGATATCCTGCTCCTGCAGAGCAGTCAGAACCGTTGCAATGGAGGGGCCGAAGTTTTCTCCATCCGAAAAGAGCAGCAGCAGTTTGTCACTCTCAACGCCTGAGGGAAAAGCCTCCACCGCAGTTTTCAGCCCAGCTGCCAGATCAGATCCGCGGCTCGATATTGACCCCGGACCAAGGTTCTGCAGTACCGTCTCGAATAGAGCAAGATCTTCTGTGGCCGGAATCATTCTTGACCCGATGTTGGTAAACACAACCAGTCCGAACCGTGCCGTGCCGCCCCGGACGGCAAGAATATTACGCATTACCTCAAGGGAACGTTCAAGCCGGGTGGGAGAAGAGTCCGCTGCAAGCATACTGCGGGATAAATCGAGGGCAAATATAATATCCCGGGACTCAACCGTACGAATCTCGGGTTTGCCCGGTTTTTCCGGTTCTGCGGCGGCAAAAACAAGAAAGACCGTAAAAACGGTTACTGCCATGGCGGTGAAAAACCATTTCACCGTAAATACATCCAGAAAATCAGATGCCCGCCATTTGCCGAGTATCCTGGAAAGATCATGCCGGCTGCGGCGGAAATCTGCCAGCAGAAGCAGGCCGAGAGGAATTAGAAGGAGAAAAGCGAAGAAATATTCAGGCTTCTGAAACATCGTCAGCAGATCTCCTTTAAAATAAATTTTCGTAAAGTGAAGTGCAGGAGTACACAGATGCCTGCAGCAAGAAGAAATCCGTGATATACCGGAACCGTATCGGTTTTAACCTTGATACGCTTCTCCGTTACCGCCAGTGAATCAATGGAACGGAAGACTGTCTCCAGGGCTCCCGGAGTTGCCGCGGAATAAAAGCGCCCTCCGGTTATATCGGCAATTTTTTTGAGAAGCTCCTCGTCGTAGGTACCGGAGAATACTCCGCGGAAGATTTTTCCTGTTTCGGGATCCTGGTATTCCCCGGGAATATTCCCGTCACTGCCGATACCGATGGCATAGATGCTGATCCCCAGGGATGCTGCTATTTCCGCGGCACTGGAAGGAGTTATTTCTCCCGCATTGTTTTCTCCATCCGTAAGCAGAACAATTATCTTCTGCTCTGCACTGCTTTCTTTCAGGTGAAGAGCTGCAACGGCGAGCCCCATGCCTATGGACGTCCCCTTTCCGAGGCTCATAAGCTCAAGGTCATCCAGAGAGCTTATGTAGGCCCCGTAATCCAGCGTAGGCGGTACTTTGAGCGCAGCCTCATCAGAGAATACCACCAGTCCAACAGGATCATTTTCCCGGGAACGTATAAAAGAACGGATTACATTCCGGGCTGTATTGAAGCGGTTTTCCGGGTAGAAATCCTGGGCAGCCATACTGGGCGACTCATCCAGCACAAAGACAATATCGATACCCCGGGTCAGGTAGACCCTCTCCTTGAGGATTCTGCCGGGCCCGGCCAATGCAAGGATCAGGCAGACAGCACCAAGCCAGAAAAAGAGCTCCGAAAGAAAACCGCCCAGCTTCAGAGAGAAAGGTACTTCGTCAAAGTAGTCTCCCCGCCAGACAGACAGGGTATAGGGCAAAGCCCCGCCGCGGTTCTTCCAGAAATAGGCAGCCCAGAGAGCCGGGGGGAAAAGAGCAAACAGGAGGAGGTACCCGGGGCTGTCAAATATCCACATCGGAAGCCTCCTCTTTTTCGCGTCCTTCGCCGGCGCGGAACTGTACTTCCATATCTGCAGAAAGTTCACGCAGACGCAGAAGGTCATCCCCTTTCTGGGCAGCTCCGGCCTCCCTACCTGCAAATTTTATGGTATCCGCATACTCCAGAAAATGGATAAGCCGCATGGCCGAATCCTGTTGGGGAAAAATATCCAGCATGACCATACGTATTTCATGAATGGTTGTGGTTATGCAGTCAATGCCGGTACGCCTGCTTATATAGCTGCGGACCGCATCGGAAAGGGCATAGTAAAAATCCCGGTCGGGCATAATCAAGGTCTGGGAGGACAACTCTTTAAGATCACGCCGGAGCCTCCAGTAGGGACGCCTGCGGCTCAGGGTGAGAAACAGGGAATGGGTCCTGCGCCGCACAAAACCTGCAGAGGAGATGACAATTACCGGCCCGGCAAATACAAAAAAAGCAGTAATAAAAATCAGAAACAGGGTACCCGGCAGATAGAGCTGCCCCTGAAGTTCGGCAATCTCGCCGCTGTCATTCTCATCAAGGATAGAACTGGTATGTATCTTCATGCCTTTGAGGGTATAGCCCCGGAAGTTAACATCCGGCAGGGTTCGTGTTCCCGGCGCAAAGGAGGAGAAAAAGAGCCGAAGCTCAAGGGAATCTCCAACCTGCGCCACTGCGGCATCCCGGAAAACCATCCAGTCCGCCCTTGGCAGTGCGGCGGGAGAAAGAATGCTCTCACCGTCGGGATCGAGAACAACCCGCATCTCCACCGTGTCTCCCACAAAGTACTCCGGAGGGAGAAAGTGAACAGACATAACCCGGGGCTCTGCCTGAAGAGTCACTGCCGACAGGAGCAGCAGAGAAAGTGCCAGCAATACTTTAACCGCACCTCTCACCGCTTTTATTTCTGCAAGCCTCACCGGTTCCGCCTCCTGTTCTTGAAGAAGGCAAGAACCTTTGCCACAGGATCATCCTGGGTATCCACAGAAAGAACCTCGATGTTGCGCTTTCTGCACTCCCTGCGGAAGAGAATCTCCTGGGTATCCCAGAAATCCGCATAGGCCTCCCGGAATGCCTTGTTGCCACCGGCGGCCCGTATGGTGTTTCCCCGCTCCGGATCCCGGAGAAGCACGCTTCCTTTGATGGGAATCTCCGTATCGCCCCTGTCGGTTACCCGGACAGCGATAACATCGTGTTTTCTGGAAAGCAGGGTCAGCTCGGTCCAGCCCGAGGCTGTACGGAAGTCTGAGAACACAACACAGATACCCCGGGAATGGAGACTTTCGTAGACAGTTTTCAGGGCTACACCAAGTTCACTGCCGAAGCCTTTGGCCCGGAGGGATTCCATATCCTGAATAAGACTGGCCACATGCTTGCGGCCCTTGGAAGGGGGCACCCATTTTTCAATCCGGTCGGAAAAAAAGACTCCCCCTACCCTGTCGTTATTATGAACCGCTGCAAAGGCGAAAATGGCCCCGAGAATCATGGCCATATCCCGTTTGCTCATTTCGCCGGTGCCCTGATCCAGGGAAGCGGAAATATCAAAAACCAGATTAAGTATCAGTTCCCGTTCTTCCCGAAAGGTCTTGGCGTAGGCGCTTCCCATGCGGGAGGAGACATTCCAGTCTATGGTACGGATATCATCACCGTCGGTATATTCCCGCACCTCATCGAACTCAAGGCCGGGACCGCGGAAAACGGAGCGGTAGTTTCCCGCAAACAGCCCTTCAAGGAGCCTGGCACTTACAAGAGGTAAATTTCGTATTCGCTGAAAGAGATTCTCTTTTTCCATATCCTCTGCCGCGGAATCAGGGAACAGGTACGGCTTTGAGGATCATGGTTATAATGTCTTCCGGTGACAGCTCTTCCGATTCCGCCTCGTAGGAGAGTATGATCCTGTGCCGGAGCACATCGTATACTGTCTCCTTAACGTCTTCGGGAAGGACATAGTTTCTGCCGGCAAAGAGTGCCCGGACCTTGGCAGCCCGGTAGAGAAAAATGGTTGCCCGGGTGGATGCTCCGAACTCAATGTAGCGGGTAAAAGAGAGGCGGGATGAATCCTTCTCCCGGGAAGCGGTAATTATTGAGACAATATACTCTTCAATCCGCTCATCAACCTTTATCATCTCCGCTGTTTCCCGGATATTGTTGAGAATCCCCGGGGTAAGCACCTTCTGTACAAAAACCTTTTTCTCAACCCCCATGCGGCGCAGAATGGTCAGCTCATCCTGGGGATCGGGATAATCGATCTTGAGCTTCATCATAAAACGGTCGAGCTGGGCTTCCGGCAGAGGATAGGTTCCTTCACTTTCTATGGGGTTCTGGGTGGCCAGAACAAAAAAGGGCTTGGGCAGATAGTGGGTCTGATCTCCCAGGGTAACATGCCGCTCTTCCATTGCTTCCAGCAGGGCGGACTGAACCTTTGCGGGGGCACGGTTGATCTCATCGGCAAGAATAATATTGGCAAAAACCGGCCCTTTCCGGGCGACAAACTCGCCGGTCTGCTGACGGTAGATCATGGTACCGATAAGGTCTGCCGGAAGAAGATCCGGGGTAAACTGCAGGCGGCTGAAACTCGCGTCCAGCACCTCCGCAAGGGTTTTAACTGCAAGGGTTTTGGCAAGACCCGGAACACCTTCAAGGAGCACATGCCCGCCGGCAATAAGCCCCATAAGCATACCGTCAACCATGGCCTCCTGGCCGATAAGACGTTTGGCGATCTCACGCCGGCACCGGTTAAGCTCACTGCTGGCCCGGTCTACATTTGCATCAATCTGTTTAGCAACACTGCTCATGTATATATCCTTAACTCACTTTTCACTTTTTAACTGCGGTATTCGGCATTTTCACGAACGTATTCGTAGGAAAGATCACTCCCCCAGACAAGGGCTGATCCGCTGCCCTTGTTGAGATTTATCTCGATGGACACCGTTTCATAATGCTCGGGGTAGCCTTTCAGTTCCGGGGAGAAACTTTTTGCCAGAAGCAGATCACTTATGGCCGTCTCCTTTTCCGGACTGAGGTTAAACTCCCCTGCGGCAAAAACATCATAACCGCCGAAGCGTATATGAAGACTGGCCGGATCAAGAACAATTCCGTGGTTCCCCGCATAATCCCCCAACGCAGCCACCAGGCGCCCCAGATTGGGGTCGTTGCCGTAGATTGCAGTCTTTACCAGAGGAGAATTGACTATTGCCTTGGCAATTCCCCGGGCTGCATCCCTGGAAGGAGCACCGGAAACAGAAAGCTCTATTACGTGGGAAGTTCCCTCGCCGTTACGTACAATATCTCCCGCAAGCAGACGGCAGAGCTCCTTCAGAGCGGCAGCAAAGGCATCCGCATCGGGTCTGCCCGATTTTCGGGAAGAGAGAATAATTGCCATATCACTGGTGCTCTGATCGCTGTCCACGGAAATGGCATTAAAGGAATCTTCCACCGCAATTTTAAGAGCACTCTTCAGTTCCGTCCGGTCGAGATCGGCATCGGTCAATATAAAAGCCAGCATGGTAGCCATGTTGGGCTCGATCATCCCCGCACCTTTGGCTATTCCGACAATCCGAACCCCGTCAACTTCGACGGACCGTACCTTGGCAAAACGGTCGGTGGTCATTATTGACTTTGCCGCAGGCAGAACCGTTTCGGACTGAAGGTTTTTCACCAGCGGTTCAAGACTGGCAGATATTTCTGTTTCGGGTATACGCCAGCCGATTACCCCGGTTGACGCATAGAGATACTCACTGCCCCTGCCTCCGGCATGCTCTGCCAGAACATCGGTTACCCGCTTTGCCGATTCAAGTCCGCCGGGAGCGCAGACATTGGCTACCTTGTTGTTTACCAGAACACCCCTAAGCAGATGTCCGCCTATCCGTTCTCTGCAGAGCAGAACCGGAGCTCCGGGAAAGGCGTTCCGGGTAAACACCCCCGCAAAGGAGTCTGTACCGCCGGTAACCTCGATAAGTGTGGTATTCATGGGAAAAAGTTTATCTCCCGGAAGCTCGGCAGGATGAAACTCAAGCCGTCCGGTACTGACCCGGAATCCTTCGGGAAGCAGACTCTGCGCTGCCAGATCTTTTTCATATTCTGCTGTACTTTCGTAAACCGCCATCAGACTTTTATAGTACGGCAGGGAACAGGTTTGCAAGGGTATGATTTCCCAAAGGCTTGAGAAAAAGTACATTAAAGAGCAATATAAATGGTAAGGAGTAATGTGTATGATTTTTTCCGAGCTTGTCAGAAACACCCGCAGCTTCCGCCGCTTTAATGAAAATGATCCTGTTCCGTCAGAGATGGTCAAAGAGCTTATTGACCTGGCCAGGATCTGCCCCAGCGCAGCCAACAGGCAGCCTCTGAGATACAGAATACTCAACAGTCCGGAAGACCGGCAGAAACTCTTCCCCTCACTGCATTGGGCAGCATACCTCAAGGAATGGCCCGGGCCGGCGGAAGGAGAACGGCCTTCCGCCTACATTCTGGTAATGCTTGATACAAAAATTACCAAAGAAGCGGGCATCGACATCGGTATAGCCGCCCAGACTATCCTCGCCGGTGCGGTTGAGCAGGGCTACGGCGGTTGTATGTTCGGGGCAATCAAAAGGGACGCAATCCGGCAGGATTTCTCCATTCCGGATCATCTGGAAATCCCCCTGGTAATAGCTCTGGGAAAACCGGCGGAGAAGATTCTCCTGGAAGAGACCGGAGACGATGGTTCCATCAAGTACTATAGAGACTCCTCCGATGTCCACCATGTCCCGAAAAGGCCGCTGTCTGAGGTTCTTTTGGATTGATGGAAGATCTTATTCCCCTGACCAACTACCATACCCATAATGAACTCTGTGACGGCAGGGGGGATGCATCGGAGTATGTTGCAGCGGCGCAGCAGAAAGGCTTTAAAGCCCTTGGTTTTACCAGCCATGCTCCCCTCCCCTTTGCAAACGAGTGGACCCTGAAAGAAGAAAACCTCCTGCCCTACATTAAAAAAATACGCTCACTTTCTGAACCGGAGGGTCTGGAAATATATCTGGGGCTGGAGATAGACTTTATCCCCGGCAAAATGGGCCCCGCCGAAGAACGGTGGAAAACCCTTGGCCTGGACTACACCATCGGATCAGTCCATTCATTGAGACCCGGGGAAACTGATCTTTCCATTGACGGCCCGGACAATGAGTTTCTGGCCCTGCTCAACGGTGAATTCAACGGCGACGGAACAGCAATGGCTGTCGCCTACTTTGAATATCTTGAAGAGATGATTAAGGCCGGAGGATTTACCATTCTCGGCCATATGGATCTGGTAAAGAAAAAAAATCTGCGTTTCTCTTTCCTCGACGAGAAGCATCCCCTCTACCGGGGGGCAGCCTTAAAGGTTCTGGACAGGCTCGCCTGTACCGGGATAATTCTGGAGATTAACACCGGAGGGATGTACCGCAAAGCCACCAACGAGGTCTATCCTTCACCGGAAATCCTCAAGGAAGCCTTTAGCAGGGATATACCCCTGATGATAAATTCCGATGCCCACACTCCGGAAGCTCTGGACTTTCATATTCCCGAATCCCGGCAGCTGGCAAGAGAGGCGGGGTACCGGAAGATAATGATGCTGCTGGACAGAAAATGGCAGTCCGTTACACTTTAGATCTCCGGAGAGATTTGCATACCTGTAATGGAATTGCTTATCTTTTATTCAGGCGAATATACGTAAAGGAGGCAGCTTACGGAGAATCCAGACCAGGATATCCAGACCGATGAGGACCTGAAAAAGAAACTCATCGAATGCTCAAAAGCCTACAGGGAACGAACAGATCAGTTCAAACGTCTCCTTGCACAGGCAAGGGATATGACCGAGGTTCTGCGCAGTAACTTTGAAGGCATTGTTCACATTCTGAACGATGTAATGCTGCAGGCAAATCCGGTAATGGGCAGCCACGCCCGCCGCTGCTCCGGTCTTGCCAGAAGTATCGCCGGCGGCCTGAAGCTGAACCCCGACAGGCGGCGGCTGGTTTTCTACGCCGCAACCCTGCACGATATAAGCCTTATTGGAAAAAAAGAAGAGTGGCTCGATATGGACAGCTCCGGCTGGCTTGAACATCCGGACCAGAGTGCAGCCTTGGTTAAAACAGTTCCCAACCTCAACCGGATTGCCGCCGTTATTGCCGCTCATCACGAGCTGATGGACGGATCAGGCTTTCCCCTGGGGCTTAAGGGGCGGCAGATTCCCGTAGAAAGCCGTATTATTTCCGCAGTGGTGGAATATGACCGAAAGACTGCCATAGATGGTAAAGATCCGGGGGAAGTCATCGACAGCATGCAGAGTTCCGGCAGCTACGATGATGATGTTCTAACCATTCTTGAATCCATTGTTAAGGAAAACAGGGCACGGAGAAAATCCGGAGACCGGCTGGTCGGATCAGAGGACCTGATCCCGGGTATGATCCTCGCGGACGACCTCATTCTCCGTAACGGCATGCTGCTGTTTACCGCAGACACTGCTCTTGATGAAAATGCCCTTGAGAGGATTCGCTCCTTTGAGGAGATGCTGGATTCGGAACGGCTGATTCGGGTGTATCCCGGAGCATAGAGCCGGAGAGGACAGAAAGCCATGAGAGAAACAATACTGGCCTCACTGAAAGACCAGGAGATAATTCGCCGTATAGAAAGGATCTACCGTAAAGCTCCGGTTCGGGAGCTGAAGGATTCTGACAAATACATTATCTTCTCCGATATTCACATAGGCAACGGAGGCCGGGCGGATGATTTCCGCCGAAATTCAGAAGACTTCATGACTATCCTCCGCGAGCACTACTTTCCCGGAGGCTATACACTTGTCCTGAACGGCGATATTGAAGAACTGCAGAAATTCACCATGAAGGGGATTCAGAAACGCTGGGCCGGGATATTCAGGATTTTTGAACAGTTCCATGCCGCCGGCAGGCTGATAAAAATCATCGGCAACCATGATCTTGAACTTTCCACAGGCAGGTTCAACAGTATCAACAGCAATCTGCTGGAGGCCCTCAGACTGGAATACAGGGGAAATACCCTTTTTCTGCTTCACGGACATCAGGCGGCAAATATTTTTCACCGCTATAACGATTTCGTTGGATTTCTGGCCAAGTTTATCGCCTACCCGCTGGGAATAAAAAACAGGACAGCCGCTCATAACTCAAAACGAAAGTACACCGTCGAGAAGGGAGTCTACCGCTTCTCTTATCTGAAAAAAATTGTATCCATCATCGGACATACCCATCGGCCCCTGTTTGAAGGAATCAACAAGCGGGATTCACTCCGCTTTGCCATAGAACGTATCCTGAGGGACTATCCAGAGATGTCTGAAGAGGATAAAAACGGTGCACAGGAAGAAATCACCCGGCTGAAAACAGAACTGGAAAGCCTCGAAGGAAAGGAGCGCAATTGTCCGGATTCAAGTTTTTATCACAACGCCGATATTGTTCTCCCCAATCTTTTTAACTCCGGCGCAGTGATCGGCAGGCGGGGGATGACCGGAATAGAGATAGAAGAAGGGAATATATCTCTGGTTCACTGGTTTGATGAATCAAAACGCAAAAAATACCTCAAAGGAACTCCAACCACCCAGCTGCCCGGAACCAGTCTGCACAGGCGACTGATAAAGAAGGATCACCTCGAATATATCTTCAACCGCATAACCCTGCTTGGATGGGTTGAGGAACATGGGGAAAAACATAAAAAAGAAGAGCATAACAAAGGAACAGACCCGGGTGAATGAGAATCAGGTTTTTCCCTCAAGGGTGCTGATAAAGGTAATCTTTCATGCCAGAAATACCGAGGCGGATGCCAGACGCATGATTACCGCAGCGCTGGTTCCCCTCGGTCAGATCCCTTCCGGATTCAGTTCCCGCCTGAGCAGGCAGGGGCGCTGGATGAGTGTCAGTTTTTTCTGCGAGATTCCCGCCAGAGAGACCCTGGATCTGGTTTATGATGAGCTTAAAAAACTGCCGGACGTTAGAATGCTTCTCTGAATTCCGTCAGCCAGGCCTGAAAGACGGGCCTGCAGTAATCGGGAAGCCCGGAGAGAACCTTTTCTACAGATTTTTCCCGATCCAGCTTGCCGGGCTTTTTTGAATAAAAACAGTCTGCGTAACAGATAAGCTTCTCTTCCCAGGAACGGGGAAGCATATCCCGGTGAGGAAGATCCATCTTTTCCCGTATAATATCCTCCCGGCTCACACCGGTAAGAAAATGGCGTTCACACACCAGAGCATGCTGAGGCAATCCGGCATCATCGAGAATTTTCCGCCCGATAATGCCATGATGCAGATACGGCGCGCTTCCGCTGCAGTGGAGAGAGGGAGTATTGGTCCCGATCATACCGATATCGTGCAGCATTGCCGCATCCCGGAGAAAAGTAAAATCCGTGGCTTTGTGGGAAAAGCGGCGGGCAACTTTTTCCGCTTTATCCGCAACCATCCGGCCGTGTATGAGCAGAATCTCCCGGGCCTCGGGATGTTCAGCGTACACAGAATCTATTAAATCCAATACATCAAAGGGAGAAGATACCACTTCCATACCGTTTCAGCTGTCACCGGAAAGAGCGAAGGCTTCGGGAATAAAACGCTCAATGGCCTCGGCAACTCCGTTTTCCTGATGAGTGCGTTCGGTTACAAAGCGGGCAACCTCTTTTACTTCATCCCGTGCATTGGCCATGGCTACACTTACACCGGCCCAGGAGAGCATGCCGTAATCGTTCATGGAATCTCCGATGGCCATAACGTTCTCCACCGGGATATCCAGAACATCCGCCACATAGGCCAGGGCGGTGCCCTTGTCGGCATCGGCGCGGAGTATTTCGAGGAAATAGGGTTTGGAAGTAAAGATATTGGCGGCATGGCCTAAAACAGCTTTAAGTTCCGCCTCTACCGGCTTCAGAGCCTCCGGATCACCGGGAATGACAAATTTGGTTCGGGGCACCGTCAGGCTGGCACCGAAGGATTCAACCTGATGCCATCGCTGGCCGGTAAGCTTGCAGTCTTCGTCGGTGTAATGGCTGGGGCCTGCCGCAAATATGTCGCCGTCGCCGTAATACTGCATGGTCATGCCGTGGCGCTGGACAATTTCCCAGGCTTCGATTCCCACAGCAGGCTCCAGAGGGCGTTCCAGCACCACCGCCTCTGTTTCCGTAGAAACCACGGTGGCACCGTTATTGGTAATCATAAACCCCGGACGCCCCCACATTCCCAATTCCCGTCCAAAACGGCGCATGGAAAAGAGGGTCCGCCCTGAAGCAAGAAGGACCGTGACACCTGCGGCTTCCGCAGCTTTCACGGCCTTCATGTTTTCGTTACTTATTGTAAGCTCCTCGGAAAGAAGCGTGTCGTCCAGATCATGAGCCAGTAGTCGTACCATGGCCCTAATGTAACAACGGATTCCCTGCTTATCAAGCGTCAGGCATGAAGGAGCTTGTTACCTTATCCTCGGGGATATCCTTCTTGAGGACTTCCGGGTTAACAATGGAATCGGGCAGTTCTCCGTCGGCCATTTTAATTAAAGAATCAACCAGGGAACGGGCACATGCACAAACGGCATCCACATTATTGGCTGCTCCGGCAACATGGGGGGTACAGATTGCATTTTCACAGGCAAGCAGGGGATTGTCTGCGGGAACAGGCTCTTCCTCGAATACATCCGTTGCCGCACCGGCAATGACACCTTCATTGAGAACCTTTGCCAGAACCGCATCATCATAGATTCCGCCCCGGCTGGTATTGATAAAAAAGGCTGAGGGCTTCATCATCTTGAAGTGCTCTTCTGTAAGCATGCCCTTGGTACCGGATGTAAGGGGCATATGACAGCTCACATAGTCGGAGGTCTTCAGAACCTCTTCAAGGCTGACCAGCTTGATTCCCCTGGCGGCCATTTTCTTTTCATCAGCATAGGGGTCGTAAGCCTGAACCTTCATACCCATGGGTGCCACAAGTTCAACCAGACGCTGTGCGATTCCGCCGCTGGCAAGGAGTCCCAGGGTTCTTCCCTGAACATAGTAGGTGGTATAGGCATTTTTACCGTTAAACTGTTTTTCACGGATGTAGCTGTTAAAGAAGGTCAGCCGCATATTGAGAGCCATTATGAAGGCCAGGGCTGTTTCCGCAACAGACTCCCGTAAACCACCGGGGGCATTTGAAAGGATTACATTGTGTCTGTTACATGCGGGAATATCCACATTCTCAAAGCCCGCACCAAAGCGGCCGACCCATTTAAGGTTATTGCCTTCCATGGTGGCATCATTAACCAGGCGGTGCCCCATGATAATATAGTAATCAACCCCTTTCATCTCTTCCGCTGCCACATCATGGCTGGGTTTGGAATCGAGGGTACGCAGATATTTAAGTTCAAACCGGCCGTCTTTTTTCAGGCGGTCAATCTCTTCACTGTAGCCTTCGTATTTACCGCAGTAATCATACTCGAAAGCGACAACATGTTTCTTACTCATTGTGCAGCTCCTGTCTCTTGAACAAAAGATATAAAAAATTGTGTATACAATTCGTACCGCAATGCTATAGCATATTCAAGAGTGAGTCAAGAAATGACGTACAAAACCGGCGAAGAATTACTCTGATCTGGTCGACTCATGCAGAGATGAGAAGGATATGATATCCTGATTATATGCGAAAGACAGAATTTATTACCGATTATGTTAAACACCCCGCCGGAAGCTGCCTTGCCTGCTTCGGCGACACCAAGGTTATCTGCACAGCCACCATCGAAGAGTCTGTGCCCCCGTTTTTGCGGGACAGCGGGTCCGGCTGGCTGACAGCGGAATATTCCATGCTGCCCGGCAGTACCGGAGGAGGCAGAAAGCGCCGTGACGGAGTAAAACGTGACGGAAGAGGCGTTGAAATAAGCAGGCTCATCGGACGCTCTTTAAGGGCTGCGGTGAAGCTGGATGCCCTTGGGGAAGTAAGTATTGTTATTGACTGCGATGTACTCCAGGCGGACGGCGGAACCAGAACTGCAGCTATTTCCGGCGGCTGGGTGGCCCTGTATCTGGCACTGGAAAAACTGGCGGCAGCCCAGGGAACAAGTGGTCCTGAAGCCTATTTAGCCGGACAGCTGGCCGCGGTAAGCGTCGGTATCGTAGATGGAGAAATTATCTGTGACCTCGATTATGCCCACGACTCCAGAGCAGAAGTCGATCTGAATGTCGTCATGAGGGATACGAACCTTGTCGAGGTTCAGGGCACCGGTGAAAAAGGGGTTTTTGACAGAAAGTCCCTGGACAAACTTCTGGATTCAGCAGAAACAGGCATTGCTGAAATAATAGCAAGTCAGAACAGAGCCCTGTCAAATCGCGGATAACCTGTATTATACGAAATGACAAAAAAACGCCGGAAGGACAACTCTGTCTTTCCGGCATTTTTTATATAGGCTTCTAAAACTGTCTCTGGAAAGAGGGGTTTCAGAAAGAATCGAGACGGGTTTTATAGCCGGTTTTGTTGGAAGTAAGTTCCCCGGTAATGGCAGTGTCATCAGTGAGGTTCTCCCAGGAATACTTCACAATATCTCCTGGAACCTTGTCTGCCAGCCACCATTCATACCGGACTTCATACCCCTCTTCACCTTCTGTTTCGGGAACATAGGTATCTTCAATAAGAAAGTGTTCTGCAGAATAGGAACCGGCAGGAACTGTCACAGATACCTTTCCTGTGGAGAAGTTTTTAAAGTCGCCGTCATAGAATCCCACTTCCTCAGCGGTTTCCTCTTCAACTTCAGTGCTCTCAACAGACTCCTCCTGCTCGGGAATCCATTCCCGTACACTGTCGGTCTCCGCATCGTAATAACGGAACTTCAGCAGGGTGTACTCATCATCAACCAGTGCTTCGGAGATAAACTCCTCTTCGTTTTCGGCCTTATAGCGAAGGAACCACCAGGCGGTACCGTCTGAGTTACGTTTCAACAGGGCCCGTTCGACCTGTACAGAGCTTTCGCTTTCATCGTTTCTGGAAGTAATGTTCCAGGCAACGCCTTCACCTTCACTGAAATCTTCATACCCCGCACCATAGCCGCCGGCATAGAACACCTGAGCGTACATAATGGTTGCGATCATGGAGTCTTCCAGAGCACCGAGGCCGACCGCATCTGCCATGGCCTGGTTCATCCGGGCTTCAGTTTTACCCAGCAACGATCCGGACATAAGATCGTCAAAGGAAATACATCCGACAAGGGATCCAGCCAGGATCAGGACAAGGAAAAAACCTGCAAATCTTCTCATATTCATACTTATTGCTCCTGCAAATAGATTACATAGTATGAAAATACTTCACCCTTTTCTGAAAAAGGTCAACACTCTGATATGCCGCCTTGTGGGATCTTTATTCTCATTGCTTTTGCCGGAAAAAATGGTATGCTCTTAGGTAGAAGAAGGCAACAGAAGATGAAAGCAGCCGTAGTACGCATCAACGCACTTTCCGCTTTACTTTTTTTCTGCATTTTTCCTTTACTCCAAGAGCTGAACGCAACTCCCCTGATTATCGGCTCCGAACCGGACTATCCCCCTTTCTGCACAATGGATGAGAATGGAGAGGCCTCAGGTTTTTCCGTTGACCTTTTCAGGGCAAGTGCCGAGGCCATGGGCTATGACGTTCAGTTTGTCGTAAGACCGTGGAATATCCTGCTTGAGCAGCTCAGAAACGGTGAGATAGATGCTCTTCCCCTGGTTGGATACTCAGAGAGCCGGGCGGAGTATCTTGATTTCACCTTTCCCTACACAACCCTGCGGGGTGCGGTTTTTGTTCGCAGGAGCGAGAAAAACATACATACCCTTGAGGATCTCAAGGCGCGGGATATACTCGTCATGCAGGGAGATAATGCAGACGAATACATAAGCCGGAACAATATATCGGATTCAATTATCCGAACTGATTCGTTTGATATAGCCTTCAGACTGCTTCAATCCGGAGCTCATGATGCAGTAATTGCCCAGAGGCTTATGGGAGAAAAGCTGCTTGAGGAAATGGAGATTGATTCCATTGTTCCTCTGGATATCGAACTGCCGGGATTTGCACAGCAGTTTCGCTTTGCCGTAACCAGAGGAAACAGTAAACTTCTGGAAGATCTCGATACCGGATTACTGCAGACAATATCAGATGGAACCTATTTCCGTCTTCATACTGAATGGTTCAAAGCACAAGATTGGCACGATATTCCTCTACAGGAAAAACTCTATTCCCTGTTATGGATAATTATTCCGGTGCTGCTGATACTCCTGGTCACTTTTATTCTTTACCTGCGCCTGGATATACAACGAAAAACACGCAGGCTTAAAGAGGAGATCAAGCAAAGACAGGAGACAGAAGAGTCTCTTCACAAGCTGCTCAAGGAAAAAGAGACCCTACTGAAAGAGGTGCATCACAGAATCAAGAATAACTTTGCCACGGTGGAAAGCCTTTTATCACTTCAGGCAGCAGAGATGAAAAACGACGAAGCAAAATCTTCCTTACTCAATTCCATGAGCAGGGTAAGCAGCATGAGACTTCTGTACGATAAAATGCTTTTATCTGATAACTATAAAAGTACGTCATTAAGGTTTTATCTCTCCAATCTTATAGATGAGATTATCCAGCTGTATCAGGGCGTAACAGAAATTCGGGTGGAATCGCATATTGACGATATAGTCCTGGAACCGGGAATACTCTTTTCCCTCGGCCTTATGGTTAATGAGCTCATGACCAACTCGTTTAAATATGCCTTCCCTTCCGCAAAGGATGGACAGCTGAGCATCGAGGTTAGGACCGATGACACCATGCTCTACCTCAGGATGCAGGACAACGGAAATGGACTGCCGAAAAACTTCGTACTCGAAAATCAGGAAGGATTCGGTCTGAACCTGGTCCAGATGCTGGTGGAACAGTATCTGGGGGAGTTCAGCATGAAATCGGATGGAGAAGGAACCTCTGCCGATATCAGCATTCATCTTCCCAAGTGACTAAAGAGCCTTATGGTTACCTTTCGATATAGACATCCTCTAACGTTGACACCCCCGGCCTATTTCACTACTATTCTCACCACACGCCCCCGTAGCTCAGCAGGATAGAGCGACTGCCTCCTAAGCAGTAGGTCATGCGTTCGAATCGCGTCGGGGGTAAAAAGAAAGGACCAGCTTCGGCTGGTCCTTTCTTTTTACCCCCTATGTGTGCGGAACACAAGCGCGTTCGAATCGTGTGCAGGAATCCGCCAAAGGCGGTATTCCAACCCAAGGCTATGACAGGGTTTTCCCTTATGGGAAAAGCCCGAGAATAGCCGCAGTGGCCAGCGATTCGCGAAGCGATATCGCGAGCCGAAGGTTTACGCAGTAAACCGAACGGTCGGGGAACCTGATTACAGCTTTTCCCTCAAATACGAGTATAACCGTCGGCTGCCATACTACAGAACCTTGAAGACAAGCACTTCACAGGTGGAATCCTCTTCTTTAACATACTCAATGGTCTGCTTTTCAAGTAATTCCCATTTATCCTGCCTCTCCAAATCGGAGGTAATCTCACTATAATTTTGATCCTTCCAGGCATCTGTTTTCACAGTAAAGCAGACTGTACCGCCAGACCGGATGATTCGTACAAGTTCATACAACGCACCTGGCCCGACATGACCGAAGGTAAAAGTACCGACACTGATTAGTGCATCATAGGAACCAGACGCTATATCCAGCGGCTTATTCAGGTCTGCCTGAATGAGTTTTTTATATACATTTTTCTTCTGTGCCTGAGCCAGCATTGCCTCGGAATAGTCCAGACCGTCTATGGTACTGATCCCTCTCCCGGACAAAAGAGAACCAATAATCCCGGTTCCGCAGCCCACATCCAATACTTTGTTTTCATTATCCACACCAGACCGAATAAATATATTTACTGTTATTGCAGGAGCCGGGTATCCCATTTCATTGAGTAAATCATTATCATAGCTTTCCGCCCACTTACCGTACACTGCTGCCAGATCATCTGCAGTCTCAGCACTTATCGCCTCTTCATGTATTTCGCGTCTTCCCATTGCACAACTCCCTTTTAATAAACTATTAAGGCTCAAAGAAACCTTTTATATACGGCACGGCCGCTTATGCCATAACCATGGTACCTTCCCGTTCCGGGATTGTACAGGAACTAAAAAAACAATGAACACTTTATTCCCCTCCTCTAATTCTCTATACTCTTACCTATGAACAAGATGCCCTCCAAAACCAGATGTATCGGAATCCTCACCTCCGGCGGAGACTGCCCCGGGTTGAATGCAGCCATCCGCGGTGTCGCCAAGGCGGCCATGAACAACTACGGGATTAAGGTTGTCGGTATTCAGGACGGGTTCCGCGGCCTGGTGGAAAACCGCACCATGATTCTGGACGACAGAAATGTTTCCGGGCTCCTGACCATGGGAGGAACCATCCTCGGCACAAGCCGCGACAAGCCTCACAAAATGCCCATGGGGGGCAAGAAGCAGGACATGACCATGGCAGCTGTGGAAAATATCCGGCGTCATCAGATTGACTGCCTGGTATGTCTCGGAGGAGGCGGCACTCAGAAGAATGCCTACCACCTGCACACCAAAGGAGGCATAAACGTTATTACCCTCCCGAAAACAATCGATAACGATGTCTGGGGTACCGATGTTACCTTCGGCTTTGATACCGCCATGGGAATTGCAACCGAAGCAATCGACAGGCTTCACACCACCGCCACCAGCCATCACCGCATAATTGTCTGTGAGATTATGGGAAACAATGCCGGATGGCTCGCTCTGGGAGCTGGAGTTGCCGGAGGCGCCGATGTAATTCTGATTCCGGAAATTCCCTACGATCTCAATGCAGTAGCCGAGCACCTTACCGAACGACGCCGGACAGGAAAACGGTTTTCCATAATCGCCATAGCAGAGGGTGCACGCTCCATTGCCGAAGTTGAAGCTGCCGGTCTGTCAGAGGATGATGAGAAAAAATCAGATAAAGACGAGATCCGCTTCGACGAGCAGGGATTTCCCTACCATCCGGTAAAGGAGCCCAAGGCGTCACAGCTTACCCGGCAGATACAGGAACTTACCGGCATAGAAGCCCGGGTTACCTTTCTCGGCCATGTACAGCGGGGAGGCATCCCCTCCGCCACAGACAGGCTTTACAGCACCCTGTTAGGAACAAAAGCTGCTGAACTGCTGGCTGCAGGCGAATACAATGTAATGGTCTCGATAGAAGGAAAAACCTGTACCTCCATCCCCCTTGGTGAGGTCGCGGGCAAAAAGAAAACTGTACCTTTTGATCATCCCTGGATCCGCAGTGCCCGGCTGGTGGGAACCTGCCTGGGAGAACCGAAGAAAACCGCAATTGGAACAGAGGGAAAAAAAGGAAATTAAAAACCTGCTGCAGGAATCAACCGTACTTCCAGATAGCCGTTACCCGGCGGAATTTCAAACAGAGTCTCAGGCTTTTCTGTGGATTTTTCCAGAATCGAAGTAAACTGAAAATCTTCAGAGTCTGAAAATAATACATCCACCAGCCGGCACTCTGCAGGGGAAATAAGAGACAAAGTTACGGGCATGTAATACTCTTCAGGGTCCAATTGGCTGCTGTATCGGTAACGGTAAATCCCCGCCTCTTCATTAAAATCAACCAGATATATTTCCAGACTGTTCCGCTGCTCAATGTAGCGGGCAGCATCGCCGAAAGTGGCAAACCAGAAATTCTCAGCCTCCAGCTTATCCAGAATTAATCTGAAGATCTCAAGAGGCAGCGCCTCCCAGCCCAATACCTCTTGTTCTATTCCGGGAGACTCAATCCCGTGAAAGTTCGGCACCAGCCAGCCGCGGCTGCCGAGAATAGTGTCCATAACAGCAGTCAGCCGGGCTTCGGTATCTCGCTGCAGGATGCCCCGGGCCCCGACGGCGTAGATATTTTCCGGGGTGTCACCGACGACTCCACCGAAACGGGGGTGCTCAGGGTCATCGGATATTCCTCCGCTACGGGCAGCGCTGAAAAAGGATGCCGCAGCCTTTAGGGCTTCGGGAGAAGTCCGCCAGTAGGGCCAGCCGAAACTGAAAACAGGTACCCCGGGCAGTTCCCGCCGGAGATCCTCAGCAGATTGGGTCATTTCCGCCAGGGCCTGATCCGGGTGGGCCGCAAGATCAACATGATGTGCCGAATGGCTTGCAATTTCGTGTCCGCTTCCGGAGAGAACCCGGGCATCATCCCATGAGAACAGGCGGTATCTTGTCTCGCCATCCATCCAGTATCCCTGGTTCATACAATCGGTAATAACAAAAAAAGTGGCAGGGATTCCCCTGGAGTCAAGCTCCGGATAGGCGGCAAGAAACTGATCAAGGGTGCCGTCATCGAAGGTAATGGAACAGGCAGCCCGGGCATTACCGTACCAGGGAACTGGAGAAACTATGGGAGCAGAAGGACACTTGAGGGTTTCTTCCGCAACGCTTTCACTGGCTGTCTCTGAGATTTTTCCTGCCGGTGGGGTCGATGCACAACTGCCGAGAATTCCCATACCGCAGAGGAGAACCAGAATTATTCTGCCTGCAGGCTGTTTATAAACCGGGGTATTCATCGGGAGGGACCTCCATATTCCATCTGCGTACTGCATAATATTCATTCCTTATGGCATGAACCATCTCTACACCGAATACGGCAGCATCCGCCTGAGTCTGATGTGACAGTAAGGCCTCGGTCTGACGCTTCAGCACCTTCTCCCGGCTCACCGCCAGTGCATCGGGGTACAGTTCATGCTGCCGGGGGTCAACCGCAAGCAGATGCGACCCGGGAAGATTGAGACCGTGATACTTCATATAGTCCAGAGCTGCTGCAACCGCTATACCGGTACTCTCATGTTCAAAGTGCTCCCTCGAAGCGGAAGGCCCGTCGGGCGACACGATAATCGCCGGATTCAGAGTTTGTATTACTTCGGCAATCCGTGCGGCCAGGGGTTCTTTTCCACCCCATGAATCAAGCACCTCATTATGGGTCATAACATCCGCCAGCCCGTTATAGGGATGATTGGGAAGTCCGAAGCGGATAAACAGATCACAACCAAGAATTTTCAGCGCAGCTTCCACCTCCCGAAGACGGATCTCCGGCAGGTTCTCCCTTTTGCCCGCATACCCCTCACGGAAAATACCCGATTCCCCGTCGGTAAGGAGCAGTACCGCGGTACTCTTACCTTCAATATCCAGACGGGACAACAGGGCCCCGTAATCCAGGGACTCATCATCCGGATGGGCGTGAATAAAAAGAACATCCACTTTAACAGCCGGAACAGCTCCCCCCGGGGGAATTTGAATGAGATCCGTTGATGCAGAAATTGCAACATCCCGGCGGGCAGGAATCTTTTCTTCAGTTATTGCTTCAAGCGCTGTGTCCTGAGGCTGCGTCTGTTCCATGCCGGGCAGAATCAGAGTAAAGGAAAGCAGGCCCGAAAGAATTGGGATCAAAAAAAACAGAAGAGAAAGATTAAGTATCCTGGCAGATATTTCCCTGGTGCTGGAAGAAGAGAGCACTCCACCGACCCTGCCGAGGTATCGCATTTTCCAACCCGACCAGCGGAGAAAATCACCCGGGGCAAGACTGCCCCGTAGAGTACTTACACCGGAAACAACCATTGTCTTTTTGGAAACTACCTGCAAGCGGCCGTCGATAAACGTGAGGGCCAGATCCGTCTTCTTTAACCTGGAAGAGAGCCATAACTGACTTGAAAAAAAACCGGAACCGTCAAAAATAAAACTGTTTAATCCGGGATTTTCGAGATAGATATCTTCTGAGGTACCCTCATGTTCCATTGAGAGGTATAGACTGTCCCCGGAGAATGAAAACAGCCCCTCTCTTGCCTTACGCAGGAAAAGATAGAGAACCGGGAACAATAAAATTAAGGGAATAAGTAAGATTGCAGCCAAAAACGGATACACCTAAAAAATGCCGGGGTCCTGCAGAAAGGACTCCCCGGCATTATTCTTATCTGACCATCTGAAAAATCAGCGGCCGAAGCTTAAGGCCAGACTGTTGCTTCTCAGTACAATCCAGTCACCTTTCATACTCTTTTCATTATCAAGATAAAAATAGACATAGTAGTTCGGGTCCAGAGGACTGTAGACCTTCACCAGGCCGCTGTTACCGTCAACAACCATTTTTACAGGAATCTCCTGATTCAGGTTGGCATCAGTAAGCAGGTATGCATACTTGTTTAAGTCGATACTCTCTTCAAGGTTCATGCGGGTATGGGAAACGCTCTTATATACCTGGGCACTGAGACCTTTGGGGATATCACTTGAAACCGGGGAATTATCGTAGTTGAGCCAGAGAAGAAATGAATCTCCGGAACCCCAGGATTTTCTCGGATGAACCGAGTCTGCAAAGATATGCATTCCGAATCCTCCGTGGAGGTCTTCTGCACCGCCTTCGTAGCGTACATTGAACTCATAAATCATGGGCCCACTCTGGGGAATTTTAATATTGACCTTGGCGAGGGGATCAACATCATCCATCTGATACAATCTGTTTCCGAGCAGCTCCCAGTCGCCTTCGGCAAACTGATACTCCGGCAGCCCGGTCTCCGCAGCAAAAACCGGGAGGAGGAGACCAGCAAGTGCGAGTAAAACTACCACCTTCTTCATAGCGATTCTCCTTGATACAAAATTTTTAGGGACCTTACCATGGTAGGTTACCACTTGACAGCCGTCAAGTTATTTCTCCGTGAGCATTTTTAGTTTTTCGCAGATCATAAAAAATATAGTATTATTGTTATATACTGGATAAAAAGGAGTAATTATGAAACATTCCATAGACTGTACCTGGAAAGAAGGAATGGCCTTTGAGAGTACTATTGAAGGGCACACCATAAAACTGGACGCGGCAGAAGAGTTCGGCGGAAAGAACAGCGGTCCAACGCCCAAACCGCTGCTGCTGACATCCCTTGCGGGCTGCACAGCCATGGATGTAATTTCTCTGCTGAAGAAAATGAAGCAGCCTGTCTCATTCTTCAATATTGAGGTTGAATCAGAACTCAGCGAAAGCCATCCGAAAACCTACACCGGAATAACCATGGTCTACCAGTTTAAAAAAGGTGACGGTCTGGATGAAAGCAAGGTTGAAAAAGCCATCAAGCTTTCCCAGGAACAGTACTGCGGTGTATCCGCCATGCTGAAAAAAGCCACCACTGTAGACTACCGGATAGAATATCTCGATTAATCAGTAAGTCCGAAGGGAGTTTCCCTCAACAAAAAAGCCGCCGGTATATTTCCGACGGCTTTACAATAGACATATGCAGCAATCAGGCTCCAGCCATCATGGCTTCCACATCCTCAGCTACAGTTCCTGTCGCTTTGATATTGAAGTTATCCACCAGAACCTTAGCCACACCGGGGGACAGGAAGGCCGGAAGGGTCGGCCCGAGACGGATCCCCTTTACTCCCAGATAAAGAAGAGCCAGAAGCACCGCGACCGCCTTCTGCTCGTACCAGGCAATATCAAAGGAGATGGGGAGCTCGTTAATATCTTCCAGACCAAAAACCTCTTTCAGCTTAAGGGCAATTACCGCAAGGCTGTATGAATCGTTGCACTGCCCTGCATCCAGTACCCGGGGAATACCACCTATATCACCAAGGTTAAGCTTGTTGTAACGATATTTGGCACAGCCTGCGGTAAGAATAACAGAATCTTCAGGCAGGGCTTCTGCAACATCGGTAAAGTAATTTCTGCCGGGCTGCCTGCCGTCACAGCCGGCCATAACCACAAAGCGCTTAATAGCTCCGCTCTTTACCGCATCAACAACCTTATCTGCAAGAGCAAGCACCTGGGCATGGGCAAAGCCGCCGACAATCTCACCGGTCTCTATCTCCGTGGGAGCCGCGCAGCCCTTCGCCAGGGCAATTACCGCACTGAAATCCTTCTCGCCACCTTCGACTGGTTCGGGAATATGGGTTACGCCAGGGTATCCTGTAACACCGGTGGTGAAAATTCTATCTTTATAGGCATCCTTCACCGGAGTAATACAGTTGGTTGTCATTACAATGGGGCCATTGAATGAGGCAAACTCCTTGTCCTGCTTCCACCAGGCATTACCGTAGTTACCCACAAAATGTGAATACTTCTTAAACGCCGGGTAGTAGTTGGCAGGAAGCATTTCCGAGTGAGTATAAACATCAACGCCGGTACCTTCGGTCTGCTTGAGCAGAGCTTCCATATCTTTAAGATCATGGCCGGAAATAAGAATACCCGGATTGTTGCCAACCCCAATATTTACAGCAGTTATCTCAGGATTGCCGTAGGTTTCGGTGTTGGCCTTGTCCAGCAGAGCCATTGTTGCCACAGCTGTTTCTCCGGTTTTCATGGTAAGAGCAACCAGTTCGTCAGCGGACTTCTCCTCCAGGGTTGCAGCGAGGGTCTCAATTAAAAAGCTGTATACTGAATCATCCTCATAGCCGAGCTGAGCGGCATGCCGGGCGTAGGCTGCGACACCTTTACAGCCATAAATAATCAGCTCCTTCAGTGAGCGCACATCTTCATTTGATTCAGAAAGCACACCAACAAGAGCAGCTTTTACCGGCCACTGGGATTCATCAAGATTCCATACCGCTGCATCATTGGTTACAGCACCGGTAGAAATTGAATCCCGCAGGTGCAGGGCATTGCGGATAAAGCCTTTAAGACTCTCGTCATCAAAATTGGCGTTGGTTATTGTGGTAAAAAGGCCATCGGCAACAGCTCTTCCGGCATCGCTCTTTGCCGCGGAATCCCCGGATGCTGATGCAACGGCTGCAAGGCCCTTCAGGGTATAGATTAATAAATCCTGATATCCGGCGGTTTCGGGCTTTTTGCCGCAAACGCCGCTTACAGTACAACCGCTGTTTTTTGATGCTTCCTGACACTGAAAACAGAACATACTCATGGTAAAACTCCTCTTTAATGCCGGAAGCTTTCTGCCCCGGCTGTATCTGAAGAGTACCCTTGAAATCGGAGTAGTTCTGTAATATATGTTACGTTATGGGCGAAATATCCTCTCAAATACCGGGAAGAGTTTATCAGGACCTTGCATCATCTCCGTTTTTTTCCGGTTTTAGCGTCAGAGAAATACGGGAACTCTGCAGTACAAGCCGCTGCAGCTTTAAAACCTTCCACCGGGAAGCCCTGGTTGCCTTCCGCAGCGACAGCTATGACCGGCTCTTACTGCTCTCCCGGGGTACACTTATTGCGGAAATAGTGGACGACCGGGGCACCAGTCTCAAGGTGGAAAGCCTCACCGGGCCGACACCGGTGGCGACAGCCATTCTTTTTTCCACCGAAGCACTGCTGCCGGTACAGCTGCGGGCGGAGACAGATGTAGAGCTCTTAAGTATTTCCAGACAGGGGATACTCGATATGTGCAGGGAGGATGAACGTTTTCTTACTGCATATCTCAGGGACGCCGGAGACAAGGTTACCTTTCTGGCGGAAAAAATACGACTCCTCCGTTTTACCACAATTCGTCAGAAAATTGCCGGATATTTTCTGGATCTCCTCCGGAAACAGGGCACCGAACTTATCAGCCTTCCCTACAACCTGGAGGTAACCGCAGATATGTTCGGAGTAACCCGGCCGGCCCTCTCCCGCTCTCTGTCACAGCTTGTAGAAGATGGAATTTTAGGAAGGGAAGCCCGGGAATACCGTATTTTAAAGAAAGAGAAACTGAAGGAAATGCTTTCAGAATAAGCGCTAAGGTTCTGTTACAGATCCTTCATCCGGTAGCCTATACCCCGGACAGTTTCTATGCAGTCACCGGTTTCGCCCAGTTTTTTGCGGATATTAAGAATCTGAACATCAACTGACCGCTCGGTTACCGGGTAATCATCACCTTTAATATTGGAAATAATCTGCCCCCTGCTGAAAACCCAGCCGGGGTTACGGGCAAGAAACTCAAGAATCTGGTACTCCGTAAGACTGAGCGACAGGGACTCTCCCCTGTTTTCCACCTTATGGCGAAGAGGATCAATGGAGATGCCGTGGATGTTAATAGGACCGGCCTGATCAGCTTTCTGTTCAGCAGCTCCTCTTCGCCGCAGAAGTGCACGAACCCGGGCGGTCAGCACCTTGGGGCTGAAGGGTTTGGTAAGATAATCATCTGCACCAAGTTCCAGACCGAGTATTATATCCGACTCGTCATTGCGGGCTGTAACCATGAGGATGGGGATGTCTCTGCTTGCATCTTCCATACGGAGCTTTTTGCAGATATCTATGCCGCTTAATCCGGGAAGCATGAGGTCAAGAATAATCAGATCGGGACTGATTCGACGGGTCTCTTTCAAGGCTTCATCACCACGGTGCACCCCATGAACGGTAAAGCCCTCTTTTTCGAGATTAAACCGAATCAGCTCAAATATTGACAGCTCGTCTTCAACAACAAGAATTACAGTTTTTGCCATACGCCCCCGCAACAGCTATCAGCTTAACTCATTTTACCATGGGGGGGAATGAGAAAAAAAGAGTCAGGCCCGTATTCTTCTACGACGGTCTATCTCTGTCTGCGCTTCAACAGTGTAGAGAGCATATGGAATGGCCCTCAAACGTTCGCGGGGAATAATTTTTCCGCTTTTAAGACAGTACCCGTAGCGTCCGGCTTTAATCCGGCCCAATGCAGAGTCTATCTGCTGCAGCCGGGTAAGCTCCTGATGACCAAGATGTTCAAGGGTTTTGCGTTCTATGTCGGAACTTGCAAGATCCACCGAATCCATGGGTTCGTTTTTCTCACATAGTTCTGCAAGTTCACTGCTCTCCTGTACCAGGCGTTCAATGATGCCGCATTTAAGCTCCTGCAGACGTTCCTCCATTTCATTTAGAAAAGACTGGTCCATCCGAAGACTCCTCCAACATTGTTTTGGGAACCAATATAGTCCGGTTTTTCGAATAATCAAACATTTTTTTTAAGAAATGATGAAATTACTTGGATTATTTACAAGAAATAGCGAGAAAACTACGATTTGTTAAAATAGTGTGAAAAAAACTTCAATTGCATCCGCTAAAAAATGTGAGTAAACTAAGAACGTACGCCCCCTGGGAAAGGAGTGATTCATGAAGCATAATTTGGAAGAGTACCGGAAACGCATTAACAGTCTGCCCGAACATGATCGTAAAAGTATTGATATTGCCGCTGAACAGCTTAGAATGCTTCAGGCTTCTTTTAATACAGGATCAATGGATGTTGATCTGATAAACATCACAAAAACGAATCTCCTTGATCTGTTTCAGGAAATAGACGGCTACAGCCTGGAAGAGCTCCGCAAAACGTGGATGTTTGAGCCGCCCTTTGATCCGGCAAAACCGGAAGAGTGGCTGGACCATGCAAAACAGGTGAGAATAGCCTATCTGACCGAACAGTTTGAACTGCTCTCCCGGCTCCGCAGCGATGAGCCTGAGGCCTGGGATGAGATCAACGAACTGTTTTTCGACGATTGAGGCCTAACCTGAATACTGTACGAGCTTATATAATCTGCATTTTGCTGGTTCTTGGTTCCGGATTCCTGGCCGGAGAAGAGGCGGTTCACGAAGTGGAAGCCTCATTATACGCCGGCTTCGGTTCTACAGAGTACTTTCTTGATGTAAATGACGGCTCAACGGGAGTACAAAGCCTGCTGATTTTCCCTACCGATGCGCTCTATGCAGGAGTTCAATATACATATACCCCTCCAGGCGGCGCATGGCAGGCAGAAGTCGCTCTCAGCACAAACATTACAGCCCCATACAGCATGATGCTTGATTACGACTGGTTTTATTATGTGGGATACTCATCAATACCCTTCAGCTATACAGAATCAAATCTGGTTTTTCGCGCCCTCGATGTAAAGACCAGGGGCAGCCTGACTCTGATAGACACACCTCAGACAAAAATCTACCTCACCGGAGGATACAACCTTTTTTTCAACTATCAGTTAATGACCGATTATGCAGGCTGGCAGTATCAGGATAACGACAGCGATGGTGAGTATGAAGCAGTCTACATATCTTCCAATGCTGACGGGATTGAATACTGGGTTCTTTTCCACATGATTTCGGCAGGGGCAGCATGGGAGAGCCGATTGGACAGCAGTATAAGTCTCAGATTGGAGGCAGCTCCCATTGCGGGACTATTCTTTGACAGCGATGATCATCTGCTTCGGTATAAGCTGTCCACTGCTTCAGGTTTCGGCCTGGGGATTTCGGGAAATGCCGCCCTGAGATACGAGCCTGCATCAAGCTCTGCAAGTTCCTGGTATGCCGAACTGTACACTGCGATTCGCTGGTTTCAGGCAAACGGGTCCCAGCGTCAATACTGGTACGCTGATGGAGATCAACCGGAGGGAACGGAAAACACCGGAATTCCTCATCAGGTTACTCTCTTCGATCCGCAAATCGGGCTGAAATTCGGGTTTCAGCTGAGTCCCTGATTTACGATTTCTCTTCCGACGAGACGACCCTGTTGCGGCCAGCCTGTTTTGCAAGATACAGAGACTCGTCAGCCTGTTTTATCAGCTGGGCCTGATCCTGATCGGTCAGATCCTGCACGCCGGCACTGATGGTGACTTTGAGGTCGGGAAAGTTCCACTCATGCTCTTCCACCCGTGAGCGGATACGCTCCGCGATAACCATACCTCCGTCCAGGGGCGTATTGGGCAGTACCAGCAGAAACTCTTCACCGCCGTAACGGCCCGCAATGTCTCCCTCACGGATATTGGAGCGGATAATATCCGTTACCACCCGGAGGACATCATCGCCGAAGGGGTGTCCATGGGTATCGTTTATATTCTTGAAGAAATCAATATCAAGCATCATCACCGTAAGAGGAGAACCGTAGCGACGGGCATTTGCCGCCTCCTGGTGAAGCCGTTCTATGGTGAAGGAGTGGTTATACAGTCCGGTCAGGCTGTCGGTAATAGCCAGCTGCTGGAGCTGCTGATTCTGCTTACCCACCTCATCCATAAAGTGAATTATCAGCTTCCGGTTATTTACCAGCTCAATATGATTACGTACCCGCACCAGCAGCTCTTCCGTGTTGAAGGGCTTGGAAATATAATCCGCGGCGCCAAGCTTGAATCCCTTTACAATATCTTCCGGCTGATTAAGGGCGGACAGAAAAATCACCGGAATATCTTTCATCTCCGGAGAATCTTTCATGCGGCGGCAGACTTCAAACCCGTCTATTCCGGGCATCATAATGTCCATCAGTACCAGATCCGGCTTAACCCGGGGAATCATTTCCAGCGCCTTCTCACCGCTTGAGGCGGGAGAAATCTTGAACCCCTCATCCTTGAGGATCTTGCCGAGAAACTGAATATTTGCAGGCACATCATCCACAATCATGATTGCCATTTCGCTTATTTCAAAGGGTGATGTCAGAAAATCGGTCACCTACTCCTCCGGTGGAAATTCAATAATCCCTAACAGAACCGGCAGACGCTTCATTAAAAGCTCCATGCTTTCAACATCCACAGTCTCAGCGGCAGACTTCATCTGGTCGCTCCAGCTCTGCAGCCCGCGGGCATTATATTCTTCAGCAATTGCCCTGACCCGTTCGGCAAAAAGCTCCAGATCTTCGGTATAGTAGGAACTTTTCAACTCCTGCCATTCCAGCATCAGCTGCTTTGCCTCTGCTTCAGGTACAATGATTGTACCCGAATCCGCGGTGTTATTAAAAGAGGAGCTTGATGTTTCATCCCGGATCTCCACCAGGGGCAGATATCTGACAAGCACTTCATGAACCTGCTTAAGGCTCACCGGTTTCAGCAGCACCTCATCCACCCCGGCTTCTGTTATCCTGTCCCGGATGTTCCCCATGCTCGAAGCGGTAATCCCCGCAACCGGCACAGTGGGAAACTGACGCTTGAACTCTGCAAGAACCGCGTATTCATCTCCAGTGGTTGATGATGCACTGAGATAGATAATAAGAAGATCCGGAACATCCCGCTCAGAAGCTTCCAGCAGATTATCCAGTTCTGTGGCAACAATATGCAGATTCCGGCCGGCATAGGAAACATACTTCCGCATGAGCTGAAGATTTATCTCGCTATTGTCGGCTATGGCAACCACTGCAGGCTCAAAAACAGCTAGCTCCGCAGCCTCAGGATCTTCGGCATATTCACTTATACTTGAGACTGCAACATCCGGCAGGGTAAGAATAAAACGGCTTCCCCGACCCTCTTCACTCTCCAGACGAATATCACCACCCATAATCCGGGCCAGCCGCCGGCTGATGGTGAGTCCGAGGCCTGTGCCGCCGGAATGGGGAGCCTTACGCTCCCGCACCTGATGAAAGGCTTCAAATACTTCGTCCTGCTGTTCCCGGGGAATCCCCTTTCCGGTATCCGATATTTCGATATAGAGAGCTGCAGTGTTAGAGACTGGTCCGGCAATGGCTATATGCAGGGTTACCGAGCCGGATTCGGTGAACTTGACAGCATTGCCCACAAGATTGAAAAAAATCTGCCTGAGACGGACTCCGTCAAGCAGAAGCCCCCGGGGAACATCCGGATCAACCCGGAAATCGATCTCAAGCCCTTTACGGTCACAATCAACGGAAAACAGATCCACAATCTCCCTGCCTACATCGCGAATATCCAGGGGGGATTGGACAAGATCAAGACGTCCGGCTTCGATTTTGGAGAGATCCAGTATATCGTTGATAATGCTCAGCAGGGTTTTACCGCTTTTCCGGATGATGGAAATATGTGACTTCAGTTCCGGAGCAGTAATTTCCCGCTGAAGGACCTCGGCAAAACCGAGGATGGCATTCATGGGAGTACGTATTTCGTGACTCATATTGGCAATAAAAAGACTTTTTGCCTGGTTCGCCTCTTCCGCGGTCTGTTTTGCCTCGGTAAGCCGCTGCTCCGTCTGTTTCTGGTGTGAAATGTCCCGGATAATCAGCTGCACAATCCCGGCCCGGGGGTCCAGCAGTGAGGCTGAGATATCAGCATCAACCTCCCGGGAACTCTGCGCCTCAAGGACAGCTTCCCGGCGCACGTGGGTTCCCCGGCGCAGGTAGCCGACCAGCTCATCATGATCATGCTCATCTTTGTAAACTCTGCGTATGTTTTTCGTTTCAAGTTCTGCCTTATCACAATCCAGCAGGGCTGCAGCGCTGTTGTTCACCTCGAGAATATCGCCCACTATGTCATGAATGATAATTGCGTCGTTGGAGTTCTGGAACAGAGCCCGGTATTTACGTTCACTGTTTTCCAGTCGAAGGCTGCGTTCCCTTTCGGTGGTCACATCTTCATAGAGTCCCAGTACCGCGGTGGGTTTTCCCTGTGCATCCGGGATGGGGATTTTACTGAAACGGATATAGCGTAGAAGTCCGTTTTTGTCCGGTACCGGTTCAAGAATATTCAGCCGTGCAGTTCCACGACTGAATACACCGTCAGATTCCTTCAACGAGAGTGCTCCGGCGAAGGTGGAATGCAGCTGCTCCTCAGATTTTCCGACAATAGCTTCCGGAGAAGAGAAACCTGCATCTATGGCAAAACGGCTGTTGCAGCCGAGAAAAACTCCGGAGGCGTCCATCCAGAAAACACTCATGGGAATATTGTCCATTACGAGGGAGAGCATCTGCCTGGAGTTGCGCAGCTCACTGGTCCGAAGCCGCACTTCCTTCTCGATATCTTCCGCCCGGGAAACCGAAACAAGAACGGTGGAAAAAAAGACAAGCACCACAATCAGGGCAAATCCCATTACAATCTCGGGAAAATATCCCATGGGCTCTTCAAACGCTCCGGGAGCTTTGCTTATTCGACACTGCAGAGTTGAGCCGGGAAAGTAGGTCAGTCGAGTGTAAATACCGTCAACAAATTTCTCATTGAAGAGTTGATACGGCTCCTGAGAAGTGTAGGTGTCGTTAAAGGAGAATTCCAGATTATATGCATCCCGTTCCAGAAGCCCGCCGATAAAATTAAACAGTATTACCGGCGAGAATACCAGGCCGACCCCTCCGCCATTGGAAGTTGCCCGAAAAAGGCCGATAATATCCGAACTGTCAAAGCGCAGCGATTCAGAATCCGGTGCAGCCACAAAGATGTCTCCTGTATCCAGGCTTTTAACATGTTCTCTTTGACCAGCTACAAAGGTTTCAGCATTTGCCTGGAGGTAGACAAACTCATTATTCCCGTAATACTGCATGGTATCGCCGTTCCAGCGGCACAGAAGTACCAGATCCCGGTAATTCCGGGTAAGAGATTCGGCAAGTTTTGTAAATGCATCTTCTGAAATATTCGGGTCTGCCTTGATTTTTTTTACCACTTCCAGATTATCAGCATATTGACCGAGCAGGCGGTAGCGCATTTCCAGAACCTTCCCGGCCAGGATAGCCTGACGCCGCATGGCATCATATTCCTGTATTCTGCGGGATTCTGCCTCATAGGAGGACATTACCTCAAAAGAGGCAATGGATCCCACCATTCCCAGCAGGGTGATAAGGAAAACCATATAATAGCGGCTGCTTAAGTTTTTTCGCCCCGACTGCTCACGGATTGTAATCCCCGCAAGGGAAAATCCGTAACAGATAATAGCCGTTATCACCAGAATAATTGCCAGGGGGACCAGATTACGCTGCAGAGTTCCCCGGTTAAAGATATCGGCTCCCTGGTGTATTACTCCAACATAGATAAGTATGGAGGCTACAAAAAAGAGAAACCCCAGCCGTCGGGGAGGAAATACCGGGGAGATAAGCAGGAGAAAGCCCAAAAGAATGTATATCATCCATGACTGGTTGATATAGTTAAGCAGTACACCAAATACAACAAGGAGCAGAGCGGCACCGATATAGGAAGGGGACAGGCTTTTCAGATTGTAGCTGCCCCGTTCCTTGAGGGCAATAAGCCAGGGAGCAATGATAATGACAGGGCTGAAATAGCTTAAGAAAATGTGCAGCATATCCATCAGCGTAAGGGATAAAGGGATGGCACTGTATAGAGACTGAACTCCGGTTCCTGCGGTCATTAGAAAAAACGATGCGGCCCCGGCCGCTGCAACAAGTCCGGGAAGATCAGAGCAGCGTTCCAGGCAGCCCTTTTTCCGGCTGCGGTAATGCAGCATACTGCTGAAAACCCAGGAAGAAAAGGCCGAAGTAAGCCCCAGCTGCAGGGAAGAAATAATCAGAATATCCAGGGACAGGGGCTGTATGGCAGGCAGAAGCACCAGCATACCCGCAGAGATACCGACGAAGACACCGGCAAGGGCAGACAAACCGAACAGATAGACCGCGGCTACAGCAAAGGCGCTGAAAAACTGGAAAGGCGAAAGAAGATAGTTGCCTGGAATAATCAGACGGGCCGCCAGGATCTGCACAAAAATCAGGAAAGCTGTTAATGCCGCAATCCTTACCCCGTCCTTATTCATTCAGGTATTCCTTTGCCCCGGCTTCATGCTGACAGCAGAAAATCCGAAAACTCGGTAACTGCGGTAAAATAGTGTTTACATCTCCGGCGCATTTCCGCCTCAATAGTACTGACCCGGTGCCCCCAGCCTGCACCCAGGGCGTCTATTCCGGCGTCCCGGGCCATATCGATACCGGGAGAAAGATCATCCAGCACAGCTGCTTCTCCGGGAGCAACCCCGATTTGCCTGAGAGCCTCAAGAGCAGGCCAGGGATGAGGCTTTCTTTTCAGCGGGTCCGCGTGCCAGCCGAAAACCATGTCCGGTTCAAATCCATCGGCTCCATGGGCATAATCCCTCCGGATAAGGTCTTCTTCCGAATGGGAAACCACAACGACCTTACCGCCGGCCTTTTTGAAGGCATGCAAAGTCTCCACCATTCCGGGAAAAAAAGAGGGGATACGGGTGCTGGTAAAACTTCTCCAGATTTCCATTTCCTCCTGCATTTCCACAGGGCTGAAATTCAGTTCTCCCGTATAATATGCGAATACACCGGGATCGAAATTCTTCTCAAACCAGCCCTCAAGAGTTTCCGGAGTATGTTCCGGCCGCATACGTTTAAGAATCTCAAGATGTGCGGGATAATGGATAATGCGGGTACTGTCGACACAGGTGTCATCATGGTCAATCAGCAGACAGCGGTACATAAAAAACCTCTCGGGCTGTTATTATCTTTCTTGTCCACATCGGTTTTTCCTGGTACATTTAGCAGACGATGCTTGAACGAAGTAAATTTACACCGGATCAGCTTCTTTTCGCAATAGAAAACAGAGAGTTCGAAGAAGGGCTGCTTGCTTCTGCACCCATGGTGGTCTGTGTAATGACCCAGAGCTGGTGCCCCCAGTGGATATTCATGCGCAGCTGGCTGAAAAAACTGGCAAAACATCCTGACGAATCCGAGGGGCTCAGAATTCAGACCTTTGAGACCGAGTATGATAAAAGCCCGGTTTTTTCCGATTTCCGCGAATTCAAGGAGCAGATCTGGAACAACTGGGAAGTTCCCTACCTGCGCTATTACGTAAATGGACAGCTGGCAGCAGAGTCGAACTTTGTTTCTTCCATGATGTTTCTGGACAATCTGCGTCAGGCTGAAAAAAAGCTCTAAGTTTATTTGATCTAAACCTGCCCCGGCTCTATACTTAGTCTCAATGAAAGAAAACGCTCCCCGCTTCCCGGAGGCCCTGCAGCGTGCCCTGTTAAGCAACAGCACTGAAGGTATACTGATTTTTCATGCTCCCTCCGGAACGCCGACAGCAGACACTCTTATGCTCACACATATTAACCCTGCAGGGGAACGTCTTCTAGGCTGCGACAGCGAAACCGCAGAAGAAAAAACCCTTGGAGAGCTTTTCCCGGAGCACTCTCTCCGCTGGAGAAACCGGCTGAAGAGAAGCTTTACAGAGGGCGTCAATGAAACATTATTCTATCAGCCGGATATCAGCCGGGAAAGGTATACAATTACCGCTTCTGCTGTCGACAGCGAATATCTTCTCCTGATCTTCCATAAAGACAGTCACAGCAGCATTAAAGATGCTTCAACAGAAAAATCATTTCCTACCCATCTTCTCATGGCCAACATCAGCCACGAACTGCGCACTCCATTAAACGGTATTATAGGAATGGCAAGCCTCTTAGAAGAGAGTATTGAGGATGAAGAGCAGCGGGAACTTTTGAGCATGATAGGCTTCTCTGCCAACAATCTCAGCCGTATTATCCGTGACCTGCTGGAACTGAACCGCATTGAATCGGGACAGATCTCATTAACAAACACCCTTTTCTCCCTGCAGGAGACAGCAGACAGGATACTCCGGGAAGTAGACGGAATTGTACGAAAAAAGAACCTGAAAATTACCCTGGAAACCGACTATAATCTGCCGGAATACTATGGAGACAGAAATAAGATTGCCCAGATCCTGGGGAATCTTGTAAACAACGCAGTACAGTTTACCGACGAAGGATGGATATCTGTATCTATCACCCGGCAGGCAAAACAGCTTTTAATACAGGTTCAGGATACCGGAATAGGCATTCCGGAAGATGAGCTTGAGGTTATTTTCAAGAACTTCCGGGTTGGGGAAGATCCCTACACAAAGGAATACAGCGGGCTTGGAATCGGACTGTCCATAGTAAGCCACCTTGTACACCGAATGTCAGGGACCATACGTGTAGACAGCAGTGAGGGTAAAGGTTCGCTCTTTACCATTTCCCTGCCCTGGACAAACACCGGAGAAAGACAAAATGGGGAAAAAAAGCCGGGAAGGTCATCAGCAGATGAACGGCTGAAAATTCTTATTGCCGAAGATGAGGCAATAAACCGCATTTATATTCGAACCCTTCTGGAACGTCAGGGTTATCTGGTTGAAGAGGCTAAAAACGGGGAAGAGGCATGTCTCATGGCCGCCGGCACAGACCCCTCTTTCGATCTTATTCTTATGGATATCTACATGCCTAAAAAAAACGGCGTGGACGCTATAGCTGAAATACGCGGGCAGCAAAACTCTCACACCGGCGCTCCGGCAATAATAGCAATGACCGCCACTTCCGATCAGGATGAGCGTAACAATGCCATGAATGCCGGTGCAGACGGCTTTATCTCAAAACCCTTGAGTGAAACAAACCTCATCCGCTGTATCAGCAAGATCATAAAAGACAAACAGAAATAAAAAGACCCTGCAGCTCCCACACTGCAGGGTCTTCAAAATAGGCATTAGCCCTTTTTAATCTCTATTGTCCGGGGCTGTACTTCCGGAAGTTTCGGTATGGTGACCGATAGCACGCCGTTGCTGAAGCGTGCTTCAACGCCTGTCACATCAGCATCCTTGGGTACCACAAAGCTTCTGCGGAAACTCCGATGCGCTCTTTCCCGTACAAGATACTTGCTGGTATCCTCCACCGCTTCCTTAGGCAGATTTGCCTGAAGAACCAGAACCCTGTCTTCGATTACTGCTTCAACCTCGGTATCACTGAAACCGGGAAGATCCGCCTCAAGACGATATGCATTATCATCCTCTACAATATCTACCGGTGGAAATACAGATTTTTCTCCCAACAGGGAATCCCATACCTTATCAATGCTGTTTACCATGGGGCGTCTGTGTACGATATATGCCATAATGTATCCTCCTGCTGCGGATATTATATTTATTTTTCCGCTCAAACATATAAAAGCAGGATACGTGCCAATTTTTGCAAGAAGTTGGAATTATTTACTAATTCTTTTCTATATAAATAATTAACCTTGATTCCACCGAATCATCCGAATAGATGCTACAGCAATGCATGCTGGTATGGCTGTGGCAGATTGCTACAAGCCCGGGAGAAAGAAATATTAATCGGTCAAAATGACACATTCTGACAATTTTGACCCACAAAAAATGGGTCGATTGAATACTCAGCGGGGCAGATAGAAAAACAGTATGGTGCCTGCCAGGTAAATAACATACAGAGAAAGCAGAATGATTCCTTTCCAGCGCTGCAGAGAGTAGCGGTGCCGGGCAAGGAGCAGCATGGTGGCAACCATAACTATCATTACGGGAAAGGCAAAAAAGATAACATCCGCGGCTACAGTAATTGGGTTTGCTGCTGCAGAGGCACCTACAATCCAGAGGATATTCAGAATATCCGCACCGATAATGTCTCCGAAAGCCAGATCACCATGTCCTTTGCGGGCGGCGGTAATACATGTGGCAATCTCCGGAAGAGAGGTGCCGATGGCAATTATGGTCAGCCCGATGATAATTTCCGGCACACCGAAAAAGCGGGCAATGTTCAAAGAGGAATCCACCAGGAATTCACTGGCGAGGATTACACCGGCCACACCGATAAAAAAAAGCAGAATCATTTTTTTTAACGAGCCGGGTTTTACGTGCTCATCCACCTCGTCTTCCGCGGCAGGAACGGACTTACTGTTTTTCCTGCTGGCTCTAACCAGTACGGCAAGATAGATAATCAGAATCCCCACCAGAACAAGTCCTTCCCATCGGCTGATAACACCATTCAGAGCAAGCAGGAAGGCGATAACATCAATTCCAATGAGAAAAAAGCCGACATTCTTGAGAATCTTCGAATTAACCTTTATGGCAGCCGGCGCAACAAGAATACCCAGCGCAAGAGCAACTCCGTCGTCAACAATAACCGACCCGATGGCATTGCCCAGGGCAATTTCAGGAAAGCCTCTCAAAGCAGACATAAGAGATACGGTAAACTCCGGGGCAGTGGTGGCAAACCCGACCAGGACAATACCGATAATAACCTTGTCGATATTCGCCTTGACTGCAACACCTACGGCACCATCAACAAGAAAATCGGCACTTTTGGCAAGGATATAAAAACTTATAAAAAGCACAATAAAATTGAGCAGAATGTTATCAGCAGGAAGATGCATCCGTCCCTCCACAGAGATTTACATAGGTCTAAACTTAACCAACCGGCAGATCTTTAGCAAGTAAGGAAACAGATCATTACTGACATAACCGGGGGAACTGCGTATAATGCAGCAACTTAATCCGTATCCCGGAGGATGCATGGAAGGGTCTGTCCTGTCACTTGTACTGTTGCTTTTTGCGGGAATAGCCGCAGGTTTTCTTAATGTGCTGGCCGGTGGAGGATCCCTGCTGACTCTTCCCATATTGATCTTTCTCGGGCTCCCTCCGGTAACTGCCAACGGAACAAACCGGGTAGCAATTCTCTGTCAGAATGTGGTGGCGGTCCACAAGTTCCGTAAAACCGGTTTTTTCATGCTGAAAGAAGGCATTATCCTTGGACTGACCGCATCTGTCGGTGCAGCTGTGGGCAGTATGATAGCTGTTGAAACCTCCGGGGAGCTGTTCCGCCGGATCCTTTCGGTGGTAATGATTATTGTGCTGGCCCTGATTCTTCTGGGGAACAAGACAAACCCGGGACAGGAGAAAGTGCAGAATATCCGCCTCCTGGTGCCTCTCTTTTTCCTGGTGGGAATCTACGGCGGTTTTATTCAGGCCGGAGTAGGTTTCATTATTATTGCCATTGTCACCACTGTAGGCGGTGCAGGCCTTATCCAGACCAATGCACTGAAGGTTCTGGTAATAATGATCTACATGATTCCGTCTCTCATCGTCTTTCTTGTCCAGGGGCATGTAAACTGGACTGCCGGACTTGTCCTGGCAGCAGGAACCACAACCGGCGCATGGCTCGGCGCCCGCTTCTCCGTGCTGAAAGGCGACAAATGGATTCGCTATATCCTTACCGCTGCGGTGGTATCCATGGCAGTTAAGCTCTTCTTTTTTTAAGCCTTCAAAGGGGGGTGCCGGAGGCAGATTATTTTCTGGCATTCCCGGGAGGTCGGTGTCATAATTAAAGTATGAAAACCGATATCGATATCGCCCGGGAATACTCCCTCAGTCCAATCGAAGAAATTGCAGCAAAAGCCACTATCCACAAAGATGAGCTTCTGCACCACGGTCCCAACATTGCCAAAATAAGCTGGTCCGGTATTAAACGGATACTGGATGAACCGGTAAAAGGCAAACTGATTCTGGTCAGTGCCATAACGCCCACTCCTGCAGGAGAGGGAAAGACAACTACCAGTATCGGGCTTGCCCAGGGACTTGCGAAAATCGGGAAACAGGCCATAGTGGCCCTGCGAGAACCATCCCTTGGACCGGTGTTCGGTATAAAAGGCGGGGCAACAGGGGGAGGACATTCCCAGGTACTGCCCATGGAGGAGATAAATCTCCACTTCACCGGCGATCTCCATGCCGTAACCAGTGCCCATAATCTCATATCCGCGGCTCTGGATAACCGCCTTCACTTCGGTAATAAACCTTCCATTTCTCCCCGGAACATACTCTGGCCCAGAGTCATGGACATGAACGACCGGGCCCTGCGCAGTATTGTTATCGGTCTCGGCGGCCGCCTTAACGGTGTACCTCGGGAGAGCGGATTTGACATTACCGCGGCATCGGAAATTATGGCCATTCTCTGCCTTGCCATGGGCTATGAGGATCTCAAGGAACGGATTTCACGGATACTTCTGGCATTTACCGATGACGGTGATCCGGTAACCGCCGGTGACCTCAATATTCAGGGTGCTGCAGCAGCTCTGCTGAAGAATGCCCTGCTGCCGAATCTGGTTCAAACCGGAGAAGGTGTCCCTGCCCTTATTCACGGCGGCCCCTTCGCCAATATAGCCCAGGGGGCAAACTCCGTACTGGCAACCAATATGGCCATGCGATGTGCAGATTATGCTGTAACCGAAGCCGGTTTCGGATTTGATCTTGGCGCCGAGAAGTTTTTTGACATAGTTTCTCCCATGGGAGGATTTTCACCCCAGGCAGTGGTCCTGGTTGCCACCGTCCGGGCTCTTAAGATGCACGGCGGAGTGAAGAAAACAGAGCTCGACAAACCGGACCCGGGAGCAGTAGCCCGGGGCGGAGAAAATCTCGAAAAGCATCTGGAGAATATTAACAAATTCGGCGTTCCCGCCACGGTTGCCATAAACCGTTTCCCCGGAGACAGCAACGAAGAGATTGAAACGGTCAAACGGATATGTGAAGCCCGGAACATTCCTTTCGCCGTATCCACCGGCTGGGCTGACGGCGGCGAAGGAACCAAAGAACTGGCAGAGCAGGTGGTTCGGCTCCTGCAGGAGAACGACCTCCCGGCTGCCCGACCGCTTTATGACTGGAAACTGCCGGTACCGGACAAAATAGCAAAGGTTGCCAGAGAGATATACGGAGCCCAGGCGGTTGATTTTACCAGTGAGGCCAAACAGGATCTCAAACGTATTGAGAAACTGGGATATACCGGGCTTCCGGTGTGTATAGCCAAGACACAGAGCTCTCTTTCAGACAACCCGAAGCTTCTCGGCCGACCGAAGGATTTCCTGGTTACCGTACGGAGAATACTGATATCCGCAGGTGCCGGTTTCCTGGTTCCCCTGACCGGAGAAATAATGCGGATGCCCGGACTGCCGCGAATTCCCTCGGCGGAAGATATTGATATCAACGAAACAGGTGAGATATCAGGACTATTTTAATCATATTTGTATCATTGGTTACAGAAGGGGCTGCAAAAAATCAGTACATTAACTCTTATGAAGAAGATAGCCTTTTTTGATGCGAAACCGTATGACCGCAGATTTTTTGAGCAATCCGGAATTGACCGGGATATGGAAATTACCTTTTTTGAAACCCGGCTCTCACCGCATACCGTTGATCTGGTTCGCGGGTTTGACGGAGTCTGTGTATTTGTAAACGATACAGTTGATGCCATGGTTCTGGATAGACTTGCAGAAGAAAAAATAGAAGTTATAGCCTTGCGCTGTGCCGGTTACAATAATGTCGATCTTGACGCGGCATACGGCCGGGTTCATATCCTTAGAGTTCCTGCATATTCCCCCTACGCAGTAGCTGAACATGCACTTGCACTAATTCAGACTCTTAACAGAAAAACACATAAAGCATATCTGCGGACGAGGGAAATGAATTTCTCCCTGGCCGGTCTTACCGGATTTGATCTTCATAATAAAACTGCTGGAATAATCGGTACCGGTAAAATAGGCAGAATAATGATCCGCATCCTTAACGGACTGGGCATGAAGGTGCTCGCCTACGATCCTTATCCCTCCCGGGAGGCAGCAGAAAAAGAAAGTTTTTCCTATGTCGACCTGGAGACTCTTTACCGGGAGTCTGATGTAATATCCCTTCACTGTCCTCTGACACCGGAAACACATCACATAATAAACGAAACAGCTATAACCCGGATGAAATCGGGAATTATGCTCATTAACACCAGCCGTGGAGGCCTGATAGATACCCGGGCTCTGGTGGATGGACTGAAAAGCGGTAAGATCGGTTATGCCGGTCTGGATGTATATGAGGAAGAGGGGGAATTTTTCTTCGAAGACCTTTCATCTGAGATTATTCCCGATGATCTGCTTGCCAGACTTTTAACTTTTCCCAATGTGCTGATTACATCACATCAGGGCTTCTTTACCAGTGAAGCCCTGGAAAACATAGCGGCCACTACCGTAGGAAACCTCAGTGGATATTTTTCCGGAGAGCCGCTTGCCAACGAGGTCTGCTACCGCTGTGAGAAAGCAGTATGCAGAAAACAGGAAGAAGGACGCTGCTTCTAAACTCAAACTGTTAAACAAACAGCTTGTCGATCTTCTCCTTGTACAGCTCGGTGATAACATGACGCTTTATCTCCTGCTTTGCAGACAGCTCACGGCCTATTTCAAAACTCCTGGGGATTACGGCAAAGCGGTAGATTCTCTCATAATGCTTGAATCCGGTTTTACCGCTGACAAGTTCCTGGATCTCACCGTTAAACAGTTCATACACCTCCGGGAGTTCGAGCATATCCTCCCGGGTAATATAGGGAATATGGTTCAGTTTGATAAACTGCTCCACCTCTTTCACGTCCGGAACTATCAGAGCCGACAGGAATTTCTGATCCTGACCGACCACCATAACCTGTTCAATATAGGCCGATTCCCTGAGCTTGTTTTCGATGGGACCGGGTTCGATATTTTCGCCGCCGAAAAGAACGATGGTATCCTTGGCACGTCCACGGATATCAAACTCACCATCCATAGTCCATACTCCGAGGTCTCCGGTATTCAGCCAGCCTTCAGAATCAAGCACCGCATCGGTCAAATCCTTCCTCTTGTAGTATCCCTGCATAATCTGGGGGCCTCTTGCCAGAACAACACCTCGAACGTTGGGAGGAACATCTTTGCCCTTATCATCAACGATACGTATTTCCGTTTCCGGGAAAACATTCAGGGTAAGAGGTTTCGGCCGGAAAAAGTTCCGCACAGCCACTACTGGACCGCTTTCTGTGAGTCCGTACCCATTGAGCAGGGTTATACCTGCGGACTGAAAGAAAAGATCCACCGCGGCCGGCAGTGATCCGCCGCCTGAAACACCGGCACGGAAGCGTCCTCCCAGTTTTTTCTTGATTGCAGAAAAAACCAGGATATCCCCGAGAAGCTTAAAGGGCAGCAAGATGAGCATGGGAAGGATTCCAACACAAATATCAACTATTCTGTTTCGATATCCAAAACGGGGCAGACGGCCTTTTACCATATTGGAGAAGAGAGAAAACTTCCCACCCACCCAGACAAAAGTATGAAAGAGAATCCGGGTAACAACCGGCTTTGTCTGGACATTCCGGAACACACCGGCCCGGACAGACTCCCAGATTCGGGGAACTGATGCCATCCACTGGGGACGTACCGCCTGAAAATCCTGAAGCATTATTTTGCCGATGGGTTTTGAATAGGCAAGAGCACTGGCTGTTCCAATAGCCACGTACTGCACTACCCGTTCGAAAGAGTGCCACACAGGAAGAACAGAAAGCCAGATATCACCAGGCTGTATATCAACAATCTGAGGGACTCCTTTCACCTGATGCAGATAGGAACCATGAGAAAGCATAACACCCTTGGGCTCACCGGTAGTTCCGGAAGTAAAAATGATGGTAGCTACATCATCTGCCTTTCCGGTATCAACCGCTTTTTGAATCAGCTCGGGCTCATCTTTTAACAGTGCCTCGCCCAGGCCCATTATATCCCCATAGGTATGCAGGGTTATCCCATCTGGAAGTCCGGAAAAATCCTCTTTATGGAATTCCTGATCAAGTACAATCAGATCCTTTATTTCCGGAACCATCTCTGCGGCGCTCAGAATTTTTTCCAGCATGTCCAGGTTTTCGGCAAAAACCGTTTTACACTCGGAAAAACCAAGAATAAAACCAATTTCCTGTGCCATGGAATCCCGTCCCCGGGGGACATCTATTGCACCAAGAGATAATACCGCAAGATCGGCGACAAGCCACTCTTTTCTGTTGTCCGCAATAAGGCCAAGCCTGTCATCACGACGGACCCCGAGACTGTAGAGTCCGGCAGCAAAGGTATTTACCTCAGCATACAGTTGAGTAAAAGTTACCGGGGTAAATACACCTTTCCGGTTTTTGGAATACTGCGCAGGTGTATCGGGGTATTTATCTACAGTTGCTCTGAATAATTGTGGAATTGTTGTAAACATGTATCAACTATACAATGCAGTAGAAACAAACTCAAATTAATTCGGCCGGCGGCCGAGAGAAAATCGAAAACTTTCCGCAATAATTTATTCTTATTTCTATTGCAATATTATTTACCATTGACGTATTGTTAGTGTGATTAAGGAGCACCGATGTCCATCCGGAATACACTGTTAGCATTTTTACTGATACTTTTTTCATCCTGCACAACTATCGAAAGTTTTATCAATCTGGAGAAGCCGAAAGTTACTCTGGAAAAGGTTGAGCTAACCGGTCTCGACTTTGACCGTGCGGATCTTTTGTACACATTAAATATAAAAAACAGCAATGCCATGGGAATAAAACTGTCCAGCCTTGAATACGCCCTGAAGGTTGAAGAGGGTTCTCTGCTGCAGGGACAGATGGATCAGGGGCTTGAACTCCCCGCCGGGGGACAATCAACTATCGAAGTTCCGGTTTCGGTAGGATATAAACAGCTTCTGGAAATTGCATCATCGGCAAAAGAGAAAAGCGAAATAGCATACAGTATAGATCTGGGGCTGGGCTTTACGGTTCCCGGATTCGGATCAATAAAAGTCCCCCTCTCCTACTCGGATAATCTGCCGGTACCCAAACTGCCTGAATTGAAAATAGCATCGTTACGGGTTAAAAAGGTAAGTCTTACCAGGATTGATATCGAACTGGATCTTCGGGTAAATAATCCCAATATTTTCTCCCTCGCCTTTACATCCCTCAGCTACGATTTAAATGTTGCCGGCCGCTCCTGGGTGCAGGGGAATCCTGTTCGGGATCTCAGTTTTCCCGCAGGCGGAGATGGATCAGCCATCCTGCCGATTTCATTAAATATTGTCGAGGTGGGAAGAAGCGTAGTAGATCTTCTGTCCGGAAACAAAAGCCTGGATTACCGCTTTAACGGTGATACCATAATAGTTTCCGATTATTCTCTGCTTAAAGATTATTTCTTCAATTTTTCCAGCAGCGGAAGTGCGGAAATATTCCGCTGATAATCAATAAGCTCCGCCCCTGCGGGTGGAGCGGTATCGTCCTGATCCGGAATTGCGGGTAACAAGATAAGACAAGAGAAAAAACTCAAATAGAGCAGCTCCGCCGAAAACAAGAGCCCAGACAGTTGAACTGCCAGGCCAGACAGAGGCAATACGGGAAATCTCAGAGACATGTCCGGAGGGCAGAATTAAATCCCCGCGAATATCGAATATAAAATAGAAAACTCCCAGAAGCCCGATATATTTAAGCACAAGATCATTGATAAACCCGGGAAGGAGGAATCCTACGAGGAAAAGTGCCACCCCGAAAATAACTGCATAAATCAGCGAACTCCCTCCGGAAGCGAAGATAAGAGATAGGGCAACAAGCCCGACCCCGATAATCATGGTGAACAGTTTATCAAACCTGAACACCGAGGAGAGAAGAAACACAACTCCCCCAAGAATCATGGCTCCAATATAGCCGGCCGCAACGGATAAACCGGAGTGACCATTCTGAAGGGTAAAATGAAACCCGCTTTGAATATCCGCACTTACCGAGACAACCCGTCCGCCGGTAAGCACCGCAGTAAGAGCCTTCCCGCACTCATACATAAGGTCCGAAAGGATTCTCACCGGCAGCAGCGCTGAAAGATCCCAAAAGAACCATGAGACACCCAGAAGAATCAGAAGAAGAAAAACATTTAACGGTGATACTTTATTCTGCATAGGAAACCCTCTTTAACTCTTTACCTTATTACACCCGACTTTAATGAACAGCATACCCTTCGCCGGTGGGGTTTGCAACATAAAGATTTTATATTTTTCCGGAGATCAGCGGATATTCTGTAAAATACTTAAGACCATATCTTTAATGGATAAGAATATTTCCACCAGTTCCGGGTCAAACTGTTTACCCGCTTTGTTTTTCAGATAAAGAAAAGCGGAATCCGGATCCCAGGCTTCCTTATAACTGCGGGGAGAAACAAGAGCATCAAAAACATCAGCAATGGCAACAATTCTGCCGGACAGGGGAATCTCTTTTTCCATAAGCCCCGGGCCGGATGGAAGAGTATCGGTAAATATATTATCCAGTTTGCCGGGGTACCCATTACCGTCCCATCGTTCATGGTGGCTGAGGGCAACCTCAAATGCAACCTTATCCCAGACAGAACTTCTTTTATGAAAAAGCCGTGCCCCAAGGATAGTGTGCCAGACCATGGCCTTTTTATCCTCGTCGGAAAATTCCTCTGTCTGAGTCAGTACCGAACTGGAGAGGGCGACTTTGCCGATATCATGGAGAAGCGCCCCCAGACGCAGGGCCTCTTTCCCGCGGTTTCGTTGTGACAGGGATGTGCCGTTCTTTATTCCGTATGCATCAAAGAGGGCTGCCGAATATTCTCCTACACGGCGGGTATGCATGGTGCTTTCGTGGGGGTCCCGCAACTGGGCAACTTCCACCAGCCGAAGAACCATATCTTTCGCAAACTCAACCTTCTCCAGAGCCAGGGACGCATGCTGGGCAAAATAGGAAATAAAAAGCCTGTCCTGCTGGGAAAACGGGATTGTACTCCCTGCACTGTCCCGGGCATTTATCAGCTGAATTACTCCAAGGATTTTTCCTTCCGAACTGTTAAGGGGAACAGCGAGAATAGACTGGGTCCGGTAATTACTCTGCTTGTCAAACCAGGGATTGAACTGAAAAGAAACCTCCCCGGGAAGTTCATAAACATCATCAATAAGCAGACTTTGTCCGGATGTTGCAACAAAGCCGGCGATTGATCCCGGATCCGCAGGAATACTTCTGGTTGTGTACAGGTATTTATCATCCTGATGCCCGCGCTTGAAAAGTGTCTCATTTTCAATATAGGCAAAGTAGAGCTCATTGCCCTTGAGGTTATACAATGTACCGGCATCGGCATTCACAAAAATCCTGGCTTCATGCAGGATATTTTCCAGAAGAACATCTGAATCTTTATAGGAGTGAAGCTTTTCAATTATCCGCAGCAGTGCCCCTGCGTCTTTTTTTCCCGACATATATACTAACCAGTATAGTCAGAAAACAGAAAAAGACAAAACACTTTACCTTTTTCCGAACTTACCTTTTTACATGCGTTTACCCAGGGACGGTAAGAGTTCCACGGGGAAATATTTTTTCACACTCTGTCTCCAGATTGCGGATTTCAGCCAGGAAAAGGGTATGTTTTTCCTTACACACAGTTAGCTGTTCCTGCCGGGCAAGTTGTTCAAGTTTGGCGCAGCATGCTCCCAGACTGAGGGCCGAGACCGTATACGCGCCCCCCTTGATTGCATGATATTCCCTGTGAAGCGCCTTGGCATCCTGTCTTTCAAGAGCATCAGCTACCCGTTCGATCCGTGGTTTCGTATCGGCAAGAAAGCCGCCGAGGAATTCCCGGATAAGCAGGGTATTCCCGCTGAAATCTGTACTCAGCTGCTGATAATCCAGAACCTCCGGAGCCCCTTCTGCGCGAACCTCATCTTCAGAAATTATTTCTGCCCCGGAGAGCTTCAGCTGATCTGCAATGGCCTGCACCAACTGAATACGCTTGTAGGGCTTAATAAGAACTCCATTCATACCTGCTTCCCGGTAGGTGGCAAATTCCTCCCTGAAGGCATTGGCGGTTACAGCAATTACGGGAGTAACAATTCCCCGGGCCCGCAGCTGCCGGGTTGTTTCCCGTCCGTCTATTCCAGGCATGGAGATATCCATAAGAATGACATCGAAGGACTTTCTCGAAAGAAGATCAAGGGCAGCACCACCATTCTCCACGCAATCCACCGGGCAGGAAAGAGAGTGAAGATGATACTCAAGCATACGCAGGTTGGTGGGATAATCATCTACGGCAAGAACTCTGCATCCGCTGATCAGGTCATAAAAGTCGGAAGAGTCGGCAACAACTACCACCGGATCGGCTGATGATTCTGTCTGAGCCTGCAGGAGATTCACCTGAACCGTAAACTCCGACCCCACCCCCAGGGTACTGCGAACATCCAGGGAACCTCCCATTTTATCGATAATCAACTTGGAAATAGCCGTTCCCAGACCGAAGCCGCCCACAGACCGGGTCCGTCCTTCTTCAATCTGATAAAATTTATCAAACAGACGGGAAAGATGTTTTTCGTCAATTCCAACGCCGGTATCCTTTATGGTAAATGCAAAAAGCAGAATGTCACCGTCTATATTAAGCAGCTCCGCAGTAAGAGACACACTGCCGTCTTCAGTATATTTTATTCCATTATCAACAAGGTTGATCAGAACCTGCCGCAGCCGGATGGCATCACCTATTACCGTTCGGGGCAGTTCTTCCGGAATATTTATCTGAAGCTCCAGTCCTTTGCGCAGGGCCTTACGGGCAAGCATCTCGCCGATGGAGGTGATAAGAGCTGTCAGATCAAAGGGCTCTTCTACAAGATCAAGCCGGCCGGCCTCAATCTTTGAAATATCCAACAATTCATCAATCAGTTCGGTCAGCCTTTTTGATTCATCAACAATAAGACCGGCGAACTGCCGGTTATTGCCTTCGGAAAGTTTATCATGGAGGGCCTCCCCAAATCCCATAATTGCGTTAAGAGGCGTTCTCATTTCATGACTAACATTGGCAAGAAACTCCGTTTTTGCGCGGTTGGCGGACTCTGCCTGCATGGTGGCGCTGTCGAGTTCTGCAGTGCGCTCCCGGACAAGATCTTCCACCTGGGCAGTGTAGGACTCAAGATCTGCCCTGGCCCGCATGGTCCGCAGAGCAAGGGAGGTAAAAATGGAAATATTAAAAACAAAGAGACCGATACCCTGGAGCCACATTACCGGGGCAAAATAATAGGGTTTAAAAAGATCAAAGGTCTTGAAGAGGACAAAGCCTATATCGTGTAAAGCGAAAACTGCCGCAATGGTAATTCCGAAGAAAACCGCCTTGGCATCCGGATTATGGGAACGGAATGCCTTCCAGTTGATCCAGAAAACAAACACAACCATGGGCATAAGAAAAAGCAGCAACTTGCTGAAAAGTGAATATACCTGCCCCTGTCTTTCAAAAGGAACCAGTAAAAGAATAGATGCCAGAATTGCTCCCCAGGCAATAATCGACCAGCGAATCTTCCTGGTATTGTAGATATTGTAGTAAGAAATAAAAGCAGTGGTGAAAAAACTCAAGCCCAGAGGAAGAGCTGCTTTAGATATGGTGAAACTGAGAAAATGAGACAGAAAAAGTGGCTCATAGGCCATACGGTAAAAGTAAACAGCAAAGAGCGCATTGGCTGCGGTAAAAAACAGATGAAAGAACTCTTTTCTGCGGACCAGAAAATAGAGAAAGGTAAAATAGGTCATGAAAATACTGAAAAAGGTATAAAGCTGTCCGTTAAAGAAATTGATATACTCCGGTGAAATATGGTTTGATAGGCCATTCTCTCGTGCAAGCATCATATTTCTGATATAAATCTCCCGGTCAGCGGAGACAGTCAGATAAACAGTTATTTCATTAACCTTATCAAAGCTGAAATCCTTTCTTCTCAGGGTTTTATACACCATACCGTCAGCCGAGCCGCTGCCGTTGAAGGGACCGATAGCCTTGCCGTTGAGCACTATGCGGACACTCTCTGCGGCGGGAAACTTAAGCACAAACCGGGGGACAAAGCGAAAATCCCGGGGCATAAAAAAGCGCCCATGCTGCTGGAACTGAATCAGCTCCGTTTCTTCCGCTGGAAAACTCAGCAGATCACCGGTTCGCAATAACTTAACCCCCGGAGTCTGATCAGTCCGGACTGCCCAGACATCCGTAAGAGGCTGAAAGTGTTCAAGTACACCGACATTTGCAGCCGGCAGCTCCTGCCCCTGAAGGGGGGAAAAACCTGCCAGACCAAACAGAAGAGTCATTAACAGTACTTTAGTCCTTTCACCCTTACTTACATGTAAAACCATTTGCCAAATCCTACCGCAGATTTACGCAGGGGTCAAACCTGCAAAACAACAGCCTCTTTACTTAACACCGCAGTTCACGCACAATCATTTTAGCATGCCAGATTCACCACTGAGTACAGAATTATCCCAGACTTCCTTCTACGGCTTCGGAACAGCAGCGTTCCGGCAGGGAGAAAATGCATCTCAGACAGAGAAGGAATATTTCAGTGTACTCGATACCGCCATTGGCCATGGCTGCCGCCATATAGATACTGCCGCCGCCTATTCCAACGGGTACAGTGAAACAGTTATTGGAAAGTTCTTAAAACGCAGAAACGGTGTAAGGGAAAACCTTATAGTTGCCAGCAAAGGCGGTATGAAAGGAAAGAGTCTGAATTTTCTAAAGACCCTGGACGGGAGCAGGCGCAGGCTCAATTGCGGTGTAATTGATATATATTATATTCACTGGCCGGTGCAGGGACTTGATCCACGTTACAGTCTTGATGCTCTTTTTGAGGCAAAGGAAAAGGGATGGATCCGCTACACCGGCCTCTCCAATTTTTCTCTAAAGGAGTTGCAGGCAGCCAGCGTGCACTGCCCCATCGATATCTGTCAATTTGCCTATAATCTTATCTGGAGACAGGCAGAGGAAGAGCTTATACCGTTCTGCAGAAGTAAGGGTATTATCACCGCGGGCTATGCCCCCCTTGCCCAGGGTGTTCTGTCCGGCAGCCAGATGAGAGGAACAACTCTGCCTGAGGAAGACCATCGGAGGCTGACTCTTTTTTATAACCCTGCTTATTCAGAGTGCATCTCGACAATCCTGAATGCACTGAAAAAGGTGGAACGGAAATCCGGAATCCCCCTGAAACTGGCCGCCAGAGAGTGGCTGAAGAGCGCTGGACAGGTAGATACTGCAGTTATCGGGGCAAGCAGCCGAAAGCAGGCGGATGAAAACTTTCTGCCCCAGCCGGAGCTGTCTCAAACAGTACTGGCATCTTTTCAGGAAGCGGCTGAAAAAAGTACCAACTGCCTGAAAGGACAGGAGAGTATTTATCTGAGCAGACCTTGAACTACTCTTCGTCGGCGTATTTTTCAGCAATAGTCTGAATGGACGGCAGGGCCTCAAAAAAGATATCGATAAGCTCGGGGTCAAACTTGATGCCCCGCATCTTCCGCATCTCCTCTAAAACATCATCTTCGCTCCAGGCCTCTTTATAGACCCGTTTGGAACGCAGTGCATCATATACATCGGCAATGGAGACAATACGTCCCCAGATGGGAATATCTTCACCCTTGCGGCCCACAGGTGTGTCACTGCCGTCGGAAGGCTTACTGGTAACAAGATCAACATACCCGGGGTAGCCTGTGCCGTCCCAGTTCTCATGATGAGTCAGGGCAATCTCCATGGCCATGTTATCCAGTTCGGAATGGTTGTCTTCAAATAACCTGGCTCCGCTGAGGGTATGAGTTTTGATAATGTCATACTCTTCCGGAGTAAACCGGGCCGGCTTCTTTAGAATAAGATCACTGATGGCGACCTTGCCCACATCGTGAAGCATGGCGGCCATACGCAGGTTATCCCGGTTTCTCTGGATTTCCATCTCATCCAGGCCCTTGCTCATGGCCCAGCGGTCATAGATCTCCACGGCAAAACCGGCAACCCGGTTTACATGGGGTCCGGTCTCCTTTGGATCCCTGAGCTCCGCCATGCTGATCATCCTCAGCAGGATCGCTCTGGTCATCTGGGCACGCTGGAGCGCTACGGTAACATTGGCTGCAAAGTGAGTAACCAGAATTTCATCTTCTTTGGTGAAGGAACAGATTTTATGGTCTGCTGTTACCTTGTTGATAAACTGAATAACCCCCAGGAGTTCACCATTATTGGTTTTGAGGGGGATTGTGAGCATTGAACATGAACGATAGCCGGAAATCTCATCAAAACGGGTATTGTATCCGAAGGGTGAATCCTTCTTTATTTTGTAGACGTCCTTGATATTAAGCAGCTCGCCGGTTGCAGCCACATAGCCGGAGATCGATTTCTTATCTATGGGTATTTCAAAAAACTTGTAAATAAGCTTTTCGCCCACAGGAAGTTCTTTCTGCTGGGTTTCGTTCTGAGCATAGGAAATGGCCAGCATCTCTCCCTTGCGGATATAGATTGACCCCGCGTCAGCCTGGACAACCCTTCTCGCCTCGGTAAGGATCCGCTCAAGAAGGATATCAACGTCCTTTATCTTGTTCAGCTCCGAATCGAGGGTAATTACATTTAACAGTTTTTCTGCATCAGCGTGGACTCTTTCCGCGCTCATCAATACACGTTTCCTTTCAGTATATATTTTTGTACCCGCATATATATAAATATACAGGACAAAATCGGTAAAGCAAATTTGATCACACTGTAATCGGGAAATCAGGCACTCAATTTCTGAGCATCAAACTTAACATCCGCCTGTTCTTCGATAAGATACCCCGTTTGCAGACAAACATCAAACAGATGCCGGCTTATTCTTTCCCGGGATACCTTCTGGTCTCCATCAAGCTGCTTGATCACCAGAAGATAAATTTCATCCATTTTTTCGTCACAAATCTGTACCCAGGTCCGCCGGATATCACCTTTCACACGATAGGTTCTCATTCTGTCCTCCTCTGATCAGACAAGATTGGCCGTGTCATCTCATTGCAATTTTCGACAGAAATAAAACCCGCCTTTACCCTAAAGCAAATTTCAGCCGGTGGATTCAAAATCAGGGGAAGAGATATTTTCCTGCTGGAGCCTGCTGAGAAGCAGCAGACGGCTGAGTGAGTTTTTTACCCCGTCGCCTATCAAATCCTTCATGCTCCCCGGGGAAAGATCCTCAAGTCTGCGTCCATAGACTACCATCTCGACGGATATTTCCAGACCTTCCGACAGTTTTACCGGCATGTGGCGGCATGGTCTGAATCTCAGACTGCCGTTTTTGTCCCGGCTGCCTGCATAACCGAAAAGACGGCAGATAAGGGGCCGTACCGGATAGATACTGCAATGATAGGGATCACCCTGGATTTTATAGAAAGGACACCCCCCGGGAATTTCTCCTTTGCCCCAGGAATCAAGGGTCAGGGAGTGGCCCAGGGATAGAAGATGAGAAGCAATAAGATCAGCTTCGGGGCGGGCAACTTCGGGAATAAAGGTTTCACAACAGGTTCCGCAGCCCTCCGGGCAGTGAAGACCGGCGGCTCTGCTGAAATCATCAATTTTTTTATCCAGCTCTTCGTACAGAGCACGTAATCCATTTACCGGATGTTCCGAGCCAAACAGCATCTGACTCTCCTTGAACATTGCAGATGTACACCGCATAAGCAGGCAGATTTCTATACCCCTTTATGTTCTGCCGTGTCAATCATCCTGTTCCGGGTCTTTCAGATTACCAGGAAGATAGTCAAGGTTGATGTTCTGCATGGAATCAAAAAGTTTGTCTTTTATATATTCCCCGTTTACCGCCAGATCCTCCAGGGCCTTTCTGGCAGTAAGCCGTTTTGAAGTCTGGCCGAAGGGGCAGCTGGTAGCCTGACTGTAGAAACCCATGGCATCGGCAAATTCAAGAATTTCCCGTTCCTTTATATAACAGAGAGGGCGGATTACCCGCTGGGGGTAGTTATCATATTTCATCACCGGCATCATGGTGGAAATCTCACCCTTGTAGGCCATATTCATCAGCAGAGTTTCAAGAATATCATCCTGATGATGCCCCAGGGCTATAACAGTGTAATTATGTTTCTCCGAGTAACGCAGAAGCTCCATCCGCCGCTGGGTGGAACACCAGTAGCAGTTAAGTGTTCGCCCTTCCTTGAGCCGGCCGGCAATGGGAACATCCAGGATCTCGAGATCGCCGCCCCAGGAACGGACCAAATCTTCCATTGCCGCATCGGCTCCGCAGCCGTCGAAATCACTACGGATATGCAAGGCCTTAATGGAAAAAGGGGTCTCCCATGAACGCTGCAGCCTGAGGAGAAGATAGAGCATGGTCAGGCTGTCTTTTCCGCCGGAAAGAGCAACAAGAACTCTGTCATTCCCCTTAAGCATGGGAAAACGCAGGAAAGCTCTTCCCATTTTCTTAGAAAGGGTTGCTGCAAGGTTGCGGGCGCGTCGGTCTAAAGGGCGGGAAATCATAGCCGGACTATAGCATACTCCCGCGGGATTGACAGCCCGGAGAAACTGCACCATTCTTGCGGGCATGAAGGATATACGAATGAGCGATACCGTTCTGCAGGACCATCTTGCAGCTCTTTCCCCGGATTCTCTGGATACATTCCTCCTCTCTTTCGGAGAAGAGAAAGAGAGTGTACGGGGAGCTGTTTTAAACGGGACAAGGCTTCTGAATGAAATGCGCAGTGCCCATGAGCTGGGCATACTCGAATCCCTTATTCTGGGGCAGGCCTACCTGGGAGCCCTGCTTATGACACGAAGCCTTAAAGGTATGGGAAGAATTCAGCTTGATATAGGCTGTGCTGGCCCGGTTGAGGGCCTGTCGGTGGAGGCAAATGCCGCGGGAGATGTAAGGGGATATCTCAAACAGGTGCCGATCCCCATAAATGCCCCTGTAGAAAGCTTTGATACCTCACCTTTTTTCGGACCGGGAATATTGAGTGTCAACCGTTACCCCGACGGTGCCAAGCAGCCCTTTACCGGAAACATAGACCTTCAATACGGTAATATAGGCCAGGATATAGCCAACTACTACCTGGTGTCCGAGCAGACACGGACAAGTGTTGCAGTCAGTATAAAGTTTGACAACAGCGGCCGTATAATCGGCGGCGGCGGACTGTTCCTCGAAGCCCTGCCCGGGGCATCAGATGAGATTCTGGACGCAGCCCAGGCAGCCGTTTCAGCTATGCCTTCCCCGGGAGAGCTCTTTTCACGGGGCCATGCAGGACCGGATATGGTTCAGAAGGCCTTCAACGGCTTTCAGCTCACACCGCTGGAAAACCGCAAAGTGCGGTTTCACTGTCCCTGCAGCAGGGAACGGTTCAAGTCATTTATCAGCGCTCTTAATATCGAAGATCTTAAAGAGATGAGCGTCAACGGACCATTTCCGGTGATCACCGTCTGTCATAACTGCAACACCAGCTACGGTTTTGAACAGACTGAACTGGAGAATATTCTCCATCAGCGCTCTTCCGGAAAACAGACCTAGTTTAACAGACTGGTAATTTCACTGAAGTGGTTAAATGCATGGGTAGGACGAAAAGGCAGATCATCCACAAGGTTCGGCCCCCAGCCGGCAAATACCGTTGCAACCCCGGCGGACTGCCCGGCTTGCATATCAAAAACTGCATCACCTACAAAGGCAGTCTTCTCCGGCAGTGCCTTGAGCTTTTCCATAGCCGTCAGCACTGGTTCCGGATGAGGTTTATGCTTTTCTGTAATCTCAGGAGTGATTATAACAGAGAAGAAATCACTGAGGCCGGTAAACTCAAGATATGAAACCAGGGACGGCAAAAGCCTGGAGGTAACTATTCCCAGGACAATACCGTGTTCTTTCAGTTTCTCCAGAGATTCCCGCACCCCCTCAAAGGGGCGGATATAATCCTTATAAATCTCTTTCTGGAAATCCACATAAAAAGCGCGGATTTCTGCCACTTTCTGCGGCTCCGTAATACCGAGAAAAAGCTCAATCTGACGATCCAGGGGGATTCCCATATGTGAGATTACGGTTTCATCGGTGATATGATCTCCCCCGTATTCATGCAGCATGGCACGGAAAGAGGCGAGAATAAGGTTTTTGGTATCCAGCAGGGTGCCGTCCACGTCGAATAGCATACAGGTGTACTGACTCATAGGCGCATAATATCCCTACTGTTAAACTTAGTCCATATCCCATCGGTATATTCGTTATACCAAGTATAATTATAAAATCCCCGCAGAAGATTTTGTCATCAACTGCCGGGATAATCATACTATGGCAGCTCTAAAAACTACTCTTTTTACCATATCCTTCGTCGTCAAGATTTCCCGCGGTCCACCCCTGCACCAAAACAATTTTGGTGCAGGGTGTGGGCGCTACAAAATCTATCCTCCTTGACTATGGCAAAAATACCACGTTTTTAGAGGTGCCCTTATTTAACCGAAAACCGGCCTTTCACATCGGGAGAAATCGTTCCACCCAGACTGACCACATAATCGATAAAACCATCTCTCTGCATCAGAGAAGTGTCGTAATAGTCTGTGGCCATGGTAAACACATCGTAGCCGTCACCGCCGGCAGCAAGGTAGGAGTTGGTTGCAATAACATACTCTTTGGCGGGATCCACGGGACTTCCGTTAATCAGAAGATCCTGAACCGTCCCGGAAGCGGTATTAATGGAAAAACTGACCCCTTCGGAAACCTGGGGCATGGCGCCATGGCCGACATTTGCAGGAGTGGCTGCGAAAAGGGCGATAACATCCTTCCCTTTAAGCGTTACAACCGCAATGGAGTTATCAAAAGGCAGAACCTCATAGATAGTCCGTTTGTTGATTGGGCCGTCGGGGATATCCGTCCTGATTCCGCCGCCGTTCTGAAAGGCAAAGTCCGCATTCAGGTTCATTTCATTGGCATACCAGAGCATGGAGTCCGCAACAAGATCGCCGATGGCTGTTTCCGCAGAACGGCTGTCTTTGTTCATAAAAGGAGCAGTAGCGGTGCCGATTTCCTTATCAAGTAATGCATCAACCTTTGCCACATAGGGATTGAGTATCGCTTCAAGCTCCGCATCCGGAACAATCTCTTTTCCGACTGTTGGATAGGTGGAACTGCCGTCTGCAAGCTTTACCCGCTCCCGGACATTCATTGGAACAAGGCTGAAGTCGAGATTTGTTACCTCACCATTGGTAAAGCTCAATTCGACCTGCCCCATATAAAGACCCCAGTGTTTCGCCTGTACCACCGGTACGGATTTACCGGATATTGTGTTGGTAACATAGACAGGCTCTTCAAGCTTTGTATGGGTGTGACCGTCAATAACCAGAGCAAGCCCGGGAACAGCCGCAGCCAGCTTCTTTGAGCCTTCCGCCTCGCCATCGTAAATGCCCATATGGACAACGGCGATTACAATATCCGCCTGCTTTTTCAGCTCAGGAACCAGTTCATTGGCTGTTTCTATTTCGTCACGAAAAATATACCCCTGAATATTGGCAGGATTTCCGCTTTTTGCAGTTTCCGCAGTCATAAGGCCGAGAATCGCAACTTTAAACCCATCGTATTCCTTGATAATCCAGGGCTTTACATTGTCTATATAATTCCCGTCTTCGCTTATTACATTGGCACAGAGCCAGGGAAAGGCGGAAAGCGCGATCTGTCCCTGCATATCTGCAGGACTGGGATCAAACTCATGGTTTCCCATGGCCAGAGCGTCATAGCCGATGTAGTTCATACCTACAATATCCGGTTCCGCCTTGAAAAAGTTGGATTCCGGACGGCCGGTATTAATATCTCCCGCACTGATAACCAGAACATTATCGTTTGCCGCCCTGACCTGCTTTACATAGGAAGCCTGAACAGGAAGACCGCCCTGATCAGATGCAGGGTAGTCATAGAACGCCACGGGATGGCCGTGGTGATCATTGGTGTGAAGAATCACCAGATGATGCTCCACATCCGGCTGTGCGACAGGGGAAGTCCCGGCACAGCTGAAAGCAACAGCAGTGAATGCTGCGAGAAGAAGATAAAGACTGATCTTTTTCATGAAATGCTCCTTACCGTATTTTAGTTGCATACAGAATACCATTTCAGTGAGATATGTGATAAGTGTTACTCCCGGGTTAGAAAGGGTACAAATGAAGTAGAAACTGATATACCATAACCTGACATGAAAAAGAAAACCGTCATCTTTGATCTGGACGATACCCTTATCGAATATGGTGAATCTGAAAAATACGGACTTGAGTCGGCATTTAAGGATCTTGACCTGCCCTACAGTGAAGAGATTCTCAACTTGTATAAAAAGATAAACCGGGAACTCTGGGCAGTATATGCCGAAGGGAAAATTACCTCTGAAGATCTCCGCCATCTTCGTTTCAGCCGGCTGCTCTCAGAACTCGGCCACAAGGAAGATCTTGTCCAATCAGCCCGAAACCGCTACCTCTACCATTTCGGACAGAAAGGCGTCCCCTCCCCCTATGCGGAAACAGTGCTTAAGCAGCTCGAAAGCAGCGGCCATATCCTCGGAGCTATTACCAACGGCTTTACCGATATGCAGCGCCCCAGACTGCAAAACTCCGGGCTGGGCCGTTTTTTTAAAGACCTGATTATTTCCGATGAGGTAAAGCTTGCCAAACCGGACCCCCGGATATTCGCACTGGCCATGGAGAGACTGAATATTACCGACAAGGATTCGGTCTACTACGTGGGAGACAACCCAGTGGATGACATTCAGGGGGCCCGGGAGTTCGGTATTAAAACCATATGGATAGACCGGGGAGACAGGGAATCAGTCCCCGACGCGGATTTCCGCACCGGGGACTTAAGAGACATTCCGGGGTTTATCGGCGGGAGCTAATCCTGCTCGTAGGCCCCCATGGAGATATGGAAGAACTCACCGACCGGGAAAAAGAGGTTCTTGATTTGCTCTATGCGGGAGACAAGTACAGTGATATTGCTGAAAAACTATTCTTATCGCTGGCTACGGTAAAAACCCATGTTTCCCATATCTACCAGAAACTGAATATACGCCGGCGTTCGGAACTTTATGTTAAATTTAACAGACGTAAACAAGAGGGAGAAAACCGGGGACCAGCCGTTCCGACATCAAATTCTTTGAAAGTAAAAAGCTGAGATTATATGCCTTGGAAAGGTGAGTGTTTCAGATCTCCTGATTTTTCCATGCTGCGGATAAGATCTACTATCTGCTGTTCTCCGGCGACAACCTCTTCGGGGGGAGTATCGATGTATTTAATAGCTACCTCCGGAAGACCTATGGGTGTTTTTTCCAGAGAAAAGCCGAAGAAAAATTCGACATGAGCGGAGCCGATACTCCCCTTAAGGCGGCCGATAAAGCGCTTGATATATAAAACCTCTGAAGGGACCTCGGATATCTGATCGATGCTGTCTATTTGAAATGTATCTGCCATATATTGATTATTATCGGCAGTTTTCTTTAAGGAGTTGTCATAAAATTACAGAGGCCCTGCAAAGCAAGTAAACAGCCCTGCATGACCTCTGAAAACAGGAAAAGGACCACTCTTTTACAGGTCCTTATGACAGAACCACCAGTCAAAGCCCTCGTACTGATCAAGGCGCTTTTCTGCTTCCGCAACACTGCCTGCGGGAGGAATAATTACCCGGTCTTTTATCAGTTCATTCTCAGGCCAGCCGGCAGGCATAGCCACACCGTTCTTATCGGAAATCTGCAGGGCTTTTACTGCTCGCACCACTTCATCCATATTCCGTCCGATCTCCTGGGGATAATAGAGAACCAGCCGGACCTTACCGTCGGGATCCCCGACAAAAACGGCACGGACGGTGTTGGTTCCTTTTCCGGGGTGGAGCATACCGAGTTTGTTGGCAATGGAATCATTTGCGGCAACAATGGGATAGGTAATTTCAACTCCGAGCTTCTCTTTTATCCATTCAACCCATTTAATATGGCTGAATACCTGATCAACCGACATACCGATAAGCTTAACTCCCAGTTCGTTGAACTGATCAATTCTTTTCTGAAACGCCACAAACTCGGTGGTACAGACCGGGGTAAAATCAGCGGGATGGCTGAAAAGAACAAACCAGCTTCCTTTCAGATCTCCGGGAATATTCATTGGTCCATGGGTGGTGTTTACCTTCATTTCGGGGAAATCATCACCCAAAAGAGGCATGTTAAAAGTATTTTCCATTTCTTCCTCCTGTAATATGGAATTGAATATAATAGTAATCATTACTATAGACAAATAAAATCCTCACCTTATTCCCGGTTTTCTCCGGTTGCATTGCCAGCCTGCAGCGACTACAATTAAAACAACAGCCTATATGCAATTAAAAGGGATGAGGAATAATGTATGGATAAAGGAATGGCTCATATAATTTCCGACTTGTGGAACATTGAAGAGCGGGTTCGGTCCCTACGGGAAATTATTCTGGCAAACCTTGTGATGTTGTCTGAAATTCCCGCACCAACCTTTAATGAAACAGCCAGGATGCAGTTTCTGGTAAACCGCTTTAACGAGCTACAGCTCCTGAACTGCTCCACCGACGAAAAAGGCAACGGCCTTGGAATAATCCCGGGAGAGACCGGGGAACGGAATATTCTTATAGTCGGCCACCTGGATACCGTGTTCGATTCCAAGGTGGATCACACCATTAGTGTTGAACCCCACCGCATCATAGGCCCCGGTGTAGGCGATAACGGTCTGGGGATTGCGGTCATTGCCACCCTTCCCCTTATTCTTCAGCATCTGAATATTAAAACCAAAAGCAATATTATCCTTATGGGGAGTGCTCAATCCCTTGGTATGGGAAACATCCGGGGTTTACGCTTTTTTCTTGATCATGCGGATATGCCCATTCATTCCGGGATCTGCGTGGAAGGGGTAAAACTGGGGAGAATATCCTATTCCTCCATAGGTATGATGCGCTGCGGAATCAAGTTTTCCGTTCCAGAGGAGTATGACTGGACCCGCTTCGGTGCAGTGGGGGCTATAGTTACCATTAACGATGCCATAAACCGGATTCTTGAAATTCCCCTGCCCAAACGGCCTAAAACAAATATCGTACTTGGATCGGTTGAGGGAGGTACGGGCTTCAATACAATCGCCACCAATGCTTCTCTCAAGTTCGAGATCCGCTCGGAATCGGGCAGAATGGTTAAAAATATCGGACAGAAAGCTGAGTACATAGCTCACGAGGTTGCCAGCCATTCCGGTGCAGATGTGGATTTCCGCATTTATGCCCAGCGCCGCCCCGGGGGGATTCCTTTTTCTCATCCACTGGCCACAACTGCCAGAGAAATCATGCGTTCCCTGGATATTACTCCCCGGATTACTCCATCAACCTCCGAGCTCTCGGCTTTTATTGATAAAAAAATACCGGCGGTAACCCTCGGTCTGACAGACGGGGAAAACCTTGACCAGTTGAATGAATCCATCGAAATCGAACCGATTTTCAAGGGCATCGCACAGCTCATAGGCCTTATTCTTGCAATTGACGGAGGACACTGTGACGAACCTAAATGAATGGGTAAATAAAAATACCTACCACCACTCCCAGTTCTGGGATCTTAAAAACCTTATAAAAGAGAAGGAGCGGCAGGGAATTACCGTCTCCCTCTGTATTCCCACACTGAACGAGGAAAAGACAATTGGCAAAGAGATTGTCATCTTCAAATCGGAGCTGGTAAACCGCTATCCTCTGCTTGATGAGATTGCGGTTATCGACTCCGGCAGTGAAGACAAAACCCTGGAGGTGGCCGCTTCCTTCGGCGCAGATACCTACCTGAGTAACGATATTCTGCCGGAAATTGAGGCAAAGAAAGGCAAGGGAGAGAATCTCTGGAAGGCTATTTATCAGCTGAAAGGGGATATCATCGTCTACATAGATGCAGACATAAAGAACATACATCCCCGTTTCGTCTACGGCCTGGTTGCCCCCCTTATTTACCGGCCCGAGGTTCAGTACGTAAAAGCCTTCTACGACCGCCCCCTGGCCTTCAGTCAGGGAGTACGCCCTTCCGGAGGCGGCAGGGTTACAGAAATTCTTGTACGCCCCCTGTTCAGCCTCTTCTTCCCCGAACTTACAGCAATTATCCAGCCTTTGAGCGGAGAATATGCCGTCCGCAGGGAAGTACTGGAGCAGATCCCCTTCCCTATCGGCTACGGCGTTGAAACAAGCCATCTTATCGATGTCTACCAGCTCTACGGCCTCAGCGCTTTCGCCCAGACCGACCTGGACCAGCGGGTTCACCGCAATCAGCAGACCCGCTCTCTGGGCAGAATGTCCTTCGGTATTCTGCAGACCTTCCTGTCCCGGCTGGACAAGCTTGAGATTATCGGAGACCTGCCACCCATGGATACGGTACTGCACCAGTTTCAGGCCCACGACGACAAATTTGAAGCGGTGGAATACAAAATCGTGGAAGAAGAGCGTCCACCCATGCTGGAGATTCCAAGCTACCGGACTGTTCGGGATGAACTGCTTAAGGAGCGGGATAAACGGCAGAAGAAAAAGCGCAAACCCCGGACAAAGACTGAACCGAAAGAGTAATTATCCCTTCTAAAACCTCAAAAAAACCTTCAGGAAAATCTTTTTCTTGACCCGACCGACCAGTCGGTGTAGGATTACGCAAAACCGACCGGTCGGTCGGCCGCTTGTTGCGGGATGGACCCCATCCCGAATTAAACAGAATGCTATTTATACAGGAGAAGTCTATGGTATTGGGAATACCGGATTGGAGCGTTTCGCTGGTCTATATCCTCATGATAGCCTCGTCTCTGCTCTGCATCGTCTACGGTTTCAGAATGTGGAACAAGGAAGGCGATATCAGTGAAAAAGAGCTGGAAGAGGAAAAACGCTGGGCCGAGGAAGAAAAAGACCTGGAGAAGGACCTGGCCGATAACGGAGGCACCACATGAGTATGTTCTGGCTTGTAACAATAGTAGTTATCTACCTTGGCCTGGTGGCTTATCTTGGATACCGCGGATTCTCCGGAACTAAGAACTCTCTCGATTACATGGTGGGCGGACGCAATATCCATCCCTATGTTATGGCCCTTTCCTATGGTGCGACCTTCATTTCCACCTCCGCCATAGTCGGCTTCGGAGGGGTTGCCGCTCTTTTCGGAATGAGCCTCTACTGGCTCACCTTCTGCAATATCTTTGTGGGGATTTTCATCGCCTTTGTGTTCTTCGGAAAGAGAACCCGCAGAATGGGACTCAATCTGGATGCCCACACCTTTCCTGAATTCCTGGGACGCAGACTGAACTCGCAGTTTATTCAGCGGATGATGGGGCTGGTAATTTTTATCTTTATGCCTCTTTATGCTGCAGCCGTTCTTATCGGCGCAAGCCGCATTATGGAAGGACTCCTGGGAATTCCTTTCCTCTATTCCGTGACCATCTTCTCTGTTCTGGTTGCGGTATATGTGGTAATGGGCGGCCTCAAAGGCGTTATGTACACCGATGCACTCCAGGGCACCCTGATGTTCATCGGAATGATTTTTCTTCTCTTTTTTATCTACATTAAACTCGGCGGCATTACCAAAGCCCATTCCGCCCTTACCGCCATGGCCAATATGGTGCCGGACAACCTTAAAGCCATAGGGCATCAGGGGTGGACCGCATCACCGAAAGCAGGATCGCCCCTGTGGTGGACCATCTACAGCTCCATCGTCCTCGGTGTTGGTATCGGCGTACTTGCTCAGCCCCAGCTGGTTGTTCGCTATATGACCGTAAAAAGCAACCAGGAACTGAACCGGGCGGTACTTATCGGCGGACTGTTTATTCTGGTCATGACCGGAACGGCCTTTACCGTAGGCGCCCTTTCCAATGTCTACTTTGCTGAGGCAACCGGCAAGCTCGCCATTCAGGTTGCCGAGGGAAATACCGACAAGGTGATACCCGCCTTTATTGCCTCAGCCATGCCCTCATGGTTCGGTTATCTGTTTATGCTGGTTATTCTCTCCGCTGGAATGTCCACCCTGAGCAGCCAGTACCATGCCATCGGAACCTCCATAGGACGTGACTTCTATGCCGGCGGTCATGCCAAGGCAGGTAAACGCGGAACAGAAGTCCTAGTAACCCGAATCGGGGTTCTGGCCAGTATTCTACTGACAGTCTGGCTGGCACTGAACATGGGCGCAGGAATTATCGCCAGGGCAACGGCCATCTTCTTCGGGCTGATGGCAGGCTGCTTTCTGGCACCCTATGTTGCAGCCCTTTTCTGGAAAAAACTTACCCGGGCCGGGGCTATTTCCGGAATTATCTCCGGACTGGCAGTAATGGTATTCTGCTTTCTGTTTACCCATGCAAGTGAAGCCAAGGTATTCGGGCTTGCCCAGGCAATCTTCGGCCGTCCTACAATGCTGGAAGGAATCTGGACAGTGGTTGATCCCATGGTTATCGGACTTCCGGTTTCAACCCTTTTTACCATTGTAGTAAGCCTTTTTACAAAGAATGAAGATACAGAACTGATTGAAAAAGCCTTCGACGGTATAGGGTAATTTCCGTTTCAGATTACTTATATCACAGCTATCCCCGCTGCAATCCCGCAGCGGGGCACTTTTCTTGACCCCTGAATATACTCAGCGTACAATAACTCTTCAAAAAGGAGATTATATGATACTGGGTATAGCTGATTTCAGCGTGGCACTGGTCTACCTGCTCATGATTTTCGCCTCTCTGCTGTGCATAATCTACGGTTTCCGCATGTGGAACCGGGAAGGTGATGTTACCGAAAAGGAAATGCAGGAAGAAATTCAATGGGCCAGAGAAGAGATGGACCTCGAACGTGATCTTGCAGATGACGGAGGCAGACAATGAACCTGTTCTGGCTTGTCACTGTAATTGTAATCTACCTGGGAGTTGTTGCATATCTTGGATACCGGGGCTTTGCGGGAACCAAAAACTCTCTGGACTACATGGTCGGGGGACGGAATATTCACCCCTATGTTATGGCCATGTCCTACGGCGCCACCTTCATTTCCACCTCGGCAATTGTCGGATTCGGCGGGATTGCTTCACTCTTCGGCATGAGCCTTCACTGGCTTACCTTCTGCAACATCTTTTTCGGCATATTCATTGCCTTTGTTTTCTTCGGGAAAAGAACACGGAGAATGGGGCTCAACCTGGATGCCCATACCTTTCCGGAGTTTCTTGGCCGCAGACTCGGCTCAACCTTCATACAGCGTCTCATGGGACTGGTTATTTTTATCTTTATGCCCCTCTATGCTGCGGCTGTGCTTATAGGCGCCAGTCGAATCATTGAAGGACTCTTAGGTGTCCCCTATCTTTATTCAGTTACCATGTTCTCTATCCTCGTCGCAGTTTATGTAATTATGGGAGGCCTTAAAGGCGTTATGTACACCGATGCACTTCAGGGAAGTCTGATGTTTTTCGGCATGCTGGTGCTGCTGGTTTCCATTTACGCCCGGCTGGGGGGGATTGTGGACGCGCATACCGCCCTCACAAATATTGCAGATATGGTTCCGGACAACCTGAAGAGTATTGGTCACAGAGGATGGACTGCATCTCCGGCTTTAGGGTCTCCCCTATGGTGGACCATTTATTCCTCCCTGGTACTGGGTGTCGGAATCGGCGTTATTGCCCAGCCCCAGCTGATAGTCCGCTATATGACGGTGAAAAGCAACAAAGAGCTGAACCGTGCAGTGCTAATAGGGGGATTATTTATTCTGGTTACCGTCGGTACCGCCTATACCGTAGGATCCCTGACCAATGTCTATTTTATGAACACAAGCGGTAAACTGGCAATTCAGGTGGCAGAAGGAAATACAGATAAGGTAATTCCAGCTTTCATAGCCTCGGCTATGCCTTCCTGGTTCAGTTATCTGTTCATGTTGGTAATACTCTCTGCAGGAATGTCTACATTGAGCAGCCAGTATCATGCAATCGGAACCTCAATCGGCCGGGATTTCTATGCCGGAGGCAGGGCCAAAGAGGGGAAACGGGGAACAGAAGTACTGATCACCAGAATCGGCGTACTGTTCAGTATACTTTTAACCGTATGGCTTGCCCTCAACATGGGTGCAGGAATTATCGCCCGGGCAACGGCGATCTTTTTCGGACTTATGGCTGGTTGCTTTCTTGCGCCCTATACTGCGGCCCTGTTCTGGAAACGTCTGACCCGCCCTGGTGCCATAGCCGGGATACTCTCCGGCCTGGTTGTACTCATTTTCAGTTTTCTTTTTTTACATGCTCAGGAAGCAGCTGTTTTCGGTATTGGACAGAAATTGTTCGGTCGCACAACCCTGATGGGGGGATCCTGGCCGTCTGTTGACCCTCTGGTGTTCTCCCTGCCGATATCAACCTTTTTTACCGTGGTTGTCAGCCTGCTGACCCGGAAGGAAGACTCGGAACTGATTGAGAAAGCCTTCGACGGTATCGGCTGAGAGGCTGTTAGCTAACTGATATACAGATAACTAAACAGAAACAAACAATTGAATAAAAAACCTCCCAGGGCGAAACGCCCCGGGAGGTTTTTTCATGCTGTTTCTTACGTAGAGAAAGATAGAAGAACTAAAGAAGTTCCGGAACAAAAACCTTGGGAAGGAACATGGTGAGGCTGGGGAAAATAATGATCGATGAGAGAACCACCAGCATGACCAGCAGAAAAATGCCCACTTCCTTCAGGGCATCCGTACTGTTAATTCCCCCGATCTCGCTGGAAATAAGCAGACAGAGACCATAAGGAGGGGTAATCAAACCGAAACTTAATGCCACAATACCGGAAATAGCATAATGAAGGGGATGAATCCCGGCATAATCCGCCAGAGGCATAAGCAGGGGGGTCATGATAACGATTGCAGGAATTGCATCCATAAATGTGCCCACCAGAAGAAAGAGAAAGACAATAATAAAAAGCATCAGTGTCGGGGATGTGGAGAAAAACCCGATGGCATCAACCAGAAAAGTGGGTATCCGGTAATAAGCAAGCACCCAGCCATATATAGATGCAGTACCTACTGCAAAAAGTGACAGTCCTCCAAGTTTTGCAGTTTCCAGCAGAAGACCGGAGACATTACGGGGTTTGATCGACCTGTAGACCACAAGGGCAAGAAACAGTGCATAGGCTACTGCCAGCAATGAAGCTTCCGTCGGGGTAACAAATCCTCCGATAATACCGCCTATTATGATTACCGGCGTTATCCCCGGAAGAATTGCCGATTTAAAGCTGAGGCCCAGTTCCTTCCAGTCCATGGCTGATTCTTTCGGGAAGTTTCTTTTCATGGAGAATACATGCACCAGAATCATCTGGGAAACCGCAACCATGACTCCGGGAACAAAGCCCGCAAGAAACAGGGCGGCAACCGAGGTGTTGGCAACCCCGCCCCAGACAACCATGATAATACTGGGTGGGATAATAACCCCCATAACACTGGAACAGGCAGTTACTGCCACAGTGAAGAATCGGTCATATTTCTCTTTAATCATGGCAGGAATGAGCACCGATCCGATTCCGGCGGCATCCGCCGTTGATGATCCTGAAATTCCTGCAAAGAACATACTGACTACAACATTTACATGGGCAAGACCTCCAGGAAGATGCCCCACAAGAGCCTTGGAGAAGCGGATCAGCTTATTGGTAATGCCCGAAGCGTTCATTATATTGGCTGCCATTATAAAAAAGGGAACCGACAGCAGAATAAAAGAATCATAGGATTTAAGCATTCTCTGCAGGAGCATTACCGGTGTAAGCCGGGGTTCGAGGAGCAGTACCGGTACAACCGCCAGAGCCAGAGCATATGCCACGGGCACACGGAGTATAATCAGCATAAACAGACCAAGAAAAAGGATAAGACCTACAATTGCGGGATCAAGTATCATGAGAATTCTCCTTCATCCGGTTCTTTCTGTTCAGGAATTCCTTTTCCGGTAAACAGCCGTATTACCTGTTCAATAAGAAAAAGTGTCCATGTAAGCCCCGCAAAGGGAACTGCGGCATGAATCCAGCCGAGATTTATACCGGTCAACTCGGAAGTTTGAATGGTACCCATCTTCCAATACCGGATTCCGTATCTGAGAAAAATATAGGAGACGCAGAAAAGAAAGAAATAATAGAGTACATCCAGGAAAAAATTAAAACGGGGGGAGAGATTCCTGGGCAGGAAATCGACAAAAAAATGCCGTCTTTCCCGCAGACCAATCATTGATCCCAGGAAAATAACCCATATAAGCGACATCCGTGCAACCTCTTCCGCCCAGAGATAACGGGGAATAAAGTTGACATAGCGGCCGAGAATCTGCAGTGCCACAGAAAATATCAGCAGATACATCAACACTATAATGGCAATGTTTATTACCCGTGAGTATACATCCAGTATCTTCGTAAACATTTAACACCCATTCCTTCTGATGAAATAACAATGAAAGGAATCAAGGCAGATCTTCGAAGAAAATCTGCCTCGATGGTAGAACATCAACTAGTTTTTATCTAAGACTATCTACATTTTTCAGAATAGACTCGGCACCGATCTCTTTGGCGAAAGCTTCAAGAGAAGGACGGGCAGCGGCCTGCATTTTCGCCAGATCCGCAGCAGAAAGCTGAATCACCTTGATTTTCCCTTCTGCTTCCATCTGTTTCAGCGCTTCCGCATCTTCCTTGGTTTCAGTGGCCCGGTGCCATGCAGCAGCCTCTTCTCCCGCTTTCAGGATCGCATCCTGCAGCTCTTTGGGGAAAGACTGAAAACGTTTTTCACTGAAAAACAGGGGGCGTACGGTAATTGCATGACGTGTGAGTACGATGTTTGGTGCAACTTCGTAGAATTTCATGGAACGGAGGGCTGCTGATTCGTTTTCGAGGCCGTCAACAACGCCGGTTTTGATTCCGTTGTAAACTTCGAGGTAATCCAGGGGAGTAGCCTTGAAACCTACTGCGTTAAACACATTGGCCTGAATAGGAGATCCCATTACCCGGAGGAGGATATTGGGGAAATCCGCTGTGCTTTTAACAGGCTGATTAAGAATCAGGTTTCTGGTTCCACCACCGCCGAAGCCGACAATACGGAGACCTTTTCCAATAAGATCTTCTTTGATGGGGTCAAAGGCTCCCTGACTGAGGGCGCGATCCCAGTGGTCAAGATCTTTAAAAAGAAAGGGAGGATCCATAAAAGAGACGCGCTTGTCCCAGGTTGCGGCCCATGAAGGCGCAGCAACAGCAAAGTCAACAGATATTCCCTCGATCATGTACTCAACAAAGTCTTTTTCCTGACCGAGATCACCGGAATGGTGAACTTCGATTTCGATAGGACCGTCATAGTACTCTTTCACTTTCTCAGCGAAGACCTCCATCATCCGGTAGAAGACATAGTCCGCGGGAAGGTGGGTTGCACCTACAAGATGGATAGGCCTCTCGGATGAACCTCCGCCCTCGCCTTGCCCGCCGGCAAAGACTGTTCCCATGCAGATAGATACAACAAGTAAACCAATCAGCAATTTCTTCATACTACCTCCTTAAGGTATTGGAACGTTTTAATACATTTTACCAGTGAAAATTTCAGCGAACAAGAAATTTCAGTAGACGAAGAAAAGGGGAGACAAAATAAAAGATAACTTTAGACAAAAGCAAAAAAATCAGGAATAACGAATTACCGGGGGGGAGGCACAAAGAGGAACCGTCCTGCCATTTGCCGTGATAATATCAACCGGCCGACTTTCCCCCTGAGTCATATCCGTGTTCACAAATGAAGGACTGATGGCAATACCTTTTCTGCCGGAAGCCCCCTCCCACTGACGCCACTTTCCGGGGGGGATCTGCTCAAAATCAGAAAAGACCCGGGTAAAATGATAGATCGTTTTGAACCCGGTGAGATGTGCCACCTCTTTAATCGGTTTTGCAGTGTAGCGCAGCAGTGACTTAGCCTCATATATTCGGTAACGCATAAGATAGCGGTGAACAGACAACCCTACTACAGTCCGGAATTTTTTGGCCAGATAGGTTTTCGCATAGCCAACAAAAGAGGCGATATCATCAAGGGTCAGATTACTGTCCGCATAGTTTTCACGGATAAACTTAAGAACCGGCCGGATACTCTGGTCACGGCACCAGGTTGTTGTAAGCTCCACGCCGGATTGAACAGCAGTTCCGATATTCATTCGGCCCATCCAGACAATCATCTGCAATGCAAGGGCATTACAGGTTTCCCGGTACCATGGTTCGGCCATTACAGCTTCATGATGAATTTCTTCAAGAAGATTTTTCAGAAAGCCGCTTGAATCGGTAAAGGGGCGGTTCTTTCTCAGGAGTGAAGCGTGAAGATCCTCGGGAAAAACAGAAAACTTGATATCAAATGTTCGCAATGGGCAGCCGGAAAGTGCTTTCAGTGCATGGGGGGCGTATGGCGGCATAAGAATGAATGAATTTCTACCGATTTCAATATTGCCGTTGTCGGTCTGAAGTTGAAGAACCCCGTCTATTACAAAGAAGAGCTGAAAGAAATCGTGAGCGTGCCTGGGCACAGACCAGCCTGGATTGTAGTCATACATGGCCATCCAGTAGACTTCAACTGGCCGCAGACCCGCTGAACGTTCACCGTTTATACCTTTAACCATTTTGACCATGGAGAAATTATACCATGCTTTTCTCAAAACAGAAGTCTGGTGTAGAATGGGGATATGAAATCCACCTTTGAGAATCTGCCCAAGGACAAGCAAAAACGGATTATGGAAGCCGCGGTTGATGAGTTCGGTGTAAACGGCTATAAATCCGGCTCCACCGACAGGATTATCCGTAAGGCATCAATTTCAAAGGGCGGCCTCTATGAGTATATTTCCTCGAAATCAGAGCTCTATATTGCTTCGGTGGAGTATGCATACAACGGAGTCTACGGCTACCTGCATACAAAGGTGGATAACACCGAAAAGGCTCTGCGGAGCAACCTTCTGGACCGGCTGCGTATAGCTAGTTCCTATGCCGCTGAAGTCTACCTGCAGCACCCCCGCTATATACAGCTCCTGGCCCGGGCCGGAAGTGAGGATGATACGGAACTGCAGCAGGAGATTGAGAATATCTTCAAGAACCGTTTTAACCATCTCTTCGATGATGTCGACGCGGACAACTTTGCTTTTCCAAAACACCGGGTATTTGATCTTGTCCGCACTCTGCTGGTAAAAACCAGGAATGAATTCTTAAGCACCATGAAACGGCGGGAATCGGAAGAGGAAATTGTAGCGGAATACAAAGCCTGCTGGGATTTTTACCTTGAGGTTCTTCAGTCCGGCATCTTCAGAAAAAATTGATTTGCTTATCTCTCCAGTCTTTTTATCCGAAAATCCAAGTATGAACAACTGCGACCTGCTGCCTCTGTTGAGGGACATTAAAGAACAGTACTATAACCATTTTGACCAGTCCTGGTTCCACATGCTGCTTGAGAACTGTCCTGTCAGCTCTCAGCTGGTACGGGATATAAAAATTTTCCTGGACTCCGGTCGGGATGATCTCAGCCGGAAATCGAATGTAATCTATGGGATCTCCAACCTTGAAACATTTGTCAGAGCTGTGGAAACCCATCTTATGCCCCATATAAAAGAACTACTTGGAGTATCCGGACTTGCCCCGACCCGCAGTTATGGACACAGGGATGAGTTTGTTCACCGCAGACTGCTTGCGGAGGTACTCCCCTACAACCTGACAATGCTCAAGGTAATGGTAAACGATCTTAAAGAAGCTACTGACACAACTACGCCGCCGGTACTGCCTGAACTGCCGGTTTACCGGACCGCATAGAAAACCCTTGCCTCACCGCCTTCCCGCTGGTATCCTGATTTCTCCATGGATATTTTTACCCTCACAAACAGACTTGCCGACGATGTAGACGCCCTGCAGTTCAGCGGCAAGGTTGCCTGTGTATATAATCCCCTCCGGTATGCAGAGAAAGCCCATACCCGCTACCTGGAGCGCTTCTCCACCGGCCGGAAACGCATCCTTTTCCTCGGCATGAATCCCGGCCCCTGGGGAATGGCACAGATAGGTGTTCCCTTCGGCGAAATAAATGCCGCCCGCGATTGGCTCGGGATACACGAAGAGATCGGCAAACCGGAAAATGAACACCCGAAACGCCCGGTACAGGGATTCGACTGCCAGCGGAGCGAAGTAAGCGGCCGCCGTTTATGGGGCCTGTTCAGCAGCCGCTTTGCCACCCCGGAAGATTTCTTTCGGGATCACTACGTTGCAAACTACTGTCCCCTGGTTTTCATGGAGGATTCGGGGAAGAACTTTACCCCGGATAAGCTTCCGAAGGCGGAATCTGCGCCCCTTTATGAAGCCTGTGACCGCCACCTGACCGGCCTGATTGAACTTCTGGAGCCTGAGTTTCTGATCGGTGTTGGAAATTTTGCCCTGAAACGGCTGGAGACTATCGTAAAAGGCAGCAGTGCAATACAAGACCGTGCACCGGTAACGGCATCCATACTGCATCCCAGTCCTGCCAGTCCTGCAGCCAACAGGGGGTGGGACGGAGCAGTGCTTGAGAAGATGTACGCCATAGGGGCCTGGCAGAAACAGGAATCAGGCACTGATACGTCTGAAGTCGGCAGACTCGGCTGAATATTCAGGGTGTTTCAGTTTATGGCGGTTGCATTTAACGGTTATTAAAGGGAAGCCTTCAGCGTTTCCAATAATTCCACATTTATATAAATCTTTTCCCGTCCAATTTTATACTCTCTCAAAATACCTATATCCTGTAGTTGACTTAAGTACCTTGAGGCAGCTTTTCTTTCAACACCTAAAACTTTTGTCAGAAATTCTATTTTGCAATAAGGATGCACGAATAACTCTTCTATAAGTTCTTTTGAATATATTTTCGGTAGTTCGGTTCTTACTTTTTCTATTGTTCTATCCAATATTTCCTTTATTTCTGTGACTTTATTTATTGTTTCTCTTGAAACGATTTCTATTCCTTTAAGAATAAAAATTATCCAGTCTTCCCAATTCTCATCAACAGTAACACTTCGGAGTAAACTATAATATTCTGCCTTATTTTTTATAATGTATGAGCTCAGGTACAAAATCGGAATATCAAGATAATCCTTCAATATTAAATATAAAATATTGATAATCCGTCCAGTTCTTCCATTCCCATCATAAAATGGATGAATTGACTCAAACTGGTAGTGAATTACCGCCATTTTAGCCAACGAATCATCTGCACTATTTAAATATTCCACGACATTGCCAAAAAGTTTATTTATTATTTCTTCACCTTGAGGCGGCGTATATACGACCTCCCCTGTTCCATCGTTTACAAGTGCAGTTCCTGGAGTTTTTCTTATACCTGCATCGTTTTTCAGCAATTCAATCTGTATTCCAATAATGTCATTAACAGAGAGAAAGCCTTTTTCAACAATTTTTTTGTAACCCGAATATAGCGCTTCTCTATAAAAAATTACTTCTTTAGTTGCTGAATCATATTTTTTCGTATTTCCACTTATTGCTTTATAGAGTTCGTCTTGTGTTGTAATAATGTTTTCTATTTCAGAACTGTCTTTTGCTTCCTGTAAAATTATTGCATTAATCAAAATTGATTGATTAGGGATTATATTAGCAATTCCTTTCAACTCTGCAATTGCAGATCGAGCCTTGTTCTCCTGTTTTAATACGTTTATTGTTTCGATTTTGCTTTTCACAGGAGGAAGGGGAGCAAGCGCATTGTATGGTTTATTCGGGAGAAAATTATTCATACGTACCATTATTACACATTTTGGTACACGTCACAACGATATATCCCTTTTTCTGCATTTTTGGTTCTTGTTAGGATTCTTTGTACCTGTTTATAGAAAATTGTCTTGTATCCATTTAACGTTTATTTAGTGTTCCAAAGCCTGCTGACAGCTGTTACTGTTTACCTGCAGATTATTTCTACCCCGCCGCAGCACTGTGGCAGAAACAGGAATCAGGCACTCCCGCGGACAATAAGACTCGGCTGTAGAGAGATATCCCTTGGGGCATCCACCCCTTTAAGCACATCCATAAGCAACCTGGCGAGTCCAAGCCCAACGGATTCCATTTTATTATCGATAACCGTTACCTGGGGAACCGAAACTTCACAGTAGGTTGAATTATTAAAACCGATTACGGCAACATCTTCGGGGACTCTTCTTCCCGTATTCTGCAGCTGCTGGATAACCCCTACAGCAGTAATATCATCACAGCCAAGAAAGGCCTGGCACGGTATACCAGAGGCAAACACCTCGTCTACAGCCTGGCGTCCCCCTTCAAGGCCCCTGCTCAAAGATACAACCCTGTTATTAGAATAGGGAAGCCCCAATGCAAGCAGCCGTTCTCTGAAGACTTTCTGCTTCTCCTGGGCAACCCAGGTATCATACTCTTTCAGAAATATCATATCCCGGATACCTTTTTCATACAGATACTGGATGGACAGCTCCATTCCCAGAGTCTCGTTGCTGAAGATAGAGTAGATATTATCCCGCTGGATTTTTCCATTGTGCATTACCACCGGAGTTTTCGGCAGATATTTATCAATACTGGCTTCTATCAGGGGCGAAGAAAAAACGGAACCGACCATAATAACGCCGTCTACCTGCTTTTCCGCCAGAACACGGATATACTTTTCCTGTTCTGAATGGTCATCACCGGTGTTACAGAGAATAACATTGTAGCCTTTTTTACTGAGAGACTGTTCAATAACATAAGCGATATTTGCATAGTGTATATGCCGTATATCCTGAGCAAGGACACCTATGGTTTTGGTTGATTTTACAACCAGGCTCTTGGCAATGGCGCTGGGCACATAATTGCTTTCCTCGAGCACCGCCATAACCCGGTCCCGCTTTTCCTGAGTAACATTGGGGTGATTGTTTATTACCCGCGAAACAGTGGAGATAGAAACCCCCGCCTGGTTCGCGATATCGTATATATTCAACTGCAGGTCCTTGTATTATCCGCTATTTTGACGCCCAATTATTCTATACGAGAAGAGTACTGTCAATTTTTATTACTATTTTTTTAATTTTCTTCTCACCCTTTTGCGAACACCCCGGCCGGTGAACCTCTCCGGGGAAAAACAGTGCAAAATCACCTTTTGCCAGCGGGATTTCTATCTCACCATTAACCGTATCAAAGAAACATATATCCCGTTCGGGAGAAAGGTCTTCTGTAACTGTAAGCCCAGCCGAATCGGGCCTGCAATAGACCGTTTCCAATCCTTCAAGCGACAGATGCAGGTCTATCATATTCCTGTGCATTTCGCCCCGGGTATTCTCATATGCCGAGGTGGTCATGTCGATAACCTGAACCTGAAAGTCTGTATCGGGAGAATGGACACCGTAATCAAGGGTTGAAAAATCGGTATCTGCAGCAAAGCGGACAGCCTTCTGAATTAGAGGATGCAGACCTTTTATCCCGTTCCTCTCATTTATATTTCCGTAAATCATCCTACACCCCTCCCGGTTCAACGGTTAAAATGAAGAGAGGGAGCATAGCTCCCTCTCGATTTTGTTTCGCGTGCCGAATAAGTTATCAGCGGGCGTCCAGAACTGCCTGAATCAGACCGTTCTTGTATTCCGCTTCGTATTCGTCCCACAGAGAGCTGGTTGCATCACGGAAAGCCTGAAGATTGGCAACGTCATTAAACTCAACACCTTCGGCTTTGAGCTTAACAACGGTTTCATCAGAACTCTTGCCCCAGATTTCACGCTCGTAGTTAACAGCTTTGGTTGCCTCTTCCTTGATGATGGTTTTGTATTCATCGGGAAGTTTTGCCCAGGTTTTGGAAGAGATGGTGAAAAGGTCGGGAGTCATAAAATGACGGGTCCAGGAAACATACTTGGTTACTTCATACAGCTTGAGGGTGTAAAGAGTAATGGGGCTGTTTTCCCAGCCGTCGAGAACATTCTGCTCAAGAGCAGAATATACATCGGCCTGGCTCATGGGAGTAGCGATAGCGCCCATGCGGTTAACACCTTCCAGGGTAATATTTGTGGGGATAGTCCGAATTTTAAGACCCTTAAGATCTGCAGGGCTGTTTACGGGACGAACATTGTTCATGAGGCTTCTTGATCCGCCATAGAAATATCCAAGGGGCTCAAAGCCTTTTTTCCGCAAAGCTTCTGCAAGCACATCTCCAGCCTTGCCGTTGAGGGCGTTGTAGAGGTGATCTTCGCTCTGGAAAAGGAAAGCCAGGGCAAGAACGTTCATTTCGGGAACATAGTTTGCAAAAGCGCCGGCAAACTGGTTACACATATCAATGGTTCCAAGCTGTACGCCTTCTACCATTTCCGTGTTACCGCCAAGCTGGCTGTTGGGAAAAAGCTCAACAGTTACATTGCCGTTTGTTCTGGCTTTTACACCTTCGGCAAACTTCTGCAGACCCTGATTCATGGGATGTTCCATGGGCAGGGTGTTGGTCACCTTCAGGCTGAAAGTTTTAGCACCATCAGCTGATTCCTGTGAACCGTTGGCAAATACCATTGTGCCGACACAGAGAATTAAGAGAATTCCAATAATTTTCTTCATACTACCTCCAAAGAAATTATTTGATATATCCAGTTAATTCGGGGATCCAGAGTGATATGGCCGGAAGGAATGTGGTAAGTAAAAGAACGACAATAAGAGCGCCTATATACCGCACATACGTATTCAGCATATTACTCAGGGTTGCCCCCGAAATACCTGTCGCAACAAAGAGAGCGATACCCACCGGTGGGGTACACTGGCCGATGGCCATGTTTACAATGGTCATTACACCAAAGTGGATGGGATGGATGCCCAGCTTCTGAACAACCGGCCATATAATGGGAACAACAATAATGATTATTGCCGAGGGATCCAGAAAGGTTCCAAGGATTATAAAGAAGAGGTTGATCAGCAACAGCAGTGCCCATTTATTACTGGTCAGGGAGACCAGAAAGTTGGCAATCTGTGCGGGAATCTGCTCGGCGGCAAGAACCCAGCCAAAACTGGCAGCCGCGGCAATGGTCAGAACTACGACACCCGTGGTAATGGCGGATTTAACCAGAACCTTGGGCAGGTCCTTCAGCTTCAATTCCCGGTAGATAAAAAACCCTACGATAAACGCATAAACCGCAGCAATGACCGATGCCTCGGTGGCGGTAAATATGCCTCCGGTAATTCCACCAACGATAATTACTACCGTAAAAAGGGCAAAGAAGGAGTCCGCCAGAGAGCGGATTGTATCCTTGAAACTGGCCCTGGGTTCCGGGTCAATTTTACGGATCTTGGTATACACGATGTTTACCGCCATGAGAGAAAATCCCATTAAAATACCGGGAATAATTCCGCCCATAAACAGGCCGCCGATGGAAATACCCGCAGTAACACCGAGAATAATCATGGGGATACTGGGAGGAATAACAATACCGATGGACCCTGCCGTGGCCATTACACTGGTGGAGATATCCTTTCCATAGCCTTTCTGCTTCATGGCAGGGATAAGCAGACTTCCCACCGCCGCGGTATCCGCCGCAGCTGCACCGGAAAGTCCGGCAAAAAACATTGCAGCAACTACACTGGCATTTGCAAGTCCTCCCCGGATATGTCCGATAAGGTTGGAGGCAAACTTGACCAGCCGGCGTGAGATTCCGCCGGAATCCATAAAGCCGCCGGCAAGAATAAAAAACGGAACAGCAACCAGACTGAAGTTACTGCTGGCTCTGAACATTTTTACCACAATGGCGATCAGATCTATATCGCTGAAAAACATCATCGATACAACAGTGGAAATAAGCAGACAAAAGGAGACCGGCATTTCCAGAATAAGCAATACGATAAAGGTTATAAACAGGGTTGCAATCATTCTTCCGTATCCTCCTCCTGATTGATTCCGAGAATAACTTCAATGGTCTTTTCAAAGGCATGGATAAAGATAAAAAGACCGCTGGCAGGCATGGCAAGATAAGCCCAGGACATGGAGATGGGAATAATGTTCATCATCTGAATACTGTTCAGCAAGGTAAGCCGCCATCCCATAACCAGGATAAACAGGGAAAAGAGACAAATCATAATCCAGACAAAGAGGCGGACTTTCTTAATCAGGAAGTCCGGCACTTTTTTCATCAGCAGATCAACAGAAAAATGTGACTTATAGTAGATGGCCATACTGGCACCAATAAAACTTGCCCAGGTAAAGGCATAGGTTAAAAGCTCTTCCGACCATCCGATTGGTGATTTAAGAATGAACCTGGCAAATACCTGTAAAAATCCGAAAACAAGCATACTGACCATAAGGACAATAAGAATTACCTTTTCAATTTGCAGGATGAACCGGTTTACCCCCGCAACAGCGGTGACAAAACCATTGTTTCCTTCCGACATTCAAACACTCCTTCTATTTTTTTGCCGAGCCTTTCCACTCGACGGGAAACAGTTTTATGGTGGCAATCGATGACTCAGCCCCGAGGCCGGCATTTTTTGCTTTTAAAAACTGCTCGTAGGCACTCCGGGCAATATCCGCCGGGTAATCGAGCTCATCTGCAAGCTCCACAACCAGGCGCAAATCCTTTTCCGAGGTATTGATACTGCTGTAGGGAAAAAAGTCGTTGTTCAGCAGGAAAGGCACAAAATACTCGAAAAGTTTTGAGTTCCCCGCAGAATTGGTAACTATTTCGTAGAACATCCCCGGGTCGATTCCGCTTTTTGCACAAAGCCCCATGGCTTCCACAGATAGGGCTATGTGAGTACTTGCAAGATGCTGGTGTACAACCTTGAATTTGCTTCCTGCACCCGGAGTATCCGCCAGGGTGTAGATTTTAGCCGATACAGCATCAAGGGCAGGCTGGATCTTTTTAATATCCCCAGGTCTTCCGCTGAGCATCAGTGTCAGGGTCCCGTCATGGGCGCCCTTTTCCCCTCCGCTGACGGGGGTATCGACCAGCCCGATGCCAATATCCTGAAGCCGCGAATCAAGATCTTCTATATAAGAAGGAGGAACGGTACTGGTGGAAACCACCACACTCCCCTTCTTCATCCTGTTTACTCCATCATCAGAAAAAAGAGCCGACTCCATGTGGGCAGCTTCATTAACCATGACAAAGACCGCATCCGTCTTTTCTGCAACCTCGCTGAATGATGCTGCAGTATTTCCGCCGGCTTCCCGGAAAAGAGCAAGACGTTCTTCACTTAAATCCACGCCGGTAACAGAGAGCCCGGCGGACAGCATATTCTTTGCCATGTTGATTCCCATGGCACCAAGACCAATTACGGTAAAATGACTCATATCAACCCGCCAGATACTTATAAATACTTTCCGCCAGAGGAATTCCTTCCTTCAGAGATTTCTCCATGGTTTTCTGCTCAATCTCTCCGGGGATCATCACCTTTTGAAAACCAGGAGCGGGAGCTACAGAACGAAGCTCATCGATCATTGCCTGGGCGTGATCAAGGGAAGCCCGGGCATCACCGAAGACGGAGGGATCGATAACAATCATGACAGAAGAGAGGTCACGATAGGATTCATAATCACCGTACATTCTCTTAAGATGGGGCCCGAAAACTCCGCCAACCATAATACCGGTGAGGGCTTCGATCATTACCGTAATGCCATAGCCTTTTGCACCGCCGAAAGGAAAAAGAGACTTTGCTTTTTCCGGGTCGGTTACGGGATTTCCATCCACATCTACCGCCCAGCCTTCCGGAATAGGCTGCTTTTTCTCTTTTGCATAGACAATCTTGCCGAATGCAACCTCACTGGTTGCCATATCCAGAAGAATATTGTCTTTAGTTCCAGGATACCCGAAGGCAAAGGGGTTGGTTCCAAAGAAAGGGGTACTGCCTCCGAAAGGAACTACGCAGGCATCGGTATTAACCATAAACATGGCGGACATCTTCTGATCCATGGCCATCTGGATATAATAGGCAAGTGCCCCGCAATGGCTGTTGTTCTTTACCGCCATCATACAAATACCCTCGTTACGAGCAATTTTGATGGCCTCTTCCGTGGCATAGCGGCTTACCACATGGCCCATTCCCCCCTGAGCATCTACAAGTGCAACTGAGGGCTTAAGCATATCCACTTTCAGTTCGGGAGACAGGTTCATTCCGCCCGCTGCAATGCGCTGGGCATAATGCTCAACCCGCACAGCCCCATGAGAATGGACTCCCCTCAGTTCGGCAAATACAAGCACATCAGCAACAATGGCTGCCTCTTTTTCCGGCAGTTTTGCTTCCGTAAGTTTATTGATAATGAGCTTTTTCAGCTCCTCGGCTTTTACCGTAACCATTCCATCGGACATATATATTTCCCCTTAATTCGCACTGTTAGAAAGCTGTCAGACCAGTTTTCCTGCAAGCGCTTTCAGTTTATTTCAGCAATTTCATCCACTATAAACCCGGTTTTTCGATCACGCAACGTTTTTCTGGTAATTTTTTACCAAATTGTGCTTTTTTCGGTTCCATGCCGGCTTTTGTGCTGATAACGCTTTCAGTCATTTTCACATTCTTCCCAATAAGCTGTAGACATAGATAAGAGAGGGCTGATAGCATTCTTCCGGAATGGCTGAGAAAACTCCCGGAAAAGATGCTCTTTTGAGAAAAATTTTAGGTTCTCTTGAAACAGAAAGCAAATCTGAGGCGAAAAAATTTCAGACAAACAATGATATAGCTGCTGTCCTCATTGCCCTGAGAACCAATACCACCGGGAAGTACGAGGTTCTCTTAACCCGCAGGTCTCATAAGGTGACACAGCCGGGGGACTACAGTTTCCCGGGAGGCCACATTAGCCGCCTGCCGGATTGCCTTATTGCAGCTGTACTGAGCGTATTACCTGCAGGCAGGAATATCCGCAAAGAAACCTGCCGCAGTTCCAGCCTGCTTGCTGCAACTGCGGTCCGTGAGGCATGGGAGGAAATACGCCTGAATCCGTTCAGGCTGAAGCTGATCGGCCAACTTCCCTTACGAGAACTAATCAATTTCAGAAAAGCAATCTACCCGGTACTTGCTTTTACTAACCAGACCAGCGGGTTTCGGTGTAATGATGAGGTGGAAGACCTGATATTCGTTAAGATAGATGACCTGCTGAATCCCGACCGCTATTCCGCACTTCGAGTCAACCTGCCGACGGGACCAAAGGAGACAATATGCTTTCATCTTCCGGGAGCACCCCACTTCATCTGGGGCGCGACACTGTTTATCTTGCTGGATTTTCTGAAGAGGGCCTTTGACTTTATTCCGCCGGAGCGGGAGAATTTGCCGTTAGTGGAGTATGCGCTGCCGGTGGGGTATCTGCCGGGGGAGTAGAAGACAAAAAGCGTTCGGAAAACCCGAACGCTTTTAATGTTAAAAACAGATCTTTAGAAGAGAGCCCACCCTACAATAGCCCCACATCCTTAATCTCTTCCCCTGTATGCGGCTGGGGCGGCCAGTGGCTCCCCCGCTGACCGAATAATCCGGGAATCGGCACGTATGCATATTCCTTGGGCTTCATTCCCTTAAGGACAGGACCATCAAACCACTCAGAATCATTTCCGTATAGCTGCTTTGACAACTCAAGTTTCAGCCTGTCCAGTGTTTCTGAATACTCTGATGACGCAACAAGATTATGAAGATCCTCCGGATCATTAAGTACATCGAATAACTGAAAAACATTTCCCGAGGAATAGTAAATCAGCTTATACCTGCCGTCATGAATCATACGGGTAGCATTAACTCCTTCCGCTTCTTCTCCGTAAAGAAAGTCACGCTTTTTTTCTCCCACAACAGAAATACCTTCAACCGAATCGGGAATTGGGATATCACACAGATCAAGCAATGTCGGCATTACATCCTGCAGGCCTACAAGCCGCGAATCCGTCGTGTTCTTTTTTACCCGTGTATCATTCGCCGGTCCGGTAAGGATAAACGGGACCCGGGCGGAATACTCGTAAAAGCAGCGCTTCGCCCACAGGCCATGATTGCCCAGCATATCACCATGATCGGAAGTAAACATGATGTATGTATTCTCCAGAAGCCCTTCTTCTCGCAAAGTCCCGATCACTCTTCGGATCTGGTGATCGATATGGGTAACCGTTGCATAGAATGCACGGCGGGCATCAAGAATCATAGAGTCATTAAACCAGCGGGTATATTCAGTCGATTTCTGAAGCTTTGCCGGAAGTTTTTCTGAATCTGAAGCCCATTCACCTTTTACCGGAGTATCCATTTCAAGATTCCGGTACAGGTTAAGATAATACTCCGGTGGAGTCAGCGGAGGATGAGGAGCAACAAAAGACATGTAAAAAAATGCAGGGCGTGTCGGGTCACGACGCTTGATATACTGCGACATCTTTGCCGCTGTCCAGTTTGTATTATGCATTTCTTCCGGCAGATGCCAGGGCCGGGTTACATACTGGTTATTACCCATACCATGCCCGAAAGCCTCTCCCGGATATCCATGTTCCCCGAGGAATTCCTCGTAATCATCAACAACCCCGTGGTGCCCGCGCCCCTCCTCAGCAAGAAGCACATCGTCGAAACCGATCCGGTCCCGCTGAGGAAAAACATGAAGCTTGCCGACTGCATATGCCTGATACCCGGCATTGCGGAAAGTCTGTGCCAGTGTCGGAAAATCCGGCATTTCAAGGGTCTGCTGAAAAATTCTGTCCCCATGTTTCTGTGGTGTGGTACCGGTCATCATGGTGCGACGCGCCGGTATACATACAGGGCACTCGGAATAGGTACGGTTAAAACGAGTGCCGGTACGCGCCAGTTCATCCATGGTGGGCGTCTGAATTACATTGTGCCCTTCAGATCCGAGAAGCGGTCCGGGCCAATGATCGGTACAAATTAGAAGTACATTCTTTTGGGGTTTACTCATTTAATTTCCCTTTATTCGTTAATCGCCGTTTTTGCTTTCTCGATTACATTCTTCTTTCCGTGGTAATCCTGGTACAGCGTCCATCCCAGGGTGGATACAGCAATGATCAGAAAGACAAGCGAGATTGGGCGGGTAATAAACGGCATCAGCGATCCATTCGCGTACATAAGACTCGAGCGCAGATTCAGCTCCGCGATACTGCTGAGAATGAAACCGATAATAAACGGCCCGAGAGGTATCTTTGCTTTCTCCAGAAAGAATCCGACTATGCCGAAACCGAACATAACCCAGACGTCAAAGAAGCGGTTATTGAGGGCGAATGTCCCGATAACGCAGAAAACTATCAGCAGAGGCTGTAAAATCGCCCGGGGAATATCAACAAGCCTGACCATGATCAGACTTCCACCGATCATAATAAAAAACATGAAAATATTGGCCACGAAAGAGGAAGCCATAATGCCGTATACAATTTCCGGATCGCTGGTAAACAGCAGGGGGCCGGGGTTAAGATCGTGAAGAACCAGGGCTCCAAGAAGAATCGCCGTTACGATGCTCCCGGGAATTCCCAGAGTGATCAGCGGGATTAATGCCCCATTAATCGTTGCATTGTTGGCCGCCTCTGATGCAATAATTCCCTCTTCTGAACCGGTTCCAAAGCGTTCCGGTGTTTTGGATGAATTCTTTGCAGCCCAGTAAGCCATTATTGATCCAATAGTAGCACCGACTCCGGGGAGTATCCCTATCCAGGTACCGATTATCGAGGACCGTATCAGGTTTACTCCGTTTTCCCTAATCTCTTTAAAGGAAAGAAACATTCCCTTGAAGGAAAGCGGAATACGTTCCATTTTGGTTTCCACATCGGCAACATCATTGAGAATCTGGTTTATACCGAACAGACCGATCAGAACAGGCAGCAGACCGAAACCGCCGATCATATCCGGCGAGCCGAAGGTCATCCTGACTCTGCCCACAATGGGATCCACTCCCGGAACTCCCACAAGCAGCCCGAGAAAGCCGGCGATTATAGCCCTGAGAATGCTTCCCTGACCTACAGCAGCAATAAGCACCAGGGCCATCAGAACAAGGGAGAATATTTCGAAGGAGGTAAACTTGAGCGCGAAGCGAGCCATTACCGGCGATAAGAGGACAAGAAATATCCAGGCGACCAGTCCCCCGATAAAAGAGGCAGTAATGCCAAGACCGATGGCACGTCCTGAATTTCCAGCCCGGGCCATGGGATAACCGTCAAAAGTAGTAACCACCGATGCCGGCGTGCCGGGAATTCTAAGCAGCGTCGCAGTTATCAATCCTCCGCTTATTGAACCGATATACATGGATATAAGCAGGGTAATTGCATTAACGCTGGACATGTAATAGGTCAAGGGCAACGTAAGAGCAATGAGCATCGACCCGGTGAGTCCTGGAATCGCCCCAACCGTGCATCCCAGAAATACCCCGAGGAAGATATAAAATAACGGCATCGGCGCCATAAGATGTGCAAAAGCACTGAATAAATAGGTCATACATTTACCTCACGGAAGGTTAACAACAAGAACTTTCGTAAAAACCAGATACAGAATCTGACTCATCCCAACAGCCAATACGAACAGTGTCGGGAAGAAAACTGCATTGGATACTTTACGCTCCTGTCTGTGCAGAAGAATTCCAAGAAAAAGCAGAAGAACAACCGTGCTTATCCTGAATCCTATGAGGCCAATCAGGAAGATATAGGCAACTGTTGAGATTGCCGTGACCAGAGACATCAGCGGCTTGCCGGTTTTGGACTCTGCCGGAGTTCCCTCCTGTACAGCAGTACCAATGCTCTTGAGGGCACGAAATTTTCTGAAGCCCTGAGCAATAAGTGGAATGGAAAACAGAATAAGACTGAGACTTAATGCTTTGGGGAGCGCAGCAGGACCTAAGGGTTCATACTCTGAAGGCTTTAATTTCAGACTCTCCAGGAACACCAGAACACTGATTACAACAAGCCCTGTGGACAGGGAAAAATCAGCGATATAAGATTTATCTTTCATTGTATGTGTGGTTCTCTCCGAATTGGAAAATAAACATCCCTGTGCAGACTGATGGTTCCGCCTGCATCAGGGTGCTGATAATCTGGATGCTTTTTATTTTCCCAGGTTATATATCTCGCCAAGCTTCTGGAGCTTATCTCCTTCAGCCTGAATCGCCTGCCTTAATACATCCCCCCGTTTGTATGAAGGAACCATAATCATTTCTTCCATTTTGGAACGAATGGCCGGATCCTGCATTACTTTCTCGAGGGTATCTGCCAGGTATTCAACTATGTCAGCTGATGTTCCGGGAGGGGCAAAAAACCAGTAACTTACGGGCTGAACAAAGTCTATTCCCTGCTCTTTTGCAGTAGGAATATCCTCCATACCCTTAACCCGTTCGGGCGCATAGACTGCCAGAGTTCTCATTTCACCGGACTGCTGATACTTAGCAACTTCATTAGTACCCATAATAGTCGTATCAACATTATTTCCCAGCACAGAGGCAATCCGCTGGGATCCGTCCCCGATGTGGACCATGTTGTATTCTCCTCCGGCAGACTGCTGAACTCCGAGACTGGTAAAATGGGTAATGGCACCGATATTTGTCGCGATACGAACAGACTGGGGCTTATCCTTTAATGCCTTTGCAAGTTCGCCGAAGTTATTCCATTTAGATTTTGCTCCAGTCGCTTCACACAGATAGTAGGTTCCGGCTTCCGCAATGGGAACAAAATCAAAGGGGCCGAAATCAGTGTTGCCAAGGATTTCATTAGTCCAGATATTTACAATATTCATCAGGATGGTATATCCGTCAGGATCTGCCTCAAGAACTTCACGTGATCCGATAGCACTTGCACCACCACCCATATTCACCACAACAACCGGAACCGGGAGCAGTTCTTCAAGCTTGCGCACAAGCAGACGGGCCTGTGTATCGGTACCTCCACCGGCACCATAGGGAACAATCAGTTTAATGGGCTTGGCAGGATACTCCGCGGAAGCCGCCTGCTCTTTTTCGGCAGAGCCTTCGGCAAACACAAAAGGAACAAGCATAATAAAAACAACACATAACAGCAGGATTCTTTTCAACATAAAAACTCCTTTATTGAACATACGCTGTTTATTTAACCAATACCATACATATTGGATTAACTGTGATCATGAGATTGCCTACTTATGAACACACAGCGTTCCTAAACCCTACCATCACCTTTTTACCCTGTCAAGATTTTTTTTGAACACATATTGTTCCTAATTAACTGAATCACCGACTCCCAGCTTGACGTGTCGAATATTTTGTTGTAGGACAATAATATGCACTTACCGTTTATGCATGCAGAAGTTGAACGTCTAAGCAACAGAGAAGATCTGAAAGTACGCAGCCGCCAGAAGGCAGCTATTCTGAAAGAAATATACCTTATGCCTGAACCATCCAGACGCGCAATAGTCAAAAGTCTGGGAATCCGGAGCAGCACTATTTCCGCATTGATAGATGAACTGATTGAGAGCAAGGCCATACAGGAAACCGGAAGACAGACAAATGAGCGCGGCCGTCCCCGGCTAAACCTTGCCTTAGGATCAAACAGCCGCATAATTTTATCAATTTATGCAGAGCATTTTCAGCTTATCGGAGGACTGGTTAATCTCGAAGAGCAGGTAATCTCAGAAGCTGTGATTCCCATACCCAAAGAAACTACAAGTGCAGAATTTATACAAATATTTGATAACATGATAGAACAGCTGTTAGCACTGGTGCCGGAAAATGCAAAGCTTGTGGGTGTTGCTTTTTCTCCCCTTGGGACTGTTAATGCGTCTAATAACCAATGGTCCAAGGTCAGCCGCTGGCCGAACATTGAAAAGGTAGATTTCAACTACATTACAGAAAAGTACGGATTGCCTGTAAAGCTCAGACGAAATATCGAAACAATTCTTGATTATGAAATACAGACTACCCGTGAATTCTGGAATAAAGATATTGCCCTTTTTCACTGGGGATACGGTGTCGGTTCTTCCTTTGCATCAAAGGGTCAGGTTATCGATACGGAGCGAGGAAACTATACAGGGATCGGCCATACACTTGTTAATCCCGATTCAAGTCAGAAATGCCACTGCGGAGCTCTGGGATGCCTCGAATCAGAGGCTGCAATCTGGTCCCTCCTGCCGCAATATGCGCAAATAGATCCGCGGGTTTTACAGGATGTGGATAAAACCTATGAAATTCTTGCAGATGCCTTTTCCGAAAAGTATCCGTTTTTTAAAGAAGCTATGAATGCAATAAAAATCGGTTTGTATAATTTATGTAAAATTTACAGTCCCGATTATGTTCTTTTTTTAAGCCCTTTTGCGCGTAACAGCAATATAGTAGCGACATTGAAACGAACAACAGAAACATCGTTCCCCAAAGCGACCAACTTCGAGCCGGAGTTTCGTGTTATTGACGGTGATTACCGAGGAGCTCTTTATGCGAATGTGTATCCGTTTATACGGGACGAGTTGCTGGAGATAATCGGGTGAATGATTTTTTTCCGGAACTAAATATAAGTTGATGTTCTACGCGTTTATTCAAACTCTTCTTAAAAAGCACCACTTTTTTAAATCCCACACACAAACAGAAGAAGGAGAAAACTGTTTGTAGAATATGCTGCCAATATTGAAGGCTTAAAATAATAGCAGCATTTTTTCCTTACAAGTTCTTATACGTTACGATATCAGCTCCGTTGGAATAGGAGTATAGGCAAGCAGTTTATCAATGACTGCTTCTTTTCCGCCATGCTCGGCAAGAGTCTTTGCCTGCCGTTCATGTGCAGCCTTATTTATTTCTTCCGGATTACAAATGCCCCTGAGAATTCCATCCATCTCTTCTACCAGAGCGGAATATGCAGGGTCATCAATAAGATCGTTAAATTCCCCAGGATCATTCTCCAGATCGAACAGTTGGGGTTTGTAATTCATGTAGTAGTTATATTTATACTGTTTATAGCGGATCATATAGCCTGCATCCAGGTTGCCGATACAATGGGTTTCAGAAAAGATCGGCCGGTCTTCACTTTTTTCACCCCGGGCAAAAGGAAACAGAGATAATCCGGGTTTCCCTTCATCTTCAGGTTTTGAATCTGCTCCGACAGCTTCCAGTACGGTGGGAAATATGTCCAGTAATGATACAGCGCTGTTAACACGGGTACCTTCGGGCAGGTCCGGTCCGGCCATGATCAGGGGAACCGCGACTGATCCTTCGTACATATTGTGTTTAAAGAAAAGTCCATGGTCGCCGGCATTATCTCCATGATCGGTTGTATAAATAATCCGGGTATTTTCTGAAAGTCCGGCAGCCTCGAGAGCATCCAGCACATCACCTATCTGCCTATCCAGGTAGGTAACCATTCCATAGTAGGCAGCGATGGCTTTTCTATACTCTTCCTCAGTGAATGCTTCAGCCAGATGCAGTTCATTTCTAAAAACCTGTAAGGCCCCATGCTCAGGACGTTTTCCCGGTTCCCAGTCTTTTGGTAAAGGGATTTTATCGTAAGGTGTATACAGGTCCATAATGTCCTGAGGAACCTTCCACGGGAAATGCGGACAGACGAAGCCGACAAACAGACACCATGGTTTATCCTTTCCAGAGGCTTCATTGCTCAGAAATTCAACCGCCAGTTCACCAACTTTTTTGTCATATTCCAGATAGTCAGAATTTCCAGGGCCTGCATTAAGAACTGTATCCCTCAGCTTCGGACGGGTAAAGATTCCATCCCGGATACAGTGAGTTATATCACCAAGGTCATCCTTTACGTGAAGGGGGATTCTCTGATCAGGGAACCCTTCGGATGTGGATGCTATAGACTGGTAGTGCAGTTTTCCTATGGTTACAACCTCATGCCCCTGGTCTGTCAGGCGGTGGCCCCAACCCTCCTGCTCACCTTTATAAGGATGGGCATTATCCCAGTAGCCATGCTGGAAACTGTACTCTCCGGTTGTCATCGATGCCCGGGAAGGACAACAGATGGGATTATTACAATATGCACTGTCAAAGGTAACACCCTTCGCTGCCAGTCGGTCCAGGTTAGGAGTATGTACGTATGGGTTGTTGTAGCAACCGGTTATAAATTTATTATGCTGATCACTGAAAATGTACAGCAGGTTCATTGGTTTAGTATTTGTCATTTGAATTCTCCCTATAGATGTATCAACTCTCAACGGTATCAAGTGAGACTTTTTTATTTTTTGCTATAAAACCCGTAATCGACACATACAGGATGTAGCCGATTGTAAGGATAAGAAACGTTCCGGATATGGGACGCTGAAAGAAATGTAAAAAACTACCATCTTCGAACATCAAACCCCGCAAGAGATTGCGTTCAAGAATCGCACCAAGAATAAACCCCATTACGAATGGCGTCATATCAAACCCCAGCTTAACCAGTACGAATGCCAGCACACCAATCATCCAGACAGAGTACACATCAAATATCCGGTTATTCTGACTATATGCACCTATTACGCAGAACAGCATGACTATTGTCAGAATATAATGCCGGGGGATCTTTACCAGATGAAGGAAAGTTTTCATTCCCCAGTATTCCACAAGAATCATTAATACGTTTGCAACGATCAGAGTCGCAAAGATCGCATAGATAATATCTGCGCTCTTTGTAAAAATAAGCGGTCCCGGAGCAATTCCCTGCAGGGTAAGGCCAGCTAAAAGAATTGCCGTACCGGCATCCCCAGGAATTCCCAGAGTCAGCAGAGGTACCATTGCTCCACCAGTTACTGCGTTATTTGCAGTCTCGGAAGCGATAATTCCGTCTTTAATTCCATTGCCGAATTCTTCCGGTGTCTTCGATGCATTCTTGGCTGCAGAATAGGCCATGATATTGGATGTTCCGGCACCGATTCCCGGTAGGATTCCAATAAATGTTCCCATTAGAGCTGAACGAACAAGATTAAAGACCTGACCTTGAAAATCCTTCAGCTTTACCCCGAAGCCTTTCAATTTGGAAGTGTCATAACTGAGGTCAAAATCATCCTTATATGACTGCCCGGAAAAAAGAAACAATTCTGCAACCGCGTAAACACTTACCAGTACACAAATCAGCTGAAATCCAGCATTAAAAGACTCAAACCCGAATGTAAACCGTGGAGTTACCTCCAGTGCCGCGGGTCCAATAGTTGCAACCATCAAACCTATGATGCCGCTCATCAGTCCCTTTATTATGGATTTACCGGTAAGGCCTGCAATCAGGGAAAGAGAAAACAATGTAACGGCAAAATAATCAGCAGGTGTGAACTTAACTGCAACCTCCGCCAGGCGGGGTGCAATATTGAACAAAATCACCAGACTTATCATACCGCCGACAAAAGATGAAATTAATCCGAAGCCCAAAGCAGCCGCCGGCCGTCCATTCCTGGCCATGGGATAACCATCAAATGTAGTTGCGATGGCTGCCGGGGTACCTGGTATACCAAGCAAAACAGCAGTTATCATTCCTCCCGAAGTACCGCCAATATAAAGACCAATCAATAGCGCCATGGACGAAATGGTATTCATACTGAAAGTAATAGGCATCAACAAAGCCATACCCATGGAGGCTGTTAACCCTGGACTTGCACCAAACATAATTCCGACACAAGTTCCGAACAGGATTAACCCGATAACATTGAACGAAAGAATTGCATCAAAACCTGTTATATATTGCATAAACATCTACATGATCTCCCTGATTAAAAGCCCAGGATGCCATGCGGCAATCCAAGATTGAACAACGAAACAAACAAGTAGTCCAGCAATACCGCAGTTACGACCGCTGTTACTCCATACTTGAGATAGTTCACCTTCCCTTGAGGACTGATCACAATGAGTTGCAGCATTATAAAAAGAGCTGATGAAACAAGAAAACCGACAGGCTTCAGTATCAACATATAGATACCGACCAGACTAATTGTACCTACCGTTCTTATAACTGCTTTTTTAACATCAACACCTTCATTATTGAAAACCTTATCTGTCTTCTTTTCCAATTTCAATTTTATCAGATCACTGATAATCAGAAGGATACTTAAAATGGCTAAAATGCCACCATATATACGGGGCATGATATCCGGCCCGTACGCAGCAAGCAGGCTACGGGTTTGTATATTCATGCTGCTTATATAATAAAATACTGAAACAGCCAGCATACCTATGCCAATCAGTAAGTCTTTACGACGTCTTAGAATATCCATACTATTCCTTCAGTTAAATAAAATACCTGGTGCGAAGTAATTTATTTCACACCAGGTATGACAATCTGTTTATCTCTTGGGTAGATAAGTGAAATACACCTCTAATTCTTTCTTGTAATTCGAGAGATATTCCTCTATACCAGCAGGATCCATATAAGCAACCTTTGCATTAATGTTTTTTACATCTTGTAGATATGCAGGATCTTTACTGACTGTTGCCATTGCATCTGATATTTTCTTGATTATCGCAGAATCAGTTCCTTTGGGAGCAAGAAGATACTGAAAACGATCCCGTACAATATCAAGCCCCTGTTCTCTGGCAGTGGGAATATCAGGACAGATCGAACTTCGTTCTGTGGATAAGTTAACTGCAGTGAGTTTACCAGTATCTACATAATCCTTAACAATGCTGTATGGTGCATAAGTAGCGGCGATATGTCCGCCCACCATTAAAGGAAGACGCTCAGCCATCTGACCGCCGTCAACAATCTTCAAGTCGACACCAAGCTTTTTTTCTACAACATAGGGAAGAATTGAGATAAATGCTCCGCTTTCTCCCGCATAACTTACAGTCCCGGGATTCGCCTTGGCCGCAGAAGTAAAAGCAGGAACATCCCCGTATTTACCACTCATTACCCAGAACATATCCATCGAAATGCATCCGCTCACCGGTTCAAAGGCATCATAACCGAAATCCATAAGGCCCAAACCATGGTTGGTAACTATATCCTCGGTTGTATACACATATGTATATCCATCAGGTGCAGAATTCTTTGCCTCTGTATAGCCTATTGAGCCGCTTCCACCTTTAATATTAGTAATGGTCACAGGCTGACCGAGAGCTTTCGCCAGGTGTTTTGCCACCACACGGGCATTTAAATCCGTACCACCTCCGGCACTGGCAGGAACGATAATGTTTACCGCCTTTGCCGGCCAGCTGTCAGCCTGTGCAGCACCACCCTGCTGTGATTCCTTCTGCCCTTCGCAGAATCCTGCCACCATCATTACAACCATCAAGGCCATGACAACGATCTTTTTCACATAAATCTCCTTATTAACAGTTCTTTTTTCCATCACGGAAATAAGTTATAAAAATAGTATCATTGGTTTTTTTAGAAAGCAACGATTATTTCATTGTATGCGCTAATTTTCCTGCAGATCAACACAAAAACGGTTGCTACTTTTTTTCATCTCGTGTATAAGTGTTGACAATTTAACAAAAAGTAGTATGATGAAGACTATGTTACGGCAACACGTACAACATATTCCAGGTGTAACCAAATGTCATTTTTAGAAGCCATAGCATCATTACCGGAAAACGTATTATTTTATTTTAATATTGTACAGAAAAACGGCCCCATAACAATCAACGAAATTATTGAACAAACGGACATAAGCCGCGGACGCCTCATGCGAGTATTTAAACAACTAGAGGATGAAGACCTTATCGTCCAGCACGGTAATGATGAATCCACCGGCGGCAGACGGTCTGTTTTATATGATGTTAATGCTGCAAAGTATTTTTTCGTAGGCTTTTCTATAGGATCTGCCCGGTTTTCCATTCACATAGTCAACATTAAAGGCGAACATGTTGCCTCACGGACAGGCCCCTTAAGAAGTGATCAAACCCTGACCGATTTCCAGGTAAAAGCAGATGCTTTAATACAGGAAATGATAAACGAGCATAACATCAGGTTTGAACAGCTGGTCGGGCTTGGCGTAGGTGTGGCCGGTATAGTTAACCGGAAGCAGGGCTTTGTAATCCGTAGGTACTCCGCCTCCCTCCATTCATCATGGGTAAACTCTCCTCTGGCAAATATCTTTCAATCAAAATTCGGACTGCCGGCCTTGATTGACACAAATGTTCTGGGGGAAGCATTAATTGATTATTACTATGGAGAAGGACGCAGTTCCGATTGCCTGCTTGTTGTTTACTGCAGCATGAATATCTCCAGCGCATTTATCTCAAGAGGACAAACGTTACGTGAACTGAACGCCTATGATGACGCATTGGCCCATATGACAATTGACATAGACGGACGCACATGTCCAACCTGCGGCAACTATGGCTGCGTAACAACATACTCATCGGTTACCGCAATACTTGATGAATTCAGACAACAGATAAAGATAGGAGTTCAAACTACCATTCAAAAAGATTCTGATGACATCATTATAAATGATATAACCGAGGCTGCAGAGGCGGGCGACACCCTGTCAAAAGTAATAATAACCAAGGCTGCTCATGTATTAGGCTGCGGCCTGGCAAATTACATCCGCTTGTTAAACCCCGATACAATAATCCTGGCAGGCATGCTGATCGACAACTCAAATCTGTATTACTCTACAGTAATGGAAACCACTAAAAAACGCTTAGGTGAGTACAGTACTCATCACGATATCCGCTTTATCTCCGAACAGGCATCCTCTTCAATTCCATACTCCGAAGCCGGAGCCATTCTTTATCTTGAAAACGCAATAAATCCTCAGGAAAATCTTATCCCAAGATTCAACTCCAGGACCAGAGACAATACCTGATGCAACCCTCACACCCCCCATTCCACCTCATGGCCAAACCAATTGGACCTCTCTGCAACATCCGTTGTGAATACTGCTTTTACCTGAGCAAGGAAGAGCTATTCGGCCACGGAAGGCGGTCAGAATACACAATGACCGACGAGGTGCTTGAGGCATACACAAAAAAATACATAGAAGCTCAGCCGGAAGGGACAACTGCAATCAACTTCGCCTGGCAGGGAGGCGAGCCCACCCTGCTCCCCACGTCCTTCTATGAAAAAGCCCTGGAATTTCAGGAAAAATATAAACGTCCGGGAATGACAATCAGCAACGCCCTGCAGACCAACGGAATTCTGATTGACCGTGAACGGGCTGAGTGGCTGGCTGCCAATAAGTTCCTTGTAGGCGTGAGCGTCGACGGTGACAAAAAACAACAGAACCGCTTCCGCAAAGACAGGGAAGGAAAGGGTGCTTTTGAAAAAGTAATGGCAGGTATTGAAAATCTCAAAGCCGCCGGAGCAGATTTCAATACCCTCACCGTCGTGCAGAATGATAATGCCCGGGATCCGGAAAGGGTATATAATTTTTTGAAAAGTATAGGTTCTGAATACCTACAGTTCATTCCTATCGTCGAACCCCTGCCCGATGGCTCAATCAGCAAACGTTCGGTGACACCCGAACAATGGGGCCGGTTTCTGAATACCGTTTTCGATCTCTGGGCACAGGAAGATATCGGCAAGATCTATGTGCAGCATTTTGATCTGTTGCTGGGCCTGCATGCAGGATATCCATCATCGTTATGTGTTCATTCAGAAACCTGCGGGAATGCAATGGCAATAGAACATGACGGAGGAATCTACAGCTGCGACCACTTTGTTTTCCCGGAAAATCTCTTGGGAAATATCCTTGAGGGGGATCTTCCCGCCATGCTCACCGGGAAAAAGCAGCGTGCTTTCGGTAATGGGAAAAGAGATAATCTCCCTGAAGAATGCAGACAATGCCGATGGCTGAAACTCTGTCACGGCGGCTGCCTGAAAGACCGGCTGGTACCGGCCACCGGCGGTATGCTAAACTATCTATGTACGGGGTATGCGTCATTTTATGAGCATACTGCTCCCTATTTTCAGGCAATGGTTCAATGCCTCCGGCAGAGGATCTCCCCCGCCGGATTCCGGCAGTTTTTCCTGGTGGAAAAAGATTCCGCTGGAAGAAACGATCCCTGCCCTTGTCTGAGCGGCAAAAAATACAAGCAGTGTCACGGCAAGTAATCTGAAATCGACAATGTTATTCAGGTAGCCCAACCCGCTGATAAGGATAAAATTATGGATGTACTTTACATGCTGGTCAGCTTCTTCTCCTCAATTGTCGGCGCAATAAGCGGCATCGGCGGCGGTGTTATCATAAAACCAGTGCTGGACAGCATCAGCCCCTTCAGTGTTGCTACCATCAGCTTTCTTTCGGGCAACACCGTTCTTGCAATGTCTGTAGCAACCCTTATCCGCAGTAGAAAAAGTGCTGTATCCATTAACAAACGGACAAGTTCGCTCATGGCCTTCGGCGGCATCCTGGGCGGAATCGGCGGAAAGTATATTTTCGATCTTGTTCGTAAAGGCTTCGGTAACGACAGCATTATAGGTATTTCCCAGTCCTCCATGCTGATTCTTCTTTGTATCGGGGTAATCATCTTTACACTCTATAAAAAAAGAATCACCCCCCTCCATCAGAACGGAAGCATTTTCAGCATCGCCATCGGAATTCTTCTTGGAGGAATTGCCTCCTTCCTCGGAATCGGCGGAGGCCCGATTAACCTTGCGGTCCTTTATCTCTTCTTCTCCATGGAAGCAAAGACAGCAGCCCTCAATTCAATCTTCATAATCTTCTTCTCTCAACTCGCCAATCTGCTGTTCTCCATTGCAGGCGATAAAATTCCCGATTTTAACCCGGTGATACTCTTACTGATGATCGGAGGCGGAATTATCGGGGGAATAACCGGGGCACATATTTCCCATCGAATGAATCACAATCAGGTGGATAAGCTTTTTATTGTTGTGCTTTCAGGGATCATCCTACTATGTGGATACAATCTGTTCGGGTGGATTTTATAGACCCTTCCCCTCATTTCTGAAAAATTTCTCCTTTTCCGCTATAGCATTTTCTGATAATATTGTATGCAATACTGTTCTGGTAATATGCAGAAACGAGAGGCGTATAATGTCAAAACTGAACGAAATGCTCGACGATTACAAAATTCCCGCTGTGGCAAAGGTCAAACAGATTTTTGACAGTACCCATCTTGAAAACCCGGAAGAAAAATTAACCTCCCTGCTGCATGAGAAAAACCTTCCAATAAAGCAAGGCGACCGTATTGCCATTACCGGTGGCAGCCGCGGAATTGCCGGGTACGAACGCATCATGCGCACAGCAGTAGAATACGTAAAAGAGCGGGGCGGTATCCCCTTTATAGTACCCGCAATGGGAAGCCACGGCGGCGGGACAGCAGAAGGCCAGGTGGCAATGCTGAAGGAACTGGGAATAACAGAAGAAAGTGCGGGCGCGCCGATTGTGGCTAGCATGGACGTTGTTGAAATTGCCACAACAGACCTGGGCCTGCCGGTATATATTGACAAACACGCCTATGAGGCAGACGGCATCCTCCTCCTGAACCGGGTAAAGACTCATACCTCGATACGGGAAGAATACCAGAGCGGCCTGGTTAAAATGCTCGCCATAGGTCTTGCAAAACACAAAGGCTGCGCCATGACTCACAGCCTGGGAACCCCGTTTCTCGGCAAGAATATGGTGCGTGTCGGCCTGACGGCGCTGAAACACCTGAAGATCGTCGGAGGTATTTCAGTAATAGAAAACGGCTACGAACAACTGGCAGATGTATATGTTTCCCTCCAGGAGGAGATAGCGGCAACCGAACCTGATATTCTAAAAAGAGCCACCGCCATGGTTCCCCGCATCTACCTGGACCAGATAGATGCACTGATTGTATTCGAACAGGGCAAGGAGATAGCCGGAACCGGCATGGATCCCGCCATTGTCGGACGCCCCATTAATCGTCTGCCGAATATCGGACCGGAGGTGGAAGCTCTCGGAATATTGAGAGTAACCAGCCACTCCCGGGGCAATGCCGCAGGCTGCGGCATGGGCGACTTTATTTCCAGAAAGTTACGGAACAGCATTAACGAAGAAGCTACCATTGTTAATTCGCTTACAGGGATGAAGCCTTTTCTTGCCAATATTCCGCCGACAATGGAAACCGATGAGCTTGTCTTTAAAGCCTGCGTTAAGGCTGCCGGTCAGATAAAGACAGAAGATTTAAAGCTGGTAATTATCCGCAACTCCCGCTGTCTGGATGAGATTTACCTTTCCAAAGCGGCATTGGAAGCAGTATCATCCCCGGAACTGGTGGAGCAGGTTTCGGATTTTGAGGAAGTGGTTTTTACCCGGGACGGATTACTGGATCTGTTTGAAGAGGCTTAGAATTTGAAGATCCTTCCAGATTATTGGAAGATGGTTTCTGATCTTCAACCGCAGACAGTCCGGAACTTTATTTTATAAAACCATATCACCGGAAAGTATATCCTGATCAGCAACTGGACAGGAATGCAATTAATTTTCAGTAATTACAAGAAGCCTCCACTGATACAAAATCAGATGGAGGTTCCGAAATTTTGTTAGCGAAAAGCAGCTAATCAACAACCACTTTTTTCTGTTTGTATTCCCTATAGTTATTTCGTATCGCAAGGATTAAAGAAATTAATGCCACAGAAAGAAATACTATAGAAATTGGCTTGTGCAGGAAAGGCATGTAACTTCCGTTACTTAGCTGCAAGCCTCGTCGCAGATTTACTTCTGCAATTGGGCCAAGAATAAAACCCAAAACTACCGGAGGGAGAGGGAAACCAAGCTTCATCATACCGTATCCAACCAATCCAAAAACGATCAGACAGACAACATCGAACATCCGGTTATTAGCCGCATAGGCACCGACTACACATAAAACCATTATAATGGGAAATAGAATATGCTTAGGAATAGACAGGAGCCTGACGAATCCACGCATTCCAAAGAATTCCAAAACAATCATGGCAAAATTAGCTACAATCAAGGCCGCAAAAATACTGTAGACAATTGGCCCATTTGTTGTAAACAGCAGAGGCCCTGGCCTTATTCCATGAATCATGAGACCACCAAGAAGCATAGCTGTTACTGTATCCCCCGGGATCCCGAGTGTTAAAAGTGGGACAAGGGCACCACCAACCGATGCATTATTTGCTGACTCGGATGCAACAATACCATCCATAATTCCTGTACCAAATTTTTCAGGATGTTTTGACTGGTTCTTGGCAGTTATGTAGGCGATAATATTTGAGGTTGACCCGCCTATGCCGGGAAGGATTCCAATTCCCGTTCCAATTACACTTGATCGGAATAAATTAAGAAGTTGCTGCAAGAACTCTTTCAGACTGAAACCAAAACCTTTAATTTTATAATCGGCGATTTCATCTTTAGATACACCAGCACCTCTCGATTCTGATGTTTTTATTATTTCCCCCACGGCATAAAGACCAATAAGAAGGGTGAGAAGACCAAACCCACCGTCAAGCGCATGAAAGCCAAAGGTAAAGCGTGGATATCCATCCAGCGGAGCTACTCCTACAAGAGACAAACCTATTCCCATGCCACCCGCGATAAGCCCTTTGATCAGTGACCCCTGGGAAAGGCTGGCAATCATTGTGAGGGCAAAGACTGCAATTGAAAAATAATCATACGAAGAGAATTTGAGTGCTATCCGTGCCAGAGGAGGCGAAATAAACATAAGAATAAAAATACTGAACAGTCCGCCAAGGAATGAATACACAATGCCGATTCCAAGAGCTTTTCCAGCTTCACCCCTCGCAGCCATTGGATGGCCATCAAATGTAGTTGCGATTGATGCTGGAGTCCCTGGAATTTTTAATAAAATAGCCGTGATAAGACCACCTGAGATTCCACCAATATATAACCCGATTAAGAGAGAAACCCCATTTACCGGTTGCAATCCGAAAGTGATTGGCAAACAGAGTGCGACCGCCATAGTTGCAGTCATTCCTGGAATGGCACCAAAAATAATACCTACAGAAACACCTATAGTGATAAAGAGTATTGTCTTGATGTTCAAGACTGCTAATAGTCCGGTTAATAACATAATTTATTTCTCCCTATCCCAGGATTCCCGAAGGAAGCATTAAGCTGAAAACATTTACAAAAAGAACGTACACAATTGCAGGTATTACCAGAGAAAGGATTACAAATAACGGTATTTTCCGCTGTCCATCCGGTGCGAGAATAAACATCTGTCCGAACAGAAACAGAGCCGATACCAGAATAAACCCCACAGGGACAAGCAGTGCAACATAAGCAATAAGGAGAAGGACGGTCAGCAGTAGAGTTCTTACATCAAAACTCGGCGCAGAAGCATTCTCTCCAGTGTGGACAGATCCTTTAAGAAAATGATTTACAACTGTTGTCACGAGCATAATGGTACTTAGACCAATTATGTAAATGCCAACTGCTCTGGGTAAATAATCCGGTCCAACACCTGCAAGATTAACTTTTCCAATTGTAAAGGAGACAATAAATATGAAAAGTCCAAATAATAAAGCAAAAACCCCTGCAAAGAGGTCTCGTTTAAAATGCGCCATTTTATTTCCTCAAATGTGATGATAGTTTGCCGCTGCACAAAGAATATATGCAGCGGCAAGAATATTAATGTACTTCCAGAAGATCCTTATATTTCATAATAGTATCTCTCTGGGTGTTCATCTCTTTCAGGCCTTCAGCGCCTGGAACAAAATAGGGTTTCTGAAAGTAGGCCTTCTGAATCTCATCCTGATAGTCTTCCATTTCAGACACTTGTTTTACAGCAGCTGTCCATTTCTCTACTATGTCTGAAGGGGTTCCTTTGGGGAATGCAAAGAAATACAGCTGATCCAGTGTTGCATCAGCAAATCCAAGCTCTGCAACTGTCGGAACATCTGGCAATTCAGCAACTTTTGTAGAACCAAGAGTAGCCAACGCTTTAACATCACCGCTGTCAATGTAGTCTTTCATCATACCAAAAGCGTTGGGAATGATATCAACATGACCACCCATTACAGCCGCAAGCCTGTCAGAACCACCACCAAAATCCGCGATATTAAACTTTGCTCCACCTGCATTCAAAGTAACTCCCGCCAGGTAGGTTGTTGCTCCGGTATTTCCTGCAAAGGTGATAGAATTGGGATTGGCTTTTGACGCTGCCACTATTTCTTCAAATGTATTGTAAGGCGAGTCTTTGCTCACATACAGAAGAGTACCGGGGCTTTTTGCACCGATGCACGCAAAATCATAATCATTCAGGCTTTTATCCCAAATTCCCGCTGCTTCACTTACCAGCATCGCTGAATGGTGCCAGAGAACTGTGTATCCGTCAGCATCAGCATCCAGCACACGGCGTGCACCAATAGTTCCACCTGATCCGGTTACATTGGTTACAACTACAGGAACACCAAGGATATCAGTCATGTATTTAGCGTATACACGAGCATTAAAATCGGTATCTCCACCAGGATTATAAGGGGCCACAATCTGGATTGACTTTGCAGGCCAGGCTTTTGCTTCTCCACCTTCTTTTGAACCTTCAGCCCAGCTGGAAACAACAAGACCAAATCCCACAATTAGAATTGTTAAAATTGAAACAACACGTCGAGTTTTAGTCATCTTAAACTCTCCTTTTATTTTTTCTACCCGTCTACGCAGATAGTAATCACCTATAAATTATTGACCTTCCAGGCAGGCTCACGCCCTTCAAGGACTCCGATAATCCCCATGGCTGCATGGATTCCCATTCTATCCATCGCCTCATAGGTAAGCGCAGCATTATGAGGGCTGACGAGAACATTCTCTAGTTCGAAGAGTTTATTGCCGGATGATGCAGGTTCTTCCTGGAAGACATCCAGACCTGCACCGCGAATAGTCCCATCAACAAGAGCCTCGTACAAATCTTTCTCATTAAGAACATCACCACGGGCGCAGTTAATAAGAATTGCTGTATTTTTCATTAGGGAGATGTTTTTTTTAGAGACCAGATTCCGTGTTTCCGGTGTGGACGGTACATGCAAAGAGATAAAATCTGCCTCACGGAATACCTCTTCCACGGTTTCCCGGACATCAATATTATCCGGAATCTGGTCCCGGGAAGCATAGGCATCGTACCCTATAACCTCCATTCCCAATCCGTTACTTGCTTTTCTGGCAACACTGCGCCCAATATAGCCAAGACCTATCAACCCGAGAATTTTTCCCTGGACCTCTATGCTTTGGGTAATATTTCTGGATTCCCAATTCCCTTTACGCGTCTGGAAATCCTGAAATACAAGATTTTTTGCACATCCCAAAAGCAGACTTATTGCATGTTCCGCAACAGAATTTGAGTTCGCTATAGGCGCATTGGTAACCTGTATGCCCAGCTCGGTAGCGCTTTCTATATCTATGTTGTCAATACCTGCCCCAAATCTTGAAATCACTTTTAGTTTTTTACCGCTTTCCATAATTCGTCGGCTGTAACGGGCAGTCCTCACCAGCAGTGCATCACAGTCTTCAACCTCTTTGCAGATAGTATCCTCATCCGATGCAGAACCGATTACAACTTCATACCCTCTCTCCTGCAGGTATTCTTTCCCGCCAGATGTAATATCCTGAGGTACCAGGACTTTAAAGCTCATGTTTTACTCCATGTATTTGGTCTCAATTTCTCGCGACTCTATCAATGCAAAAGGTGTGCCAAAGACAAAAATCAGGTTCAAGTATTTATTAACTTAATCTTTCAAAAGGAATTAGCTGAAAATTCAGAATTCATGATTACAAGGAAAGTTCATTACTAACATTTCAATAGTGAATTACACTTTGCACATTGTAATTCATTCAGCCATACGATAGAGTGTGTTCATGGTACGCATTTCTTTTCTGATTCCATCCATAGAGATCGCTGAGATTGTTGAGAACACATTCAATGAGCACAATGAAATAATGGGTCATACCAGATCAATTGATCAGTACACATTGAAAATTCATATTGCGCCTACAATTAATGATGTCCTCGATGAAATGCTGGATTCCGATATAATCATTGCCCGAGGGTTATTGGCTGATAAAATTGAAGAACAGCATCCTAATCTGGTAGTAGTCCGAATACCTATTTCAGGCAGCGAAATCATTCGAGCCATATTTAGCGGACTAAACAAAAAAGAGGGTGATCATACAAAGATAGGTGTACTGGGTGCTTACAACATACAGTATAGTGCCAGTGGCTTGGATAAGTTACTCAACATCGAACTTGCTCAATATCAGCAGCACACAAATAAACCGGAAGATATTCAGGCAGATCTTGATATGATGGTTTCTGATAACTGTAATGTAATTATATGCGGTTATAACACATTTCATTATGCCAAAGAACATGCATTGAATTACAACTGCAACATTGTTGCAATGAGCAAGGAATCATTCTTCCAAGCAATCACAGAAGCAAAACATGTAGCAAAAATTCGCAGACAAGAATATGAAAGTGCAATACAACATAAAGCTATTCTGGACAGCACAACTGAAGGAATACTGGTTTTGAATAGCAACGAAGAAATAATTTCGCTTAACAAAGTGGCTGGCGATATTCTTGGTATTAACGAAAAAACTAAAGGAAAAAAGCTATCTCAAGTGTTTCGTTTTTCCAAGTTTGCCCGCATTGCAAAAGGTACAATCGAATGTGAACATGAGATAGTTCAGGTTAATGAAAAATCTGTTGTTTTAACAAAAACTAATCTTCACTTAAGGAATGACTTTATCGGAAGCGTTCTCTCCTTTCAGAAAACAGATACAATTCAACGAGAAGAAATTCGTATCCGTAACAAAATGTACTTAAAGGGCAATGAAGCATTTTATAAATTTGATGATATCCTGGGTGATTCACCTCAAATCAGGGAAATTATCAAAACTGCAAAACAATATAGTTCTGTGAATTCAAATATTCTGATAACCGGAGAAACCGGAACCGGCAAAGAAATATTCGCCCAGAGCATTCATAATAATAGCGCAAGAAAATCAGGCGCCTTTGTTGCAATTAACTGCGCAGCACTTTCTCCAAGTCTGCTTGAAAGCGAATTATTCGGATATACTGACGGTGCATTTACCGGGGCAGTCAAGGGAGGGAAACAGGGTCTTTTTGAACTGGCACATAGTGGAACCTGCTTTCTAGATGAAATATCCGAATTGCCTCAGGAAATGCAAGGGCGCTTACTCAGGGTTATCCAGGAAAGACAGGTAAGAAGACTTGGAGACGATCGTGTTATACCAATTGATATACGTATAATCTGTGCAACCAATAAGCCATTATTTAATGAAGTCAAGAATGGAAAATTCAGAAGAGATTTATTTTATCGTTTAAATGTTTTAAAAATAACAATTCCTCCCCTTCGAGAGCGAAGAAACGATATCCCTATTTTTATGGAAAACTTTATCAATCAATTCTGTATACAGTTTCATTCAGAAAAGAAGCATCTCTCAACCGCGGCTAAAGAATACATTAAAAATCTTTACTGGGATGGAAATGTGCGAGAACTGAAGAATTTTTGCGAATGTTTAACAGTAACAACAGAAAGTACGCAAATCCAGGAACATCATATAGCGGCTTTACTGGACCAGACATACATGAAGGCGCCCCAAATATCACAGGGTAATGGAAAACACCAGTCTACAAAAACTATTATTGAAAAACAACTTATAGAGGAAGCTCTCTCGGCGTCTGATTCAAGAGCCGCAGCAGCACATTATCTTGGTATAAGTACCACAACTCTCTGGCGTAAAATGAAAAAACTTAACATAGAGATTTAAAAATCCTTTCACAGGAAAACCGGCGAAAGGATTTTTAGAAGCTATAAACTATTTAAGAAACCCGCCATCCTTGAGTTGATCTCTCATTTTCTCTAGAACTATCCCTTCAGAAGGAAGATTCGGCTTAAAGGGCACACCTACATCCATATCTAAAAGATTACAATAATCTTTAGTTCCAACAGGGAAACTGGCTTTATCCATAACCAGTCTGATGGGATTAAGAGCATACTGAGCCTCCCGGGATCCTTCAAAATCACCGGCAACATATTTTTCGTAAATAGAAACCACAAGCTCAGGAATAAAGTTTGCAGTTGTAGCAACAGCCCCTGCTCCGCCATGACACATTGCACCGAAAATGAGGGTATCCTTGCCGCCGAGTACTTTAAAGCCGACATCGCTGTTACGCCGTATAAATTCTTCGGTCTGAGTCATATCACCGCTGCTGTCTTTCATACCCACGATATTCGGATAGGTGTGGGCCAGTTTTTCCACCAGATCGCCGCTCATGGTATAGGCGGTACGACCGGGATTATTGTAGAGCAGCATGGGAGTTTCTGGGATAGCCTCTGCAATTGCAGCAAAGTGACCGTAAAGCTCTTCATCAAAGGGTTTCAGGAACATCGGCTGCAGCACGGATACCGCATCCGCACCAAGTTCGACACCTTTCTTTGCCAGCTCAATACACTTGCCGGTACGGATGGAACCGATACCGCAGTATACTGGCACCCGGCCTTTAACCTGATCAATCATAATTGATAATCCCCGTTCGAACTCTTCATCGATCATATAGAACTCGCCATTGCTTCCGTAGGCGAGGATTCCATGCACACCGCCTTCTATAACAAAGTCAACCTGCTTCCGCAGTTTCTTCTCATCAATCCTTTCCTGAGAGTCAATGGGTGTAATAATCGGGGGTATGATTCCCCTTACAAAATCACTTGATAATTTCTGCATATCAATCTCCTTGTAATTCAATCAATTCTCTACAGCATTTTATATGCCACTTTCGGTTCGATTTGTAATAATTTCGTAATTTCTTTGAAAATAACAACTTATCACACCACACAATAAGACAGAAACCTACTAGAGTAAAGAAAAATATTTCACATTGCAATACATGAAATAACTGTTATTTCATTCATAAATCACTTGATCCCTTACTTCATTTTGTTCTTCATTATCCTGTATCATATTCCTAAAGTCCTAAACCGGGAAATGCCGGATACCAGTCAATACAGATGCTGGAAACCTTCTAAACCTTCCGCGTGGAATCCTGTATGACAAGACTCGATCCGAAAACAATATCTCGCGGGGCAATCTCCCTGCCCGATTTATCAGCCCGCAATATTATCAATTCATCCAGAAGCTTCATGGCGGCATCGCCTATTTCGTAAGACGGATACATATTCGCAGTTACTTTGGGCTCAATGAAATCTTCGTATTCCGACACTTCCGAACCGGCATAGGCTGCCACGGCAATATCTTCCGGAACACGGAACCCTTTTTCGTTTATGGCCTTGATTGCCCCAAGGGACATCATGTGGTTTAGAGCATAAACCGCCTCAGGTTTTTCACATCTTTCGAGGAGCCGTTTTGTACACTCATAGCCGCTGTTAAAACTCATGTGCCCTTCTTCCGCTGGAAGTGCTTCCGGTTCAATACCAAACTCCCGGAAAGCGCGGTCTGCCCCCTCCATCCTGTCTGCAGAGTTCATCATATAGTCAAAGCCTTTGACTACATAAATCTTTCTGTACCCGGTCTCGAGCAGGTACCTTACAACCTGGTAACTCAGGGTGATATCATCCGCCCGGACACAGGATATATTGCGTTCAGGACTCCTCCGTGAAACAAGAACCAGGGGCATTACGTTTTTTATTGCGGCAAGATGATCCCATTCCCGGGATACAGGGAGGAGAATAATACCGTCAACTCTGCGCCCTACCAGCAGACTGATATACTCCTTCTCTTTTTCTATATCTTCATTGGTATGACACAGCATAATGTTGTAACCAAGCTCCTGTGCTCGGGCATCTATACTTTCCATTAATGCTGCAAAGAAGGGAGCCCGGTAATAGGGGACGACCAGTCCGACAATCTTGCTTTGCTTTTTCACCATACTGCGGGCCACTGCGTTGGGATGGTAATTCAGCCTGCGAATGGCTTCTTCAACTTTCTTGCGGGTACTTATCTTTACATAGCCGTTTGCATTTATAACCCTGGAGACAGTTGTTACGGATACATTGGCTGCTTTGGCGATGTCCTTAATTGAAACCACAACAATCTGCTCCTGAACTGATTCGCGGTCCTCTGACCAGTCTCATTTTATCCCACCGGCTCTAAATCAGAAAAGATTACCCAGGCTGTCAAACGCCAGCTCTTCTTCTTCGCCTACAATTTCAATCTGAGGATTGGCTTTTGCCTCTGGAATCAGGGCTTCTGAAATCATTATCTCTCCGATTTCAAGGCTGTTTTTTATCCGGACAACCCGGGGGTTATTATAATCTATCATGTTACAGGTTTTTATCGCAGCTGCAACGGCAAGCCTGTCATTAGCAAGAATCATGGGAATCTTTATAGGGCGCATCACCGTAGATGTAAGTGCATTGGGATAGGTGGCCTCAAAATCATACTTATCAAAAGCTCGTTGTACAGAAAAATCTGCCACCCCAAGGCCCATACCGTTTCCATGGGAAGCATCGGTAATATCAAGAACAACAACCCGCTGCTTCTCTAAACCGCCTGATGCATAGGGTGTAGAAAAAGTTCCGGTTATGGTAGCATCCATACCGCTCCCGCTGATATTCTTTCCCACCTCATCCACAATAAGAACATCTACTGAATCAAACATAATTGAAGGCATCCACCTCTTTGATTCCAGAAGCAGCGCAGGCTCTTCCTCACTGATCTTTTCTGCGGGAACAGCATGAATACTCCTTGTTTTATCATAGGCGTTTTCTATAAGACCAAGCCCGAAAAGCACTTTTCCCGAGTTCAAGACAGTCTTTCCGATACTCAGGAGATTATCTACCATTGCCCCAAACCCATCGGCATGACAGATTTCAGCTCCATACTGTTTCCCCAGGCCGATAACCGCCATTTTGGTAAGCCCGCTCTCAATTACCCCGGAAAACGCGGTATGCGCCTTTATCCGCCCTATCAGCACAATTCCATCCGCTTCCGAGGCATATTTGTCTATTCGTACCGGTTTACCATTCTCCGCCACGCCTATCTGAACCGTTTCCATACTTGAGAGGATGGGACACCCTACAGACTCTTCTGTAATTCCATAGCCGGAGAGCACTTCCAGCTGACCTTCCGCGGTTGCCCCCCCGTGACTTCCCATGGCGGGAATAACAAAAGGATATGCACCTTTTTCTTTTATTCTGTCAGCGACTGATTTCAGGATTTCTATGATATTGGATATTCCCCGGCTCCCCGCTGTAAGAGCTATCCTCTGTCCAGGCTTTACAGCATCAAGAGTTCCGGGTCGCTGAAGAGCGGCCTCTACTGCCACCCGGATATCTGCTATGGAATACAAGTCAAATCGCTGTTCAATCTTCACAAATTTAGGCAATCTCTGCTTTGATACTATTTCTGCAACCGTCTTATCCGCGAATGCTGTTTTTCCTGGAGATAATCCCATTTCTTCCATTATTTAATCCTGTAGTAAACTAATGAGACTGCCTCACAGCAGCCCCATTACTGTTTTGGAAGAGCTATTATTTTTACGATTGTAGTGCTTCCCGCTCTTTCTTTTCTCTGCGTTTATTTTTTATCACCGTGGAAACTGCAGAATAAAGACCTATCAACAGGAATCCGGCTGCAATTGGACGTGTCAGGAAGGGAAGAAAATCTCCTTCAGTATACATGAGTCCGCGACGCAGGTTAGTCTCCGCAATAGGCCCGAGAATAAATCCGAGAATTATCGGGGGCAGAGGATAATTAAACTTGCTCATTACATAGCCGAGACTGCCGAATATCAGAATGGTTGCTACATCAAATATCCTGTTATTAACTCCATACGACCCGACGACACAAAGCGCGATTATTGCCGGAAGAAGGTAATGCTTCGGTATTCTCAAAAGCCGAACAAACATCCGCATACCGAAATATTCGGCTATAAGCATAAACACGTTACCAACGATAAGTACGGCAAAAATAGAATATACAATATCCCCGTTTGTTTGAAAAAGCAGAGGCCCCGGCGCTATGCCGTGGATCATCAACCCGCCGAGCAACATCGCAGTAACCGTATCTCCGGGAATACCCAGGGTCAGGAGCGGAACCAGGGCTCCACCAATAGTTGCATTGTTTGAAGATTCTGATGCAACAAGCCCATCAATACAACCGGTACCGAATTTCTCCGGATGTTTGGAACTGTTTCGAGCCGCAAGGTAAGCGATGATATTGGAAATACCACTGCCCACACCGGGTAGAATTCCAATACCGGTTCCTATAACACTGGACCGGACCATGTTAACAAACTGCTCTTTGAACTCTTTCAGAGACACTCCGAAGCCTTTGATACTGAAATTGGCTACTTTCACATCCTTCATACTGACATCGGCTTCCGCAGTCTTCATAATTTCTGAGACAGCAAACAGTCCGATAAGAGCCGGAAGAAGGTTAAACCCCGCTTCAAGAGAATAAATACCATAAGTAAAACGGGGAAAAGCGTCGATTGGAGCATTGCCGACGCATGCAAGTAAAACTCCGACAAGTCCAGCAACCAGCCCCTTGCTCAGAGACTTTCCAGACAGGCTGGCAATCATGGTCAAAGAGAATAGTGCAATGGCAAAATATTCCATGGGACTGAATTTCAGAGCTATTTTCGCCAATGGGGGAGCAATGAAAAACAAAGCAATAAACCCGATCATTCCGCCGAGAAACGAAAAGAACACTCCGATTCCCAACGCCCTGCCAGCTTCACCCCGTTCTGCCATGGGACTGCCGTCAAAGGTGGTTGCAATAGATGATGGTGTTCCCGGAATTTTAATCAGCACCGCCGCGATTAAACCTCCGGAGATACCACCAATGTACAAAGCAAGAAGTACAGCCATTCCCTGAACCGGACCAAGTCCGTAGGTTATGGGGAGAACCAGTGCTACAGCCATTGTAGCAGTAAGCCCGGGAATCGCGCCGAAAATAATACCGACCACAACACCCAATGCTATAAGGAATATGGTTTTTACTGTCAAAATCGCAGAAAAACCAACAATAAACATATCAAACATCGCAGCACCTCCTATCCAAGAAATCCAGCGGGTAAGCGCAGCTGAAAAGCATACACAAAAACAAAGTACACCACGACCGACATAGCTGTAGCTGAAATTATCATTGCCGGAAAATTGCGTTCATCTTTGTGCATCAAAATAAAAAACTGTGCAAAGAGATACAAAGCAGTCATAATCATAAAGCCGACGGATTCAAGAAAAAGAATATATACAAACATTGCGATCAGGGTGGCAACCACAGCCCGGACACGAACATTTTCAGAGGGTTTTCCCCCATTTATTTCTTGTGTTTCTTTTAAAAGCTTAAGGTTCTGTATCCCATTTATCAGGATAATAATTCCAAGAACTCCCAGTGAAATAGCAACAATCTGCGGAACAAAAGCCGGACCGATTTTTGATACGGTTAGCCTTTTAAAGGTGAAGCTGGTCAACATAATTGCCAAAGAGACGAGAATAATAACGCTCCCTGAAATTATGTCTCCGTATTTCTTTATCATATCTATCTTCCTATGGATAAAACACCGCGCACCATTATTGGTGCGCGATCAGAATAATTCAGTACGGAAAGACTGTTACTGCATGCTTTTAAAAGTCTCGGTAAACAGGTCTTTGATCTTTTTGAATTCAGCCTTACCTTCATCTGCGTCCATAAAGAAAGGTGCCTGAAGATAAGCCTTTTTGATTTCTTCCGCATATGCGTCGTTTGTAGTGACAATTTTCTCTACAGCTGCAGACAGCGTGTCGAGCACTTCCTGGGGAGTCCCTTTGGGAAGGAAGAAGGTATACATCATCGGTACTACAATATCGTATCCCTGCTCTTTAGCAGTGGGGAGATCAGGAATCAAAGGGTTACGCTCATTCAGCAATAACGCAAGAGGCTTCATATCGCCGGACTGAATAAAAGGCAGGATACTGCCATATGCATTGGGAATCAGATCAAGCTGTCCGCCGGCAAGAGCAGCACGCCGGTTAGCTCCGCCGCCCACATCAATAATATTAAGATTAGCTCCTGCATTCTTCAGGAGGGTAGTCTCCATCTGAGTAAGAGAACCAACGGTACCGGCAGCTTTCAGTTTATTGCTTTTGCTGTATTCAACAAGTTCATCAAGCGTATTATAGGGAGCATCGGCAGCTACAGTAAGAACATCCGCATTAACTGCACCCACACACGCCATCTCAAAGTCTTCGAAACCAAAATCAACAACACCAGAAACTTCAGTCATAATCATATTGGTGTGGTTAAGCAGAATAGTATATCCATCAGGATCAGAATCTTTAACTTTTCTCGACGCAATGGTTCCGCCGCTTCCGGCAATGTTGGTAACAGCAAAGGGAACGCCAAGCTCTTTTTCAAGATACTTTGCGAAGGTTCTTGTGTTAAAATCAGTATCTCCACCCGCACCATAAGGGACGACCAGTGTCACAGACTTTGCAGGCCAGGCTTTTTCTCCGCCACCTTCCTTGGAACCTTCTGCCCATCCTGTCATCGCAAGACCGATAACCATCAGAAGAACAACCATCACAGACACGATTCTTTGTTTTTTCTTCATGCTACACTCCTTATTTTTTATCTGCATACGCAGATATTTCCTTATTTATCCCCGATGCGGGGCTTGCATCATCGATATAACTTGAAAGCGGCCTCGAGGGCTGTATCTATTTTTTTATTGGCACCCGCCACCGGTCCCCGTGCAGGACCTACGGGATATCCCAGCAGATTCATAGCCCGTTTGACCACGGAATTGGGATTCCCCATGGCCATTACATCCCTGAAAGGACGCAGTCTGATCTGCAGTTCCATCGCTTCGTCCACTTTCCCCTCTTTCCAGAGATTGTAGACACCAATTGAAAGCTCCGGAAAAACATTGGCGGTACCGGCAATAGCCCCTTTTCCGCCGGCCAGGAGGGTCCAGAGAATCAGTGAATCATTGCCAGCCAGAACTGCAAGCCTGGGGTCGGTATCCTCAACATAGCGCAGGGTGTTGTCAAAATTGCCGCTGGAATCTTTTACACCAACTATATTCTGAAACTCGCTGAGCCTTTTTACGGTTGTATAGTGGATATTGTTTCCGGTACGGCCGGGTATGTTGTAGATAATAATTGGAAGATCCGTAGACTTTGCAACTTCGCTGAAATGATAGTAGATATCATCCTGAGTAACTGCCACATAGTATGGAGATACAACAGAAAGCGCATCTACACCAATCTTTTTTGCCTGTTCCGACAACCAGATAGTCTCCCTGGTGCTGATACATCCGGTACCTGCATACACAGGAACTCTGCCTGCGGTTTCATCAACACATATTTTAAGGATATCAAGCTTTTCTTGAGTTGTAAGCGCGTAGAACTCACCATTCGTACCTAACGGGAACAGGCCTGCAATACCTGCATCGATCAATCTGTTGATCTGAACACGAAACTCCTTCTCGTTTACAGATTCATCATTATGCATGGGAGTAATAATCGGTGATATAATTCCTTCAGGTTTCAGCATTTTTTTCTCCTTCCTTATTTAGGTGTAAACAGATTCCTTATTCAGTTTTTCTTCCAGCGGGGATGATCGTAAGCCTGGGGATTAACCACATGAGGCCAGCGCACACCGGCGATTACCGCCATTACCCCCTCAGCACAGCGGCTGGCCATACGCGAAACAGCTTCCTGCGTCTGTGCCGCCATATGGGGTGTTACAATTACGTTATCAAGGGTAAACAGACGGTTATCAGCGGCGGGCGGCTCGGTATTAAAGACATCCAGGGCGGCTCCGGCAATTTCCCCTGAAGAGAGTGCCTCATATAATGCATCCTCATCCACGATGCCGCCCCTGGAACAGTTAACCAGAAGAGCACTGGTCTTCATAAGATCAAGCTCCTGCTTTCCGATCATATTCCTGGTTGAATCAAGAAGAGGTACATGTATGGATACAATATCTGAGTCTTTCAAAAGATCACTAAGATTAGAAACCGGGATGTATCCCAATGCTTTAATATCTTCCGGGGGAATTACCGAATCATAAACTGAAACAGTCATACCCAGTCCTGAAGCAAGCCGGGCGGTCTCTTTCCCGATATTACCCAGGCCGACCAGCCCCAACTGTTTTTTATCCAGCTCAAAGGCCTTATAGCGGTTTCGGGCCTGAAAGTTTCCCTTTCTCAATTCCCGGTCGCAAAAAAGGATATCCTTGGAAAACATCATCATCATGGCTACTGCGTGTTCGGCAACCGAGAGGGTATTGGCGCCGGGGGTAACCACAACAAGAATACCCGCTTCGGTAGCGGCATCCATATCAATATTGTCATACCCGACACCGGGCCTGCCGATAACTTTCAGCTGCGGTGAAGCCTCAATCACTTTTCTGTCAATGGTACCGATCCGAATAATCAGCCCGTCCTGGTCCTTTATCTCGTCGGCAGTCACTTCCGGCGTTTTCTTATCCAGATTTACAAGAAAACCGTCTTTTTCTATAACAGCGATTCCGTCGTCATGAAGCTTCTGTGTTACAGCAACTTTAACCATCTTTACGTCCGCCAATAATGGTATTCACACGATCAATCAGACCACACTCAAAGCCGGGCTTGCGCCAATCTGCCGAGGTTTTATCCGCGGCACTGATCTGTGTTATGTATTCGATCTCTTTAAAAGAATGTCTCATATGGTAACGTTTACATATTTTAACAGCAGAGTCCGCTTTTGCATAACTAGTTTTTGAATCCGCAAAAATTGATGATAGTGACACAGGAAACAAATCAATAGCAGCATATTCGACGGTTTTCATCCCTTTCAGATCAGAAAACATAGTTCTACCTACGTTCTTTGCCTCTACTCTCCAGTACCCGGCTTCAACAAACTCTTCTTCTTTGAAACAAACACTGATTTCCATATATGCATAAAAGCAAATAGCATGCCAAACATGGTAACGTTTCCACCTCGCTTCACTTTTTCGTATAATAAATTCGGACAAGAAGAATACAGAATTAACAAGTTACTTTTATTTCTTTATTTACAATAGATTTACGCAGACAACAGAGAAAGCGGAAAACCAATAAATATATAAATATTTTATTATTCATCCCGATTTTTCAACAAATATCCCAGCTGACATGGCATAAAAATGGCGAATATTTCGCCACCATGGTAGAATTATCTCCACATGAGAATCTTCCGTTCAAAACAGGTAGAAAAAAACAGGACCGCTGCTGCGGCCCTGCTTTACAGTTCATTTCTTTTGTTCAGACGGACTAAAGGCTTACAGAAGTGTCCATGCTGAAATTATATCCGTTCCTACCTACTTTATTCTCTCATACAGAGCCTTAATATCCTGAAGACTGATTGCTTTGGGGTTATTATTCAGAAGCCTCTTCACCTGAAATGCAGCTTCGGACAGCTCCGGAATCGCATCGGGCTTGATTCCGAACTCGGTCATACTGGTGGGAATCTGAATCTCATCGATCATCTGACGCAGATGGGCAATATAGGCATCGACTGAATCCACACCGCAAACTGATGCGGCTTTTATCAGCTTGTCCTGAATGGCGTCTTTGTTAAAATCCATTACCGGAACCAGCAGAATAGCATTGGAAACGCCGTGGGGAATGCGGTAGCGACCGCCCAGGGGATAGGAGAGTGCATGAACAGCGGTTGTTCCCGAAGAGGCAATGGCCATACCGCCATAGAAAGACCCCAACAGCATGTCTGCCCGGGCCTTCATATTGTCACCGTTTTTCACAGCATCCCGTATAGCACAGTCTATAAGGCGGATGCCCTCAAGGGCAATTACATCACTGTATGGATTTGCCTTATTTGATGTGTAGCATTCAATACAATGACAGTAGGCATCCACACCGGTGGATGCCGTCAGCTTCGGAGGCAGAGACCTGGTCATCAGTGGATCGAGAATAACAAAATCAGGCACAAAATAGGGGCTTACAACACCCACCTTCATCTGCTGCTCTTTCAGGGCCACAATGGAATTGGGTGTTGCCTCCGCACCGGTACCTGCAGTGGTGGGAACCATTACGCAGGTAATTCCCGGTCCGGGAGAGCCTGATTCCATGAGCGTCGCAATCGACCCACCCCACTTGAGCAGAATTGAAAGGAATTTGGCAGTATCCAGAACACTGCCGCCGCCGACGGCCACAATGGCCTGGATATTTCTGCTGCCGAGCCCGGATGCCAGGGATTCAATGTCCTCAGAATAGGGCTCCTGAGGCACCGTATCTATAAGATCAACGGTAAAACCGTCGGATTCAATGGCTGAGGCTATTCCCTGAGGGATTCCGGATCCGCCGATGCCTTTGTCGGTAAGAACAAGGATCGTGCCTTTTTTCAGAGCATCAGACTGAGATCCCAGGATTTCGCCGATTCTGGAAGCTTCTCCCTCACCGAAATAGACGCTCCGGGGAGCAAGAAACGAAAAGTTCTTCAGTACACTCATCACACCATCCTCACGCCGTACTCGATAGCCTGCAGCATACTTTCCGGGTTCGCACGGCCTTCACCGGCTTTTCCGAAGGCAGTTCCGTGATCCACGGAAGAACGGATTATCGGCAGCCCCAGGGTTATATTCACGCCGCTCATGGAGAGCCAGGTGTTGGTGGCGCGATCGTAGTTGAATCCCGCCAGCTTGGTGGGGATGTGTCCCTGATCATGGTACTGCACCACAACAATGTCAAACTGTCCGCCTTTCATCTTGGAGAAAACCGTATCCGGAGGAAGCGGCCCCTCAACGGTCATCCCTTCCGATACTGCCTGTTCAATTGCCGGGATAATTTCATCAAACTCTTCCCGGCCGAACATGCCGTTTTCTCCCGCATGGGGGTTAAGGCCTGCCACAGCAATCCGGGGCTTTTTTATGCCGAGCTTCTTCAGGGCATCGTCAGCGAGTTTAATCACCCTGTAGATCCGATCCTTCTTACAGCGGTTGATCGCCTCCTGAAGGGAAACATGGGTGGAGACATGAACAACCCGAAAATCCCCTTCTGCCAGCATCATGGCGTAATCTTTGGTGCCGGTTTTTTTTGCATAGATTTCCGTATGCCCCGCCTCATGAACCCCGGCCGCGTTGATGGCTTCCTTGTTTATGGGACCGGTGATGGTGGCATCAATCTCTTTAGCCATGGCAAGTTCTATAACCTTCTCGATGTATTCATAACTTGCTTTACCGGTCATGGCTGCAACGGTCTTATATTTGAGCTGGCTCATATCGACATTCTTCATATCAAGGACATCAATAGTGCCAAACTCATACTTGCCCTCCGCCGGGGATGACACCGCATTGGTCTCAAGGGAAAGCCCTGAAAACTCTATTGCGGCCTTCATTACCTTAAGATCACATACGGCCAAGGGCCTGCAGATATCGTATACATGTTTTTCATTCAACGCCTTGGCGGTTATCTCGGGCCCTATTCCGGCCGGATCGCCTACACTGATACCCAAAATTGGAAGTTTATTACTCACATATCTCTCCTTGAAGAATGATTTATTATTGAAGTTGAAAGCAGCTGTGATATTTACACGCTGCAGGATATTTCCTCTGTTCAGACTATCACAGAACAGGGCCCCTTTCCCCTACCCTATCGACCCCTATCAAGACGATTTCCCTGTGGTAAGATATTCAAATATCTCAACCAGGGTAGTGTCGGTACCGAAGCCTCCGGCTTTGGACACAAGATACACTGGTTTATCTGAATAAGAAGTTAAAAAGCGGCCGAGGGGTATGCCCGGAAGAACTTCCGTCAAAAGCTCGATTCCCTTTAACCCCAGAGCCTCGGCAGTGCGGGCGGCAGTATCTCCACCGGTAACAAAAAGCGCTCTTATATCCCTGACTTTAAATACCTCGGTTACAAGTTTGCCGAGAAACCCGGAAACTACTCGCCCGAGCTCTTTCTCATCCAACCCATTTTCCCGGGCTATCGTCAGGGTTTTAGCCATCTCCCCCGGATCATTACGGGTCTCTATCAATATTGCATAATCAGCAGGAACCTGTTCCAGCATAAGAGATAGACGCTTCAATTCCCAGCCCCTGTCCTCCAGCAATCCCGGAATAGCAACTGTAATACATGCAGTTTTACTTTGATCTTTCAGGTATTCAACCTGCCGTTTGCTTGTTTCTGTCACACTGCCAACAAGAAAAAGCAGCTCACCCGGATTCACTCCACGAACATCCTCTAATCGTGATGTACCGGCTTCACCCCCGGTCATTGCTTCTGCAAGACCCGAAGCACCAACAAAGAGAATGGAATCGTCATCTTTAACAGAAGCAATAATGCGGAGGTCATCAATACTCTCTGCATCAGCAACTATTACCCGGCAGCCTTTTCCGAGCAGATCCTGCATACCCTGCAAAAAATCTTCCGGGCCCTTTCTAATACGCGACAGTTCAATATGCCCTACTTCCCCGGGAAAGCGGGATTCAAACAAAGCCGGAACAAACGAGTCTTTGACGGGAGTAAACACATCTGCATTCCGCCCCGATGAACCTACAGAATGACCGTCGATGAGGCAGTGCCCGGAGACAACAGTTCTGTGATTTCTGGGTGCAGATGGAGCAACAACGGCACATGAATATCCGGCTTCATCCATCATTCCTGCAACTTCATCCGCAATGTTTCCACGAAGAGTAGAATCAATTTTTTTGAAGAAATACCTGGCGCCGAATTCCCGGCATTTCCGCACTGCTTCACGCACTGCCCTGTAGCTCTCGTCACCATCCATAAAGCGCGATTCCGTACTGACAACCAGGACATTGCAGGATTCCAGATCTGTTCCAGCCTCCCAACCTTCTATACCAAGGAAAGCGTTAAAACCATTGCGCCGAAACTGTATAGCCGAGTCTCCTGCGCCGGTAAAATCATCTGCAATAATACACAAGTCGAATGCCATGCTAATTAACAAAGCAAAAATGGTGCCAAACTTCCAGTCCCGGCGAAATAGAGATAAAAATCTTTCTATTTTGTCCGAAACGATATTACCCGACAGACAAGATAGATATTATTTTGTTTTATAGTAACAAGTTATGCAGGTTTTATTCAAAGATGAGAATACAATCAAATTGAATTTTAAAATCCTGCAGCGAAAGAACCATATAGAGATAAACGGTAAAAACACGATAGATAGTGATTTTCACTCCATAATGGTGATTTTCTCACCACCTAATTTTCGTCAGCAACCTGCTTTGCCCGTTCCAGCAGTCCGGAACCTGCAAGGCTGGTACAATTACGACCGTTCTTTTTTGACCGGTACAGGGCGGAATCTGCAAGATGCACCAGTTCTTCCCGGGTCATCTCTTTTTCACCGGTGTAAGTTGAACATCCAAGACTGGCTGTGACCCGCAGGGTTTCACCGTTAAAGCTGCAGGCATGATCCTGAATCTGCTTTCGCAGCCGCTCGGCTATGGTAAAGGCTTCACAGCCCCGTGCAGCATGAAGCATAATCATAAACTCTTCACCACCGAAACGGGCAGCTACATCTCCTTCGCGTACCGAGTCGGCGATAATTTTTGCAATATTCTTGAGAATAACATCCCCGGCCAGATGGCCGTACCGGTCATTAAGATGTTTGAAATGATCAAGATCGACCATGATAATGCTGAACGCACCACCGTAACGGCGGATCCTGCCGATCTGTTCATCAATCTCCGACTGAATAAAAGAGGTGTTGAACAGGCGGGTTTTGGAGTCTGTTACAGAAGAGTTGTAATGGATACTGTTCTGAATAGCTATGGAAGCAAAGCCCATCAGGCGGTCGACATAGGCAAGTTCTGCCATGGTGTATTCATCGCCCATCAGTTTTGAAGAAAGCACCACCAGGCCATAGAGGGAGGAGTGCCCCTTTACAGGGATAACAAGCTCCGGTTCCATGGGCTCAAGATCCATCAGAGCCACTTCATTTGCAAGTCCATCCTTAAGGCTTTTAAAGCGGGTCAGCCCCTGAGTGCGGGAGAAAAAATCATCAAATGGATCAAGGTCTATAAGCCTGATATCCGGAGGCATTTCGTGCATATTCTGAAAGGAGAGCACCCGTACCTCCTCGCCTGCATCCAGAGAATACAAAAAGGTAAGCTGCCTTGGAATAAAGCGGTTTACCAGAAATCCTGCACAGGCACGGGCTATTTCGGGAATCTCTGTCTGGGAACAGAGGACAGCCGCCTCCCCTAAAAGCTCATTCCGCTCAACCAGCTGCGATTTAAGACGGTCAATCTCCTTCAGGACACCCAGGTTTTCCAGTAAGGTATAATTCTTAAGAATCTCCGGATTGCTGCTTGAAAAAGAGTCTTCCGGCTGTTCAATATTTATCAGGTCTGACATCTAAGCGTATAGTACAGGAGAAGATAGGCGAAAACAAGTCTGAAAAATATTCTTCTCCCCCCCCCCGGAGGGAAAAGGTGTATACTTGGATGTACACGGAGGTTTAACAGGATGGAGCTTTTTCAGGTTAATCTTTTTGCAATTCTCCTTGCGGTGGTCTACAACATTGTTGTGGGCAGTCTCTGGTACAGTCCCCTGCTTTTCGGTAACCGCTGGATGGAACTGCTGGATATTAAAAAGGACGAGACCCAGGGCGGGATGACACCTTCCATAATTCTCGGAGCCCTCGGAGTCGGCTTTGTAGAAGCCTTCGGATTCGCCCTGCTGCAGAATTTCATAGGAACCAGCGGCTTTTTCGGCGGCCTTTTTGTCGGATTGTTCGCCTGGATTGCCTTTGTCGTTCCCCCGGCTTTCAACCATGTCTTATACGAAAAGCAGCCCAGAACGCTTTTTATGATTAATGCCGGCAACAACCTGGCAACCTTTGCCGGAATGTCCCTGATAATCGGAATACTTTAACCACAATCTTATACAAAAAAGCCGGACACCTCGAGAAAGGTATCCGGCCTATTCCTTAATAAACAGTATCAATACGCCGTCAGTCCGCCGTCTACGGGCAGATTAACTCCGTTAAGAAAAGCAGCTTCATCGGAAGCAAGAAACAGAAAAGCCTGTGCGACATCATCTGCAGTTGCAAGTTTCCCCAGAGGGATTTCGCCATAGCGCTGTTCCCGCAATACAGGATCAGTGAGAACCGCCTGCAGGCCGGGAGTATCAACCGTCGAAGGATGAACACTGTTACAGCGGATATTATCCTTTGCATATCTGGAGGCAATGGACTTTGTCAGCAGTGTAAGTGCGCCCTTACAGGTGGTATAAGCCTCGTTGGTAAACTTGTGCCCAACCAGACCACAAATAGACACCATGTTAAGAATGGATCCGCCGCCGCTGGCTCTCATCAAGGGAAGGGCGTGCTTGATTCCAAGAAACGGCCCCTTCACATTGACGGAGAGCATCATGTCCAGGTCCCCTTCGGGCATATCCTCAATGTCCTTGCGGATATTGATTCCGGCATTATTGATAAGCACATCCAGCCGGCCTTTCCGGGATTTAACTCCCTCCATAACGTCGATCCAGTTCTGCTCCTGAGCAATATTCAGATTCATGAACTCCGCACCGCCGGCATCCGCAGGGGTGGCTGAAAGTTCAGCAGCAAGCAGGTTTCCCGCTTCTTCATTCATGTCGCAGATGACTACGTAAGCACCTTCCGCCCTGAATGCCCGGGCAACACCTGCTCCGATTCCCTGAGCAGCGCCGGTAATGATACAGACTTTGTCGCGAAGCTTCATCAGTTTCTAACCTCAGCCTTTCTGTCCTGCACGGACCTTAACGCCGGCAAGTTTTTCATAGTGCTGAATAATTCCACCGTGGTCATCAGTCTGTTTGCCGTCTACTTTAAGAGCCTGCATGATTTCCATTGCACCCGCTGTAAGGGGAACAGGAATCGCCAGTTCGTGGGCAGTATCAAGGGCATTCTGAAGGTCTTTAATATGCAGCTCAATCCGGAAACCGGGCTTGTAGTTTCCTTCAAGAACCATGGGGGATTTAGCATTAAGTACAGTACTTCCAGCCAGTCCGCCCTTGATGGCATCGAAAACCTTGGCAGGATCTACACCGGCTTTTGCAGCCAGAACGTATGCTTCAGACATGGCGGAAATATTGAGGGCAACGATCATCTGGTTTGCAAGCTTGGTTACGTTTCCTGCACCAAGGTCTCCACAGAGAACAGCAGAAGCACCCATAACAAGGAGCATATCCTTAACCTTGTTGAAGAGCTCTTCCTTTCCACCGACCATGATAGCCAGACTTCCGTCGATAGCCTTGGGCTCTCCGCCGGATACAGGAGCGTCAATCATGTCGATGCCCTTCTCGGCAAGAGCCTTTCCAACTTCCTGAGAAGCCAGGGGAGCAATGGAACTCATATCAACAACCAGGGTTCCGGGTTTTGCGCCGTCAATTACGCCGTTCTCACCAAGACATACAGTCTTTACGTGGGGAGAGTTGGGGAGCATTGTAACAATGATCTCACATTTGGAAGCTACATCTGCGGAAGAAGTTCCTGCCTCAGCTCCGGCAGCAACCACTTCATCCAGGTTGGGCTTAACAACATCGAATGCTACAAGTTCATAACCTGCTTTAAGCAGGTTCTTTGCCATGGGCTTTCCCATGATTCCAAGACCGATAAATCCAATTTTCATCTAAATCTCTCCTTACCTTAAGCCAATGGACACCAGGTCCATAATGTATTTAACCCCCGTTAACAACTGCACAGGGGAAATGTCACATATTGAATGATCCGGAAGAAACGTTAAAAAACGCCTTCCTTGCGTACCTTGTCCAGGGTAATGCGCACATGCTCTTCCATAAGATCCTGAGCCTGCTGCCTGTCCCGGGCTTTGAGGGCATCAAGAATCTTGCGGTGATACTCAATACCGTCGCCGGTTCCAAGAAGCTGCACAATATTGTCCATGGATGCCATAAGGATATCCTGGATAATGCTGTTCACCTTGAAAAGAACATGATTCCGGGTTGCCTTTGCAATACAGAGGTGAAAATCCATATCCGCCCGGGCAAACTCCGTTGTATCAGTAATATTGTCGAGCATACGGCGGTAATGAGACTCCAGAAGCTGAATATCATCTTCCGTGGCTTTGTCTACAGCCAGGGCCATAATACCCCGCTCCATGGTCAGCCGGTACTCGAGAACATCGACAACATCGCTTTTTTCCAGCACCAGAGCCGGCAGCAGTCCGTTAAGATAACTCTCTGCAGTCAGGCCTCGAACATAGGTACCTTCTCCGTGCCGTGTTTCAAGCAGGCCCAGTGTAGCGAGCCGCTGAAGTGCCTCACGGATGGAAACCCGGCTGACACCGAACATTTCGGACAGCTCACCCTCAGAGGGCAACTTGTCCCCGGGCTTCCAGGCTCCCTGAATTATCTGAGCCTTGAGCTGATTAAAAACCTGAGCACTTACGCCTTCTTTGCGAACCCGCTTTACTGATACCTTACCCATTTACCTTTCCGTTAGAGTTGTATGATAACCTACGTATTTCCAGCTGTCAATCAAGAAAATGGGCTTAAGTGAATTATGAAGGCCAGACCTGACTGCCGCCATCTACCCGGAGAACTTCACCGGTAATAAAACTGGATGCATCGGTGGCGAAGAACTCAACCGCAGAAGCAACCTCTTCGGGCCAACCGTAGCGCTCAAGGGTCCCGGAATGGACTTTCTGAGCTTCATCAGTCTCCCGTGACGCAAGAAAACGCTCGGTTACCGTATCCCCCGGAGCAACCACATTTACCGTGATATCGAAGGGACGCAGCTGTATGGCAAGGCAGCGGCTGTACTCATGAACCGCGGCTTTGGACGAAGCATAGATAGCCGCTCCGGGAAGCCCTTTCAGACCTGCAATACTTCCGATATTAATTATTTTACCCGACTTCCGGGCCATCATTTCCGGTGCTACAGCCTTGCAGCAGAGAACACAGGTAAGAAAGTTCCTGTCCATAACTGTATGGATATCCGTCAGGGAAATGGAGAGCGCATCATTACCTTCGGGCTTACCGGCCATATCCGCCTGAACACCCTTTGAACCGATATCTCCTCCGGCACAATTAATGAGAATATCGATGGGACCAAGCTTTTCATGAATCTCACCCACAAGTTCAACTACCTTTTTTTCGTCCGTCAGGTCTCCGGTCACGGCAATACAGTCTACCCCGTATTTCCCGGCGATTGCTTCCGCATTGGCTGCAAGGCTTTTGCCTTCCTTGAAGACTGCAGGTGAGTCCGGACGACTTCCATGGATGACAACTTTTGCTCCCTTTGAAGCAAAGTGCTCTGCAATCGCCTTTCCTATACCTCTGGAAGAACCGGTTATCCAGGCAACCTTATTTTCAAGTGTTTTAGCTTCACTACTGCTCATAATTACTCCTTTTTCACTGCCGGCTGCTTGGAGCCGACCGGTAACATATAATACAGCATATCTGCCGTTTTGTAACGCCGTTCAAAGAGGATTTTACTGTTTTTACGCTGTCCTGAAATTACTGTACGGGTATACAATGACCGTACAGCACAGCACACAAAGCAGGAGAGAAAGAGTGAAAAACAGTACCGGTTCCCAACTGGCGGAAAAAGCATACACCCTGGGCTTTGAGTATGAAAAAACCTACAAGGGATGTGCCCAGTGTACTATCGCAGCCCTTCAGGATGCCCTTGATATCCGTAATGCTGAAACAGATGCAATATTCAAGGCAGCCACAGGGCTTGCCGGCGGCGGTGCCCGCCAGACAGACGGTAACTGCGGAGGTTACGCAGGTGCCGCAATGATCATAGGGTATTTAATCGGCCGCGAGCGGGATGATTTTGGAGACAGTAAAGATGTCCGCTTCAAGACCTTCGACCTGGTGAAAAAGCTGCATCAGAAATTTATCGATGAGTTCGGGACGGTAACCTGCAGGGAAATCCATACCCGCATAATGGGTAGACCTTTTTATATAGAAGATCCCGATGAGTTTCAGAAGTTTGAGGATGCCGGTGCCCATGACAGTAAATGCACAAATGTGGTCGGGCTGGCATCACAGTGGGCTGCGGAAATTATTGAAGAAGCAGGCCTGCAAGCATAAAGGTGAGGGGCACGGTTACAATACTGAGCACCGTTGAAATAATAACAATGCTCAGGGAAACCGACGCGTCTATGCCGTAACGGGACGGCAGAACATAGCTGAATACCGCAGCCGGCAGGGCTGCGGATACCAGGGTAACCGTTGCGAGGGTTCCTTCCAGATTAAACAGAGTCACCGCAGCAATACCGAGAAGGAATCCGCCCATGACACGAATCAGAACACCCGAAACCACCTGGGAGTTAAGCATCGGCCGCCTGCTTGAAAGGGATACCCCAACAACAAATGCCGCCAGCGGAGGTGCTGCGGCTCCTGCAAAGCGGCAAACTTTGAGCAGAGTTTCCGGCACCTGGACTTTTATCAGATTAAAAAGAAATCCGAAGACTGCAGCCCACAAGATAGGTGATTTTATGGTGGAAAGAAGACCTTTTCGGCTGATTCCCCCGCCGAGAATGACAAAGCCCAGGGTAAAGAGCATTATGGTGGAAAACTGATCCCAGACAATCTCAATATTCATGGCTTCTGCGCCGCCCCACAGCTGCATAAGAGGGAATCCGATAAAGCCTGAGTTCATAAACAGCACAGAAAGTGCCATTCCCCGGATATCCTGTCCGCTGATTCTGCCGTAGATCCAGACACACAGAAACTGTGCCGCAGCAATAAAGACAACCGTCCCCATAAGGTCACCCATGTCGGAAACAGCCACGGTGGATTCATAGAGGCTCACAAAAACCAGCAGGGGCATAAAAAAATCGACAAGCACCCGGGACAATGTTTCTTCACTGATTTTTGTCATGGAGGAAATTATCCATCCAGCCGCTATAACAATAAAAAGAGGCAGGGTGATTCCAAGGGTTGCGGTAAAAATGCTCATTTCATTCCTCTTGATCTATACCTAAACTGGAGTAAAAGGCTTCCGCCCCATCACCATATTGGCAGTCAGCTTTCCACTGAGAGCGGCGGAGATCACACCTCCGGGCCAGAGACTGTAGTGCCCGCAGGTCCTCAGATTCCGCAGCGGGGTATTAATCAGGTTGAGCCCGGGAAAACGGTAGACCGGGGAAACACCGTCCTGATAACACCATCCGCCTGATGATCCCAGGGAGTTTCCCGAAAAACGTTCTCCCGACAAAGGTGATCCCACGTCTGAAAAGATAACCGACGAGCTGAGTCCGGGCAGGATATGTTCCGCCTGGCTGATAAGCTCATCAGCAACCTTCTCTTTGAGACTACGGTATTCAGCAGTCCGGGGCATACCGCCTCCCCGGTTCTTCCAGGTATCCGCCCATTTGTATGAGCTGTAGGTCTGAAGCACCATCCCGGCTTTGCCCTCAGGGGCCCCGCCGGGGTTTTCCAGACCGAAGTGGTTCAGTACAACCCACATCCTGCTGTGTATATCCATGGGGGAATCGGCCCGGGGAAATAAAACATCATAGTTGGGAAAGAAGAATACATGCTGAGCCTGCATGGCTTCATGCAGACTCTCTGAACTCCGGTCCAGTCCGAGATAGACATTAACCAGCTCTTCTGTAAGCCGCACCTCATTGATACGGCTGACAAAACGGCTTTTAAACAATTCGGGCCCCAGAATAGAGTTCACCATTTTACGGTAGTCACCGGCATAGATAAACTGATCCGCCGAAAAGGTATCCCCTGCGGAAGTTATAGCGGCAACAGCTTTGTTGTTCCGGTATTCTATCCGCTCAACAGAGCTGCTGCACTTGAGTTCACCGCCAAGACGGATAAAGTTTTCCGCAAGCAGATCATGCAGCCCCTGCATTCCCCCTTCAGGGTACCAGTAATCCTTCATCCATAAATGCCAGAACCCGGCGAAAAATATGTAGGGCATATGGTAGTAGCCAATATTGGTAAACCAGTTTCTTAAAGCAGGATCGTGAATGAGCCTGCAGGCTTTCTCCCGGTAGGAATATTTCAGCCACCGGCGCAGTTTGGGCAGCCAGGGGATCATGGCAAGAAAGCCGGTGAAGGAGGGCTTTTCTATAAGAGGGAAACTCCAGGGGGAATAATGGGATTCCAGAAACCGGGAAACCTCGCGGACCTCCCGGAACAGTTCGGTAATTCCTTTCTCATGGGGAAAGGCCTGTACCAGGGATGATTCAACAGCGTCGAAGGAGTCGATAAAGAAATCGAAATCTGCTGAGACCATACGAAACCGGGCTTTATGCCAGGTAATCTTATCGAGCAGATCAAGCTCTTTTAGAATAGGAAAGATGATCCCCAGACTCTCAAAAGATTGATCCCCTCCATCGAAATAGAAACCCTTCCGTTTAAGGCCGGACATATTGCCCCCGGTCTGGTGGTTCTGCTCCAGAATCAGGGTCTTCTTTCCATGCTTAGCCAGAATATTGCCGGCGATAATACCGCCGATACCGGCTCCGGTTATGATTACGTCATAGCTGCTGCCCATAGTGTTTTTATACTATGAAAAAGAGAGAAAGGTCAGGGGGAAAATGTAGAAGTCTCACCTTGCCTGGATCGCTCAAGGGAACCAGCACTGATGCCCCCCTCGCCTTTTTTAAAGACAGGGAGAGGGTGATAGAGTTTTTCCTGACAGGCCTAGCCCAGCGCGATCAGCATTGCAGCCCCCCCTCACCCCCGGCCCTCTCCCGGAGGGAGAGGGAGGAAGAGTTGCTCCTGACAGGCATAGCCCGGAGTGATCAACTTTGCAGGCCTCCCTCACCCCGGTCCTCTCCTTTTTTAAAGATAGGGAGAGGGAGGTTGGGAAGCGAAGGCTTCAATTTTTGTTAAAAATAGTTCGGGATTACCAAGTACTTCATGGTTCTTAAAACGTAACACAGTTAAGCCCATTGATTTCAAAGAATTATCCCGTAAAAGATCTCTTTCTTTTTGGTTTATATCCTGATGAACTTCTCCATCCAATTCGATTATGAGTTTTAATTCATCACAATAGAAATCAACGATAAACGGACCAAGCTGGTGTTGCCTGCGGAATTTCAGGCCGCACAACCCCCTGTTTCGCAACAGAGACCAAACAATCTTCTCAGCTTTTGTTTCCCCTTTTCGCAATTCTCTTGCAACAGATACGAGATAGCAACGTCTATTTTTTCCCCGAATTTTCATCCCAACTCCTGCGCCCCTCGCCCTCTGGGAGAGGGGATGGGGGTGAGGGGCGGATTAAACTGGTTAGCCAGGTAAAATCCAGATTCACCCAATAACTGATACCCGGAATTACATCTCATACACATTACAACCGGAAATCTGATTCCCTGCTTCAGGAAATACAAACAATAATGTTGTTGTGGCTTACTCCGGGAGATAAGCTTGCACCCACATCGCGAAAGAGATAGCACCATGCAAACCCTCACCCCCAAACCCCCTCTCCCAAAAGGCGAGGGGGCCTCTCGCGTCATCCCCCATCCCCTCTCCTCCCGGGAGAGGGGATGGGGGTGAGGGTCGGATTAAACTGGTTAGCCAGGTAAAATCCATATTCAACCAATAACTGGTTTCCGGAATTACATCTCATACACATTACAACCGGAAATCTGATTCCCTGCTTCAGGAAATACAAACAATAATGTTGTTGTGGCTTACTCCGGGAGATAAGCTTGCACCCACATCGCGAAAGAGCTATCACCATGCAAACCCTCACCCCCAAACCCCCTCTCCCAAAAGGCGAGGGGGCCTCTCGCGTCATCCCCCCACCTCACCTTGCCTGCCTCCCCTGCCAATCAGCATTGCACAGCAGGAAATATAGTAGTAACCTGATATTGATGAGCAGCGAAAAGAAAGAGTCGCCCCGGAGCCTCAGTGAAAAAGCAATGGTCATGATCCGGGAACGGATATTTGCCCTGGAATTCTCCCCGGGTGAACGCCTTGTAGTGGATAAACTGGCTGAAGATATTGATGTAAGCCGCACCCCCATACGGGAGGGACTCAGACTGCTGGTTCATCAGGGGCTGGTAACCTATGACGGCAAAGGCTATTCGATTTTTCATCCCACCGCCAGGGACGTGGAAGAGATAATTGTACTGCGTCAGTCCATGGAATCCCTTGCCGCCAGACTTGCGGCAGAACACATGGAGGAAGCTGAAATCAAACGCCTCCTGGAAATATGGTCAGGCTATAACGCCGACCCTTCAAGTAAAGCCCAGGGTGAAGTAGATATGGAATTCCATGAGGCAATTCTGAAAAGTGCAGACAATCACCGTCTCGAACGGGTTGTAGGTGAAATGCGGGGACAATTCCGTCTGATTCGCAACTGGATGGCAGACAATCTCGCCGACGGACCGGTCAACCGGGAAACCGTTGGTGAACATCTGAAGGTGCTTAACTGCATTGCCGCCAGAGACAGCGAAGGGGCTGCTCAGGCGATGCATGAACATATAGAGAACAGCCGCAAAAGGACTATTCACAACCTGTTTGACAGGAATCTTATTTTCCGCTGAATTCCCGGGAAGCCTGTACCATGGCCTGTATGTTTTCAACAGAAGTGCCTGGAACAACCTCACAACCGGACCCCAGAATAAATCCGCCATTACGGGCATGCCCTCTTTCCATACATTCAAGTGAAGCTGCGTAAACTGCTTCCCAATCTCCCTGAAAAAGAACTGATGTTGGTTCAAGATTTCCCATAAGAGCGGCCTTACCCCCGATAAGTGCTCTTGCTTCATCCATGGGAACCTTCGCATCTATTTCCAGAACATCCGCTCCGGTTTCTGCCATCAGCGGCAGGATAGCACGGGTGTCACCACAGATATGCAGGATGGTAATCGCACCATGTTTTTCCACCTCAGACTGTAACTCCCTGAACACCTTTACTTCAAAAGGATAGACATATTTTTTGTAGATTCCGGGAGAAATCATACTTAAAGAGGCAAGGGAATCACCCACCATTGCCGTATCAGATCCGGCATCAAGAGCAGCTTTCAGAAAAGCTATCAATCCATCGCTGGCTATGTCCATGAGTGTTAGGATATTACCCTCTGCGTCCTTATCCTCATCGGCTTCACAGAGCCCGATCCGGGTGAGAAACTCGCTGGTTCCACCCATAAGATAACTTGCCAGAGAGAACGGACCGGTTCCGGGACCGCGCAGAGCAACTTCACCCTTAAAGTGATCTTTCAGAAGACTTAATGCCTCAAGATAGACCGGCATCCGTCCATCCTTATAGGGATCCGGAACTTGAAGTTTCTCGATCTCGTCCAGGGAGAAAACAGCAGGTTTCACCAGGTTGGGAGTAAGATTATAGGGCTGATTGATTTCACATCCGAAACCTTCTGCAATGTAATAGCCATCGGACTGGGCAACCACCACATCCTGACCGACCATGTTCCATGCTGCGATCTGAGCTTCGGCCATACGACGACCGCTGGTATTGTATTCAGAAATGGGAACTCCGGCGCAGGCTGCACCGAAGTTACCGTTATAGGGAGCTGCAGGGATCAGATCTGGAATTCCGCCCCGGGCGGCTGTTATAAATCGCTGGCGGGAATTCATGGGATCAACTGCTGAGTAATTCAGTTAGCCTGGGACTCAACTCAATAGCTTCTTCCCTGGTCGGGGTAGATGTCTGAATAAACACTCCCTTCCGGCCGAAATAATCGACAACTTTACGGGTGTACTCAAGCAAATCAGCCTGAGAGTCAGTTCCATGATCCCAGTAGAAATGGCGTAGGCACAAGGGAATCTTCCCGCCAGCGGCATCACGGATAACCTCCCAGTTTGGGTTCTGGGGAATGGTAAAATCCAGACCGCGGACATCTTCTATTTCGGTCATTGCTTCAACCACGTTCTGTACATCCCCGCAGGAATGGACAACGATGCCACCGAAGGCCCGGGAGATCATACCGTTGTATTTTACCCCGAACTCCCTGTAGAGGTTTGGCGACATAAGAGCCGCAGTGTCGTCACTGATGCGAATACCGATATCCGAAGGGATATACCACATTTCGTGGCCCATGGTGTACAGATTTTTTATCCTCCGGATCTGTTCCTTTATAAACCCGATGGTAGCTTCAGTTATTTTCTCCATTAACAGATGCACTTCTTCCGGATAAAGCATTGTAGCGGTAATAAAAGAGGTGTATTCCCATATCAGCGATGCAGTAACCAGAGGCGATGGAACATTTACAAGACGCAGGGGAAGATCACTGTTTGCCTGCATAAACTCAATACGCTCATATGCCCGCTTGTAGATGGGAGTTGTAAGTACATCCGGAACTTCAAGTTTGTGTATCTCATCCCGGTTATCCTCTGTAAATCGCGGGGCAATCCAGGGGTCCGCTTCTTCATTGGGAGTACCCTGGCACTTAAAGGCTTCAGCGATTACCCCGATACCGAGATTCGGTTTAATATTGGGCAGCGCAAAATCATAAAATGTACCACGCTGTTTGTGATAATCAATATTCCAGTCCAGTTCCTTGCGGTCATCGGCCAGATACTCCTTGAAAGCCGCATGGAAAGGACCCAGCTCAATCATAAAGGGAACATGTCCAGTATCCTTCATCTGCCAGGTATCGTGAAGTATGGAACGGATATCGTTTTCGGACAAGTTTACACTCATATAGCCTCCTGCTTTTACGTCAGCCCATTCCCATAATCATATTGGGTAGGCCTGTTACCAGCCCGGGAAACAGCACAATCAGAATGAGCACCAGAAACAGAGGAATAAGAAAAGGCAGCGTGGCTTTTACAACCTGTTCAAACTTCAACCCCGACACCTGTGCCATAACAAACAGCACTATTCCAAATGGTGGTGTCAACAGCCCTATCATCAGGTTGAGTACCATAACTACACCAAAATGAACCGGGTCAATTCCCAATTTCTGTATAACCGGAAGAAGAATAGGCCCGAGGATGAGAATAGCAACAGTAGAGTCGAGGAAGCAGCCGATTATCAAAAGAAAAATATTAATTACCAGTAAAATTATCAAAGGGTTTTCACTGATAGAGACAAGCCATTCTGCCATTCTAATGGTCATTCCGGAGCGCATAAGAACCCAACCGTACAGGGTTGATGCCGCAACAACAAAGCCAATCAGCGCAGTCTCTCTGGCGGTTTCATAAAAGGCGGTTACCAGATCCTTCCATGATAGTTCACGCAGAACGATAACTCCTATTATCAATGCATAGCATACCGCAACTGCTGCAGCTTCGGTGGGAGTAAAAAAACCAAGCCAGATTCCACCCAAAAGAATTACAGGGGTAAACAGCGGTAAAAGAGCATCGGTGAAACTCTTCAGAGCGATTTTCCAGGTGGGAAAGGGCTGCCGGGGATACTTATGCTTTTTCGAATACCCGGCTACCATTAACATAAGAATTGCCGTCATCATGACCCCAGGCACAACTCCACCAAGAAACAAGCGGCCTACTGATACTCCGCTGACAAATGAGAATACAACCATCGGCAGGCTTGGCGGAAAAATCGGCCCGATGGTTGAGCTTGCAGATGTTACAGCAACGGCAAAACTTTTCGGATACCCCCCCTTCTCCATGGCATCAAGTTCAATCTGGCCAAGTCCGGCAGCATCCACAACTGCAGCTCCAGACATTCCTGCGAATATCAGACTGGCAACAACATTGGCATGAGCAAGTCCTCCGGGGAGAAAACCTACCAGAGTATCAGCAAATCCAAAGATTTTGTGGGTTATGCCGGCAGTGTTCATAAGCTTAGCAGCAAGAATAAAGAGCGGTATTGCCAAAAGGATAAAGTTCTGCAAACCAAACTGCATTTTCTGGGCAATAATTGTAGCCTGGAAAATCATACCTCCACTTATAATGGCACCAATGGAGGAGAGCCCAAGGGCCAGCGCAACGGGCATTCCCATCAAAAGAAAAACAACCAGGCCAAGAGTTAGAAAGAGAATCATCCCTGACCTCCTTCAACTATATTATCTGGAGACTGTTTGTTAAACAGATCCCTGAAAAGATTCAATATTAAATACCAGGTCATTATGCAGCCGCTTGCAAAAACAACCGCATACATATACCCGATCTTCATCCACTTAACCGTTGAAAGCGCTACATCCCAGTTTTTGGTAATATTCCGCCATGCACCGATAATCAGGTAATACATAAAAGGAAGTACAATCAGACGTACAAGGATACGGAATACTTTCTGCATTCTTGTACTCAGACGATCCGGTAAAGCGGTAATGCTGATGTGGGATTCACTTTGCATCAAGCCTGCAGATCCGATAAAAACAAGAAAAATGAAAGAGTACTGGGCCAGGTCCTCTGACCAGGAAGCGGGGATCTTCAGTACAACCCGGAAGACTACGGTTAAAACCGTAATAACAAACATACAAAGCAGTATGGCAGCGTTCACACCTTCGATTATTTTCCTCACCACAAGTCCTTCCCATGCTAAAAGATAGATAATAAAAACAGAGACAGTCACAATAGAGAAAGGGCGCCCTATTGAAGGGCGCCCTGAAGATTCAGAAAACTATTACTTGAGAGCAGCTTTAACCTTTGCATAAAATGCTGGATCCCACTCTTTGGCGGCGATTTCATCTATTACAGGCTGTACAGCAGCTTTAAAAGCGTCTTTGTCGACAACAATCAGTTCCATACCAAGTTTCTTCAGTTCCTCTACAAACTTCGCATCACCGTCTTTGGTAATACTGTTTGCATAGGCTATACCTTCTTCCATAGCCTTGGTTAAAAGATCCTGATCAGCTGCACTGAGGGTGTCCCACCATGCTTTTGAAGAAAGAACCCGGGCAGCGGAATAGATGTGCTCGGTCTGGATCATGTATTTCTGGGCTTCAAAGAACTTGTAGTTCAGGATAGTCTCGGGAGGATTCTCCTGTGCTTCAACAACACCGGTCTTAAGAGCCATATAGACTTCGCCGAAAGCGATGTTTGAAGGAAGGGCGCCAAGAGATTCCCACACCTTGAACCATGCATCAACAGGGGGAAGACGCATCTTGAGGCCTTTTACATCTGCAACGTTGCGTACAGGCCGATTGGCTGTCAGATAGCGCGCGCCACGATAGATAACACCATCGGTGCGAACACCGCGCTGATCTTCGATCATCTGAGACAGTTCTTTTCCGGGACCGTTCCAGAATGCCCAGAAATCATCCTGACTTGCAAAGACATAGGGAACTTCAGAGATGTAGTATTTCGGAAAATAGGTTGAGATATCATTGGTTCCAAGAACACCGTATTCAACAGATCCATCGGAAAGCATTTCGAAGGTCTGCTTTTCATCTCCCATGGCATTGGACGGATGAATAAGAACTTCGATTCTTCCGTTGGAGCGGGATTCCGCAAGTTCCTTGAACTTATTCAGTCCCTTGTCCTGGGGGGAATCCGGTGGAAAGGTAGATGCGATATTAGCTACAACCTTCTGGGGAGCGCCGTCACTGCTCTCTTTTGCACCCTCCGCAAATGCGGGAAGAAGCAACGACAGACAGATAAGCAACATGACAATTTTTTTCATAAGTCCTCCTTTTTCTACGAATGCCGAATATAATATTTCGCTTTGGAATAATCTCCGAAGCGTATCAGCCAGGCAAGGAGGTATCTGATGTCAACAGCAACGATGCAAATCTCTTGATACCGTATACGGTATATGCTATTCTGCTTACATTCAGCTGTCAAGATTTTTTCTGCCGGGAACAGTCGGAAAACAAATTATATGTCTGAAAGAAAAATCATCCGTCACAGCCTGAGCGAACAGGCCGAGATACTCATCAGGGAAAAAATCCTCTCCCTTGAATATGAACCGGGAGAACGCCTAGTTGTCGATAAGCTTGCTGATGATCTTGAAGTCAGCCGTACTCCTGTTCGGGAGGCTCTGAGAAACCTGGCCCAGCAAGGCCTGGTCAACTACGATGGCAAAATATACTCACTCTTTTTTCCAATATCAGGCGATATAGAAGAAATCTTCACTATAAGAAAAGCCCTGGAACCGGTGGCAGCAGAACTCGCGGTCAACCGGATCGCACCCGAAGCGATAGATGAACTACGCCTACTTTTAGATCAGCATACTTCAAGGGAAGATGATATATCCCTGACAGAAGTAGATGTACACTTTCATGATGTGATTGTAGAGAGTGCAGGGAATCAACGGATGAAACAGATCCTCGCAAATATGCGTTATCAGTTCAGACTGATCAGAGGATGGGTTGCAAAACGTAACAGACTTGAGATTTCCGGAAAGGCGAATGTGCTTGAAATAGATACCATCAACGAACACCGAAAAATCTTTGACAGCTTAATTGCACATGACCCGGAAAGCGCAGCCGCTGCAATGGCTGAACATCTTGCAAAAGGCCGGAGACGAGTCCTTCATAATCTTTTTGAAACAGATTCTTTAAAAGGACAGTTGTAAAGCCAGGAGCTTCCCCCTACTCCGGAATCGGCTCCAGTGCCCGTGGAAACAGTCCGTTTGCCCAGGCCAGAAACAACCCGTAATTCAGAATAGGAACCCCCGCTTCACGGATTTCATCAAGCCTGGCCATAACCTTTCCCCGGGTAAGCATACAGCTGGCACACATTATTACCAGATCATAGCTTTTAAGCTCCTCTGTTTCCGGCATTTGCTTTGCAAAGGTAAAATCACCGTCCCGGCGCACCATCTGCCGAAACAGCCGGGGGATTTTCACCGTGCCGATATCATCCGCCTGCCGGTGATGGCTGCAGCTTTCCAGCATGAGGATACGCGGCTCCGGTTTCATAGTCTCCAGTGCCTTCAATCCGTCTACATAACGATCCAGATCGCCTTTTTTACGGGCAAAGAGAATGCTGAAGCTGGTAAGGGGCTGGTCTTCAGGTATATCCGCCGCAACCTTACTGAAGGCCTGACTGTCGGTTATTACCAGCTTCGGCGGAGTTTTAAGAGTGTTGTAAAACTGATAGAGCTCCCGTTCCTTCACAACCAGGGCGGCACAGTCCCGGTCCAGGGCATCCCGCAGGGTCTCCACCTGAGGTAAAATCAGCCGGCCTTTAGGTGCTGCAAGGTCAATGGGGGTGACCAGAACAATAAGGTCTCCTTCCCGGACAAGACCTTCCAGCGGGGTGGGTTCCGGTTCCGGCCGGGCAGCGGAGATTGCACTGATAAGCTCGGGGATGCCCTTCCCTGCCGGGCTGTCCACCTGAAGACCTCCGGTCTGTTTCAGCCAGGAGGACTTATCGGCATGGAGAGCCTCTTCTCCGTGGGTTGCAACAAAAAGAGCTGGAACCTTGTTTCCGTTGTTAAAGAGCTTTTCAAAGAGTGACTTCTCCGCGTCAACCGCCGGACGGTGGCCGGGGCTGACCATAATCACCATATCGGCTGACTTTGCCCGTTCCAGGGCGGCCTTTATGCGCTGATCACCCAGCTCCCCCACATCATCAATGCCGGCGGTGTCCACAATAGCCGCCGGTCCCAGCCGGGGGATCTCAAAACTCCGGGTGACCGGGTCGGTGGTCGTCCCCGGGGTATCGGAAACTATGGCAATATCCTTGCCGAAAAGTGCATTCATAAGACTGCTTTTTCCGGCATTGCGGATTCCGGTCAGGACTATGCGGGGCTGTTCCGCGAGGGGTGTTTTCATCTGATCAACCTCATTTTCAAGTCTTCTGGATCAAGTTCACGCTGACTACTCCGTCGTGTCAGCAGGAAAGTTTGAAATCAGGGATTCCGGCCGCGTCCAGTTTTTAAGGGTATCTTCATCAATTTCAAGCAGCCCGGCTGCGCGGCGACTGAAATCGGCAAGGTCTGAAGGAGGATCAGTCAGAATACCCTCCACCAGCGGTTTGAGCCGGTGATATCCTACCCTTGGCATCAGAGCATTGAGCATGGCCGGGGAAGCTGCAAGATTGCGCTCCATCCGCCGGGTATCCACAGTCATTTCGTTAAGAAACCGCAGCAGTGATTCTGCTGCCTGTATCAGCAGACTGCAGCTGTTGAGCAGGCTCTCTGCAAGAAAGGGCAGCATTGCATTCAGCTGCATCCGGGAATCCCGGGCATATACGGCTGCAAGCCGGCCTTCGGCATCCGCCCTCAGGGCAAGCCCCCGGGAAAACTCAAGCAGCACCGGATTAACCTTTACGGGCATAATGCTGGAGCCCCACTGCAGTTCCGGGTGACGGATTTCCCCCACCACAGAGCTGGAATAAAAAAGGAGATCGTCGCAGATGGTAAGCAGGTTCCCTGCTGCAAGGGAGTAGCCTGAACCAAGCTCAGCCAGGGCATCCTTGTGGGCGATTGCATCGGGAAGATTCTGGCTCCGCGCCAGGGGCAGTCCGCTTATGCGGCGGAGATTGCGCACAGCAGCATTGATGTACTCCGGTGGAGCATTGAAACAGGTACCTAGCGCCGTGCCTCCCAGGGAAATTTCCCGCACCCGTTCACTGAGTTTGGAAATCCGCCAGCGGTCCCGTTCAGCCATGCCCGCCCAGGACCCGAAAAGCTGTCCCGCACTTATGGGAAGGGCATCCTGCATCTCGGTACGTCCCGTCATAAGGGCCGTGTCATATTCAGTTTCAAGGGAAACAAGCTTCTCCTGAAGGGCAATTACCCTTTCTTCTGCTGCGGACAAGCCCCGGAAGGCGGCAATATTCACTGCAGTGGAAAAAACATCGTTGGTGGACTGATAGCGGGCAAGATCCTCCAGAGAGTCCGGCTTAGTCCCGGTTTTCTCCATTGCAAGGGCAGCAATAACCTCATTGAGATTCATATGTATGCTGGTTCCCGCTCCGCCCTGACGAAGACTTAAGGGGAAAAGCCCGTCATGTTCTCCCCGGATAAGCTCCTCACAGCTTGCCTTTATTCCCTGCCAGAGGGAATCCTCCCAGCGCCGGTCATGGGACTGAACTGCCTCCAGGGCGGCAAGCTTCACCTCGGCCACAGCACGGATAATTTCAGCAGGAAGCCTGCCCGGGCCGAAGTTCGCCTGGGCCCTTGCGGTTTCCGGACCGGGCAGATTCATACGGGAATCTCCTTTCTGCAGACACGGCCGTCGGCCCGGTCAAAGCTCATTTCAAAGCCGGTGGATTTGATTCTCATATCAAGACAGCCAATGCACTGCAGGCCGTCTTCATCGAGACAGATTTTTCCGGGATAGAGGAGATAATCCTTCTTAACCTCAACGGGGGTCAGGTTGGGCATTACCACATTTGCTCCCCGGCGGATCATCTCCTCCCGCCCGTTCGCAACAAGACTCCCTGCTGCGGTTGTGGCAGGAATATGAGCTTCCGGGCAGACCACCCTTAAAAACGCGGTGGTCCGCAGGGCGAGATCTATGGGTATCTGGGGTGCATCCTTGAGGGGCGTGTCCGGATGGGGAATAAAAGGTCCGATCCCCACCATATCCAGACCGATTTCAGCAGCCATACGGACATTATTGACCACCGTATCTTCTGTCTCACCGGGCAGGCCTACCATAAATCCCGAACCGGTCTGAAAGCCTGTGCTCTTCAGATCATCCAGAGCCTGCAGGCGCCGGTCCAGGCTTACTCCGTCACGTAGGTACTTGTGCAGCGCCGGGTCGGCGGTTTCAAAGCGCAGAAGATAGCGGTCGGCCCCGGCTTTCTTAAGCTGGGCGTAGTGCTCCCGGGGCAGTATGCCGCAGCTCAATGTTACAGCCGCTTCATTGCCGGTGCGCTTTTTTATACCCGCAACAAGGCTGCCGAGTCTGTCGGTATTAAAATGGGAATCTTCACCACCCTGGAGCACAAAAGTCCTCAGGCCCCGGCGAAAGCCGGATTCAACAGCAGAGAACACCGCCTCATCACTGAGGCGGTAGCGGTGAACATTTGTGTTATCCCGCCGGATACCGCAGTAAAGACAGCTGCAGCTGCAGTAGTTGGTGTATTCGATCAGCCCGCGGAGAAACACCTTCCCGCCGAATACCCGGCGGGAGATTGCTGCAGCCTCGGCGGAAAGCTCCACGTCCCTTCCCTGCCGAAACTTCAGTTCCGCAGCTCGAAAGGCATCAGACATAGAGATCCCGTTCTCCCTGTTCGATGGCGGCACTGTTTTTACGGATGAGATCAGCAATGGAATCGGACTGCTCATCGGCAATCTTTTCTATCAGCACCTCACCTTTTTTCTGCAGGTCCTCAGGTGCATAGTCCTTGAGGTACTCCGCAAAGGTTGCAAGGCCGTTGGGAAGACAGTACTGCTTTATGAGCCCCGGCTTGGCAAGATCCATAAAATCCGCCCCGGTTCGCCCCTTTCGGTAGCAGCCGGTACAGAAGGAGGGAACCAGGCCGTTATCCGCAAGATCATCGATAACCTCTGCAAGATTACGGTGATCGCCAAGAGAAAACTGGCTGTGGCTGAACTCCTCGGTTTCACTCTTGGCGCCGCCGTAGCCGCCGGGGCTTGTGCTGGAGCCTGCGGAAACCTGGCTTATACCGTAGCGGAACAGCTCGCTGCGCATTTCGGTTGATTCCCGGGTGGAGAGAATAATGCCGGTATAGGGCAGAGTAAGCCGCAATACAGCAACAATTTTCTTGAATTCCTCGTCGGAAACCGGATGAGGAACGCTTTCGCTTATGGGCGCTCCGGAGGCAGGCTCCATTCTGGGCACGCTGACGGTATGGCAGCCGCAGCCGAATTTCTTCTCCAGGTGGTTGGCGTGCATCAGCATTGCAAGGGTATCCTTGCGGTAGTCCGCAAGGCCGTAGAGAACTCCCAGACCTACGTCGTCTATTCCGGCCTCCATGGCCCTATCCATAACCTCAACCCGCCAGTTGAAATCAGCCTTGGGGCCTGTAGGATGATACTGCTTATAGAGTTCGGGATCATAGGTTTCCTGGAAACAGGTGTAGGTACCGATATTGGCGGTTTTGAGCTTTCTGAAGTTTTCCACCGACATGGGAGCAAGTTCGACATTAATGCGGCGGATGGAAGAGCCCTTTTCATCCTTAACGCCGTACATGGTTTCAATCGCCTTGACGGTGTAATCGATGGAGTACTCTCCTGCTTCTCCGGTAAGCAGGAGCAGACGCTTGTGTCCCTGCTTGAGAAGGGTCAGAGTTTCGGCGGCAATCTGTTCAGTGTTGAGTGTTGTGCGGTGCAGCTCTTTATTGCTTTTGCGGAATCCGCAGTAGAGACAGTCGTTGCAGCATTTATTACCCGCATACAGGGGAGCAAAGAGGACCATCCTGGGCCCGTAGATCTCCTGCTTAACAAAAGCCGCCGTCTCAAGCAGGTCCTTTACCGCGGCATCTCCGGTACATGCAAGCAGTTCTGAAGCCTCTTCAAGGGTCAGTCCTTTCAGCTTGCGGGCTTTGGCAAGGATCTCAGCTCTCCGCTCCGCTGCAGGTTCCGCTGCTGTTCCGAGTTTTTCTATTACATCAAAATCAATCTGTTCACATTTTACCGCCGTTGTCGTGGTCATCCTGTTCCTCCCGAAAATTGGTTAGAACGGATTTCACCTGCACCCGGTCAAGACGACCCAGCTTCCCTGTAAGAGCCCCGATTTCATCGGTGGACCCTTCGACAACCAGCGAGATAACATGAATACCTTTGTCACGCAGGGGCAGCCCCTGGCGCGCCAGAATCAATTCACCGAAATCCGACAGCAGGGTGTTCATTCCCCGGACGGAATCCTTTGACTCCAGCAGTATCGTTACGACTCCCAGCCGCTTTTCCATCAGTACGCAACCTCCGGATCAGGTCAGGAAAGAGTGGACCACCTTGAGGGACCGTGATCCGCTCTCAGTGTTCCTGACCAAAATAGTACACTTGTACGGATTTGTCAATATAGTGATAAATTTTTATTTATTGTGATTTGCATAACAATAAACAATCTCATTATCAGCCTGTAACAAGACATTTACGGAAGTATACCGGCTTCAGAGAGAGTCCGCAACGGATAAACGGATGCGGAAGAAAATCCATACCGATCTACAGTTTACTACTGTCCGGGACAAGTAGCACTCTCTCTTACCTGAGACTGGGAACGGTAATGCAGCCGTCGGGAAGTACAATCACTTTGGGTTCCGCCACACCTGCCTGCTTTGCCCGTTCAAGCGCAGCATTTAAGGCCTGCTGTATATCTTCCGCAGGCTCTATGAACATGCTTGCAAGCCGTTCATCAGTAAGCTCGGTTTTCGCAGTAACCCTTGCCCGCGCGGAAACTTCCGCCATCTTGGCAGCCTTATGATATCCAAGTACATAGCCTTCGCTTATAGTTCGCAGGGCCTCTTCCGGTGAAGAAGTGGACGCCAGAAGGTTTGCATAGGCCTCATCGCCGATCCCGTCCCGGCAGGATGAAACAAGAATAAGGGTGCCGCCGTCTTTGAGTGCAAGAGCTCCATTATCGATGGCCTTCTGGGACTGGTAAAGGTCTATATCCATGGGGAATTTGGCTATGGAGATGACCACATCCGCCTTTTCCGGAATATCCACACAGAAAATTGACCGTGCTGTATCAATTGCAGCAACAAAAGAGCCGTAAAGATCCCCCGCGGTTGCCGCAGCAACACGCTGTTCACCGTCAAGAACGGTCATTACAGCGAATACCGGAGCATGGATATGTGTAAGAGCATCTATCATATCCTCATGCACCGGATTGCCCTCCAGGGCAAGGGCCTTTGCTTCCGGATTCAGAGCCAGCTTATGATTGGCTTCTATGGTTTCATATGCAGCAACACCGGGGAGAAAGGCCTTGCGGCCGCCGGTAAATCCGGCAAAATAGTGGGGCTCCACACTGCCGGTAACCAGAATGCGGTCGGCCTCGAAAACCGCCTTGTTCAGCAGAATAGGAGTGCCGTTACGGGTTTCTCCAACCTTCTGCATTGCACCAGTATCCCTTGCCTCATGGGCCAGGCAGCAGCCCCTCAAGGTGTCGAAATGAGGCCCCAGAATCTGGCGGTATTCATCTTCCGTGGGTGCCCGGTGAGCCCCGGTGGCGACAATAACGGTTATTCCGTCTGGTTCTATGCCTTGTGAAGAAAGTGCCGGGACCAGCAGGTCCAGCATGGCCTCGGTAGGTGTAGGCCGGGTGGCATCGTTTACTATTATCAGTACCCGGGATGCCCCTTCAAGAAAACTCTCAAGCTTCTGCCCGGGAGCGCCTTCGGCATTCAGAGGAACAGAGACAGCCTTCGCAAGGATTTCCCCGGCGGTACCTTCAAGATGGAACTCATTCGGCTCCGCTTCAAGGAGCAGATTTTCATCGGGGATTTCTATAGATAAGGTCTGGTTAAGATAGGGTATATCAAGCGTCACAGCGGTCTCCTGTTGCCATAAAAAGGTCTATTTATTATACATAAAAACAATAATTATCGAAGAGGCTTATTCCAAAAATATTGCAAACCTGTCACTTGTATGTTAACATACTTCCACTTGAAACTAACCGACAAAGTCGAAAAAAGGAGCACATAGATGAGAGCTTTACAGCTGACCGAATACAACAAGCTGGAGATGGTAGACGTCCCCAAACCCGAACCGAAAGAGAAAGAAGTACTTATTAAAGTAGAAGCCTGCGGAATCTGCGGCAGCGATATTCACGGAGTAGACGGAAGCACAGGACGACGGATTCCTCCTGTAATCATGGGCCATGAGGCAAGCGGAGTAATCGAAAAACTCGGACCGGGAATCAAGAACTACAAGGTCGGCGACCGGGTAGCCTTCGACTCCACCATCTACTGCGGCGAGTGCCGTTACTGCCGTGAGGGTGCGGTAAACTTCTGCGAAAACCGCCAGGTTCTCGGTGTATCCTGCGACGAGTTCCACCGTGACGGTGCTTTCGCAGAGTTTGTTACCGTACCTGAAATTGTACTCTACCCGATGCCCGATGAAGTTACCTTCGAACAGGGCGCCATGCTGGAACCCCTGGCTATTGCCCTACACGCGGTGCGCATTACCCCAATTACCATCGGTGATACAGCCCTCCTTATGGGTGCTGGAATCATTGGTCTCATGACCCTGCAGGCCCTGAAGAATGCGGGTTGTACAAAAATCTACGTTGCCGATGTTGACGAAACCAGACTGGAACTGGCACGCAAATTCGGCGCCACCGAAACCTTCGATCCCCGCAAAGTAAATATCCCGGAAGAGATTATGAAACGAACCGCCGGACTGGGAGCCCATATCTCCTTCGATGCGGTTGGAATGGAAGCAACCGTTCTTCCCTGTATCTACAGCCTGCGCAAAGGAGGCCACTTTACCGCAATCGGTAATATTACTCCCACCATCACCAGCCCCCACCAGTATATCGTTTCCCACCAGATTACCGTAAAGGGTTCCAACGCCTCTGCCGGTGAGTTTGGAGCAGCCCTGGAACTGATTCAGATGGGCATGGTAGATGTGGACACCGTAATGTCCGCAGTCGCACCCCTGGAAGAGGGAGAAGCCTGGTTCAAACGGCTGATTGACAAGGAACCGGGGCTGTACAAGGTCATCCTGAAACCGTAATAATTATTGCAGGAGGAAACTGAAATTATGTCTACTGCAATGTTTGATTTAACCGGGCGCTTTGCTGTTGTAACCGGTGCAAGCCGGGGGCTTGGTCTGGCTCTTGCCAAAGCTCTGGCATCTGCCGGGGCTGACCTGGCGGTAACCAGCCGAACTGAAGCATCCCTGGAAGGAACCTGCAAGGAAATTGAGGCCATGGGCCGAAAATGCCTGCCGGTGGCTCTGGATGTACAGGATATTAACAGCATAGAAGCTGCTACGGATAAGATTCTTGCCGAGTACGGAAGAATTGATATTCTGGTAAACAACGCCGGCTGCAATGTACGCAAAGCAGCTATCGATATGACCGTTGAAGACTGGGACATGGTACTGAACACCAACCTGAGGGGCGCATACTTCATGTGCACCTCGGTGGTACGCAAATCCATGCTCAAGAACAAATACGGCCGGATTATCAATATCGGATCCGGAACCAGTGTGTTCGGCTCCGGCGGAATCGGCCCCTACTGTGCCAGCCGCGGCGGAATCCGCCAGCTGACCCAGAGCATGGCCGATGAATGGGGCGTGGACGGAATCAACGTAAACACCCTGGGACCGGGCTGGTTCAAAACGGAGCAGACAAAGGTGCTCTACGAAAACCAGGCCTGGGTAGATTACATTGTTGACCGTATCCCCCAGAAACGGGTGGGAAAGCCGGAAGATCTGGCCGGTATGGCCATCTTCCTTGCCTCGGATGCATCCGAGTATGTAACCGGTCAGCTATTAATGGTAGACGGCGGACTCACCACCGGTGCCATGAAGGCGAAGGTTTAGATACTTTTTCTGATTAAATCATCACACCGGGTCCCTGGGGTCCCGGTTTTTTTTATGTTCGCTGCAGAACCGGGCCAGCGACTCCAGACGGGCCATGCCCTGTATGGATTTATGCTGCAATGGAACATCCACGATCTGTGATAACGGAAACTCCCTGCAAATCCTGTCCCAGCGGGAATCATCCCTGCTGCTTTTATTAACAATAACCCTGCCTATTGGAATAGAGAGCTCAGCAAGCTGATCCCGAATACTCAGGGATTCCGAAAAACTGAGTTCATCCTCATTCATGACGAGATGTATCCGGGTATGACTGCTGTCCTTTAAATATTCCTGAACCTGGCGGTAACGCTTTTTCATGGTCTGCAGCTGCCTGAAAACCGGGTCATCAGCAAGTTCACGAAGCTCTTCCTTCCGGATTCGCGCCACAGCCTGTTTCTTCTGAATGATCTCCATGCGCATCTGTTCAAGCTGTTCAATCCAGAGAAGATTAACCTCTCCCAGCGCCAGAGTTTTAAGCGTCAGTGCAGTGGGAGGAGTATCCACCACTATCTTTTCAAATCCTTTATGGCTGTCTGTAGCTTTGAACAGGTCTTCCAGGGCAAGCCAGGCGGAGTACTCCTCCATTCCGGGAGCAAACTTGAGGATATCAAAATATTTATCAATATTAAGGGCCTGCTGATAATGGTAAATACCGGAAAAGCTGCGGCGTACATGCTTCAGATAGTCACGGGTGCCCTTTTTCAGATCTGTTTCCCGGGCAGTAAGGTAGGGAGTAACTTTTTTTCCCTTATTACCCAATTCACAGTTGAAGATATCATGCAGATTGTGGGCAGGATCCATGGAAACCAGAAGGGTCTTCTGTTTCAGTGAGGCGAAAAATACTCCCTGAAGAGAGGAACAGGTAGACTTCCCCACTCCGCCTTTCCCGATAAACAGTTCAACCCGGCACATCAGGGTTCCCCCATAACACTGGCCAGCTCGCTCAGGCCGTTTCCGGTCTGTGACGCTCTGACAAGCAGCCGTTCCAGATCATCACCCATCACAGGGAGCAGTTCCAGAACCAAGGGGACCGGCGGAGCAGGAAGACCGGTAAAGCTGCCGAACAGCATCAGTGCCATGGAATGTTCCATCTCCGCCGCTTCATAGGCCAGCTGATTTGTCGCCTTATGCTGCATGGCCATACCGAATCCCCGGAAGAATCCTGCAATGGCAGACAGCAGTTCAGTTAACTTCATCGGAGACTCCGTAGATCTTCAGATCGTAGACGAGGCTCCGCTGGAAAGGCAGAACCGAATAAATACCGTAAAGTGCCGCAAGAACCGACAAATAGAGGTGATAACGAAAAACAGGGATCAGCAGAGACCATGCGGCAAATATACTTCCCAGGCAGACTGAACCAAGGGATAAGAGCTTGAATAGCCGGAATTCTCTGAATGACAGTCCCCGCTGCTGCTCTTTTTTCCTGCAAAAAATGAGCCGAATAATAATCGGCAGGGCAACAGAAAAAATAACCGTACCCATAAGTCCTGCAAAAGAGTTGAACCTGCCTGCATGCAGAGAAAAAACGTTCCGGCTTCCTGCAAAGTGAGAACCTGCCATAACGGCAAGAAGCAGAACAACAGTAATCCAGGCAGCCCGTTTGAGATTTTTTATGTTTTCAACCATGGCAGGCCATCCTTGTTTAACTTGTTAGATATGCCTGCCCCCGCAGAGACAGGCATGGTATAAGGCTTACGCCAGGGCGTGCCCCTCGGCTCCACTGGACTTGAACAGAGCATTGAAGCTCTCAACCGAAACAAAGAGTACTATGGCAATAATCACAAAGTTTATTATTCCCAGAAGAACATTTCCGCCGGTTATATAGCTCATTTCATTGCTGACAAGAGCCCAGAGGGTCATTATCAGCATGAAACAGGCAGGAAGCAGGGTGTAAAAATAACCTTTACTGCCTCTGTTCTTCAGATAAACCGAAGCAGTAAACAGCGCCAGAGCAGCCAGGGTCTGATTATTTGCACCAAAAAGCGGCCAGAGGGTCAGCGCGCCTTTTCCGTCCACACCGGATGAGAAAGCTAACAGTCCTGCAGTAATCAGGGCAAGGATTGTAGCACCGTACTTGTTGGTAAAGAAATTCTTCCTGTCCGCTGCACCTACCCTGTTGGCTCCCAGGAGTTCCTGAATAACATAGCGCTGCAGACGGGTTGTGGTATCCAGAGAAGTACCGGCAAAGGAGGCAACAAAAACTCCCATGATTATCAGGCCCAGATATTTTGGAATACCCAGGAAGCTGATCATGTTTGCCGACCCTTCCACAAAGGCGCCTACCTTGGCGCCTAAACCGGCAGCGGCACCCCAGGAGGCGTAATGTTCAGTCCACTTGGCAACACCGGTTACAGCGGCTGTCTCACCCCGAGCCGCAAGACCGATACCTGCAGCAGTAGCTACAATAACCAGTACCGAAAGTGCCCCTTCCATCAGCATGGATCCATACCCTACAAACTGAGCATCTTCTTCACGGGATACCTGCTTTGCTGTAGTTCCGGAAGATACCACCGCATGAAAGCCGGATATTGCACCACAGGCGATGGTTATAAAGAGGAAAGGCCACATAGAAGGTGAATCCTTGGGCGTCAGCTGTACCGCTGGAGCAACCACTTTAAGACCGCTGAATGCAGAGATCACCACTCCCACAACCAGCAGCCCCATGGCGATAAACAGCTGCCAGGCATTTATATAATCCCGGGGCTGCAGCAGGGTTGTAACCGGCAGAGTCGAGGCGATAAAAGCATAGACAAAAAGAATGATGGTCCAGGTTCCGGTGGCAGGCATGGCGCCAATATTCGGCATATCGAGGGGAACAAAATGGCCAAGAACTACCGTAACATACATGGCAGTAACAGCAATTACAGTGGTCCTCACCACATGGGTATTCTTTTTGTAGATTGCATATCCAAGGGCGATGGCTATGGGAATTTCCATCCATACCGGAAATACCGATTCGGGATACATATGAAAAATTACGGCTATTATCATTCCCAGTATTGCCAGGAACAGCCACAGCTCGATAAAAACAATCAGAAAGAAGGCTGCCCGGATACGCTTACTGATATACTTCGCAGCAATCTCCGAAATAGACTTTCCCTGATTGCGCAGAGACATTACCAGGGCTGAGAAATCGTGTACCGCACCCATAACAATGGAGCCGACCACAACCCAGATAAGAGCAGGGAGCCATCCCCAGATTACCCCGATAGCGGGCCCCACAATCGGACCTGTACCGGCAATAGACGTAAAGTGATGTCCGAAAATGATGCCCTTTTTTGTAGGCACATAATCGACGCCGTCCTGGAACTCCTCTGCAGGAGTAGTATTGGCATTGGAAAGCTTGAAAACTTTCTTGCCGATGAACTCTCCGTACAGACGGTAGGCGACAATGTAGCCAACGAAAGCGACTATCATTATCATTACTGCAGTCATAATCGTCCTCCTGAAATTGATTTTTACTATCACTTACGTGATGTTGATAGGTGCCTTAATAACAGCTTTTCCCCCCAAATAAATCGGCGAGATAATCTCCATGGTCATCTTTGGCTATGGGGAAAGTATGATATTTTTAGGGCAGCCTTTATATAATTAAACACCCGATAGGCGAACTTGTCCAACAAATTCTGGTCCGACCAATAATTCAGGAGGGAGATGCTCCGAAAAGAGCCAATCAGGTCATTATATGACCCGATTATGGTACCTGATCGGGTCAAAAAGAAGGAATTTCGATTTCAATGCAGGAGAACAATCAGCAAATCATGATTTTTCAGGTGATCTGTAAATAGAAATGCAGGAACTCTGCTGGAGATACAATCATGTCTGATGCAGGAAAGTGTTTGGAATTTCCAGTAACAAGTTTTTCAGCTGATCCCGATATTGCGACTTCATAGAAGGCACGGTCATCCTCGTCCGGAAAAGTTTCGGCCAAAGGAGCTGCTGTTACAAACAGCGATTCATGCTGAATAAAATCAAGCAGGGATTGTATCCACTCCTTTTTAAAACCGAACTTCGGTCGTTGCAGTACTTCTGTGTATTCAAGCAATATGCGGTTGTCCACAGCAAGTTTTACACTTCCATTTAAAACCAGGCTGAGAATCGCAGCAGGAGAACCTGAAGGATTGAGCAGTCCCGAAACAAGGACATTGGTATCCAGGTCAATCGTCATCAGGACTTTTTACCTGCCCGATACTCTGCTATCTCCGCAGCGATATCTCCATCACTCATATTACCCGCGCCGCTCTTAATAGAGTGCATCTGCATCTGCCGTACTGCATTAACTGCGCGGGCTTGCCGGACCGCAGAGAGGGTTTCTTCCAAATTGGTATCATCTAGGGGTGTCATAAGGGCGATGGGTTTACCGTTATTGGTAATTATCATCTCCTGCTCTTCCGGAAGGTCTTTCCAGATTTTTGCCGGGGTGGTGCGTAAATCGCGGACAGTAATGAATCTCATAGCGATACCTCACCTATAAAGTAACGCAATGTCACCTGATTGTCTACAAAAGAGGCAAATTCTATCAACTGAGAATAGCTCATACCTGCAAAAAGCCTTTTCAGGCATGGGTATACGGTTAACGATGGTTAAATGTATTACTTCAGATACTTTTCCAGAACCGCTGAAATAGCTCCCGGACCGGCGAGCATTTCGGTAAAGATCCCCTCAATCTTATCCGCCAGACCATGCTCAACCAGATCAATCCCGAAAATCTTCGCATCCGAAAGAATCGCTGAAAGCTGAGATCCGAAAGGTCCGGTATCGCCCAGGCTGATTCCGGCAAGCTTTGCCTGCAATGACGGCCCCAGGGGGTCCGGACTTATTTCAAATGGCTTTCCTTCATCGTCAATGCCTACCAGATAGCGCAGCCAGCCTGCGATAAAAAGCGGCACTGCAGTAAGCCCTGCAAGGGCTTCCGGTCCTTTCTTTGCATAGGCTTTTAAGGTGACTCCGAAACGGACGGGAACCTTCTGGGATGTATCCCAGGCTATCCGCTGGGGCATGTCCGGCACATACGGGTTGGGCAGCCGTTCTTCAAGTACCTCGCGGATAAAATCCTCCGGCTCAATTATCCCCGGATGTTCAGCCACCGGCAGCCCCTCGCCGTAACCAAGCTTCTCGATAAAGCGCACCAGCAGGGGATTCTTCATCTCTTCATAGATTCTGTCATACCCTAAAAGGCAGCCGAACACCGCAAGGGTGGTATGCAGGGGATTCAGGCAGGTGCAGACCTTCATGGTTTCAACCTTGTCCACGGTCTCCCGTTTGGTAAACAGCACCCCTGCTTTTTCCAGAGGCGGCCTGCCGTTGGGAAAGCTATCCTCAATTACCAGATACTCCGAGGCTTCTAGATTCACGAAAGTGGTTGCCTTTGAGCCCTTGGCGGTCTCGATTATATCTCCGCTCTCATAGCCGTCTTTTAAAAGGATTTCCCGCACCTGCTCCGAGGGCTTGGGTACAATCTTGTCGATCATGGACCAGGGAAAGGAGACCTGCTCCGGATCCTGAATATACTCAAGAAAACCCTTGTCAACGCTGCCGCTTTCCACCCATTGGCCGGCAATTTCTGTTACCGCCTTCTGCAGCTGCAGTCCGTTATGGGAGAAATTATCCATACTCACCATGGCAATAGGGGCTGCCCCTGCGGTATAACGGCGATACAGCAGAAAAGATAGCAGCACCATTAAATGTGAGGGCTGTTCGGGAGGCGCATCAAGAGCGGATTTCACCGCCGGAGCATATTCGCCGTCCGGGCCAAGCAGGGAGTAGGCCTTTTCAGTGGCGGCGAGACTCGCCATCTGCAGGGAGGAGTTTTCAAAGAACCGGACCAGCTGATCCAGTTCGGAGTTGGTTTTTATAAAGGCTGCCACACTGGCGAGCACCTGTTTGTCTACACTGCCGTCGGCATGGAGCATGACAGAAAGAACAAGATTATCGTGGGGACGGAAGGCCCTGTCTACAACCTCTTCGTCCCAGCTGGAACAGATAATCATTCCCCGGTCGGTATGGCCTTCATTCAGAAGATCCTGCTGCAGGCGGGCAAGGTAGCCCCGGGAGATATTTCCCGAACCGAAATGCACCCAGACCGGCGACACCAGGGTTTTCTTATTGGCGGCAGCAATATCATGCTGAGGCAGAAGATACCCGCCGGCAGCCCACTGTTCTTTGTCTGTGTTTATTCCTGTAAGGGTAAGTTTCATCTGCCTGCTCCTTGTCTGCTATTAGGTATTTAAAATCAATCCTGACGGGACTTCTCCAGGGATTCCCAGATGCCGAGCATATAGGCTACTCCCATAGCCCGGTCATAAAGACCGTAGCCGGGCCGGGCCGTCTCTCCCCAGATCATTCTTCCATGGTCGGGGCGGATAATTCCAGCAAAGTGAATATCATGAAAAGCCTTGAGAATCTCATACATATCCAGGGAGCCCTCTGAAGAGAGATGGGCGGCTTCGTCAAAATCCCGCTTTCCCCTCTCATCCCGGTAGTGCACATTACGGATATGACCGAAATGAATGCGGCTGCCGAAGCGTCGGATCATGGCGGGCAGATCATTTTCCCGGTTGGCTCCGAGAGAGCCGGTACAGAAGGTCAGCCCACTCCAGGGGCTGTCGGACATGGAGAGCAGCCGGGCAATCTTCTCTTCGGAGGTAACAATACGCTGAAGCCCGAAGACCGGCCAGGGAGGATCATCCGGATGAAGGGCCATCTTTACACCGTACTTTTCACATGCAGGAATAATCGCATCAAGAAAGTACTTGAGGTTTTCAAAAAGACGGTCTTCGGTAAAACCTTTGTAGGCAGCAAAAAGCTCTTCAAGCAGTGCAAGCCGCTCAGGCTCCCAGCCAGGCAGTGAAAAACCTTCCGCCTTCTTCTCCATAAGGGCCAGCATGCCCATGGGATCTGCTGTTTCAACCAGATCAGCTTCGTAAGAGAGTACCGTGGAGTCATCCTCCAGAGCCTTTGCCAGATCGGACCTGGTCCAGTCAAATACGGGCATAAAGTTATAGCAGATCAGCCGGATTCCCTCAGAGGAGAGATGCTCCATGGTTTTTATGTAATTCTCTATGGCCCTGTCCCGGCCGGAACGGCCGAGTTTGATATCCTCGTGGATATTTACGCTTTCAATACCTTCAACGGTAAGCGCCGCAGCCTCTACCTGCTGCTTCACCGCACGGATATCTTCTACAGGCCAGACCTCCCCAACCGGGATATCCGGAAGGGAGGTTACCACCCCGCGTACTCCGGGAATCTGGCGAATATGTTTCAGTGGTACACTGTCGTGGTTTGCTCCGAACCATCGGAGGGTCATCTTCATAAACCGGCCTCACTTAACACGTACTCTTTTCGCCCGGCAAAAAGATACGGGCGGCAGATAAACTGTGAATTAAAGAGTAGTTCATAAAGATGACCACTGCTTTAAAACTCCAGCAGAACCTTGCAGGTTTTCTCAGCATTCTCGGAAACAAACTTGAAGGCTTCCAGGGTCTTCTCAAAGGGATAGACTGCGGTAATCATGGGCTGGGGATCGATCTTGCCTTCCGCAAGCCAGCTGATGGCTTCGGGCATACGTCCGTTATTCAGGCGGGTTCCGATAACTTCCAGCTCCCGGCGCATAATTTCGATGGGAGGAATGGATGCGGGATTAGAAGAGAATCCCAGCAGCACCAGCCGTGCAGCCTGGGAGGCATACTTGCTTATACACAGCTCCAGCACTTTTGTGTTACCCGTAGCCTCGAACAGAAGGGAAGCACCCTCACCGTCGGTAAAATCCTTTATCTCCTTCTCTGCATCCATGGTTTTTGCGTTAATAACCAGGTCGGCTCCGAGATTTTTGGCAATCTCCAGACGGGAATCAACAATATCCAGAATTGCCACCTTTACATTGTAAAGCTTGGCCGCCTGCAGCACCATAAGACCGATGGGTCCGGCACCGCAGATAAGAATAGTATCGCCGTCTTCAATCCTGCCCCGCATAAGGGACTGGGAAGCGATGCTGTATGGCTCAATAAGGGCTGCGTGCTCCCAGGAGAGGGTCTCCGGCAGTACGTAAACATTCTTTGCACTTATACGTAAATATTCCTGAAATCCTCCGGCGGTATGAACACCAAGAACCTTTACGTTTTTGCAGACATTGGGACGGCCCTTGCGGCAGGCATAGCACTCTCCGCAGGAGAGTACATTATTAATCGCCACCCGGTCGCCCTTCTTAAAGCCTTCAACACCGCTGCCTACCTCGTGGATTTCACCGGCAAGCTCGTGGCCCATAATGTTGGGGTAGATTGCGAACCCGGAACTGCCGTCGAATATGTGCAGGTCGGATCCGCAGATCCCTGCGGTCTTTATCTTTACAACTACTTCACCGGCTTCGGCATCTCCACAGTAAGGGATATCAACAATATTAATTACCCCGGGTTTCTCTATCTGTATTGCTTTCATTTTTCCTCCTCAAGCAGCAGGCTTTATAAGCGAAAAGCCTGAAGAAAGCGCTTTCATAAGCTGTATCAAGCACAATATCATGGATATATAAGCAGAGCAAGAAAAACTCTCCTTCGTCCATTTTCCTAAGCCTTCAGCATCCGTACATCCATGCTGGACGGCGACTGATAAACCGCCAGCTCAAAGAACGAAATCGAAGCCAGAAGGTGATCAAAGATATCCGCCTGAAGGCTCTCGTAATTGGCCCATACCTGGTCATTGCTGAATACGTAGATCTCCAGGGGAAGGCCCTTGTCGGTGGGCTGTAGCTGACGCACCAGGAAGGTCATGTCATTATGGATTTTGGGATGCTCCCGCAGGTAGGCACTTATATAGGCGCGGAAGATTCCCACGTTGGTCATTCTGCGGCCGTTGATCATCTCCGAGGTGTTGGCCTTTCTGCTGCGGTTCTCCTCATCAATCTCTTTCAGCTTGCTGTCGATGTAGTCGCCCAATACATCTATACGGCGGAAGCGTTCTGTCATTTCCTGTGTGCAGAACTTGATGCTGTTCATATCCAGATTGATACTGCGCTTGATACGCCTGCCGCCGGATTCGCTCATTCCCCGCCAGTTGCGGAAAGAGTTGGAAACCAGACTGTAAATAGGCACAGAGACAATGGTCTTGTCGAAGTTCTGCACCGTCACTGTCTGCAGGGTAAGATCAAGGACATCCCCGTCGGCTCCATAGGCAGGCACGGTTATCCAGTCCCCGATGCGAATCATATCGTTGCCGGTGAGCTGAATGGAAGCAACAAGGCCCATAATGGCGTCCTTGAAGACCAGAAGAATTATGGCACTCATGGCACCTATTCCGGAGAGAATACCAAGGGGCGACCGGTCAGCAAGGGTGGTGATAATAAGAACAATTCCGACAATCACCACAAATATTTTCAGTACCTGAAGATAGCCTTTTATGGGCCTGCTTTTGGAAATTTCATAGGTTTTGTAGATAACATTGACTGCACTCAGCAGGGAGTTGATAACCAGAATACAGACCCCGGTAATATATGCCAGCACAAAGCGCTGCAGGATGATACTTATTGAGGGAAGGGAACTGAAAATCGGCGGAATAAAAAGATAGATCAGCAGCGCCGGGATAATGCGGGTTGCCCGGGAAAGAACCCCCTGCTCCACAATAATATCATCCCAGCGGGTGGATGTTCTGCGTACAATCCGCGAAACAACCTTTTTCAGAATCAGCCTGATTACCGCATTTATCAGAACACTGGCCAGCAGGAGAAGTAGAGATAACGAGAGGACGCTCAGAACTGAAGCATGGATCCCGGAGAAACCGAGATCCATAAAGAGCCTGGAAACTGCCTCGTTCATGCCAGTCCCGGAAGATGCCGGGAAAGGACATCGTCCATCAGTTTGAGATCTTCTTCAGACAGGCGAACATCACCGGCCTTGGCATTTTCTGTTACCTGATCAACATTCCGCGCTCCCGCAAGTACATGGGTACATCCTGGCTGATGAAAGGTCCAGGCGATGGCAAGCTGGGCCAGATTCACCTTATGAGCTTCCGCCACCGGACTGAATTCATCCAGCATAGACAGAATCTTTTTCCTGTTTTCAATGCTGAAGCGGGGATTATCAAGCCGCTGATCCCCGGGGTTGAACTCCCGATCCGGCCCCACCTTGCCGGTAAGCAGGCCCTGTCCGATGGGACTGTAAGCGAGAAATGCAAGGCCCTCCTTTTCGGCAAAACCGCGCTGTTCCGCAGCATGGGGCATATCCAGCATGGAGAATTTCTCCTGATCCGATGCAAGGGGCCCGACAGCCCCATAAGCCTTCATCTCTTCCGGACTTGCATTGCAGACACCGATTGCCCGGATCTTTCCCTGGTCCTTCATTTTCAGAAGCATAGCCATGGTGTCTTCGATTGGTGTGTTGAGCCGTTCCTGCCAGTGGGTCTGCATAAGGTCGATACAGTCGGTCTGCAGACGCTTCAGGCTTATTTCAATCTCGTTACGGACCGATTCAGGATCCAGGAAAATGTGAATATCCACCGGTTTCGGTCCAGCGGGAGTATCCATCTGATGGGAGAAAAAGTAGCGCCCCACCTTCTCGTCCCAGCGCATACCGCACTTACTGGCAAGCACAACCTTGTCCCGGCGGTCGGCAATTGCTCTGCCCACAACCTCCTCGGAGTGGCCGAAGCCGTAAATAGGAGCTGTATCTATAAAATCGATTCCTGCCTCAATTGCTGCATGTATAGCCCGAACGGCTTCGTTGTCGTCGGAACCGCCCCACTTCCAGCCGCCTATAGCCCAGGCGCCGAAGGCAACAACCGATGCATCTATCCCGGATTTTCCTAAAGGTCTTCTCAGCATGACAAATCTCCTTTTGCATATTTCCTGTACCTCTAACCATACCAGAGGCTTAAGGTGAGGGCAAATAAAATTGTCTGGATTGAAGAGTCGAAACCACCTCCCCGGAATATCACCGGAAAAGTGTTTTCATCCTCCAGTGAAGCCGAAGGTCAAAGAGACCCAAGAAAGAAGAGCCTCCAGGTTCCTTCTTTCTGCTCTTTTCAAGGATCCTGTTCAAAACCTGCCAGCGGTGAATATTCTCCAACGGAACTGGTTCCCGGCCGAAGTAGCCCTTCAGGTAGCTGTCCGCCAGCTTGTACCGGAACAGAAAACTTGTCAGAATCCGGGGAAAGATACGGGTGTTGATTGCAGACAGGGATGCTGCAATATCTGCAAGAGGATCTCCGGCAAAAGCCTGTTTCCAGTCAATAAGAATCAGGCCGTTCTGTCCCTGCAGGATGTGACCGGGATGAAAAGCCCCATGGCACAGCCTGTCATTACGGCTTTTCATAACAAAAAGGAGCATATTCTTTTTTATCTTTTCCGGGATGCCCCTGCATTCCTCTATTACAGGCTTATATATACGGTGGGCATCCGGCAGCCCTTCCGAGGGACGAATGTGCAGATTGCGATGCATCATTCCCAGACTCAAGCCTACTTCCCCGGCATTAATCAGCCGGATATCTTCGCATAGCGATCTTCCCCGGATAAAATCCATGGAAATACTGATTCTCCCCTGATGCTGGCCCGGCGGCTGCATGGCAACAGACTTGTCGTAGACCCGGTTGATAAAAACAGAACGTTCATACTCTTCGGTAGCCGCCACAAGACTGTATCCGGGGAGAAACAGCTTTACCGCTTCGGTATCAGAAACCTTAAAAATATCTGCTGTTCTTCCCCGGGCAAGGAGCTCCCACTCTCCGGGAGATTTTATTTTCATGGGCCAATGGTATCATGGAGGGTAATTTCTAAAAAGCCGATAATTTCCTTAAGCCTCAGGTTGCCATATACGGGCATAAGATATAGTGTATACAAAACCTGTTGCTGCAGAAAACGGAGACATCATGCTCGCTGCCTTTATACGTCTTATCGGCCTTGTCCTTACGGGGTACCTGATTTTCAGATCTGAAAAAATCCGCAAGAAATTCCTGCCTGTTGCCTCCATGCTCACCCTGAATTTTCTTTTTCCGTCCTATTACATTACCCGCTATGGAATGACCTGGGATGCCGCCTTCAGCAAAGGCGCCTATTGGATGCCCATCTTTTTTGTTATGTGCACCCTTACCCTGTTTGTTCAGTACATGATCATCCGGGGTCTTTTGAAATACACTAAGATCTTTTCCTCCCTGGCGGATGACCATAAAACCGAGTTTATGCTGCTCTTTGCGGTTCACAATCTGGGATACGTACCCCTGCCTATTTTTGAGGCCATTGCCCCGCCGGAAATGCTGATTTACCTGTTTACCTACATAATGGCCTACCAGCTGATCTTCTGGAGCCTGGCGGTGAACGTAATTAAACACAAACCGGGCGAGCCCTTTCAGATGAACTTCCGCTTCAGCGTTCCTTTCTATGGAATACTTATGGGTATTCTTCTGGCTTCAACGGGCCTTTACGACTACATCCCCCGGATAATTGCCGCTCCTGTGGAAAAATATTCCCGCTTTGCCATGGATGCCATCATGATTATACTCGGCGGGATCCTTGCTGGAGTCCCCAGGGGCAACCTCAAAGACCATAAAGAGTTTCTCCCCTTTCTACTCTACCGTCAGGTTCTCTACCCCCTGACGGTTCTGATTGTGTTTGTTGTACTCAGACTGGTTTTCAAGGGGCCTGCCCTGTTTCCGGGAGCCGGCATTGATATCAGCAACACCTGGCGCTGGCTGCAGCTTTTTCTGGTAATTGAGGCCGCAGTGCCCCCTGCCACCAACATTATGGTTGCCATCCAGAACTATGGACGGCCGGAACAGCTGGCCTACTCCGGCAACGGAATCATCATCTCCTACCTGGGAGCCGCAGTGAGTCTGCCGGTATTCGTTATTCTTGCTTACTATGTTTAAAGCTCTCTTTATGGCTTCTGCAAATATCGATTAAGACAGCCGAACAGGGACTTCTCGTTTACCGGTTTTGCAATAAAGTCATTCATCCCGGCATCATAGCAGCGTTGTATGTCTTCAGGGAAAGTATGGGCGGTTAGAGCAATTATAGTAACCGGTGAAGTCCCATGCTGCTCCTCATACTCCCGGATAGCCCGGGCTGCCTCTATCCCGCTCATTTTCGGCATACTCAGATCCATGAGTATCAGACCGTATGATTTCCGGGTAGCCGCTTCAAATGCTTCCTGACCATTTACCGCAGTATCTATATCAAAGCCTTTTGACACCAGGAGGCTGCGTAGATAGAGCCGGTTTATAGCCTCATCCTCACACAGGAGTACCGTGTAGGAAAGATTTTCAAGCCGGGGCGGCTCTTCTGCTTCCAGTGGCTCTGCAGCTGGCTGTTCGGGAGCCGGGGCAAGGGGAATAAGCAGAGTAAAGCGGGTCCCTTCTTCGGGTTTACTGGCAACCTTAATGCTCCCATGCATACTCTCCACCAGCTGCTTTACAATTGCCAGACCAAGGCCGACACCGCGGGTTTTTTTGGTGTACCCCGAGTCCAGCTGCAGAAAACTGTCAAAAATTCTCTCCGCATCCTGCTCAGGAATCCCCACACCGGTATCTATAACCTCAATACAGTACATATCAGTGATGTCATCTTTCAGAATGAGCTCAATACCGCCCTGTTCGGTATATTTGACCGCATTGCTGAGAAGATTGGCAACAATCTGGATGAGCCGTCCCTCGTCTCCCAGTACCTTATCCGGCAGACTTTTCAGCTCTGAACGATAGCGGTAGGTCAGTCCTTTTTCTTCCGCAAGACTCAAAAATACTCGATTCAGGTAATCCATAACCGAGGTGAGCTGAAACGGTTCACTTACCAGCTGCAGAGATCCAGCTTGAAGACTCTCAAAATCCAGAAGATCATTCACCAGGCGGTTAAGGCTGTTAACCGCAGTTTTTGACTGTTCAATATAGGATCGCTGCTCACCGCTCAGCCGGGTTCCTCCCAGCATGGAGAGCATACCGAAAATCCCGGTAAGGGGAGTGCGGATTTCATGGCTCATATTGGCCATAAACAGCCCTTTGGCCCGGTTAGCCTCCTCCGCTGCCAGCCTGGCCTCCTCAATCTCCCGGGTGCGTTCAATAACCTTCCGGTCCAGCTCTTCGGCCCGCTGTTCCTGCTCGACCAGCTTTGCTTCTGCCAGCAGAGCCTTACGGCTGTTAAAATAAACGAACATAAGCACAAGCAGCACAAGAAGAACCTGATACACAATTTTCGCAGGAAGAGACCAGTACCATGGGGGAAGAACCCGCACAGAAAGGGAGATCCCCTCACGGTTCCAGTTGCCCTGACTTCCCGCTCCTGTAACCCGCAGGGTATACAGACCCGGGTCAAGGTTTGTGTAGCGCAGGGGTTCACGCTGATCAAGATTAATCCACTGGTCATCGAAACCCTCAAGACGGTAGGCGTAGACATTATGCTCGGGAGCAGAATAATCCAGAGCGGAAAACTCCACAGAGAAAAACCGGTCTGTATGGGAAAGCCGCAGCTCCTGTCTTTTTCCTGATTTGATGACCGTAAATGGAGCTGGATCAATTTTTCGCCCCATGACCTCCAGCCCAACAATAACCACAGGAGGCACATATCCGGAGCCGCCCTCTTTGGGGTTGGTTACAACGGTAACACCATTTATACCACCCACAAAAACTTCGCCTTCCCGCCCTTTGGCAAACCCGTTGGTAAGCTCATCGGTGTAGAGCCCGTTGGTGCTTTTAATGGAGCGAATACTTCCCGAATCCGGCTCAAAGACCGATATCCCCCGGTTGGTACTCAGCCAGAGCTCTCCCGGGCGGTATTCGAGGATTCCGGTAATAAAATTACTTACCAGACCATCCCGGCGGCTGATATAACTGAAATCCCCTGTCCCGGAATGATAGAGATTCAGCCCGCCGGTTGTCCCGGCCCAGATTCTGCCTTTTGAATCCTCAAAAAGTGCCCGGATATTTGCGTCACTGAGTGTGCGGGTATCCATATGCTGATGCAGATGGGAAGTAATTCTTCCCCCTTCAGGATCATAGGAGTTAAGACCCCGGTTGGTGCCCAGCCATATGCTGCCGGCAGAATCCTCAATAATGACCCGGACAAGATTATCTGAAATACGGTAGACCGCATCCTCATCCGAGGAGAATGAGAGAACCTGTCCGGTCTTTCTGTTTACGGCAACAGCGCCGGCACTGTTTGTGCCGAACCACAGCTGACCCCGGGAATCTTCAAGGATGGAAAAGATTGTTCCCTCGGGAATCGGAAAATCAGGATCCCCGGGATAGATACGCTGAAAGTCGTCGGTCTCCTTCCGGTAGCGGTTGAGTCCGTCGTTGGTGCCGATCCACAGCTCTCCCCCATGGTCGCGGTAGATCGTATTTACAATATCGTTACTGAGACTTGTTTCATCTTCCTGTGAGTAACGGTAATGTTCCATGACGCCAGAATCCGGATGCCAGAGGTGGAGTCCCCCGGAGTAGACACCGATCCAGACAGATCCGTCTTCATTCTGGAGAACCGCTTCAACTTTGCCGGGAGGCAGTGACTCCGGGTCGGCAGGATCGTTGACCAGAAACTCATAGCGGTTTTTCCACTCCACATACTTGCTTATGCCGCCGCCGTTGGTTCCTATCCAGAGAATCCCCGAGGCATCCTCAAAAATGGAGTAAACCACATCATGCTTCAGCCCGTCACCGGTAAGGGGAGTCGATTCGGTTATGTGTTCAGTTTTTCCCGTATCCGGATCGAGAACGATAAGCCCGCCGCCCCAGGTTCCTGCCCAGAGACGCCCCCTGGAATCAACAAAAACCTGATACACATCCTTATAGGGGAGCTCAAATGTTTTTACCCCGCCGCTGCGGGTATCAAAACGGCTCACACCTCCTCCCCAGAATCCAAGATAGAGAGCCCCTGAATCCCGGGGATCCTGGACAATGCTCATCACATAGGGAGACGGAAGGGATTCGGCATAAACGGTAAAGCTATCATCCTCAGAGGGATTATACCGGCAGAGCCCTGCATAGGTGCCGGCCCATAATACTCCCTGATCATCCACAAACAGAGTTCGGATAACACTGTTTGGAAGGGTTCCCTCCACATCTTCTTCCGCAAAATAGCGGCGGAATGTACCGGCCTCTTCATCCAGACAGTTGAGCCCGTCCAGGGTGCCCGCCCAGAGCCGCCCTTCTGCATCCCGCACAATGGAAACAACCACATTGTGGCTCAGGGAGGAGGGATCGTCATCATCTCTGGCATAGACGGTAAACTCTCCGGTATCCGGATCAAGACGGTTGAGCCCGCCATAGGTCCCGAGCCAGATAATACCGTCATCCTCGATATACATAGTCTGAATAAGGTTATGGGAGAGAGTATTGCGGTTGAAGGGATCGTGTTCATACAGGGTAAAATCATAGCCGTCGTACCGGTTTAATCCTGCCTGGGTGGCAAACCAGAGAAAGCCGTTATTATCCTGCCCGATTTTAGAGACCGATGAACTGGCAAGACCATCGCTGGTTGTGAGAGAGTCAAAACGGAGATTTTCGGGAAGAGGCACTGCAGAAAGGACTGAACCAAGAAAAACAAGTAGAAGCAGCCGAAGAGCCGCCGGTCTTAAACCAAAGAGTACATCCACATAAACAAGTATAAAATAAGCGCAGGAAAGAGCAAGCTTTTTCTAGTAGGCGGCAAAACCGAATATCAGCAGGCCGCTGAAGAAAAACACCAGCACCGTATGCAGATTGGGCATCATTTTGCGCACCGTTGCTGCATAAGCCTTCCCCGCTCCTGTTTTAAGTCCCAGAAATATGAGTATCCCCGCAGGAATCAGGTACAGAACCGTTGAAAGCTTATTCAGACTCCAGAGAGAGGGAGCGGAAGAGACCTTTCCCGGCTCAATCAGGAAGGCAATAATCCGGCTGACGGTGCTGCCGAAAACTCCTGCAGCAATACAGAGAACAGCAAGGAAAAACAGGGTAATGCCTTCCAGAACAGCTTTAGAAGCGGACTCTGTTTCCCTCAGATCCACTGACATCGAAGGTGAAGGCAGATAAATCCTGCTCAGCTTGATAAAGCTTGCCACCGTCATAAAACCGGTAAGCCATATAAGGTAATAGGCGGGGGATCCTTTCATGGCATAGCTGATAAAGGCCTTGCTGGCATATCCGTTGAAGGGTGGCATTCCGGCAATGGAGGCTGCCGCGACAAAGAAGGTGATCGCCGCCAGGGGTATCTCCCTTCCCAGAGGGCGAATGACATACAGGTTTCTGCTTTTTCCACGCTCAACCGCCATACCTACGGTGAGAAACAGCAGGCTTTTAAACAGGGCATGATTTACCGCATGAAACACCGAGGCACTGAAGCCGGCAGCAGTACCGGTACCGAATACCGCCAGGATATAGCCCATCTGCGAGACGGAGTGAAATGCAAGCAGCCGTTTGGCATCGGACTGAGCCAGGGCATAGAGCACCGCCGCAAGGGCCGTAAGGGCACCAATCCAGAGCAGCAGGGAATAGAGGTAGTCGCCGTTAAAGGCAACGAGAATACGCACCATGGCAAAGAATGATATTTTTATCAGCACCCCGGAAAGGAGAGCAGAAACCGGATGGGGAGCAAAGGCATGGGCTTCCGGCAGCCAGGTATGAAAGGGAATGAAGGCGGTACGGACTCCGATACCGACACAGAGGGAGGCCAGAGCAAAGTGGACAGCTTTTCCGGAAACTCCTGCTCCGGGACTTTCAAGAGCTTTATGAATCAAATCAAGAGAAAGAACCCCAAGTTCACGGTAAATAAGAAATACCCCGAAAAGAAAAAAGAGAATGCCCACAGAACTGAGAATCAGATACTTGAATCCCGCCACCAGGGATGCAGGGCTCTGCTCATAGACAATAAGCATATAGGCGGCTATGGCTACAATCTCGAAACAGACAAACATGGTAAAGAGATCCCCCGTTAATGCCACCCCTATAAGACCCGCAGCCATGAGGGACAGGAAAAGGTAGTAGGCGGAGGAAAACTTTTTAGACCCGAAAGAAAACAGTCCGGAAAAAAAAGAGAGCAGGGAAACCAGGATAATGGAGATCCAGGCAAAGCCGTCAAGCACGAGGCTTATTCCCCATGGTTCAGGCCAGCCGCCCAGGGAGTAGACTATTCTGCCGCCTTCATACACCTCCGGTAAAAAGGGGGCAGCTATAAGTCCCGGGAGAAGAATTGAAACAATAGAAACAAAGGAGAGGGCTCTTCCGGCGGAGGGGAAGATTTTCCCGAACAGTGCAAGGGCACCGCCGGTCATGGGGAGAGCTATCATCAGAGGAATCAGAGGAGTCAGTGTTTCACTCATCAATCTTCCAGGCCTGTAGTTCAATTTCCCTTATATCCAGGGTATTAAAGCGCTGAAAAAGGGCATCGCACAGGGCCAGGGCCAGGGCGACAATACAGACTCCCACAACAATGGCAGTCAGCATGAGCGCCTGGGGCAAGGGGTCAACCATGGCGCTGTGCTCCGCACCGCTTCCCTCAATGGGGGCAATAGTACCGGAGAAAGACCCGTAGTAGAGAAACAGAAGAATAATACCGCTGTTGGCGATGCTCAGTGCCATTACCTTCTTAACAATGTTCGGTTTTCGTAAAACTCCCCAGAGTCCCACAAGAAAAACCGCCCCGGTCAGATACCAGATCACTCTTCCTCCCGATTATCCTGAAACAGACGTATGCAGATAAGGCTGATACCGGCTCCTACCTTCAGCCCGATGATCACGTTAAAAATCAGAATCAATGAGATTCTGGGGCCCTCAGAAGCTTCAACGGCCCCGCCAAGCAGCCCGAGAAAGCCGGTACCGTAGAGGGCGCCGGCAAAGCCGATAAGAAGGAGCAACAAAAATCCCACAGCCTCGATTAGAGAAAGGGCCCGATACGGATACAGTCTCTCCACGGCATCGATCCCCCGGCTTACGCTCATGAGAATCACCGCCGAGGCAATGACCACCCCGCCCTGGAACCCGCCGCCGGGAGAAAGATGCCCGTATGCGAGAAGATAAAAACCGAAAAGCAGCATAAAGGGGGTCAGCTTCCGGGAAACGAGATCAAGAATATCACTCTTCTCCATGATTCCCCCCGGTAAGATAGAGCACTCCGGAAACAGCAAGGAGAAGCACAATAGTTTCCCCCAGGGTATCGAAAGCCCGGAAACCGAGATAGATGGAGGTAACCAGATTCAGGGCTCCGGTCTCCGCCTCTCCGTTGGCCACAATGTAATCCCGGATGGTACTGGCCTCCGGATGAGGACCGGAAAGGGCTGTAAAAAGAAAAAGCCCCACCAGAAGGACCAGGGCAATCTCAAGCCCTCCCCGAACCAATTTAAAAAGCCGCCGCCCCTGTTTCATGTATCATCCCTCCGGCCGGTGCGGTGGACAATCCAGATCATAACCAGGGTTCCAACCCCGGTTCCCACAGCGGCTTCCGTCAGGGCTACATCGGGAGCGTGGTAGAGAAAAAAGACCAGGCAGCTGAGCAGACTGAATACCCCGAGCATAAGCACAGCCGCAAGCATATCCTTCAACTGAAGGGCGATAACTCCGCTTATGAGCATGAGAATCAGCAGGATTTCAACCATCCGACCCTCCCAGTTCCCGCCGTTTCCGGTATCCCCGCTTCCAGGGGATAATACCGTTCTGCCAGGCGAAGCGGGCAATAATATGGGCGGAAATAGGGTTTGTCACAAAGAAAAATATGGTAATGACCAAAAGCCGGCCGGTCATGGGACCCCATCCGGCAATAAGAAAACAGCCGATGAGGATGGAAAACACCGAGGTTGTACTGCAGGTGGAAGATGCCTGCAGCCGGGTGTATACATCAGGAAACACCAGAACTCCGATGTTTCCCATAATATTAAAGATTACTCCCAGACCGAAAAAAATTGCCGCCGCAATAGTCACAGGTCCCCTCCCCGGTTTTTCTGCCCGCCGAAGTAACGGGTAAGGGCAAGAATTCCGACGAAGCCGAATATATCGTAAACCAGGGCCACATCAAGATAGATTACATGATTACCTGCCACGGAATAGATAACCAGCACCGCAAGGGTCTGGGAGGCAACCAGATTGAGCCCTGTCATACGGTCAGCCACGGTGGGGCCGATTACCACGCGGATCATACTGATAACGGAGGAGGCAATAAGAAAATAGATCAGATAAGTCAGCATCAGAGCCATACCCTTCGCAGCAGCTTCTCAAAGGTGCCTTTTATAAGATCCCCGGCATAGCGGGAATGGCTGGTCCGGGCATCAAGCCAGTGAACGATCAGGTGATCATCATCCAGATCCAGGGTAATGGTTCCGGGAGTCAGGGTTATGGAGCTGGTCAGGGCAACCCGGGCAATATCCGTCTTAAGGTGGGTGCGAAAATGGACAATTCCGGGGTTTATGCGTCCCCGCAGAATATTGAGAAGAACCTTGAAACTGGCCACATACATATTGAAGATGAGTACCAGCAGAAAGACGACAAACATATGCGGCCGGGGAAGGTGGGCCCGGCGGCCGGCTTCGGACTCTTCAATAAACTGCCGGTAGGTAAGCAGGGAAACCAGCAGACTTGCAACACCGCCGGCAACAAGCGAACCGGAATCCAGGGACCAGGTAAAGAGCAGCCAGCCTCCGAAAAGAGAGAAAAAGGTAATGAAAAAGCGGACCAGGGCCCAGCGGGTTTCAAGCCTCATTTACTCTCCCTGCTGATAAAAGCCGCCATTACCTCCTCTGCTGAGGATGCCGCCAGAAGAGCATTGCAGAAGGTACGGTCGTGGAGGTACCGGGCGAGCCGGCTGAGAACCTTCAGGTGTCCCGCTTCATCCCCTTCCGGACCAATGAGCAGGAAAAAGAGGGCCACCGGCTGATTATCCACGGCATCGAATTTTGCCCCCTCAAGCCTTCTTCCGAAAACAATGCGGGTGTCGGCAACCTGGGAAGTGAAACAGTGGGGAATGGCAATGCCCGAACCGATGCCGGTGGTATTGATCTTTTCCCGCTTCTTCAAATCCCGCACAATTTCATCGGGCTTTGCAAGCTCGGTACTGCGGGCGAGGATATCAACCAGTTCCCGTAAAATATCCGGTTTGCGTCTGGACTTCAGAGACAACTCTATACCTTCAATGGTAAGAAGTTCGTGCAGCAGTGCCATCAATCCTCCTCCACCAGTCCCGCAGCCCAGTCCACAGGCAGGGTAAACAGAATTCCTGTTCCGGGATTGTCCAGACCGCCGCAAATCTCATTCAGCAGACTGTGAAGCCTTGGAACCAGGGACTCATTCTGAACAACGGAAAAAATGGTTTTGTTATAGGGTTTATTCCCTTTCATGAACTCTTTGAATCCTGCAAAAAGGGGTACCTCATAGGTTAGAAACCGGCCCATTCCCTCGGAGTCAAGGATGGTTCCTCCGGAAATTCCTACTTCCGCATATGCTTCCAGTACCTGTTCAAGGAGTTCTTCACGATTCAGTACAAACACTACAAGCTTCATATCTGCTTTCCCGCGGCCGCCGGCTAAGGGCGGTTTACTGATATGTTTTAAGGTACCCGGTGACTGGAGGGGAGTCAATGGAATATTCTGGCCAGAATCAGTTGAGAATCAATTAAGATAGGTACTGAAGCTGTCAAAGATATGATAGCGCCTAAGGTCCGGAAGATTACCGATTACTATCCGGTTTTCATATTCCACCCAGGCGTGGGCTTCAAAGGGTTCATCCCCCCCCATGGCAACTCCAACTTTAAGCTCAACAGAATAGCCCTGACGGCGGCATAGAGTATATGCAGTAAAGGCCCGGGGCAGACAGTTGTAGGTTCCGGGAAGCAGCCTCCCCCATATTTCAACCCAGCGGCAGGTATCAACAACACCTGCGTCGAATCCACCGGCTGGAGACTTCTCCGCCTGCTGCTTTAAACGGCTTACGGCCTGCTGAAAAGGGTATCGGCGGAGAACCAGCCTTGTGCTGAAAAGCATCATCCCCGCCTGGAGAAACGCAGCCTTCCCCCTGGAGGGAAGCGCGTAAAAGCGGCGGATTTTATTAAGCAAGCGTATCCACAAGACCTTCTTCTCCAAGTTTCTCCGCAAGGGCGAGAATATCCTCCCTGCACTGATCTTCTGCAACATCGAATTCCTGCTGAACCAGGGAACACAGACCTGCAAGGGATTCAGCCTTAACAATATTCTTCCAGATAAAAGCTCCTACTTCATTGAGACTGAAATAGAAACCACGTTCAACATGCATGAGCACCATTTCACCGTTTACTTCGGTATGAATAACCCCTTCCCGCTGCTGTATCCGTGTATTTAAATCCATAGATCGGCTTCCTTCTTCTTTTTATGATACCCTTGTATTCTAATGAAAAACACAAAAACGTAAAGCATTGCCCCGGGAGGGCTTCAAGCAATACTGAAGCCATAGTAGTATAAGGGGCATGAAAAAAACAGCAGAAGAAGAAATACTGATCGCACTGACTGCGGATAGAACCGACAGGGCAGTGTCAATTATAAAAGCCGAAGATCCGGATTACCGGAAACTGCTTCAATTAGCGGCGAAGCACAAACTTCACGGTATTACCGCCCAGAAACTGCTGGATATTTCCCGGCAGACTGGAATTGAACTGTCCGAAGCCGATATTACCGGAACCCTCCAGGCGGCGGTGGCCATGAATATGCAGCTGAAAGCCGGGTTTCTTGGTGTAAAGGAGATGCTGAAAAAAGAGCAGGTTGATTTCCTGCTGATAAAAGGCTTTGCCCTGGATCCGTCCCCTTTGAGGGCAATGAATGATATCGACATCCTTATCCGGGAGGATAAAATTCGTCAGGTTTTTGAGGCAATGACCGCCGGGGGCTACACCTACATGGGCAGTAATGTCATGACAAAAGAGGAATTTGCCGACCCCTTTTCCACCCTCCACTGGAACAACCAGTTTCAGTTCAGATCGCCCCGGGTACCGGCGGATATTGAAATTCACACAGAACTGTTTGAACGGGACAGAATACGGCTGGAACGGCTTGACCGGTTTCTGGACAAGGCTGAGTTTTTCTGGGAAAACCGCAGATACCGGAAAGACCTCGACTGTTACATACCGTCTCCGGAAGCAAATCTTGCCCTGCTGACCATCCACTGCACCACAAAACGTTCACCCGCCCACAACACCTATATTCTTCGCCATGCTTACGACCTGCACGCCCTGCTTGGGGAAAATCGTGACATGGAGAATATAGTGAATATGGAAAGATTTCTCTACCTCTGCAGTGAGTGGAAAATCGGCTACTACGCCTATACTGCCTTCCGGCTTACAGCTCTGGCCCTTGATCTGCCGGATATCCTTGAAAAAGCTGAACTGTTGAAACCGCTCTTAACCAGGCGGGAGCTGATCCTCTCCAACCTGCACCTCAACTGCTACCGGGGCCTGGGAGATGCATCTTTTTTACGGCGGAAACTGTTTGCCCTGTTTATGCCCTTTGCCATAGGGGGCAGCGTAAAAAAAGGGGTAAGCTGGTACAGGAAAATACTCTTTCCCCCGGCATGGTACCAGGAGGAGCGGTACGGCATAAAAAGAAGTTCTCCCTTCTTCTTTCTCAGTTATATCTACGGACCCTTTGTTTTTCTGTGGCGGCGACTTACAGGGCTGAGTGAATAAGAAAAATGTACAGGGAAAAAAGCACAAGTAAAGAGAGGATCAGGACTCTTTTATCTGACGCAGCTGGGTATGATAGAGCCCTGCATAATAGCCGGCTGCCTGAACAAGCTCATCGTGGGAGCCCTCCTCTATTACCCGGCCGCCCCGCATAACATAGATTCGGTCCGCCCGGCGTGCAGCGGCAATCTTGTGGCTTACCAGAAGCAGACTGCCTCCTCCCACAATACCCCTTATATTGTCGATAAAATCTGATTCCGAGGGTGGATCAAGCTCCGCGGTGGGCTCATCGAGGATAGTAAAGGGTGCTCCCCGGAAAACGGTACGGGCCAGAGCTACTTTTTTCCACTGACCTCCGCTCAGTTCCGCACCGTCTTCGAGCCAGCGGCCGAGGACAGTCCCGTATCCGTCGGGTAAAGCCTTTAGAAACTCATGGGCGCCGACTTTTTCCGCCGCCTCATGCAGGGCAGAATTATTGTCATTGGTTATATCACCGTAGCGGATATTCTCAGCGGCGGTATAGTAGTAGTGGGTAAAATCCTGAAAGAGCACACCCAGATTTTTACGATACTCCTCAGGCTCCAGGCTGCGCAGATCGGTGCCGTTCAGGCAGACCCTGCCCTCATCGGGTTCATAAAACCTGCAGAGCAGGTTGATAAGGGTACTTTTACCTGCACCGTTGTCTCCCACAATGGCAACAAACTCGCCGGGGGCTATTTTGAGTGAAACCCTGTCGAGAACCTTGTTTGCGGTTCCGGGGTAATGAAAACTGACGGATTCAACCGAGAGACCCCGGCTGTCATCAATAAGCGGTCCATCGCCGCCGGCTTTACCCTCACCTGTCGCCTCTTTTACCTTTTCAACCTCCACCGGCAGATTCAGAAACTCAAAAACCGCCGACAGGTATAAATTGGTCTCATACAGACGGGCCACGCCCCGAAGCAGATCGGACATGGCCTGCTGGCCCCGCTGGATAGCCTGAAAGAAAAGTACAAGATTTCCCAGAGAGGTTCCGCTGGTAATGCTTGTGTAGGCAAAATATCCTAAAAGCCCAATGGTAATGAGCGACTGGAATGCAACGGCAAAGAATTCACCCGCCGCCCGGCGGCCGGTAAGAGACAGAAGCTCTCTGCGGAGCCTGATTCTCCAGGAAGAGGCCTTCTCCTGAAAATGGTCCTGCAGACCGTTGATACGGTTTTCCCGTACATTGGTTTTATCTGTAAGCAGCCAGTTAAGATAAAAAACATGCCGTTCCGAGGAGGTCTGCTCCATTCGCCAGGCATAGATCCTGGCAGACGAGGAGAGAAGCACCAGAGCCACCGGCAGTGCAGAAACTGCCAGAAGCAGAATGGTAAACCAGGGAAGAGTGTAAATAAGCAGCCCCGCAATACCGGCAATGGAGACAGCGGAGCTTATGAGGCCGGTTACAATATCTACAATCTGGGCAGGACGGTAGGGCGCTTCCGCCTGAGCCCGGTGAAGCTTGTCGTGAAACTCGGGCACCTCATAATAGGCAAGATCGAGCTCCACCGACTTCTGTTGAACCACACCCTGCATATAGTCGCTTAATACCTGCCCCTGCACCTGACGGAGAAAATTGCCCCCGGTGCGGAACAGGGCGGACAAAAGGAGCGCTGCCCCGGTAAGCATAATTACCGGCAGAATCTCCGCAAAGCCGCCGCCGGCCGCCAGGGTATCCACCATGAGTTTTACCGCATAGAGGGGAACAAGGGGGACAATCCCCTGAAATGTCATAACAGTAACTGTAAGCAGGCTTAAGCCGGGGCTGCTTTTCCAGAGCAGCCCGATACCACGGGAAAATACGCCGGCCCCTTTCCTGAGGCGCAGTATGCGGCCGGAAAGGTTCACCGTACCACCTGAGAGCGGCCCGGGGCGGCATTAAGAAACGCTATAACATCAGGCAATCGTTCATAGCCTTCGGGAATGTTCAAAATCTGAACAGGAACCTGAGCCGCCACGGCACCTATCATGCCCAGACGTTTCTGTCCCCGGTCTACCGCATCCAGAAGCTCCGCTGCAAAGGCATGTCGAACCAGGGACATAACCCCTTCTGCTGCTCCTACAGGAGTTACAGAAGGTTGATCAGAGCCGTTTCGGCTGAGAAAATAGATTGCAGTAAGAGGTAGGTTATGAGAATAGAATGATCCTAACTGCTCACTGTGCTGCGGAACCTTCAGCCCCCGTTGGCCCGCCAGGCTTATAGAACCTACAGGAATTTTAAGCTTTTCGAAGCCCGGGTGTATTTTTCCGTAATTATCCGGATTTCCCCCTAAAATTTTCAGCTGATGAGAAAAGAGCTTCATCTGGGGAAATCCCGGAAAAGCTGTAACTCCATCAGGTCCCACGGACAAAGCCAGAATATCATCAGTTACCAGGGGATACCCCCCTGCGACACAGGCGGTAGCCAGGGTGGTTTTACCGGTGCCGGAATCTGCAATAAAAGCGACGCAGCCGTCTCCTGCCTTGACGGCCGATGCATGCAGCATAAGAATACCCTGCCGCTCCAGCCAGAAGGACATAACATTGCCCACAAAGAAGATCTCAATAAGATATTCAATATCCGGCAGCAGAGGATGGGCGGTAATCTCATTACCCCGCATTTCAAATCCGCAGACCCCGGTTATGTAGAGGGTCTCGCAGGTTTCGGAAAGAAAAAGCTCCACCCGGCCCCCCTCATAGTTTTCCACCGGGGCACGGACCCCTTCCGGAGTGTACTCCGGGTTTACGGGCAGCACGGAAAAAGAGAGATCTACTTCGCCCCGGGGCTCCTCCGGAGGCAGGAGATTGAAAGTAAAGGGAAAGGATGAAGCGAGATGCGCTCCGTAAAGCATGTAACGGGATTCATTCATGTACAAGAAGCCCCTGTTCCTTCAAAGATGCGGCAAAATGCTCCAGATCCTTTCGAATCTCTTCCGGATCGGCATCGTAGAGGCCCGCGAGCTCTTCCGCGGCCTTTACGGTACTCTCTGCCCGAAGCAGTATATCCCACATATCCGCCGCTGTGTCTTCCAGAAGGAAACAATCTCTTCCCTGCTCTTCTCCGTTTTCGGTAAAGTCAGCCACAACAATGCGGTTTTCACCGATCCTGGCGGCCACAACTTCAGGGGCGGCAGTCCAGCCGGAAGGGCTGTCCTCATGCAGCTGAACAGTCCCCCGGTCTTCTCCTTCAAAACGGTTTCTAAAACAGCGCTGCGGAGGATAGAGGCGAAAGGCAAGTTCAATTTCGTCGGTAACGGAATTAATAAAGACACTTTCCGGTTCGCTCCAGGAGAAAACTATTGTTTTTGGATGACCTGTCCAGAGAACCTTTTCACCTGATTTACTCTCCCATCCCGATTTCCACTGGGCATAGGTTTCTCCGTACATCTCCGGAGCCTGGTCCTGGTACTCCATGGCCGCCGTAATGGGAAAAGACTGATGAACTCCACCTTTACCGTTACAAAGAGATTCCGGTGCAGCCAGAACCGCAACATGAACCTCCCGGTGGGGCTCCTGCTTCTGTATGGATTCGACTGTCTGGCGGATTCTGAAGCCCGAGAAAACCGCATCGTCCACAAGCAGAATTGGACGCTTTACCGCTTCCCCTCCCCTGCTCCCGGTTTCGGTCAATTTCCCCAGGGCATAGAGCAGCAGGCCGCAGACGATATATCCACCCCGGGGAACAGGTCTAATCTCAAACTGAGCCAGCCTCTCACGGCCGTATGTCCGGATAAGTTTCTCCGCAAGATCTTCCGCAAAATTTTCCGCCTCAGGGTAGCTGATATAGAGTGAATCTTTCAAAGTCTGGGGAATCTGGGTCGCCAGGCGGGCAATCAGTTCAACCCGCTCAGGAGATAAATCACCAAAAAGATAGATTCCTTCCTGCTCTTTTTTTTCTACATCATGGTGCAAACGAAGCACCATATATGCATCACTCAGCCGGGAGTCCCGGTTCAGAGTATCTCCAAGTATCCGGAGAGCAGCGGCAGCATCTGAAGCGCCGGTCAGTTTTAAAAGGGATGAAGAATCTGTAGTTGTCGAGAATAGTTTAACTGCTTTAAATGACATAAAAAACCGGGCACCATGTTACCACGGGCCCGGGACCTCTATTCGTTAAGATTAATAGAAAAATAGTATATCAGAGATACTAAATAATACTGCTGGTTGTTTTAATTGGCGATCCGCCTTCTGAAACCGTACCGGCGCCGCTTCCTTCACTGCTGCTTCCCTTTCCACTGCCGAAAAGCGCCTCGATAATGCCTGACTGCGTAAGATCGGCTACACTACCCCACTCTTTAATCTGCGGTTTCTGGTATTGCTTTTTTGCCTGCATATTATTCTCCCTGAGATATATTCTCAATAAATAAGTGTATACCCCAATTTTACAGCGGTCAATGTTAAGATGAGAAAATAACCGGTATTTTTCAACTAAAGAAGGAGTTCCGTCTGTCTACCTGGTAAACAGACGGATAGCAGTAAATTAATACTCGCCCCGGGGACCGACGATCTCGATCACATTCAATGACCCGTTACCGCCGACTCTTTCTGTCAGCTTGGTAACTGTTCCCCACTGCTTTACTTCAGGCTTGGTGTAGGTTCGTTTTTCCTGTTTTTCGTTCTGCATCTTTTTCTCCTTGAAAAGTTTTTAATGGGTAAAGTCTGCACGGTGTCAGCATAATTGTCAAGGTTTTCTTTGGCGTCCTGTGATGGATTCCCGGGGTTTGAATATTTCTGGTTCCGTACCCAATGTTACGGTTTCTTTTTCCCCACTATATTACTATTATTCTCAGAATAGACAAAAATCCAGAGAGAAAGCATACAGGACGGAGAAGCATGAGTTTTATCAGCCTTGACGATACCATATTCACTATTACCGAAAAATATCCCGAAACGGTGGATATTTTTGTCAGCCGGGGGTTTCCCGGCATGTCCGACTACAACCAGCGGGCCGGCTACGGCAGGCTGCTGAGCCTCAGAAATGCCCTGAAAACCAAGGGACTGAATGAGGAGCTTTTTACCGGGCTTCTCAACGAAGCAGTGGAGAACCAGAGGGGAGCTGCGGATATAACCCTGGCCAAAATTAAACACACAAGCAGTTCTAAAGCGGTAAAGATTGCGGGGCTTCTCCCCTGCCCGGTGCGTATTCCCCTTATGGAGGAGTTCAGCCGCTTCAGCCCTGAATACGAAAAAGCCTCGGGCTTGAGTCTGAGTGCAGAGCTGAAAGCCGCCAGCAGCGGAACGGAATGGGTAAAGGAGCACCTGGATGGGGAAACATCGGAAGAGACTCTGCCGGATATCTTCATCTCCGCCGGCTTCGACCTCTTTTTTGACCGTAAAAGAATCGGCAGATTGCGGGAGCAGGGAGCCTTCAAAGACCTGCTTAAGTGGGATAAAGAAAACAGCAGCTTTGAAGGCCTGGATATCCGGGACCCCGACGGAGTCTACTCAATTCTGGCCCTGGTGCCTGCGGTGTTTCTTGTTAACACCGGCGAACTCGGGAACAGGCCAATTCCAAAAACCTGGAAGGAGCTTCTGACAGAAGATTTTTACGACTCCGTATCCCTGCCTGTGGGAGACTTCGATCTCTTCAATGCCATGCTTCTCTCCCTACGACAGAAGTACGGCGATGATGCCATCCGCATGCTGGGCAGGGTTATGCAGCAGGCAATGCATCCTTCCCAGATGGTAAAGAGTGACAAAAAACAGGGAAAACGACCGGCGGTAACCATTATGCCCTACTTTTTCACCAAAACAGTCCGGGACGGGGGAGCCATGCAGGCTGTATGGCCCGAGGACGGTGCGGTAATAAGCCCTATTTTTATGCTTGCCAAGGCAGCCCGTCAGGAGGAACTGCAGCCTGCGGCGGACTTCTTCGGCTCCAGTAATATCGGGGAAATACTTGCCCGGCAGGGGCTGTTTCCCTCCCTGCATCCGGATGTAGACAATATCCTTCCCGAGAAGAGTCCCGTTATGTGGCTGGGCTGGGATTACATAAAAAACCATGACCTCAGTGAGGAGATTACAAAAGCAGAAGCTCTCTTTAACAGCTTTACAAAAGTATCAGAAAAAGAGGAGTCGGTACGATGAATCTGGTAACAGTTTCCGGCCCGCCCTCTTCCGGAAAAACCGCGGTTATTCTGAAAACAGCCGAGGCCCTGAGGCAGCAGGGAGTTCAGGTAGGGGTAGCCAAGTTTGACTGCCTCAGTACCGAAGACGATCAGCTCTATATAAAGGCGGGTATACCGGTACAGAAAGGACTCTCAGGGGCCCTCTGCCCGGACCACTACTTTGTCAGCAATATAGAGGAGGTTACCCAATGGGGGATAAAAGAGGGGCTGGATCTGCTCATCAGTGAGTCCGCCGGACTCTGCAACCGCTGTTCCCCTTATATAAAAGAGATCGGTGCGGTCTGCGTAATAGACAACCTGAGCGGAATCAACACCCCGAAGAAGATCGGTCCCATGCTGAAAAGCGCGGATATTGTGGTCATAACCAAGGGAGACATTGTCTCCCAGGCGGAGCGGGAGGTCTTTGCCAGCAGGGTAGGCACGGTTAATCCCAGGGCCATGGTTATCCACGTTAACGGCCTTACCGGCCAGGGCGCCTTCGAACTGAGCACCCTTGTCTACGACAAGGAGAGCCGGGTAGAAACGGTAAAAGGCAGAGAGCTCCGCTTTCCCATGCCCTCAGCCCTCTGCTCCTACTGTCTGGGAGAAACCCGCATAGGCGAAGAGTTTCAGATGGGGAATGTCCGCAAGATTAAACTGGAGAAGAAGGATGACTGAGATAGGCAGCCTTATAGAGAATACTCCTTTAAGCAACCTGGTGGAGAAGTACCCATTTCTAACGGACTATCTTGAATCTCTGGGTATTCCAGTCGTAACAGATACCTCTCTTCCCCTGGTAAAACACCTGAACAGCCTGGGGGATGAATTTCTTGAAGACAAAGCCATTGATGTTGAAGAGACTCTCAACGGCACAGTCAGTTATATCGAACAGATGCTTGAGTTTCTCGGAATGAGCAATCACCGGCTGGCAGAGGAGATAACAATTCTGCCGGGCAAAAATAAATCCGGAGAACCTGAAGGCTTTGAAAGCCTGACTATCCGCCGGGGAGAGATAATCTCCATAGTAGGCCCCACGGGCTCGGGCAAGAGCAGACTGCTGGCTGACATAGAGTGGATGGCCCAGGGAGATACTCCCACGGGAAGACGAATTCTGGTGGACAGCAAAGAACCGGATAAAAAGTGGCGCTTCTCAACATCGGATAAGTTGGTGGCCCAGCTCTCTCAGAATATGAACTTTGTGATGGATCTGACGGTGGAGGAGTTTCTTACCCTCCATGCGGAGAGCCGGCTGGTTCAGAATACGGAGTCGGTGGTACAGACAATCTTCGAGAAAGCCAATGAACTGGCGGGTGAAGCTTTTACCCTGAATACGGCTATTACCGCCCTGTCCGGCGGACAGTCCCGGGCATTGATGATTGCAGATACTGCCATACTCAGTAAATCGCCCATAGTGCTGATTGACGAGATTGAGAACGCCGGAATCGACCGCAAGAAAGCCCTGGCGCTGCTGATATCGGAAGAGAAGATTGTTCTCATGGCAACCCACGACCCGCTGCTGGCCCTGATGGCGGACAGAAGAATAGTGATTCAACACGGCGGGATTCACCGCATTCTGGAAACCGGTGAGGATGAGCGGGGTGTGCTGTCTGAAATTGAAGCACTGGATAAAAAAGTTCAGAACCTGCGGGCAATGCTCAGAGCAGGAGAAAGTCTTAACCATACAGCCCTGAATGAGCTGTAACACAAGGAGAATAGTATGCACGATGGATGTTCCGGCAGTTTTGAGTCCGGCAAGGCAGTAATAGATAAGGTACGAATGATGGGATTTTCCGACCAGCTTATGCCGATACCCCTGGAAATAGTCTGTACCACCTGCAGCAAGCCGTTTATGATGGAGACATTTGAAGCGGTATGCCCGGAATGCGGGGCAGTGCACGGGGTTACTCCCTGTCATGCCTTTGACGCTTCCGGAGTAATGAATGCCGGAGTAGGTTATTGAACATATGCGGATTCTTTTTAACTCCTACCTGGCTCTGGAGTTTCCGGAGCAAGTAGAACAGTTACGGCGGCTCTTTCCTGAACACGAAATGGTGATTGCAGAAAGCGAGGCGGAAGTTTTTGAAAAGCTGCCGGATACGGACGTACTTATAGCTCATAAGGTTACGGAAGAACAGATAGCTGAAGCTGATAAGCTTCAGTGGGTTTTTATTCCCTACACCGGGGTAAATCTTATTCCCTTTACCTCTCTTCGGGACAAAGGTGTACAGGTAAGCAACAACCATGGAAACTCAATGGCGGTGGCCGAACGGGCGGTGGCCCTGGCCTTTGCAGCCTGCGGCAGGGTCCCGGAGTTTGATCAGGATCTCCGCAAAGGGAACTGGCACCGTACCGATGATCCCCGGCACCCTTTTGATTTCTGGACATCCCTGCTTAATAAAAAGATTTCAATTCTGGGCACCGGTGAAATTGCCCGGTATATAGCAGCCTTTCTTGCTCCATTTACCCGGAACATCCTGGGCTTCCGGCGCAGGGAAGGCCAGCCTCTGCCTGAAGGCTTTTCCGCAGTAACAAATGACCTGGCCGAGGCCATGGCTTATGGGGAAATCTGCTTTGTAACCCTGCCCCAGACAGAGTCAACCATAGGTCTTATACAGAAGCCGGAACTGGAACTGCTTAAGGGCGGTTTTCTCATCAATATCAGCCGGGGAAAGATTGTAGATGAAGAGGCGCTTTTCAATGCTCTTTCAAAGGGCCTTTTAAAAGGAGCCGGCATCGACGCCTGGTACCGCTACCCCAAGCCCTTTACCGCAGACACCCTGCCGGGAAATCTGCCTTTTCATACCCTGAAAAACGTGGTCCTCTCTCCCCATGCGGCAAGCCACACGGATGATGCCAAGTTACTCCAGTTTTCGGAAACCATGAGAAATCTTGAGCTCCTGCTTCGGACAGGAAAGCCTGAAAATATTGTCGACCCGGCATCGGGCTACTGAGAATCGGTTTTTGCCAGAGCCACAGACTTACCGCCTTTTTTAGCCCTTTTTTTTGCAGCATACATGGCCGTATCTGCGGCTGCCATAAGCTTGTCCGGGGTGTCGCCGTTTACAGGGAACAGGGCCACACCGATGGAGACACCCGGGACAGGGGCGTTTTCACCGATAATAACCGGTTCCCCCACGTATTGAGTAATCTTTTCCGCTACCCGTAGAGCATCCTCCGGGTCTTCAATATTACTGCAGAGAACAACAAACTCATCGCCCCCCATGCGGGCGGCAATGTCGGAAGAACGGATGGCAGAGACAACCCGCTGGCTGCTGGTAACCAGTACCTTGTCTCCTGCATCATGCCCAAGGGTGTCGTTTATATCCTTAAAGTTGTTCAGATCGAGAAACAGCAGGGCAAAACGGCCCTTACTGCGGCGGGCTATTTCGAGGATCTTTTCAAGATAGGAAAGAAAGTATGCCCGGTTGGGAAGCTTGGTGAGAGTATCCTGGGATGCCATCTGCTGTAGCTGATACTCGATCTGCTTCCGGGCACTTATATCCTGGGCAACAAAGACGGTACCCACCGCATTCCGGGGGCTGTCATATAGATCTGAAGCCCTGACAATAACCGTATGAGGATGATCCTGAGCGTCCTTCCAGGAAACCTCAAGCCCCGATTGAGTCCGTAAAACCGGAGCATCGATGTCGAGACTGCAGAGCCAGGGAACCGCCTCCAAGCGCTGATTAATCAGGCTGGGATAAGGCAGATCGTTAATGGTATGGGCAAATCTATTGGCAAGCCGGACAAACCTGCTCTGGTCAACCACAACCACGGCGCCCCTCATGGTTTCAAGCACCGGAACCGCAACATTTTCCGCTGCAATATCCACCAGTCGAAACCGCATAATCGCATAGCCCATGAGGGTAACATAGACCGTCATGGGGAGATATCCGAAGGCATAGACATCAACACCAATGGTAGGCAGGAAATCCACAGCACCGAACAAGCCTATACCCAGGGCGGACGAGGAGATAACCATTCTCTGCCGCTGCATGGGATCTTCCGATCCACGGTACTCCAGAATAAAGTTCAGAAGTACCGCCGACATTACCAGAGCAAAGTAGAGCAGAAAAAGCTGTCCCATGCTGCCAAAAACCGGAAACCAGCCCCAGAACATCTGCTTTACTCCGGTAATATGAAAATGTCCGGATAGAAGAGATACGGCAAAAACGGTGGAAACAACAAACAGGATTTTCCTCCACCTGAGCAGGACCGGAGTCTCCCCGAGAAGAACCCCGGTGGTGGCAAGGACGGAATGGGGCAGATAGACCGTCCCGATGTTTGCAATGACAAACCAGGCATAGGCGCCTTCCGGACTGCGGTTCATATAACCGAGAGCTGCCCCTGTAAGGTAGAGAGAAAGACAGAGGGAAAACATAAGGTACTTGAATATGCTTGAGTTTGCATTTTTTTGTGCATAGATATAGAAAGCAAGCCCCGCTGTATACAGGCCGGCAGCAAGAACCGGAATGGCCCAGGGATTGGGATAGAGATCCGCAAAATTTGATAAATAATAGAGAATAACCTTCACCAGTCTTTCCTGTCGGTACTGCTCCCTGTCCCCTAAGTATTAACCCTGAAAAAGAGAAAGTCAAAGATGCTTGCTATTTGCTATTTTTGCAGCAAAGATACTAATCTTTATAGCAGTGGTCAGGATGGCAGATAGGGCCGGAATGCAAAGAGGAGAAAAAATGGAAAATCAGGAACATAACTATGACAGGGATTACCGGATTGCAAAGCTGATTGCCATGGCCCATTTCGGCAGCTCAGCCGTGCTTATTGCTGTTGCAGAGCTGCTGCGGAGAGGAGCTTTTGCCGCCCCACTCTCTCCTCTATTTGAAGGATCAACCTTAAGCTTAATACGCATTATTTTTTATGCTCTTGCGGCGGCAATTATTCTTGCAGCGGTACTGTTAAAACTGGCCATACGCAATCCCGAAGACAGCCTCTTCAGCCGGCCGCTGAAATTTCTGATCCGCCAGGCCCGGTCCCACCGGAACACATCCGCGGTGGCCATGCTGATTCCGCCTTCGGCCATGGGTGAGGCATGTGTTGTCCTGGGTTTTGTACTGTTTATCCTGTCCGGAGGCCTGCGGCCGGACCTCTATATTTTTGGAAGCTCAGGGCTTGCTGCAATGATACTTCTGTTTCCCACGGAAGAAGAGAAACGGAACCTTGTACGCCTCGATCGGGAGCAGGAATAGAACAAGGGCACTTCTAAAAACGTGGTATTTTTACCATAGCCTAGGAGGATAGATTTTATAGCGCCCACAAACTCTTGTGGTAACAAGAGTTGAGGACCGCGGGAAATCTTGACGACGCAGGATATGGAGAAAAGAGTAGTTTTTAGAGGTGCCCACAAACCAGAATAAGGTTAGTATATCGAGGCGTTAGTCAGCCTATTCCCATAAGTGCCACGCCGGCTGCGGCGGCAAGCAGCCCTGCCCAGCGCAGGGGATGAACCGCTTCTTTGTTTATCAGCCGAGCCAGCAGAACCGTCGGTGCAGGATAGACCGAGGTGACTGCGGTAACCAGTATAATCATACCGCTCTGCACGGCCAGCATAAATGCTATGTTTGCAGCCATATCCAGCACACCTGCAATAAGGGTCGGGACCATACCGGGTCCTCTCCCGACAAGAAGCTTCTTTCCCCTGACAGCACTGAAGGTACCTACTAACAGCAGGGAAGCAACTCGAGCCCCTGCCAGCGGCCAGAGTCCCGCTTCAGAACTTGTTCTGGAGATGATTATAAAAAACAAGCCGAAGCCAAGCCCCGCATACAGTCCGTAGAGAAATGCCTGCAGTCTCTGTTTTGGCGTTGTTTTCGCATCTGCATGCTCATAGCCCAGCAGGACCACCGCGGGCAGGATACAGGCTACCCCGGCCCAGCCGGTGCCGCCGATACTGTCACCGATAAGCAGACCGAAGCCAAGGGGGAGTACTGCTCCTGCCAGGGCCGCCACGGGGGAAACAATGGAAACCACGCTGTTGGCAAGCCCGGCATAGAGAAAAAGGATTCCCCCTGCTCCGGCAAGCCCGGCACCGGCACCCCAGAAAAGATCTTCAATACGGGGAACTCCGGTAAAAAGCAGCGGCCCCGCAAGCAGCACCAGTACAAGACCGCAGATCTGGGAAGAAAAGAGTACTGCACCTACCGGCTTGGTTCTGGAAGCGTATCCCCCGGAGAAATCACTGACACCGAAAAAGAATGCCGACGAAAGGGCAAGAAAGAAAACCACCTGCTTATACCATCACCTTGTGCTTTGATCTTAACACGTCAATCTTATACAGCCGCTTTGGGCCGTGGAATAACTGAAAGTATGGCAGGTATGACAAAAAGGGTGAACAGGGTAGAGATGAAGAGCCCCCCCGAGACCGCAATTCCCAGGGGCTGTACGATATTTGAGCCCTCCCCCATACCGATGGCCAGGGGCAGCATACCTAAAATGGTAGTCAGCATGGTTATCAGAATCGGCGGAAAGCGCAGACGGGCAGCTTTGAGTACCGCCTCCAGGGGGGAGTCCATGGTATCCGCCATACGCAGGTAGAAATCAATCATGATAATCGCATTATTCACCACAATACCTGCAAGCAGGATATTTCCCAGAAGAGAGTTCAGGCTGAGGGTGGAATGGAAAAAATAGAGGCTCAGGACCACCCCGATAAAGCCCAGAGGAACGGTGACCAGAATTACCAGGGGCAGTCTGAGGGAATTGAACTGCATTGCCAGCACCAGAAAAATAAGGGCTACAGATGCGGCAAGAGCAATAAAGAGAGAGCTGATAGCCTCATCGAGCTCCTCCTGGGGATTGTCGAACACCATGGAATAGCCCGGGGGTATCTCTATTTTCTCCGCAGCGAGGTCCCTGATCTGCTGCTCATAAACCAGGCGCTCCGCCGCGGGAGTACCGCTGGGCATGCGGGCATATACCCGGAAGATATGTTCGCCGTTTTCGCTGGCAATACCTGCAACACCGGTACCCCGGGAAAAATCGAAAAAGTGCTTTAAAGGGACGATCCCCTGATCGGTATAGATGAGAAAATCTTCAAGCTCTTCGATGGAATCAAGCTGTTCATCGGGGAACTGCGCGGAAACACTGATGGAATCCTGATCATCCTCAAACTCCAGAGATGCGGTCCCCCTGAGGATTCTGCCCAGAAGGGTTGTCAGCTGGGATGCGGACAGTCCACTGAAACCCTGAATAACCTCCGTCCGGGCAGTAATGGCCAGGTGATTGCTTAAGCCCGTAGGCGGATCGGTAAAAACCCGGCCGTAAAGATCGGAATCGTTAACCAGGTCGCGGATCCGCTCTAAAAGCTGCACAATCACCTTTTCGTCGGCCCCATGAACACTTATCTGCAGATCGTTGGTTCTGGGCAGCGGCAGCTGCGCGGGATCCCACATATCAACATTGAAATAGAAGCTGTTGTCGCTTACCAGGGCTTTCTCAAGCCGGCCGAGAACATCCTCGGCGAAACCTGCATCGGCAAGATCAACAAACATAATATTGAAGCGCCCGGAAACAAGGGCAAAGGTCTCCTTCACCGCATCTCCTCCCGCCTCATGGATACGCCTGTCCAGGCCGGGAACAACGTCTTCAACTAACTCAACCCGGTCGGTAATTTCCGTGGAGCGGAAAAACACGACAATCCTGCTGCTCACCGGAGGTGACAGAATCTCCCGGGGAATACGGGGCAGCAGGGTAATTACCACCAGCACCAGACAGGAGAAGGAGAATAACACAACCAGTACAGCCCGGAGCCTGGTGCGGATAAGTACCCGGAGAGCGGAGCTGTAGGAACGGATAAGGCCGTTCATAAAGGCCAGGCTAAGGCGGGTCAGCCCCCTTGGTTTAACCGATTCATTGCCGGTCTTCAAAGGGTGAACCCTATAGGCAACCAGAGGAATAAGGGTCAGGGATATGAGCAGGGCGAAAACCAGGGCAAAGATAACCGTGCTGGCCTGATCACCCAGAATCGCATTGGTCAGGGGAGCGGTAAAGGAGATAGGCAGAAATACCAGAATGGTTGTAAGGGTGGATGCGAAAACCGGGGCGGCCACTTCTGCAACGGAGGTGACTATCACAGACCGCAGACCGGTCCGGTCCGGGATAAGCCCTGCCTCCCCGTAATGGCGGTGGATATTCTCGAGCACAACGATAGAGGGATCAATGACCATCCCCACCGCAAGGGCAATTCCTCCCAGAGATATAAGGTTGAGACTTACATCGAAGAGATACATAAGAATAAACGAAAGGATCAGGGTGGCGGGAATGGAAATCCCGATAAGGATGGTGTTTCTCAGCTCCCCCAGGGTAAACAGCACTATCATCATGGCAAGGAAGGCCCCAAGCAGCGCGGCGGTTATAACATTGCGGATGGAACGGTTTATATAGTGGGCAGGGTCTACATAGAGCTGAAAACGGGTATCCTCCGGAAGCACCCCGGAAACAACTGATTCATCGAGAATGGCAAGAATATCCCGGGACATCTGCCGTATGTTGCCGCCGTCCAGGGGCGTACCATTAATACGCACCGCAGGCTCTCCGCCGATAACCAGGGCCTGACCCGGCAGGGTATAGCGTATTTCAATATCCGCAATATCCGCCAGACGGATAACCGCATTTCCCCGCTCGGTAATAATCAGGTCCTTGAGATCGTAGATTCCCGAGGTATCAGTGATAAACCTGACAGCGAAATCCTGGCCCGAATCCTCAATATTTCCCAGCGGTTTCGGAAGGTAACCGGTCCTGAAGGCGGTATCAACATCGGAGATTGTCAGCCCGTAGGCGAGCAGAGCCTCCTGCCGCAGCCTGACATCCACCTCGCGGTCTTCAATATTTACAATTTCAACACTTTCGGCATCTTCAACCTGAGAAAGCCGGGTTTCCAGGGACCCTTTCAGCAGGGAATACAAGGCCCTGGGAGCAACACTGGGAGAACTTATGCCCAGGAGCAGAAATCCGGCGTTTTCCCCGGTAAAGAAGCGCACCGTATAGTTATCCCGGATCTCCTCGGGCAGCTGACTTCTGAGGGTTATCATGGCGGATTCAACATCGGCCTTGGCGGTGTCGCTGTCAACATCCCAGTCGAAGGTAAGCCGGAAATCACTGGCATCACTGCGGTATTCCACCTCCTGTGAGGCGATTCCCTGAATACTTAAAAGCTGGGATTCAACCTCGTCTCCGTACTGGCGGGAGAAATCTACGGCGGAATAGCCGGTATGCTGAATGCGCACGTTAACTCTGGGACGCTGGGTCTGAGGGTAGAGCTGCACCGGCAGCCGTATAACCAGATAGATGCCCAGGGCGCAGAGAAGCAGAAATGCGAAGGTAAATACCTTCTGACGCTTGAAGATCTGATTAATGGCGTTCTGATTAAGCATCAGGGGCGCCTTTTGGGCTGATCACCGGGAGCCGGCAGGGGGGCATCGGCCCGTTCCCGGCCTGTTGGTTTGAGCAGGTACTCCTCGCCTTCGCTTAAGCCGGAGGCAATCAGAATATCACTACCCATGGATCCCCCCGGAACCACCTCCCTGCGGACATAGACCTGTTTCTGCCGGTCCGCAAGCCAGAGAAAGTTCCGGCCGTATCTGCGGTCCAGGGCATCGGCAGGGACAAAGAAGCCGGTAAGGGTATCTGCGGGCAGATCCACCAGCACAAAGGTTCCGGGATGAAGATCCGGAGAAGGGGGAAAATCAAAACGAAGACTGTACAAACCGGTACTGTAATCCGGTTCGGGGCTGCGGTTTGTCAGGGTACCGGAAAAGAGCAGTCCCGCAGCAGTTCCGGCCTGGACCTTCTGGCCCAGGGCTACTTTATAGGCATCCTTGTCGCTTATCTGGGCTTCGAGAATATAGCCGGAGCGGCCGATGACGGTTACCAGGGACTCCCCGTCGGAAACCTCCTGCTCCGGTTCTGCCTGAACCGCGGATATTGTACCGGCTATGCGGGACCGTACCGCCGCGAGACGGAAGGACTGTCCGGCTTCACTGCGGTCGACTGAGAACAGCAGATCACCTTCGGCCACCCCGTCGCCGGGGGAAACAAACACCTCCCGGACAACTCCGGCGGCAGGTGAGCTGTGCTCAATGCTGGCAGCAGGCCGGAGCCTGCCGCCCACCTGAATCATCCGGCTGCGGGTTGTTTTTTCCGCAGGAGCAAACAGTGCGGGAACTCCTCCGGGACGTCCCGGCCCGCCCTCCTGGGCGGAAACAGCGTAAAGGCAGATAAACAAGGCAGCTGCCGCAAAAACGGCACTACGCAGATTTTTCAGGTTTTTCATTGTTCTACATCCAGTTTTATCAGGAGAGTGCGTACTCCTTCATCAGACCCAGTCCACGGTTAATAAGATCTACATCAATTCCGGAATAGGCAAGACGAATATAGCGGCGGGTTTCTCCCGGAAGTTCCCGTCCGAAATGCAGACGGGTGCAGAAACTGACACCGGTTTTGTGCAGCACATCCTTGCGGAAAGCCTCATAATTATCAAAGCCCTTTGCAGCCATAAGCTCGGTAACTTCGGGATAAAGATAGAACGTAGCCTCCGGGCGATAGCAGCTTACCCCGGGGATGGTATTGAGAAGATCAACCGCAGCATCCCTCCGGCCTTTGAGCACCTGGATAATCTCCTCTGAACCGGACTGGTCACCTTTCAGAGCTTCAATGGCTGCAATCTGAACAAAATGGTTGGAACAGGACTCATCGTTAAGGTTCAGCTTGGCAATCACATCTATAATATCAGCGGGACCTATGGCAGCGCCGAGACGCCAGCCGGTCATGGCAAACTTCTTGGAGAAGGTATAGAGCATAACACAGCGCTCTTCCATGCCGGGAAGCGAAACAAGGGAGCGCGATTTGCCGGAATAGCGCATATCAAAATAGGCTTCATCACAGAGAACAAGAAGATCGTGACGGATTACAAAGTCGGCAATTGCCTTGAGCTCTTCTTCCGAGGCTTCGGCACCGGTGGGGTTCTGAAGATCGTTGAAGATAAGCAGTCTGGTTTTGGGAGTAACCGCTTTCTCAAGGGCTTCCATATCCAGGGCAAAATTGTCCTTTCCAGGCAGGAAACCGTAAGGGACCGCCTTGCCGCCATGAAATTCAATCTGGGATTCATAGATTGGGTACCCCGGATTCGGGTAGAGCACTTCATCGCCTGGGTTCATAAGGGCGAGAATAAATTTTCCTATTACCGGTTTGCCCCCGGGCTGAACAGCCACACTGCCGGCAGTATAGGATGTGCCGTGGCTGGCATTAATATCTGCAGCAAGGATTTCCCGCAGTTCCGCGATTCCTGCATTGGGCGCATACCCGGTCTTTCCATCCATCATGGCTTTAGAGGCTGCTTCAATTATATTTTCCGGAGTCCGTATATTGATATCTCCAAGGTGGAAAGGGTAAACAGTATTGCCGCCGGCACCAAAGGCTCTTGCCTCAGCTGAAACCTCAAAGGCTGTTTCTGTCCCGAGGCGCTGTATTCGTTGCGCTGCTTTCAAAGTGGTGTCTCCTTAAAATAAATGAAAAGTGGCTTCATTATGCACGGTTAAAAGAGTGTTAGCAATCCAAATATTCTGCATACAAATATGAACTATTTAGTAGCGATTATTGACAGCATAACCGGCACATCGTATTATTCGAAGTGCGGGACCATTTCTTTACAGGAATATCTCAAAATAAACTTACACAGGAGAGTAACTAATGAGTAAGACACAGGAAAACCTGGCATCTGCATTTGCCGGAGAATCCCAGGCACGGAACAAATATACCTTTTATGCTCAGGTAGCACGCAAAGAAGGTTATCACTATATCGCAAAGATTTTCGAAGAAACCGCTGACAACGAAATGCGTCATGCCAAAGACGAATTCAAGATGATGGGCGGACTGGGCGATACAGCAAGCAACCTGAAGGATGCAATGGACGGTGAAAACTACGAAACCACCGACATGTACCCTAACATGGCTAAAGATGCAGAAGCTGAAGGCAACAAGGAAGCTGCAACACTCTTTTCCCAGATTGCCAAAGTAGAAGCACACCACCGCGACCGCTACGGAAGACTCCTTGATATGGTTAAAAACGACACCGTTTACAAGAGAGATTCTGCGATTGCATGGAAGTGCGGAGTTTGCGGATACATCTACGAAGGTACCGAGCCTCCAGCAAAGTGCCCCTGCTGCAAGCACCCCAAAGAGTACTACGAGCCTGCAAATCTGGACCTATAGGCCGAATTCAGGTTAATATGAACCCGGTACATTAAGTGCCGGGTTTTTTTTGTCCTTTTTTATAGGGAAATTTTAATAGGGAAAAGGCCAGAAAAGTATTTATTTTTAAGTAACGCAAAATAGAGGAATTATAGTATGAAAAAAATTCTACTGTTCCTGCTGGTAGCCCTGCTGCTTGCATCCTGCGCTTCTGCGCCGGAAACCGAACCTGCTCCATCATTTGACATCAGCGGATTTAAACAGAAGGCGGACGACGCCAAAGCCCAGGCAGACAGCCTTAAAGCCGTAAAAGGCGCCCCCGAAAGCTACGCTGAAGCCCAGGCCCTGTATACCGAAGCGGAAAATGCCGCAGCCGCTGAAGACTGGGAAACTGCACAGAAGAAATACACCGAGGCGGAAGCAGCCTTTACCAAAGCCTTTAAAGAGGCGGAACAGAACAAGAAAGATGCCCAGAAAGCCCTGGAAGAAGCACTGCAGGCCATTTCGGCGGTTGAAAAGAACGCCGATGATGCCCGTAAAGAAGCCGGGATAGAAGGAGAAGAGTAATGAAAAAGCTGATCTTTTCTCTCTTCATGCTGCTTACAGCATCCCTGCTCTTTTCCCAGAGCCTGAAGGATAACCCCGATTACCGCGAGTCTGTCCGCTATAAGGGCCTTGCAGAAGCAGCTATTGAGGAAGGCGAATACAAGCAGGCAAAAGAGTACGCGGAGCTTTCCGCTGAATATGCCCGCAAGTCTGATGAATACGTAGCCTTCATGCTGGCGAAGTACCGGGCAAACTCCCTGCTGCAGAGAGCAGCATCCCTGCAGGGTCAGGTGGAACGTTCGGGCCGGATACAAGAAGACCCCGCGGTTTTTGCCGAGGCGAAGGCTCTTATAACTGCAGCGGGAGAATTTTACAGCAATGATGACTTTACCCTGAGCGCCGACAATAGCCGTACAGCCATTGCTATGCTGGAGGAGACCTTCGGCGGCCCCAGGGCTCAGACAGGTTCTGTCAGCGGACTTCCCGCCTCCTACCTGGTACGCAAAATCCCCGGAAATGAAGACTGCTTCTGGCGTATTGCAGGATACGACTTTGTTTACGACAATGCTGCCGGCTGGAAACCCATATATGAGGCAAACAGGAGTAAACTTCCTGAACCGGGAAACCCGGACCTTATCCTTCCGGGCATGGTGCTGGACATTCCCTCCCGTCCGGGAGAGACCCGCAGCGGAGTATGGGTAGACGGAGAAATCCGCGCAAGCTATCCATAATCAGTGTTCCGCAGCGGCAGTTATCTTTTCGGCATAAAGGAGAAGGAACCCGGGTATCGCTACTCTACCAATGAGTATGATATAAGCCAGGTTATTCTGGTTACCCGGGGAACCCTCCTTTTCGAATGCAGTCAGGGAAGGGAAGAGATTGGAGCTCACAGTTTCTGTTTTCTTCCTCCCGGCTCCTCCTTTACATTAAGCTGCAGAAACGAAGGCTACAAAGGTATTGCATTTGAGATGTGGGAACCGGAAGCCCCGGCATTGCCGCCGGCGGCCGGAGTATATCAGGCCGATCAGCGGATGCAGCTCCTTGCCGGCTGGGCGGAGGAGGAATACCGCAAATCCCCGACAATAGATACATCCCTGCTCATGGATATATGCCGGCTTATCTATACAAGCGGAAGATCGATCCATGTGTCCGCCACCGCATCCGCACCTTCCCGGGTGGAGGAATACCATACAGCCAGGGCGGCACAGCTGCTGAAGGCCCACGCATCGAGCGGCAAATCCGTTACCGGGATTCTTGAACCGCTGCCCATAAGCTACCGTCATCTTTCCCGTTATTTCAAAAAAGAGACAGGTGTGACGCCTAAGCAGTACCGCCACAACTGCCGCATGGAACTGGCAAAAGAATACCTTGAACATACGAACATGCCCCCTTCCGCCATCGCCGCGGAGCTCGGATTTTCATCTTCCCAGCATTTCAGCAGTTCCTTTCTCTCTTTTACCGGTCTTTCTCCGGTAAAATACCGAAAATCAATTCAATAAAAACCAGTCTGTACTTGTATAAAAACCGGACATGAATTATCCCTTAAAGTCTCTTTTCCCAGACCTCTCTGGTATAATGACCTTTGTACAGCAGACTTAATACCATGGTTTCAGGAGCAGAGAGAATATGATAACAATCGATCTGACAGGAATGCGCGGCATTGTTACCGGCGCATCCCGGGGAATAGGTGCAGCCATTGCAGCCGCCCTGGTAGAGGCAGGCGCGGAGGTTCACAGCCTGTCCCGCTCACTGCCGGAGGAAAAAACAGATAACATTAATTATCACCTCTGCGATATCACCGACCGGGAAAAAACTTCCGGGCTTATTCAGGAAATAGGCAGTGCCGGAGGCATCGATTTTCTAATTAATAATGCAGGGCTTACTTTAAGAAAACGGGCGGAGGATCTGGAAGATTCCGAATGGGAGAGTATAAGCGCCCTTAATATCGACGCCCTCTTCTTTCTCTGCCGGGACTGCTACCCTTTCCTGACAAAGTCTCCCTTTACCGGCAGGATTCTCTCCATCTCCTCCATGGCCGCCTATAAGGGTTTCTCCGAGGTTGCCCCCTACTGCATTACCAAAACCGCTGTGACAGGCCTTACCCGGTCCCTTGCTTCAGAGTGGGCACAGGATAATATCCTGGTAAACTCCATAGCCCCGGGCTGGTTCCCCACGGAACTTACCCGCCAGGTAATGGACAACGACCGCAAGGCAAAGATTCTCTCCCGCATTCCCATGGGCCGTTTCGGCGACCCCGCCGAGCTTGCACCCATGGCGGCTTTTCTGCTGAGCCCTCTCGCAAAATATATAACCGGACAGGATATCGCCGTTGACGGCGGAGCCCTGGCGTTCGGCTACTGATACAGTAATAACCAAGGAGTAAACCATGAAAAACAGCTTTAAGGATATTCGCCTTTATAAGGCAGTTTCAACCATAAGCAAACCAATTGCAGATTCCACCCACACCATCAGCACCATCGCCTTCAATGTAGTAGAGGTGGAGCTTGAAAGCGGTGTTACCGGACAGGGATATCTGTTAGCTTTCCACTACTCTCCCAACGCCATTGCCGGTGCGTTGAAAGACATACGCACCCATATTCTCGAAACAGGTTATGAGGTTCAGGAAACTGTACGGCTGACAGAGGACTATACTATTGAAACCGAGTACTTCGGCAGTAACGGTCTGCAGAAATGGGCCCTGGCGGCAGTTAACGTAGCCATGTGGGATGCCTGGGCCAAAACTCTGAACACCCCTATCTGGAAGCTGCTGGGTACGGGGATGAAGAAAATCCCCGTTTACGGTTCCGGCGGCTGGCTCTCCTACTCCGATGAGGAACTCCTGGATGAGGTTCTGGGTTATAAAAAACGGGGCTTTCCTGCGGTAAAAATAAAGGTGGGTTCAAAACAGGGTGTTGCCCACGACTTGCACCGCCTTAAGAAATGCCGGGAAGCCCTGGGACTGGATGTACGCATTATGATGGATGCCAACCAGGGGATGGATGTGCCTTCCGCTATTGAACTTTCGGAAAAGGCAATGGACATTGGTATTCAATGGTTTGAAGAACCCCTGAAGAATACCGACTATGCAGGTTACCAGCTGCTTCGGGGGAAATCGGGCATTGCCATTGCCATGGGAGAACGGGAGTACGATACCCAGACGTTAAAGGCCCTTATTGAGAGGAATGCCCTCGATTTGTGGCAGCCGGATATTATCCGCATCGGCGGAGTTGAAGGCTGGAGGGATTCGGCTGCACTGGCGGTGCAGTACAATATTCCTGTGCTGCCCCACTACTATAAGGACTACGATGTTCCTCTGCTGTGTACTGTACCTAAGGCCTTCGGGGCTGAGTCTTTCGACTGGATTGACGGGATTATTGACAATACCATGCGGATTGAAGATGGCTGGGCGTATCCCCGGGAAGGTGCGGGATGGGGGTTCAGCTTTAAGAAGGAGTTTCTGGAGGAGATTTAAGGTCGCAAAACGACCGGGGTCTGTTACATGAGATGATATTCACAATTAACTGTTCATTCTTATACAGACCCCAACAAGTTTACCAGGCATCATTTAAACAAGTCCCATCCGCCCAGGCCTTGCATCTTTCCACATAGAAAAACCGATATCAGCATTCTATCTTAAATTTTTTAATGGCAAAGCTATTGTTGCAGAGTTATACTGCAGAAGTATAACTGTAACTTTCCGACTGTTAATACTACATACTAAGGTAAATTATTATGCATAGCGAAGGTTTTTATTTCGTTTTTACCATTCCCAATAACTTATATATAAAAGTGGTTAAGTGATTATGTTATATACAAAATTTTTCGAAATATGAAGTATTTTCAATCGAGTTTTCTACTGGTGAAAAAAATTGAAGTTTATCCTCATTGAAGATATAATTGGATTGAAGTGTGGTTTTCAGACGAATGAAGAACTTCAGGAGATGCAGAACAAACATAGGCTGTTTATAAATTAACCATATATATGATTAATTGGATAATTTCGGGTAAATGGGAATAATATGAAAAATAAATTACAAGTGTTCGGAATTATAGTGTTGTCTTCTATTATTTCACTGGGTTGTGTTACACAACAGACATCCGATGAACCTATGTATCCCGTAGAAGAATATAAAATAGAGGACGATTCTGAATGGCAATCGTTAAAAGAAGATGAAAAAGTCTCGCCGAATGACACAGACGGATTTCCCGAAAATATCTTTGAAGTGGCGTTCGGGAAACTGCTTAATAGTAAGGAAACAACGTTATATTTCTATAAGTTTAGAAACACTGATGTCGACTTGCGTCAGAACCAGGAAGATGCCGCCCGACATATGTTAAATCTCAAAGAAATTGGCTTTTCTGAAACTATTGATCCCAAGGCAGCTGATTATATTTTAGAGGCCTCTTTTAAAAGAACTGTTTCAGAAATAAGATCAGGCACCCATAGTATTACAGATAGAGAAATAACTATCAACTACAGATTGATCGAAACAGGTGATAGTGTAGTCGTAGCTGAAAACAGATTTTTTCTACGCTATTATATGCTATCAGTAGACTACGAAATTGTAGATGAGATTATTGTTCAGAAGATATGGCAGTAGTTGAGTAGAATTAAAACGATCAAAACCAAATACATACTTGTTAGATAAATTGTATATAACAAGCAATTGGAGCAGACATGGCTACTGTCATGGTTTGTGCAGTAACGGAAACCAGGTGAATGTAAGTTTCAGGTGATTCCGAGCTGAATCCGTAGTAAAATGGGATAGAGTTACAGCACAAACCACGCCAGCTTAACGCCACGCAGCTCAATTGGATGTTATATTTACTTTCAGAAAATTTAGTAGTAAAATATCGGTTGTAAGGTAATAAGGGTTAGCCGATATGGATGAAAAGCTTCTATCGAGCATAGAAGGCAAGAAACGAGAACTTGATAAACATAGGCCGCTGAATGCTTCAATCTCGCGGAAATTGCATGAACAACTCGTATTAGAATGGACATACAACTCAAACGCAATTGAAGGTAATACTCTCAGCCTGCAGGAAACAGAAGTCGTCCTGAATCAAGGCATCACAATAGGTGGAAAATCGGTTAATGAACACCTTGAGGCGATTAACCATAAAGAAGGCATTGAATTCCTCAATACAGTTATTCAGAAGAAAGAAGATCTTAGTGACAGCATAATCCGTGAATGTCATAGGCTTATTCTCAAAGGAATTGATGATTTAGAAGCTGGTGCGTATAGAAGAACCAATGTAAGAATAGTAGGAGCGCGATTGATACCACCTCAGGCAATAAAAGTAAAGCCTAAAATGGAAGAACTCATCGCCTGGTATTATGAAAACCGATATTCAATGCCAATTGCAGTACTTGCAGCTCAGTTTCATTATAAATTTGTATGCATACATCCCTTTATTGATGGTAATGGAAGGGTAGCACGTCTTCTTATGAACCTTATTCTAATGGCAAATGGTTATCCACCAGCAGTAATCTTGAAAGTGGACAGGAAAAAGTATTATCGGGTACTAAATGAAGCGAATACAGGAAATGAGGAATCGTTAGAAGATTTCATAGGAAAATCCATTGAACGAACTCTTATCATATATCTGAACAGTATTCAGCCGAATACTGATGAAAAACAAGGCTTCATCAATCTTAAAGAAGCGTCACAGTATTGTGATTACTCCCAGGAATACCTATCTCTTCTCGCGCGAAAAGGTAAACTCTCGGCAATTAAGCTAAATAAGGAATGGGTTACAACCCGTGAAGCGCTTGAAGAATATGTAAATAGCCAGAATAAGGTGAATAATTGAAAAAAATATAACCAGCAATTGGAGCAGACATGGCTACTGTCATGGTTTGTGCTAATAAAGATAAGTCTTGAAATGCTCTTTCCAGGTGATTCCGAGCTGAAATCGTAGTAGAATGTATGAGTAGTTGCGGCACAAACCACGCCAGCTTAACGCCACGCAGCTCAATTGGATGTTAAATCGCCATTGAGAAAATGTATCAGGCCCTGCGCTGAAAACGCATGGAAATGTGGGTCACATGACAGGATAATCGAAATGGTTGGATCTACTTGGATTAACAATTTATCGGGGAAGAATAGGGCCCTCCGATTGTTTATGGGCAAGATCCGGGTAAAGGTATAGAGATTTCAGGTGATATCCAGGTAATGCACCCGATGAATAAACAAAATGAAAGTTCTGCAAGGGCCATCTTTTTGAATGGTCGTGCGCTTCGAAATCTAAAAGTCATCCAACCTATGGCTTCGTTTTCCAAGTGCGTTATGTAAGGCATCACAATGTCGGTTTAACCAGCAATTGGAGCAGTCATGCCTATTGTCATGCTTTATGCAATGGAAGGTTGAAAGTGAAGGGCAAAGAATCCATGTGATTCCGAGCGAAAGTAATTGTATAATACTGGTTATAAAACAGCATAAAGCACGCCAACTTGACGGCATGCAGCTCAATTGGATGTTATATAGGAATCGGGGGTACAGATCAGATTCTGGGTGCCAATTGCACCATTACGCAGTATAAAAAATTACTGTAGGTAAAGGGTTCAGTTGAATTACAGAGAAGAAGATTATCGAAACTTAAAAAAGGATTAGATTAACGTTATTGATTATAGTTTTCACTCCTAAACAAACTGAAGAAATGATTTATAAAACTATACTATATTTTCAGAATGTTAGTTTCAAACCAGAAATAGAAAATCTAAGGAGAGGTAAAAAATGGAAATCAACATAAATATTGTTGTCGTTCTCGTCGTAATATTTGTAATTGCCTTTGCAGGAAAAATTAAAAAGAATTCAAATAAGGAAGAAGAAAATAACGGAGACAATTCTGAGAAAGCTATTGAAGATGAATTTATCGATTATAATGATAAATTTACGCAGGCTAATAGAAGCGAACCTGTTATGCCGTTAGTCAGGACCTTTTCTATTGAAGATAAAATGATGCTACGGTCAATGCTGGATGCTGAGAAAATACCAACATATGTAAAGGGTGAACATGTCAATAACATGCTTCCTGGTATTGGTGTGCAAGGTTATTCAGATAGCATTATCTACGTATATAGTAACGACTATGAGGATGCAGAAAGTATTGTCCATGATTATGTTCAAAATTTAATTGATTCGATTGAACCGGAAAGGGAATCAGGATTTGTTGATATTGTAGCTGTAGTAAATACAGCACCAACAAAATATAATCAATACATTCCAGAAATTATAAAAAAGAAATAAATTAAACGCGAGATTCTATATAACCAGCAATTGGAGCAGTCATGGCTACTGTCATGGTTTGTGCAGTAACGGAAACCAAATGAATGATTATTTCAGGTGATTCCGAGCTGATATTGTAGTAGAATGGAACTGAGTTGCAGCACAAACCACGCCAGCTTAACGCCATGCAGCTCAATTGGATGTTAAATCGCCATTGAGAAAATGTATCAGGCCCTGCGCTGAAAACGCATGGAAATGTGTGTCACATGACAGGAAAATCGAAATGGTTGGATCTACTTGGATTAACGATTTACCGGGAAAGAATAGGGCCATCCGATTGTCTATGGGCAAGATCTGGGTAAAGTTATAGAGATTTCAGGCGAGTTCCTGGTAATGCACCCGATGAATAAATAAAATGATAGTTCTGCAAGGGCCATCCTTTTGAATGGTCGTGCGCTCCGAACTCAGAAAGTCATGTAACCAGTGGCATCGTTTTCTAAGTGCTGGATGTAAGGCATCACAATGTCGGTTTAACCAGCAATTGGAGCAGACAAAACCTATTGTCATGGTTTTTGCTAACGGTTTTATCCTGGTGAATTGGAATAAGTCGCTTTCCAGAGTAAAAACTGTTGTATAATGCTGTAATCAGGCAGCAAAAACGCATGCCAATGCCTTCGGCACGGCTTTGCAGCTCAATTGGATGTTCTACTGACTGGCGGTATGTTCATTTATCTTCCATGTAAAAATCAGTACCTGAAAATGCAAAATTAATAATATTTCCTCCGGAAGGGAGAGTAAATATTGGGCTTAAAACCCCAGTGGGAGAATAGGTATTGGGAATGAATGGTGGTATATTGAAAACAATCGAATTTTCATGAAAATATTTTAAAATAGATGTGAAGTTTACTTATGGTATGAGCCATATTTAAGGTTGAGTAATATTCTATAGGATAAATCAAAATATTGTTGTAATTTTATCAATAAAGGATAAAAACGAATGAGAACGTACATGATTTTTTTAATAACTCTTGCTATTCCTCTTAGTCTTTTTTCAATCGATTTTATAGGGAAAACATATGAGGATCACATTTGGATGGGATTCGATGGAGAAAGAAATACAAGTGGAAGTCAAAGAATATCATTTGGTGATGATGAGGTCCTATACGAAATCGATGATAATAGTCATAAGGTAAAATCTGTCGTTTATGACGAATATAAATATAAGTATAAAGTTATAGATAATTGTGGTTTGACATTTATTGTTCTTGATAGCAATACGAAATGGCTGGCTATATATAATGAAGATATCCTAGCCCTCTATGATGATAATGATTACCCCTTTTTTGTTGGCTTTAATACAGAAAAAAATTATAGCATTTATGGAATTGGTATTTTCCCAAGGAATAGTGGGGATTATACTGCTTCTTCTTTTTTAGTTGAAGAAATAAACGGTAAATTAATTAAGTATTCTCCTGATGATATTACAAATCTTTCCAATCCTACTCCTTGGGTAGAAGGAGTCGATGGAAATGGAATAGGAGAGAAATTATACTATCGTCTAAAAGATGAAAGTTACATGAAATTAGTACAAGTATCAGGGGAGTTAGATTATTATTCAAAGTGGACATTTTTTATATCTAATGGGTATGTTTCATACAGTAGACCAGATTTATATAAAGGAAATAATAGAATTAAAGAAATAAGATTTACTCAACCTGAAACAAATGAAACGTATATCACTAACATTCTTGATACACCAAATATTCAAAAAATAAGTTTTCCTGATGATGCAAAAATGGATGGAAATATAATTATTATGGAGATCACGGATATATACGAAGGTTCAAAATATCAAGATACATGCGTAAGTTTTATAATACAATATGAAGAGAAAGAAAGAATTTAGAATCTATTTCAAAAATACTGAGAATTTGCTTTCTGAAGGGAGAATAGTTCTGAACACTTAGATAAACATCTGATGGTGGTATACATTTGGGGGTCCTTTCTATTTTACTAAGTGATTAATAATACTTCAAAGAGACCCGAAGAAATTAGCGGAGATGTTTATGTAATTATGGCAGTAGAACAAGCTTTTGAAACTGTCAAATCTTTTTGTCATGTAAAATGCGATACGCATTTTTCACGCCAAACCCTTCGGGACAGATTTGCAGCTTAAAAGGGCGTTATATAGTCCCAAATTTATAATACAAAAATAGTCATAAAATGTTGCATGCTGGTTATTTATTGAGCAGTTCATAAAATATTCGCAATCCAGAGAATGGAGTTGTGGAAGCAAAATTGGTGCTGCAAAACGCCTTTAAAGAAGTGAAAAAACTCCGAATGTTGCTTGTAAGTTAGAATACCGCTAAAAGCACCTATAATAAAGATATTCGATGTTCATCAGTCGTGGCTAAGCTCGAATGAAAAAAGTTGACGTTGTATATACATCTGTGTATTATTACCTATGAATTCAATCATCTGGGACAAAGAAAAGAATGAAAAACTCATTCTTGAGAGAAATGTTTCTTTTAATGACATAAGTCAGATGATAATGGATGGAAACTATCTGGATATTATTGAGAATCCAGTACGTGAAGGACAGCTGTATTTTGTGATGAAAATCGATGATTATACGTGGATTGTCCCGTTCATCGTAAATAAAGACGAAAACATTGTTCTAAAAACTGCCTTTCCAAGTCGCAAATACCATAATAAATACACGGGGGACTGATATGAATCCAAAATATAAACTTACAGACGAAGAAAAACAGATTGAGAATAAAATTGAATCCTATCAATCTGTTACAGGCGAAAAGAGAAAAAGGATTGAGAAAATAATATCTTCCGCAAAAAAGAAAAATGCCATAAGCCTGCGTATTGCTAATTATGATCTCGAAAAACTAAAAGAGAAGGCTGAAGAGGAAGGTTTACCCTATCAGACTTTAATTACCACAGTACTACATAAGTACATTACGAATCAGTTATATGAAAAAGATGAAATTTTAAAATCAATACGATTGTTGAAAGAGGAACAAGCTATTTAACCAGCAATTGGAGCAGTCAAACCTACTGTCACGATTCTTGCATGCGCAAGAATACGCGCCAGCTCAACGGTTTGTAGCTCAATTGGATGTTATGATGTAAAGAGTACATTCCACCCACATCGTTTATAAAACTCTTGGCACATCCTTTATGTACACCATAAACCCGAGCCCATAGATTATCCGCCGACCCTTGCTGCACTTACTGCCTGAGTTTGTCCAGCCTGCCGCTCAGGGCCTGCGCAATTTCCCCGGCCGCTGTGAGCTGATCATTGCTGAGGGCATCGATGAATATTTCCTGGACGTCGGAAAGATGCGGCCGAACAGCCTGTTTGAAGGTCTTTGACCCGATTGCCGTAATCTGCACCTCGGCACCCCGCCCGTCCACAGGACATTCCTGCCGATTAACGAGTCCTCTCTTTTCCATTCGGCGCAGGTGATGAGACAGCCTGCTGCGGTCCCAGTTTATGAGAGACGCCAGTTCTGAAGATCTGATCCTGTTTCCCTCCGCCTCGCTGAGAGCAAGAAGCACACTGTAATCCGGGGCTGAAAGCCCCGACTGAGTTTGCAGCCGGTTGAAGAGTTCAGTCCTGAGGGCTTCGGTTGTTTCCAGGAAACAGCGCCAGATTGCCAGATCCTCTTCAGAGGGCAGTGAAAGGCGTTTATTCCTTATTTTTTCACTCATTTTCTCCACCTATTGTTGACGCGTCAATTATATTTTCATATTTTTGAGATGTCAATCAGGAGTTTGGATTTGAGAAAGAAGATAGACGCAGACAACATTGAATTTGGAATTGATACCTTTGGAGACCTCCCGGAGAATAACAACGGAAAGCTGGTCTCACATGCCGGGGCAATCCGCCAGGTAGTTGACGAAGCGGTGCTTGCGGACGAAGTGGGTATTGACGTTGTTGCCATCGGCGAACATCACCGCCCGGATTATTCAATATCCTCTCCGGAAACAGTTCTTGCGGGAATCGCAACTAAAACTTCCAGGATACGTTTGGCATCAGGGGTTACAGTACTCAGCTCGGACGATCCGGTCCGGGTATTCCAGCGCTTTGCCACGGTGGATGCATTGTCCAACGGCCGGGCAGAGGTGATTCTGGGACGGGGTTCATTTACCGAATCATTTCCCTTATTCGGATACGACCTGTCAGATTATGAAATTCTTTTCGAGGAAAAAATAGAGCTATTCGCAGAACTGCTGAAAGAAAAACCTGTAACCTGGAAAGGCACAACCAGAGCCGCACTGGAGAAGGCAGATGTATTCCCCAAGACAGAATCAGGCCGCTTGAACACCTGGGTCGGCGTCGGTGGTTCGCCTCAGTCAGTTATACGAACTGCAAAATACGGTTTTCCTTTGATGCTTGCCATCATCGGCGGGCCCGCAGATCGGTTTGCGCCATACGTAGACCTGTATTACCGGGCAGTCGAAGAGTTCGGCAAACCCGCACAGATGGTGGGAATGCACTCTCCGGGATTTGTTGCTGACACGGATGAAGAGGCAAAGGAAATTGTCTACCCGAGGTACAAGGAAAACCGGGACAGAATAGGGTCAACCAGGGGATGGCCGCCTGTTACCCGGGCGAGCTTCGAATCTGAAGTTGCACAGGGTTCGCTCTATGTGGGTGCTCCTGAAACAGTTGCAAAGAAAATGGCTGCTTCTATTAAAACCCTGGGTGTGGATCGATTTGATCTCATCTACACTACCGGTTCCCAGCCCGGACCTGCCCGGATGCATAATATCGAACTCTATGGTACCAGGGTGATTCCCATGGTTCGGGATTTACTTGCGGAGTAAAAAAGATATGAATCAGTCAGGAATTGAAACTATCGGTATACTCGGAGCGGGAAAGGTGGGTACCGTACTGGCCAGGCTGGCAGTAGCCGCCGGGTACCGCACCCTCATCTCCGGTTCCGGAGATCCCGCAGGTATCGCACTGATAACAGAAGTGCTGGCTCCCGGCGCACAACCTGGACATCCGGATGACGTAGCACGGGAGTCCGATGCGGTTATCCTTGCCCTCCCCCTTGGCAAATATCAGCAAATCAACAAAGAGGCATTAGCCGGAAAGCTGGTTATTGATGCCATGAATTACTGGTGGGAAACCGACGGTCCCCGGCCAGACCTGACGGAAACCGGCAAGACATCCACAGAGATAATTCAGGATTACCTCTCAGAATCCTATGTGGTGAAGGCGTTTAACCATATGGGCTATCATGACCTGGAATCTGAAGCGAGACAGTCCGGAGAAGTAGAGCGCAAGGCGATAGCTGTTTCCGGCAACCAAAAGGAATATACGGAGGCTGCGGCTGAAATTGTGGACAGGCTTGGTTTTGATCCGCTGTTTATCGGAAATCTCGATATGAGCAGGAGCCTTGAACCCGGCGGCCCCGCCTTCGGTGCAAACTTGCAGGCGAAAGAGCTTGAAAGCGTACTAGGATAAACCGGATACTCTTTGGAGGCATATGTTGAGTTGACTCAGCAGGAAAATCCAGCATCTCAAACACATTCATATTTTCTTTGAAGTAGTCCGAGTAGTGCGTATAAAAGAAAACTCTTCTTTTGGACAGTTCATAATGGACTTTCTTCAATGAGAAGGCCAGGCGTGTAGCATATTGCATCAATTTCGCCTGACTATGCCTATCGAGAATACGCACACTTTTATCAATGCTGAAACCTTTGATGAAGATGACAACTACAGCTCAGCAAATTCCATTCATTATGAAGTAAAACGCTTTAAAGCGCAGTCAAACAGGTATTGACTGATACTGTGATCAACTCCGTCTTCTGTATCCAAACTCACTATAGCACCCAGGCCTTTCAGCTTTTCATAGGCATCAATGGCATGTTGAACCGGTATAACGGAATCCGCTTTTCCATGAAATAAATGAATAGCCGTTTGCTTGGGGGCTTCATTGGGCAGCTGGGCATAGCGACCGGAGAACCCCAGTACTTTTGCGGCGATCCCATCATGTGCTTTAACCGCTTCAAGGGACATAATGGTTCCTTGAGAAAAGCCAAGCAGCACGGTTTGCTTCTCCGAAAAACCAAATTGTTTTTGCAGCGTTTTAATCATATCTATAAATTGGGGTAAGGCAGAAGCGATGCGTTCGGATCGATTTTCCTCAGTCACATTTGTTATAGAAAACCATTGTTTACCGCCGAAACCGCCATCAAAGTCATCGTATCCATCTACAACCACGCAATGAGCCGCAGGATAAGCTTGATTCAGTGCTTTTCCGATTGGCGCCATATTCTCTTTATAGCTGCCTACACCATGAGCAATAATAACCAGGTATTCCGCTTTGTCTTGCGGCAGATACTCGATGTAATTTACCGACATTTATTCCCCCTCGGAAATGCGCTGTATGCAATATTTAATGCAAATAAGATACTTCCAAATGCTAATGGAAGATAGGAAAAGTCATATTATCTGTGAAAGAAATTAAAGACGAAAATGGCTGTTTACGAAAAAGTGGTATAGAATATGATCTTCACCCACAATCCGGATTAGAACATTGAGATTTTTCTGTCTATGAAACCCGGAATTTATTACTGATGCAGGTGTTTTTCCTTGATCTATTGGAAATCCGGTTTTTAATCTAAATCAAGGCAGTTATGCAAATGGAATTAATTTCCACGTTGAAACAAGATTATTATTAGCAGGGATGATATCTCAAACAGTTCAAACTGCTGATAGAGTATATCCTGGATTGGGAAGTTAATAAAACAAAACAAATTTTGAAGTTGTTACAGAAGTTTGATAAAATAACAAACGCCCGAAACAGTCAGTTCTATCATCATGCCTTTTGCTAAGCAAAAATCACACCCATACACAGGCTGCAGCTGAAGCGGGCATTACTTAACAACAGGTACAAGGATAGATATGGAATATAAAATACGCTTAGAAAAACCGGACGACTATTCGAAGGTCGAAGAAATGACTCGTGAAGCTTTCTGGAATTTATACACTCCAGGTTGTGATGAACATTACTTATGTCATATTATGCGGAGCCATAATGATTTTATTAAAGAATTAGATTATGTTGCTGAGATTGATGGAAACATTATTGGATCCATAATGTATTCTAATTCTGTTCTAATTGGTGAGAATAAAGAAGAAATTGGGATAGTCTCATTTGGCCCATTATGTGTTCACCCTGATTATCAACGGCAAGGTGTAGGGACTGCACTAATAAATAAAACAAAAGAGATAGTCATACAAAAAAATATCCCAGCTATTGTTATATATGGTGATCCTCATAATTATTGTAAACATGGGTTTAAAAACGGAATTGATTATTCAGTCAGCGACATGACTGGAAAGCAACCATTGGGCTTGCTGGTTTTAGAACTTGAATCAGATTTTTTTGGAAGCCAAAAATGGAAAATAAAGCAAAGTGATGTTTTTTCCTTCGACCACGCCAAGGTCATAGAGTTTGATAAAAGGTTCAAGAAGAAAGAAAAACAGACACAATATAGTCAAGAAATATTCAGCATGCAGATAAGGGCTTTTTTATAAACAAATATCTGCCCATAACAGTTTGAGCAGATATTACTTAGCAAAGAAACGAACTATTAGCGGTTTTCCAGAATTGACCGCTGCATAATTCAAATGTTAAGATTAAGACATGAAAGTTACCACCCCGATAAGTGATTTTTTAAAAGTTTCCAGAAACAACAACGGAAATCTGGCATTGCCTGCCATAGACGAAACACGAAACCATATAGGCACTGCTCATGCGGGAGCGCAATTTGTCTTAGCCGAAATGGCAAGCGGAGCCTGTTTAAAGGAATCCTTTCCGGAGTATGCAGATAGGGTTATAGCGGTAGTCCGACGTGCTGAAGTTAAATATTCAAAACCCGGTGAGACTGAATTGGAAGCCACTGCCTCTATTACAGGTGATCCTTCAGATATCTTAAAGCACCTCACCTCTTCCGGCCGAGGATTAGCAGTAGTGGATGTACAATTATTTGACAATAAAGGTCAGATAACATTTAGAGGAAAGTTCACCTGGTTTTTGGAGTTAAGAAAAAGCTGATATGAAAGATAGCCATGGCCATTGATTTCCAATCAGTGCTTCACTGGGCAAAGTTAAACGCTCCTTTATCTTTCTCACATATTCATGGAGAACTTCACTGGATAAAAGTGCGCGAAAACGGGATTAAGCTGGCAGAAGATACACCTGGTGCAGATGCAGTACTTATTGAGCTGTTTGGTTTTCTGCATGATTCTCAGCGGGAAAATGAGAATAAAGACCCCGATCATGGGAAACGTGCTGCAAGACATATTATAAAAATTAGAAACAATCTTTTGAAAGATCTTACAGACGAACAGTTTGAAAAACTGCAGTATGCTATAAGCAATCACAACAGCCCAATGATAGAAAAGGATCCAACTGTTGGGTGCTGTTGGGATGCAGATAGATTAGACATTTCCCGTGTTGGAATCCCGGTGCAAAAAAGCTTTTTATCAACTGAAGCAGGTAAGAGGCGGGTTCGCTGATACATACTGTGCAATGCTGGAAAAATAAGTAATCGATTGTATCTGTTATCCTGGATAGTCAGCAATGAAGGTAAAAATGGAAGAATATTGGAATCCGATGGTTCCTGAATTATCCGTAACAGATTTTGCTAAATCTCTCGAGTTTTATCGCAAGACACTCGGGTTCAAACTCAGGGATCGAAGATCAAATCCTGAATTCTCATATTTAGAAATTGAAAAAGTCCAGATAATGATTGAACAAATTCACAAGACAGCCTGGATCACTGATCCACTTGAATATCCACTCGGGAGAGGGGTGAACTTCCAGATTGAACTGTCAGAAATAGCCCCTGTGTTTAACCGTCTAAAAGAAGCTGGCATTAAGCTGTACCGTAATCTTGAAGAAAACTGGTATAATGCAGGCAATAACCTAACTGGACAATTAGAATTTATTGTACAAGATCCGGATGGTTATTTGCTGAGGTTTACCCAGTATTTAGGTGAAAAAACAGTTTCGTAAACACCATGCGATCATATATAGGCCATAATCCCTTACATACCAACATAGAACCGGGACAGATAAGCATGCAACGGCATCCATTGTTGAGGGGACTTTATGGAATATAAAATTATTTCAGCATGGAACGGCACGGAAGGAGACTTCCTGCAATTAAAGAAAGGCGACATAGTTCAATTAGGCAATAAATCCGAAACAACCAAATGGAAGAACTGGCAGGAATGCAGCCTCGATAATATAACAGCATGGGTTCCCATTCAAATAATAAATGCCATATCTGAAGTTAAAGGTGAGATTAGAGAAGATTATTCTGCATTTGAGTTACAAACCGATGTTGGAGATACCTTCAAATGTATCAAAGAAATGAACGGCTGGTTATTTGGATATATTATTTCCCGGGAATCAACTAAAGGCTGGATACCTGAAGAGACAGCTCAATTGACAGAGACTGCGGTTACGCCAGTCAACAATACTGATATTAAAGATTTGGTCCATTTTATAGAAAAGTATAAAATCGAGAACAACAGAAAAATCACACAGGAATTATTGGAAAAATCAGAATCTGCAATCAGGGAAGTAATTACAGCTGAACATTCTTACGCCTATAAATATTTAAATAGCGAGGGGAGATTCTCGGGGTATATGATATTTCATATCTTAAATTTCCCCATGATTAATGGAAGAGAAGCCTATATATCTGAACTGTTCATTGATAAAGAGCACCGGGGAAAAGGTATTGGTAAAGATTTTCTGAAAACTGCTGAATGTATTGCACGCAGGAAACAATGTACCAGGATAATGCTGAATAATCCAAAAGAAAACGAAAGTTATAACCGCGGGTTTTATGCAAAGAATGGATATACAGAAAGGACCAATTTTGCTAATTTTGTAAAGGATTTGAGCAAGTGAGTACTGTGTATATACAGAGGAGAATGAAATAATGGAAAAGAAATTCATCGTAGTAGCAGAGTTCTATCTCAAACCGGGTGCAATGGATAAATTCCTGGAACTGGCACTGGAAGATTCAGCAAAATCCGTGGCCAATGAAGAGGGATGTCTTGGTTTTGATGTTCTGGTTCCTCAAAACAAGAAAGATACGGTTATATTGTTTGAGACCTATACAAGTAAGGATGCCTTCGAGGTTCATAAAACCATGCCTCATTTCAAACCCTTTGTTGATGGAATTCCTCCGCTGCTTTCAAAAGAGCGGACAATTCAGTTTCTTTCGGATTATTAAGAATCCTGTTCTAAATCAAACCCGCAGCCAGATATAATACACCTTCCCGTCAAAGGAATAATAAAACCTTTGAAGGGAAGGCTGTGCCTGGAATAGAAACAAAGAAGTAAGGTGGAATATGGAAATTTTCTGTACGTATTTCATCTTTTCCGGTAAAATCTCAACATAACAACCGCATACTGCTGTTAATGTATTTGTCACGGTTTTCGCCTCAGGCTCTCCTGCAGCTGATACGGATGTTACGTAGAATTTATTTTTCTTAAACGGGGATATTGTGAAACGAATTGGTTATTTGATTTTTGCCTTAACTGTTTTTATTGCTTCCTGTACAACAAACGACAGCAGATTATCCGGCCAGAGAATCAATTCCAGGGATGAGATCCCTTCCCGCATTATTTTCAATACCATCGATATACAAGAGAGGTCTGTCGGCGGAAAACGTCAAACCTGGTTCATTCTGGGATCTGACACATACTACGGTGTGAAGATGTATATCCCGGAACAGGATCTGAACAGTAACAACCCTTTAAATTTCAATGCCGGCCGGAAAGAAGTCTACTTGGACATGGATGGTGTTATTAAAGAATGGGTGACTTTGCGGGGCAACTACAGGACTGATCAGAACAACATGTTTTCCGGCGGAGGCCTTTATGAAACAGCAGACGGTCGCTTCGGTAAAGAATGCGGTTTCGCGGTTAATCTGATTAAGGCAGGATTGAGAAGTGCCCCCGGGGATAAACAGGAGCCTGCTGAAAAAGAGCGGCTCTTTGAAAGAATTTTTGAAGTGGATGCACAGCCCCTGCCGGTACTGTATAAAATGGACAGCCAGCCGAACTTTATGGGCTACGGTTCCGACGGCGACCTGCTGATAACAACCTTTGATCAGTATATTGCCGTATCCCGGGACCGGGGAGAAACCTGGACCCATACCCTGCTGCCGAACTCGAAACTGCCGGACGGCTCATTCCGCTTTAACCAGTACGCCCGGATGGTCACGAATAAAATTACCATTGACGGTAAGCAAATCCTCATTACCGGCGCTATCGATGCCTACAGTTCGGATAGGGGAAAAACATGGATTTTTCACAGAAGAGATGAAAATTCAGTCTTCGGAAAGATCCCTTTCGGTACTGAAGGAGAATTCCGTGCTGATGTTTTGTTTGAAGGAAAAATCCTGTTTGACGGTAGAGAGCATGCAGCAGTCTGGGATCCATCAGGGACTACATCCCCTACCCTCATCACACCCCCGTTTACAGGAAGATACCAGTATTTCTCCGGAGACTATATTTCCTTTTTTGCAGACGATTATACGTCTGCGGCTTTCTATAATATCGAAAATGGAGAGTGGCAGATTATCCGGCAGGGAAGCCATGGTCTAAAAGGCGATATCCGGATAGCCGTAAGAAATAATGACACCCTTATTGTCGGAGGGGCCGCGGGATTATTTCTGTCCCGGGACAGGGGCGAAACATTCAGACCCATCGATAACGGCATCGATTTCCCCGCAGGATGGCATCCCTGGGTGGTAAGCCGTCTGGAAGGAGATAGGATTGTCCTTAAACTGCAAAGGTCACGGCCGCCTCTGCAATATATATGGCATGTTTCCGATATAGAAGAATTCAGGGAGAGACTTGGGTATGTCAGTATCAGCAATGACGGCGGAGAAACATGGGAGCACAAAACATACAATGTTGATAATGACCTTGATTTTTTCAAACAAATGAAAAGCTCCGATCCAGACGGAAGAACCCAGCTGATTGCCTACATGCCGGCGGAATTCGAGATACAGGACCAACACGATAAAACAATCCTGTACCGGCCAGCTCCCCTGGACAGGGATTATCCCTGGGAAAGGAGCCTGGACGGGGGAAAATCCTGGCAGCGTTACGATGAAGAGTGGACCGGCCTGGATATAGAGTCGGACAACCGGCGCCATCTCGAAATATCCACAGACTACGGGAAAAGCTGGCATGAAGCTCCTTTCCATTTTACGAACGGCAGCAGATCGCAGACCGGACTCGAGCCGGGGGATATACCGGTTATGGAAGATCTGATATTTGCGGCAAAGTATTCGGACGGCAATTTTCAGAAAGACGGGGAAGCCGGGAAATACCTGGATCTTCTGAACCGGCTGTTCGATAAATTCAACCGGCGCTTTATACCCGATCATAACATTGATATCCGCGGCGACCGTATAATCCTGAGAGTAAATGATGAACTCTATTTAAGTGAGAATTTCGGCCGAAGCTTTTCAAGGTTGGAGAATCTGCCATTTTCTAGCTTACAGGTTGAGAATCCGCAGTTTTTCAGAGACACTATCATAATTAATAAAAATTACAGATCCTACTATGCAGCGAATGCCACCGGTACAGGCTGGAAATATATCGAAGAAAATAACGATAGTAAAAATGAAGCTGGACTGGACTTCACTCCCCACTCCAGCCGGTTTGCATCAAGTGAAGATTATTTCTACGCCATATTTTCACAGAGAAGTTCCAATGGATTCCTCTTCTATCCATACAGAAGGAACAAGGTTGCCTTTGGGGAGGATAATTCCTGGGAAGCAATTGCCGAACCGGTTCGGGTTTTTATGGATCGTCCCACGTTTACCGCAGCCGGGGATAATATGGCAATCCTGGAGTATAATTCCACCATGCAGAAAATTCAGAACAATACGCTTCTGCTGCATCTGAGTCATGACGGGGGGAAAACCTGGAAAGACTATAATACTTATGCCATGATCGAAGAGAGCAGGGTCCTTGAATATATAGAAAAGGGAGACTTTGAACTGCTGCCCGTCAGCAACGGGGTCATATTGGGAACCCCCTCGGGGATTTACCGGCTTGTAATTGAATAAGAGTCAATAAAAAGTCTACATGACAACCGCATGCGCCAGTTTGTTCCTGGACATACATCCTGCTTTTTAATTCATCCCGGGCAGTTTTTTCACCATGGACAGAAAACAGGTTTTACGGGGATTATAAGTACAAATATTTTTACGCTTTTACCAGTATCTTCGACAGGGAACTAATAGCAAAACATTGTAATCCCTGGTTATACCAGAGCCCCAAACCTTAGGGAAAATATAATTTATAGTATTGTTGCCATTTAATATGTACTATCAAAACTCGTTGAGATAGCATAAAATGATAGTATGAGTACGGTTTCACCAATGAAATACCTTACTGAAACAGTAGAATCTCTAAAAACTCTGAATCCACTTAAAATTGTCCTGTTTGGATCTGCCGCACGGGGAGAAACACATGAATGGAGCGATTTAGATATTCTCATTGTTTTAGACGATGATAAGATCCCGGAATCGTATGAAGAAAAAATGAAACTCAAACTTGCTGTTCGAAAGACAATTCGCGAGCAAAGTTATAAGATACCAATCGACCTTCTCGTCTACACAAAACCTGAATATAATGCGATCAAAGCCCAAAACAGCTCTTTTATAAGAGAAATCAGTATGGAAGGAAAAACCTTATATGAAAGATAAGGTGAAGGAATGGGTTCGATTTGCAGAATTAGATTACAAATCTGCAATAAAGTTGAATGAAGATGAAAACCTCACATCCTCTGCAGCATTTCATTGCCAGCAAGCTGTTGAAAAATATTTAAAAGCATTGATTGAAAATCTGGATATAGATGTGCCAAGAGTCCACACACTTTTGGTTTTAATGAACATTGTAATGAGAAATTATAAAATAGAGTTTGATCGGGATATTTTAGATCAAATTAATGAAGTTTATATAGATACACGATATCCATCCTCAACCGGATTAATCCCGGATGGGATTCCGCAAAGAGAAACAATTGCTCTTTTTCTTTCATTTGTTGAAAATATTAAAGATAAAGTAGCGAAGATACTGAATAAGGAATGATGGCGTATACCAGCAGTTGGAAAGTCAAACCTGCTGAGACAGTCTGGACAGCTACAGATGACTATGATTGCATATAAAAACATGAAAGAATTTACCAGAGTAGCTGGTTTATTGGTGGAAGATTGGGCAGAACAGGAGAAGCCATGAAAAAGTTACCCCTGACGGCGCTGCTGATAATTCTGGCCGGGTCCATTCTCTATGCGGATTCCGATGCCGGGCAAAAAAGACTTTTTAATCTGGCCATATGGCAGAACGGAAAATATATAACTCCCGAGGGAAACAGGTTTGACCTGGAACCGGCCCCGTTTAAAATCGAAGTAAGCATGGCAGACGGAGAAGAGCTGTTTGCGAACTTCCAGACCTCCGACAATCTCTACCGGGCCGTGGTTGAAGGAAGAAATTTCCGGAAGATTCTCGGGTTTGACGGCACCGGCCTGGCGGAGTCGATCGGAAATGAAAACCGGGACATCTGGCTGCAGAACCGCGGCTGGCAGGTATGGACCATTACCGGAGATGGACCACACCGATTCGATCAAATCCGCCCGGGAGACGGGAAAAGAACGGGAATACGAACGGTGGAACACCTCTACAGCCTGTCCGATTCAGGAAACGTGGAGTTTACCGAGGTGGATCAAATCTACTGCGTTATCTGCGATATTAAACGGATCGACTGGCTGAATCAGAAATTGAAGGATGCTCAGGGATTTATCCTGAACTTTCAACAGAAGGGATTTGCCATGGATGTTTTCTCCCCGGGTTATCGTAGGCAATGAGTCTATAAACCACATTGACTTACATACTACAGATATCGCCAGCTAATTCTCTGGCCGATTTTAAAGGCGAAAGAAAATCCGCTGGGAATACGCACATCATACTGATCACTAACGAGCCAGTTATCACCGTTCTGATCGGTATAATAGGTCATACGGAAAAAATGGGGCAGTACACTGAGTTTACCGCTTGTAAGATAGCTGTGATTGGTCATTTCCAGATACTGATCATCGCCGTAAAAAGTAATAATCTCGTTGTCCTCGGTTACGATACTGCCGCCGATTCTGACTTCATACTGCTGCATGCCAATAACGCCGGTGATATCAGGGTTGGAACCCGAACCAATAACAATGCCCGTATCACTGACAAATTCCACCTGCATGGTAATTTCAGCATTGAGATTATTCATATCCATACTATGAATCAGTTCAATTGTATTGCTTGGTATACCCTGGCTTGTATCCTGGGGATTCTGTTCTTCATCCAAAGGTGTGGTACAGGAAGTGAGCAGCCCGTACAGGGCTGTAATGGTCAGGAAAATTCGAATACATTTTCTCATGCATACCTCCTTTTTATTCTGACACTTTCGCTCAACATTGAGAAAATCTAACACACCCTAGGGGAAAAAACATTTTTTTATTCTCTTATTATTTCCCATCAACAAGAAGGGAAGAGATAAGTGCTCAGGAAAATCTGACTGGATTAGAATTACCGTTTATTACAGTGTTCTTTTCAGACTCTTCATGCTACCTTCATGGAACGTTCCCGCTATTCAATAACCGGAGATAAGAAAGAATGATCAAATTCAGTACAACCGTAACCTGTCAGTATAACACCGCATTCTCGCCTTTCAAGGCATCCGAATACAGCAAGTCCCTTGAATGGGTAAAGAAAAGCGGTTTTGATTCCGCAGAAATCTGCATATCCAACTACAGCGGAGTAGATGTAAAGGCTATGAAAGAGGAGCTTACAACCCTCGGCCTCGGCTGTTCCACCATCTCCACCGGACAGAGCCGAACCCTGGAGGATATATCCCTTATCCACGAAAATCCCGCCCAGAGGAAAAAAGCACAGGCGCGGATCAACGAGCATATCGATGCCGCTTCCGTTCTCGGCAGTAAGGTTACCATCGGCTTGCTTAGGGGCCTCGGCAGCACTGCAAAAGCTGCTGAAGAGATGAAACTCCTCACCGACAGTCTTGCACCCTGCCTTGAGCATGCGGAGAAGAACAATATTGTCCTGTTAATGGAAGCCATCAACCGCTACGAAACCGCCCACCTGAACAGCGCAGAGGATACCGTGAAGTTTATCGACACCATGGGTGGATCATCTTCCCTGGGAATTCTCTGGGATGTTTTTCATGCCAATATCGAAGATCCGGGGTTTGAAGAAGCCGTAAAAATCATGGGGCCAAAGCTCCGTCATGTCCATATGGCAGACTCCAATCGCTGGTTTCCCGGTTACGGACATCTTGATTTTGAAGGACTCTACAGCATTCTTTCTGCTGCAGGATATGATGACTACATGTCCTTCGAGTGCCTGAACCTGCCATCGGTGGAGGTGGTAATTGAAAAGTCCGGCGATTTTATCCGCAAGCTGAAAGGCTGATAATCAGGGATACTTTTCCGGAATCCAGCGCTGGGAATCGATGGGCGGCCGGGTGTAGTTTTCTGCATCCTGCCGCGGGGGCAGCGCAATGGGCTCAGGGGTAAGATCTTTATACTCAAACTGTGATAAAAGATGCCGGATACAGTTGAGCCGGGCATGTTTTTTGACATCCGCATTGACCACCCACCAGGGAGCCTGCTCAGTGTCGGTATACATGAACATTGAATCCTTGGCTTTGGAATACTCCACCCATTTTGACCGGGATTCAAGATCCATAGGGCTCAGCTTCCAGCGTTTGGAAGGATCATCAATTCTGTCCCGAAACCGCTTCTCCTGCTCGTCATCACTGACGGAAAACCAGTATTTAATCAGTTTAACTCCTGAACGGACAAGCATGCTTTCGAATTCCGGGCAGCTGCGCAAAAACTCCCGGTACTCCGCATCGGTACAGAATCCCATCACATGCTCAACTCCGGCCCGGTTGTACCAGCTGCGGTCAAACAGCACCATCTCGCCTGCAGCCGGCAGATGGGCGGCATAGCGCTGAAAGTACCACTGGGTTTTCTCTTTTTCCGTAGGAGTTCCCAGAGCTGCGATCCGGCAGTACCTGGGGTTGAGACTCTCGGTAATACGCTTAATTACACCGCCCTTCCCGGCGGCATCCCGCCCCTCGAAGATGACCACAACCTTAAGCCCTTCATGCTTAATCCATTCCTGCAGCTTTACCAGTTCTGTCTGCATACGGCTGAGTTCCTTCTCGTAGTCGGCATTACTGATCTTTTCCGCTTTGTTTTTGTTTTTCCTGCCCATAAGTAGAGTATAGGACCCGGCATTTCAGGTGTCAAAGAATCTCTTCTGTCTTTATTCAAGGGGAATATATTTGAAGTAGATAAACTCTAATTCCGGGGTACCTGTTTAACCGGATCTGCCGCAAACTTTACCTCAGAGGAAAAGCCCTCAGAAGTATGGACATTGGAGAAGACACCGTTAAGCTGTTCAGTCAATATTGAAACCAGCATGAGACCAAAGCCTTCACGGCCCATGGAATCCGGAATGCCCCTGCCTGAATCAATAACCTGCAAGAGCACCGTTTCTCCGCTTTTTTTAACAGAAACTGAAAGTCTCCCCCGGGTATCCCCGGGGAATGCATACTTCATCGAGTTGGTAACCAGCTCATTTACAATAAGACCAAGGGCAAAGAGGTCTTTAATGCCCATATCAAAATCATCAAGATCAGTACTTATTTGAATGGTATTGCTGCGGGGAAATATATCAAAAAGAGCGCTTAGCAAATCACCAATATACAGGCTGACCGACAGGATCGTATAGCTTTCTGTCATAAAAAGCTTGTCATAAATAACCCGCATACTCCTAACCCGACTGATCGCATCCTGAAGTATTTCAACAGAAGGACCATCTTTAATACCGTCAGCCTGCGTCTGAAGAAGAGTCTCCACAGAACTGATATTATTTTTAATTCTGTGATTGACCTCTTTCAGAAGAATCTCTTTTTCAGCAGTCTGATTTTTAGCCAGGGCTTCCGCCTGTTTCATATGCGTAATATCATGAAGGAACCAGATTCTGCCAAGATATTTTCCCGAATTATCCAGAATGGGCGAAGAATAGCGGTCATAACAGGTTCCATTTTTCAGGTAAATTTCATCTCTACTGGTTTCAGATTTATGATCATACAGATAGCGTATTTTTGTAAAAAATGCATCGGGATTAACAACTTTTGTCATTGAATTTTGAAGCAGAAGGTTATCATCTTTCAGCTGGATCAGATCTTCCGGGACTTCAAAGATCTGACAGAATTTTTCATTAAATGAAATTACCTTCCCGTCGATGTCTACAACCAGGATTCCATCCAGCGATGTATTATGCTCCGCTTCCAGGATAGCATGCACCATCCGGTTATCTTTTTCCATATGGACTTTCTCAGTGATATCCATAAAATATCCGTACAGCTGTTTAGGCTTATTATTTTCAACCAAAGCCTGGGTAACCGACCAGATCCACTTCTTTTTACCCGCAGGTGTGGTGAAGGGCAGTTCCATACTATAGGGTTTACCGGTTTTTACACATTCATCATAAGCTTCCAGAATACACTGCCGGGATTTCTCATCATAGCAATTAATACTCAAATCGAGCTTTTCCTGCAGGGACGAAACTTCACTCTTTTTTATATCATGGATTTCATACAGGGCATCAGTCCATTCCATTGTCCCGTACTCAAGGTCTTGAATCCAACCTCCTATCTTCGCCAGAGACTGGGTAAGGCCCAGTAGTTTTTCGCTCTTCTTAAGAGAAATCTCCTTCTCTTTTTCCGCCAGTTTTGATGCAAAAAGCTTAAATGCCATCTTAATAGATGCATCGAGGACTACAATACCGGAGTTCTTGACCACGTAACCATAGCTGGTAATACGCTCTGTTTTTTCGACAACTTCTTTCTCTATGTGAGAGGAGAGAAATACGATGGGAATATCTTTTACTGTGAGAATCTGCTCTGCTGCCTCCGTTCCGTCAATTCCCGGTCCGAGATTTATATCCATAAGAATAAGATCCGGAGGATCAGCATCCTCAAGCGCTTTGAAGACGGCAGCTTCACCGGTATGCACAAGAGAAACAGAATAGCCGTAGGACTGCAGCTCCTCCCGCTCTGCAAGACCGATAATTACCTCGTCTTCTACAAGAAGAATCTTTTTTGCATTTACATTCACGGATATATTCTAACTGCATTTTTATTTCGACGCAAAGAATATTATTCCGGCAGCCAACATGACTTGCAGTACAAATGCGAGGTTTACTACGAAAAAATACCTAAAGGACACTCCAAAAAAACTTGGCATTTTTACCATAGCTGAGAAGGATAGTTTTAGAGGTACTTTAAAGCTGATCTTCCTGTTTCCAGGCAGAGAGAGCAGTTCCTTTATGCACCCTGCCCCTCAGATTTCTGCCGGAACTCTCCGCTCTTTCCACTTCTCCTGCGTTAAGCCCGATAAGCAGCAGCCCCCGGTCCACCGTTGCCTGGTATATCTTCTCCATATCATTCAGCTCCGGCTGGGAAAGGTTGAAAACAGACAAGCCCGGAATAGACGCCGCCTGTTCAATATAATGATCCCCCCGACCGCAAAAATGGATCCCCCCTCCAAAGCGCGAGAGAATCGCCGCATCACAGGGCTGGACAAACGCAGCGTACATTTCACCGGAAATGTTCATGGCCGAATCGTTGCGGATAATGGTATGGCCTCTATGCAGCATCCCCCACTCCACACTGTATTCCGGCGAATAGGGCGCCGCAGCTTCATGCCACTTTTCAGTAAAGTCGATATAGAGCCTGGTAAAGAAATCAAGGGCAGCCCTTACTTCATCTTCAAGTTCGTACATGGCTATGTAGATATCGCTTCCCCACATGGATTCACAGAGAGAAAACGGCCCCTGCAGGTCGGGATTATACATCTTTACAAACTCACTAATACGCGGATAGTCCTTCACCTCTTCCCGGAACTTGTCTGCAAACTCAAATACCTTTCCTGCAAGACCGCCGGTATAGTCATATTTATTGTTTTCAATGAGTTCAAGGATAGCTGTTCCTCCCTCCGGCAGGGGCCGGGTGGAAGGCAACGTATCAATCTCCCTGTCGAGAAGAAACAGTTCAGCACCGAACATGGCGGGGATTATGCCGGTTCCGTAATTGGGGCGGACAGAAAGAATATCCCCGGAACCCCGGGCCAGGGCCTCCGAACAGAGCCTGAGCTGGGAGTAAATCATCAACTCCATATTGTTGAAGGCATCATTTATCAGGATCTTCGGCCATTCAATGCCGGGAGAAACCGGCCTGCGGGAAGGAGAGAATACTTCCCCGGAAAAATCAAGATCCGCGAAGCTTTCCCAGGAGGAAAGCAGCATGTTCTCCTGTTCCGGGTTTATCCGTTTTTCAAGGTCGATAAGATACTTATATAAATCCATGCGCAAAATCCTTTACCCTCAATAAAAATCCCTACTCCACCCGGTTCATCATCTTCCCCTTCATGGTGCAGTAGATGATCTTCCTGGGGGTAAGCTTGTGGATCATATAAATAAACTTGTAGAAGAGCCCGGGCACAAGGATTACCGGCGGGTTCTTTTTCTGCAGGGATTTCACTGAATCCGCAACTATCCGGGCGGGCTCCATCCAGCGGAAGACGCCTGAGTTCTTCTGGTTAAACCCCTTCCCAAGCCCAAGCTGCTCATGAAAACCGGTGCGGATAAAGCCCGGGCAGAGGGCCTGAACCTTCACGCCTGTATCAACCAGTTCCTGCTGCAGCGCCTCCGACCAGCGAACCAGAAAGGCCTTGGTGCCGCTGTACATTGAGTCCAGGGGCGCCGGGAAAAATCCGGCAATGGAGGCTACATTAATAATTGCCCCGGAACCTTTCTGCTTCATCCCCGGCAGCACTTCGTGGGTCAGCCGGGTAACCGCCAGGACATGCACAGAGAGCATGGCGTACTGATTTGCATAGCTGTCGGCCGAGAAGGGCTTCGGACTGCCGAATCCGGCATTATTTACCAGCACCGCAAGGTCTTTAATACCTGAAAGCTCCCGGGCCAGATTCTCAGTCTCTTCTGCGGAAGAGAGATCCACCTTGCGGATTTCCACGGAACAGCCGTAACGGCTAGATAGGTCGTTCTGTATCTTCTGAAGGATTTCTATACGCCGGGCGGTAAGTATGAGGCTATAGCCCTGCCGGGCATAATACTCGGCATAGGCCAGACCTATTCCGGAACTGGCTCCGGTAATCACTGCGGTTAAGTTTTCCATTCTTTTACTATACCGGGAAATAAGGCCCGGCACACCCTTTGCCCGGAAAATTTGAGATTTGAAAAAGAAAAAAAAGCCGGGACTTAAAACAGCCCCGGCAAACACGAAAAAGAAACAGCAACTATAATGCAGATGCCGATTTTGCACCGGCAGCGGTAATCAGGTTACGCATTTCATCGTAGCGGGAACTGGTCGGCAGAGTATCCAGCGGAGTTTTCCCGCTCTCATCCACAACATTCAGATCAATTCCCTTTTCAATGCAAAGCTGAACAACTTCCATGCGCTTGTTGCGTACTGCAAAATGAAGCAGGGTTTTTCCCCGGAGATAGACCCGGCTGAGGTCCGCACCATGAGCAGCAAGGTAAATTATCTTGTCGTCTTCCGGATGCTGCTGCAGAGTGCTCAAAAGAATATTGCTGTCCGAAATATCAGCACCTTTATCTATCAGATAGCGGGCAACCTCAAAGTTATAGCACAGGTTGTTAAGATCAAAAGCATTAACCGAGCATCCTTTTGAGAGAAGCAGATCAATCAGCTTCAGCAGATCATCCGTGGGCATAACGGAACTGATCTTATATGCAATCTTCGCAGGATCGGCGCCATACTTCAGCAGAATTTCAGCACATTCGCTAATGCCGTTGGCACTGTAGTCACCATCGGAAATGACTGCACCGCTTTTGAGCAGCGTCTCCACTGTTACAGGCTTACGGATTTCAATGGCTCTTACGAGGGGCGTCTTCCCCTGGCTGTCGGCAATATTGATATCCGCACCATTTTTAATCAGCAGCTCAGCAAGCTGTACAGGACTGCCCATTTTGTCGCCCTGATCTTTACCGTCGGCTTCCATAAGCATTCTAAGAGGTGTCATGCCTTTACCATCGGTTTCATTTACCCCGAGTCCGGCATCTATGAGAGCCTGAACCATCTCAAGGCGGTTATCGAATACCGCAGTTGATGGATAACTATCGCAGGCCATATGCAGAACAGGTTCTCCCTTTCGGTCGGCAAGTCCAACAGGACTTACCCCTTTATCAAGAGCCCAGGCAGTGATTTTACCCGCCTTGGCATGGACCGCATCAAGCAGGAATCTGCCGTCCACCGGCGTGTAGGCGGTAAATGCTTCCATTGCAGCAAGGTCATCAGCCTTCAGGACTTCATAGAATCTTTTAATCTTGTCTCCCACCAGGTTGTTGGCGAACTCCCACCGGGGACTTCCGGCCAGTTCTCCATTCATGGCATGGGGAAAGCTGTTTCCCCGGTCATCCCGCTGGAGGATCCAGGCTTTCTTCTCCACCAGCAGTTCTGTAACTGCATTACCGGCTCCCACCATGGGAAAATGCTTCTCCGCCAGATGGAGTAGAAGCACATCATCTGCCACAAGGGTTCGTACATCGTCCACATTGCCAAGCAGATCGTTCAGGGCATCGTAATCCCCGGCGGTAACGGCTTCGACAATGGTCTCCTGGTTAACCTCCTTGCCGGAAAGAGAGAAAACCACCTTCCGTTCAACAGATTTAACCTTGGTGTCCACAGCCTTGTTCAGGTTCTCTTTCAGAGAAAGACTTGTGGGCAGACCGGAACAGCCAGCAAAAACAAAAACTGCTATAAGTACTGCTATTATTTTTTTCATATCTACTCTCACTTTTCTCTATTTCAGCAGGAAATCGCCGCGGCGGCCGGAGATAAGCGAGTAGAGCACTCCAGTCAGATCACCTTCTTCATCGCTGGAAACAGTCTTAACCAGGCCGCCGTTTACAGAAGTGGTATCAGAGAAATACCAGGTGTAGCTGCCGGTTTCATCTTCCTGAACAACCACGTAGCAGCCCGGGTAGGAGCCGGCGGGGACTTTCACATCCTCCCTGCGGGCAGACCTGGTGAGGGTCGCAATATAATCTTCATCTGCGGCATCACCTTCGGCAAGAACAGCATCGGAAGAACCTTCGTAGTTATACTCTTTAACCACACCTTCCGAATCCCGGTAAAGAATAGTAGTCAGGGCAAGACCTGCATCGAGCCTGAACTCATAGACAACCTCTTCGGTGTCATCATAGAAGCGCATGCGCCACCAGGTTGAGCCGTCACTCTCTTCTTCCAGCAGAAGACGCTCTACGTAGAACTGATCCTCACCATCATCATACTGCCATACACTGCCGCTTCCCACTGCATAGCTTTCGGGAGCCCAGAAATAACCGCCGGAGTAAAATGCAAAAGCCATAAGAGTGTAGAACTGAGTCAGGTATACAGACTCTTCAACTGCGGCAATTGCGGCTGCCCCTTCTTTCCATACCCCGGCCATACCGTTCACAACCGGGGTCTTCCCGATACGAAGGCCGATATTCAGGGCAAACCCGCTGTTGTCACCCCAGTCGGTGTAACCGGCACCTACAAAAAGCCTGTTATTGAGAAAATAATTTACCCCTGAAGCGACCCGGAGCCGTAAGCCGGGATCCTCATCGACAATATCCATGCCCAGGCCGAGTTTTGCATAAAGGTCAACGCGGTCGAAGATCTCAGCCCCCGGAATATCCAGCCCCTTAAGGCCGAAGTGCATGGTACCGGAACCAAAGGCACCCATGGAAAGATCATCATGTACAATGGGCAAACCAAAACGTCCGCCGCCTTCTATACCGAAATCAATAAAGGAGAGCCCCCCGATCTGGGGCTTATAAAGAATAACTTCCAGGGAGGGATAGAGCCCGAGAGACACAGCGTCCTCGTAGTCGTCAAACTCAATGGCAGCAGAGCCTGTGGGGATAACATTTCCAAGGGCATAATTACTGCCCCAGAGAACCTCATCAGCAGAATCATCACCGAATGCACTGCCGGTAAAAAACAGCATAATTATTAATAAGCAACACCATATCGTATTCACTTTCATATAGATACAGCCTCCAGTTTAAACTGATCTATTCTTTCCTAAATGGGGCGTTACCGGGAGTGTTATTCTTCCAGAATCAGAGGATCTTTGGTCATGGAGCAAAAATTACCTAAGTAACGGTTTATCCATGATTGATATGACTTTGGTAATGGTGCATAATTGCACAAGTCCATGGAGTACAGTTACACCTTTGCAAACTTTTTTCACATCCTGTTGTGTACCGCAGGACTGGCCGTAATAATTCCTCTTTGCATTCTTGCACCTTTAAGTACACATAATCCCCGGCTGCGTCGTATTGCTTTGGCTGCTGCGGTTACCGGAACTACTGCTCTGGCGCTGCATACTGTCTGCCCCTGGGTTTTTTTCAGGGAAATGCTGTTTCCCTTTCAGCTCCTTTTCATCCCTTCCGGCCTCTATCTTGCCTACACCCTGAGCCGCTCCTACCGGAATAGAAAAATAGAGGATTACAGCAGCTGGATAATCGATACTCTCAGAGAAAAAATCATCATTTTCGATAAGGATATGCGCACCATAAGCTGCGGAAAAACCGGCCTTCCGGCACAGTGGTTTCCCTACGGCAGCCGCCCGGAACTGCCGGAGACTGACTCAGATACAGACTTTTCCCTTTTAGCAGCGCTGATGAAAAAACCTGTTAAAAGCTCCGGGTCCTTCTCCTGGAGAGGGACAGACCTCTCCTACCGGCTTATCCCCATTGAGAAGGGATACCTGCTGATTCTGCTGGATATTTCCGAAGAAACCACTCTTCTCAAAGAGCTGCGCATGAAAAATATTCAGCTGGAAAACAGCCGGCGCTCAATTGAGCAGCTGGAAGAAAAACGGCTGAAAGAGGAACAGGAGCAGTACAGAAACAGGGTATCTTCACGGATAAACAGAACAGTAAGTGAAAACCTTGTGGCCCTGCTGGCAGATATCGAAACCGTCGCTGCCTCGGGCAACAATCCTGAGAAAGATAAAATTCATACCATGCTCAAGCATGCCGAGGAGAGTATGTCCTCCATCCGCAGCATGGTCCGTCGACTGGCGTCGGAATAAGGAACCTCTGAATGAGTTATACAATCATCCTGGCAGAAGACCAGAAGCTGATCCGTGATTCCCTGGAAATACTCCTGAATAAAGATCATCTTCTGCATGTAGCAGCAACGGCCTCTGACGGAAAACAGGCAATTGAACTCTTTGACCGGCACAATCCCGACCTGATGGTGCTGGATATCAAGATGCCGGAAATGAACGGTCTTGAGGCAGCACGCCGGCTGAAGGAAAAGAAGAAGGATCTGAAGCTTGTACTGCTTACCACCTTTGAAGAAGAGGCCGCATTCAGAGAAGCCCTGCAGATTGGTGTGCATGGAATTTTTCTGAAGGATATCGACCCTGAGCTTTTTGTTATTTCCCTGAAAGCGATTATGGGCGGACTTCTGGTGTTTCATCCTGCGGTGGAGGAGTTTCTCAAGCAACCGATGAAAAATCATTCCGCCCCGGATATTTCGGGCTTCGGATTAACCGACAAAGATATGGATGTAATACGGCTTATTGCGGAAGGCTGCAGCAACAAACAGATTGCCGCCACTGAAGGCTGTTCCGAAGGAACAATTAAAAACCGGGTCAGCTCTGTTCTGGGCAAAATGGGGCTTCAGGACCGTACACAGATAGCCGTATATGCTATAAAACACAACCTTCTGTCTGAACTTGACTGATAAACCCTATGGTGCCCTATCTTTCCCGTCTGATTTTCACCATTGAAGTCTGGCACTTTATTGCTCTTATTCTCATCCTTACTGTAAATACCCTGCTCTACCGATATGCGGAAAAATCTGTACTGCTCTACCGGTATCTGGCCCTGCAGACAGCACTCCTTGTATGGGTGGTCAGCAAAATTCTCAAGACAGTCTCCCCCGACATAACCCTGCGATGGAGCTTTATTGTGACCCAGTATATGGGCATAAGCGCCCTGGGTCCGCTGTTCTTCTCCTTCGCCTGGCAGTATATCTTCAGACGCTCCCCTCCGGCGGTGCTGAAATACCTGCTTATCCTCTTTTCCCTCTCATTTTCTCTGGCCGTACTGACCAATCCGCTGCACTACTTGTTCTACGCAACCTTTGCCTTTCATGGAGACAGCTTCGGCCCGTTATTCTATCTTTTTCAGGGAGTTTCCTACGCCCTTACAATTTCGGGCATTCTTCTGATAAGTGCCGCCATACTCTACCGGCGAAGAACCCTCTGGGATATATTGATAATCGCAGCGGCCCTGCTTCCCCTGGGAGGAAACATCGCCTATATATTCGATCTCATGGAAACCATGTTCGACTACACTCCTCTGTTTATGACAGGGTCTCTCTTCTTTTTCGGTCTTGCGGTCTTCCGCTCCTACTTTCTGGGGATTGTTCCCGTTGCCAGAAGCATCCTGCTCACCCACCTTACGGACCCCATCATTCTCACAAACCGCAAAGGAAGGATCCTGGGGCAGACAGGTATTTCCGGCCATGTTGAAGTCCGCAGTAGAATCACCAGGAACAACAGGAAATTCAAGCTCTACCATTCAAGAAAAACCCTCCAGGGAACCCTGCATCACTATATCGATATTACCAACATGGAGGAGCTGCAGACAAATCTGGCGAAACAGAACAGCAACTTAAGCGAATCTTTGAAAATACTGAAGTCCCGCTACAATGAGGAAGCTGTCCGAATACGGAGGGATATAATCCGCCATTCCCGGCGGGAACTTCACGATATACTCGGCCATTCCCTGACACAGGTAATCTACCTGCTGCGCCGGATTCTTGAGAACGATAGCGGAAAGCCCCAGCTGATTCCCCAGCTCGAACAATGCGGAAGCCTGATAATCCGCTCCATCGATGAACTGAAAAACACCCTCAAGGGAAAGGTACGAAACCTCAGCATTCTCTCCATTGCCCTAAGAGAAACAGTGGATAACTTTATTCTGGAACAAACCCGTATCGAACTGACTGTCCGGGGCAGAGAGCGCTCCCTTACACCGGAGATAGTCGCTTCCCTGCTCCGCTGCTGTCAGGAGGGGATTACCAATGCGGTAAAACACGGTCAGGCCTCCCGTATTGATATTGCCCTTCTTTATGGAGAAGAAAAAATTGCCCTGATAATTGCCGATAACGGCAAAGGGTTTAATCACAAAAACAGGGGCAGCGGCCTGTCACTTATGCAGACTTCAGTGGAGCAGAATGACGGGGTACTGCGCATCTGGAGTGCCGTCGATGACGGCTGCCAGATCACCATACGCCTGCCCTATCCGGCCACTGCTGCGACCGCCCCCTCATCCCTGCCGGAACCCGCGATGACTTAACAATCGATGTACCGCCCTTAGCTCCATTTCTTGACCGTTGAACAAAGGTTTGAGACAGGGTAGACTGATTTTCCCGTAAATTCCCCATAATGGAGGAACAGATGATTACATCAGAAGAACTTTTCAGTAAGCTCCAGAAGGTCCGCTTTGCTGCTGCCGGAGATGATGAACTGAGAAAACATATAGAATCCTCAATGCGTACCATTGAAGAGATAGAAGAACTGAAGCGGAAAAAGAATGCGGTGGTTCTGGCCCACTCCTACGTAACTCCGGACATAATCTATTCTGTAGCAGACTACTCCGGCGACTCATATGAGCTATCCAAAAACGCCCTGGAGGCAGACGGCGAACTGATTGTTTTTGCCGCTGTACGCTTTATGGGCGAAACCGCCAAAATCCTGAATCCGCAAAAAGACGTTCTGGTTCCCGGAACCGATGCAGGCTGTTCACTGGCAGACAGTATTACCGGCGAGGATGTACGCAAACTCAAGAAGGAGTTCCCCGATTACGCTTTCGTATGCTACATCAACACCACCGCCGATGTAAAAGCCGAGTGCGATGTCAGTGTTACCAGTTCAAACGTTTACAAGATTATCGAAAACTACCCATCCGACAAGATTTACTTCCTTCCCGACCGTCTCATGGGGGGAAATATCATTACAGAAATGAAACGCCGGGGAGTAAAGAAGGAGATACGGCTCTGGGACGGAACCTGCTATGTCCACGAAGCCTTTGATCCCGGTATGATTGATCAGTTCCGGGAAGCACACTCCGATCTTTACGTTATGGCACACCCGGAATGCAAGCCCGAAGTAACCGAAAAATGCGACTATGTGGGCTCCACCAGCCAGATGTTCAAGGTAATCCCCGAGGTTAAAACCGACAAGATCATGCTGCTTTCAGAATGCGGGCTCATAAGCCGCATAGAGGTTGAACTTCCGGGCAAGCAGTTTCTGGGCACCTGCCAGATGTGCAAGTACATGAAATCCAATACCCTGGAGAATATCCTGCGGGTTTTGAAAAATCCTGAACCTGCAGATTATGTACAGCTTGATGAAGATATCATAAAGCGTTCCATGCGCAGCCTGGAGAACATGTTCAAGTACGCGGAGATGTAACCGCCGGTTCCAGCCGGTAGACTCCGCCGCTTGAAGAATCCGTAAGCAGATACAATTCCCCATCAGGCCCCTGACGGACATCACGTATACGCCCGATACGTCCCTTAAGCAGAACCTCTTCACCGGTAATAAGACCCGAGTCGTCCCGCTTAACCCTGCGCAGATGCTGTCCGGCAAGAGCACCGACAAAAAGATCACCCTTCCACCCGGGGAAAAGAGTGCCGGAATATACTGCCATTCCTGAAGGTGCAATGGAAGGATCCCAGTACAGCAGCGGTTGTTCCATCCCGGGGGCGGCAGTACCCCGGCCGATCTTCGAACCGTTATAATCTGTACCATAGGTAATCTCCGGCCATCCGTAATTTCTGCCGGGACGGATGAGATTTATTTCATCCCCACCTTTGGCTCCGTGCTCATGAGCCCAGATTTCTGCCGTAACAGGATCAAAGACCATTCCCTGGGGATTTCGGTGACCGAAGGAATAAACCCTGTCACCGAAGGGGTTATCCTCAGGAACTGTGCCGTCATCCCGGATACGTATAATGGAGCCGGCCTCATCGAAGCGATTCTGCGCCCGGTGCATTTCTCCCCGCTCACCAAGGGTAATATACAAATATCCCTCATTATCAAATGCCAGCCGGCTTCCGAAATGTCTGGTGGTGCTTCCGCCCCGGTTGGCGGTAAAAACAGGCTCAACCCCGGCAAGACGGTTTCCTTCAATCCGGCCCCGGCTTACGGCAGTAGCGTTTCCCGTGTTTGTAGATACTACATGGCTCAGGTAGATCCACCGGTTCTCTGCATAATCCGGATGCAGCACAATATCCAGCAGGCCGCCCTGTCCGCCGGCCTGTATATCCGGCAGGCCGTCAACCTCTTCACGACCGCTGCCGTCTGCCTCAAACAGCCAGAGACGTCCGGATCTCTGGCTTACCAGAAAGCTGCCATCGGGAAGAAAAGCGATGCTCCAGGGATTGGCGATTCCACCGGCAATCTGAACCAGGCTGAAATCAGCATCCTCTGATTCTATCCCCGCATCAATGACGGACATTTCTGCAGTAAGGGTCTGTACAAAAAACAGAAGCACCATGAGTTTTATATATCTGTTCATATAGAGAAGATAGCTATTTATGACTTTTTTTGTCAAATTTCAGTAGGCGTTGCCGAGAAGATCAATATCTCCTTCCGGCCATTCTGCTGCGGCAGGATAAATCATTACAACATCATCCCAGAACACTGAGCGCTTGAGTTCTTCCGGAGTCAGATCTGTTCCGGCAAGGGAGTTGACAAAACGGTTTTCCACCCGGCGGCAGCCAAGCTTTTCATAGAAAGGCTGAACCCGGAAGCTGGTCTGAAAAAGGCAGATATCATAGGCGTTCCGGTCAACATTATTACCGGCAAAAGAGAAGGCTGCTTCAACAACCCTTCGTCCCAGGCGTTTACCCCGCAGGGCGGGATCAACACAGACCCCACCCAGGGCCATTACCGTCATATCACCGGAGGCGGTCCGTATGGTTCTGGGAAAAATCATGCATTGGGCGGCATGGGCTGATTCCGACTCAAGCACCACATAGCCGCAAGGCTTTCCCGCGGTATCAAGAAGAGACATGGTATCCAGCCGTTTCCGGTAATATGACCCATCCCGATTGGGCCAGACCTTAAGCCACAGCGCAATCAACCGGTCTGCAGCCTCCCCGGGGACTGCAGCGGCATCGATAAACAGTGCCTCACCGCCGACATTACCATTCATACGTTCTACCACTCATAATAGGTATAGCCCCTCAAGCCTGCCTCGTAGGCGTCCACAATTTCCCGCCGCTCCGCAGGGGAGAGAAGCCGGCAGCGGACAGCCCGCTCCGCAAGGCTGCGGAAGCCGCGGATAAGCTCGTTGGGATCGTATTCCACATAGGAGAGAACATCCGCCACAGAGTCACCCTTGGTCTCATGGTCATACACCAGAGCCCCTTCTTCATCCAGCCGGATATTTACAATATTGGTATCGCCGAAAAGATTGTGCAGGTCTCCCAGGGTCTCCTGATAGGCCCCGACCAGAAAAACTCCAACCAGGTATTCCTCACTGTTTTTCAGTCTGTGAAGGGGAACCGACTTGCGGACCCCCTGACGGTCGATAAAGTTATCTATCTTTCCGTCGGAATCACAGGTAATGTCCGCCAGCACCGCCTGATGTTTAGGCTCTTCCTTCAGGCGATGGATGGGCATTATGGGAAACAGCTGATCAATGGCCCAGGAATCGGGGAGGGACTGAAAAATACTGAAATTGCCATAATAGGTATCGTGGATAACACTCTCTATACCCGCAAGATCTTCGGGAATATAGTCCATCTCCTTGGATACCTCCACCACCTGATTGATAATGCTCCAGAAGATCTTTTCCGCGAGACTCTTTTCCCGCAAAGATATTGAACGGTGAATAAAAAGACTGTGAATTTCATCGCGGTAGTAGAGGGCATCGTTAAAGGCTTCCTGGGCGTTATCCACGGTGATATTACGTCCGGATTCCATCAGGTTCTTCAGATAGGTATGAGAATCCTCAGGCAGACTCAGGGGCAGATCATCGTGGGAAGCCTTGTTGATATCGAGAATATTGAAGACCAGCACAGAAGAGTAGGCAACGGTAGCCCTGCCTGATTCGGAGACAATAATGGGATGCTCCACCTCCTCCTCATCGAGAACGGACTTTATGATCTCTACAACATCAAAGCAGAACTCTTCAATGGTATAGTTTTTACTGGAAGCGAAATTGGTTTTTGATCCGTCATAATCGACAGCAAGGCCGCCGCCGATATCCAGAATCCCCATTTTTGCCCCTTCCCGCTTCAGTTCCGCGTAATAACGGCAGGCTTCAGTCAGGGCGCCCCGGATGTTGCGGATATTGGGCATCTGGGATCCCTGGTGATAATGAAGAAGTTCGAGACAATCCAGCATACCCCGGTCCCGCAGAAGATCAACACAGTCGGTTATCTGCATGGCCGTAAGGCCGAAAATACTCTTGTCTCCCCCCGACTCCGTCCAGTGCCCCTCATACTTGGCAGTCAGCTTGATCCGCAGACCGATGGAGGGCGAAACCTTAATCTCCTCTGCACGCTTAAGCACCAGTTCAAGCTCCCCCGGACGCTCAACAACAATAATAACCTTGATCCCAAGCTTGTTGCCGAAAAGAGCAAGATCGATAAATTCTTCATCCTTGTAGCCGTTACAGACAATATAGCTCTGGGGATCATGCATATATCCCAGGGCCGCAATCAGCTCAGCCTTGCTGCCGGCTTCAAGTCCGTGATGATATTTCTGACCTGTACGGCAGATCTCCCGGATAACTTCCTGCTGCTGATTGACTTTAACCGGAAAAACACCTCTGTAGTCGCCATTATAGCTATACTCAGCTATGGCTTTACGGAAACTCTCATTTAAAAGCTCAATCCGGGCATCGAGAATATCTGCAAAACGGAAGAGAACCGGCATACTCAGGCCCCGTTCCTGGGCGCCCAATGCTGCAGAGTAGAGACTTACATGGCTCCACTCCTCATCATTTGCCTCAGTATCACCTTTTTCCCCTTTCCCCTTCTCTCCAAGGCGCAGCTGTACCGTTACTTCACCGTCATTATTGACGCCAAAATAGCGGTTACCCCAGTAGTCAATTCCGTAGAGTTCCCGGGAATCGTCAAGGGTCCAGGATCCGTTCAATCTGCTTCTCTTTTCCAATTATCAACCTCATTTGCCCTAGGGGCTGACAAAAAGCGTAACTCTCCAAAGGCATCCGGGTCAAGCAGAAACAATATAGAATCAGTGTAGAATCAATAGGCAGGAATATGGTTTTAGAGCTGATTTTTTTCCACTGATGATTTATACTAGGCAGCTGAATGACGGAAGTTACTCCGGTTAAAAAGTTATTTCTCATTTTAGCAGGGCTTATCCTTGGGTTGATTATCTACGCCGTCTATTTTGTGGGCGGATTCTTTACCCTGGCGGGATTCCTGGTTGAAAGAGCCACCCAGCCCGTATCTCTTTCTGTCCCGGCGGAAAAGGCGCTGGAGAACCGACAGGAAATAAGCCTGGAAAACAGCCTGCTCCAGTTCATCGGCAGGATTAAGCTCGGAGGACTGACCGGAATAGACCAGGATGCGCTAAATGTTCTGGCAGAGCAGGGCCTTGCCGCCCTGCCGGATCAGCCGGGATACGCCCTTACCGGTATAGAAATTGCACTATCACCGGCCACCATCAAGCTGAATCTCGACCTGGCAGGCAGAACACGCATTCCTCTTACCAGTGCTGCAGCTTTGCGGCCGGTCGCTACCAGCTTAAAAATCCAGATACACGCTGTTCCCGGGGAAAAGGGCATGCTGCTCTCTTTGAAAAAACTCAAGCTCAATAAACTTCCCCTGCCGCTCTCCCTGGTGGAAAGATATCTGACCCCGGAAACAATCAGCTCCTTTGGCCTTCCTCTAGTGCCGGTGGAGCCTCTGACGGTATCACTGCCCTACACCTGGTTTGATGCAATGCTGCCTGGAGGAATCGAGGTTGCGGGACTGGAAATCAGGCAGGGGATGCTGGCTGCCAGGCTCAATGTGGACAGCAGACTGAAAACAGATATTCTCAATGAACTTTCACCCTTTTTCCATCAATACGGAACATCCCTCTACGAAGCGGTGGAGGCTGCATTTCCCGATCCGGACAGCAGCCAGAGGGAACTTCTGCGCACCGCCAGCGAACTGGCAAGAATGTACAGCTCTCCGGATCTTTTTCCCGACCAGCCCTCCGCCCTTGTGAGTTTACGTGAAAACGAAGTCTGGGCAGAACCGCCGGGGAAAAGTCCCTTTATGCCGGAAGTCGGCAGCGATCTTTTTGCCGGTACCATTGTCCGAACCGAAGAAGAATCAAGTCTTGAGATGATCCTCAGAGATGGATCACTCCTTAAGGTGGGGCAGAAAAGCCGGTTTAAACTGGATGTACTGCCCGAAAACAGTGAAAACCATCTGGCCAGATTCACCCTCGAAGACGGAATTATCCGCGGACAGGTTGCAAGAACCGAAGCAACGGATTTTGCCTTTGCCACACCCCATGCAGTAACCGAGGTGCGGGGCACTGACCTGGTAATAGAAACCGACAGAGGAAAAAAGCTTTCCGTAAAAGTCCTGGTAGGAAGCGTAGCGGTAATCCCCGCGTCACAGCAGGAAAGCCTGCTACGGGGTGCGGAAAAACTGCAGGCATCCCGCCGTGAACAAGAGAGCCGGAAAGACCTGCTGCTGCCGGTAGAGGCATTCTCCGGAGATGAAGCAACAGTAATAGAGAACGAGATTCCCATTCTGACCAGACCGGAGGCGGCTGAAGAAATCCGCAGCAACACCCTCTTCTGGAGTACTGCTGACGGACTCACAAAAATGGTTACCCACATTATGATAATGGAAGAGGAACAGCGGGAGATCCTCGGACAGGAGCTCGAAAAGAGGATTCCCCCGGAAGCCATAGACCGCAGCTTCAGCAGGCTGATGGAAAATCCGGATATAGCCGAAACAGTTCATGGATTGGCAATTGAAGGAATTCCCTATCCATGATAAGTATTGAAAGGACAGGCATTTGAGAGCAGCAGGATTGTAGTCATGAGCGATAACACGGAAAAGAAAACCACCTATTTTACCACGTCTCTTAAACGGCTGATTCTGCTTGGAATACCCGTGCTCAATGTTATTGCCGCCCTGCTCTGGACCTATGCCGGCAAAGATGATGAAACCCGTGCCTTCGGCAAAGCGGCACTCCTGGTAATTATACTTTTTGCCCTGCTGACTCTGGTACTCGGTCTTACTGCCTTTACCTTTCTCTCAACCCGCCTCTTTGAATTAATCCCCGGATAATTTCCTATTCTCTTTCTGCCCTGATCCCGCTTCTCGCCTATTATGATCCAACTCTCAATTCTCTGAAGAATCCGATATTTCGGAGCGGTCTTGTCTGCCCCTCTTTATTTTCGCCCGGTCATAGAAAAAGCCGTAGAGCAGGGGAATAACCAGCAGGGCACTGAGGGTCGAGAAAATCAGTCCAAAGATGATGGTACTGGCCATGGGCCCCCATACAACGGACCGTCCGCCTATGCCGACAGCTGCCGGGATAAGTCCGGCAATAGTGGTAACCGAAGTAAGCAGGATCGGACGCATGCGAATCTCTGCCGCAGAAAGCACTGCGGAGGAGACAGACTCGCCCCTGTCCCGCTCCTCATTGATAAAGCTTATAAGCACAATGGCATCATTTACTGCTATTCCCGCCAGGGCCACCGCCGCATACAGTACCGTCGTGGAAAAAGGGGTTCCCGAAACGGCCAGATACAGAACGATTCCCCCGAAGGCAAAGGGCAGCGTAGCCAGAACAAGAAAGGGCTGGGAATAGGAATTGAACTGGGTACCGAGAATCATGTACATGAGAAAGATTCCAATAAGAAAAATCCGGGCGATCTGAATTATCAGGTCATCCAGGTCGGAAAACTCTCCTCCCACCTGAAGCTCCAGATCAAGGGCACCGGGACGAACCTCTTCATCGAAATAGCGTTCAATTTCAGCATTGATTTCCCTTATGCGGCTTTCATCCCAGGCAGAGGCCTCCACGGTTACTTCCCGTTTGCCGTCAAGCCGCTTGATACTCGCAGGAGGATCACCCTCCACAATACGGGCAATGGATGAGAAGGGAATCATCTTTCCCGAAGGAGAGGGAATTTTCATATTTTCAATTGCAGCAACACCGGAGCTGGTATGGGAAAAATCGTAGTTTACCCGAATATCCAGCTCCTTATTTTCACCAAAGAAAACCCCTGCACTGGTTCCGTCTATAACGCCGCGCAGATAGGCCCCCACTGATGCGACACTCAAGCCAAGTTCGGCAGCGCGGACCTCATCGACCCTTATGCGCAGTTCAGGAGTGCCTGCATCAATATTGTTTTTGATATTATACAGTTCCGGATACTCATCCAGTCTGGCAGTAATTGCTGAGGCAATATCCTGCAGCTGCCGGTAATCGTCACCAAAAACCCTATAGGATACCGGAGCAGAAACAGGAGGACCGTTGGTGGCCTTCCTGAAACTCACTTCTTCTGCACCGGCAAAGGTCCGGATACGCTCCTGAGTCTCCTGCATTATTTCACCGATGGACCTCTCCCTGCCCTCTGAGCGCTCCGGGAGATCAACAATAATCTGCCCTCTGCTGCTGAGGTAACTGCCGCCGGAATCTCCGCTGCCGAATCCGATGGTTGACAGCACCCCTGTGATTTCTCCATTCCCCAGAGAGGGCAGAACAGCATCTTCAATCCGGGAAAGAAATTGTCCGGTAATCTCCGCCGAGGTTCCTGCGGGCATCTCAACATCAATATAAAAAAGGGTAAAATCCTCGGCACTGAAAAGATCCTGTTTTACAAAAGGGGAAAGACTGAAAAGACCGGTTACCAGCAGTACAAGAATAAGCAGGCTTAACCCCCGGCGCCTGTAGAGATGCCCGGCGAGGGAACGAAACCGCTTCTGCAGCCGCCGGACCGGCCGGTCCAGCAGTCCTGCAGCCTGCTTCTTACCCCCGGGCCAGTCGGCATAGTGGGAGGGTAGAAAAAAAAGAGCTTCCAGGGTGGATGCCGCCAGGGCAACGGAGACCGTAAAGGGTATAACCCGTAAAAAGCGGCCGATTGTCCCGGGAAGAATCATCAGCGGCAGAAATGCGGCTACCGTTGTGGCGGAAGCGGCAATTACCGGCCATACAACCTGGTCCGTCCCCTTTACTGCGGCTTCATGCCGGACCAGACCCTGCTGCTGCAGACGGTAGGCATTCTCTGTAATGACAATGGCATGGTCAACAATCAATCCCAGCACCAGAACCAGTCCGAAGAGGGTGTTTGTATTCAGGGTTTCCCCGCTGAACTCGAGAATAAGAAATGTCAGGGCAAAGGTTACAGGAATTCCCAGGCTGGTTATAAGGGCGTTTCTCAAACCGGTAAACAGAAAGAGAATAAGAACCACCAGAAACAGCCCGAAAAGGGCATTTGACTGCAGAACACCGATACTTTGACTTATCTGCACCGTGGAATCACTGAAGAGCTCAGTGTTGATCCCCACAGGCATGTACCGGGAAAAATCATTGAGCTCATCCCGGACACTCTCCACGATGGATGCGGAATCGCCGCCGCTGACCTTGGTAATTTCCAGGTAAAGTGCGGGACGCCCGTTAAAACGGACGCTGCTGCCGACAGGATCATAAACTTCGCGGATTTTTCCGAGATCCTCAATACGTACAGTTTTTCCCCCGGAGGAACCCCTCAGGACAACCGTATCTGCATACGCACGGAAATCCTCAAGCTCTCCGGAGGTTCTCAGCACATATTCCCGCAGATCGGTCTGCACCGTACCGGCAGGGACGGAGACCGCCCGTGAAGCCACGGCGGTACTTACCTGATTAAGGGAAATCCCGTAGGACTCGAGGATTACCGGATCGAGACTGATTTCGATATACCGGTCCCTGTCGCCGACGATTTCCGCCGATGCAACCTGACTGAGCCCCTCCAGGCGGGACTGCAGTGAGCCGGCGGTTCTGCTGAGGAGATCAAAACCGGTATCCCCGTAGAGAATTACCTGCACCACCGGCAGAAAGTCTGCTGCGGAAAAATCATCAAGCACCGGAGAGAGGACGCCGTCTGGAAGAACAACTCCGGAAAAACGGGTCCGGACCTCCTGATAGAGCCGCAGGAACTCATCCCGGTTCAAGCCGTCGTCAAACTCAAGCCGGAGACTTGCCACCCCTTCGGAGCTTACAGAACTCATTTTCTTGAGATCCTGCATATCCTCCATGGCATTCTCGATTTTTACCGTTACCGTTTTCTCTATATCCTCCGCCGAGGTTCCCGGCCAGGGAACAGTAATAATTACCCAGTTGAAAGGGACTTCGGAAAACTGCTCCCGGGGAAGCCGCATCAGACTGAGAGCCCCCAGCAGCAGTACCGCAGTCATGAGAATATTTACAAAGACCCTGTTTTTAACCGAGAAAGAGCCGATACTCACCGATCACCGTCCACCACTTTGGCGCCGCGCTCAACCACGGTCACATCGACGGGAGATCCGTCACTGATGCGGCGGGTGCCGGAAATAATAACCAGACTCCCCGGCTCCAGTCCCCGGAATATCACTACAAAATCACCCATGGATTCACCGGGACTGACAGTGCGCCGTACAGCCCGTCCTTTTTCCGCAACATACAGATAGGAGGCGGAGCCGCTGTTCATCAGGGCGGAGGCCGGCACCAACAGCCGGGAGGGCTCCAGATTGGTCTCTATCTCAACCCGGGCAGCCATTCCTGATTTAAGGGTCAGATCTTCGGGAACAGAAAAGGTAATTACCGCCTGATATCCTCCGGAATCATCCCGGATTCCCGAGGCAACCGCACTCACCGTGCCGGGAAGACCTTCTCCCGGGAGATTCCCCGGATAAATACGCACAGCCGCACCGGGGCCTACAAGATTAGTCTGCCGCTCCCCAAGATCCGCATAAATACTGTAGGCGCTTGTATCAACTACCTGTGCCACAGCAGTACCGGCGGTCAGATAATTTCCTGCGGATGAATCCGGATCAGTCCAGGCAACTACCCCGTCCAGGGGAGAGCTTATGGTGCGGTCTTTAAGGTCTTTCACCGCCTGTTCCCAGGCTGCCCGGGCACCGCTTTCGGCACTTCTGGCCCGAAGCAGATCGGTTCTGGACGCATTGCCTTTTTCATGAAGACTGCTGATCGCATCCAGGTCCAGCCGGGCATTTTCCCAGGAGGCCTTTGCCTGTTCCGCAGTCAGGCGGCTGATGGTATCATCCAGCCCGGCTATCTTGTCACCCTTCTTTACCTTCTGGCCGGGGACAACATCAAAGGACTGGACAATTCCCCGGGCCTCTGAAACCACCAGAGCTTCATTAATTCCCCGGATTCTTCCAGCAGTGATAACGGTACCATAGAGTCTGCCCTCTTCAACCTTTACCGCCTCAACAGCGCTGGAGAGCTCCTCTGAAGAGTCCCAGGTAGCAGAACTGATGGAATCTTCTTTTCCGGAGCAGCCTGAGACAATTACCAGCATTACGAGGCTGAAAATTGAGAGAATACCTGCAGTTGCGGTTTTCATATATTGAAAATACAATACAGAAAATACCGATTCAAGCAATTCTCGAAATTTCAAACCCATTTTATGATATGATTCCCGGAAGGAAAGAGGGAAAAGCATGACCAACAATCCTGAACAGCTTGAACATGAACTGAAAAAATCCTACGGATCCCGTATCCATATCTCCAAAGCCCCTATCCCGGCAGACAGCGCATATGTGATTCTCTGGGTACAGCAGGCTATACGGATAAAGAACAATCACGCCCTGACTGCGGCAATACAGATTGCCAACAGCCTGAACCTTCCCCTCTACGCCTACTATGGGCTTTTTCCCCGCTACCCCGGGGCCAACGCACGGCACTTCTCCTTTCTGCTCCAGGGGATCATCGACCTCGAGGCTGAACTGGACAAAGCCGGAATCCCGCTGGTCCTTGATCTTGCAGAACCTCCGGAAGGTGTGCGGAAAACCCTTAAAAATGCTGCCTGGCTGGTATGTGACAGCGGATATACTGCCATTCAGCGCAAATGGCGCAGACAGCTGCTTGATCATCCCCCCTGCCCTCTGGCAATCCTTGAATCGGATATTGTAGTCCCCGCAGCCCAGGCTTCAGGAAAAGAGGAGTATGCAGCGGCCACCATACGCCCGAAAATACGGCGGCTTACGGATCTTTACCTCTCTCCTGTACATACTCCGGAACTGAAAAACCGCCGCAGCAGGCTGCAGCCTGTCCCTTTTCCGACGGTTTCTCCCGTAAGCCCCAAAGACGCCCTGAACAGGCTGGAAGAGCTCGGAGTGGACATGAGCACAGGCCCGGTCGACTCGATAAGCGGAGGAGAGTCCGCAGCAGAAAGAACCCTGGAGAAGTTTATTGAAGGCAGCCTGCGCCATTATCATGATTCCCGCAATGATCCGGGCCTCAATATCCAATCCGAACTCAGTCCCTACCTCCATTTCGGCCAGATTTCACCTCTGACTGCAGCCCTTGCGGTAATGGAAGCATCATCAGACGACCCCGCACTGTTAGAAGGTGCCGGAGGATTTCTTGAACAGCTGATAGTGCGTAAAGAGCTGGCAATTAACTTTGTGCTCCACAACCCTCATTGCAATGGCCCCCAATCGGTTCCGGAATGGGCAGCAGCAACACTGGACAGCCACAGCTTTGAGCGGAAAACCGAGCCTTACAGCTATGAGCAGATGCTTGCGGGAGAAACCGGTGATCAGTACTGGAATGCCGCCCAGCATGAACTGGTAAGCACCGGCAAAATGCACGGGTATATGCGTATGTACTGGGGAAAAAAGGTTCTCGAATGGACTGCCGACTGGCGGGAAGCCTACAACCTGCTGGTAAACTGGAATGATACCTACAGCCTCGACGGCAGAGACCCCAACGGCTATGCCGGAATCGCCTGGGTTTTCGGCAAACACGACCGACCCTTTCCGGAGCGTCCGCGATTCGGCAAAGTACGCTCCATGGTAGCAGCAGGGCTGAAGCGGAAATTCGAGATGGATCTTTATCTGTCCAGAAACGGTTAAGCGAAATACGAACAGAAATCCCCGCCCACCCCTGTTAACAATGAAAGCTATAGTGGTATTATCCTAAAAAAGCTGAACAGGACCGGAATTTCATGGATAACTTCCTCGACAGACTGGATAAGGAAATAGATACTTTCGATCAGCGCTTCTCAGATATCCAGAAAGCACTGAATTCACTTTCCGCCATCCCGGCGGCACCTCCAGTCCGGGAAACAGCTGTTTCAACTCCGGAAAACAACCTCCCCGGAGAATCCCTTTTCGACAACATAATAGGCAGAACCCTTTACGGAACAATATTCAGCTTCGATTCGGGAACCGCCGACGAAACCAGTTTCTCGATTATTGTCGACAACACCAGCGATCCGGTTATCCTGCTCAACCGCCATGGAGAAGTTATCCGCTTCAATCCTCCCTTTGCAGAACTTTCCGGCTTCAGCCTGCATGAACTGGAAAGCCGGGATATTCTGAACTGGATTCCCGACACCTACCATCCGGCATTGAAGGCACAGTTCGCCAGGGTACTTCAGTCCGGAGAAGAACATCTTCTGCCGGAAGACAGCATTGCCGTAGTACGTACCCGCAGTAAACGGGGAGAATACATCTCCCTTGAATGCCTGTTTACCGTCTATTTTCACAACGGAGAACCGGAAGTTGCGGTTATTCTCCGGGACATTGCCCGCAGTCAGGAAATTGTCTCCCAGCTTTCTGAAAGCAAAGAAGAATTTGAAAACCTCTCGGAATCAATAACCGAAGCCCTGCTGCGAATCTCCGAGGATTTTTCCATTATATTTGCCAACTCAGCGGTTCACTCCACCTTCGGCTACACCAGGGAAGAACTTCTTTCAATGTCCCTGCGGGACCTGTTTCCCCCGGAGATATTCAGCCGGCACGAAGAGGAGTTCAGAAAATACTTCTATGTAGATGATAAAGACCGCCGCGATCTGGGCCTCAAACGAACTCTCGAACTCCTGGGGCGTCACAAGTCGCGGGGGATTCTTCCCATGGAAATGTCCTTCGGCAACTCCGCTAGTTTTCAGGGACGAACCCTTACCTGTATTATTCGGGACATCAGCCGGCGCAAGGATACGGAGCGGCGCCTGCGCACCCTGGCCTATTACGACCAGCTTACCGGTCTCGGCAACCGGGATCTCTTTGTCAAAGAGATTAAAGATCTGCTTAAACGCTGCGGGTCTGATGATGACAGGTGCGCCTCCCTCTTTTTTCTTGATCTGGACGGATTCAAGCAGGTTAACGACACCCTGGGTCATGAGGCAGGAGACGAACTGCTGGTAGCCGTTTCTCACCGCCTGAGGGGTTCACTGCGCAACAGCGACGCCATCTACCGTTTTGGCGGTGATGAGTTTGTGCTGCTGCTGGCCTCGGTACCGGATGAGCAGGCTACGTCAAGAATTGCATCCAAGCTGCTCCACAATCTCTCCACCCCCTTTCAGCTGAAGACCCCCAATACGGCAAACAAAGAAGAGAGCACCACAATCCGGGTGGGTGCCAGTATCGGTATAGCCATGATTCCCCGGGACGGCAGGGATATAAACAAGCTCACCAAACGGGCCGATCTTGCCATGTATACCGCCAAGGAATCGGGAAAAAACCGTTTTCACTTTTTTGAAGAAGGTATGGATACAAAGGCCGTAGAAAGGCTCCACCTTGAACAGGGCATACGGGAAGCCCTGGGAAGCGGCGGCTTCCACCTCTGTTTCCAGCCCATCGTTGACCGTGAAGGGCATATCTACGGCGCGGAGGCACTGGTACGCTGGGACAGCTCTGAATACGGTTCTGTTTCCCCCGAAGTTTTTATTCCCATTGCGGAAGAGACCGGCATGATCATACCCCTGGGCAACTGGATTATCGATCAGGCCTGCCGCAAGCTGAAAGATCTTCAGGATTCGGGGATTGAAGGGTTCACCTTCTCCATCAACCTCTCCATGAATCAGTTTCTCGATAAAAACACCTGCCTGGTTCTTCAGACGGTAATAAACAAGTATCAGCTTAACCCGGAGAACCTGCTTATAGAACTGACCGAGTCGAATATAATGAAAGACCCGGAGAATACAATCCGGCAGATTCACCAACTGAAGAATGATAACCCGGGTATCCGCTTTGCCATAGACGACTTCGGAACCGGCTACTCCTCTCTCAACTACCTGAGCCGGCTGCCCCTGGATATTATCAAGATCGACCGCTCTTTTATTATGGATCTTCACGAAGAACAGAATCTGAAAGTGGTAAGTGCCGTGATCAACCTGGCGGAAAACCTGGACCTGGGTTACATTGCCGAAGGGGTGGAAACGGAAGAACAGTACACAATGCTCCATGAATGGGGCTGCCCCTATATGCAAGGGTATTATCTCCACAGGCCGATGGAGTTCAGTGCTCTGCACACCCTGCTCCACCAAATTTGACAACAATCTTCCGGAATACCTATAATTTTATCCAGGAATTATATGGAGATTTCAATAAAACCGATTGATAAGAGTACATATGACAAGACTGAGCGCAGGACATCCGAAGAGATCCTGCGGCAGGCACGTATGATCTCTCAGATATCGATTCTTGACATAATGTCTCAGCACAGCACAGATTTTGTCGGCGTCCTGAACAGTACCCGCCAGTTTATCTATCTCAACAAAAAATCATTGCCCGAGGATGCTCAGCCGGCGCTGCTTCTGGGTATGCGGCCTGGGGAAATGCTGGGCTGTGTACACAGCCATGAATCGGCCTACGGCTGCGGATTATCCGGAGCCTGTTCTTATTGCGATGCGGTTCAGACAGTGATGCAGACCCTTACCACCGGAGAAAGCGCGGAAAGGGAAGGGCGTATTCTGGTGGAACATGATGGCAGGACTGACTCTCTGGACGTCCTTATTCATACTTCACCCTTTGTCCTGGAGGGGGAACTCTTCGTAATCCTGCACCTGAAGGATATTTCCGTAGAAAAGCGCATGGATATTATGGAACGGATTTTCTATCACGATATCTACAACTCCATCGCATCCCTGAACAGCATAATAAATCTCTCCGAAATTACCTCCGACGAGATACCCGATGTTGAGCAGTACCTCCTGTCAGGAGTCAACGATATTATTGAGCAGATTGAATACCAGAGACTGATAAAAACCATCGAACAGGGAAAATCTGTTGATGAACCGCCGCTGACGGAAATAAAGGAAATGCTCGAAAATTTCCTGCCCCTGATAAACCACTCTGCCTTTCTGGAGGGAAGAAAGTTCAGTCAGGAGATCTCTCCCGATCCGGTCTTTGTTAAGGCGAAACCGGTAATTCTCCGGCGGATTCTCATGAATCTGCTGAAAAATGCAAAAGAGGCCTCCGATCCCGGGGATACATTGAGCATTGCAATAGACTCAACTGGAGAGAACTGTACTATCCAGGTACGCAATCCTCAGTACATTAGCCCCGAAGTTCAGGCCGGAATATTTCAACACTCCTTCAGCACCAAGGGAATCGGCAGGGGCTACGGAACCTACAGCATGAAAATCCTGAGCCAGCGCTATCTGGGTGGCGATATAGATTTCACCACCACCCCCGAAGAGGGGACCTGCTTTACTTTACAGATTCCCCTTTTCAGGGATCAGTAACACCTGCGCCGGAACTGACCGCCGGCGGCCGCTTTGAGAGTAGGGAAAGAATAAAAATCACAACCCCCGCCGCCACACTTATCCAGCAGGCAGTGCTGTAACTGCCGCCATAGCGCAGGGAGAGGCTGAACAGATAGGGCCCAAGGGCGGAACCGGCAACAACCAGCCCCATGGCAAAGCCGGAAATAGCACCAAGATGCTTTATACCGAAATGTTTCGGCCAGACAACGGTGCTGATAAGGTTCATGAGACCACCGCTTATGCCGTGTCCGGTAATAACCAGAATATACATAAGCCCGGGCTGCAGAAACGAGAGAGCCACTGCCTCAAGAAGAATTCCCCCGATTAAAAGCAGCAGAAACACCTTAAGGGGCATGCGGTCACTGAGCCAGCTTGCGGAGACATTCACAAAGAGAGATATAACCGCCGCAGGAAGAAAAACCCCGACGCCGGCCTCTTCGCTCATGCCGGCCTCTGCAAAAATTGAGACAACATGAAAGCTCATAGCAGTTATGAACAGGCCGAAGAGCATAAGACTTAAGGCATATACCCAGAAATCGAGCTGAGCCTTTGCCTCTTCCAGGGTATAACCCTCCAACGCTTCCTCGCCTTTTTTTGCTTCTTCTGTTCCTGCTGCTCCTTCAACTCCGGCAGTGCCGCAGGTTTTCAAATCCGGGACCATTCCGCAGATGTAGGGGTTATCCCGGGCAAGCAGCCAGAACAGGGGTGCAGAAAGAACAATCAGAAAAAGCCCGATGAAAAGCCAGGCACCCCGCCAGCCGACCGCCTGAATAATGCTGTGGAAAAGCCTGGGAGCATAGGAAAAACCGAAGCTTACGGTAATTCCGATGAAAACATTGGCAAATCCCCGTTTGCGGCTGAACCACTTCATGGCCATATTTCTGCTGGTAAGGGTGAGAATCCCCTGCCCCATAAGGCGCATGAGGAAAAATCCTATACTTACCAGTACAAAACTGAATATCCAGGCCCGGATAAAAGGAAAAAGCCCTCCCAGAGCCCCTGCAGCCTTGTCCAGCATGGACATTCCAAGCAGCGTAAGTCCCAGAAACGCCGTAACAGCTGCACCGGTATACCTTGCACCTGTACGATCCAGCAGACGTCCCGCCCGGGGCAGAACAAGGGCACTGCAGATAGTTCCGAACATGTAGGCGAGGCTTATGGCAACCCGGGACAGCCCCAGGGCTTCGATAAGATAGTCGGTAAAAACAGAAACCCCCATGGTCTGTCCGGGAATACTCAAAAGCATTCCCAGGGATGACAGGCCCAGGATTACCCAGCCGTAAAAAAAGGGAACCCGCCGGGGGTTGAATGGTATAGTTGCAGTTTTGCTTTCCAGTCTCATATATAAGGGCGGAGTATACCCGCCACAGAAGCGGGGATTCAAGTTAAGGGAGAAATAAATTAACAGAAATTTAACATTAAGGCGGATATAAAAACGTAGTATTTTTGTCATAGTCAATAACAGCAGATTCTGCATAAGCCGCACCGGAAAAGGTCATAAAGCAATCGTGCAGCAGGGTCTGTGTTATTATCATCGAGAATCAAGGAGTTCAGAATGAGCAAAGAGCGAATCCTTTTCCTTTGTACCGGTAATTCCTGCCGCAGTCAGATGGCTGAAGGCTGGGCCCGGGCACTGAAGGGTGACCTGTTTGAGGTTGAATCTGCCGGTATAGAGACCCATGGTATGAATCAGAATGCAATTAAAGTAATGGGCGAAGCAGGCATTGATATATCCGGGCATCACAGCAAGACCACCGCAGACCTTATCAACAACGAGTTTGAATATGTTGTTACCGTATGTGATCATGCATCGGAAAACTGCCCCTACTTTCCCGCAAAAACACGGATTATCCATCGAGGATTCGATGATCCCCCCAGACTGGCAAAGAATGCCGCCAGCGAGGAAGAGGCTCTGGATCATTACCGCCGGGTCCGGGATGAGATAAAGGCTTTTATCGAAACCCTGCCGGAAGCCTTAAAAAAATAGCAGGCGCTTATGTCGGAAAACATGCGCCGCTACACTTCGGAGTTTATCGGAACCTTCTTTCTGGTCTTTGCAGGCTGCGGTGCCGTGGGAGTTGAGTCGGTGAACCCGGGAACCCTGGGGCATCCGGGAATATCCATGGTATTCGGTCTGATTGTAATGGTACTCATTTATGCAGTCGGCAATATCTCAGGCGCCCACTTTAATCCCGCAGTAACCATGGGCTTTTTCTGGGCCCGGCGGATTACTTTCCGGCAGGTCCCCCCCTATCTTGCAGCCCAGATAAGCGGAGCAGTACTAGCCTCCCTGCTGTTGAAGGCGGTTCTGCCTGCAGCGGCTTCGGTCGGAGCGACACTGCCTTCCGCAGGGGTCTGGCAGAGCCTGCTGCTGGAAACGGTGTTTACCTTTCTGTTAATGTTTGTAATTCTGAATGTCTCTACGGGACACATGGAAAAAGGTATTATGGCGGGAGTTGCCGTGGGGGGCACCATCGCACTTCTGGCGCTTATCGGCGGCCCTCTTACAGGAGCGTCAATGAATCCTGCCAGAAGCCTTGGTCCGGCTCTGGCCGGCGGCATCTGGCAGCAGCACTGGATCTACTGGATCGGTCCGTTGCTGGGAAGCCTGGCGGCTTCCCCCTGGTGCAGATACATCCAGGGGCCGGCCTGCTGTTATGTTGATCCCGATCAGCCTTCCTGAGCCTTTTTAATCAGATCGAAAAGCTGTACCCGCTTGTCCCGCCGGACAGCGGGCTGCATATCTGCTGCAATTAACCGTGCGGCATCCCCTGCTTTTTCATCCTCCCCCCAGCAGGAGAGGATACTGTCACAGGGGATTCCGGTGGCAGTAAGCCTGCAGTATTTAAATGGAACCGGATGCCCGAGCCGCTTGCAGTAGCGGCTCGTCTCATCCGGATACCCGGCACTGTTCTCTACCATTTACCGCTCTTGGCAGTAGAAGGCTTGGGAAACTCCGCGATTGCTTCAAGATTCCTGTCCAGTTCCGACTGGGGAAAATCATAATCATGAAGCTTTCCGCTCATATAGGCATCGTAGCCTGCCAGGTCTACAAGACCATGACCGCTCAAGTTGAAGACAATCACCTTCTCTTTGCCCTCTGCATCCGCCTCTTTGGCTGCCTGAACGGCCCCGGCAACGGCATGACTTGTTTCGGGTGCCACAATAAGGCCTTCGGTGCGGGCAAAGTTGATTGCCGCCTCATAACATTCAAGCTGATGGATCGAACGGGGAGTAAGCAGCCCTTCCACAACCGCCTGGGACACCAGAGGAGCCATACCATGATAACGCAGACCACCGGCATGGATGGGAGGAGGAACAAAATTATGCCCAAGAGTATACATGGGAAGCAGGGGTGTCATTCCGGAGAAATCACCAAGGTCGTAGGAGAAGGGCCCTTTTGTAAGGGTAGGACAGCTGGCGGGCTCAATGGGAATAATCTCTATATCCGCTCCGTTTATCTTGTCCTGGACAAAGGGGAAGGCCATTCCCGCAAAGTTGCTTCCTCCGCCGGCACAGCCGATTACTATATCGGGCTGCTTTTCGCCGAATTTAGCCAGCTGCTTTTTGGTTTCCAGACCGATTATGGTCTGATGCAGCATTACATGATTCAGCACACTTCCCAGGGCATACTTGGTTCCTCCGGTGCTGTCGTTCACTGCGTACTCAACCGCTTCACTGATGGCAATGCCAAGGCTGCCGGGGGTATCAGGATACTTCTCCAGAACCTCCCGTCCTGCCCGTGTCTCGGTACTGGGACTGGCGATACATTCTGCGCCCCAGGTCTGCATCATCAGTTTACGGTAGGGTTTCTGGTCAAAACTGATACGCACCATGAAAACCTTCAGGTCTATGCCAAACTGAGCACAGGCAAAGGAGAGAGCACTTCCCCACTGACCGGCACCGGTTTCCGTGGTCAGGTGCTTTATTCCGGCCTCTTTATTGTAGTAAGCCTGGGCCACAGCACTGTTGGGCTTATGGCTGCCCGCGGGGCTTACACTTTCATTCTTGTAGTAGATTCGGGATTTTGTACCGAGGAACTTTTCCAGTGCATAGGCACGGTGCAGAGGTGAAGGCCGCCATTTGGCAAGAATTCCAAGAACCTCTTCGGGAATATCAATCCAGCGCTCCTGGCTTACCTCCTGCTCTATAAGGTTCATGGGAAAAATAGGCTCCAGCATGTCCGGAGAGACAGGGTTTCCGTCAGGTCCAAGGGGCGGCTGCAGGGGGGTGGGTAAATCAGCGGCAAGGTTGTACCACTGCCGCGGCATCTCATCTTCTGTCAGAAATATTCGGGTGGGCATAGTTCCTCCTGGGAAAAATAAATGGTGGAATAAAACGTTACTGTATGTAGTAACATTTAAACACCACCCGGGAGGTATGTCAAGAAAATTCAGTCGGTCATGTCAGTCGTCAACGGCATCAAGCTCCTGAGCACCTTCGGCACTTACTACAGGCAGCATGATCAGAAAGCGGGCACCACCAAGGGAGGAGTCATTCACCATCAGACGTCCGGCGTGCTTATGGGCAATGATGTCATAGGAGATGCTCAGCCCCAGACCGGTTCCCGATCCGACATCCTTGGTAGTAAAGAAGGGGTCAAATATTTTGGTTCTAAGATCCCGGGGAACACCTGGGCCTGAGTCTTCCACAACGCATACCACAAAGTCATTCTTTACAAGGGTACTTATCCGGATTTTGCCTTTTACACCCTCAGGCATGCTTTCGCCTTTAATCGCCTGGGCGGCGTTGATGAGAATATTCAGAAGAACCTGCCTGATTTCTCCGGCATTGCACATAATTGTCGGCAGAGGCTGGAACCTGGTAGACACGGTGGTGTGATACTTGAGCTCATTTCGGGCAATAACCAGGGTATTGCGAATAGCCTCGTTGAGATCCAGCTCGGTTATTTCTCCTCCCCGGTCCTGATAGGAAAATCCTTTAAGATTCTGAACAATCTCGGCCATCCGGTTTATACCGTCCTGGGTTTCCGCGAAGACCGTGGAAAGATCCTGCTGTATAAAATCAATACCCAGTTTCGCAGCAAGCTTCTCCCGTTCTTCACCGTCCTTACCGGGAACTTCATCGGCATACTGCAGAAGGGACTCACTGTACTGGTGGATCGTTGAAAAATTACTCTGAACAAAGCCAAGGGGGTTGTTAATCTCGTGTGCCAGGCCTGCAGCCAGCTGCCCTATGGATGCCAGCTTCTCGCTCTGAACAATCTGATCCTGGGCCATCTGCAGTTTATTATTGCTTTCGGTAAGCTCCATGTTGGTGCGCATCAACCGGGCATTCAGCTCTATGCGGGCGCTGATATTCTTTATAATTCCTGAAAAGCCCTTGAGATTACCCGTTCCATCGAAAGCGGTTGAAGCCCCCTCTAGACAGAAAATTTTCTCCCCGTCTTTTCGTCGGAGCACTATTTCAAGATCCTTTAAATAATTATGAGCCTGCAGTATCTCGGCGTTGAAATTCCATTGATCAGGATCAAAAAAGAGATCCCGTAAATGCATTCCCACCAGCTCTTCTTCTTTCTCATACCCCAGCAGTTGCACACCGGCAGCATTAATTGCAAGCAGCTTGCCTTCACCGTCGGCATGGTAGATCATATCCATGGAGTCATCAAAAATCGCCCGGTAGCGCTCTTCTATGCGCCTCAGTGCAATTTCCGCCTCTCTGCGTCGCTCCATCTGAAGGTGGTTCATAACCTGGTCCCGGGTGAGGATCTGCAGGGAATCACGGTGATTGCTGAGAAGATCTATATCCTTCTGATTAAAAGCTTTGTCCCGTCCGACAAACTGCAGGATACCGTATATCGATTCGTTGTTGGCAAACCCGAGGGTCAGGGAGTTCTCTCCTTTTATCCCCCCGAGAAAAGAGGTACAGGGACCGTTTTCAAGAATCACCGGATTGTTGCGGACCTTATCAAACAGTTGATCCAGCCGCTCAGCAAAACCACCCTGACGGACTTCAAGCTCGGGAATGCCGAAGCTGGCATTGGGGTCTCTACTGCTGAATTGTATATCCAGCATGCGGGGACCGTCAAAAAGAACTATAAGAGAACTCCACGCATCAAGACGCTCATTGAGAGTACGCAGGAGCTCCCGGTAATTCCTGGTTCCCATCATGGAAATGAGACTGGCTGCAAATGCCCGGCAATCATCTTCTGTAACAGACGATTTACCGGAAGAAACAGTCCTGGAGATACGGGAAATCCTGAAAGCGAGAACAATGAGAATTACAACGCCCACAGAGAGGAGCAGTATTACCAGATATTGGTAGATCATGATGCTTTAAGGGTAGCTGAATAAACAAAAAAATCAAATAAATTTGACTTTATATCGTGCCTGTTCAACAATTTCAGTATGAGTACCTACAGAGTTCTTTTTGTTGACGACGAAATAAACATACTTCAGTCCCTTAAACGGGCGTTCTTCAGCTACGCGGAATTTGAGGTAATTACCTGTGATAACGCAGAGGATGCCGTGGCTACCCTGGCAACCGAACGGGTGGATGTACTTGTTTCAGATGAAAAAATGCCGAAAATTGAGGGCAGCCAGCTGGTTGAATATGTAAAAAACCGTTTTCCCGATGTGATCCGTATAATCCTCACCGGTTACGCGGATATGGAGAAAATAATAAAGGCCGTTAACAAAGGTGAAGTTTACCGGTATCTCGTAAAACCCTGGAATAACGAAGATCTTATTACAACCGTACGCAGTGCAGCGGAATTCGGACGGCTTAAACGCTACAATAAAGAGCTGGAAGCGCAGCTGAAGGCTCACAATGAATCCCTTAAAAAAGAGATAGTAAAGAGAACTGCTCATCTGGAAAAAGCTCTTCAGGCGGCAAAAAGACTGCACAACCGGGTGCAGGAGAATTTCGAAGGAACCGTTTCTCTGGTGACCCACATGATGGGCCTCATAAGCCAGGAACACAAGGAAAATGCCTCCCGGGTTGCAAGGCTTTGTGAACGTATAGCCCATAAGATGGAGATGGAGAAAGAGGATACAGGTATACTGCGTACTGCTGCCCTGCTCTACCAGCTGGGAACCCTTTCCAGCGGAAGCGGAGACCCCGGCGACAGTGCACAACAGGCAGTTGCCGGTGCCGATCTGCTTACCCGGATCTCAACCCTGACGCCGGTTGCAGAGCTTATTCGCCATTACCGGGAAAACTTCGACGGAAGTGGAAAACCCGACGGTCTGGCAAAAAAGGATATACCCCTGGGATCGAGAATTATTGCAGTTGCAGCGGATTACGTTCAGCTGGCCTACAGCGGAGAGAACAGCCCGGAAGAAGCCCTGCAGAAAATAGTACTCAAATCTGAAAGTCTCTATGATCCTGAAATAATAAATATTCTGAAAGAAATGGAAGCCGCCGCCATGAGCAGCAGTGGAGCGGGACTGCAGGATGTTCCCATACAGATAAAAAATCTCAGCCCCGGAATGATATTGAAAAATGATCTTATATCAAAGAATGGTGTACTGGTGGTTCCCAGTAACACTCCTCTTACCCAGTCAATGGTTGATCATCTGGTAAAAACCAACCTGCTTGACCGGGAAGAGACGGTTTATCTTAAGCATAAACACAAAGAGTAGGTGTTATCAGCGGTTCAGCACATCCATAGCCGAGGTAACAACCTCTCCCAGTGAAACCCGATAGCCTTCACCACTGGACCGAACGGTAAATTCCACTTCACCGTCCTGCATAGCCTTATTCCCCAGGGTGATACGCAGGGGCATTCCCAGCAGATCCGCATCATTAAACTTGACTCCTGCAGTCTCCTTGCGGTCATCCAGAATAACCTCAAGACCTGCTTCCATCAGATCCGCGTATATTTTTTCCGCTTCTTCGTTGGTCTTCAGCAGATTCACAATATGCACATGAAACGGTGCAATGGCTGCAGGCAGCACCAGCCCCTTGTCATCGTGAAATTCTTCGGCAAGACAGGCCAGAAGCCGGCCCACACCGATACCGTATGAGCCCATGATAACCGGCTGGGCTTTGCCGTTTTCATCCTGAAAAGTACATCCCATACTTTCGGAATACCTGGTTCCAAGCTGGAAGATATTGCCAACCTCAACTCCCCGTTTTGCCTCAAGGGGTTCCTTGCACTGGGGACAGGCAAGGCCTTCCCGGGCGGAGGCAATATCCGCAATGGTACCGGCATAGTCCCTGCCGAAATTGGTGTTCAGCAGGTGATAGCCCTCTTTGTTTGCACCGGCAACCAGGTTATTGGAACCGGCTACCGAGTCATCAACAATAATCTCAGTGTCACGGGCACCGATGGGAGAGGCATAGCCGGGGACGAGTCCGCAGGCGGTAATCTCTTCATCGTGAGCGGGGCGCAGGGCAAGGGCACCGCAGGCTTTCTGCAGCTTCGCCTCTTCCACATCCAGATCGCCCCGGATAATTGCGGTAATCAGCTTCTCATAGCTCTTCTCTTCATCGCCGGGATCCGTAAAGCGGCCCATGAGCATAACCGCTTTGGCGGTTTTGCGGGCGGGGATTCCCAGGAATGCAGAAAGTTCTTCTATTGTTTTGGTGCCGGGAGTCTCTTTTTCTTCAATTTCCAGAAGATCTTCCGGATAGAGCTGTTTATGGATATCCGCAACCTGACGGTTGGCGCTGTAATCGCAGGAAGAACAGAGAATGATGGTATCTTCGCCGATGGGATTAAGGTACATATATTCATGACTTACCTTGCCGCCCATCATGCCGGTATCGGACGCAACAGCGATTACAGGCAGACCGCAGCGCTTGAAAATGCGGAAATAGGCATGGTAGTGAGCATCGTACTGCTTCTCCAGACCTTCCTGGTTACGGTCAAAGCTGTAGCTGTCCTTCATGGTGAATTCCCTCACCCGGATGAGCCCGGCCCTGGGACGGGGATCGTCCCGCCACTTTGTCTGAAAGTGGTAGACCATGGTGGGAAGCTGCCGGTAGGTCTGCAGTTCGTCACGCATAATATCCGTAACGGTTTCCTCGTGGGTCATGGCCAGGACCATATCGCGGTCGTTGCGGTCTTTGAAGCGGGAAAGCTCGGCATCAATGGAGTACCATCGTCCCGTCTCTTTCCAGATCTCCGCAGGGTTAACCACGGGCATAAGGATTTCCAGGCCGCCGATGGCATTCATCTCTTCCCGGATAATCTGTTCAATCTTCCGCAGACTCCTGAAAGCCAGAGGTAAAGCCGAGTAGATTCCTGCAGCCGCCTGCCGGATATAGCCTGCTCTCAGCAGAAATTCATGTCCCTTGGACTCGGTTTTCCCCGGGGTTTCCCGCAGGGTTCGCGAAAACAATCCTGTCATTCTCATGGCGTAAACCTATCAGTACCGGGAAGTTAGGTCAAGCTGAACAGGTAGATAGCAGGAGAAGGAAGAGACCATATAAGAAAAGACAGAGAGAGAAAAAAGGGTGGAGATAATTTTCCTTGTGAATACAGGTTTTAGCGGATATCATTAATACTACCCGCTATGAGTAATTTAACAGTAATTCTGCTGATTGTAATTTCATCGTACATCTACCTGTTCAGCTCTCTGGTTCTGGAAAAAAAAAGCCATATAAAGGGGAACGTCTGGGCACCCCACCTGCTTCTGGGAACCGGCTTTCTCCTGACCATGTTTCAGGGAATTCTTGCTCCTGCAGAAAGCGTTCTTCTGGCAAATATTCTCATTTTCCTGGGAATTATCGAATATCTGCACTGCACCAGTATCATTCTGGGACTCCGGTTTAATTACCGGACAATGCTGCCGGTTATAGCGATGTTTCTGGCCGGCTATATTTACTACACCTATTTCAATTTTGATACAGTTGCCCGGATTATCCTTATAAGCTCCGCAATCGGCCTCGTCACCATTGCCTATGCGCTCTATCTGTTTAGTCAATACAGAAATAATACCAACCATCATATACCTCCCTTCATGCTTTTATTCGGAATCTACGGACTCACCGGGTTCCTGAGAATTGTTCATACCCTGCTCCTGAACAGCAGCATAACCTCATTCATTACTCCCAACAGCAGCAGCTTCTTCTCCCTCCTCTTTACCCTGCTTTTTATCCGGTTCTGGAATCTTATGTACCATGGCACAAGGCTGCTTATGGCTCAGGATGAACTGCAGGATAAAATTGATCAGCAGAATTCACTGCTGCATCACATTGACGGGATGCACGCCTACCTGCAGGAGATAAATCAAAAAGGCACCCCCGAAGTTTTCTATGAGCTTATTTTCGATACCATGAAAGAGATTCTGTCCGTCGACGAAGCCGCCCTGTATCTTTACAACAGCAGTACTCACCGGCTCTCCATGGTTGCCAGTACGGGACTTGATGACAATTTCATCAGCCTTGCGGGGAACTTCAGACTTACAGAGGATACTGTCAGCGTACGGGCATATAATCAGAGGGATCTGGTTGTCCGAAAAATAGAAGATTTCCCTGACGGAAAGGTTAAAGACAGCCTCAAGGCAAGAGGAATAGAGACCACCCTTTCTATAGCAGTTTCAACCGGAGACACTCCGGTGGGAGCACTCTCCGCCGGACTGAAATCTGACAAGCCTTTAAAGGAAAATGACCTCGAAATTCTCAAGGTTCTCGGGAGCCAGAGCGGCACAGCCCTGCACAACCTTCATTTGTACGAAGAAATTTCATCGTCGGAATCAAAATACCGGGCAATTTTTAAAACAGCAGGTGAAAGTATCTTCATCTACAATACAGACGGGGTTATTCTTGATGCAAATGCCGCAGCATTGAAGGAATTCGGTTATGGGCTGGAAGAACTGACCAGCCTGGGCATGAAGAATCTTTACGCAACACCCAGCATTATGCAGCTTTACAACATTACCAGCAATCCGGAAATGGAAATGAACCGGACAGGAAGTATGGAATCAATGTTCATTACCCGTACAGGAACCCCGGTGCATGTCTGGATAACCCAGTCTTCAATTGTATTCGAAGGCCAGCCGGCGGTTCTTTCTGTGGTACGGGATATTACCGAGAGAAAAGACCGGGAAAAATCCCTTACCAGAGAAGCCCGTACCGACTTTCTTACGGGGGCTCTGAACAGAAGGGCTTTTGAAGACCATTTTTCCCGGGAGTTTATGCGAAAAAAGCGTTACAGCCGCCCCATGTCGATCATGATTCTGGACATTGATAATTTCAAGAAAATCAATGATACCTACGGCCATGAAACCGGGGACAGCACTCTCAAAGCCCTGGTGAGCATCATAGATAAGCAGCTGCGCGACTCAGACCTTTTCGCCCGTTTCGGCGGAGAAGAGTTCATTATTGCCCTGCCGGAAAGCGACGAGGACGGAGCCTGTCTTCTGGGCGAGCGGATTCGGGAAGGAATAGAAAACGCTTCCGTAGAAGCAGGCGAAAACCAGGTAACCTTCACCGTATCTGCAGGCATTACAGAAATAAAGAGCGGAGATGAAAATATAAAAGAGGTCATAGCCAGAGCAGACAAGGCGCTTTACCAGGCAAAAGCAGCGGGGAAAAACCGGGTAATCTGCCTGTAGACGGCTTTTTTTAAAAAGCTCTTGCATACTCATAAAAGTGAGGAAATACTTAGACCATATCCGGACAGCTATGTCAGGAAACCCCAACCATTTTAAGGAGTTAATCAATGCACAGGAAAAGAATGCTGCCCCTGTACATCCTGCTTCTACTCGTCTTTGTTACAGCAGGACTGTTTGCAGAGAAGGATGTTACCGGCTTCTGGAAAACCATTGACGATGAAACAGGACTGCCGAAATCGGTAATTGCCATTTACACACAGAATGATATGCTTTTCGGCCGGGTGGTGATGATCTACGGTGACGACGGCAGAACCGTGGAAGATGATATGTACCAGAAAAATAAAATCAGCCCCTATCTGGTGGGAAATCCTCCTCTGGCAGGACTGGATATCTTCTGGGATCTTGAATATAACCTGCGAAAAGATAAATGGACCGGCGGGAAAATTATGGATCCCGGCGATGAAGAAGAAAAGCGTCCCAAAACCTACGGTGCTGAAATATGGAAAGAGGGTAGAGACCTTACGGTGCGGGGAAAAATCGCCTTTCTCGGGCGCAATCAGACCTGGAAACCCTTCTCTGCCTCGGACTTTCCTTCAGGCTTTCAGGTTCCGGATTATAAATCCTTCCGGCCTTCAATTCCGGAAATAGACTGATCCGGAAATAGACCGACAAAGAAGCTTTAAGCGCTGCAGCCGGCACTGCCCCGGCAGATTAGCCAGGCTGCAGCAAGATAGCGGATCTTCGCCGCCCGTTTTCCCATCTCCGTTGAAAGCAGCAGTTTCAACTGTTCCCCGGCTCCGGACTCTCCGGACATGTCAGCAAGTTCCACCATCAGACGGACGCTCTCTTCTGCAAAGAAATCAGAATCGATGTTATCTACCAGTTTCCTCAGCCGTTCAGAATAGGATGAAGCCTCAATCTCACCCTTTAATGCTTTATAGCCCTCCAGGGGATTACGCAGAAAGAGTGAGAAATGACCGTAAAACCAGCCCTCCAGGCCAAGAAGCCTGGATGCACTCTGAATAAGATCATCCTCCACATGGTCATCCTGCCGAGAAATGAGTTTTTCAAAAATTACCGAAAGGGATGACTCTTTCTTAAGCAGTTCCAGGGCTTTTACAAAGTAGATAATCTCCCTGGGATTCTGACTGCGTTTAAGTTTCTCCAGAATTGAATCTGCCGCTGCACTATCCCCGATAGACCCCAGGGCCAGGGCAGCCTTACTGCGGAGAAGATAATCATCGGACTCAAGGGAATTCCGGAGCACAGACAGGGCCTCTTCCAGCATGCCCACCGTTTCGAGTTCACCGGCATAGCCTTTTTCACCAAGGATACGGGCAGCTATATGGGCGGTGGTGTATTCCCGGAAGCTTATCTCTTTCAACAGCAGCTCTACTGTCTCTTTCTCGGGTGGATATTTTTCCAGGGCCATTAGGGCATCTATGCGCACAAAAAGAATGGGAGAGTCCAGCTGCTCCCGGAGCTCTTTGAGGGTAAGACGGGTTTTATGGCGGGACATGGCGGCAATAATACCCCGCTCCTCTTCATAGGAGGTGCTGCGACTGAGCTTGTTGAGGTAGTAGATGGACCGAAGCCCCCGTAACGTCAGGATTGTACCCATGGCATCACCTATGGGGAGATTCCGCACATCCGGAAGTCGTATAAGCACCGGAATACTCAACAGAAAGAACAGGGTTGAAATGCCGAAATGAATCTGAAAAGGAAGTACCGCCGAGTTAATACGGGACTGAAGATAGCTTAGCAGGAACCCGCCTCCCAGAGACCCGATCATACCGAAAAGTCCACGGGTAATGTTATAGACTATGCCCAGATCCATCCGGTCTTCCGGACGGGTGGTGGAGAGGAAATAGACATCTGCGGTGGCCGGAAAGCCCCAATAGGTGAGCTGTTCAAGAAAAAACATCAGAAACAGAAAAAGCAGTACTCCCCAGGAACTTTCAATATCCGGGGTAATAATCAGGGGAATAAGAAAACAGAGCCGTACAGCGTTGAAAAAGAAATAGACCGGCTTTGCGCCTACCCGGTCGCTTAAAAAGCGCAGAATTCCTGCCATACTCAATGCGCCCAGGGCGCCTGCCACGGTAAAATAGACCACCATGTTGTCTGCCTGTCCGTAAATGGTTTTGGCATAAACAACAATAAACCCCAGGGTCATACCAATACCGGTATTGCTGAGCATTACCAGCAGAAGGATACGGGTAAACTCGGGGCGCTTAAGCGCTTCTTTAACACTTTCAATCAGAGTTCCCGACTCTGCAGCCGACGGCCGGGGAGGCGTAGGAATCTTCAGGGTGAATCCCGCGGCAAAAACTCCGGCCACAGACCCCAGAAGAATGAACAGTCCGTACATATAGAGGGAGCTCTCTATTCCCAACAGGTATGCAATCAAAAGCCCCATAATTATCATTCCGGAAAAGAGAATGATGTTATTCATGGAAATAAAAGAGCCCAGGTCGCTGCTGCGGGTGATGTATCCCTGAATGGGTTTTTCGCCGGCCAGGGCCAGACCTTTAAAGAAGTTGAAGCCGAATACTCCGAGGGTAAGTATTGTCAGTGCAACAGGACCATTGTCCCGGACAGTCGGAATCAGAGTAAGCAGCAAGGGCAGCATGACAACATACCGGGCCAGCCAGAAATAGCCCTTGGTTTTCACCGCACCGATTTTCATTACCATTCTGCGGCCGGGGAGACTGAAGAGAAAGGTAATGGAGTTAAGAGCGGAAAGAAACCCGATAAGCCGTGTACCTGCACCCAGTCTGATGGCAAACAGGAAAATAATGTTACCCACAAGAAAGCTCACGGAGATAACATTAAAGAACATAAAGAGGTAGTAATTACGCTGGGCCCGGCGAAGCTGTCCTATGCTTAACATCAGGTTATCCTAATGCTGAACCGCCTGGCGATACAAGCGGGCATCTCAAGCTTTTAAAAAAAGACAAATCAATTATTACTTAGAACACTAAACACCTTGACACAAGCAAAGAAGATCTGTTACGGTACATATATTAACATCGTGATCTTATCTGGTATATATAATTACAATACAACTATTTAAATCCTCTAACAACGCTGCGTCCGGCCAAGTCGCTGCAAGCGACGAATCATTGTCAATCGTATTATATTTTGTATTCTAAATTTCTACATATACCATTTCAAACAGGAAAAGGAGTATCTTATGTTATCAGTGCAGCAGGAAACCATTGCCAATAAACTGGAAGAAACATCCGGCAGAGACCGCTGGAAAGACTGGAAGTGGCAGCTTAAACATTCTGTATCAGATCTTGAAAGTTTTGAGTCCCTTACGGGCATAAAATTTGATCCCGAAGAACGAATGGAAATAGAAAAAACCCTGGACCGTTTCCCCCTGTCAATTACACCCTATTACCTTTCTCTGATCGATACCGAAGACTATCACAACGACCCGATATTCAAGCAGTCATTCCCCTCTGTTAAGGAGCTAACCGTACAGAAATGCGAAACAGCAGACCCCCTGCACGAGGAGCACGACAGCCCCGCACCGGGAATTACCCACAGATACCCGGACCGCGTGCTGTTTCATATCAGCAATACCTGTTCAATGTACTGCCGGCACTGCACACGAAAACGCAAAGTGGGTGATTCCGATTTTATCCCCGGCAGAGGCAAACTGGAGAAGGGAATAGAATACATACGGCAGACCCTGTCGATTAGAGACGTCCTCCTTTCAGGCGGCGATCCTTTCATGCTCTCCGACGACTACCTGGACTGGATTCTGGGAGAAATATCATCAATACCCCATGTTGAACTTATCCGCATCGGCAGCCGCATGCCCGTTGTTTTGCCTTACCGGATCACTGATAACCTTATACGGGTATTGAAGAAGCACCACCCTGTCTGGCTGAATACCCACTTCAACCACCCCCGGGAGATGACACAATCATCCAGAACCGCATTGCAGAAACTCGCGGACGCCGGAATACCCCTGGGGAACCAGTCGGTACTGCTCCGGGATGTTAACGACTGCCCAAGAATAATAAAGAGCCTTGTACATAAACTTGTAGCAAACAGAGTACGCCCCTACTACCTCTACCAGTGCGACCTGTCAGAAGGGCTTTCTCACTTCAGAACCCCTGTGGGCAAGGGAATAGAAATTGTCGAGAGCCTTATCGGCCATACCAGCGGATTCGCCGTTCCCACCTATGTTATAGATGCTCCGGGAGGCGGCGGAAAAATACCGGTAATGCCTAACTACCTTATCTCCTGGTCTGCCAACAAGGTCGCTCTGAGAAATTACGAGGGTGTAATTTCTGTATACCATGAGCCGGATGCATACCCCTTTACCTACTGTGATCGGGAATGCGAAGAGTGCCATCTTCAGCTGAAACTGGATGATGCGGAGGAAAAGAAAGCCATAGGCATAGAGGGACTCCTGTCGGACTGGGACGAAATGTCTTCCCTTGTACCTTCCGATAACGCACGGCTGGAGCGGCGAGATGACTGAAACATTCCCCGGCACAGCCGCGGATAGAAGCGAACTTATAGGGAAAAGCACAATTCAGCATGGACCTCTGAATGACCGGATATACCTTATGGATCCGGCACCGGAGGATTATCCGGAAATACTGGAAGACCTAGACCGGATCCAGAAAGAAAACAGCTACACCAAAATATTCTGCATTATCCCCGAGGAGATGGCAGAAGGCTTCCTGGCCCGGGGATACCGGGAAGAGGCAAGAATCCCCGGATTCTTCAGAGGAAGGCAGGCCGGAGTTTTTGCATCCCGCTTCCACTCGGAGGAGCGAAGCAAACGTCCGCATGAGGCTATCAGCGAACTGCACCGGGTTCTTGAAGAACACAGGAGCCGAAAGGGAAGCCCGCCTCCCCTGCCAGACCGGTTTACCATCCGCCGGATTGAGACACAGAATGTGCCCGATCTCTGCAGGTTGTTTTCCGAGGTCTTTCCCCGTTACCCCTTCCCGATACAGGAAGAGGAGTTCATCCTGAACACAATGAAGGAGAAAACCACCTATTTCGGCGTCTGGGATAACGAAACGCTGGCAGGAGCTGCATCGGCAGAAAAAAACTACCGTGCCATGGCAATTGAAATGACAGATTTTGCAGTCCAGCCCCGGTACCGCGGGAATGCCCTGGGACAGCATCTGCTTGCCGCGCTGGAACAGTACGCGGCAGCGGAAGGATTCCTCACGGCTTACACCATCGCAAGACTCAACTCATGCGGAATGAACCTGGTTTTTCACCGAGGAGGATACAGCTTTGCCGGACCCCTGGTTAACAATACCTGTATTTCCGACGGTATTGAATCAATGAATGTGTGGTACAAGCCCCTTGTTAACAGCAATTCAGCTCAGGGAAACAGCTGAACCCCGAAGGACAGCTGATGTCCTGCATGCCGGAAGGGAGATACTCCGTCAATCTCTTCCGACCCGAAGCCCATGAGCCCGACTGTGAGCACCTCCGGAGTGTAGCGGTAATCGGCAAACAGGTTGAATGACTCCCCTGCCCCCAGAGAAAGACCGGCTCCGGGAACAGCAAAAAGATCGGCGCTGAAATAGCGATCGTCAGATCCGCTGGAGAAACTGAGCCTGCCGCCAAGGGAGACACCAAAATAGATATGGGAAAGATAGGGTAAGACTTCAATATAGCGCCAGAGCGGGACTCTGATGAGGATTCGCTTTGCACCGGAAAAGTTGTGCATATCAAACTCTCCGTCATCCCCGGAAAGGGAAAGCCAGCTGTAGCCAAGCTCCCAGCCGGTTACAAAGAACCCTTCGGAGTCTTCATAAAAGCCCAGCCCGATACCCAGTCCGGGACCATCGGAATCACTCTGATCATCGTTACTCCAGCGGTAGCGAATAACCCGGGCAAGATCGGCCTCAAGGCGTATTTCAAGCAGTTCCGGATAGCTGGTCTCGCCGGTATATTCACGGCGGCGGTAGAGGCTGGTCATATCGGACTTCTCAACTTCTATAGAGGCCGAAGATACAACCTGCTGATCTTCCACGCTTACCAGCTGAACCATTATCTTTACACCCTTATTACTGTACCCGGGGCGGGTAAACTCCCGGGCGGTACCGAAGACCATGCAGTCCGCACCAACAGCCTGCCCCAGTTCCGCTACGGTTTCATCCGCCACAGCGCCGGAAAGCTGAAAGCTCAGCTCCTCACTTATTTTCTCCACATTGCGCCGTTCCACCACCGGAACACCGGCACGGATCAGGGCTTCGGTTATCTCGTCTGCAATAAAACGCCCCTGCCTGCGGCTGCTGTCGGTTTCAATTTCGGCTACCGCCAGAGTAAGCTGTTCATCGGAAACAGCCTCCATGAGATCCTTCGCAAGGTCATCGTAGGGTCCTGCAAAAAGTGTAAACGAAAAAAGCAGAACATTGAGAAAAACAACGAATACCCGCATCATTTTGATCTCCTTAATCTTAATAATTTATTCTGAGAGAAGAAAAAGCAAGGACCTTTTCAATTGCCATGGAAATCAGAATACATCTGTAGTTGATACAGTTATTTAACCGGATAATCCCGCGATATATGGCCATCGGTATTATCAAACATAAAAACCTGACAGTTCACCATTTCCGACAGTGAATGATTTTGCTGCAGATTAAAGACTGCATAATAGAGGATAAAGGAACTATTGTATTTCGACTTTCATAAGATGGTTATAGATTTTCTTCAACTTTAATATTCCTATTACCTTCCCTAAGCCAATAAAGACATATTTCAAGATGAACAAGCTAAGGATAAAGGGTACCAGACTAATTGCACTTGCCAATTCAACTATTTGCACTGATAGAACCACCGGTGTAATAATCCATTTCAGTAAGTTACCGAACAAACAACCTATCGTCCTCTCAAAAGAAAAACCAAAGAAAATGGTAATAAACAATTTTACAGGAATAAATATATAGCTAATCAGCATCCCGAAGGGACTTTTTATACTCTTTGTTAGAGTATCACTTTCTACACCTGAATTAAAGTGTTCTTTTGAGTAAGTGCTCTGTTGTATTAGTATCTTTATATAGAGAATCAACGTTAAAAACAGCAGACAGGGATATCCAAATATCAGCATAAAAGCGTTTTTAACCACCCTTAAAATGAAATCTACAGGTTTAAAAACATTAATATCGGATAGACTGAATATATCTAATTGGTTTTGTTTAAAGACATCGTTATAAAAGTTACTCTTTTCCAAGAGATGCTTTTTAAAATCGTAAACCTTACTATCCCAGTCGCCATCCATGAAGTTGTATTGGTTCATGAGGTAAATTTTCTTATTGCAGTTCCGTATTGCTTTAACAAATATATTATTTCGACTTATCTTCATACTTACCTCAATTTTATGATGAAATATACTGTTTTATAGATTATTGAACCTTTTACAGAGAAAATCAACGGCTAATATACCTTGAAACAGGAAACCGTTATAGATATCACCAGCCAGCATCTTTTTAAGTAATTTCCAATCTGTTTTACATGGTATTATACACTATGGGCATTTCCAGACGGATAGACGGAAACCTCATAAAAGACCTCCCCTCTTTCAGAAAAATTAATCCCTTTGTAATGCGGGGCCGTAACGAATCTGTAATATACTTCTCCCAAACCGTAGACATAACAGAAACTCGCCGATACCTGAGAGAAGCGAACAAATCCCGCATAGCCGCTCAGCGTCTGGGGCTTTTTCATGTAATTCTGGCTGCAGCTGTCCGTACTGTGGCATTACGCCCCCAGTTGAACCGCTTTGTTTCGGGACAGCTGATCTATCAGAGAAACCGGCTGCAGATCTCTTTTATGGTAAAAAAGGAGATGACCGACGAGGGACAGGAGACAAACGCCAAGATTACCTTTTCGCCCCTGGATACTCTTGATGATGTTCAGAAGCGGACCAGTCATGCAATAGACGGATCCAGAAATATTGAGGGCAACGTAAGTGATCATGAGGTTGATTTCTTCGGCAGACTTCCCCGGTTTATGATCAACATGGTGGTAAAGGCCTTCCGCTTTCTCGATTACTTCGGCCTTGCACCGAATAAAATGGTTGAGATTGATCCTCTATTTACCAGTATTTACGCCGCACATCTGGGAAGCCTCGGACTGGATGCAGCATTTCATCATCTGTATGAGTGGGGCAATGCGTCTTTATTCATGGTAATCGGGAAAGTTTATCGCGGTATTTTTACCGATAAAAACGGTTCCATCCGAACATCTCCGGCGGTGGACATAAACTTTACCCTGGATGACCGCATATCCGAGGGGATCTATACCGGCAAGGCACTATCTCTTTTTCAGGAATTTCTGCAAAACCCGGTGCTTCTACAGGAGCCTCCGGATCTTTCAAGTGAGCTTATAGAAGAGCTTAATCTCCTGCCGGTGGAACCGCCGCCTGAACCCCGCTGACAAACAGCAGCCCAGGCAGGCTGAAGGCCATAATCCCGTTCGTCCCGATAATACCCTCCACAGGTTTAAACGAAAACCCTGCATCAGGAACATCAATTCTTATACGGCCCCCGTCAGCAACCCGGTAAGTTCCGGTAATATCAGCTTCCGCCGAGTGAAGTGCAAGGGTTCCATCGGAATAGAAATCCATTCCTGTCCATACAGATGAACCCATCGCCTTCCAGCGCAGATTCTGCAGCAGATACCGGGCATCCTGCATTCCGGATGGATCAAACCCGGCAATCCGGTAAAAGCGGTATTCATCCTGAAGGGCAGTCAGATCCGGGTCAGACAGCATTTTGTCGCGATAGGAAGACCGCAGCCGTACACTCCTCTCCAGCGCGTTGAACGCTTTCGGCGCCAGCTCCTCCCTTCTTTCCGGATCGCGCTGAATAAGGATTGCCGCAGTGCAGGCATAATTATACCAGCCATAGACGTAGGAGGAGTCAGCCTCCACCGCTGCTTCAAAAAGGGGAAGAGCGTCGGCAAACTGCTGTTCAGAGTAAAGAGTAAAACCCCGCTCATTCAGCTCCACCGCCGCAGCATGGTCCGTACCCGGAAGAGCCGCGAGACTGTTCAGGCAGAACAGAAAGACAAGCATGAATATTAGGAGAAACAGTAAACCTGAACGAAACAATCCGGCCATAGCCGCAAGTCTACGCAGGTCTCCGGCTAAAAGCAAGCCGGGCTCTTTCCATCCAGGTTTTTCCTGCCTAGACTTTCCCTGGTCTGGACGCATAGAAGAACGCACCCGCCGCAGCTGTAGATACCAGGGCCATAAAAAGAAAGCCATCCTGCAGACTCTTATGCTGCCCGATAAAGCCCACCAGGGGAAACATCATTATCATCATCAGAGAAAACACCATGCTCTGAAAACTGAGAACCGTTGCACGGTAGGCCGACGGAATGAGCCTGTTTATGTACCCGCTTACGGAAACCAGCAGCAGCCCCTCAAAAAAACCGGAACAGATAAAGAAGAGCGCAGGCACAGGCGTCAAAGCAATACCCCACATGCACCCCGCCACCAGCACCGGGGCCAGCAGCAGAAGACGGCGCTCACCCAGGCGGGCATCAACCTTAGAAGCCAGCAAGCTCGTAACACCCGCAACACTGCACTGTAGGGCGAAAACAACACCGATATAAAACTCTGTACGGCCGCCGTTTTTCCAGAAATTCTGCAAATAGAAGAAAGCGGTGGTGGCAAATACAAAGGGAACCTCGCTGCAGAGAATAAGGAATGCAATTCTCGGGCGCTTCCGGATTACCCCCAGGCTTAAAAAAGTCTGTTTTATAAGCGTTGCCGCCCCCGGGATTCTTTCACTTACTTCTTTTTTTTCTTCCTGTCCTTTTTTGCTTCTTTTCTCCATGAACGGAGGTTCCGTAAAAAATATACCCACAATCAATGCGGCCAGTACCAGCACAGCCGTACCGAGAAAATTGATTTCAACATGATTAACCGCCAGATAACCGCCCGCAAGAAAAGCAGTAACCGAAGCCGTCTGTATAACGAACTCCAGCCGCCCCTTAACCCGCAGATACGCATTTTCCCGGCCCAGGATTTTCATGGAATCATACAGCAGTGCCTCTCCTGAACCCGACTCCAGATTATAGTTGACTGCACAGAGCACAAAGCCGATTAACTGCAGCGAAAAACTGCGGCTGAAAAACATAAATAACAGACTGGCAAGAAAAAACAGCCGTCCCGCGAGCCTGCTTGCCTTTCTGCCCCATAAATCCGCCACAGCCCCGGTGGGGACCTCCATAACAAGTGAGGTAACATGGAACACAGACTCAAAAATGCCGAGCTGAATAAGGGAGAATCCCCGGAATGCCAGAAAAATCATCCAGATTCCCCGGGTAAGATCCGAGAAAAACAGGAAACTGTAAATATAGTTGAGATAGATATTGGCGGACAGCCTTTTACGGCTGTCACCTTTCGGCAGTAAATTCATTCCAACCCTCACCTGATCGTATCCTGACACAAATACGGAGTGTTAAAGGGATTCCTGACTTTTTAAGGGTTACCCCTTCTCTTCAGCCGGATTGGAATCGACAGTTTTATCTTATCATGGATCCCGGGTAGAAAAAAGACCAATGCTGCTGCCTGTTAACGCTTTTAAGCTCTGTCGCCATAGCCGACAAAGTCCCATTGCAATTGCGTTTTCATGGAAAAATACACCCGTATGTTCCTGGATCGATCTTTTGTGCCATTGTCACTTATGGCAGCTCCTTCAAGCCCAGCTCCCTCAAGAATTTATTATGTGCCGCCTTCGCACTGGCTATTTTCTTTTCAATATCCACAAGCTCTTCATTCACCTCTGCAATATCGATAATCGGCTCTGGCTTCGCGGTGCTCACATACCGTGAAATATTAAGGTTATAGTCGTTCTTTTCAATCTCTGTCATCGATACACAGCGGGAATAACGTTCTTCTTCCCTTCGGTATTGGTACGTATCGATAACTTTATTCAGGTGCTCTTCAGAAAGATAATTCTGCCCCTTCCCTTTTTCGAAATACTCACTGGCATTGATAAACAGAACATCATCAAACTTTTTACACTTCTTCAGAACAAGGATACAAACCGGAATGCCCGTTGAGAAAAAGAGATTCGCAGGCAGGCCGATAACGGTATCGATATTGCCATCAATGAGCAATTTTGTACGAATTCGTTCTTCCACTCCACTGCGAAACAAGACACCATGGGGAAGAATTATAGCCATGGTTCCTTCATCGCTCAGAAAATGAAACCCGTGCAACAAGAATGCAAAATCGGCTGCAGATTTTGGCGCAAGTCCATAGCTTTTAAACCGGAAATCATCTGCCAAGGAATCATTTGGCTCCCAGCGGTAACTGAAAGGGGGATTTGCCACCACAGCGTCACATTCCAGCTTTTTTGCCGGGTTCAGTTCGTTTAAAATATCCCAGTCGTTGAGCAGAGAATCCCCATGGTAGATATGAAATTCCGTATCTTTCAAACCATGGAGCAGCATATTCATCCGTGCAAGGTTGTAGGTGGTAATATTTTTTTCCTGCCCATATATCTGACCGATATTATTAGCTCCGAGCTGTTTTCTTACATTTAACAGAAGAGAGCCGGACCCGCAGGCAAAATCAAGTACTTTCTTAAGCTTCTTTTTTTTGCCCGAAGCGGGATTCTGGCTGTCCAATGTAACAATATGGGAGAGTATGCTTGAAATCTGCTGGGGTGTATAAAACTCACCGGCTTTTTTCCCCGACCCGGAAGCGAATTGTCCAATCAGGTATTCGTAGGCATCGCCCAGAATGTCACTTTCTGTTGAAAACTCGGAAAGTCCTTCAGCTATTTTTGTTACAATTGTGCAGAGTTTGGCATTTCGAGCGGAATAGTTTTTGCCGAGTTTTTCTGAATCCAGGTTAATTTCTGAGAACAGGCCCTGAAAGGTGCTTTCAAAGGAATCATTTTCGACATGCTTGAATCCGGCTTGCAGTGTTTTTAAGAGGTCGTCGCTCTGGGTTCTTGCCAGTTCGTAGATACTGCTCCAAAGGTATTCAGGACGAATAATGTAATGGACTTTACGGCGCATCTGTTTTTCGAATACTTCAGTGTCAGCCTTGTTTTCTTCATACCAGACAGAAAGGGGTGTTCTTTTGTCGTTATCCTCCAAAGCCGGATAGTCTTTACCCAGCTCTTTTTCTGCCGCAACTTCATAGTTATCCGAGAGGTAGCGTAAAAACAGGAAGGAGAGCATATAGTCACGGAAGTCATCGGCATTCATGGCTCCACGGAGTTGATCGGCTATTTTCCAGAGGGTGGCGCCTAATTGTTGTTGTAGTGTATCAGTCATTGTTTATCCTTGTTAATCTTATCTGTAGTTTCCATTACTCTTTGCAGTTCGCGTTCAAGTTCGTCACGGTTTGGCAGATAGAGCTGGTAACGGCTGACAAACAATTGATTGGAAATATGTTCGGTATGCTCCAGGTCAATTTGTGAGACAATGTCTCACCTTTTGGGAAAACCAAATAAAACCGCCTCATATAGGTCAGGTTAGAACGGCTGAATCCCTTTCCGTACCTACTGGTCAGGTCTTTCGAAAGACGCAGCAACAATTCCGCACCATATTGAGCTCGGTCCGAACCACCCTGTTCAAACTCGACGATATGAAGTCCGATTTCCCAATTGGTTTCAACGAGCATAGTGTTTATTCGCTCAAAGGCTCTCTTGCGGCCTTCGTTTAGGGGTGAACCGATGGTTACTATCAGGGACGCATAATTGTTCTGAATTTCACTGCTCATTCTCCCGCCTCATCAACTGATGGGAACAGTCCTTGCATCAAGCTTTTTTTGTGGGTTTTGAGAGCTTGGATTTTTTTAGATTGGACGGTGATGTGGTCATCGAGAGAAGAGAGGCAATCTGCTATTATTTGTTGCTCTGGAATACTTGGGAGCCTAAATTTTGTTGAAGAGACTTCTGATTGACCAATTGTTGTCATTGTTGCTGTTTTAGCTTTAGATATCAGTTGGAATCGTACTAAATTAGTTTTTAGAACATAATGCAAAAACAATGGGAATATTAACTTTTGATTTGGTCTTAATCGAATTACATGACCATCAAAAGTTACATCATCAGAGGAACCCAAATATATATTTGATTGGGCAATTCCCTCTTTTACTAAAGATGATCGAGTAAAAAATATATCACCATACTCAACTTTATTTTTTTCAAATTCGTTTTTCGATATATCCAGCAATGATAATTTTTTTTCATCAATTGTAGTATTATAATACATATCTAAAACATTAATAAGCTTGTACCCACTACCGACCTTTTTGGGATCGTTAAAAACACCATTTGTCAATTTTTCTTCAGCTATATCAATCATTGATTTCGAAGACCACTCCCCCTGACCCCGAAACTCCGGAAATCGCAATTCCGGTACGGTTTTCCCTTCAGCGGGAAAAAGCTTTTGCATCAGTCCTTTTTTATGGGAGTTATAAGCTTCGAGTTTATTTGCTTCAACGCTGATAAGTTCATCCAGAGACGTAAGGCAATCGGCAATTTTTTGCTGTTCGGAAGGATCAGGTACAACTATTTCCCCACCCAAAACAGCAAAGTTATTTACCTTCATGTCATTTTTCGCACCTTTTCTAACAATTGGTTGTAAATAGCTGTTCAAGTTATAATCATTTGAAAAATAAAAATCTAAATAGGTTGAATTTCCTTTATCTGTAGGACGGTAAACAGCATAAAGAGTAGAAACAATCCCTGGCTTGCCTTTATTTTCTTTAATTATTCCAAATGGGTTCTGTTTTAATGGACTTTTTGTATAAACGATATCCCCAGTCTCAACTACATGATAATCCTTTACACTGGCACCAGCGTATGAGCGTCCAAGCAACTCAATTTGATTTACGCAACCATAATCCCCAGATACAGAAAGAACCTGTTCTCGACTAAATTTTAAATCTCGATTCCGAGTTTTTGTTTCTGTAAGTAGTTCACTTAAAGGTTTTTCTTCCCACTCTCCGCTATCCCGAAACTCCGGAAACCTGTATCTCGGCACCAGCGCCTTCTTATTCCTACTCATCATCCTCATCCCAAGGTTGCTCAACAAGCAGTTCACGCAATTTTTCCCGTATCAGCTTTTTATCCGGCAGCTTCAACTGATACTCAGCAATCAAAGCAGGCGACAAATTACGGGAAAGCGCATATTCCACAACCTCATCATCCTTATCATGGCAAAGCAGTACACCAATGCTCGGATTTTCATGAGGCTTCTTAACATCTCTGTCCAGAGCCTCCAGATAAAAACCAAGCTGCCCCAGATGTTCCGGTTTAAACTTACCTATCTTCAATTCAAATGCAATCAGAGCAGAAAGCTCCCGGTGAAAAAATAAAAGATCAATGAAAAAATCCTGGTTGCCAACCTGCAGACGGTACTCTTCACTTATAAAAATAAAGTCTCTACCCAGCTCGAGGATAAAGGCTTTCATATTATTTACAAGAGACCTTTTCAAGTCATTTTCGCTATGAATCTCCGGCAGCCCCAAAAACTCAAGTACATAATTATCTTTAAAAATATGTCGTATATTGGATTGAGATTCTCTCAACACCGGTGAGACATTTGTGCTGCCCGACACAGCCCGCTCAAAGTAAGCTGAATCAATTTGCCGTTCCAGCTCGCGCTTGCTCAGTTTATTATTTATTACCAGACGAACATAAAATTCTCTCTCTGCGTCTTCTTTACATCGTGAGAAAATAGCAAGATTATGCGACCAGGGTAATTCTCTCACCAGCGGTGAGAGTTTTTCATTTTCATGGTAGGTTTCGTAAAACTGCTTCATCCGCCAGAGGTTTTTATCGCTGAAACCTCTTATTCCCGGGTCATTGGCAACAATATACCGGGACAGCTCATTTACAACGCCTTTCCCCCAATCAGCCGATTTTACCTTATTGCTGATATACTTTCCTATCTGCCAGTACAACTCAATGAGAGTGGTGTTCATCTGACTGTATGCTTTCTGACGCTGCTGGTGTATCAAGGCGAGAAGAGCATCAAAATCTTTTTGCGTAGGACTTTTATCACTCATATACTTTATCCATGAGCTTTACTCATAAGAATCCAATCCGTAAATTTCACGACCTCCGGCAAGTTTTTTTAATACTGGTACTAAATCTTCCATCAATTCCAGTTCTTTAGATAAGCGATCCTTCCAGCCCAACCCAAGAGGTTCCAGCAAATCGCTGAGTTTCTCACCATCAAATACCATACGATCAATAATTGCATCTACAAAAGCCTGAAGTGCAACCACGTCAAGTCCGTACGTATCGGCAATATCAGCCATTTCTTTGGCTGCTTTCTCTGTTTTAAATTTCTGATAGCCCTCTTTAATCTCTTTTTCGTTCAATGCTTCACCAGCTTTAAGAGTATTGATGTAGTCAATAATATCTTCCCGTTCTTCCATAAGGTTGGAACTGGAACACAGCATACTGACTAGCTGATTGCGGTTCATCTTCTGCTTTTTGGGCTCGCTCTGGGTAAATTTGGAAATCAAAGACATAATATAGTCATAATCGATAATTGCAGAGGAAAAGAGGATAAACTCAAAATCCAATTGTGCGATTTCCGGATCCAGATCGCTTCCGGATTTTTGTTGAGTTTCCTTTAACTTCTGGGCAATTTCAATATAAGAACTTCTGAAAGAGCGTAATTCGTCTTCCGAGATCAAAGCATTTATTTGAGCTTTCTGCGCATAGGTCAAATCGGTATATTGATCCAGCTGGGTTTTCAGGCGCTGGACTTCCTTGAACTGATTAATAAAATTGATTCGGGAAGTGTCACCCTTTAGATTGTACACTTCCTGGGGAGAACATACCAAATCACGATCCTTCATAAAAGCATCTAAAGATTCAAGGGCCTTTTTATACTTATCTATAACAACAGGAGCAGGATCAACCAGCCAAATCTCTTTCGACTTTCCCGTCTCTTCGCCGGAAAAAAGCGCAATGGCTGCATCTACTTCCTTAGTCTGGCTTCTAAAGTCCAGGATATTTCCATAGGGCTTGGTATCATTTAACACCCGGTTTGTTCTTGAGAAAGCCTGAATTAAACCATGCTGCTTAAGATTCTTGTCAACGTACAAAGTATTCAGATACTTCGAATCGAAACCCGTTAAAAGCATATCTACGACGATGGTCACGTCGATTTTATTTTTGTGAGGAGAATCAGCATTGCTGTATTTATGATCTTTAATTCTTTTTTGAACATCCTGATAGTACAAATCGAATTCGTTTATCCCATGGTTTGTACTGTATTGGCTGTTATAATCAGCAATAATGGCTTTTAAAGCCTCTTTTTTCTTCTCCGGCTCCTGTTCATTGTCTGCTTTTTCCTGAGGTAAATCTTCCTGAATCTGCTGCACATCTCTGTTACCCTCCGCCGGCGGGGAGAAAACACATGCAATGTTCAAAGGTATGTAACTATCATCCTCTTTCAAAAACTTTGTTTGTATTGCTTTGAAAAGGTCATAATATTCTATGGCATCATTTATAGAACCAGTAGCCAGCAGAGCATTGAATCGCCTCGAGTTGGTAGCGGCATTATGCTTTTCTATAATAGATTCCACGATAGCTTTTTTACCGGCGGCATTTGATGATGCAGCTTTTTTCTTGTTATCGGGTTTGAAATAATCCACATGAAAACGCAACACATTTCCATCATCAATAGCATGAGTAATGGTATATGCATGCAATTGTTTTTCAAAAATATCATTAGTAGTTTTATACGAGGCTTGAGTACCGTTTATCTGTTTGTATGTTGCATTTTCCTCAAATATCGGGGTACCGGTGAATCCGAACAGCTGGGCCTTTGGAAAAAACTCTTTTATAGCCTTATGGTTGTCTCCAAACTGTGAACGATGACATTCATCGAAAATAATCGCAATCCTTTTATTCCGAAGGGGCAACAGCCTTTCTTTATAGGTAAGTTTACCGCTTTCTTTACTCTTCTGGTTGCGCCTGCTGTTTTCATCAAGAGCAAGACCAAGTTTCTGGATGGTAGAGACGATAACCTTGTCGGCATAAACTTCTGACAGCAGCCTCTGCACCAGGGCTTCTGTATTGGTATTCTGTTCAACACAGCCTTCCTGAAACTTGTTAAACTCCTCCCTGGTCTGCTTATCGAGATCCTTTCGGTCAACCACAAACAGGCATTTCTCAATATCCGGATTATCTTTCAACAGAGTTGAGGCCTTGAACGAAGTAAGTGTTTTCCCGCTTCCGGTGGTGTGCCAGATATATCCGTTGCCCCGATTCTGATTAATGCAATCCACAATAGCCTTAACCGCATAAATCTGATAAGGCCGCATAATCATCAGTTTTTGTTCGCTTACTACCAGCACCATATAGCGGCTTATCAATTGACCAAGTGTACATTTAGCAAGAAAACCTTCAGAGAAATCATGCAAATGAGTAATTTTCTTGTTAGCTTCATCGGCTAACTGGTAGATTGGCAGGAAGCGTTCATCTGCATTGAACGCAAAATGGTCTTTATGATTATTGGCGAAATAGTAAGTATTGGTCTCATTGCTGACAATAAAAAGCTGCATAAAGCAGAGTAGTGAATTGGTATAGCCGTTACCGGGGTCATTTTTATAATCGACAATCTGTTCCATCGCACGCTTTGGGGTGACTTGAAGAGTTTTAAGCTCAATTTGAACTGCCGGTACACCATTAATCAAAATAATCACATCGTATCGGTGATGGCTGCTTTCTGTATTCATTCGCAGCTGATTGATAACCTCAAACTCGTTTTTACACCAATCCCTGATATTTACCAAAGTATATTGCAGTGGTGTATCATCATCTCTCCGGAAAGTATTTGTTTCCCTTAATCTCTTAGCAGCAGAGAACACATCGGCGGTGATAATTTCATCCCTTAGTCGGGCATACTCGGCATCACTCAGATTTACTTTATTGAGTCGTTGAAAATGTTCTCTGAAATTTGCTTCAAGGGAAGCTTTATCCCGTATATCATTGCGATATGTATATTTCAAATCTTTGAGTTTAGAAATGAACTCTTCTTCAATCTGCTGTTCTTTTTTCATTTCATAATCCTGAAATTACCTGAAGTAAAACCTTATTGGCTAAGGCTTAAACATAATACCAGATTCTATACTTTTGTAGGTATGCTTTTTCTATGCAGTCAGGTGTAGAAGTATTTAAACTCTTCAGCCGGATTGGAATCGTCTCTTATACTATACCACAGAGTGTACGCCGCCGGAAGATATCTCTATACTGATGCCATGACAGAAAACAGTGTCTTTGAAATGATAGCAGAATCCGACCATATAGTTGTAATTACCGGTGCCGGCATATCCACCGGAGCAGGGATACAGGACTTCCGCAGCCCGGGAGGGCTCTACTCAACGGCGGTTCAGCGCTACGGTCTCCCCTTTCCCGAAGCAATATTCGACCTGGGGTATTTTCTCAAGAACCCGGAACCCTTTTTCAGGCTCAGCGCGGAAATGCTCCTCAAGGACATTCAGCCCACCGCTTGCCACCGCTTGCTTGCACAGCTTGAAGATACCGGGAAAAAAGTACAAATCGTAACCCAGAACATCGACATGCTGCATGAAAAAGCGGGGTCTTCGGAAGTTGTTGAATGTCACGGCTCCTACCGCAGCGGCTGCTGCATGGACTGCCGCAGGAAGTACAGCTATGCCCGCTTCAGTGAACCGCTGCTGGAGGGAAAGATTCCCCGCTGCAGCTGCGGAGGCGTAATAAAACCGGATGTGGTGTTCTTCGGCGAAAGCCTGCCTGAAGAGTTCCTGAGCCTCTATGAGAACCCGCCCCGGCCGGACCTGGTTATCGTCATGGGAACATCCCTGACTGTACACCCTGTTGCAGGCTTTGCAGTGACAATGGCAAAAGAGAACCGATCGATCCTGGTTAACCGGGACCCTACGGACTACAGTGAAATCTTCGATAACCTCTTTCTGGGCGACCTGGATGAGTTTGCTGTTCAAGGAGAAGCACAACTCCTTCATTTAGGTTAGACGGATATATAATTCATATAAGATATCCGTTAAACAGGTACCGGACACCTTGGCTGCAGGCAGGGAACGGCTATTATGGGTAATTATGATTTTATTTATAGCCATCATTGCCGCCTACCTGCTTTTATCAAACCTGATCAGCTACCGGCTGCTCAAATATCGCATTGTCAACAGCAGAGACTGGGATCTTAATATCTGCTGCGGCAAAACAGATGCGGGTAAGGTGAATGCGGATATAATCCGCCACGCTGAAATCCCCAACTTTGTCCTCATCGACAGCATATATCAGCTGCCCTTTAAAGACGGGGAGTTCGGCTCGGTCCTCTGTTCGCACACCATGGAGCATGTGGATGATCCGGAACGCTTCTTTAATGAACTGAAAAGAGTGGGAGATGAGGTTGTACTGGTAACGCCTCCTCTTTACGACCTTCCGGCACTGCTCAATGTTTTTGAACACAAATGGATATTCTTAAGCTTCAGGAAAAAACATACCAGCCTCCCTCCCCGGATACGGGTGCCCTTTTCGGATTTTGTTCAGAGGCGATGGGGGCAGGTAAAGAAGGCTTAAACCTCCTACCTTAGAGTGTGTTTTAATCTTATTTTCCCACTTCCTGGTAGGACATATTCAAATACCGCACGTAATGTAGGAAAATAACTTCTTTCTTACAGTAAAGTTACTTAAAGGTAAAAAAGCGCTGGCATGGTATTTGCACTTTCGTAGGACTACTTAAAAGAAGGAGGCCTATGTGAATGCAGTAGAGCTACAGAGCATCCACAATCTGGACGTACTGTTTCTGTTTGTGGGGGCAGTTATGATTTTCTCCATGCATTCCGGATTCGCATTTCTGGAAGTTGGATCGGTTAGAAAAAAAAGTCAGGTAAATGCCCTGAACAAAATTATCTTTGAATGGGCAACATCGACGGTTATCTATTTTATAGTTGGATTCCCCATTGCCTACGGAATAAAATCTCTCAATTTCTGGCAGAGCGCAGCAACACTGACTGCATCGAGCCCGGTAGACATGGTTCGCTTCTTTCTGCTCCTGGGGTTTGCCGCCTGTATTCCGGCAATCATTTCCGGTGGTGTGGCAGAGCGGGCGAAATTCTGGACAAACACCATGGCTGGAGCAATATTTGTCGGCCTGGTTTATCCATTTTTTGAAGCCTTAACCTGGGGACAGATTCCCCTTTTTGGAGCAGGCTCCTGGCTCGAGGGACTCACCGGCTATGCTTTTCATGATTACGCAGGGTCCGTAGTTGTCCACTCCATGGGCGGCTGGCTGGCACTGCCTGCAGTACTTATCCTTGGACCACGGCGAAAACGCTATGGCCTGGACGGATCCAGCGCGCCAATACGGGTCTCAAGCATCCCCTTTCTTGCCCTGGGAAGCTGGATTCTTTGTGTCGGCTGGTTCGGATTCAACGTAATGAGCGCAGGCTCTCTCTCAGCAATGAGCGGCCTGGTAGCTATCAATTCCCTGCTGGCCATGGTGGGAGGAATAATCTCGGGCATGCTTCTTTCAAAGAATGATGCGGGATTTACCCACAACGGCGCCCTTGCCGGCCTTGTAGCGGTCTGCGCCGGAAGCGACATCTTCCACCCCCTGGCAGCCCTCTTTGTGGGACTTGCCGCGGGAGCTATTTTTGTATTCGGCTTTCACTTTGTAACAGAACGGCTGCGCATCGATGATGTTTTAGGCGTCTGGCCGCTGCATGGCCTCTGCGGGACATGGGGCGGTCTTGCAGCCGGGATTCTGGGAATTCCGTTCTTCGGCGGACTGGGGGGAGTCTCCTTTGTATCCCAGGTTATCCCTGTAGCATTTCAGATCCTGCTCTCTTTTACCGCCAGCGCTCTGGTGTACGGAGTGCTGAAAGTGACTTTCGGTATTCGCCTTACAGAGCAGCAGGAAATCCAGGGCGCGGACCTTGCCATACACCACGTCGAAGCCAATCCGGAAGAGGCGCTTTAAAAAAATCCTGCATAAAGGAGATACACATGAAAATGATAGAAGCCATAATACAGCCCGACTATCTTGCCGCGGTCAAGGCGGAGCTTATAAAGAACAATGTAAGCAAAATGACGGTTTTCCACGTAAAGGGCTGCGGTCAGCAGATGGGTTACACCGAAAGCTACAGAGGACAGAAACACGACGTAAACCTGCTCTCAAAAGTCTGTATCCGTATTGCTGTGAACGATGACTTTGTACGGCCCGTTGTGGACTGCATAATCAAGGCAGCCAGAACCGGTGAGATAGGGGACGGAAAAATTTTTATCCAGCCCCTGGAGGAGTGCATCCGCATCCGCACCGGGGAATCCGGTGACGAGGCAATCGGGTAAACCGGCGAGGGTGCTCTTTGCAGAACCGCAGGAGCACCCTGTATCATTTAAAAAACGATATTTACCGTAAAATTACTGGTTAAGCCCCGCATGGTCTTTATACGGTCCTCATCAAGCGGAAAAAGATATCCTGTCCGCATATCCACAATGACATACTTATTCTTGAAAAGCTCTACCCCTACATGGGGTTCGGCACAGAAGAAATGGGAAATTTCATCTTCCGAAGTAAGCACCATGCCGCCGAACTGAAATCCGCTGTAGGGATTCAGAAAAGTCCGTTTTCCCTGTCCCAGATAGCGGGGATAGAAGTCCTTGCCCAGACTATAGGTAACAATGTCATTGGCCTGACTTGTAATCGAGGCATCACGGCCGGAAACAGGCTTAAGTATACCGACTGTAAAGAAGGATTTACCCAAGGTAAAAAGGTAGCGCAGCGCTCCACCGGCGTAAACTTCAGCGCTCTGACCGGATTCCGGATTTTCTATAACATAAAGAAAGGATTCCACCCCGGGCATATTGATAAACTCGGGAAACATCTCATCGTCGTCGAGGTACTGCACGGTTTTCTCCGACACCGTAAGCCTCAGTTCAGAGAAGGCAACTTCTTTCTCAAGCGCCAGAGCAAGCTTGCCGCTGGCGTAGATCTGATCCTCTATGGCGCGAAGTTCCTTCCAGAGATGCTGATACTGCTCCGGGAATTTCTCTGCATCTACAGCATCAAGCTCCGCCTGATAAACATTCTGCCGGGCAAGAAGAAACTCCTGTTCATAGCGGGCGGCTTCAAGTTTATCCGTATTGTTGCTGGTCTCTATGTTCTTTGCCTGGGTAATACCCAGCTTTTCGAAAGCCTCCAGCACCGGTTCAAGAGAGCTGTCGCGCTGCAGCAGGGTATAGGTACTCCTGCGGCTTTGCTTGTCGATATCCATGGAGTCAATTTCAAGTCCGAACTGCTGAATAAGGGCTGCAGCACTTTTATCTGCATCCTCAATATTGTTGACCACAACCAACAGAGAGGCCTTGCGGCTGAAACTGTCATATCCCACTGAACCAGAAGCGGCCTGCGCATAAAGAACTGCTCCGCAGATACAGATAAAAAGCACAACAGGCAAGAATTTCTTCATACATTTTCTCCTTTATTATCAGCTCCCCTCAATGCTGCAGAAGACTACAGAAGAGAGACAAAACGCTCAATTGTTTTCGGTGCGGACCCTTCGTAATGGTTGTTGATATTAACCGTAACCTTTATATCCCTGCGGATAAGGTCACCCACCATAAGGGCAATATCCTCAAGACCAGCTTTCGGTTCAACAACCCGATCCCAGCGGTTTCCCGCCGCAGCTTCAATCTCTTTTCGGTCTCCACCTAAAAGACGCAGACAGGACTGCTGAGCTATGAGATTAGCAAATCTTTTATAGACTTCATATACAGGGGGCATGTAAATTTTCTCCGAGAAAACATGAGCAACTCCTTTTTCCATGAGAAAAGAAAAATACTCCCTGTTCAGATAATTGCTGTTGCGGATCTCTACTCCGAGAGGGACCGGCGGGTTCCCAAGAGCCGTCAGAAATGCATCCATTTTTTCCAGGAACTGCCCCTGAGAAGCCATCTTCTGCCGGTTAAGATATTCGAATTCCAGAATTATCATATCCATCTGAGGTAACAGCGGAGAACAGCCGTCAATATACTGGTGAAAAAGTACGGGGGAGAGAAACTCAGGGTTATCTGCTGCTTTCTGCCCCCGGGGACCGTTAAGCAGGGGCCGGGTTATGCGGCTGGTCAGCTTGGCGGTGAAGCGGAAATCTCCATCCACAGCCTCCCGGTATGATGCGGCTTCATCGACTGTGGGGATTTTATAAAACCAGCTGTCGATCTCGGCCGTACGAAACCGGGATGCATACTCGGGCAGATAATCAACCGCCCTGCTCTGTTTCGAAGAGTACACAAGCCCCTTCCAGGAGTCATAATTCCATGAACAGCTACCGATTCTGAGAAGGTTTCCATCCGACATGGCTTAAATATACAAAGGGAACGTCTATAAACGTTCTATTTTTAGAGGTGACCTGAAAAAACCCTCCCGTGAAAAGAGAGGGAGGGTTCTGGAAAGAATCCGTAGACCTGGATTTACAGGGGCAGTACAGTTTTTCCGTATTCGTTATTAAGGGTCTGAGCCATGGCTCCGTAGATAGCGGAAAGACCGCAGAAAATTCCCTCAACACCGGCAACCTTGCCGAGGACAATCCCGAAGGTGCTTTCACCGGCAAACTTGTGAATGGCCAGCATGGCAAAAAGCAGCGTCAGGGAGCCGAAGATAATCCGGGTAGTCATATTGTGCTTCAGGGTTCCGATGAACATGTACAGGGTAAACAGTCCCCAGAGAGACAGATAGAAGCCCATGGCACTGGCGGGTGCACCACCAATTACAAAAATTGCCACCAGGGTAAGCCAGAAGGCACCGTAGGAAGTAAAGGCAAGCCCACCGAAGGCATTTCCCTTCTTGTACTCGATAACCCCTGCAATCATCTGGGAAAGTCCGCCGTAGAAAACACCCATGGCAAGGATAACAATATTTACTTCAAAAAGACCCGCATTGTGCAGGTTCAAAAGAACAGTGGTCATTCCAAAGCCCATCAGCCCCAGGGGTGCGGGATTGGCGTAACCGCTTTTGTCGATTTCGTTACTCATAATTTATTCCTCCGAGGTGAACTGTATAAACATATACCGCTGATCTGTCAAGAAAGCCTTAAGGGCTTACACTTGCAATACGCCTGCGGATGGAACTGCTTACCGGGTCGAGCTCAAGAGCAGATTCATAGGTATCCCGGGCGAGAGCATCCCTCTTCAATTCTCTATACAGATCACCCAGGGCAATATACCCCTGGGTAAATTTCGGATCAAGAGAGAGGGCAGACCTGAAAAGCTCTTCAGCATGATCGTACTCTTCCATTTTTCGCAAGGCCCGGCCATACCAGACATAGGCCCAGGGATAATCAGGCATGGTTTCCAGACTGCGGGCAAAGGGCTCTCCGGCTTTTTCGTACTCTTTGTTCCGGTAGTAGGCCTTCCCCAGATCCATCCAGGCAGACCCATACTCCGGACGCGCCTTAACCACCTGCTCTAACAGTTCCGCAGACTCGGGGAATTTCTGAAGGTCGTAGAACATCTCAGCCAGATCCCTCTGCGCGGCAAGCGCCTCCTGCTGATTTGCGATAACAGTGCGGTAGATGCTCTCGGCATCATCAAAGCGTTCCAGCTTCTGCAGAACCCCCGCAAGATCCAGTGAAATATCCGGATCATCAGGTTGATAACCGGCCGCCTGGCGAAGATATTTTTCGGCCTCATCCCATTCATCACCATCAGCATAGATCTTCCCGAGGCTGGAAAGCACATCAGCATTCCCGGGAAATTTCAGGACTGCTTCATGAAGGATTTCCAGAGCGTCCTCCCTGCGGCCCTGACTGTACATCAAGGCTGCCAGCTGACTGGGCCATACCGGATTATTCGGATCATCCTCAATACGCTGCAGATAAATTTCATCCGATTCATCCAGCATGGCAAGCTCGTCTTCCATCAAACGGCCAATCCCCGGATCGATATTCAGAGCCATGGAATAACTCTCTTCCGCCCGGGCATAATTACCAAGTGCCTGATAGACTTTACCGGTGTTGTACCAGATAAACTCATTATCCTGAATCGATTCCAGTGCGGCATTCATATAATCCAGGGCTTCCGGATAACGGCCAAGAACATAGAGCTCTTTTCCGGCAAGGTAACGCAGATAAGGATCAGGATCCTCATCTGCACTGTAAGCCCGGGTAAAAGCATTCAATGCTTCAAAGTGCCGGTCAAGATCGGAGAGAAGGGAACCAAGCTCTTTCCAGCCCTTTCCATAGGCCGGATTCAGCGAAACTGCTATTTCGTACTGCTCGACGGCGGGTGAAAAATCCCCAAGCTTCTCATACTGAAGAGCCAGGTTGAAATGCAGCTCTTCCGCATCCGGATTAATCTCTACAGCTTCTAGAAGAAGATCCCTCGCCTCCTCTACCCTGTTCCTGGATGACAACAGTGCCGAGAGGTTCATCCAGTAGACATGCTGTTCCGGCTCAAGAGCGAGGGCCCGGCGGTATGCCTTCTCCGCCTCATCGGGGTTGCCAAGATTACGCTGCAGCAGGGCAAGATTAAACCATGCGGTGGTATACTCCGGATTAAGCTTGAGCACAAGAAGGTATTCCTCAAGGGCCGACGGTTCATCTCCCAGCTTGCGGTACTGTACAGCCAGATTAAGCCTGGACTTGATATCTTCCGGATTCAAAGCAAGGGCCTGATGATAGGCATCAACGGAAGCATTCAGATTTCCCCTTAAGCCCTCGGTAACCCCCAGATTATACCAGGCTTCCTGGTAGCCGTCGTTAATTTCAAGAGCTTTTGCAAAGGCGGCCTCCGCCGCATCATACTCCTCCATGGAGAGGCGGGTAACGCCGAGGTTATACCAGGCACGGTCATACCAGGGTGCTGCCGCAATGGCTGTTTCGTAGGCTTCCACCGCTTCGGGAAGCTTTTCCTGAGAGGAAAATACCAGCCCGAGATTGTTCATAGCCTCCACAAAGGGATGCTCCGAACTCTCCCATGCCTGCCGGAACATCTCCTCCGCCGCAGCATTTTTATTCTGTTGAAAATAGATCCGGCCCCGCTGAAAAAGAACGTTGGCGTACTGGGGGTCTGATTCAGCAATAAGATCAAGCTGCCCGAGGGCCGTCCTCTGCTCACCGAGATCAATGTAGATTTTCGCAAGCTCAAGCCTGAGAGTTCCGGAATCCGGAAAAAGAGGCAGCGCATCCGAAAGAACAACCACAGCCTGATCCCTGTCGCCTTCCTTAAGCTCCAGTTCCGCAAGGCCCAGATAGACTTCAGGAACATTACTGTCCAGGCGCAGAACTTCTCCGTACACTGCTCTGGCCTCATCCGATCTTCCCAGGTTCTGTCCAAGGAGTTCCGCCAGGGCAAGTCTGGCACTGACAGCGGCAGGTTCCAGAAGAATGGATTCATTCAATACACCCTGCGCCTCTTCAAAACGGCCTGCAGCCATCAGACTCTTTCCGAGCACCCTGTAGGCAGCTGCTTTCTTAATCCCCCCTGCATACCCGACTGCCCTGCGCAGATAGGTTTCCGCTTCACTCTGCCTGCCGGTGTTGAAAAAAAGAACACCGAGATTATAGGCTGCTTCAAAATAGTTCGGCCTGAGGGCAAGAGCTTTCTGATACGCCCCCAGTGCATCCAGTGTTCTCCCTGCGGCGCTTGTCATAATCCCGAGATAGAGATAATAACGGGCGGTTTGCCTGCGGTCCTCCGCCATGGACTCAAGCAGGTCCAGCGCCGAAGCTGGTCCGTCCTTTTTCATCAGCAGAAATACATCAAAAAACGCAGCATCTGCCGATGCGGCTTCTTCCGGGTGAAGAACCTTCCAGGCAGTCCACTCTTTCTCAATCTGTTGCGGATCCTCCAGAGACAGTCTTTCCTGAAAATCCGTAACATCCCGCACTGCAGATTCTCCGGCAAAAACCTCCTGCCGGATATTGTTCCTGTTCACCCCGCCGAAATCACGGGCCTGGGTATTGATGGAAACCATTAGAGGTTCAGATTTTATCCGGTGAGCGGCATATTCAAAATGGCCAAGCCCCAGAAGCAGAAGCGAAACTGCGGAGAGAATTTTTACCGGTGAACGCTGCCAGAGCAGCCGGGCGGTGCTGTTCATAGAGCATCCTCCAGAACTGTTCTCAGGCCTGTACCGTTTACCACCTGGATTTCCAGCCCCGGGCGGGCATTGAGTTCGAGAACAAGGGGACCCCGTTCAGCATCAATAACAATATCAACACCTACATAGCCTAAGTTTACACAGGAGGCAGCCTTTACGGCTGTTTCCAACACATCCGGCCACAGGGGAAGCACCCTGCCGCGAAACTCAACCTGCGAATCCGGGTGGAGAGATATGGATTCTCCTTTAAGGGATCCAGCGGAAAGCATCCCGTCTGCCAGGGAAACAGCAATACCGACAGCCCCCTGATGCAGATTCGCCTTCCCGTCGGACCGGCTGGTGGGTACCCGTAGCATGGCCATCACCGGTTCGCCTTTCAGAACAATAATACGCAGATCCGCAACCCCCCGGTCGTAGATGGTATGGAAAAAATCATGCGGAATGATCCGCTCCTCAACCAGAGCTTTATCAGTGGGATTACCGAAGGAGAAAACACCGAAAAGAATATCACCAATATGCTTCAGAATAGCATCCCGGCCCATAATCCTGCCCGAAGGGGTTGAGAAGCTGCCTTCCCCCATATTCTGCAGCACCAGAATGCCGCCGCCGCCTTTACCCATGGTTGGTTTGATAACGATATTCTCAAGCTGAATCAACTGTTCCCAGACTGCGTCAATCTCCACATAGGAATCGATGACTGCATGGGTACGCGGCACAGGAACAGAGGAATCCTCAAGCAGAGTCTTCGTCTGAAGTTTATCGTCTGCCTGGGGAAAATACTTTCTCCGGTTCAGGGGCTGAATTATCTCAAGGTTGCGATGGTTTATGCCCATGAGGCCCGCAAGACTCTCCGGATGAATCATGGTGCGCTCCTTCTGAAAATAAGCCCTCTGAAGCGGTAGAACTCGAGAAGCCGTATGCCTATCCAGCTGCCGATCCAGAGGTCCATGGCAATCACGCCGAGCAGCAGTTCCGGAAAGGCGAGAACAAGAGAACGGAGGGCAACAGAGCTCATTACCAGATAGCAGGCGATGATCACCACAAGAGTCTGGAGCATGGTGGTTAACATTTTCCCCATACCTTCTTCACTTATAGTCAAAGCGATCCGCTCCGAAGTCAGAGTCAGTATGGCCACCGGAAACAGGGTGGTCGAGTTCAGCGCCGTCAGCCCTTCCAGTTCCCACAGCCGGGCGAGAAAAGAGACCAGAATAAGGCTGAAGATAACTCCGATCATCATGATCGCCAGCTTGGGGGTATGCAGAAGCCCCAGCTTATCCAGTGGGTAGCGCATAATAACTGTAAGACCGAGAACAAGAAGGAAGGCAAGCATGCCCTGGACTATCCCCGTCTCCTGGACAGCCATGGCCATTAATGCCGGCAGAAAAGTACCGAAAGTCCGCAATCCTATAACATTTTTAAACAGAACCACAAACAGCACACCAAAGGGTATCACCAGCAGAAACTGCAGGATTCGCAGCGAAACACCCTGATCAACAAGCCCCTTTACCAGCTGATACAGGTTCCAGGAACGGCTGTCGAGAAAACCTGCCAGACGCACATTGGTAACATCACTGACGGAAATGGTAAAAAGATAGTCAAACCCGATATTTCTGGAATGGCTGAACAGGGCCTCGTCACCCCGGTAGAGAGCAAGGTAATTTTCCGGAAGTTCTGCAAAATGATGATTCAGGGTATCGAATGGCACCCAGTACCCGCCGATATACACTTCTGCCCACTGGTGACTTGTCCGTTTGGTCCCGGTGGTCATAATCAAGCCCCCCACAAGACGGGAAGGAATGCCGAGCTGACGCATCATGGCCACAAAGAGCCTGCTTTTGCCGTTGCAGCTGGCTTCTCCCAGCTTCATTGCCGTCAGGGCATCGGTGGTACCCTTGAAAGGTCTGGATCCAAGATCATCAACATATTCAAAAATATGCCCTATAACCGTCAGCAGGTTGTCGGAATTGCCTGCAAGTTCCCTCACCTTCTCTACGATCAGGGGATCATTCACCTGTATGACTTCCGTGGGAATAAGGAAATCGCGGAACTGTTCCGGATAGGAATCGAGGAGCTTCAAGTCGGGAGAAACAGCGTACTCAACCGCACGGGATCTGACAGAATAACTCACATTAATGGAATAGGGACCTTCCGCCTGAAAACGGGTCCAGTCGCCCCGGGAGAAGAGCCCGGTGTTTTCCCGGGAAAAGTTCAGATCAGGAGCTTCCAGAAGTTCCTCACTGATGGTCTGCCTGTCCGTGTCCGCCGGAAGAAAGGTACGGACAACCACATCATCTCCGTTTCCGGAAAAACTCATCCGCAGCCGTACATGATAGCTGCTCTGAGGAACCAGCGATTCAAATGAATAATTCCAGACAAACAGCTTCAATGCCATAAGGGTCAGCATGGCAAGAACAAGGAGAACCATTATTCCCCGGATAACCAGATGCCTGGAGATGGTTTTCACAGCACTCAGTCCTCCCACCTGAAGCCGACACTCATCCCCCAGAAGCTGTAATTGGTTGCATAGAAATCTTCATAGGTATGGTTGGAAACGGACTGCCTGTATGACAGATCAAAAAGCAGGGAAAACCGGCCCCTTGTATCAGAATCCGCCAGAATAATTAGATTATCCCAGGACGCTTCAAAACCGGTATCCTGCCGGGTTTCTCCAGTAAATGCCTGAAGCTCATCCCTGGCGGGATAGTTGATAAAGTTGCGCAGATCAAGAATCAGACCAATGCCCGAACGTAAGGACCCCTTTTTATAAGAGGTATCAGCTTTCAGCTGATAACTCATGTAGTCAAAATAGTCCGCAACAAACTGATCTGCGGGTGTTCCCGAAACAAGATAGTCATAATTAAATGTTTTCAGGTACTCCACCCCTGCACCAAGGGAAACATCAAGGCCCGGCAGAACTTCACTGCCCAGTTCGAGGTCGAAGGCATTACTCAGATACTGCCGGGTACCGGGGTCAGTGCCTCCGGCGGCAGTATCGAAGTGAGCATCCAGGTAATACTTCCAGAACACCGTGTAATCAATCTTTAACCAGGAATCCGGTGTAAGCTGATAATAATAGTAGGGGCTGAAATTAGCCTTGGCATAATCAATAGTATTTCCGGCATTGATATAATCCGGATAGGTCACCAGGGAAATATAGGTGTCCGTTCCTATCCTGGCGAATCTGCTGATGTTCGCATCCAGCTGATGTCGGATTTTCCCTTTATAGTTTGTATCACCATCGTCCTCAGCCAGGGATAGATCTCCTTCCAGACTGATGGACTGTTCCATATAATACTTCGATCCCCAGCGAATACCTGCAGAGGCTGAAAGGCTCTCTTCAGCCTGAATAAGCCTGGTATTACCAGTCTCGTCAGCAGGAAAATTGAATGTCTTGAAGGCAAAGGGATCATGAATATAGCGCCCGTCCCAGTCAAAATACATCAGGGGACTTATGGGTAATGAACCGGAAAGCTTCAGATCAAGTTCCCAGGAGGGAGTTGAAGCATATGAGTTGTAAGCCCCGGCCGCTGCAAATGCATAGTTAAATTTTGTCTTTCCGGCAGAAACTTCGGCAATGTCCTGCTCCAGGGCAGCTGATTTTTCATATGACCCGGGGAAGCTGTTCTGCATTTCTGCAAGATATTCCTCTGCTTTTGCCAGCCACTCCTCAACATTTCCGGCTGTTTTTCCAAGGCCCGCCAGACGTACTGCAAACTTGACCCGGTACTCCATGAGAGTCTCAATGGTATCTTCATCCAGCTCCATGGCAAGAAGAGTATCTGCAGTATCTATACCGGCAGTCCACACGTCCTCCGCCGCAGAGCCGAAGCCGCCGGATCTGGCATGAACACCGGCAAGCAGATAACCTTTCATCAACACCGGTATTGCACGGTTAAAATAATTATCCGGCTTAAGGGAAAAAATGAGGGGGACAGCAGCGTCGGGTATATCATCTTCCCTGTCCAGGTGATCATACAACTTAAGCAGATCAGAAAGCGACTCGGTTCTCCTGTTGCTCGTTTCATCCTTAAGAACAGTTAGAAAAGCTGCTTCACTTTCGCCAAAAAGGTTAAGCTTCCAGTAGATTCGGCCAAGGTACCAGAGAGCATCATCAGCCTTTGCACTGAGAGCCTGCTCATCCCTGAATTGTTCCAGAGATTGGCGGGCACCATCAAACTCGTCATTTCGGTACTGCTCCTGCCCTGTGCGGTAAAGATCATCCTGTTGGGAAAAAAGCGGCAGGGAAAATAATGCTAAAAGGATACTATATATAAAATATCGCATGTTAGCCCCCTTTTATCTTTAAGGTACCCCCTAATTATTACCATTTCAATTATATTACTAATTAAATAATATTTGACTGAATATACAATGACTTAACCAGCCAGGTTAAATATGAGATACTTCCCCTCACAGGAGAACATAATGACAGGCCCTTTTCTCAACAGTGCAGCAATAATTACAGGCGGGATTCTCGGTGTTGTTCTAAAGAATGTTGTGCCCAAACGAATAGAGGAAGGGCTGCCATCGACCTTTTCCCTGGTTGCCATGTCTCTCGGAGTAACCATGATTATCCGGGTAAGCAATGTACCCGCAGTGGTTATCGCCCTGCTTATCGGAACTGTCATAGGGGAACTTCTCAAACTGGAAACAGGGGTACAGACCGCCGCAGGAAAACTGCAGAAAAGCGTTGCCCGCATAATTCCCCACACCCACTCGCTGGACGATGAAACCTTCGCCAGGAACTTTACTTCCATGACCATACTCTTCAGCGTAAGCGCCCTGGGAATTATCGGAGGCCTGACAGAGGGATTGAGCGGGGACTATCAGCTGCTGATTATAAAGTCTCTGCTGGATTTTCCCACAGCTCTGATATTTGCCATGAGCCTGGGAGCGGCTGTTGCATTTATTGCTGTTCCCCAGCTGATCATTCAGGGGGCTATGTTTTTTCTGGCTGAGGCAATAATGCCCTGGATGGATGAGGCAGCCTACGGCGACTTTTCCGCACTGGGAGGCATCATAATGCTCGCCATAGGACTGCGTATTGCAGGAATAAAGAACTACTCGGTTACCAACTTTCTGCCCGGCCTGCTGCTGGTAATTCCCGTATCATACCTCTGGAGGCACTATTTCGGCTGAAGAATCACCGGTCGCTTCCCCCACGTCAGCGGCGGTATTCAGCCCGGCAATACTCTCTTCCCTGTTTTTCTGCTTTAACCAGAGAATCTGTTTCTGGGTTCCCACCAGGTGAAGCTGGCCACCGTTTTCCTTCAGCACCATATACAGGTTAAGCAGGTAGCGGATACTTTCGGGATCGATTGATTCAACCTTACTCATTCGAATGGTAATCTCTTTCTGTCCGGAATAGAGGAGCTGGCGGATCATAGGGGAGAGATACTCAACATTTCCCAGGGATAACGATCCGGAGAGGATAAAAACCCCCGGGGACTCTCCGTCAATCTCAATGGACAGAGGATTCTTCAGGGCTTTTTTGTCTTCAACCTTCTGACTTTGGGAGGTGACATGAGAAAGCATCTCGTTGGTATTCCGCAGCCGCTTTACCAGCCCCTCCAGAATATTCATAAACCAGTCGGGCACGGTATATACATTGGCAAAAAACTCACGGGGGGTAATTTCCAGAACAGTACTGGTTTTTGCAGCCTTCACTGTGGCAGAGCGCTTGCCTTCCCGCAGTAGAGACATTTCGCCTACAACATCACCGGAACGGGATTTTCCAAGAAAAACCGGGTTCTGCCCTTTTACCTCCTCGAGAATCTCAAACTCACCGGACTTGATAACAAACATGGATCGTTCATAATCACCCTGGCGAATCAGAATCTCTCCCTGTTCAACCCGACGGAGGGGCAGGTTTGAGCTTTCAATTAGGCTGCGAATCTCTTTTATTCCGGCAACCTTATTGCGGATAAGCTGCATATTCCGCAGCTTTATTTTACCTTCCTGTGCAGGCCTGCTTTTAGCCAGCTGAAGCAGATAGCCCAGACTCTCCATATCGGCATCAATTACGCCGGAAAAATCGATAACAATACCTTCGGGGCACTTCAACAACGCCTTTCGCACCCGGACTTTGACCGAATCTATCTGAGTCTGGTCAAAAACACCCTTCAGATGCAGTTCGCCATTACACTCCTGCTGTTCAAGGGGTGCAGAATTTTCAGAGCTTTCATCCCGAGAGCTCTCTTCAGCTGCTATTGGATGAGGACCGGAGGCCATGTAGTCTCCAAGCAGTTCTGTTGTACGTTTTATCCGTTCAACCAGAACCCGGGCAATACTCAGGGCCCAGCCGGAAATACTCAGAGCGTCATCTTTGAGAATATCTTCACTGATTCTATTGGCAATTACAGGTTCAAGGGCGGTGACTGTTGCGGTACGGGGAATCCCTGCAATAAAGGACATTTCCCCCACATGACAGCCTTTTCCAAGCTCGGTAATGGGTACGGTGGCTCCTTCCTTGGAGATTGCTACCCGTACCCGCCCCTTGCGGATAATATACATTTCCCGGCTTTCGGATCCTTCCTTAAAAAGGAGATCCCCCGCATCGAAACGCAAAAGCTTTGTCTGTGGATAAAGATCATCGGCCCGTTCGGGCGATTCTTCTGTCTTGCCCATACTTTACAATATAAGTCATGGACGCAGCACAAGCAAATAAGCGGGAATATGCCTGAAATCTAACTGGCCGCCTCAGCAGGATCAAGGGTAATGGTACAGCGGTTTCCCCGGAATGAGAGTATACCGCTGGCGGCAGACACAGAGTGTTCCTGACCAACCCCGTCCCGGTAGCGGACCAGGGAGTTCTCCTTGAGAACCGCCAGAACCGGCTCGTGCCGGGCTTCGAATCCCATGGACCCGTCGGGGGTTATTATCCCGCAGAATCCAGCCTCTCCGTCATAAAAAACGTGGGTCACCGAAGTGATGGTCAGATCAAAGGTCTTCATACCTACCTCATGGTTTTGGCTTTCTTGCGGGCATCGTCTATGTTACCCACCATATAGAAAGCCTGTTCGGGAAGATCATCATGCTTCCCGTCGATAATTTCTTCAAAAGAGTTGATGGTCTCTTCCAACGGAACAAAAACTCCCTGCATTCCGGTAAAGTGTTCCGCCACAGAAAAGGGCTGGGAGAGGAAACGCTGAATTTTTCTTGCCCGCTCGACGGTACGGCGGTCGTCATCGGAGAGCTCATCCATACCCATAATGGCAATGATATCCTGGAGGTTCTTATACACCTGAAGGACTTCCTGCACCCGGCGGGCCACGGTGTAGTGGCGGTCGCCGACAATATCTGGCGAAAGCATCCGGCTGGTTGATGCCAGGGGATCAACCGCAGGGTAGATTCCTATTTCAACAATCGCCCTGCTCAAGTTGGTTGTGGCATCCAGGTGAGAAAAGGTTGTGGCCGGTGCAGGGTCGGTATAGTCATCAGCGGGAACGTATACGGCCTGCACAGATGTGATGGAACCCTGCTTTGTGGAGGTAATCCGCTCCTGCAGTTCACCTAACTCGGTGGCCAGTGTCGGCTGATAACCCACGGCAGAAGGTATACGGCCGAGAAGTGCCGAAACTTCGGCACCGGCCTGAACAAAGCGGAAAATGTTGTCCACAAAGAGAAGTACATCCTGCCGGTTCTCTTCCCGGAAATACTCGGCAACGCTGAGCGCCGACAACGCAACCCGGGCACGGGCTCCGGGGGGCTCGTTCATCTGTCCGAAAATAAGACTGGTCCGGTCGATTACGCCGGAATCCTTCATTTCGCCGAACAGCTGGGTTCCTTCACGGGTACGCTCCCCTACTCCGCAGAATACGGAATAGCCGCCGTGAACCTTGGCGATATTATTGATCAGCTCCATGATAAGCACGGTTTTACCAACTCCGGCTCCGCCGAAGAGGCCGATCTTTCCCCCTTTCATATAGGGAGCCAAAAGGTCGATAACCTTGATGCCCGTAACCAGAATCTCGTCGGAGGTGTTGAGCTCGTCAAACTTCGGTGCCGGGCGGTGAATGGGATAGCGCTTTTCATAGTCAACCGGTCCCTGCTCATCCACAGGATCCCCGGTAACATTCATAATTCGGCCAAGAGTTCCTTTGCCCACGGGAACGGTGATGGGGTTACCGGTATCTACTGCTTCAATCCCCCGCTGCAGGCCGTCGGTGGAATCCATGGCAATGGTCCGCACCGTATTGTCTCCGATATGCTGGGTAACCTCCAGCACCAGATTATTTTCCCGGTCATCTATGGCCGGATTGGTAACCGTAAGGGCGGTATAGAGGGGCGGAAGGTTACCGCCTTCAAAGCGTACATCCAGTACGGGACCGAGAATCTGAGTTACCGTTCCTGTTCGTTTCTCTTCCTGCATCATTGCTATCCTTTCATCGCCTCTTTGCCGGAGACAATTTCGATTATTTCATTGGTAATGGTGGTCTGCCGTGCCCGGTTCTGCAGGGTCACATAGCGGCTTATAAGATCATCCGAGTTGTGGGTTGCATTCTCCATGGCGGTCATTCTGGAGGCATGTTCACTCAGGTAGGAGTTATACAGTGCTGTACTGAGCATATAGTACAGGTAAAGCTCTGCGGCTGAATCTATAAACAACTCAGGCTCGGGTTCGATGTGTGCCTGATTCTCATACTTCCTTGGATCCTTCCTGCCCAGAATGGGCAGAACCTGCTGAACAACGGTTTCCTGCTGCAAGGTGTTGTGGAACTTGTTATACACCACGGAAACGCCCTGAATCCGGCCTGACATATAGCGCCGGTACAGCTTGGAAGCCATTCTGCGCAGATCCTTCAAGGAGAGGCTCCGGTCATTGATCTCGGCCTGATGAAACAGTTCATAGCCCTTGCGGCGGCAGAAGTTGCTCCCCTTCAGGCCGAAGCTGCTCACTTCGCTGGCAATCCCGCGATGCTTGAGTTCCTCTATATGCACAGCCAGCTGTTTGTTGACCGAGTTGTTGTGAGCTCCGCAGAGCCCTTTATCAGCGGTAAAAACCACCACATTCTCAAGCTCTTTCTCACTGTATCCGGCCAATGCAGGATGACTCTCGCCTCCTACACATTCCCGGATCTCTCCAATAATACGGTCCAGGGCCTTGCTGAACCCCGCCAGGGGCGCTTCAACACTGAAAAGCTTCCGCAGCTTTATGGAGGCAATCATATTCATTGCCCTGGTCACTTTCTGCATATTCTGGAGGGAGGAAATCTTTCTGCTCAGATCCTTTGCGTTGGCCATGCCTTATCCGTTCCTATTTCTCCGAAAGCTCTTTTATTCTGGGAATAAGATCCTTCAGCTCTTCCGGAGTCTCAGCTTTGAGCCAGGAATCTTCAAAGGAGGGATGGTTTACTATCAGTGCCAGGGTGGAGATTACCACCAGGTGAAAGTGGCGCTGATCCATGGATCCCGCCAGGAAGAACATGGCATGAACCTCGGGAGCCGTATCGGTAAATTTAATTCCCCGTTTTGAGCGGACAATAAGCAGCTGAAACTTGCGCTTGCCCTCGATAACAATATGGGGCAGAGCAAAGAATGGGCTCAGGGCAGTCGAACTGGAAGCCTCCCGGGCAAGGAGTTTGTCGTAAATCTCCTTGGCGTTGATATCCGCGTGTTCCTTTGCCATTTTTTTGGACGCAACCTTGAAGAGGGTTTCCATCTTTGAGGATTTTTCATAATCAATAACTTCACAGTTGGCCACGAGCTCTTCGAAGCGGTCCTTCTCAAGCACATCGTCCCCGGCAATAATCTGCTCCAGCTCCTTCTCCAGAGAAGGAGATGCAAGCTCCCGGGAAGTGACCCGTTCAACCAGCTTGAGCATATCCCGGTTTATCCGTGAAGAACGCTGACTCATGGCCATGGCAAGCTTTACTGTGTAGCCCGAGTCTATGCCGCCGCTCACTGAATCCGGCCGGAAATGCTTTTCAAACTCGTCAAAGAGAGCATCAATCTCCTTACCAAGAGCATCATCAATGGCTCCGGTCTCCCGAAGCTTTGCCAGAACCGGGGCACCTTCATTATCAAGATAGTCAAAAAGCTCCGACTGGTAGCTTAAAAGCTTACCCGTAGGATACTTGTCCAGACGGCCTGATGTACCGGCCTTAAGAATAAAAACCTGTTTAAAAACATCCACCGGCTGATACTGGGGCTGCTTGAGAATCTCCGTAAGCCGTTCTCCCCGGTCGAGCTGCTTCTTGGTGGCGCTGTCCAGGTCTGATGAAAACTGCATAAAGGCTGCAAGCTCCCGGAACTGGGCAAGGTCAATACGAAGAGAACTTGCGGTCTGCTTCATTGCCTTTATCTGGGCATCACCGCCGACACGGGAAACAGATATTCCCACATTAATAGCCGGACGCAGACCGGAGTTGAACAGGTCAGCCTCAAGGAATATCTGACCGTCGGTTATGGAGATTATATTTGTGGGAATATAGGCGGAAACGTCACCTTCCTGAGTCTCGACAATAGGCAGGGAGGTGAGGGATCCTCCTCCCTGCTCATCACTCATCTTGGCGGCACGCTCAAGGAGCCTGGAATGGAGGTAGAAAACATCTCCCGGATAGGCTTCCCGTCCCGGAGAACGGCGCATCAGCAGGGAGAGCTCCCGGTAGGCCTGGGAGTGCTTGGTCAGGTCATCATAGATAACCAGGGCATGCTGTCCGTTATCCCGAAAGTACTCCGCCATGGCCGTAGCGGCGTAGGGAGCAAGATACTGAAGTGCAGCAGGGTCGGAAGCGGTGGCGGCAACCACAGTGGTATACTCCATAACACCATGACGCTTAAGGGTTTCGATAAGCTGAACCACCGAGGAGCGCTTCTGTCCGATGGCTACATAGAAACAGTAAACCGGTTCATTACGGCTGTCCTGCTTCTGATTAATTATCGTATCCACGGCAATGGTGGTTTTTCCGGTACGGCGGTCGCCGATGATCAGCTCCCGCTGTCCACGGCCGATGGGAATCATGGCATCAATAGCCTTGATTCCTGTCTGCAGGGGTGTGGCCACATTCTGCCGGTCGATAATGCCGGGGCCCTTCCGCTCCACCCGGTAATAGGCTTCCGCTTCAATGGGTCCCTGCCCGTCGATGGGATTTCCCAGGGGATCAACAACCCGTCCGAGAAGAGCTTTACCCGCAGGAACCTCCGCAACACGGCTGGTCCGGCGGACAGTACAGCCTTCCCGGACCTTCTCGTATTCCGAAAAGAGGACAATACCCACAGTATCCTCTTCGAGATTCATGACCATGCCGCTGACTGGATCACCGGCATCGACATCAACCTCTACAAGTTCCCCGGACATAATATTGTCCAGACCCCAGACCTGAGCTATACCGTCACCAGCCTGAACAACCCGGCCGACTTCAACTTCCCCGGAAGACGGCTTGAAATCGGAGATTCTGTTTTTAAGCAGTTCAAGAATCTCCCCCGGTTTTATCTCTTCTCTCATACCCTATCCTGTTTTAACCACCGCCGCATTTCCTGCAGTCTGTGGGCAGTGGACATATCTATCAGTTTTGAATTCATGAGGATTCTTACCCCTCCGAGGATTTCCGGTCTGTGGCGGTATTCAACCCGGACACTTCTGCCGGCAAGAGTCTCGAAAAGTGGATCCAGCCGTTCTGCAAGGTCATTCCCCGGATCAAAGGCTGTATCAACCAGCACAGGAGTAATACCCTCCTCCCGGTCTGCTACCTGCTGGAAAGCATCAGGCAGAAGCGGCAGAATCGCAATCCGGCCGTTTCTTACAGCAGCCTCAAGCAGCCTCTCTGCAAGTTCACTCACGTAGGGCGCAAAGGCTATGCGGCAGAATTCAATCCCCTCATTGCGTCCGTTATCTCCCCGGAGACAGTACTCCCGAACTCCCTCCACCTGGGAGAAAATCCCGGCCAGTGCAGAGATATCTGCTGCTGCTTCCTTGAGACTGGAGCTTTCCCGTGCAGTTTCATACAAAGCACGGGCATATCTGACAGCCAGACCGCTTTCTGTCATAAGCTTTTAATAAGCTCCTCTACCCGGTTCCTGTCCGCATCTGCACTGTAGGTCTGATCCACCAGTTTTTCAGATACAGATAGTACCAGGTCGGCAATTTCCGACCTCAGAGACTCTATAGCGGCCGCCCGCTCTGTGGAAATAGATGCTGCAGCCTGAGAGTGGAGTTCACTGATCTCCGCTTCCGCTTTCTCAAGCATCCGGGTTTTTATCCCTTCCGCGTCCTTGCGGGTCTGACGGAGAATCTCATCCGCTTCATCCCGGGCACGCTGGATAACCTTTCCGTGCTCTGCTTCAATCTCTGCAAGACGCTGCTCAATCTGTTCGGCCTTGTTTACGGACTCCCGGATTTTTCTTTCCCGGCTGTTTATGGCACCGAAAAGACCGGGAAACACAAACTTCCATAAAAGAACAAACAGCAGTCCGAATGTTATCCAGGTCCATAAAAAAAGGCCCGGATCCAGTTTAAACAAGTCCACACTTCACCTCTCTATCCTACTACCCTACTACCTCTCCACCTCTGGCTATTATTCTTTCTCAACTATAGAAACAGATCAGTTAGAGAAGATAACCAGAAGGGCGATGATGGCACTGAAGAAAGCGAGGCCTTCAATAAGGGCTGCCATCAGAATCATGTTACTGCGGATATCCTTCTTCTCTTCCGGCTGCCGGGCGATGGCTTCCATAGCCTTTGCACCAATCATACCAATACCTATCGCTCCTCCAATGGCGCCGAGTGCGGCGCCGATAACAGCAAGCGCTTTGGCAAGTGCAACAAAATCCATATAATTCCTCCGTTCTATTTCTTTTTATAGATCACCCGTGGGCACTGCTGGCCTGGGTAATAAAAATACAGCTGAGTAAGGTAAACACCAGGGCCTGGATAAGTGCAACCAGCACCTCCAGGGCATAGGTAAAAAGTGCAAAAGGTATTGAAACTGCGGTCATTATTGGACTGAGAACAAAAATAAGTACAATAAAGGAGAGTATTGCCAGATGTCCGGCGAACATGTTGGCAAAAATCCGCAGGCTTAAAACCATTATCTTGATAAAAAATCCCAGCATCTCCAGAATGGCAACAAAAACCGCAACAGGAAAGGCTGTGTCTTCGGGAAAGAAATTCTTGAAAAAGTGAACCACCCCGATCCGCAGGAAGCCTATAAGCACCATGAGGACAAAGACCATTATCGCCAGGGCGCTGGTAACGTTAATATTGCCGGTGGCAGATTTAAATGCCGGAATCAGTCCGATCAGGTTCATTACCAGAATAAAGAGAAACATGGTGGTAAAGAAGGGCATCCAGCGCTCCCCCCGCTCCTCTCCCATCACGGGGTAGACAATATCATCCCGGACAAACAAGACAATCATCTCCAGTCCCACAGCGGCAAATCCGGGCTTAAGCCGGGGTTTACGGAAAATAACGGCAAAGGTCAGAAATATAAGCAGGCCGGACAGTATCAGCATAAGCCGGTGAACGGTAAGAAATGCAGGAAGCTCTATATGAGGAAGAAAGGGGAAGATTTCCAGAACCTGTCCGTCCTGAATATGAGAAAAGAGGGCATCTGCGGGACTTTCATTTGCAGCCTCACCGGATTCTGCAAAGAGAGGAACCAGGAAAAAGAGAAGCACTATGAGTGGCAGCAGTTTTCTATTTCTCATTATATCCGCCGTATCCCTGAAAGATACGCATAAAAACTATCATAGAACATTTTCTGTGTACACTGCAAACAGTACATTATTGGCTAATTATGGGTTCTATTGTCCAGCTTGTAGTGTAATTGGGGACTTATGTCCTAAAAATAGTCGATTTTACCCGACATAAAAGAAGGTGATTCCACTTGTTCTCCATCGGTGATACTGCTACTATTTCATACCGGCATGAGTAGCAAAATCGAAACATACGATTACGTCATAGTCGGATCAGGCCCCGCAGGACTGGGAGCCGCCTTCCACATTGTCGAGAATCACCCCGGCAGCAGCCTCCTTATTATGGATCAGGAAAATTTCTCCACCGGCGGGCTGCGTAACGACTGTAAAATGAACTTCACCTTCCCCATCGGTTTTCCCGAAGACAACTGGACAAGAGAACAGGGTGAACATTACCTCGCAAAGGTGAGAGACAAACTCGCCCCCAGTATCCTCAACCGTACAAATCTTGGTGTTTACGCCCGAAGATCCGAACGGCTGGGTGTAAACCTGCTGGAAATAGAACAGACCCACCTTGGGACCGACGGCGGACTGGAATTGATCAAAGAGCTGACCGCGGAACTCACGGAAAAGGGGGTTCACTTTTCCCTGGGAGAAGAGATGATCGGGGTCAACGAAGATACCCGCCTCATCAGTACCACCCGGAGGGAGATCAACTACGGATCTCTCCTCATCGCCCCCGGCAGGCGGGGGTTCAAGTTCCTGCAGAAGGTTATGGACGCTCTGGATATAGCCTATGTAGACCACATTGTGGATATCGGGATTCGAGTAGAAACCAGGCAGGAGCGATACCCCATTGTCTCCGACTATTATGACCCGAAGTTCCATTTTCCCGACAAGGTGCGCACCTTCTGCACCAATTCGGGGAACGCCCACGTGGTACAGGAAAAATACCAGACTGTGGACGGATCCATCTATTACAGCGTAAACGGCCACGCTTATTCCAAACAAAAGGGAAAAGATAACGGCCTGGTCAATTTCGCCATGCTGAAAACCATCCGGCTCACCCAGCCTGTCGCATCAGGACAGGCTTTTGCCGAAGGCCTGGGTCTGCAGGCCATGCTCATGGGCGGCGGCCACCCCCTTATGCAGAGGGTGGGAGATTTCCGACTGGGAAAACGGTCCAAGCGGGACTCCTTTTCCGGTGATCTTTACGACTTTGAACCAACCCTGAAAGGATGCTCCCCGGGGGATATCAGCCTGGCCATGCCGGCAAAGGTTCTCAGGGGCATATGGAAATCCATGAAGCTCCTGGACACCATTGTTCCCGGACTGCTTCATCCGAGCACCATAATGTACTATCCGGAAATCAAACTCTACGCCAATAAACCCACCTTCATCGATGGAAACTTCCGGGTAAAAGAGACCATATTCTTCGCCGGCGACGGAGCCGGAACCAGCAGAGGTATCACCGCCGCCTGGGCGGCGGGAATAAGGGCTGCAGAAGGAATGGTGAAACACACCAAATGACAGAAAAGCTCTACTACCGGGATCCCTACCAGCGGGAGTTTTCCAGCCGCCTTATTCGTCAGGAGGAGATCTCCACGAAACAGGGGCCCCGCTGGAAGGCCGTGCTGGCATCCACCTGCTTCTATCCCGCCGGCGGCGGTCAGCCTTCGGACAAGGGCACTCTTAACGATAATGAAGTGGTGGATGTACAGAAAGAGGGTGATGAGGTGGTACACATACTGGAAACCCCGCTTGATCCCGATACAATTGAGGTTTTCGGACGTATAGAACCCATGCACCGCAGGCACTTTATGCAGCAGCATACAGGGCAGCATATTATTTCCGCAGTGCTTCAGAAATTCGGAAGGCCGACAAAGTCTGTTCATCTTGGAGAGGCGGAAACCAGCGTGGAATCCGAAGGTGAGGCCCCCACCCCTTTCGAGCTGATCCAGATTGAAGATGAGGTAAACCGCATTATCTGCAGCAACCTGCGGGTAGACGGTTTCTTTGTAGATGATTCAGAGCTGCACAAGCATAACCTGCGCCGTTCACTGAAAGCCGAAGGGAACATACGGCTGGTGGAAATTGAGGGAGTGGATAAAATCGGCTGCGGCGGTGTACATCTGCAGCGAACCGGAGAAGTCCGGCTGATTAAACATACGGGAACAGAATCTGTCAGGGGAAACTGCCGTCTCTCCTTTGTAATAGGAGACGCTGCAGTTGCAGACTACCGGGAAAAAAGCCGGATTAGTGCAAGGCTCACTGAAATGCTTTCGGCGCCCCGGGGGAAACTCCTGGAACGCCTGGGGGAATACCGGGAAAAAACGGCTGAACGGGAGGGAATGCTAACTTCCCTCAAAAAAACAGTTAACAGCCTGACTGCAGAATCCCTGCTTCGGCAGGGGGAAGAGCTTCCCGGCGGAAGTCTCATTGCCGCAGTACTGCCTCCGGACCGGGCAGACCAGCTGCGGGAAATTGCTGAACTTCTACCCCGGGAAAAAATAGAACTTTACGGGCTTCTCTGCGCTGAAATTGAAGGAACCCTGCGCTGGGTTATCTGCGCACCGGAAAAGGATGCTGACTTTTTCAAAGAGGAGAAGGACCGGCTTCTCTCCCTGATCAAGGGCAAAGGCGGCGGCAGACCTCCCTTCTGGCAGGGCAGCGGGACCCACCCGGAAGGGACGAAAGAGTTGATACAAAGCTTTAAAGAAAGAGTTAAAGCACGCCTCCGTCCCATATAAGGAACACTGTACATTATACGGGACAATTGACCGGAACCATTTTTCACTGTAGAATAGCTATCCGTAATGGTACCGGCAATCGAAAAAGCGGATCTTATTTTTTCCTTTCTCATGGAACATCCCGAAGGGGCAAGTCTGAAAGAGACAAGCTCCATGCTCAACATCCCAAAATCAACCACTCACCGGCTGCTGGTTTCACTGACCAACCTGGACTATATTGAGCACGACACCCAGGCCGGCCGCTTTTTCCTGGGGCCAAAACTTATGTCACTTTCCCGGGCCGCTGAACGCAGACTCAATCTCAACCGGATTGCCACCCCGTATCTGCAGGAGCTCTCCGATACAACCAGAGAGACGGTAAAACTCAGCATTATCCGCCACAACAAGGTATATGTAATAAATACTGTCCTGAGTCCCCGGATCATGAAGATTACCGTGGAATCCGGTACAATCTTTCCACCCCATATCGGAGCAGCTGCAAAGATGCTCCTCTCATCTCTTTCCCGGGAAGAGATAGAAGAATATCTTTCCGGAGAACTTGAAGCCTATACACGCAATACCATTACCGATAAAGCCTCACTGAGAAAAGAGCTTGAAACCATTCAGGAGGAAGGGGTTGCGAGGGACAGGCAGGAGGAAACAGTAGGCATAAGCGGAATTGCAGTACCTGTCAGGGACTCATTCGGCGGCATTGTTGCCACCGTCAGCATTCCCTATCTAACCGCCCTCAGGCAGGAAGAAGACCTTCTGCCCAGCCTGCTGGAATGTGCCGAAGCCATATCACGGCGTCTCGGCTACTACGACCATACAAACAATGCGCCGGCGGCGCAGTAAATAAAAGGAGTACAAAAGATGAATGCAACTTTGAAACAGAAGTATGATTCCATGATCGAAACACTGCGGAAAATCCGGGTGGTACCGGTCGTCAAAATCGAGGACGCAAAAGACGCAGTGCCCCTCGGAAAAGCCCTGCTGGAAGGCGGCCTTCCCTGTGCGGAAATTACCTTCCGGACAGCAGCCGCGGAAGAGGCTATCAGCCTGGTTACCAAAGAACTGCCGGAACTGCTTGTTGGCGCCGGAACCGTACTGACCCCGGCACAGGCCGATGCGGCAGCAAAAGCTGGAGCAGCCTTCATGGTTTCTCCCGGCTTCAACCCCCGGGTTGTAGACCACTGCCTGGGAATGGATATGCCCATATTTGCGGGAATCAACAACCCCACCGGCATTGAGATGGCCCTTGAACGGGATATCCCTGCGGTTAAGTTCTTCCCCGCAGAACCCTCCGGCGGACTGGGCATGCTCAAAGCCATGGCAGCACCCTACGGCGACATCCTGTTCATGCCCACCGGCGGTGTAAACGCCAAAAACATCAGTACCTACCTTGGTTTCTCCCGGGTACTTGCCTGCGGAGGAAGCTGGATGGTTCCTTCCGACCTTATCTCTGCCGGAAAGTTTGACGAGATTACAAAACTGACCAAAGAGGCCGTTGCAGCTGTAGCTGCGATATAAGCGCGCTCCTTCTTATAAGAGACTTAAGGGCTGCCGGAATTAATCCGGCAGCTTTTTTTATTTCCAGCTGTTTCTGAAGGCAAAGGACGAAACCTCCCCCCGGGGAGTCCGCACCGCCTCTTTTTCCCGAAACTCTTCGGGACAGCTGTCGGGTTCTCCCGGATAGCCCCAGGCTACTGCAGCAACAGGAAGATAATCCTCCGGAATGCCCAACACTTCTGTTGCCTTTTTCCGGCTGAAGCCCGCCATGGGATGTCCGAAAATGCCCATGGATGTTCCCTGCAGCAGCATGGACATAAGAAAAAGACCGGTGTCATGCTGGGCAAAAAGATTTTCACTGCCGTTGGCCCTGTATAAACCCCGGGCAGCGGTAATCATCAAAGCCCCGGCAGATTCCGCCCAGCTCTGATTCTTCGGGCTGAGACAGCCCAGGAGGTTTTCGAACTCCTTTGAGTCCTGCTTCAGGGCGTATACACAGCCCCAGGGCTGCTCGTTGAAACATGACGGCGCGAAGCGCCCCGCTTCCAGAATACTTTTCATATCAGTTTCTTCGACAGGTTTATCGAGAAAGCTTCTGGGGCTGTACCGTTTTGTCAGCAGATCAATAATGGGTGAATCTGGTGTTCTGCTCATAGCTTTGCTCCTTCTTATATGGAGGAAAAATACTCAGGAAACTGCTGCAGGGCAAATACGGGCTTCGAAGTGTTAGATTTTTGTGAGCAACATTACACAGGGAAAACCATTGGTATCATTTAGCTCCTCTTGTTGCTATAATTGTATGATTCCACACCGCAGGAGACCGGGATGAGCACCGAATACTGGATAGGATTTGACCTGGGCGGAACCAAAATGATAGCAGCCCTTCTGGACAGCAAACTCCAGGTACTTCAACGTATAAAAAAGCGAACCTCTCCCCAGGATGGCAACAGCGCTGTTCTCAAGAGAATATGCAGTACCATTGAAGAGGTTATGACCCTTGCCGGAATATCCTCAGAGCAGGTTGGCGGAATCGGCCTTGCAGTACCGGGCCCCATGGACAGGGATGCGGGGATAATTATTGATACACCCAACCTCGGATTTCAGAACCTTGCCCTGAAGCCCTATGTGGAACAGCACACCGGCTTGCGGGTAATTTTGGAAAATGATGTAAGCGCCGGAACCTATGGAGAATTTGTCCGCGGAGCAGGACAGGGCTACCGGGATTTAATCGGTGTATTTCTGGGTACCGGCATCGGCGCGGGACTGATTCTCAACGGCCGCCTTTACCGCGGAAAAAGCGGCAACGCCGGAGAATTCGGCCACATGATTATACAGACCGACGGCCCCATGTGCGGATGTGGACGTAAAGGCTGCGTCGAAGCCCTGGCAAGCCGGCTCTCAATAAGCAAGGACGCAGTCTCTTTGGCCTCATCGGGAAAAGCTCCGGTGCTGCACGAACTGGCGGGAACAGATATATCTCTTTATAAAAGCGGCGTTTTCAAGCAGGCATGGAAAAAGAAGGATCCGGCGGTCAGGGAACTGATTCAGAGGTCGGCCCACTATCTCGGCATCGGACTGGCCAACGCGGTCAACCTGCTGAATCCCGAAGCGGTTATCCTCGGGGGTGGCCTGATTGAAAAGATCGGCAAACCCTACCTGACTGCCGCCAGGGATTCGATGCGGACCTATGCTCAGCCCGGGATTGCCGAGGATGTGACAGTTCTGCCTACAAAACTGGGAGATGATGCGGTACTCATAGGAGCGGCCGCCCTTGCAGCAGAGGAGCTTACCAAAGAATGAGCTACCGACTTATTTCCATAATCGATGTGGGATCAACGGCAATACGTATGCTGATTGCCGAAGTGGACGAAAAAAATCAATGGAGAATAGTAGAGTCCGCCGGGAAATCAATTCCCCTGGGACAGGATGCCTTTACCAGTGGAAGAATCAGCCTGAAAACCCTGCGCCAGTCAGTCCAGATTCTGAAAGGCTTTGTTGAGATTCTAAAAGGGTGGAAAATTAATCCTGAAGAGGTAAAAGCCATTGCCACTTCAGCTGTCCGGGAAGCTGCCAACAGGGACACCTTCATCGACCGGATCGCCATCCAGACAGGCATAATGATTACCCTGGCCGACGGTATCGAAGAAAACCGACTCACTTATATAGCGGTACAGTACGCCCTGGCACCGATCAGCGGCCAGTTTTCCCGTTCAAATTCACTGATAATCGAAGTCGGCGGGGGCAGTACGGAACTGATGCTGCTCCAGCGCAACCGCATGGTGGCGGCCCACTCCCTTAAGATAGGCACCGTACGCACCCAGCAGCAGGTCCTCTCCACCCTGGGCTACAAGGACCACATGCATCAGTATATTGCAGAAAGCGTGCAGACCCTGAAGGACAGACTGGACACCGAGTTTGAGCTTAAGCGCATCAAATATTTTGTTGCCGTCGGCGGCGACGCCCGGGTTGTGGCAGCGCGAATAGGGCGTAAAGAACACCAGCACTTTTCCGTAGTGGACAAGCAGGATTTCCGCAAATTTGTAGCCGAGACGGCGGCAATGAACACAGAAGAGATCATGGAATCACTGCAGATTCCCTACGCCACGGCAGAGCTGCTGATTCCGGGACTGCTGATGTACCAGGAATTCCTCGAAGGAACCACCGCCTCCCAGCTGATAATTCCCAGTATAAGCATCAGGGAGGGAGCACTTCTCAGCTATACCCTCCATGAAGGCCATTCGGTCAGAGAAAAATTCTCAGCCCAGATTCAGGCCTCCGCACTGAGCCTTGCCCGGCGCTACTACTTTGACGAAAAACATGCCCGGCAGGTTACCAAACTGGCCCTGCTGCTTTTTGACGGCATGCGGGACGAGTTTCAGCTTAAACCGGAATCACGGCTCCTCCTGGAAGTGGCGGGTATCCTCCATGATATCGGCACCTATATCAGCGCCGGCGGGCATCACAAGCATGGACAGTATCTTATCGAGCACTCCGAGGTGTTCGGGCTGACCCGGGAGGATATCCTGATAATCAGCAATATTGTGCGCTACCATCGGAAAAAAGCGCCCAATCCAGGCAATCTGAGTTACCAGCGGCTTCCCCGCCGGGAGCGCCTGAGAGTATTGAAGCTTGCAGCTATTCTGCGCATAGCAGACGCCCTGGACCGGGGACATACAGGACGCATAAAAACCATAAGCCTGGAACGTGATGAAGGCAGGCTGATCATCACCTGCAGCTACAACGGCGACATTGCAGTGGAACGGTCGGGCATTGCGGAAAAGGGTGATCTTTTTCAGGAAGTCTTTGGACTGAGAGTTATAATCCGCTGAGCAACAGCGGTATCGGGAGTCGGAACAGATGAACTTTAAAGGAAAGAAATATTTTTTCAACCGGGATATCAGCTGGCTGGAATTCAATAACCGCGTCCTGTCGGAGGGCCTTGAACCGTCGGTCCCGCTCATGGAGCGTCTGAAATTCCTGGCCATAACCAGTTCAAACTTCGATGAGTTCTTTATGGTCCGGATAGCAACCCTTAAACGGGCGGTTCGTGCCGGAAACCACATAAACTGCCCCTCAGGCCTTACTCCGGAAAAACAGCTGAGCCTGATAGATAAAAGGATAAGGGAAATAGTTGCCGCACAATACCGCTGCCTGCAGGATGAAATATTCCCGGGAATGCGTGAGCACGGAGTTATCTATCTTCCGCCGGAAGAGTGGACCCCACGGCAGCTGCGGCAGATTCAGACCCTGTTCCGCAACGAACTCTTCCCGGTGCTCAGCCCTGTCCGCATCAACGATGAAGAGCCTTTCCCCTATATCGCCGGCCTGCGGCTTCATCTGCTCTTTTCCCTGGTAAAAGAGGGATCCGATGAGGAGAAATATGCCCTGGTCCAGATTCCCGAAGACCAGTCCCGGGTAATCTATCTCCCGGACAAGGGAGAGGATAAACCCTTCACCCTGCTTGAGGACATTCTGCTCCATCAGGGCGAACACCTTTTTCCGGGATACTCCATAAGGGAGGCAGCGATTTTCCGTATTACCCGGGATGCAGACATGGGCGTGGACGAACAGCGGGATGAAGACTTTGTGGAAGCCATGGAAGAGGTGCTGGAAAACCGAAAAACCGGCCGGGTTATCCGCCTGGAACTGAGTACCCACTCACCTGCACTGAAAGAGGCTCTTTTGGCCAGGGTAAACTCCGAGAGTACGGACATTTACGAAATCGACGGTCCTCTGGATTTAAAGAGCTTCATGGGCCTGGCCCTGAGTCAGGGCGGTCCGGGGCTGCATGACCCCGAATGGCCATCATACCCCTCGGCAGACCTGCAGGTTGATGAGAACATATGGGAAACCCTGAAAGACCGGGACATACTGCTGCACCACCCCTACGACAGCTTTGATACGGTGGTAAAAATGGTACAGCAGGCCAGCATCGACACGGAAGTCCTGGCAATCAAGATGGTTCTCTACAGAACCAGCGGCTCATCCCCCATAGTCAAGGCCCTCAAAACCGCAGCCGCCGCCGGCAAACACGTTACCGCAGTGGTGGAGCTCAAAGCCAGGTTCGATGAAGCCCGCAATATCCGCTGGGCAGAGGAACTGGAAAGAGCCGGCGTCATTGTTGTCTATGGTATAGCTCACTTAAAGATACACGCAAAACTGCTGATGATAGTCCGCCGTGAGGTGGACCGTATACGGCGCTATATTCACCTTGGTACCGGAAACTATAACGACAGTACTGCAAAGCTCTATACAGATATGGGACTGTTAACCAGTAACGACGACATCGGCGAAGATGCCTCCATGGTATTTAATGCCATTACGGGATACTCCAACATTCCGGAGCTGAAAAAGATTGTAATGGCCCCGACAACCCTGAAAAACCGCATAATTCAGCTTATAGAACGGGAGGCTTCACGCTCAAGCAGCGAAAACCCCGGACTGATCCGGGCAAAAATGAACTCCCTGGCCGATCCGGATGTGATTAAAGCCCTTTACACGGCATCAATGGCTGGTGTGAAAATAGAGCTGAATATCCGCGGCGTCTGCATGCTGGTTCCCGAAACCGCTCCGTTCAGCAGCAACATCTCGGTAATCTCCGTAATTGACCGCTACCTTGAACACACCCGGCTTTTCCATTTTCAGAATGGCGGAAACGATGAATATTTTCTGGCCAGCGCCGACTGGATGCCCAGAAACCTGGAACGGCGGGTTGAACTCATGTTTCCGGTTACATCAAAAGTCCATAAGCAGCGCCTGGATGAGGCCCTGAACATTTACTTCAGTTCCAACAGCAAGTCCCACCTGCTGAGACCAAACGGAAGCTATGAGAGGATACAAGCGGGGAAAAAGAGACCCTTAAGGGCTCAGGAGTTGTTTCACCAGTCTGCCCGGCATGCTGCAGAAGCTCAGATAGTCTCACCGAAAAGAGAATTTACCGTACGGCGAAAGCCCCCTGCAATTGATTGAATTTTTATTGGATTTATTACTCCGGCTAGCATACAATAATTAGTGGAGTAACTTACGAGGACTTTTCAGCTTCTTCCATCGGGGACCGTCCGGATTCGTCGGGCGGTCTTTTTTTGCCCTGATCACCCATCCCGGACAGATCATCTTTCTCATTCAAAGCGTAATAGCGAACGAGCAGGGTCGCTATCACCACAATATCCGCCAGAATCCTCAGAATAATGCTGTAGCTTACTGCTCCTGCCATGGCGCCGTAGACAATAAACCTGCGCCCGGCGGAACGGATAATAAAACCGCTGAGAAGATTAACCAGCTGCCAGATACCGGAAGCTGAAAAAGAGATAAGCAGAAGGGGAATAAGCTTGAATCTCTTTCCTGCATAGACAATCTGACAGAAGGCAAAGAAGAAGCTGGTAAGAACCAGAGAGAGCAGCATAATACCGAAAGGAAGAAAGCGGCTGCTGAAATGGCCGAAGGTGTTGATAATTCTCACCCCCATGGAGAGAACCGCCGAGGCATAGACAAACAGCAGGCTCCCAACAACCATGGCGGCAGATATTCCCCTGGCCTTCCACCAGCTCCTGCCGACCCCGCCGAGCATGGTACGAATAATCCTCTCCAGGGATTCAAAGAGGAAGAAGATTGTCACGAAGAATGTAACCGAAGTTAACGTTCCAAGGGCCCCCTTGGACTGACTGAGATATTTTATCTGATCGAGGATAATTTCCGAAAGGGACTGGGGGAGCAGTGTGAGGACCTCCTCCTGGAGCAGCTGCAGAAGCTGCAGCCCCGGAGCAAGATCAACCAGTAAAGCCGCGGTCCAGAATACGAGAAAAATCAGGGGCAGCAGGCCGAGCAGAAAATTATATGCAAGCCCCTTCGCCAGAAGAGGGCCATTTTCCGCATAATACCGCTGCACTGTCACCTGAATAACTCTAGGGCATCTCATCGATTGAATAGTACCGAAAAGAAAAAAGACTGGAAACCCCGGCCTTGACGGTTGAAAACCGGCGGTGTAATCTTTCCGGGCAGACAGGATCGGCAGAAAACCTGCCGGAACAGGGAAACGGGTGCAAGCCCCGTGCGGTCCCGCCACTGTAAGAGAGTAAACCTGCACACTGCCGCTGTCTTTAAGGACAGAACGTATGCAGAAAAAAACTCCCGAGCCAGGATACCTGACCTGATTGCGTACCAGAAAGATTCACGGAGTATGGATCGGGTACGGACTCCTGAGCGTCCTGTATCCACTCATCCGGGACTGAACAGAACGTATAATAGGAGATCCCCTGAAAACGCACCGCCCCCTGATCGGTACAATACTGCTGTTTCTTTCAACCCTGACTATAAACACCCTGCCGCTGTCTGCAGGGGGGGTACCCGAAACAGAAAAGAGTCAGACTTCAATCACCGCAACCCGCAGCATGACCGACAGTTATGGACGAAGGGTCGATTTTCCCGAAGATCCCCGCAGGCTTATTTCCCTGGGACCGAATATGACGGAAATTATCTTTGCCCTGGGACGGGGGAGCGACCTTCAGGGACGGACAGACTGGTGCAATTACCCGGCGGAAACAGCCAATATTCCATCTGTGGGCTCGCTTTTGGAGCCGAACATAGAAACCCTGGCAGCCATGGAGCCCGACCTTGTCCTGGCGTCCACCCATTTTCAGAAAGCCAGTCTTGAGCTTATGGAAAAACTGAATATTCCGGTTCTTGTTCTCTACGGAGAATCAAGCTTCAATGGTGTCTACAGCACCATCAGTCTGGCTGCAGAAGCCCTGGGAGTTGAACAGGCAGGAAAAAACCTTATAGCGGAAATGCAGGAACGGGTAAGAACCGTTACCGCCAGGGTAAAGGACAAACCGGAACCTTCCGTCTACTACGCTATTTCCTATGGAGACACCGGGGACTATACCGCCGGAGGCGACACATTCATCAACCAGCTTATCGGCCTTGCAGGGGGACGCAACAGTGCTGCCGACCTCAAAGGATGGGCATACAGTATCGAAATGGTTATGCAGAATGATCCGGATATTATCATCTGCCCGGATACCCCCGGGTTCGCAGAAGGCCTTAAGGAAGCACCGGGGTACAAATACCTGCGCGCCGTAAAAGAGGGCCGGGTTTTCACCATCGACCCCGACCTCATAGACCGTCAGGGCCCCAGACTTGCTGAAGGACTGGAAGCCCTTGCCCGGATCCTGCACCCGGAGTCCTTCTGATGACCCCTTCAGGAAAACAATCCGGCAGCAAGCGCTCAACCCGGTTTCTCCTGGCCCTGACCACAAGCCTCCTAACCATTGCAGCCGTATTCTTTTCCGCCTCCATGGGTTCTGCAGATATCTCCTTTCGTGATGCGGCAGGCATTATCCTGGACTTTTTTTTCCCATTCCTGCACTGGCACTACCCGGATCTTGCCAGGAAAATAGTGCTTGAACTGCGCCTGCCGAGAATCATGCTTTCCCTGATTGTCGGAATGAGTCTTGCCTGCAGCGGAACGGTTTTCCAGGGGATATTCCGCAACCCCATGGCAGACCCGTACATACTGGGTATCTCATCAGGGGCTGCTTTCGGCGTAACCCTGGTAACCGTAAGCACTGTTCCTCTTTCACTTCTCTCGGTTATTCCTTTTCTGGGGGGAATGCTCCTTCCTGCAGCGGCATTTGCCGGAGCAATAGCGGCAGCTCTGCTGGTTCTGCTCATATCGGGAGGAATGAAACAGACAAGCCTGATCCCGCTGCTGCTCTCCGGGGTAGCCGTCAGTTTTCTGCTCTCTGCAGCCATTTCGCTGCTGATGTACCTTCACCGCGATGAGGCACAGCGGATTCTCTTCTGGACCTTCGGCAGCTTTGCCTCACCATCATGGAATAAAGTACTCATATCCGGCTGGATACTCCTTACCGGACAGGCGCTGATCTATATATTTCACCGCGACCTGGACCTGCTGACCCTGGGCGAAGAGTCAGCCCGGTCTCTTGGAGTCCGGGTACGCAGAACCAGGATGCTGCTTTTAGGAACCGCCACGGTTATGACCGCCTCGGCTGTTATGGTAAGCGGAATCATCGGCTTTATCGGGCTTATAGTTCCCCATGCGGTGAGACTGCTTACCGGGCCCCGTCATAAACTGCTTATTCCCTGGAGCATGAGGGCCGGAGGGCTTTTCTGCCTGCTCAGCGATACAATTGCCCGCTCCATAATGCCCCCGGCGGAAATACCCGTGGGTATTATCACCGCCCTTTTCGGCGCCCCCTATTTTCTTTTTCTCCTGCGCCGCCGTACAGGCAGGTTCTCCAGATGAAACAGCTCAAAACAGACGGCCTTGGCTTCAGTTACGGCGGAAAAAAGGTCCTGTCCGGCATTTCTGCGGAAATCCGCAGCGGCGAGTTTACCGCAATCACCGGACCAAACGGCTCAGGGAAGACAACACTGCTGAAAAACCTGCTAACCCTGCTCTCCCCGGATGAAGGGACTATATTGCTGGACAGCAGGGATATTCGCAGTTTTTCCCGGCGCGAGCTTTCACGGAAGGCCGGTTCGGTTCCACAGAATCCTTCCATGGATTACGATTATACCGTGGAAGAAGCGGTACTCATGGGACGCTTTCCCCATCTTTCCCGTTTTCAAAGCCTCTCTTCCGCCGACTATGCAATAGCGCGAAACGCCATGGAGAAGGCAGACATACTTGGAATGAAAGACCAGCTGGTTAGCCGTCTTTCCGGAGGGGAAGCCCAGAGAGCGGCAATTGCCCGGGCACTGACACAGGAGCCGGATATCCTCGCCCTGGACGAACCAACCAACCACCTGGATATAAGACACCAGGTGGAAATACTCTCTCTGTTGAAAAACCTCTGCAGAGAAAAAGGTCTGGCGGTTATTACTGTCCTTCATGATCTTAACTTCGCCCTGGGCTATGCAGACCAGGTAATCCTTCTCCAGGACGGAAATATACACAGCGCCGGAAAGCCGGAAGAGGTGCTCAACCCTGACAGTATCCACTCAGTTTACGGTGTAGAGTCCACCATGGAAAAAGACCCCTTCAGCGGCCGACCCAGGATTCTTTTTCAGATAACCCCCCGGGAATAGTCCCCGCCCATATGTAATTGGGAAAAGAGAAATTTGCCACATTTCTACAGGATAACTATACTTAGACCATTGTTAGTCTGTATTCAGTGGATGAAAAATTAAGGAGCAGCAGTAAAAAATGAAATATATAGCCTACGGTGTCGCACCGGACCAGGCAGATGAAGATCTGCTTTTCAGTCTGCAGAATGCCGCACCGGATTACACCATAGTAACAGGACGCACAAAAAAAGAGCTGAAACCCTATCTTTCCGGTATAGAGATAGCCTTCCGGGATATTGAGAATGATGCCCTGGGGGCAATGCCGAAGCTTAAATGGTTTCAGGCCTGGTCTGCCGGTATCGATCATCTTTTAAAAGATAAGAATCTGCAGAAAAGCAGTTTTCAGATATCCAGTGCCAGCGGGATTCACCCGGTACCCATGGCGGAACATATATTCAGCCTCCTTCTGACCCTCGGTCGGGGGCTGCTCCATGCAGACCAGTTTCGCCGGAACCACGAATTCGGCAAGGTTGCTCCGGAGAAACTCTTTGAGCTGGACGGAAAGAATATGCTCATTCTTGGAGCCGGGGCCATTGGAAGGAGAACCGCCACCCTGGCCCGGGCCTTCGGCATGCGGGTAACCGCTGCAAAACGGCGCAATCTGGACCGCCTTGGGCCCTTTGATCAGGTGATACCCTGGGAGTCCTTCCGTGAGTATCTTGAGTCATCGGACATTGTACTAAACATTCTTCCCCTTACCCCGGATACGGAAAATCTGTTTACCGCAGCAGAGTTTAAACGGATGCGCACCGACTCAATCTTTGTAAATGTGGGAAGAGGCAAAACCGTGGTCCAGGAAGCTCTGGAAGATGCTCTCTTGTCCGGTACCATTGGAGGGGCATGCCTGGACGTTACCGACCCGGAACCCCTGCCTTCTGCTTCACCCCTCTGGGAAATGGACAATGTGGTTCTTACCGGACACTATGCAGGGTTTACCCCCCGCTACGAAGAGAGGGGTAATAAACTGTTTCTTAAAAATCTTGAACTGTATCTCCAGGGAAAAACCCCGGAGAATATTGTAGACCGCGAAAGGGGCTACTGAGGCTGCCTAAACAGGAAGCCTCAGGCTTTTCTCCCGGAACCCGGGAAATACAGTACACACCTCTTCGAGCTTTTCGGGAGAAGTAAAGAGCACCCGGCTCCCCTGGTTCATTTTCTCCCTGAGGAGTTTCGCCGCTTCCTGCACAGAATCGGGCGTTGCAGCCAGCAGCTGAGTACGCTTATCCTGCCTCAGAGTATCGGGGATACCGTAGACCATACGCCGGAACGCCAGCAGCCCTTTCTCTCCCGGAGAGAGGGGCCTAAGCTCCCTGCCGACAACACTTATTATCGATTTCTCAAGCAAACCGGCATCTACGCCTTCAGTAAGCAGATCCAGGGACTCCTGAAATGCCTGAAATGTTTTAAAGGTGTTGGGATCCCGGTAACTGGCCATGGTGAAAATCCCCTCCGTGGCATTTACCGAAGCAAAAGCGCCATACGCACCGCCCTGCATACGGATCTTCTCCCAGAGAGCTTCCACTTTCAGTATGTGACTTACCAGAACTTCCTCAGCGTGCAGTTTATCTCCCAGCCGGGCGGCGGGAAAGCAGACTGCACCAAAATTAACCGTGGAAGGAATAAGCAGGGATTCATAGTCCGATTGTACCGGAGAACCGGCAAGAAGCGTCTTACCCGGTGCTTCACCCCGGTTGAACCGTTCCCTGAAGGAATCAATCAGGGGAAGAACCCGGGAATCCGCCCCTTCGTCGGCGGTAAGCACAAACTGCATACGGTTCTGGACCATCAGACGGTTTTTGAGGGAGGTCATCCGCTGGGAAAGACTCTCCCAGACAGTTTCAAATCCGGTACTCATGGAGTTGAGGTAAAGAAACTGCTCAACACCCCGCCACTCTTCCTCAAGGGCAAGAACAGGTGAAAATCCCCGGGATGCCCGTAAGGATGCATAGGAATGGCCGGAAGAAACAAGAGAAGAACGCATATCATTGCGCATCTCAAAGAGTTCTTCCTTGAGGCGCTGCTGATCATCCATGATACCCCGGGTGAGCAGATTGGAGACAATCTCCAGAGTCCGCTCAAACTCATCTTCCAGAGCTTTTATTCTGAAATAGAGGTACATCGCCGGATCATCAGGATTCTCAACCCGGTCGGAGGCCTCCATAAAAGAGTAAAAGCCACCGCTATGCCGGCTGAGAAGCATGGCTACCCGGTCATAGGAGACCCCGGGGTAGCCGGTATTGGTAATATATTTTGAAAAATAGGGCAGAAGGAGCAGTTCATTCTGCTCGAGTCCGCCCAGGTCAATGGCAATATCAAGATAGACAACCCCGTTACAGAAGGTTGTGTGGGTATAGAGCTCAGAACCGTCCCGGGTCTGGCGGTCAAGTGAAAGCTTCTGTACTTCCCGGGGGAGGTCATCCATGGAAACACAGGGAACAGCCGCAAGGTCTTCAGGAGCATCCGGAGTGTCCTGAAAGCGTTTCATCTGAGCCAGCTCCTCAGCAAGAACCTTGACACCGGAGCTGCCGATAGTAGCCTCGGTATGCTTGAGCCATTCCCGCTCATCTTCCTGGTTGTGCTGATGATACTGTTCTTCGGGACGGACGGTGACTACAATTCTGTTGTAATTGTCTATGAGCTCTTCCTGAATCATGCGGGTAAAGAGATCCGGACTGCCGTCAATACGCTGTTTCAGTTCCTCGATAACATTTTCATAGCACATGGTATTTTCGGGAGCTTCATCATGGAGCCATCCCCGGAGAGCCCGGCCCATAAGCCTGAGCCCGAAAGGAGCGCCGCCGCGAATTTCGCGATGACGGAAATCGATTCGGGCAAGAGCTGCTTCCTGAAATTCTGCAGGAATCCCCTCGGATACAAGACTCTGAAGAATACCGAAAATAGTCTCTTCCAGCCGCTCCCGTTTTCCGGCTTCTATTCCGCGCAGCCCCGCTGCAAAAACAAGATCCCGCAGTTCGGAATCAAGACCGCTGGAGGGAGAAATATCTTCACCCATATGGGAATCAACCAGGGCCTTATACAGGGGCGATCCGGGATGTCCGAGAAGAATTTCCGCAAGGACCTCCCAGGCAAGCAGATAAACCGGATCATTGATGGTACCAAGACGCCAGCTGATGAGGATGGAAGAACCCTGTTCGCCCTCCTCGGACTCTCCTCCGGGGGCATCCACCGTAAGGTTCCGGGGAGCATCCCAGTCGGATTCCTCACTTATGCGGGCATCCACCTGCCGGGGCTCGGTAAAGCCTGAAAGAAAGTTCTCCTGGATAAACTGCAGCTGTTCACCGGTGGGAATGTTTCCATAGAGAAAAACCCGGCAGTTGGAAGGGTGATAAAACTCTTCGTGGTAAGCCTGGAAATCCTCATAGGTGAGTTCCCGTATAGAGGCAGGCTCTCCGCCGGAATCAAATCCGTAGCTGGAATCGGGAAACAGTCCACGATAGGACCACTCCCCCACAATCGATTCAAAGGAGGAGTAGTTTCCCTGCATCTCGTTGAAAACAACGCCGGAAACTTCAAGCCCCTTATCGCCGGGTTCCAGCCGCACACCTTCCTGATGAAAAATCTCTTTTCTCAGCAGAGGGAAGAAGACCGCATCGCCGTAGACGGACATGAGATTATAATAGTCCGCCGCCACAGTGCTGGCACCGGGGTAAACGGTTTTATCGGGATAGGTCATGGCATTGAGGAAGGTATTAAGACTTCCTTTCAGCAGCACCAGGAACGGATCCTTGATGGGAAACTTACGGGAACCTGCCAGTACCGCATGTTCCACGATATGGGCAACACCGCTGTTGTCCCTGGGGGGGGTTTTGAAGGTGAAGGAGAAAAGATTCTCCCTGTCGTCGTTATACACATGAAAAAGATCCAGACCCGTCGCTTCGTGGCGGGCCCGGATTCCTTTTCCCCGGAATTCAGGCAGGTCGATTACCGACTCGATCCTGAATCCGTGAAGAGCATCACCGGGATGCAGATTTTCCATCTTCAGAATACTCCGAAATCAGGAAAGAAGATCAGCGAAGGGATTGTAGCCGTCGCTAGAATTATTGTTATTGTTGCCCCGCCCGCCGCCGCGGTTGTTACGGTTGTTGCCGCCTCCACGGGGCCCACCGCCGCGGTTGTCGTCCCGCCGGGGACGGCGGTCACCACCGCCGCGCTGCTGGGTGGAAGATGCTCCGCTTTTCATGGTAAGGGCAATACGCTTGCGGTCCGCATCAACCTCAAGAACCTTAACCTTAACCTGCTGGTGCACTTTCACAATATCTGCGGGATTCTGTATAAACTCATCGGAGAGCTCACTGATATGTACAAGGCCGTCCTGATGAACACCGATATCAACAAAAGCACCGAAATTGGTAACGTTGGTAACAATTCCCGGAAGCTCCATTCCCGGCTCAAGCTGGGAAATCTCGGTTACACCGTCGGCGAAAGCAATGGCTTCGAACTCATCACGGGGGTCACGTCCGGGCTTGGCAAGCTCCTCAACGATATCCTTGAGAGTAGGTATTCCGACCTCACCTTCTGCATAGGAGGCAAGATCAAGCTGATCCCGGAGCGATCCGTCATCCATAAGAGCCTTTACATCAACACTCAGGTCGGAGGCCATCTTGTTTACCAGCTCGTAGCGTTCTGGGTGAACAGCACTGGCATCCAGGGGGTTTTCCGCATCCTGAATCCGCAGGAAGCCCGCAGCCAGTTCATAGGTTTTCTCACCCATGCCTTCCACAGACTTAAGCTCATCCCGGGTTTTAAAAGGACCGTTTGTCTCCCGGTATTTTGCAATGGCTTTGGCCAGGCGTCCGCCCAGTCCACTGACATACTGCATCAGGTGGGGAGAGGCGGTATTAACCTCAACCCCCACGGAGTTAACCGCGGAAACAACAACGTCGTCCAGGCTCCGTTTAAGGAGTTTCTGATCAACATCATGCTGATACTGCCCCACTCCAATGGCTTTGGGGTCGATTTTAACCAGTTCCGCCAGGGGATCCATGAGTCTGCGGCCGATGGAGATGGCTCCACGGACGGTAACATCATAATCGGGAAATTCTTCCCGGGCAGCCTTGGATGCAGAGTAAACCGATGCGCCGGACTCGTTCACCATAACCAGGGGAATCTTCATTCCCAGGGAACGGACAAAGGAGAATGCCTCCCGCCCGCCGGTACCGTTACCCACGGCAATAGCTTCAATCTTATATTTTTCCACCATCTTTTTCAGTGCTTCTGACGCATCCTGGCGGCGGTTCCGGGGAGGAAGGGGAAAGATTGTTTCTGAATGGATAAGATCACCCTGGGCAGTCAGACAGACAACCTTGCAGCCGGTGCGAAGGCCCGGATCAATTGCCAGAACCGGCTTCTGTCCAAGGGGAGCTGCCAGCATAAGGTCTTTCAGATTCTGGGCAAAGACCTGAACTGCAGCCTCATCGGCACGCTGTTTTACCGTTTTGCGGTACTCGTTGGAAAGGGAAGGTGCAATAAGACGCTTGTAGGCATCCCGGATAGAGAGCTTAAGCTGCTCGGTATCGTCATCACGTCCTTCGGTAAATCCCCGCTCCAGCATATCAATAGTCGCTTCCTCATCGGGAGCCATACTCAGCGAGAGATAACCTTCCTCGGCACCGCGCATGGCAGCAAGAATGCGGTGAGAGGGTGCGGAGTGGGCTTTTTCAGTCCAGTTGAAGTAATCCTTGTATTTATAGGCTTCGCGGTCCTTCTCTTTTGCCTTGTTCACCGAGCTTTTGATTATTGCTTCATCTTCAAAAAGATGGCGGAGGTCGGCTCGAACATCCGGATCCTCACTGATCCATTCAGCGACAATATCCCTGGCTCCCTGAAGGGCATACTCAGCAGTATCAACACCTTTCTCGGGGTTAACAGCCTTCTCTGCTTCCGCGTCAAGGTCGATATGGTCTTCGTCGTAGATTTTGTGGGCCAGCTCTTCGAGGCCTTTTTCCCTGGCAACAATGGCCCGGGTCCGCCGTTTGGGCCGGAAAGGAAGATAGAGATCCTCAAGATGGCTGAGAGTATCGGCCTTATTGATCTCCGCTTCAAGTTCGGGGGTAAGCTGTTCATGCTCCCGCATTGATTTGAGAATCGCCTCCCGGCGCTTGTTCAGTTCCACAAGCTTTTCAAGCCGGTCACGAATCGCAATAATCTGTACCTCATCGAGTCCGCCGGTCGCTTCTTTACGATAGCGGGCAATGAATGGTACCGTCGCTCCTTCTTCGAACAGCTTGATTACTGCTTCAACCTGATGCGGCTGAATGCGCTGTTCAAGGGCGATCACCTCCGGGTAGCTGTCTGGCATAAATACTCCTTCTTCCTTCTCAATTAACACATGAGCCGGAAACTGTAGTACAATGCGACAGACACTGCCTCTTCCCGGCGCTCTATTTTTGCCTCTATACCCTCTTTGCTTTTATACAAAGAAAACCATTCTCCTTTTATAACCTGAAGTTATAACCGGCAGAAAGGTAATCAAGCAGAGGCGCTAATTCTCTTCATTTACGTTGCTGAACGAAAAGACATGGGCTTAGTAGAAAGTAGCAGAGATTGGAGATAATGACAAGAGGATGGATCCTGCCCCGCCTTCCCGGCGGTAGAGGAAAAAAGAATCCTGGAGTATGATTCTCCCCTGTTATGATATCTCTTGAAACCGCCCGGCTTCGGGCAGAACTGCTGAATGGAGTGCGCACCTTTTTCCGCTCAAAAGAGTTTCTTGAGTGCGATACACCCCTGATGGCAGAGAAAGTAATCCCCGAAGCAACCATCGAGCTTTTCCCCGCCCGCTTTTCCAATCCCGACGGCGAAGACCGGGAACTGTATCTGCTGCCGTCTCCTGAATACTGGCTGAAAAAGGTTTTAAAGGAGTTTCCCGGGACCGATATCTTTCAACTGGCCAAATGCTTCCGCAACCGGGAGCAGACCGGCGGGCATCATAATATAGAGTTCACCATGCTTGAATGGTACCGGCAGAAGGCCGACTACCTCGATATAGAAAAGGACACCAGAGAGCTGATACAGGACCTCTGCCTGAAGACAAACCTGCCTGTTCCTGTTTTTACCCGTATAAGCATGGAGGAGGCATTCTGCGAGTTTGCAGGCATCGATCTGGCTCCTCTCTGCAAGGACCTTTCAGGAGAGGGACTCAGGGAAGCAGCTGCAAAAAACCATATTCATACAGAAAGAGACGACAGCTGGAATGATCTGTTTCAACGGCTCTTTATCAGCCTTGTGGAACCGGAGCTTCCCACGGAAGAACCCCTGTTTCTCTATGATTTTCCCGCAGGGATTACCTGCCTTGCTGCGGAAAAACCGGGAACCCCCTGGCGGGAACGGTGGGAGCTTTACTGGAAGGGAATTGAGCTTGCCAACTGCTACACCGAGATGACAGACCCGGAAGCGGTAAAAAGATTGATTAATAAGGAAACGGAAGAGAAGAACAGAATCGCGGCGGTCAAGGTTGCAGCAGACACAGAGTACTGGAAGACCTTCCAGCCCCCCTACCCTCCAACATCCGGAGCAGCTCTGGGGTTTGACCGGCTTATGATGCTCCTTTCCGGAAACGAGGACATTAAAGATACAATCTACTACCCTTTTATCCCGGATAAATCATAGAACCGAATCATTCTCCGGCAATATCGGGCAGAATTATTCGGAAAAGAGGTGACGGACTGGATTCCAGGGTACAGGTACCGCCCATCTGCTTTACCATTTCGTCAATCAGTCTCAGCCCGAGAGTCTTCCGGCCGGTCACTTCCTGCGGATCCCGGAAAGGTTGACCGTTGTTTCCCGCCGTAAAGAGACACCCGCCGTTCTTCCAGAGCTGTAAAGAGATAAAAAACTCAGGATCATCCTTCCCTGCGAAGGCATACTTCAGGGAGTTCATGGCAATCTCGTTTACTATAAGCCCAAGTTCAAGGGCTATTTTTGAAGAAACCGGAATATCGCAAACACTGCTTTTGATACTGACTTTTCTGCTGGCAAAACTGCTGAAAACAGTCTCCACAAGGTCATCCAGATACTCCCGCAGATTGACTCTGCTCTGACTGTCGGAATAACTGAGCTTCTCGTGCACAAGCCCGATAGCCTGAACCTGACTGCGAATGTCTGAAAGATTTATATCGCCGGCATACTCCTTGAGCCTGAGCAGGGAATTGACCATCAGAAGGTTATTCTTTACCCGGTGATTCAGCTCTTTCATAAGCTGTTTTTTCTCATCCAGCGCTTTTTCAAGCCTGCCGTTCAAAGCAAGAAGCTGATCAGCCCAGGATTTACTTTCCGAGATATCCCGGACAAAACCCTCCATAAGCACCGGGCCGTCTTCCTGCCTCCGCAGACTGATGTTCATACTGAACCAGCGGATATCACCCTGAATTGTTCTTCCGGGAAATTCAAAATTCTCAACACCTTCACATACCTTCAAGAGCTGCCACAAGTCCTGACGACGGGAAGGATCAACATTAAAGGGCGAATCCTCGCTGTTAAAATAGCGAAGCCCCTCCTCCTCGTTTACTGCTCCCATCATACGGACTGCGGAAAGATTGGCATGCAGCATGTGCCCATCAATTGTACTTATAAAAATCCCTACAGGAGCATTATTAAAAATACTACTGTAATCTTCCGCTTTCTTACTGGCTTCAGTAAGAAGTTTCTTATACTTATTTAAAATGGTTGTGTAGATAATAATTCCGCCGATCTGCCCCCCGCTCTCATGCCAGGGGCGCATTTCCCAGCTGGTATAATCCGTACTGCCGTCAGGCCGGGTAAAGGTGTCATCAGCACAATGAAGGACTTCTCCCTCCATAGCCCTGCGGTGAAGCTGCTTTAATTTTTCGGGAAGATTCGGATGAAGCTCATAATGACTGAGCCCCTTAAGATCGGCGAATTCAAACTTGTTATCCCGGATAATCTGGTCACTTACATAGAGATAGCGGAAATCCCGGTCCAGAACCACAATGCCTACGGGAGTATGCTTGACCACATATTCAAAGAGATTGCGCAAGTGCCCAGTTTCTTTCGCTTCACTTACAATCTTTTTGTTAGCCGAAAAAAGTTCCCAGGCCATCTGAATTGCTTCCAGCAGGACAAACTCTCCTGAATTCTTCAGCACATAGCCGTAGCGGGTAATATTCTTGACTCTGGCAACCATCTCTTTCTCTGCATGGCTTGTGAGAAAAACTATGGGAAGATCTTTCTTCTCAAGAATCAGCCGGGCTGTTTCCGTTCCATCCATGCCGGAACCCAGATCAATATCCATAAGTACAAGGGAGATGTCAGTATCGGTAAAAGCAAGATCCAGAGCCTGAAGCCCGTTATAGGCAGTAACAATGCTGAACCCCTCGGCTTGCAGAATTGTGGAGGTGTTTAATGCAATAAGTGCCTGGTCTTCCACCAGGAGAATTTTTTTAAGCATACCTGTTTTACCTGTGGGCTAAAGTGTAGATTGTCAGTCTGCGAAAAGCAATGCAAAAAATCTTATATGCCGGGAGGGGGGTCGAAAAAAAATTTTACTTGGGATATACTCACGGCTCATCACGCAAATGAAAAACCAATCTCAAGAGGATTAAGGATAGACGAATGATCAAAGCAGGACAGATAGAACAGGGAATGTTTCTTCTGGAAAAGGGAGAACCATATCTGGTAGTAGAGCGGGAGTTCGTAAACCCCGGAAAAGGGTCAGCCTTTGCACGGCTTAAACTTAAGCACGTAGTTACCGGCTCGGTACTGAAACCGACCTATAAAACTCAGGATTCCGTTGAAGAATGTATAGTAGAAGACCACGACTGTCAGTATCTCTACTCCGATGGCGAAAACTACCATTTCATGGACTCCACCACCTATGATCAGTTTGAAGTACCCGCAGCGGGCGGTATGGAAGACAAGGTTCTCTTTATGAAAGACGGGGAAACCTACCGGGTTGTATTCTGGGAAGGGAAACCCATCGACATCAAGGTTCCCTATAAGGTGGTTTATGAGGTAACCGAAGCTGCAGACGCGGTAAAAGGTGATACCGTAACCGGAGCTACCAAGGTTGTTACCGTCGAAACCGGTCTTACCGTAAAAGTGCCTATTTTCATCAAACAGGGTGAAAGAATTATGGTCAACACAGAAACCCGTGAATATGTTGAACGGGTAAACAATTGAGTTCACTCTCAGAGCTTATCAACAAGCGCGTTCCCCTGGCCTTTATGGGGGAACGCCTTTTTTTTGACCTCTCCCACGCCCTTTTTTCCAGCTACAAAATTGACGACGGCAGCCGGCTGCTGCTCAAAACCCTGGCAAAACAACTCGACCTTGAGAAAATAACCTCAATTGCAGATGTAGGATGCGGAGTTGGAACACTGGCGCTGGCCCTGAAGAAACGGTTCCCCGAAGCAACCCTGACCGCCCTGGACAGGGACGCTCTGGCAGTAGCAATGACCCTGCATAATGCAGAACTCAATAAGGTTGCCCTGGAAACAGCCGAAACAGCCATGATGAACGAACTTGGCTTTCCGCCGGTGGATCTGATTGTTTCCAACATTCCCGCCAAGGCCGGGGCTCCTGTTCACCGGGCATTTCTTGACTCCCTGCACCGCATCCTCACCACTGACGGAACGGCAGCACTGGTAATTGTCACCCCTCTTGAGGAGAGTTTCCGGAGCATGATTATCTCCTCAGGACTCTCCATACGCTATGAGGAAAAAACCGCCAACCATCTGGTTCTACACCTGAAGGTACTGGAGAACCGGTCAGTAAAACCGGCAGATGCCGACGGCCCTCTGGGTACGGCCTTCAGAACAGCATGCAGCTGCAGCCTGGCTAAACGGGAATACTCCCTGGAATCCGTCTATGGACTGCCCGCCTTCGATACCCCGGCATACGGAACACAAACCGCGGCGGAGCTGGTTAAAAAAAGAACAATTAACGGCAGAGTGCTCTTTATAAATCCCGGACAGGGACATCTTGCAGCCTGGGCTGCAGGACACGGACCTGAACCTGTTATCCTTGCCGGACGGGATATCCTTGAGCTGAAGGTTTCTTCACACAATGTTAAGCTGAACAGCCCTGAAGGCAGGGTTGAAACAGTCTGTACAGCCTGGCCCGGTGAACTGACCGGTCTTAAGAAACAATGCAGATGGGCGGTGGTGGATTACAGTCCAATACCTGAAGCTCCCCCGGAAATGGGGTTTCCGGAAATCGCGGAATGCCTTATTCCCGGAGGAAACCTGCTGGTCTTCGGCAGAAGTTCGGACATACATGCTCTGCTGAAAAAACTGTCCGGATTTGTAAATATCGAAAGCCGTAAATACCGCGGTTACCGGGCATGCCTGCTCAAGAAAGAGTAAGAGGCACTTTAACCGCAGGCTCCGATATGATATATTAGTAAAGAGGTAAGCAAGAGATGAGAATCACAACAAAGGGCAGATATGCGCTTCGGGCGGTATCACAACTGGCAGCCCATTATTCTGATAAACCGATTTCAATCCGCGAACTTGCAGAGATGGAAAACCTGTCCGCCGAGTTTCTGGAACAGATATTCTACAAGCTGCGTAAAGCGGGCATCATCAATTCTACCAGAGGTCCCGGCGGAGGATTCAGCCTGAATCACGCCCCGGAAGACATCTCCGTCACCCAGATATTCGATGCCGTGGGAGAAGGTCTGGATATGGCTCCCTGTGCCGCCGAGAATCCCGAACCATGCGAGATGAATTCCTGTATAACCCACAATATCTGGGTGGAAGCGTCCAACCATTTTAAAGAGTATTTCAGTAATATTTCGGTAAAAGATATCGTAGCGGCTAATCCGGCAAAGGTTTAATCCCGCGCCGGTTTCCCGTAAACCTTCCCTACTTTTTTCCCCTGCTGTTCTCTTTTCCTTCTTTACGGATTTCCCGTATCTCACGAATGAGGGGCTCCAGCCCGGTTCGCAGATGAAGATCCCGCTGGGGAAAGGGAATCTCTATGCCCTCATCCTTGAAACGGCGCCATATTTCGAGGTTGTTCCACGAATGGGCTGAATATTTGTCCGCCACATCGTTCAGCCAGGTAAGCAGAATCAGGGTTATCCCCGAATCGTCAAAGGAATCCACCCGGACATCCGGCTCGGGAACCTTCAATCCATAGGGATTCTGAAGCCCCACACCGACCATAACCTCGATTGCCTGATCCAGGTCCGTTTCATAACTCACCTGAACAGGATTACGCAGGATTATACGCCGGTCATCATAGCTGTAGTTGTAGACGGTGTTATCCGTCAAATGACGGTTCGGAACAATAATGGTCTCATAGGAGATGGTATTTATTACCGTGGAAAGAAGCCGGATACTGACAACGGTGCCCTCGTAAGGGTCAACCAGAATACGATCACCCTCCTTTATGGGCCGGGTAAAGATAATCACAATACCGGCAAAAACGTTGGCCACGATGTTCTGCAGACCGAAACCAAGACCAATACCGAGCACTCCGAACATAACCGTCAGGGCTGAAAGATCGATACCGATAACCGACAGGCCGATCATGGTGGTAAGGATCATTACCGTATATCGGATCAGACTTGAAAGGGAAAATTTCTTCGACTCATCCAGCCCGACACGATTGAAGAGATACTGATCGGTGAAACTTCTGGTAAGGTGCCCGGCTTTTCCGGAAAGATAAAAAACCGGAATCAGCAGCAGCAGAGTGAGGAGAGAAATCTTCGTTCCGCCGGAATCAATCAGCGGGGTGTTAATTACAGACTGAAGAAAACTGCCGTACTTGCTTATCTCCGCGCCAAGAAGCCTTAAGCCCAGGCTGACCAGCGCAACAAGCACCAGAAAACGGAAAATCAGGCGAATCCAGCGCTGTATTTTTACCCGGGTCTCCTCCTTCCATGGAGTACGGGCAAGTAGTTTGCCCAGTCCCAGATTAAGGGTTTTGTAAACCACTATAACCAGGATAAAGGGCAGCACCAGCTCGAGAAGAAGCCCGAGCAGAGAGAAGGGAAACTCCAGTTCCCCGATATTTATGGGTGTAAGAAAAATGCGTTTAAGAATGGCAATAAACTCATTCACCTGCATACGCCTGCTTTATTCTGCAATAAATGCCAGCAGCTCATCCAGTTTGGCCTGGTTGATTATTCCCCGGTCAAAAAGGAAGTGAAACAGATCTTCCGCTTTTGCATAAGCCGTAAGGTTGATATTGTTCTGCTCCATATCGCGGCGGCCCTGGGTACCTCTTTCGAGGAGAACAATCAGATCATCCACTTCCAGGCCTTCTCCCCGAAGTATCTCCACCGCTTCCAGCTTGCTCTTGCCGGTGGTAATCAGATCATCAACCATGACAACCTTTTCTCCGGGCTTATAGGCGCCTTCGACACTGTTGCCGGTACCATGGCCCTTGGCATTCATACGGGGATAAATCATGGGAATATCCGTTTCCAGCGAGAGGGCCGTGGAAAAAGGAACTGCAGCAACCGGGATTCCGGCAACCCTGTCGATTTTGCCCTCCGGCAGCAGTGAAGCATAGGCCCGCGCAACCTGTCTCATAAGACGGGGAGATGATGAAATCCGCCGCAGATCGAGATAAAAGGGAGATACAATTCCGGATTTGAGGGTAAAGTTTCCCAGCCGGAAACAGCCGGTATCAACAAGCCCCTGAAAAATCTCATCCTTCCGGGGATCCCGGGATACCGCAGGCAGTTTTGACCCTACAGAAGCTTTTACAGCAGCTTCTCGTGCGGCATTGATCGAGTCCCTGAACTCTTTTGCCGCTTTTGCGGGATCCGCAGCGGCACTGATCCCGCGGGCCACCATGGGAAGAAGCTTGGAACCGTCGGCGCCGATTCCGGCTGCAACAGCATCTTCGACACTGCCGCCCTGAGCGCCGATGCCGGGTGCAAGAATCCAGACATGGGGATGGCGGCGGCGTACTGCAGTGAGGCTTGCCGGGTCATTTCCCGCAACCACAAGGCCGGCGCGGTCGGACCAGGAGGTGACCTCATCGGCTATACGCAAAAACAGGGGGTCACCTCCGCTGCTGCCCACAGACAGCTCCTGGATACGGCCCACCTCAGGATTAGAGGTGCGGCAGAGGAAAAAATAACCTTTGTCACCGTAGGCAAGCCAGGGGTCTGCCGAGGTTTTTCCCATATAGGGGCTCAAGGTAACCGCGCCGCCCTCGAGGAAATCAAAAATAAGCTTCGCGTAGGCTTCGGCGGTGGCACCGATGTCGCCCCGTTTGGCATCTATCATTACCGGTATTTCGTCGGGGATAAGCTCCAGAGTTTTCTGAAGTGCCTCCAGTCCGGAAGGTCCGTGGGATTCGTAAAAAGCGATATTGGGTTTGTAGCATGCAGTATATTCCGCTGTCTCGCCGATAAGCCGGCGGTTGATCTCTACAATTGATTCTGCAGCAGTGGCACCTGCCTCGACTCTGGGGTCAAGACCGACACAGAGAAGTGTTTTTGCTTTGGCTATACGCTCTTCAAGAGTGGTAAAAAAAGGGGCTTTGTTTTTGCTCATCCCGGGACTTCCTCATCTCACATGGCATGGGTTGTCGGACCTTACCATTGCCGGTGGTATTGGTCAAGATTAGCATACAATAGTCAGTGGGCGCTACCGTGACATCTCCGGACTTCCCTCATTGAGCAGGTCATGAATGGACTGGGGATTTTCTTCAAACTCCACAAAACGCTTGATCCGTAGAAATACTTCCTGGTTTTCCAGAAAAATATCCACAATCTGAGGATCAAAATGGCGCCCCCGCTCTTTGCTGATCAACTCCACCGCCGTCTCATGGCTCATGGGCTTTTTATAGGGCCGTTCACTGGTAAGGGCATCATATACATCCGCCAAAGCAACTATACGGGCCGACAGGGGAATCTCCTGCCCCTTTTTGCCTTCAGGATAACCCTTGCCGTCCCAGCGTTCATGATGCGAGTAGGCAACCTCTTTGCCGATTGTCAGGAATGACTCCATCTTCATCTGGGCTTCCACTTCCCGCAGGGCTTCCCCGCCAAGTACCACATGTTCCTGGATCTTTTTATACTCCAGATCCGACAGTGGACCGTCCTTGAGCAGAACCTGATCCTCAATTCCAACCTTTCCCACATCATGGAGAATGGCGGAAATATACAGGTCTTCAAGGTACTCATCGGTAATATAGTCTTTATACTGGGGCAGCTCCCGGAGCTTAAGGGCCAGGATACGGGTAAACTCACGGATCCGCTCAAGATGCTTGCCGGTACTTTTATCCCGGTACTCAGTCAGCTTGGCAAAGCCCATTATGGCCGCCGCCTGGGTTTCCCGCAGACTGGAGATAGTCTCTTTCAGCTTGTGCTCAAGATTCCGACGTTCCGTAAGATCCTTTTCCACAATGGAATAGGCGACCAGCTCTCCGGAAGAGTCGGTTACCCTGGAGTAGATGGCATAGGTATACCGGATTTCACCGTTGCTGCACTTTCTGGCCGCTTCCGGCTCTATATAGCGGCCGTCGTTTCGTTCGATAATGGAGGTCAGCCGGTTGAACGAAGGGGTATCCTTTCCCACCCGGAAGATGGAATCGTAATGCTGGCCGAGGATCTCCTCCCATTCGTAGCCGTAAATCTTTTCAGCAGCGCTGTTCATATTCAGAACCTGACCGTAGGGATCCACGATAATAATGGAAGAAAGGATTGTTTCAAAAAGGGTGGTAAAGTTTTTCTCCGAAAGAAGCAGCCGGGATTCGATATTCTTCACATAGGATAAATCTTTAAGATGAGTAGTATATCCTGCCACGGTTCCATCGGGATTATGATTAAGCCAGGATGTTTCCATTACATGTTTGACCGTATCTCCTGGACAGCTCACGGTTGTTTCATAATCACGGCACATGGAATAGTTATTCAGACAGTCAAGCTTCTCCTGAAGCTCTTCGGTATCGGCATACATGGCCGTAACAGATTCCGGTACCGACTGAAGGGAACAGCCGAAAAAATCACAGAATCCCGGATTTACCGTCAGAATCCTGCCCTGCATGTCTGCGGTAAAAAAGGCTTCCGGAAGATTGTTAAAAAGGTCATCGTAGAGTTCGCGGTAGCCACCGCTCTCCCCGGTTTCAGGCTTCTTTTCCGGCGAAAGAGCCACCAGAGTATAGGTCCCTGCCTGAGACTGAACGGAAAAGGAGTTGAGCAGAAACCTCTTCTCCACATTACTCACCGAGGGGATGGTTACAGGCTTCTTGGTCTCCTCCCCGGCAACAATGCCGAGATAGGAAAGAAACTCTTCTCTGCGGGTAAAGATATCCATACTGCGCCAGCCCGTAATTGAGAGAAGTATCTCGTTAAAAAAGAGGATTTCTTCGGAATCATCCAGAATAAGGAACCCTTCCGAAATTTCTTCTATTATCTTAATCAGAACACCGGAGAAAAAAATAGCGCGCCTCCATACCCTTGGCTTCCCTTATTATCGGTAAAGACGGACAGAACTCCACTCTTTTACTGATAGAGGAATTTGACTTGACCTGAAAAATAATGCGACTACAATAGTATATGTGGATAGTCAATTATATGTACAAATAGAAAATAAAAGTCTTATTCCATTCTTTGATCTCGAAAAGGATGTCAGCCGCAGCCTGACATTGACCACGATAAAAGACTACCAGCGCAAAGCTGTGGTAACCATCTACAGCCGCAATGCTGACGGTTCAAACCATAAGCTGAAACAGTTCAGCCTGGATCCCATTCCACCTGCACCCGCAGGGGAACCGAAAATAGGGCTGAAAGCACGCAAGAGCGGCAAAAGAGCTGCAGATTTAACCCTGACACTTAACCGCAAGTATATGGCGGGAGGTACGGTAAAGGTCCCCGGAACATTTCCCTGGAAGGCCATACTTCTTGTCCTGCTGCTTCTTCTGCTGTTCGGCGGGGCGGTATGGGGAATAATGCAGCTTTTTACAAGTGCCGCAGCGCCGGACGCCACCTCCCGGGAAAAAGCAGGAGTTACTCAAACAGAAAGAGTCGCAGAAGCACCAGGAGAAGTAAAAGAAGTAAAACAGGAAGAGACACGCCAGGAGCCGGTAACACAGAAGACCCAGCCGGCCCCGCTGCCCTCTCCTTCACAGGCACAGGAATCTCCCGAAAAAACTCCTGCCCCGAAACAGCCGGAAATAACGACACCTCCTCCGGTTCCGGCAGCAGTACCAGAGCCGGAGCCGCTCATCCCGGCTCAACCGCTAAAGAAGATTATCTATTTTACACCGGACAGTGCATATCTCACCGCCGAAGCCAGAAACCAGCTGGATACAATTATTCCGGAGTTAAAAAAATACCCCGATGCAGGCATGGAAATTTCAGGTCATTGCGCTCCCCACGGAACGGAAAAGGGCAGACAGGAGCTCTCCAGCATGAGGGCTGAAGCTGTTGCCGCTTATCTGAGACAACACGGGCTGAAAGTAGACCGTGTAAGCGGCCTGGGCGCACGCTTCCCTGCCACCCGGGATCTGGAACAGCAGAACCTCAACCGCAGAGTTGAAATTTTACAACAGGACACTAAGAGGGAGTAGAAGCATGACGAAAAACATCGGGTTTATCTCTTTCAGGATTTCCGGAACAGATGGAGTCTCTCTGGAGACAAAAAAATGGGCGGCCATACTGGAAAGAATGGGACACAAGTGCTTCTACATGGCAGGAGAGGTGGACACCCCCCCGGAAGCCTCCTATGTTGCCCTGGAAGCCCATTTCCATACACCCGAGATCAAGGATCTCTATGACGGATGCTTCAACAATACCCGACGTCCCCAGGCCCTCACCCGCAAACTTCACCTGTACCGAGAACGGCTGAAGGAAGAAATCTACGCCTTTATAAAAAAGTTCTCCATCGATGTGATGGTACCGGAAAATACCCTTACCATACCTCTGAATATTCCCCTGGGAATGGCCATTACCGAAGTAATCGCTGAAAGCGGCATTCCAACCATTGCCCATCATCATGATTTTTTCTGGGAACGGAAGCGGTTTCTGCGCAACTGTGTCTGGGATTATTTCAACTCCTGTTACCCACCCCACCTGAATAATATCCAGCATGTAGTAATCAACTCCTCAGGGCAGAACCAGCTGGCCTTGAGAACAGGAATAAACTCAACCCTTATTCCCAATGTTATGGATTACGCCACCCCTGCCCCGGGAATCGACGACTGGAACAGGGATGCCCGGAAAGCCTTTAAAATTGATGATGATGAACTGCTGATTTTACAGCCCACCCGGGTGGTGCAGCGCAAGGGAATAGAGCATGCCATCGAACTTGTGGCCCGGCTTGAACGAAAAGCGGCACTGGTAATATCCCATGCCTCGGGAGATGAAGGCTACGAATACCAGAAGCGGGTTGAAGACTTTGCAAGCCTTATGAAAATACGGGCCATCTTTGTGGATGACCTTATCCGGGAGAGCAGGGAACACACCTCAGATGGACGAAAAACCTACACCCTGTACGACGTCTATCCCCACGCGGATCTGGTAACCTATCCCTCAATTTTTGAAGGATTCGGCAATGCCTTTTTGGAGGCGGTCTACTTTAAACGCCCCATAATGGTAAACAACTACTCGATCTATTCCCATGACATAAAACCCAAGGGATTTGATGTTATCGAGATGGATGAGTTTCTTTCTGATGATATCGTAGACTACACCCGCAAGGTTCTGGATGATCCCGAAAGGATGGCGGCCATGGCGGAGAAAAACTACGAAATTGCCCGCAAGTTCTACAGCTATGAAATGGTCGAAGAAGCTCTGCACTTTCTGCTGAAAAACTTCTTCGGCCAGTAAACAACTAATAGCCGGGTCGCAGATAGAAAACAGACAGACCGGGTCAGATGCTCAGCCAGAGAACCTGATAGGGAGCAAGCCTGATGCTGCCATCTTCGGCAGCAACCCTGCTTCCGCCAACAAGATCATCAGCCGCATCTCCGATACCGGATGCGGGATCTACCTTCCACAGAGAAGGTGAATCGCTGACATTCACCAGACAGATAATCCTGCCCGGCTTACCTTCAGCCCCCCGGGATACCGCAAAAACAGGTCCGTCCGCCTCGAGTATTCCGAAGGGAGAGGAGGGATCAAATGCCTTCAGCCCCCGTCGAATGGTCAGCAGCCTGGTATAATAACTGAAAATACGGCTTCGCAGGCTTCCTTTGTGGTCGAGTTCGGCACTGACTGTTTCAAGGTCAAGCTTCTGCCGGTTGATGGTGCGGTTCATGCCGGTAAGCTCCATCCCCTCCGTCCAGTTTCCCGAGCCGATCAGGCTGTGTACATAAATCCCCGGAACTCCCGGCATAGCCAGGAGAATAGACTGGCTGGCTATAAACTTCTCAGCCTTCATTTCCGGATCATCCACATCTCCGGCAACGGCATCGCAGTAGTTTATATTCATTTCGTAGGGGATTTTTCCCGTGGCGGTTGCTTTGTAGGAGACCCGCCCTCCCCGCTCCTCAACGCTTGAAAGAAGCCCGGCAAGCTCATCGTCACTCAAAATACCATGGGCGGGAGTTACTCCCACACCGTCGTGGGAGGCCATAAAATTGAAATAGGTGGTTTTTCCGTCCACCGGAGGCAGGGTTGCCGCCCAGTCCCGCAGATGCCCCGCATCCTGACGCAGAAAAGCGTCAAGGGTAAGAGGAGGCAGGCTGAACTGATAAATCATCTGAGCCTCATCCTCACCATTTCCGAAGTAGGAGATATTCTCCTTATGGGGAACATTGGTCTCCGTAAGAATCAGAACCCAGGGTACATACTGCTTCACCACTTCCCTGAAAAGCTTTACCACCGCGTGGGTTTTCGGATGATGCAGACAGGAGTGCCCAATCTCCTTCCAGAGATAGGCTATGGCATCAAGCCTGATAATCTGCACCCCCATTTCAACATGGAAAAGGAAAACATCCACCATCTCGATAAGCACCTGGGGGTTGCCGAAATTCAGATCAACCTGATCTGCCGAAAAGGTTGTCCAGACATGCCGAACCCCGGCATCAGTCTCAAAAGGGGTCAGCAGGGGCAAGGCCCGGGGACGGACAACCATGGAAAGATCCGTTTCCGGATCTTCGGTTATAAAAAAGTCCCGGTACTCCTCTTCGTCCCGCAGAAATGCCTGAAACCATTCATGGGAGGCAGAGCAGTGATTTAATACCAGATCCGACATCAGCCGGAAGGATGCACCGATGGAAGAAATCTCCGGCCAGTCTCCCCAGCCGTCATGGACAGCCTTGTAGTCGGATATGGAGAACCCGTCATCCGAAGTGTAGGGAAAAAAGGGCAGTATATGTATACCCGACATACAGCCGGCGAGCCGCTTCTGCGCAAACTCCTCAAGACACTGCAGAGAGGGACGCAGCTGATCCTGAAACTGATCTCCATAGGTGATCATGAATGCATCTTTCTGATCCAGCGGCAGAGATCCCTTAACCCGGCTTGCAGGAGGATGAATCCCGGCCACCCTGGCTTCAATCCGGGAAACCAGCCTGGACAATAACGAATCCGCATCATCCTTACCGTAGATAAACCCCAGCAATTCCTTCAGATAGTCAGTTTTCGCCATTCCGGTTCCTCCTCTTACCTATTACAGTAGGGGCCAAACCCCCATTTTGCAAGTCTTTATAAAAAATCGGATTCGGCCACTTCGACTTTGCTCAGTGAAAGTACGCTCAACCACCGCTCTGTACATCTTTATAAAAATTCATGTTCACAGTAGTATCAACTGACATGTGCAGCATAGTGCGGAGTAAATCATGATTCAGGCCGTAACAATCTTTCATTATCATCTCCTTCCCGGAGGGGTTACCAGTGTAATCACTCTTGCCTGTGAGGCCCTGGCCCGGCATATGCCGCAGCTGAAGAAAATTACTCTATCTGCCGGAACCGGGGAGAATCTAGCCGAAACAGCAGAGGCCATCAGAAACCGCATAAAGGATTACCCCCTGCAGCTGGAAACCGCGGTGCTTCCGGAAATCGGCTATGTTAGCGGCATGCCTTCAGCCCCTTCGGTAAAGACAATAAAGCGGCATCTGCTCAGGTTTTCCGGCAGCCTCTGGTGGATACACAACTACCACCTGGGCAAGAATCCGCAGTTTACCCAGGCTCTTCTGGAGCTCATCGAAGAGAAACCTGAACAGCAGATACTCTTCCATATTCATGACTTTCCCGAATGTGCCCGCTATGAAAACCTTCTTCGTCTGAAAAGCAACCTCACAAAAAATCCCTACCCCCGGGGAAAGAATGTACGCTATGCCCTGATCAACCGGAGAGACCTGAATCTGATGAAACAGTCGGGGGTTCCGGAGAATTATCTGTTCCTGCTCAATAATCCGGTAAGAAAAAGCACTGCCGCGGCAGTTGTTGATCCCCCGGATACCGCCAGAATACGCCGAACCCTCGCCCGGAATTTTTCCGACCGGGGAAACTATCTCCCGGAGGGGCTGCATCTGTTTTATCCGGTTCGAACAATCCGCCGTAAAAATATCCTGGAGACGGGAGTCTGGGCGCGACTAGCTGCTGCCTACAGGAGTGAACCGGTAAATCTGATTGTCACACTTCCGGGGGTCTCCGCAGCAGAGAAGCATTACTCTGCCGCCGTAGAAGCTGCGTTCAAAGATGGACTAATCCCCGGTCTGTGGGGCATCGGGCGCCACCTTGAATCCGCAGGTGTTTCATTTACCGATCTGGGACGCTCCTGCGACATAATGACAGCAAGCTCCGTTCAGGAAGGTTTCGGCTATATCTTTGTGGAGGCACTGCAGTGGGGACTGCCTCTCTTCGCCAGGGATCTGGATATACTTGAAGGAATACGGCACCTTTTTGATCCGAAATCCAGCCGGTTTTATTCCGAACTGAAAATACCCGCCAGTCCGGCCCGGGTGGAAAAGCTGCGGATCCAGTACCGGCAGAAACTGGAACGGACCGCGGATCACCTGCCCGGGGAAGCGGCAGAAAAACTGAAAGAAGAAATTGAACAGACAGGAAGAGATGAGTACCTGGACTTTTCCCTGCTGAGTGTTCCGGAACAGATAGAAACACTGAAACTGCTGGACAGCCCGGTCTTCCTGGAAGAAACATTGCTGCTGAACAAGCAAAACCTTACAGGGTTTAATGATATTCTACATAACAGCCCGGATTCAGCCATGGTAAACACTGCGGAAGAACTGTTCAGCTTCAGCAACTTTGCTGAAAAAACCGGAGAAATATTTCTCTCCTATCAGGATGGGGAGAGAAGGGAACAGAAAACTGAAACCAGCCCCCGGACAAGCCTGGTGGAAGCATTTGCCCGGCTGAAATTCATGCTTCTGCTGTATGACTACAACGGGGAAAGCTGATTCTGCTAAGGATAGAGATCAGTTAAAAGTTCCTTCAGATTCCTCACCCCTTCAGAGAGCATCGGCCTGGGAGAAAAAACAAAGGCTCCCTGCCGCGGCGGCGGACTCTCCCCGGAAAGCTTCAGTACTGCAACAGCTTCACTGCTATCCGCTTCCAGCACCGTTGCCGGAAGAAAGCCCACTCCAAGGCCGGCAGCGGCAAAGCGGCGTATTCCTTCGGGATTTGAAGAGATATAAACCGGCGACCAGTCCGCCGGCGGCGAAAGCCAGTTATTCAAAATCTGACCGGCGGTGCTTTGCGCCGGGGGCACAGCCAGGGGCTCATTCAGCAGTTCAAGAGATCCCGGAGGCTTTCCCTTCAGCAGGGGCGATGCGGGTGCCGTTACAAATACGTCTTCAATATCCATAAGAGGAATAACCCCAAGCTCCCCGGTGTCCGCAGGCAGAGTTATAAACCCCGCTTCCAGACTGCCGGAGCGGACCTGATCAACCACCGCACCGGATTCCAGAGTCCGGCACTGCAGCTGAAAATCGGGGTAACGCTCTCTGAAGCTGCGAAAAAGAGATGTGAGATAATAACTGCCCAGGTCTTCCGGCGCTGCCACGAGGAGATTCCCGGCGGATTTTTCAAGGAGTCCGTACACGGCGCGTTCACCAAGCTTGAGAAGTCGGTAGGATTCGCGCACGTAGGAGTAGAGCTCCCTCCCAGTTTCTGTAAGCTCTACTCCCCGTGAACGTCGTCTGAAAAGCCGCACTCCGAATGCCTGCTCCAGATTGCGGATGCTTTGACTCACCGCCGGCTGGCTTACGGACATATCCGTCGCCGCTCCTGAAACACTTCCCCGAAGAGCTACCTCGTAGAACACCTTATACCATTCAAAATCGATTGATCTTCTCATTGATATAAGTAATTTCTATAACATCATTATAAACATAAGTTTTAATTATATCAAGTATAATTTTTTCTTATATGAGACATTTTTCCACTCAGGTCAGATACTTTTAAGGGAAGAGCCCCTTGTGATACAGTCGAAGCAGAATGAGTAACAGGAAGGATAAACGGGTTCTGGTTTTCGGGACATTCGATCTGCTCCACGAAGGCCATCGATACTTTCTCAATGAGGCGCGCCGCTTCGGAAACACCCTGATCGCAGTAATAGCCAGGGACGACTTTGTTTTGCGCAGAAAAGGGCATCTCCCTTCTGCTCCGATCGATGAGAGGACAACTGTTTTAAAGGAAGCAGGTCTTGTGGATGAGATTTTTCCGGCGGATGAGACCATCGGCAGCTATCATATTCTGCGAACCGCCCTTCCGGACGTTATCTGCCTTGGGTATGATCAGAAAGAGTTGAAATCAAACCTGGAAGCCTGGCTGGAGGAGCACCATAAACCTCTGGAGATCCATGTGCTTCCTCCATTCAGGGAAGATGTGTATAAAACAACCCTGCTGCGCCGGAAAAACAGTCAGTAGTTCCGGCGTTTACACAGGGCTGCCTTTACTCAGAGAAAACAGAGCAAATTGAAGAACTACTCCAGACCGAAGATCAGGCTGTATTCAACCCCGGACTGCACGGACTCTTCGTACTGCCCCACTTCCAGCCAGTAGGTACCGGGAGCAAGATAACGGCTGATTCTTCCGTTATAATCCTCGCCGTCATCATCACTCTCCTCGATAATGTCAGACTCATCATGCAAACGGATAATGGTATCCGCCGAACCTTCCGTTGCCAGGACTACCGTTGCCGCTGCATTAAGGGTAAAAGTATACCAGTCCATGTCTCCCGGACCGGTAAAGCTATGTACCTCACGGCCTTCTTCCCCGGTCAGGGTAATAGAATGGGCTTCATCCATACTGTTGTCCGGTTCGTATTCATCCAGAACCGGCGCCGTCATGGATGCTGTAAGAGAATATTCTCCAATACCGCTGTTCTCGTACTCTTTAACGCAGAGATAATAGGTTTCGCCAGCAGAAACAGGCCCGTAGAAGATCCTGGCCTGAATATCACCGCTTCCGTCGTCATCCGACAAAAGGAGCTCCCCGTCTTCATCGTAAAGGTCCATATAGGTATCGAGGGATCCTCCGGCAAGAACATCAAGAAAATCACCTGCTGCTGCACCAGAGGGAATGGAAACCCGGTACCAGTCCTGATCGCCGGAGGGGAATATCCTCGCACTCAGAGCAACCGGGGAAACCTGCAGAACCGTAGCATCTTCCTTCCGGTTATTCGGCTCCATGCCATCGTCTTCAAACTCTTCCAGAGTGGAAACCAGTGTATAGGGGCCGCTTACATCACTGTCATACCCCCGTACTGCAACAATAAGGGTCTGACCAGGCTGAATGTCGAGAAAAACACGGGCATTTTCACCTACATCATCATCGTTCTCCATATAGGCATAATCCGGCTCATCTGCATGATAAACCTCGATATAGGTATCGAGGCTGCTTTCGGTTCCCACAGAAAGAACACCCGCCCGGGCATCACTCGCCAGGGTGAAGCTGAACCAGTCGGTATCGTTATCCCCGGAGATTGTTCTATCGGAAACGGAACTGCCCGGCTGGACAACCTGGGGTGCCGTAAATGAATCGGGCTCGTAATAATCACCGTCACTGTCTGACATCCTTGAAACAGCAAGGAGATCGGCCATAGATGGGCTGTTGGGAATGCGCAGTTCTTTTCCGCCCGCCAGTTCTCCGGCTGCATTGTGAATGGAGAAAAAGAGCTGCAGGTTATCTCCTATGGGAAAGATCTGGCCTGAAAGCAGATAGTCTCCGGGCCCCCGGGTTGCAATAGATATACTATGCCCCCTCTTTGACGCAAGCCGTATGGGCAGGGCTGCGGCTATATACTCACCAAGAACAACGCTGCTTCCGTTATAGGTAATATCGCCGATACGGAGATCTGCAGCAGGGCTGTCTCCGCCCAGCTCCTTGACAATCAGCCCGGCAAGCTCATCCACCATCCAGGTTAGAGCCTCGCCGGTTTTATCCGTTCCGGAAGCCCCCGCTGACTGGGCACTCACCTGAAAGAGTGCCGAAAACAGAAGAAGGACTACTATAAAATTAGTTAAATACTTCATTTGTACCTCATGCAAAAATTATCACTGTCAGTGTATCACGTTGAAAAAGCTTTTTCACCGGTTCCGCTCTCCTTACCTGGACAGAGTGCAGGCCACCTCTAAAAACTACTCTTTTCTCCATATTCTGCGTCGTCAAGATTTCCCGCGGTCCTCTCCTGCACCAAAACAATTTTGGTGCAGGGTGCGGGCGCTATAAAATCTCTCCTCCTGGGCTATGGCAAAAATACTAGGTGCTTAGAAGTGTCTTGAAGATATTTATCTTACTGCAGATTTTAACTATACTCCCGGGCAATGAAACAGCAATTTATTATCGGCCTGCTTGTATGCGGAGCTATCGTTGCGGCAGCCCTCGGGCTGGCAGAACTTCTGCCGGCGGTAGGTTCAGTTACCCTTGCCATTATACTGGGTATTTTTGTGGGAAACCTTACCGACTTCGGGGTTAGAGGCAAAACCGGAATCGCCTTCTGCGAAAAGAGGCTTTTGAATATTGCAATTGCCCTTATGGGATTTGAACTCTCCGTAAAGGCTGCCGCAGGTCTCGGTCTGCAGGCTATTCCGGTAATTCTCGGCGTAATAGTGTTTTCAATTTTCGCAGGAGTTCTTGCTGCCCGCTTTCTGCCGGTGCCGGGAAAACTGGGACTGCTTTTAGGTATTGGAAACGGGGTCTGCGGATCAGCTGCTATTGCAGCTTCTGCGCCTCTGATTGATGCAGATACAGATGATGTCGGGATCTCCGTGGGAGTGGTAAATCTGCTCGGCGCCTTCGGAATATTCCTTCTTCCCATGCTTGCAGGAATACTGAAACTGAAAGACCCCCAGACGGGCCTTCTTATCGGTGGAACCATTCAGGCCGTGGGACAGACAGTGGCGACCGGGCTGCGCATGGGTGATCATATTGCGGGTCTGGCAATTGTAGTAAAAATGGGACGGGTTCTCCTTCTGGGAGTGGTACTTATAGCCTTGAGTCTGGTTTTCCGGAAGAAAAATGCCAAAGGCTTTCCGGTGCCGCCTTTTATCCTTGCCTTTCTGGCCTGCGCCCTGGCGGTCAACCTGCTTCCTATTCCCGAGTCGGTTCTCAGTTGGATAAATCTGGTGAAAAAGATTTTCCTCATGTGCGCCATGGCAGGAATAGGCATGGGAATAAAGCTTAAGACACTCCGCACCCACGGAGCAGCAGCGCTGCTAGTTGGAAGTGCAATTTTTGCTGTGAATATTGCCTACGTTCTGCTGGTTATTTAGAGACTGATTGTAGAATTATCTTCCAGAGTAAATAATCCCTATGATTTGGGGTATCTCTCATTCAATGATGAGTATAGATTTTCCAGGGCAGTTCCGCCCTGGTAAAGGGCAACATTTCCCTCAGGCCAGGAATGTCCTTCAATATTATAACCATCATCAGGAAAGATAAGATTTCCATTTAAATGGCGCTGTTCCACGCACATTGCCAGAAGAGTTTCAGCGATACCTTCTGCTGAAGCAAAACGCTTGGTTGGAGTATGCGCAAGGATGCTCTTTGCCCGGGGCTTTGGTTCTCCGTTGGGTGTAAAACTCAATGATCTATTAAGGTCAGTAACAACTGTGCCGGGAGCGATCCCATTCACACGTATACCAAATGGGGCTAATTGAGCTGCTGCTGTTTGCACAAGCCCTTCAACACCATGCTTACTTGCATTATAGCCATAACTGCCATACAGCGAATGCCTACTGGCACTGCTGCATAAGTGTATGATATGACCTTTACGCTTAGGGACCATATTTCGAGCCATAGCGAGAGTAAAATTAAAAGCACCTGTCAAATTCAGCTCTATAACTCTTTTAAAAGCTTCAGAAAGCTGAACCGGGTCTTCCAGGACGAGATCAAACTCCGGGTGATGCACTCCTGCAAAATTCACCGCCACATCGATACTTTCCAATCTCTCAAATATCGCCCTGGAAGCTTCCAGTGTATCTTCAATGCTGCGAACATCTGATGCGATAGCAAGAGAAAGAGCTTCTTCGTCTATAGAATTAAGGTTTCCCACAATCGTTTTAAAGCGTTCCATACGCTGTGCTCCGAGAATTTCATCACTGGGAATAAAGTCAACAATAGCCAATTCTGCGCCACATAGGGCAGCGGAGTATAGAAACATCTCTGCCAGGGCACCTATGCCGCCAAAGGCAGCAATTTTTTTTCCCTTCAAGTCTATTTGCGGGGTGAAGTCGTAATTAAAATCTCTGCTTTTCAAGTTCTCAAATTCTATAATTCGCATATAACCTCTTTATCTACCAATGTTCTTAGCTCCCGAAGTGATCCCACTGTAGGTTGATCTTCTTTATAGAACTACCCCCCACATCAATAGATTCATCCCGCAGCAACTCCGAATATCAGGTTTGGCAACCAAAGACTAAGCTGTGGAATAAAAGTGAGCAAAAGAAGCACAATAACCAGAGGAATTATATATATCGCAGTAGACCGTGCTACATTTTCGACGGTTGTATTAGCAACACTGCTTAACACAAAGAGCACCGTTCCAAAGGGCGGAGTAAGAATACCAATCATCAAATTAAGAATCATAATCACGCCAAAATGAACAGGATCAATTCCAAGAGATGCCATAAGAGGCAAGAAAACAGGTACAAGTATATTGATCGCTGCTACAGTCTCCATAAAAAGGCCGACAATCAGAAGCAAAATATTTATTGATAAAAGAATTAAATAGTAATTATGTATGTGGTTCAACATAAAGTTTGCTACTATTTGCGGAACCTGCTCCTTGGCCAGGATCCATGCGAACAGACTCGCTGATACAACAATAAACATCACCTGTACCGTAGTACTCATCGAACTTCGTAATGCACGGAGGAATCGTTCGAGATTCATTTCCTTATATATCAAGACTCCGATAATTATCGCGTAAACACAAGATATGGCGGCCGCCTCTGTTGGAGTAAAAACACCAAAAAAAATCCCGCCAAGGATAATTCCTGGTGTCAACAACGCCCAGAAAGTCTGCAAAAAAGAGACTGCAACATCCTTGATAGAGCTGGAAGCCTCTACAGGAGTACCAAGTTTAACCGCCTGGAAATAAATTAAGACCATTAAGGCACCGCCCATAAGAAATCCCGGAACAATACCAGCGGCCAGGAGCCGCCCAACTGATGCCTGAGCAACTACGGCATAGATTACTGCAACCATACTCGGGGGAATAATTGGACCAATAGTTGAAGATGCGGCAGTTATACCCAGAGTCATACTATCTGGATAACCAGCTTTTCTCATTGCAGCAATCTCGATAGCGCCTAACCCGCCTGCGTCTGCAATTGCAGCACCCGACATTCCTGCAAATATTATACTGGCAACAACATTCACATGACCAAGCCCGCCTTTTATATGGCCAACAAGACGGCTGGCAAATGTAAAAATCCGTGTGGTTACTCCTGTTTCATTCATAAGATTGCCTGCCAGGATAAAAAAGGGGACAGCAAGCAACGGATATGTGTTTGCACCGGCAACCATCCGCTGAATGGCGGTAAAATTTGGAACCGCACCATCTGCTATGACATATAACATCGAAGGGAGAGCTATTGCGACTGAGACTGGTATTCCCAAGGCAATAAACATGAAAAGGCTGATAAATAAAAACCACAGCATATTAAAAATGTCTCCTTATAAACTAAGCTCCCAGTTTTGTCGTAGGTTCATTAAATCCTTTTTTAAATTGCCTGTAGGCATCCGGTATTTCTCTAATAGTAAATAAAACCCCTCCAACAGCTGGTGCGATATATAGCCAAAACTGGGATAACTGCATCGCCTGCGAACGGAATAATGCCGAACGCGACGCAAGTTGAAAGCTAAAAACAATGAGTAAGACAAGAAAAAGTAGAATAATAATTTCTTTAAAAAGCCATATAACCATTCGAACAACAGGGTGCAATGCCGGCTCAATCATTGCATACATAATCTCAATTTTTATATGCGATCCAAATCTACGCACATATGCAGCACCGACAAAAGATAACCAAACAAACGAATAGCTGGAAAATTCAACACTCCATGAAGCATAGAAACCTAGGACATATCTAGAAAAAACCCCAAAAGTCATAACAACAAATACTGACATGAAGAATATTGTTGGCAATGCTTCTTCAAAAACATCATAGATTTTTTGTAGTTTCATTACATTTCCTAAAGAGAAACAAGTACATGCTTTTAAAAGGCCGGGAAATTCGTTCCCGGCCCAAGGGGGTCACATATTCTGGATTCTGGTAAAGAGATCTTCTCCATAGCGGATCCACCACTTGCGAAAGTCCACAGGCATAGACGCTGTCTTTTTCAGGAAAGCATCCTTATCAGGCTGGATAATTTCACATCCTTGCGATTCAAAGAACGATCCAAGGTTTTTATCATCTTCCTTGAGAAGATCAATGATAAGAGTAGAGGCCTCATCAAAAGCATCGGTGACAATTTTCTGTTGTTCGGATGAAAGTCCTTTAAACTTCTCTCCGTTCATAAGAAAGAAACACAGATTGGTTACATGCCCGGTTAAATTGATGTATTTAGCAACTTCGTAAAATTTCATTGCTTTAATAGCAGAAAGGGGATTCTCAAGACCATCAACAACACCTTGCTGCATAGCCATGTAAGCTTCAGAAAATGCGATGGGCGTTGGTTCAGATCCCATAGCTTTACCATATGCTACTGTTACCTGCTGCTGGGGAACTCTTAATTTAAAACCTGACAAATCTTCAGGAGTTCTGATTGGTTTTTCTACCGAAACGAGATGTCGAATTCCATATGCAGAAGTTCCGATTACCTTTATGCCAAATTCCTTCTCCAGATCGTCGAACATCTGCTGTCCTATATCGCTTTTTGCAAAACGAACAACATGGTCAAGGTCTTTGAAAAGATACGGCATTTCAGCAACGTAAATCGGTTTATAGAGATTTCCGATTTGACCAGCACCTGAAACTGCCATATCAACAGACCCAAATATTACAGCCTCGGTAATCTGTTCCTCAGTTCCCAGCTGGGATGAAGGGTAAACTTCAATTTTAATTAACCCGTCCGTTCTCTCCTCAATCAGCTTTGCTGCAAGATTCGCGCCCTGGTCCCATGGATGCCCAGGGTTATACACATGTGCCAGCTTCATTACAGTTGGTTCAGTAATACCTTCGCCACCTGATGCACTCTGCTGTTGCCCATTAGAGAAAGCAAGAGACATCACAACACCCATGAGCGCCATTACCATGATCATTTTTTTGATGTTCATTTGAGATCCTCCTATTTTTTGCCGAAATACATGTGCGATCTCAGGAAGCTATTCTTTTTTCGGCAGTATTTGATATATGTTATCACAGTACAGTAACATGTCAATACAAATATATGTGATAACATATATTTGTAAATCTAAAATAAAATACTATATAAAAAGAAAATATATGTTCAATCTAATCCCGATAAACACTTTACCCTAAATACCTCAATCGATATAATGCAGAAAAGGACATACAGGAAAAGACCGATGGGCATTGATAAGATTAGTACCAAAACACTCCGACAAAAGGTTTTTGATCAACTTAAAGATTCAATAATGTCTGCCGAGATGGAACCTGGGCAGATTTTAAACCTCAGGGGATTAGCCGAGAAATTAGGTGTCAGCATGATGCCCGTTCGCGAAGCCCTTTGGCAGCTTGAATCTGAAAAAATAATTGTCATTGAAAGTAACAAAAGAATGTATATAAAAGTTTTGACCGCAGATGAGATTCAGGAGATTTTTAAAATTCGACTGCATCATGAAGCAATACTCTTGGAGACCAGTTGCAGGAACTTCTCGGAAAACCTGGGGAATAAACTTGATCGTATCATCAATAAAATGAGACAAACAGGACAAAACAAAAAGAGCCGCTTCTTTTATTGGAACAAAGAATTCCATTTCTCTTTATATGAAAATGCCGAAATGCCCGTAACTCTTTCTATAGTAGAAAATCTCTGGCTCAGACTTGCCCCGTACTTTTCAATTCATGGAGATGATTTACCTATTTTTACTGACCTTGAACCGCATATCGAAATGATTGAAGGCTTTAAGACCAGCAACACACAGCAGTGCGTAACTGGTCTTAAACGAGACATCAATGAAGCCCAGGAACATATACTTTCGTTCTACAAATAAAAGTCAACAGGCAGGCCTTACAGCCCGCTGCTTTTTTTCAGCTGCTGCCGGAAATCCCTTGCAGCAGCAGTAAGGGTATCTTCCAGCAAATCCTTTTCTGCATCCACAACGGCACCGGCCTTTTCCCACGAGTCTATAACCAGTTCCATCCCCTTTCTCAAGCCCATGGAAGGTGATGCAGATTCTCCGCCAAGGGCTGTCCTTCGGCTGTTATCAAAACAGCCGGCATAGGATTTTTCAAAATAGAGGTGGGCACAGAGGTCCGGATAGGCATAATAGAGAACCGAAGGTGAGATTGCTTCGAATACCGGCTCTCTGCCTACAATATTGCCGATCTCTGTATAAAGATCCCGCCAGATTGTCCGCTCTTCGCTGCAGACGTGGAATGCTTTCCCGTAGGCTGCCGGGTTACCAGCCAGAGATGCAATCCAGCGTCCCACATCCGGAGCAAAGGAGAAGCTCCAGGGGTGATGTCCATCTCCAAAAAGGAGAACAGGTTTACCAAGTTTTATACGGTTAACAAGATTATAGTTCTGACGCAGGGTACCCACATTCACCGCGCCGGCGCCGAAAGTGAGGGAAGGTCTGAATATGGTGAGATGTAAATTTCTGGATTCTGCTTCCGAAACCAGATAGCGTTCCATCTCCGCTTTATCAAAAGAGTAAGGAAACACCGGATCGGTGGTGAGTATCTCTTTATCTTCCAAAGTGGGCATAGTTACATAAGGCCGCTGATAGGCAGCGACGGAAGAACAGACAAGCAGATGCTCTGTCATTGGGGCAAACAGATTCAGTGTCTGTTCCGCATCTTTGCGGTTGAAACAGATCATATCTATAATAGCACCGAAGGTTCTGCCTGAAAGAAGTGCTCTAACAGCAGCTTCATCGCTTCTGTCTGCAGTCAGCTGCTCAACCTCTCCCGGGCGTACCGGATTTCGACTTCCCCGGTTGAGAACTGCTACCGTATCACCCTTTGCAAGATGAGCATCCACAATGGCTCTGCTGATAAGCCCGGTACCGCCGAGAACTAAAACATTCATACGAACCTCCCTCTCTTACCACAGTATACAGGCAATAGCAGCGGCGCTGTTAAACATTTTGTTTATCCACCCTTAAACTCCCGGTTATGGGATTCAGCAGACTCCTCGGATATCTTCTGTATAACAAAACGAATAAACAGAGGAGACCCTATGAGATATACCATTTCTGCAGTTCTGATACTTACCCTGCTGGCAGGTGCAGCACTTTCTGTCAGCGCAGAAGAGCAGTTGCTCACCCTTGAGGATGCCCTTGCCACAGCAAAGGAGAACTCCCTGACCCTCTATACCGCTGATATGGCTCTGGATACAGCGGAATCCAGCTACAAGGCCCGCTTTAATGCCCTGTATCCGAGCATAAGCGGTACCGGCAGCTTAAGCAGAAGTATCGTATCCCTTACTGATTCGGATACGGTAACCTTAAGCGCCGGATTAAGCGCTTCCCTTACTCTGAACCCGGCACTCAAAGACGGTATAACGTATCTCAAACAGGCTTATGCAAGTGCAGGACTTGATCGGGAAGAGGCAGAAAAGGCACTGGAACGGGATGTAAAGGTGAGCTTTTACAATCTTCTGTACACAGAGAAAGCCATTGAGCTCAACAGACAGAGCATGGAAACACTGAAAGCGGAATATGAACTTGCCCTCACAGACTACCGCAACGGCAGGATCTCCGAACTGGAACTGCTTACAACCCAGGTTGCGTGGAAAAATATGGAGCCCACCATCGCATCTCTTGAAACCAGCTACCGGGAATTGAGGAGCACATTCTTTCTTCTTTTAGGTATTGAGAACAGCAGTGAGATTCAACTGAAAGGCAGCATCGAGCTTCCTGAAAATGCAGATGCCATTGTACGCCGATCAGCCGATATGAGCAGTAATTTTGATGTTGCGGCCCTGGACAACAGCCTGGCAGAAGCGGAAATAAGCCTGGACAGTACTGTTCATCAGGGTTTTTACCCCTCCATCGTACTCAGCGCAGGCTATACAGAATCCGCCTATGATCCTCTGGAAGGAAGCACCTGGGAAAACGGATTCAGTGATCCATGGTCAGACACCACCAGCCTGAGTCTTGCCGTAAGCATTCCCATCGACAGCTGGCTTCCCGGATCTTCCGTCAAAACAAGTATTACAGAGCAGAAGAATACTCTTTCGGTACTGGAAAAACAGCGGAGCCAGACTGTACAGAGTGCCGCGGCAGAAACAGCACTGCTTTATGACAACCTTGAAAATTCTCTGCTGAATCTTGAATCCCTGGAACTGAGCCTCAAGGTAGCCGAACGTGCCTACGAACTGACCGAAGAAGGCTACCGCAGGGGAACCCAGGAATTCCTGGCCCTCCAGGAAGCCGAGGACGATCTGAACAGTGCGCGGCAGAACCTTCTGGCAGAAAAGCTCACCTACCTGACCGCACTTTTCGATCTTGAATATGCACTGAACACCGATGCAGCCGAGCTGCTTGAACAATAAAAAGAACAACCAAGGAGTTATATATGAAGAACCATAAAGGACTTGTTATTTTAATCGCCCTGCTTGCAGTAGCCGGAGGGTTTTTTCTTTTCGCATCCTCGGGAAAATCACTCCCCGGATTTCCCGGACAGCAGGGAGGCTTAAGCCTCGAAGACCAGATTGAAACAGTTCCGGTAAAAACCATGCCGGTAACCGCAGGAACCCTTGAAGACTACATCCGCATCTCCGGCGACGTGAAAGCGGCTTCCTCTATTGAAGTATATCCCGATGTTGCGGGTACCCTTTCATCAATCACCGTACACACCGGTGAGTTTGTACAGGCAGGCAGCAGTCTTGCCCTGGTCGACCCCAGCCGCCCGGGAGCGGATTACAGTAAAAGCCCGGTGGAAGCTCCAATATCCGGTACAGTAACGGAAATTTTCACCGATGAAGGGGAAACAGTTTCCACCTCTGTCCCGGTACTGAAAATCGGCAGGCTCGACAGCCTGGAGGTAAAAACCTGGGTTTCCGAGAAATATGTAAACCGGGTGGAAACAGGACAGACTGCATGGATCACCACCGACGCAATTCCCGGCCGCAGTATAAAAGCCCGGGTAAGTATGGTATACCCCGTTGTAGATACAACATCCCGGACCATGGAAATACGATTGGCCCTGACCGGCAATACCAGCGGTCTTAAAGCGGGTATGCTTGCGGATATTACCCTGGTACTCGAGACAAAGGAAAACAGCCTCAAGGTACCCGAATCTGCTGTTATCGAGCGCTCCGGCGGCACTTATGTATTTGTTGTATCCGGCTCCAGCGTCTCCATGACCGAAGTTGAGACAGGTCTGACTGTGGACGGTATAAGCGAAATTACCAGCGGACTGAACGAAGGCGACACCATTGTCTTTTCCGGCATGAGCATGCTCACCGACGGTACGGCAATACGGGTAATCAGCGAATCCGAAGGTCTGTCCGTCTCAGGCAACGTGGAGGCAGACAATGCTTAAAAACCTTATCCAGAGGCCCCTGACGGTTCTTACCGTCTTTGTCCTGCTGACCCTTCTGGGGCTCTTTATGGTCTCCACCCTGCCGGTGGACCTTTTTCCCGACACAGATATGCCCGTTGTGTTTACCCGGACCAGCTACTCCGGCGCCGGAGCCGAAGAGGTGGAAAGCGAACTCACGGATGTACTTGAAGCGCAGTTCTTTACCCTTGAAGGGCTGGAATCCATGACTTCCACCTCAACCGAAGGAAGCTCCTCTATTCTTCTGGAATTTGAATACGGAACGGACCTCGAGGCGATCAAGAATGACATGCGGGACAAGATTGACCGCATAGCAAACTCCCTCCCCGATGATGCGGATGAACCGATAATGATGGAGTTTGACCCGAACTCCCAGCCTATTCTCAGTATATCCGTGCAGGGCGACCGCACCATAGAAGAGATCTATGACATTGCCGAAGAGGTAATTCAGCCGAAGCTTGAGCAGGTTCCCAATGTATCAAACGTGGAGATCACCGGCGGAAGGGACCGCATTATCAGCGTTTCCATAGCTAAAAACCGGCTGGACGCTTTCGGTCTTTCAATGACATCCGTAGGCTCCGCCCTGAGTACCCAGAATCTTACCCTCGGTGCAGGAAGCGCCGAAACCGGCGGCATCGAATATCAGATCCGTGCATCCGGAACCTACGATTCGATCGAGCAGATAGGCGATACCCTGATAACAAGCGTCACCTCCGACGGCGAGAAACACAAGGTGTACCTCCGGGACATTGCGGACATCAGCTTTGCCAGTGAGGACGAAAGCAGCCGGGTCTACCTGGACGGTCTTCCTTCTATTCAGGTGCAGGCCTATAAAAAGACCGGAACAAACACCGTAGAGGTAGCTTCCGACCTTAAGGCCGCCCTGGAAGAGATTGCAACCGAGCTTCCAGACGGTGTATCAACCCTGATAACTTCCGATGAATCCTCCACCATCAGTGACAGCCTGAGTTCTGTAATGAGCTCCGCCATGCTGGGAATCCTGTCTGCGGTCTTTATTCTGCTCATTTTTCTGCGACAGATAAAAAGTACCCTCATAATCGCCATTACCATTCCTGTATCTATTCTGATTACTGTTATGGGAATGAGCCTGGGCGGACTCACATTCAACCTGGTTGCCCTTACCGGACTAACCCTTGGTGTGGGAATGATCGTGGATAACTCGATTGTAATAATCGAAAACATATTCTCCCACCGGGAGCGGGGAGAACGGCTGCTGGCTGCCGGACTTTTCGGCACCAAGGAGATGATTACCGCCATTACCGCCTCTACCCTTACCACAATCTCGGTATTTCTTCCCATAGTTCTCTTCAAGAATGATCTGGGTTTTATGGGCACAATCTTCGGCAGTATGGCCTTTACGGTTATTATGTCCCTTACCTCTTCTCTTTTTGTTGCGGTTCTGCTGGTGCCCGTCCTGGCCACCCACTATCTGAGTATTCATATCCGTTCGGAAAAACCGGTACGCAACGGCTTTCTCAAGGTTCTGGACGGTGCCATTGAGGCTGTACTCAGCCGGATCACCCGACAGTACCGCGGCATCCTCTCCTGGACACTGAAAAACCGTCTGGTAACTGCCGGTGCATTTCTTGTTCTGCTGACCCTGGCACTGCTGCAGATTCCCAACCTGGGACTCAGCCTGCAGCCCTCCGGTATGAGTGAGAGTATCAGTCTGAATGTGGAACTCCCCCTGGGATCATCCCTGGATTCCACCGAAGAGGTACTGGATGAAATTCTGGCCATGGCGGAAAAGGATATTGACGGGTATGCCGGCATAAGTATTACTTCAGGATCCAACAGTACTTCATATCAGGGTAAACTGACGGTAATTCTTCCTTCCGTTGCAGATCGCACCATGAGCACCGAAGATATCAAGACCGTATTGCGGGGCTACTTCAGCCTCTATCCCGACGCAAGCTTCAGCTTCGGCGGCCGTATGGGTCCCATGGCTTCAGGAGATATCAATATTCTGGTTCAGGGCGATAACCTGGACGAGCTGATGGCCTACGCAGAATCTGCAAAGGAGCTGATCGAAGAGAAGGTTCCCAACCTGACAGAAGTGTCTCTGGACATGAGCGACGGTCTTCCCCAGTGGGAAATTGTTATGGACCGGGACAAGATTTACGACCTCGGTCTGAACATCAACTCCGTTGCCCAGGAGATCTACTACCAGATAAGCGGCTATACCGCCACAACCCTGACCGACGAAAACGAGGATACCTACGATGTAGTACTCCGGCTGAACGAAGATGACCGTAGTACCCTTAAAGACCTGGAAAGCCTCTTTGTCCTGAACAGTTCCGGAAGCAAGATTCCCGTATCGAGCTTTGCCTCGCTGGTTCAGAACACCGGGCCCACCAAGATTTCCCATACCGACAAGGAACGGACAATTACCCTTTCGGGAGACCTGGCCCAGGGAGCAAAAGCGAACTTTGTAGAATCTGAAATCCGCGATCTCCTTGATTCAGAACTTCCCCCGGACCCGGGCATATCTCTGGTCTACAAGGGAGAAATGCAGGATGTAAACGAAACCGGCGGTGTACTGCTGAAGGTTCTTGCCATCGCAATACTGCTTGTATTCGGAGTAATGGTGAGCCAGTTTGAATCCCTCAGGGCTCCCTTTATTATAGTTCTGGCCATGCCCATGCTTGCCATCGGTGTAATCGGGATATTCCTGATTACCGGCCTGAGTTTCGACATGATTGCTCTCATCGGCGTGGTAATGCTCTCGGGAATGGTTGTAAACAACGGAATCGTTCTGGTTGACTATATCAACCTGCTGAGAAAGCGGGGCAGCTCCCTCTACGATGCCTGTCTTGAGGGTGGAGTCAGCAGGCTGCGGCCCATACTGATGACTACCATGACAACCATTGCCACCATGGTTCCCCTGGCATTCTTTGCCGGAGAAGAGGGAATGCAGATGCAGGGCCTCGCCATGACTGTAGTCGGCGGACTTTCGGTAAACACATTGATAACCCTGGTATTTGTACCGGTACTCTACAGCCTTTTCTACCGTAAAGACCAGGTAAAAAGCACTGCCCTGGAGGCAAAGATATGAACCGTATAGACATTATGCTTGATCAGACCATTGAAGATATCTTTATCGAACGGCTGTACACACAGCTGCCGGACCGCCCCTTTACCCTGATGCGGGGCGTCCTTGGAAACGGGGCCTCCGGGCCCCGCATGGGTACCGCCGTATGGCCGGAGGAAAACTCCCTGTTTATTCTGTACACAGGAGAGGAAGAGACGGCTGTTATAAAGTCCATTCTCACAGAGATGCGGCAGGTTCACCCGAACAACGGAATCAGCGCTTTCGTGACCCCCGAGGCGTATGAGCTGATGCCGGAGTAGGAGAGATACCTCTTACCCGGGTGAGGGTCGGATTCACAGGATTGAGGTTAATATTAGTAACGATCCGATTAGGAACACTCCACGAGAGAATTCCCCCGGATTTCATGCTATAGTGAGCAGGATATGCAGGCCAAGGTACTGGTAATAGAAGACGAACCGGAAATTGCTGAAATAATCTCCCTTTATCTTACAAAGGAAGGAATTAATACAGTTTCCGCCGGTTCCGGAGAAGAAGGTCTCAGGTTGATTGCCGGAGGCGATATCGATCTGGTGATCCTCGATATAAATCTCCCGGGAATGGACGGCTACGAGGTGCTTCAGGCCCTGCGCAGGGATTATACCTTTCCTGTAATCATTGTATCCGCCCGGACAGACGATGCGGATATGATCCTGGGCTTCGGTTTCGGTGCCGACGACTTTGTACCGAAACCCTTCTCTCCCAAGGTACTTTCTGCCCGGGTGCGGGCCCATCTGCGCCGGCGCAATGTTTACACCTCTGACCGTGAAGAGATTCGCATCGGAGAATACCGTCTGGATGCGGAAGCACGGATGCTGCGGAGAGTACGCAGCGAAGGTGCACCGGAAACCATGGCCTTGAGCCCCAAGGAGATTGAACTGCTCATCGACCTGGCAAAACACCGGGGAAGGGCCCGCAGCTCCGAAGAGCTCTATGAAACAGTCTGGGGAAACGAATTCGGCGATATTGCCACAGTTGCAGTACATATCCAGCGTCTCAGGCGCAAGATTGAAGAAGACCCCGCCAGCCCCAGGCTGGTACTCACATTGAAAGGCTTCGGCTATATGCTGGCACCGGAGGAAGGCGAATGACCCTGCGCAGCCGCTTCAACCTTCTCTTTCTTTTTGTTGCGCTGGTACCCCTTACCCTGCCGGTAATGGGTTATTTCTATTTCAAACTGTCAGCAGAAGAATCAGTGGTCCAGGAAATAACCGCCGCTCCCCCTTTTGTAACAAAAGACCTGCACCGGATTATAGACGGCACCATCGCCCCGAAAGAGATTGAAGAACGGGTGCTGATTGTAATATACGGAAAGGACAATCCCGTATATGTGAGCCCCCGGGTCCAGCAGTTTATGGAAAAGAACAACCTGGACAACTCCGAAATGGAGTTCCGCCACGGGGGGCTTGAGATACTTGAAGCCCTGAACCGCGACCAGAGACACATAACCATCGGCAATGCCCTGTTTACCTACAGAGGTACACCGGGACTCGTTTTTTTCAGCTTTGAACGGGAAAAACCACTGCTCTATATTCTGGGTGACCCCCTGACCACCCTTACGGTAGTTTTTATATTTATTATTCTGATTCCCCTTCTGATAAGCGGCCGTTTTCTAATCTCACTGCGGCGCAGTTTGAGCAGTCTTGAAAAAGGAGCAGCAGAAATCAGCATGGGAAATCTGTCCAGGGAAGTGCCGGTTCCCAATGATCCGGAGCTGAAGCCGGTATTTGAAGCCTTTGAAGGGATGAGAAAACGGCTCAAGGAAGACCAGCTCCAGCAGTCCAGGTTTATTATGTCCGTCTCCCACGACCTGAAAACACCCCTTACATCCATCCGGGGCTTTGTGGAAGCCATGGAGGACGGTCTGGTAGACGATGCAGAACAGAGAAAACGTTACTACAGGGTTATCCGTGAAAAAACCGATCTTCTGGAAGAACGGATTACCGAGCTTATAGAGGTGACAAAAATATCCACCGAAGGCTGGCAGCGGGGCTTTACCTCCATCGGGGTAAAGGAGTTTCTTGAAGAACTGTTACAGCGCTACAGTCTGGAAGCGGAATCTCGCAAGGTTATGTTTAATTCTGCAATAGAACTATCAGACGAAATCTCCATAAAGGGAGACCGGAAAATGCTTACCCGGGCAGTGGAGAACCTGCTGGATAACGCCGTCCGCTACAGCGGAGAATCACCTGCAATCCGTGCCTATTCGGATATGCAGGAAGGAAAGCTCTGTATCCGTATCGAAGATTCCGGCCCCGGCATAAACCCGAATGATGCCCCCAACCTCTTCAAACCCTTTTACCGGGGAGACAAAGGCAGAAACAGCCGGGGCATCGGACTTGGCTTGAGCTCGGTAAAGGAGATTGCCGAGGCCCACGGCGGAACAGTAGGAATTGTGGAGAGCTCTCTGGGCGGAGCCGGAATAGAAATTATTCTGCCGGTGGAATAGAAGAGCGGGTTCTATTTCCTTTCTGATGCCGCTTATCCTCTCTGCACCTGCTGCAATGGATAGACCGCCGATGTTCAGTTGCGGCTGAACCGGTAAATAGTTTCATTCCCCCCGTTATAGTCCGCAACCCACAGTGAGTCACCGTAAACCGCCAGGCCAAGGGCGGATGAGAAACTGCCGAAGGACCCCTTGTAATTTCCGGATGTATCAAAGACTGAGATACAGGTATAGCCGTCTATAACCAGGATTTCATCATGGGAGTTAATTGCCAGATCATGTGGCGATGACAGGATACTGCCTCCGAAAGAAACTCCCACTGCGGACAGGGAAGAATACTTTCGTACGTCACCATCCCAGGAATAGGCGACATATAAATTGCCAGAAGAATCCAGTGCCAATGCATTGCCGCAGTCATTGGAAACGGGAAAGGTACGGGAATCGTAGGGCGATCCATCCAGATCGGTCTTTTCCAGCCGATGGCTGGCGGTTGAACCAAACCAGAGAAAATAGTGGGAACTCGAATTCGAAGCCAGAGCATACGCCAGGAGAGGATCCGAACTGCGGGACTCAATTACAGTTTCAGCACTTACATATGAGACAACATTTTTCCTTACAAAACGGTGGTTGTTTTTATCTGCAATATAGAGATCACCACCTACCAGGGTAACAGCTGTCGGCTGATCCGGTTTGGTAACGAACCAGTTAGTGAAATCCGCGATACTGGTTCCGTCATGAGCATAACGATAGATCGGGTCCGGATCGAGACCCGTCGAAATTCCGGCGAAGACAACATAGCTGCTGTCAGCAGCCAAAGACATACCCCCGGAGTAATCATAGGAGGCGGCATTGTTGACAGTCCAATCGCCAACAAGGGAGTACAGATTGTTTGTGTAGTGGGATGAAGAACTCCCTGCACCGCCGCCTCCGCAGGACACAGCTAAAAGTACTGTTAGCAAAAACAGAATAAACAGGTGAGGTTTGTGTTTCATGTTTTTCTCCTTATGGAATCCCGGAAGGAAGCATAATCAGGAGACAGGGTTTTCCGGTTTTTTATTAAACTTGGATGCAAATATATCCCCGGGAAAATCAAATTTCAGGATTTCGGATAGGAAATCTACCTGCCGAACGGGAGTATACAGAAAAATCGGAAGGTACCTGCTGGAAACCGTCTGAAGCTATGGTAGTAGTCCCCCGCTATTATTCAGCTGCATCTCCCCCTCACCCCGGACTTCTCCATTTTTATACAAGAGGGGAGAGGGAGATAGACAGTTCGAGCTTTCCACGTCGATGCGCCAGGGGCACGGAGGGCCCTGCACCAATCCAGTACCCGGGATTGGTGCAGGGGTGCGGAGCACGGAACCCCGGAGTCGACCCGGCCCGGCACCTATTTTACCCAAGAGTAAAATAGGTGCCGGGGGCGCCCGAAATATGAGAAAACAGTAAGAAATTATCGACTTTTTGGTCTTACCAATCTGGCTTAGCCTTGAAGATAAAAGGTCTTTCCTCTATAATCGTTGCTGTTACAAATCCCACATATAAAGGATAGCTATAATGCCTGAGAAGAAAATGGTTACCATTGACGGTAATGCGGCAGCAGCCCATGTTGCCTACGCCTTCAGTGAAGTAGCTGCAATTTTCCCCATAACTCCCTCATCACCCATGGGTGAGTATGCTGACGCCTGGGCCAGCCAGAACAGAGAAAACGTATTCGGCAAGAAAGTCGATGTACTGGAAATGCAGTCTGAGGCCGGTGCTGCCGGTGCCGTTCACGGTGCTCTTTCCGGTGGTGCTCTGACCACAACTTTTACCGCATCCCAGGGACTCCTTCTGATGGTCCCCAACATGTTCAAGATTGCCGGAGAAATGATTCCGACAGTTTTCCATGTTTCCGCACGGTCTCTTGCGGCTCAGTCCCTGTCAATTTTCGGTGACCACTCAGACGTTATGTCCTGTCTGAACACCGGTTTTGCCATGACCGCTGCTTCCTCCATTCAGGAAACCATGGACATGGCCGTTGTTGCCCACCTGGCAACCCTGAAGACCCAGGTTCCTTTCCTGGCTTTCTTCGACGGTTTCAGAACTTCTCACGAAATCCAGAAGGTTGAAGAGATCTCTTACGATACCATCAAAGAGATGATCGACCCCAAATACATCGAGCGCTTCCGCGACCGGGGTATGCGTCCTGAAAAACCTGTTGTCAAGGTTGCTGCACAGAACCCGGATGTTTACTTCCAGGGCCGTGAAACCACCAACAACATTTACGATTCCATTCCTGAAGTTGTTCAGGAGTACATGGACCTCCTTGCTTCCAAGGTCGGCCGCCAGTACCACCTGTTTGACTATGTCGGTGCACCCGATGCAGAGAAGGTAATCATCATCATGGGTTCTGCCTGTGACACCACTGAGCAGACTGTAAACTACCTCGTCGGCAAGGGCGAAAAAGTCGGTGTGATCAAGGTTCGTCTCTACAGACCTTTCTCTGCCAAGGCTTTTGTTGATGCACTTCCTGCAAGTGTTAAAAAGATTGCCGTTATGGACAGAACCAAAGAGCCCGGATCACTCGGTGAGCCCCTCTACAAAGACGTTGTTACTGTTCTTAACGGAAAGGGAATTGAAATCATCGGCGGCCGCTACGGTCTCTCCTCCAAAGAGTTCAACCCCTCACACGTAAAAGCAATCTTCGATCACCTCGACGGTGCTGCCTTCCACGGCTTTACCGTAGGTATCAACGACGATGTTTCCAAGAAATCCATCGAAGTAAAAGAGATCATTGACGTTTCTGCTTCTGATATTTTCAGCGGTATGTTCTGGGGTCTCGGTTCTGACGGTACTGTAGGTGCCAACAAGAACTCCATCAAGATCATCGGTGACAACACCGACATGAACGCTCAGGCATACTTTGTATACGACTCAAAGAAGTCCGGCGGTGTTACCACTTCTCACCTGCGTTTCGGTAAGTCCTCGGTAAACATGCCCTGGCTTATTGATCAGGCTGACTTCGTTGCATGTTCAAACCCTGCCTACATCGGCCGTTATGACATGCTCGGACCTATCAAAGAAGGCGGAGTATTCCTGCTGAACACCGAAGTTCCCGAGGATGAGATCTTCAACAGCCTTACCAAGGAAGAGCAGCAGATTATCATCGACCGCAAGGTAAAGTTCTACGCCATGAACGCCTACAAGGTGGCTGAAGATGTTGGTCTCGGCAACAGAACCAACACTGTTATGCAGGCTGCTTTCTTCAAGATTTCCGGTGTTCTCCCCGAGGCACAGGCAATTGAGCTCCTTAAAGGCGCTATCAAGAAAACCTTCAGCAGAAAGGGTGAAGACATTGTTAAGATGAACTGGGAAGCTGTAGACAAGTCTGCCGCTGCACTGATCGAGGTTAAGGTTCCCTCCTCCATCACCAAGTCCTATGTTCCCGAGTCTCTTATTCCTGCTGATGCAGATGATTTCACCAAAAACATCATTGAGAAATCAATGCTGATGAAGGGTGACGATATCCCCGTTTCTCACATGAGCTTCGACGGTGTGCTTCCCACCGGAACCACCAAGCTGGAAAAACGCGGTGTTGCACCCCGTGTACCCCAGTGGCAGCCCGACAACTGTATTCAGTGTAACCAGTGTGTACAGTCCTGTCCCCACGCTGCTATCCGGGCAAAACAGATTAAACCCGAAGATCTTTCCGGTGCACCCGAAACCTTCAAGACCGTTAAGTACAAGGCATCCAAGACCATGGAGCTCGAGTACAAGGTTCAGGTTTACACTGACGACTGTCAGGGATGTGGAGTTTGTATCGAAACCTGTCCTGCAAAGGATAAGGCCCTTGTATTCTCCACCCTTGATAAAGAAAGAGCCCTTGGCGAGCACGAGAACGAGAAGTTCTTCGAGCCCCTCCCCTACGGTGCTCTCGACGGTTCTTCCGAAGAGAACATGAAGGGAATGCAGTTCAGACGGCCTCTGTTTGAGTTCTCCGGTGCTTGTGCCGGTTGTGGTGAAACTCCCTACGTTAAGCTGGTAACCCAGATCTGCGGACAGAACATTCTTGCAGCAAATGCAACCGGTTGTTCTTCCATCTACGGCGGAACATTCCCCACAATTCCCTACACCAAGAACGAGCAGGGACGCGGACCCGCATGGGGTAACTCACTCTTCGAAGACAATGCCGAGTACGGTTTCGGTATGAGACTTGCTGTTGATTCCAACAGAACTCTTCTGAAGAACAAGGTAGACACTCTTCTGTCTGCGGGAACTACTCCCGAACTGACCAGCGCCCTTAAAGCCGCTCTTGAGCTGTGGGACGACAAGAGTCAGAAAGCAATCGACGCTCAGGATGCTGTTAAGGCTGCTCTTCCCAAAGACGCTGCAGGCAACGAAACCCTGGCCAAGATTATTGAGCTTCAGGACTACTTTGTAGACAAGTCTGTATGGATCATCGGTGGTGACGGATGGGCATATGACATCGGCTTCGGCGGTGTTGACCACGTACTTGCTGCCGGCAAGAACGTCAACATCCTGGTTCTCGACACCGAGGTTTACTCAAACACCGGTGGACAGGCATCAAAAGCTACACCTATCGGTGCGGTTGCCAAGTTTGCCAATGCCGGTATGAGACTGGGTAAAAAGAACATGAGCCTCATGGCCATGAGCTACGGTTACGTTTATGTTGCATCCATTGCACTTGGTTCCAACAGAAACCACGCTCAGAAAGCCATTATGGAAGCTGAAGCATACGATGGACCTTCCATCATCTTCGCTTACGCTCCCTGTATTGCCCACGGTATCGATATGATGAAAACCCAGGTTGAGCAGAAAAGAGCCGTTGACTGCGGTTACTGGCCTCTGTACCGCTACAACCCCACAATGGAAGAAGGTTCCAAGTTCAGCTGGGACTGCAAAGAACCCACAGAAAGCTACCAGGACTTCATCCGGAGTGAGAGACGCTACACTGCACTGCTCAAGACTGCACCGGACGAAGCGGAAGCACTCTTTGCACAGGCGGAAGAAGACGCCAAGCACCGGTGGAGTTTCTTCAAGAAGATGGGCGATATCATGTAATCACCTGCCCTGCGGCAGTTTTTATGTACCATTTACGGCCCCCCGCTTTTGCGGGGGGTCTTTTTTATTGTCTTTTCTGCGACCACTGCCCCCTCGCCTTCTCCTGTCATAAAGAAAGAAGAGGGGGCTTGGGGGTGAGGGTTGGAAGAGAAGACATAGCACCGCACCACAACACCTTACCATTGACATCAAAGCATCAAACTACTAAATTTGAAACATGAGAACCACCTTGACCATCGAAAACGACGTTGCCGTCCGCATCGAAAACCTTATACGGGAACGCAGACAGCCCAGGAAAGAGCTGATCAACGATCTGCTTCGTCTCGGGCTGGATCAGATTGCCCGGAAACCGGAGAAAAGGCTTTTCACAACTGAGGGACAGGCCCTGGGAAAATGCCGATACGACAGAATCGATGATATTTCTGAGGTTCTCGCGGTTGCCGAAGGTGATGACTTCAAATGAGGCTTTGTGATGCCAATATACTCATTTACGCTTTCGATACAAGCTCACCACACCATAAAAGATGCAAGATGTGGCTGGATGGACACCTGAACGGAATGCAGAAGATTGGATTTCCCTGGCCAAGCCTGTTAGCCTTTGTAAGAATTGTAACCAATCCCCGGATTTACGAGTTCCCGGCTTCGATACCTGAGGCCTGGAACCAGGTTGAAGCATGGCTTGGAAACGAAACCGCTTTTATTCCCCAGCCATCAAGAAATCATTCCGGTTTTATGAAGAAAATACTTCAGGCTACTCAGTTAAAATCCAACGACCTTCCCGATGCCCATCTTGCAGCACTGGCAATTGAACACGGGCTGATTCTCTGCTCAACGGACTCGGACTTTTCGCGGTATAAGGATATCAAGTGGGAGAATCCGCTGGACCAGGTCTAACAGCTAATATACCCTAGCAACGGGGTACACTGAGCAGCCCAGGCAACTGAACAACTCCGCACCTCTCAGAACTCTGCAGTCTCCGTGAGAGATTTTCCGACATTTCCACCAGAAACAAGCACTAAAAAAACTATACTCTCCTATTCCGTACTTTCATGATATTCTGTTAGCCTATGCCGGCTTTCGAGATATTCGGAAACATACTGGTCCCGGCGCTGTCCGGGATTATCCTCTTTATCTATTTCCTCTACTTTTCCCTTATAGAGGAATCGAAAACCAGCTCCATCCGGTACTTCACCATTTTTCTTATTTCCTTCGGGCTGTTTCTGTTCGGCAGACCCGTTCAGATACTCTCCGGCGGGTATCCGGTTCCCCTTGTTATCAATAACATCAGAACATTCCTGTACTGCACCATAACAATCCCCATGGTTATTCTGGCGGATTTCGCCCGCCCCGAAAGAAACCGGAGACCCCGGGTCTGGCCGCTGTTTTTGACCGGCACCGTGGTGGGTGTTATCTACGGAATATTCAACTCCCTGACAACCACCGGTGCAGAGGTGATATTCACCATCGGCAGCCTGGAAGTTTTTGACTCCGTAACGCCAAGCTTTACCCCCCCCTTCTACGGCAGAGAGGTTACTACCGGTATCTATATGATGCTGGCAGTTATTCTTTTGATAGACTCCATCAGCAAGATTGTACGTGCAAGAAGGTACCGGGGAGACGGGAATGTAAACCTGAAAATGGTGTATTTGTACAACACGGGAAAACTGGTCTTTGCCTTTACCTTTTTCTGCGGTGCACTGGTACATATGTGGTGGATCTATTATGTAGGTGCCCTTGTGAGCGTTACATTTCTCGGCTACGGCGTAGCCCTGGATATCCGGGAAAACCGAAAAAGAATGCAGCAGGTTGTCGCCTATATCCGGGAGGATCTTATACAGGACCTCTCTCTGGATGTGCAGATACATCAGCAGGTAGCCGATATGCTGAAGCTCCTCCATATACCGGAAGAAATAAACACCTTTATTGTACTGAGAGAAAATTTCTCCGGTAAAAAGTTCGATCTGAACTCCCAGGGCATTAACGATCTCCTCCTGCGGGAGACCTCCGGTGTTCTGGATAGAATCCTCGGGGTAAATCAGTACATCCTGATGCATATAGGCACCGACATGCTCGGGATATGCCTCTATATTAATACCGGAGGGGACACCTCCCGAAGTGAAACTATCCGCATCTGTGAAACCCTGAAAAATTCGGTGAATGTGCTTAAGAACTTTGACTTTGGAATCGGCCGGACCTGCGCCGGACTGGAGGATCTTAAAAGCTCCTACCATGAAGCGGTCACCGCAGTGGAGTACGCCAACCGTATTGAGGGCGGGCAGGTTATCCATATTACCGATATTCAGGACGAAGAGCCCCGCCGGGAGTATCCTCAGAAAGAAAAGAACGCGTTTCTCACAGCAATCCGCATGGGAGACGGATCAAAAGCACAGGAGCAGCTGAAGCAGCTTATAAGCCGCCTTTTCAATTACGGGAGTGAAACAGATAAACTGCAGAAAGTCCGTACCTATGAACTGCTGGGTACCATGATTGAATCTGCCATTGCCGGGGGCGGCGACGTGGACGACCTGCTGGAGCTCAGCGAAAAGCTGTTTTTTGAGTCGGCGATTGTCCGCAGCCAGGGACAGCTTCTGGAGTGGCTGAAATCCAGAACGGAAGATATTATCCATATAGTTTCCCGTTCCCACTCAAATCGATCAAAAAATCTGGTAGTAAAGGCAAAAGAGTATATGAACGAACACTTTGCAGAAGCCATTTCGGTGAGCGATGTTGCCGAGGCCGTCTGTATAAGCGAATCCTATTTTAAGACGATATTTAAAAAAAGCAGCGGGTACTCCTATTCGGAATATCTGACAACAGTGCGTATAAATCAGGCCAAAAACCTTCTGAACAGAACGGAAAAATCAGTAACCGAGATAGCCCTGGATGTGGGATATCAAACCCCTAACTCCTTCAGCTCACTGTTTAAAAGAGAAACCGGAATGACCCCTACCCAGTGGAAAAACAGCCAGAAACCGGTGTAAAAAGCCTCCCATTCATACAATTGCATATGTTTAAAGCACAACCGCATAGCAGATAAATACAATTCCGTACATTTTCAGGATCTTCCATAGAGCGTGTTCACCGGACCCATCCTACCATTTTACCTGTCAATTGATATGAAATTATCATGCGGCAAAATTAAAGGAGGATTCCTGTGAAAAAAAGAATCGTATTACTTTCTGTTGTTTTCCTGATGATCGCGGCCTTTGCCTGGTCCAACGGCCAGAGTGACAGCGGAGCAGCTGCTGAGGGAGGAAAAAAGAGCTATACCTTCAAGTTTGCTGAGCTTAATCCCAAAGACCATATTATGGAGCAGGTGGATTCCAAGTTTGCAGAACTGGTGTATGAGAAAACCGATGGACGTATAAAAATTGAGGTTTTCCCTGCCGGTCAGTTAGGCGACGAAAAGACCATGTATCAGTCTCTTCAGATGGGCGGCGGTGCAATCGATATGTGCCGGGGAAATACCAACTCCCTCGGTGATTTCGGTGTAAAAAAGCTGAACCTCTTCGGTCTTCCCTTTATTTTCAGGGACCGGGCGCACCTGTGGAATGTACTGAACAGTGAAATCGGTGCTGAATTCCTGAAAGAACCCCAGGAAGCCGGTACCGGCATGGTCGGCCTCTTCTACCTCGATGAAGGTGCCCGTCATATTTTTACCAAACCCGGGATTGAGGTTAAAAGCGTTGCCGACCTTAAAGGTCTGAAACTGAGGGTACCCACCACCCAGCTGATGAGCGAGACCTTTCAGGCCCTCGGCGTACAGCCCACCCCCATCAGTTTTGGTGAGCTTTATTCCGCCCTTCAGGCAGGAACAGTAGACGGCGCGGAACAGCCCTACTCCGGTTATTATTCCAATAACTTTTATGAAGTTGCTCCTAACTATGTTCTTTCGGGACATACCTACAGCCCCTCCATTGTTCTTATGAGCGAAGCAGTATTCAGCAAGCTGGATGCGGAAGACCAGGCCATTATTATGCAGGCAGGAAAAGAAGCCGAGCAGTATAACCGCGCATCCATTGAGAAACTGGATGGTGAACTGATCGACAAGATCCGGGCTGCGGGAGCAAAGGTTTCCGAAGTTCCCGACAAGGCAGCCTACGTGGAACTGGCAAAACCGGTTGTCCTGAAATACATCAAGGGGCTTGAAAGTTACTACGAAGCAATCCTTGCCAAGTAAGCAGGAAAAGCTTGCGAATGCTTTTCTTAAGGAGCCGAAGCTTAACTGCTTCGGCTCCGTTCTTGAGGAGTTGAAATGAAAGCAGTCAAGAAGTTTTTCGATATTGTTTACTGGATTCTGCTTACCATAGGAAAGATTGGATTTATCGGGATGGTTGCAATAACATCCTGGGTTATTATAAACCGCTACTTCATTAAATCACCGATGTCCTGGGGCGAGCCGGTGGTGCTCATGTTTATGGTGTACATGTCGCTGATCAGCGCTGCGCTGGCAATACGCAAGGATGCTCATATCCGCATGCAGATCATAGATTTTCTTGTACCCGACAAGGTGATGCCGGTTATTCGGGCATTCGGACAGATTCTCATATTCGGATTCGGTCTGTTTCTGCTTATTTACGGCATAAAATTTACCCATATCGCAGCACGGAACATTATTACCGGTATGACCATAAAATCCAGCTGGCTGTTTATGGCCGGCCCGATCTCCGGAGGAGCAATAGTTTTGATGGAACTGGAGCGTTTTATCAATTTCTGGCATCGGATTTACACGGGAGAACGGCTGCATGTGGGTAAAGGTCTGGAAGAAGAGGCGGAAGCCCTTATAGAAGAGGCAACCGGCACCATAAAACGAAGTGAGGATGTGCAGTAATGGATCAGAATACAACAGCCACAGCGATCCTGGTGGGATCTTTTTTTGTGTTTCTTATATTACGTGTACCTATCGCATTCGCCATAGGGGTATCGAGTATTATTACCGTACTCTTTTTGGGGCTTCCGATAATGCAGATAGCCCAGCTTATGGTCAAAGGGGTTAATGTCTACACCCTTATGGCTGTACCGTTTTTTATTATTGCCGGCGAGCTCATGGGTGCCGGGGGGATTTCCAACCGGCTGATAAAACTCTCCAATGCCATTATCGGATGGATGCGCGGCGGTCTGGCAACAGTTAATGTTATGGCATCCATGTTTTTCGGCGGCATCTCCGGATCATCCACAGCAGATACCGCCTCCCTTGGAACAATTCTTATTCCCATGATGGCAGAAGAAGGGTACGACAAGGAGTTTGCCACCAATATTACCATGGCAAGTTCTGTTCAGGGTTTGCTGATTCCCCCCAGTCATAACATGGTTATGTATGCCATGGTGGCAGGAGGAGTTTCCGTTGGCCGCCTCTTTCTTGGCGGTATAATTCCGGGGGTATTTCTGGGCATTGCCCTTATGATTTTCAGCTACGTACAGGCGGTTATTCACAAATACCCCAAAGGCGATGCATTCAATTTTGCTAATCTGTTCAGAACCCTTGCAGACTCAATCTGGGGTCTGATAACCGTTATGATTGTTGTAGTGGGAGTAGTAAGCGGGATCTTCACCGCCACCGAATCTGCCGCCATTGCCGTGGTATGGGCAATCCTTGTGGGGATAATAGTATACCGGGAACTGACGCCGAAGAAAATCTGGCAGCTCATGGAACGGTCCCTCAATACCCTGGCCATAGTCATGATCTTAATCTCCACCTCCCAGGTTTTCGGCTGGTTATTAACTTATCTGCATATGCCGGAACTGGTTGCCAAGGGGATTCTCAGCCTGACCCAGAATAAAATTGTTATAATGATTATTCTCAACGGCATTATGCTTGTATTAGGTACTATCATGGATATGTCTGCAATCATCCTGGTTGCAACCCCCATACTTCTGCCCATTGCAGTTACCATAGGCATGGATCCGGTCCACTTCGGTGTGGTTATGATTCTGAACCTTGGAATCGGCCTTATTACCCCGCCTGTGGGAGGAACCCTGTTTGTCGGGTCTGCCGTGTCGGGTGTACCCATTGAGAAACTGGTGCGCAAACTGCTTCCGTTTTTCATGATCATGATTGCCGTACTGCTGATTATTTCCTACGTACCGGGAATTGTAATGTATCTTCCCAACAAGCTTATGCCCCTGGTTACAGGAAGCTGATTCCCCATTACGGATACGGAAGTGGAATGGAGTGGAGTGGCGTGGAGAAGAGTGAAAAGGTTGAGTGCCGGATGAATACCAATAAGAGTTATCCGGATTTTCTTAAGACTTTTCCGGATGTTCCGGATGCAAAAGGCAACGTAATTATCTGTCCCGGCGGCGGATATCAGATACTTTCACCAAGGGAGTCTGATCCTGTGGCGGCGGCTTTTGCAGCCCGCGGGTGGCAGCCTTTTGTGCTCCATTATCCGGTGAAAGATAAGCACCGGTCCACTCCTCTCTTTTCCGAGCCCCTGCTGGCGCTGGGGAAAGCCGTTTCCGAACTGAGGGCTTGCAGTTCTGCCCGTCTAACGGTCTGCGGATTTTCCGCCGGAGGGCATCTGGCCGCCTCTCTCGGAGTACACTGGCGGGACCTGGACAGCCAGTTCGGTGCAAATGTACACCTGCATCCCCGGCATACCTCCTGCCGTCCGGATGGGGTAATTCTCTCATATCCGGTAATCTCCATGATAACCAAATTCCATAATGGATCCATGGAGAATCTTACCGGGGGAAGTGGCCCTATGCGTGAGTATTTCTCCCTGGAAAATCAGGTCAGCTCCGACACAGTACCGGTGTTCCTCTGGCATACCGCAGAAGACAGCGAGGTATCTGTAGAAAACTCCCTGATGTTTTTTTCCGCCCTTGATAAACTGGGGATCAGCGTGGAAATGCATATTTTTCCCAGGGGAGTTCACGGCTTATCCCTGGCAACACCGGAGGTAGACCAGCCTGAAAAAAACCGCTTTTCCAACCCTCATGTGGCACAGTGGTTCAGCCTTGCCCTTGAGTGGCTCGATGAAATTCCTGAAAATTCTTTAAAAGGTTAGTTCTATGAAAGATGAATTCAACACATCACTTGCTGATTCCCAGGGTACAACAGTCAGCCCTTTGTCCGCAGCGGATTTTGATATTGAAGCGTATGCCGATTATGAGGCATCCCTTCTTGAAGGCTGCAGAAAATTCTGGCAGTCCAGGGAGGGAATTGCCGTATACCGCCGCTTCAGGGTTCCGGAAGTGTTCTCCTGGGCCAGCCGCGACATGAAACTCTCCCTGGAACTCCAGCTGGCGGGATTACAGAAAAGCATGGCTTATGCCGCTGATATTCCCAATTTTCTGGAGCCATGGTACGGCATAGGCGCTGTTGCCGGTGCATTCGGAGTTCCCTACATCTGGAAAGAGGGGCAGGCCCCGGCAGTGGAAGGGCCATTTATGTCTGCAAAAGATGCCCTGGAAAACGAGGTCTCCACAGTGGCGGAGAGTCCGGAAGGAAGACATACCCTTGAGATGATAGAGTATTTTCTTGACCGGACAAAAGGAAGAATTCCCCTCAGTCCGGCAGACATTCAGTCACCCTTAAATATAACCTCCTCCTATCTTTTAAACTCCACAGCCTTTATGTATGAGCTTTTTGACCATCCGGAAGATCTTATGAGTCTGATTAACAGGGTGGCAGAACTGGAAAGGGAATTTCTTGATGAGCAGCTTAAACTTATAGGTGATGCACTGGTAAAGCCAGGGCACGGCTTTGCATCTGCCCGAGCTTTCGATGGAATCGGATTCAGTGATGACAACATCCTGATGTTCAGCGATAGGGAATACAGCAGCTACGGCATAACATCAATGCAGAGTGCAGCACAATCCTTTGAAGGCCCTGTGTTTCATTCCTGCGGCGACTGGTCCGGACGCTCGGAGCTGGTAAAATCAATCCCTGCCCTGATTATGGCCGATGGGGCTGTGGGAAAGCAGACAGACCCTTCTCCAAACAATCCGGAGCTTCTGGGAAAGGCATTTGCCGGAACAGGAATTGTACTGCATGTGAGAATTGTCGGCTCGTCGGATACGGTTCTTCAGTATTATGATCTGCTTAAACAGGAAGAGCTGAAGTGCATAATTACCACCTATTGTGACACTCCGGAAGATCAGGCAATTGTATATCGTGGAATTCATGAAAGAGCCGCAGCCGGCTGATGCCGGAGTGGAGAACCTTGAACCTGAAGAGTGCATGACAATTCCCGCATACATTATGCCCTCATACTAAAATGAAAGAGGCTGCCTGTTAATAGACAGCCCTTCAACCTATATCAGTAGTTATAGAATTGTTTCACCATAAGAACCTGTTAAACACATCAATACAGAAGATAGTCGATTCCATAGCCGCGGTAAACAACATCATAAATTGTACGGTCGGGTCCGGAAATATCGCCACTGAGGCTGCTGGCATTGGAATATATTCTCACATACGTTGCACTGTCAGGCCAGGCATAAAGATTGTCAAAACAGTCAACCATCAGCGAAATAGATTCCGCATCTATTCTTGCTATGGAATCTGTATCAACAGTATATGCTCCGTCCATAGTGGATGCATTTTCATAGATAAAAAGATAGTTTCCTGCTGCACTATCGCCGTGATCGCAAGTATATAGCCTGTCGGAATTCGGATCGACCCAAATCGCTGTAGGATCAAAGTCGTCAGAAAATGTCATGGTCCTGTCTGCTGAAGCAGCTGTAACAAGAGCACTTGCTGAATCAAATACATATATTGCATTTCCTTTTGAAAAATCAGCACCCGCATAAAGTCTGTCATTTGTCTCATCAATAAACAGCGACATAACTTCGTATGACAATTCTGCGGACGGAGTTACCCAACCATCAAGGGAGCTTGCATCCTTTAATATCCAGATATAATTCATGGCGTCGGAAACGTAGATAATATCTCTTTCAGAATCTACAGCAATGCCCCCTGCAATATTTTCGCCACTAATACGGATAGTTCTGTCCGGTGCAATATTGCCCTGAGCGGATTTGATATTCTCAAAAACACTGATTTTTCCGGAATTCCTCAGATACACAACAGCCCTTTTTTTGTCCACCGCAACAGAATCAATACCCCCGCTGTCTATTGTGGTCTGGTCACCAATTACAGCACGGATTGCTGCACTATCTCCGTCTGTATAGCCCAGGATATCGTCGGTAAAAATAAGAGAGTCATCGCCCCAATTACTTGAAACAAGCATTATTTTATCGTTTCCGCCAGAATCTGATGTAGCACCGCCGGTGCATGCGGTTAAGAAAGTACAGGCACAAAAAATCATTAGCATAAAAATTCGGTACATCATAGAAGCTCCAATTTCTCATATACTTGGTGTGCAACAGTACACTATTTTAATTTTTATTTCAAATTACATTAAAAGACTGCATACATACCGGACACTACTATAATCCGCTCACTCCCGGAACATCACACTTTACACAGTTGGAATTATATATAGGTAAGTGGATCTAATAGAATGTAGCGGATCAAAAATCTTACTCAGAAAACACATTATCCCTTATCTGGGGTTCAACCTCGAAGGCATTTTCCCGGGTAACCAGTATGGTAGGCACTTCAATTTCAGTTTCAACATCTTCTCCAGCAAGATGCTTTACCATGGTTTCAAGGGCTATCCGTCCCATCCTGACCGGCTGCTGCATGGAGACTGCCGCCAGAGATCCTTCTTTAAGCAGTCTATACTCTTCCGGGCTGCCGTCAAAACCGACAATTAGGACATCCTCTGTTTTACCCGCCTGCCTGAGAACCTCAACTGCTGCGATGGAAGCTCCGGTGTATTCCGCGAAAATACCGGTGAGATCGGGATATTTCTGAACCGACTGCCTGACCAGTCTCAGGGCCTCTTCCACTGAATAATACTGACATTCGACAATATTCTGGATAATCAGACCGCTTCCCTGCAGGGCATCCTGAAACCCGGCGGTTCGCTGCTGGCCGTTATACCTGTCCTGTGAAATGGCAATTATAACAACAGAGTTTCCGGCCCGCTTTTCAGAGTACAGTACTGATGACATATAGCCGCCTACAGCATTGGCGCCGCCAAGATTGTTGGACGAGATATACGAAACATACTCCCCGGTTTCAGTACCTATATCGCAGATTACCACCGGAATACCGGCTGCCTCTGCAATAGTAAGAACATCAGAGCAGGAAACAGTATCGACGGGAGAAAGGATTATGCCGTCTATCTTCTTTTCTACTGCAGTGCGGGCATGTTCGAGCTGTTTGGCCGTATTTATACCGGAGTCAAAAACTTCCAGAGAAACTCCTCCGGTACTTTCAGCCGTACTCTGCATACCTTTTAATGCAGCTCTCCAGAACCCTTCTTCGAGGGAGGGTGTTATATAGACAAGCCGGCGTCTATCCGGTTCCTGTAATGCACTTAAATGATAGAACAGGAGCCCCGCTGCCAGGAGAAGAGCTGAGATTGATATACCAATCATTGTTTTCCGCATCTGTAGTTTCGTTCTTTTGTTCCGATAGAAACAGGATGGTCCTTCAGTGGATGAAAATCAACTGGTTTGAAAATAATACAGCAGATTCGAGAATACTACAAATTATTTCCCCTAATCAGAGCAGGTGGGGCACTCCTTGCAGGAAATCTCCCGCCTACCCGGCAAAAGTATTAGGATCGAAGCCGAAATGCCTGCCGCTCTCCAGGGCATCGATCTGCGCCATGTCTTCATCGCTTAAGACAAAATCAAATAACTGACTGTTTGCTGCAATGCGGCCCTGATTGGATGATTTGGGAATAACAACATTCTCTTTCTGGAGATGCCAGCGCAGGGTAACCTGAACCGGACTTTTCCCATACTTTTTACCAAGTTCATCCATTAAGGGAACTTCAGAAAAATGGCCCCGGAAGATCGGCCCCCAGGCAGTTACCGCCATGCCCTGTTCCCGACAATAAACAGAAAGGTCCCGCTGCTGATTCCACGGATGAAGTTCCACCTGATTAACCGCTGGAGCCTCACCAAACTCCCGGATAAGTCCTTCAAGGTGCGCGACCGTAAAGTTGGAAACGCCTGCAGCACGAATACGGCCCTTTTCACGGTATTCAAGCAGTGCTTCCCAGGCTTTGTAGCGTGCCTTTTCATCCGTCCCCGGCCAGTGAAGCAGATAGAGGTCGATATACTCAGTATCCATTTCTTTCAGGCTGAATTCGATCCCTTTTTGAGGGTTGGAATACGAAGTCGGCCACATTTTACTGACCACAAACAACTCTTCCCGGGATACACCGCTTTCACGGACTCCCCGGCCGACATCTTTTTCATTGTCGTAGAATGTGGCGGTATCGACCATGCGGTAGCCCGCATCCACAGCCCAGCGAACAGCCTGATAAATTTCATCACCCAGAGCCTTGAAACATCCCAGGCCGAAGCCGGGCATTTCTATAGCGTTATTGAGTGTTATGGTATCTGCAACTGAATTAATCATAAATTCAGGCTACGACAGGAAGTGCGGGATGTCAATCTGAAATGGCTTACAAGGGGTCTTAAGTCATAGAGATGCATCCCTTATTCCAGCAATCCCTTCGTATCGCCTTCACTCACCCCGGCCCTCTTTCTAACCGTCCCTATGTCCCGATCCGAGTTTTCCCTACCTTCAAGCCGGCTTAATCCGCCCCTCACCCCGGCCCTCTCCCAGGGGGAGAGGGAGGAGGATAGAATCCAATGCGACTACTGCCCCCTCGCCCTTTGGGAGAGGGGGTTGGGGGTGAGGGTCGGAGAGAGAAGGTCGCTGATCAGTCCAGAATTTCCTTGACCCGCCCCACCTGTCCGTCACTAAGACGGACCTTTATTCCATGGGGGTGAAAAGCCGATTTCGTCAGGAGATCAGCAACGGTTCCCTCCGTAAGGGTTCCGGATCTCTGATCTTTTTTCAAAACAATAGCCACTTTCATTCCGGGTTTTATTTCGTCACGGTTCTGTCCTGCCACTGCGCTTATCCTTTCTTTTACCCTTGCTTCTATCTTTGCTTCTATCTTTGCTTCTATCCTTGCTTCCAGCGTTCAAGTTTTGGAATACCCGAGGTAAAAATCCCAGCAAGGAACTTCGGAAATTTCATCTTTACAAGCTGCTCTTTTACCAGGGTCTTCATATCTTCCATGGTCATATCCGGCTGAGCAAAAGTACCATTGGAATAGCAGTAACTGCAGTACATACTGCTCCTGCCTCCATCAGCTTCTGTGCCTCCGCCGGCTGGATCCTGTTTTAACGGCATACCGCAGCTTTGACAATTCTTATACGTTTTACCCATTACCCGCTCCCTGAAGCTTTACATATGTTAAGCATTATAATCGATAAGTACAGGCAAAACAAGGGAGTTCAATTGTGCAAACCTTTTTTTTACCTCAGAGAAAGCTGTGATTTCTCTGAGACCTATCTCCGCAGGTTAACCCGCATCCCGGGTCCAGCAGCCTTCACAGGAATCCATAAGCGCATAGGCTGAGCGGTATGCCTCTAAAAGACCCGGTTCTGTGCCGGTATAGAATACAACCACCGGCATGCGCTTTGTATGGAGCCTCCGCGCTGCCAGTGTGCGGATTCCCGCCTCCTTAAGGCGTTCTTCAAGTTCATGGAAATAGATATGATAATCGATAAAGGCAATACATTCCGCGTGAATACCATGGGTAATCAGATTTTCAGCCGCCTGATAAACATCAAGTTCACAGTGCCGTACGGCGGCAGGCGGTATCAATGCTGTAGATCCTCTCATGCATAAAAATTATCACCCTTTATTGGATTTTCACCCTCTTTTCTCTTTTTTTGATTCCTGTTTCTGAATTTGACGGACCATAAAATCTAAATATAATTAGTATCAGGATGAATCAATGAGTGACGACGATCTTTATATATTTACCGAGGAAGAAGAATCGCTAATACATTCAAACTCCCGGCATGACAGCTGGGTTATTCTGATTGTGGATGATGAACCTGATGTTCACCAGGTAACCGAATTTGCCCTTCGCGACATTCTGGTATTTAACCGGCCCATCACTTTTCTGCATGCATACTCAGCAAAAGAGGGCATCTCCATTCTGAACGCCAACCCTGACATCTGTGTGATCCTGCTCGATGTGGTTATGGAAAGCTCTGATGCCGGACTCAATATGGTGAAGGTTATCCGCCAGGATCTTGGATTACACGCCCTACGGATTATTCTCCGTACCGGGCAGCCGGGACAAGTCCCTGAAGTTGATACCATTACGCAATACGATATTAACGACTATAAAACAAAGAATGAGCTGACCAGAGACAGGCTGCTTACCGCCATCATCACATCCATCCGCTCCTGGAATCAGATTAAACAGATAGAAGCGGGACAGGTGGGGCTGGAAAAGATAATTCAGGCCAGTAATCAGCTGATCATGGAAGACGGTATTGAAGATTTTGCCGAAGGGGTCATTATTCAGCTGGCGGGGTTTCTCTCCCTTGATCCCGAAGGAATTATCTGCATAGAAGAGCATGAAGATGAATCTATCGGTAATTTTGATGATTTGCGCATTATTGCCGCGGCTGGAGAATACCGTCATCTTATCAATCACAAAATAGGTGAACTGGATAATCCGGAGGCAGCGAAAGAGATTCAGCTTGCATTCTCTACCCAGGGAACCCATATAAGCCAGAACAGCCTGTCCCTCTATTTCAACGAACCTTCCCGGGGCAGAAACTTTGTTACCTGGCTGAGCAACGGGAACACCATGGAGGAGATAAATCATCACCTGCTGGAAATATTCTGTAAAAATATAAGTCTCTGTGCCCAGAATGTTGGGCTTATTGAGCTTTTAAAGGATCAGGCCTACCGGGATCCGCTGCTTGAAATTCCCAATCTGGCCATGCTTCATCAATACCTCCAGGATCTTTCTCACTGTGATGAATACAGTTCGTGTCGGGTTGCGCTTATCGATATTGACCGGTTTGGACAGCTGAATGATTTCTTCGGCCACAGCTATGGCGATACGGTGCTCAAGGCACTGAACAAAACCCTCAGAGAACGGTTTGACCCCCGTATTTTTATTGCCAGAGCAGGGGCGGATATATTTACCCTGGTCGGTCCGGAGAAGATGTTTGACGATGGAAAACTGGAAACTCTGACTGAAGTTACCCTTGATGTGGAGAATACCGAACGAACCCTTACCTGTTCTATTGGAATCGCCCCCCTTCAGCCGGGAGAAAGCAGCACTATTTCCATGAACAACGCCGAAATAAGCCTTAAGCGTGCAAAAAGTATTGGAATAGCACAACTGGTCCGCTACAGCGATGAGATTGGCGCGGCAGTTCGCAGACATAACAACCTTCTCACCAAGCTGCAGCAGGCTATTCCCAGGAACCAGCTGAGATTGATGTATCAGCCCCAGTTCTCCATGCCCGACGGCAATCTCCAGGGCTTTGAAGCCCTGCTGCGCTGGAAGGACGATGAAGGGAACGAAATATCTCCTGTTGAGTTTATTCCTATAGCTGAACAGGGAGGAATTATCGCTGCCATCGGGGAATGGGTTTTGTACACCGCACTTACCAGACTGAAACAGCTCCTGGACAGCGGATCCCGAGAGTTCATTATGGCCGTAAATGTTTCTGCAGAGCAGCTGAGCACTCCCGACTTTGTTGGAACCGTAAAGAAGGCCCTTGAGACAACAGGAGTCCCCCCGCGGCTGCTTGAACTGGAGATTACCGAGTCCGTCTCTGCAATCGGCCTTAAGGAACTTATTTCAATACTCACTGCATTCCGCGAGATGGGAATCAGTATTGCTATCGATGATTTCGGCACCGGCTACTCATCCCTCTCTTCCATTGACCAGTGGCCTGTGAACAAAATCAAAATCGATAAGTCTTTTATTCAGAAACTTCAGGAAGAAGAGAACAAAGGCCGCATAGTGGATCTTATTATTCCTCTCTCCAAAAACCTGGCCCTGCAGACCATCGCCGAAGGAGTTGAGACTGCAGAGCAGCATACAACCCTGACCAATATGGGCTGCGACATGGTCCAGGGCTATCTTACCGGCCGTCCCATGGAGGCAGATATATTACAAACATGGATTAAAGACCGGACTGGTAAATGAAACAACGAACCTTCTATCTGCAGGTTCTTTTAGGTCTGCTTCTGGCGCTGGTCAGTAATTTTATTATAACCGGCGGAGCAATTATAACAGCCCGGGTATTTCAGATATCCGGGGTAATTTCCCATTCTTTAAATACCATTAGTAACAAGGGTATTCTGTACACTGAACGAATTCTTAATTCTGTGGAGAAACAGATCCGTATCTTATCCTTCGCTGCTATTGATGCCGACCAGAAACAGAGAATCTTCCTTATGCGCCAGGCGCTCTACGATAACCATCTGGCCGATGCAATCTATTACCTGGAGCCGGAAGGACATGTAGTTGAGATTGCCCAGATAGTCACCAGCTTCATTCACGAGCAGGAGGTTAAAGGAAATGATTTTTCCAACCTGCCATTTTATCAGTCAGCGAAAGATTCCGAGCTGATAGTCTGGAGTGAAAAGTTCATTTCTCCCCTTACAGGAGAAGCCACCATTGGAGTAGCATTTCAGCACAGCGGGTATGTGACAATAGCAGAGATCTCGATCCCGCGATTAATAGAAGACCTCCGGGACCTGGTTACCGATACCTATACGGAGGCATGGATTTTCGACCGGCAGGGAAACCTTCTGGCCGATACGGAAGAAGATTCCGGAGGGATCATCGATACTGCCGGGAAAATGCTGCTTACCTCCGATGCCAGAACATGGAAGAGCGCGATTCCCGGCTTCTACACCTGGCATAACCAGCGGCTTCAGCTGGGGTCTGCAGTATCAGAGAAGCTCGGCTGGCGTATAGTCGCGAGAAGCCCCTCATTTCTGAACAATCCCCTGATAACAACCACCATTAAAGATGTACTTCTCCTAATCAGCATATCACTGATTGTAGCCGCTATTTTTACCATGCTTACGCTCCGGCGTCAAAGTTCAGCCATAAAAGGGCTGATTGATCTTTCCCGTAAGGTGGTTAAAGGTGATCAGAATCTGGTTTGGCCGGTTTCAAATATCCGTGAATATAATGAACTCTCTCTTGCCTTGAAAACAATGCTGGATAAGGTGCGGGACAGGGAAAGAACTCTTATAAACCTTAATGAACAACTGGAAGAACGGGTAGAAAGAAGAACCGGCGAGCTGGCAAGCCGCAACGCGGAACTTTCACAAATGCTGCAGACCCTGCGTAAAACCCAGGAAGAGCTGATTCAATCCGAAAAGATGGCCTCCCTGGGACGGCTGGTGGCGGGAGTGGCCCATGAACTGAATACCCCACTGGGTAACAGTATTATGGCAATCAGCACCGTAAGCCACAAAACCGGGGATTTCAGCAAATCCATTGAAGCGGGGATCACAAAAGGCGAACTTTCCTCGTATCTTGAAGATACGCAAAAGGGCCTGCAGATTGCACAGCGAAACCTTGAACGGACAGCGGAATTGCTCACCAGCTTCAAGCAGGTTGCCAATGATCAGTCCAGTAACCTCAGACGAAGATTCCTGCTTGATCAGATGCTGACAGAACTTCTTCAGACCCTCCACCCCACCCTTAAACGTATGCCCCATGCTCTGGAAACCGATCTTAATGAGGGAATCTATATGGACAGCTATCCGGGAGTACTGGGCCAGATAATGACCAATTTAATTAATAATGCTATTACCCATGCCTGGAAGGAAGGAGAAAAAGGCACCCTCCGCCTGGAAACAAAACGACGTGAAGACCAGGTGATAATAAAGGTGATCGACAACGGAAGCGGCATTGATGACAGCATAAAAAGAAGAGTGTTTGATCCATTTTTTACCACCAACAGGGATGCCGGAGGTACAGGCCTGGGCTTAAGAATCGCAAGAAACGGCGCGGAAAATATACTGGGCGGTTCCCTCAGTTTTACCAGCAGTACCGGGGGAACCACCTTTACCCTCTCTATCCCGGTTAACGCACCGGTTATCGAGATAGAGAGAGACTACTGATATCCTTACCGGCCAGTATCCGGATACACTTTGTCTTTTAACTGCCGTTCAATTTCATATACGTTTTCTCTGGTCACCAGAATGGTAGGAACAGTAATTTCCTTTTGTCCATTCCCGCCGGAAAAATACCGCACAAGCGAATAAAAAGCTTCCCGTCCCATTAAAACCGGCTGCTGCATGGAAACAGCAACCATTCGACCATCCTTGATGGCTTGAACATCTTCGGGACTGCCGTCAAATCCGACATGTAGAATCTCCCGGGAGCTGTGACTCAATACACTTCCGACAGCAATATTGGCGCCATAGTACTGGGTAAAAACCGCGGTCAAGTCCGGGTATTTTTCCAGAAGTTCTCTTATTATGGATTCTGCTTCCGACACAGAGTAATCCTCTGCTTCCACTACTTCCGCAATCGTCAAACCGGCTCCTTCAAGGGCGGATATAAAACCCTCAGTTCTGGCACGCCCGTTACGCCTTTCCTGTGATATGGCAATAACAGCTACCTGCCCATTCAGTCTGTTCTGATCGGCCAGCATGGTAACCAGATACAAACCCACAGCAGCGGCGCCTCCACTGTTATTGGAGTCAATAAAACTGAGATACTCCCCCGAATCGGTACCGATATCACAAATAACCACAGGGATACCTGCTTCTGCCGCAGCATTCTGCACCTGAACACAGGAAGAGGTTGAGACAGGGGAAATAATAATAGCGTCCACATTCTGATTAATAGCGTCCCCGGCCCGTTGAAGCTGAATCTCGGAGGTATTTTCTGAATCCATGGAAAGAATCTCCGCAGGCCCATACTCTTCAGCAGCTCGCTCTATTCCCTGCTGTACGACTGCCCAGAATTGAATAGACAGAGAAGGTGCAATATAGGCTATTCGCAGAGTTCTACCCTGCTCCGGAGAGGTGTCAGCTATCCCACCGGCAAATGCCGGATATATCGACCCCAGTAATACAATGGCGATAATTTTTTTCCACATTATGGCTCTTTCCTCATCCAGAATAGTAGTGAATGGATAACATTTTTGCAAAAACGGGCTGCCCGATTCATGGAATTTACCCGTCCGAGTATTTCTTCTATACTTGGATGCAGATTACTAAAACGGAAAGATTAATGAAGAAAAAGGCAGCCGTTGCCGACTGCCTTTTCTGAATAACTTCAGGAATAAACTATCAGGAAAATGCCTCCACATCCCTGCGCATAGAGGCCAGATCGGAAGCTTCGATGGTAAGTGCACCACCAGGGGCATTCTCCTCTATCTGGGAGATTTTTCTTGCCCCGCCAAGCACATGAACATTGCTTCCGGTTCCCTGGGAAGCGGTCCATGCAATAACCAGCTGGGTCATGGTGCAGCTGTACTTGTCGCACAGAGATTTCCATTTCTCCGTGAGCTCAACAATTTTGACCAGATTCTCTTTCTCAAACCATTTAATCTTGCTCTTGGCAAGACCCATATTTACCGGTGTATCAAGACCATACTTACCGGTAAGAATACCCCGCTCCAGGGGAGAATAGGCCTGGAAGGTTACATTATGTTCCTTACACAGATCAAAGAATTCCGACTCCACCCGGCGGTCGAGCATACTGTACTTTTCCTGAATAAGATCAAGCTCCCCGTTGTTTACATATTCCATAAACTGTTCTCTGTTGAGATTGGAAGCCCCGATGGCACGGATCTTTCCCTGTTTCTTTAAATCCATCAGGTAGCCCATGGTATCGCTGATAGGGATGGGATACTCTTCAATTGCCTGCCAGTGAACAATATAGAGATCGAGGTAATCGGTTTGAAGCCTTTTCAGGCTCATTTCTATCTCCTCAGCAAGATGCTTCGGGCTTGCATTCCGGACAATCCGTACCCCGTCCCGTTCCATCAGCAGTCCGCCTTCTTTTACATCCCAGCGGATTCCGCATTTTGTAGCCAGAACATAATCATCTCTCCGGCCTTTTAAGGCCTTACCGACAACCTCTTCACTATGGCCAAGTCCATATGCCGGCGCTGTATCCAGAAGAGAAATACCCAGCTCCCGGGCGCGGTGTATTGTCTTTATCGATTCATTATCATCACTTGGCCCCCAGTTACTGTCACCGCCGATTGCCCATGCGCCGATACCAACGACAGAGGCTTCAATACCCGATTTCCCGATTGTCATCTGTTTCATGATGCTGCTCCTTATAGAAAATTATCCAATAGACTCTACAGTGCTTTGTAAGCCCTTACAAGTATACACTCTATTGGATCGATACAAAAGCCCCTTATTGCGTACAAAATAGATATCAGCTATTCTGATATCTGATACACCTGATCAAACAACGGAGGATTTCATGGGAAATAAAGACATGCTGGTTATCAGTGCACATGCGGCAGATTATTGCACCAGAGCAGGGGGCACTATCGCTAAATATATAAAACAGGGATGGAAGGTTCACATTATTGCCCTTACCCTGGGAGCTAAAGGAGAATCCGGAAGCTACTGGATAAACAATCCGGATGGCACTGTAGAAGAGTGTGAAGCAATCAGACAGAAAGAATCCCAGGCTGCCGCGGATTTTCTCGGAGCCGAAATTGAATTTCTTAAATATAACGACTATCCTCTGACTATTGACGAAGAACGGCTTCGTCAGCTTACCAGAAGGATTCTCGATATACGGCCGGAAATAGTCCTTACTCATTACGAACAGGACCCGACAAATGTGGATCACCAGGTAACCTCCAAAGCGGTTATCCGGGCAGTAACCAACGCAGCCCAGATCGGGTCCTTTCCCAATACCCCGGCCCACCCTTTTCCCAACCTCTACTTCTTTGAGAGCACTGTTCCAATGTCGGAGTTCAACAACTTCAGTCCCGATACCTATATCGATATTGATGATGTGTTTGAAACCAAAATGGAAGCTATTAAACGCTTTGAGTGTCAGCCGCAGTTAGGCTTTTACTACGGCCATTTCGCGGTTCACCGGGGTTTTCAGGCAACAAACTGGGTAAAGCGGAAGATTACCCACGCCGAAGGGTTCGTCCGCTATATTCCTCTTATAACTGATGAATTTCCGTTGATAGAGAGAAAATAAGGAGAAGGGCCGGGGATGAGGGTCCTCTTCTGAATCAATGCTGCATTCTCCATGCGAAATCTGACCTAGCCGTCGGCAAGCTGCTTCAAATAAGCACAGGTCTCACTGACTTCGGCCTGAAAGTTATCGGTAAACGCTTCAAGGCTTATACCCCCGGTGTAGCCGATACCGCGAAGCTGATCAAAGAAACTGCGATAGTCCTGTCCATCTTCAGGCTTTGGAAAGACCCTCGCTTCAGGATTGGCAATATGGCAGTGAAGAAGCCCGTCTCCCGCCTGATTGATAATCTGCGGGGATTCATTTTCCAGAGCAAGATGATAGTAGTCAGCCAGAACCTTAACCGCCGGATGATCTGCTTCGCGGCTGAGACGAATACCCTCTGCCACACTGTTAACAATATTGCTCTCACCACGGTTCAGATGCTCGATAACGATGGTTATACCCCGCCGGGCTGCAGCCTCACCGGCAATACACAGAAAAGAGACGAGCTGCGTCCAGGCTTCATCCAGGGAGAATCCGGGCGGAACATTCCGGGCACCGGAACTGCCGAAACAGAGCAGCCCGCTTTCCAGTGCCGCTACCCGGTCCAGGGAACGTTCGAGGTAGTCCCGTATCTGCGCATCAGGAGTCTGCACACCGGTAAGCCGCATATCTGCGGGAATAAAATTATTGCAGCACCGGCAGGGCAATCCGGAAGCCGTAACTTCCCTCCGCAGCGTCTGGAAATCAGCGTCGCCCAGCTCCATCATCTGTGCAACAGGAAGATCAAGATAATCAAAACCCGCTTCTGCAATAAAGGGAACAGCCCAACGACCGACAGCATCGTTCTCATGGGCAAGCATATTGGTACAGCAACCTATCTTCATTTTTAACTCCCGTAATCTTAAATCTTAAGAGACCTAACCCACCCCTGAACTACCTGGTAATTGCCATTACTTCCTGCACCTCTCCTTTATCATCAAGAAGGGGAACATAGACAACATTGAGCTCAACCATGCCGTCAACACCGGGAAAATCCACCGTTGTTGATTCGACAGTACCGAATTCCATGGTGCGGCTTAAATAGGGATCCCAGGATTTATACAGATCCGGCCAAAGCTCCGAGTCCATACGGTCACGGTAAAAATCGGAGTCATGTCCGGAGATGCGGCAGGCAGCTTTATTCACAAACTGAATTCTCCGGTCTTTGTTGTAGATAACCACCACATGCGGCAGGTTATCCAGAGCCGCCTGATACCGCTGCTCGTTCGATTGAAGAGCTTCCTCGTATTTACGACGGGAAGTAATATCCCGGCCGATACCCAAAACGCCTATTAACGCCCCTTCAGCGTCATGAATTGCAGTTTTTTTGGTCTCAAGCAGAACTTTCGAGCCGTCAGACCTGAAGGTTACCCATTCTTCATTGACCACCGGCTTATCCGCCTCCATGGCGATCTGATCATGGACACGGAAAAAATCAGCCTGATCCTTTTCCACAAAATCGAAGTCTGTCCGGCCTACAATATCGGCTTCCCTTGCTCCGAAAAAATCTTCAAATCTGCGGTTACAGGAAAGATATACACCCTCAGTATCCTTCACCCAGACAAGATCCGGAATATTCTTAACCAGAGTGCGCATTAAGGCTTCACTATTCTGATGCCTCTTATACATCTCGAAAAGCTGAAATGCCATTTCGATTGATGACTGCAGGACAAAATCCCCGGAATTTTTAATGATATAGCCGTAGCGGGTAATTCCCCGCACCCGGTCCACCATCTCTTTTTCCGAGTGAGCAGTAAGAAAGACAATGGGACAATCATACTTTTCCAGGATAATTCTGGCCGCTTCAGTTCCATCAATCCCGGTGCCCAGATCAATATCCATAAGAATGAGATCTACCTTGGTGCCGCTGAAAACTGTCTCAACCGCTTTCTCCCCGGAAATTGCGGTAAGTACATTATAGCCAATTGCTTTAAGCTTCATCTCTTCCGCAAGGGAAATGATTACCTGATCCTCAACAAGAAGAATTGTACGAGAATGTTGCGCCTCTTTCAGATCAGCCATTAGTATCACCTCCATGCTGAAACTCCCTGCTGACGATCCGGTTCTTGCCCTCTCTTTTGGCCGTATACAAGGCTTCATCAGCGTCCTGTATCAGCAACGCAGTATCCGGCATTTGTGCAACCCAGCCGCAGGCAAGACCGCCGCTCAGTGTTACTTTTTCCGATTGAACCCCTTTGCTATGAGTGATTCCCAGGGAAAATATATGCCGGCGGATACGCTCGGATATATGCGCAGCCTCTTCGGGGTCAACTCCGGGAAGAAAAACGATAAACTCCTCTCCGCCGTAGCGGGCAATAAAGTCCCGTGAGCTTCGGAGGGTTTCATTGATTCCTGCTGCCACCTTTTTCAGACAGTCATCACCTTCCTGATGTCCATATATATCATTATATTGTTTAAAGTTATCAATATCAAAGAGAATCACTCCCAGGAACTCTTTTCCAACCCCACCGGTCAGCCGCTCAAGGAAACTGTCCATGGAACGCCGATTTGGCACGCCCGTCAGAGGATCAATACTGGAAAGTTCCGCAAGTTCAATATTCTGGTCATGAAGGCGCATGGCATGGATACGTTCCCGCAGTGCCATCAGATAATTTGTGCGTATCTCTTTTTCTATTCGATAGTTGCCGACCAGAGAAATAATCACCGTAGAGCAGAAGTAGACAAGGTTGTTGATTTCAATTGTCCAGGAGCTGATATAAAAAAAGGGCAGCAGAAGAAGATAGATAATAAAAATCCCCATGGAAACAAAAACTGCATGCCAGAAACGCACACGAACCACAATATTGGAAAAAATCAGCACCAGGGCAATGCCGGGATGATAGGATGTGGTGAAAGGTGACCTGCTGAAAACCAACAAAAAGATCAGACTCAAGCCGGTCAGAAAGATCGCGATCGATTCAACCAGCTCCCGTACAAAAGGACGAGGATTCCGGTACTGAATGACCATTCCGATCATCATAACCGGAGAAATTACCAGCAGACGAACCAACAGTGCTGCTTTGAAAACATCATGGATCATGAAATAATCTGAAAAAAGAAACAGATTATAGATAAGCAGGGCAAAAAAGCCGGCTATAAAAAGATGCCATGACCGTTCTTTGCGGGTATCTTCGTTAAAATACTCTTCAAGCCGCTGGGGAAAGATCAGCTTACGGGGAAACCTATGGAGAGTGTTGTCGACAACCGAGGCGAGGCTTTCGTTAACTGCGGAAGTATCCATGGTACGCTTATAATTATACTGAAAAAAAACGGGTTCCGCCGAGTAATAAGAGAGAAAATTGGTTGAAAATATCTGTGATTGTATATCAGAGAGTCCCCATTCCAATAGACGGGACCCTGTGATAAGTCCCGTTTCCGCATAAGAAAGTGTGACTTTTCTTCACCAAGGTTTTGGAACGGTTTTGTGTAATATCCGAAAAAAAGGCCGGGAGACTCATTCCCGGCCCTATTATGATTTAACCTGTAGAAGAGATCAGCCCTTAAGTACCGGCTCCCGCTCTTCTTCCGCTGAGTTATCAGCTTCTTTAAGCGTGGAAGGATCATCCTTGATAATTACCCGGGAGAGCTTCTTCTCTTCAACTCCTTCATGCTCAATCATGGAATCCCCGGCCTCTTTATTACGGAACCGGAGAACATTCAGCATGAATATTTCAAGCTTGCCCAGAGTTGACGGCGGCAGCAGGTTGCCGTCAATCTCCACGGACATTACCGGGAAGTTTCGTTCCCGCGCCCATGGGGTGTAGATGCCTTCAATTACGCGGCCGATAAGACAGGCAAAGGGAGAGATGTTCACAATTCCGGAGTAATCATCTTCCATGGCCGTAGCAGCTGCTGCAGTGGAAATGGTAATTTCCGATTTAAGCTCGTGGCTTACAAAGTGCTTTGATGCATTCTTCATAATCTTATACATGTCATGGGGAGTATGGGGCACAAGACCGGTTTTGTTGAGAATTCCCATAATCCGGCTTTCAACCCACAGCTTGTAGCGCCGCTCAATGTGGAAGCGGATAAACCTGGCGAATACAGGACTGAAATACCGCCGGTAGAAAGGAATAAGACTGAGACGTTTCTTGAGATCGTACTCTTTTACGAAATCAAGATACCAGATCCACTCGGTAATACCCGCAACCTTGGCCATAATTCCGTGGCTGGCAAACTCTCCAACCAGTTCGTCCACGGCGAAATCATCCCGGCGTACATATATTTCCCCGACAATCAGCACCTTGGGTACATCGTGAAGGTTCTTTTTCAGGGGGATCTTTGCAATTTCCTGAGCAATACCTGTCAGTGTGGGCAGCATTTTTGTTGCCCCCTGCCGTTCTGTAACCTCGATCAGCCGGGTCCAGATATGATCAAAGGTTTTCAGGGCTGCGGACGGGTCTTCCGCACAGGTTCTGAGGGCGGTTTCCACATCTTTCATATAGTCCGATGCAACAAAGGACCACCAGACCTGTTTGGTCAGTCCCGGACCGAGTTCATTATAGGAGTTGTCCGCATCCAGGGTAAAGACCACCACGTTTTCAAGCTGGAGATCCTTGAAGAGGTTCTGATAGAAGACAAAATACTGACCGGTACGGCAGGGCCCCCTGGTTGTGGGGACAAAGAGCATGTAGATCTCGTCCTTGCGGTACTGTTCGGAGTTGAAAAACTTCAGAGCACTTCCCAGAACAAGGTGACTGGGCACGCACTCTTTTCCGGATGCGTGGTTTCTGGCCATCTGCAGGGTAAGGTGATCCGCCACGGGCATGGCCATGGCGTTCCATCCGGCACCCCGCATGGCGGCGGCGGTCAACTCAACCCCGATACGGCCCATGTTGGAAAGCAGGACTTTTACCCTGGGGTTGTTTTTAATCTCTATCCGCTCTCCGGTCTGTTCGTTACGCACGTAAATATCGTCGCCGTTCTCGTTCATAAAGCGAAGGCCGTTATCGTAGCGCTGATCCCGCAGATCTTTAATCTTGGAACGGTAGCCTTCAATAATATCCAGGAAGGCTTCCACCCGGGTATCAACTCCCGCATCGGCGCTGTGGCTGTCCAGCTCGAGAATGAGGAAGGGCTTGATGCCCATAATCCACTTGAGGTAATGGAGCATAAAGCTGTCCGGTGCACAGCTGAAGTTGGTTATCCAGGTCACATAGATATTGGGCTCGTCCTTCAGCAGCTCCGCAGCCTTCATATCGAGCTGACCGTAATACCAGTACATGTTGGGGAAGATTTCCCGGTCTTTCATTACCAGAATATCGAAGGGAACAACCGTAAATCCCCGGGAGGTAAACTTGCGGGGAATTCCCATATTGGCGTCCTGGGTAAAGGCGTTGTAGGGACGGCCCAGGATTGCAATAACCGGTTCTTTCTGTTTGCGGGACCATTCCAGGGCTTCCTGTCCAAGGTCTTCGCACTGTTTAAAGTAGTTATTCTGCTTTGCCAGGGCTTTATCAAAAGCAGCCTGACCTTCCGCAGCGGTAAATCCAAGATCCTCCGCCAGGGTCTGAAAGTACTCTCCGGCCTTTTTCAAACCGTACATCAGGCTGACCACGGGGCTGAGAATGCGTTTTTCCTCAATTTCGGGGAAAGCTTTCTTTATATAGTACGGCAGGGTCTGGGTTATGGGGCAGAAGTTTCCGGGCATTCCCTCTTCCATGGTTTCGAGATCACGGAAGTGAGGAAGAAAGAGGTAGTCTGCTCCCTTGTCGATCATATCCTGTACCGCGCCATGGGCTATTTCCGCGGGGAAACAGTAGGCGGACTCCGTTCGCGCAGAACCCTCGGCGCTGATCTCTTCGCTGAGGACAGTTTCAACTCCCAGCTCGTGGAAATACCAGCTGTAGAGAGGCCAGAGGGTGTAGACGGAAAAGGCTTTGGGAACGCCTACTATGTAATCCCGGCGCTTGTTGAGAGATGCCTTATCGGGAACACAGGTTTCAAAAAGCAGCTTGTTCCGCTCGGCAACCCAGTCGCGGACCGAATCTTCTTCTACAACCTTCTTTCTGCGCATATTGGCATACTTGTTACAGCGGCCGCCGAACATATATTTGTGTCCGTTTACATTCAGAACCTTGACGGGGCAGTAGTTATCACAGCTGCCGCACTTGAATTCCCGTTCGTAAACAATCTCTGAATCAAGAATTGCATCCAGATCAAAGCTGCCCTCTTCAAGGAGGCCGTCATTGAACTTCTGCTGGGCCAGCAGGGCAACGCCGAAACATCCCATTAGTTCCGGGTCCGGGGGAACAAGAATATCCTTGTTCAAAAGCATGGCAAAGGCCATGGGAACCGCCCGGTTTTTGGCAACGCCCCCCTGGAGAACTATCCGCTGACCAATGGTTCTGTTTCCAACAACCCGGTTCAGATAGTTTGAGACAATAGAGGTAATAAGCCCGGCGGTAATATCTTCTCTGCCGGCACCCTGCTGGATAGCATTACGGATGTCGGAGTTGATAAAGGCGGAACAGTGTTCACCGAATTTAAGAGGCTCCGCTGCAGCAATGGCTATGTCCGCAATGTCCTCAACATGTTTGATATTGAGGTCTCCCGCGGCAGACTCTTCAAGAAAACTTCCGGTACCGGCGGAACAGGCCTCGTTCATGGCATAGTCGATGGGCACCTTGTTCTGAAGATGCACATATTTGGCATCCTGCCCGCCTATTTCGAAGATGGTATCGATATTGTCATCGTAGAATGTGGTTCCCACCGCATGGGCGATAATCTCATTATAAATACCCGGAGTTTCAAGGAAAACTCCCAGAATTTCCCGGGAGGATCCGGTAGTCGCAGCAAGACGGATTTTAACGGTCTCATCCCCTATGGACTCTTTAATCTGTTTCTTGAGCTCGACAATACAGCCTTTGAGGGCTTTGACCGGATCTCCGTGAGTACGGCCGTAAAAGCTGGCGGCAACCTCATGGGTTTCCGCATCGATAAGGCAGGCTTTGGTGGTGGTCGATCCGCCGTCAACACCGAGAATATACTCTCTGCCGGATTTTACCGTACCTTTCCGGCTGGGAATAAAGGTTACCTTGTCTTCGGCAGTTTTAAGACTTTTGAAACGGCTGAAGGCTATCCTGGATTCTTTGACCAGTTCTTCCATGGAGGGAAGTACGGAACCGCTCTCTTCCGCAATTATTGCCGCACCAAAGGCTTCAAAATAACCTGCTTCGTCGGGAACGATAAACTCCACTTCCGGCAGTTTTTTGCGAATAAACTCAATTATATGGCTGTTGAGGGTAATACCACCGGTTAAAAGGACCCGGCCGGAGCTGATACGGGCTTTTTTGAGAAAGTCCATTACCTTGGTTGCCATAACATCGGAAAGGGAGAGAACAATGTCCCCCTTGGTGGCTTCGCCCTTGTTCAAACGGTGGGTACAGTCGGATTTCATAAAAACAGAACAGCGGCTGGAGAGCTTACAGACCTTACTTTCTTCGGGGATTGAGTTAATATCCCCGATCTTCATATCCATACGTCCCAGCTGCTGCTGAAAGAACTCACCGGTTCCGCTGAAACACTTGTTCCCGGTGAAACTTGTTATAATGCGGTTCTCACTATCAATGGTGTAGACCACCAGGTTCTCACCACCCATGGCAACCACAGCCTGAACATCCTTCTCTCCAAGATGATTGAGGGCGGCCTCTATGCAGAGGGGTTCGATTGCAGTATTTACATTAACCAGATGACGGCCTTCAGTCCCGGTTGCCAGGGCCATAACCTTATCAGGGAGATCCCTGGACTGAAGAATTTTGCGCAGTGTATCGATAAAATTCCCCTCATGGGGCTCGACTACATTCCAGACAACCTTTCCCCCATCCATCATGGTAACCTTGACGGAGGTAGAACCTATATTAATCCCGAGACTGTTCATGGCTGTTTTTCCTATTGCATTTCAAGAACCGTTACCGGCAGCATATTTAAGAATCATTCTTAACGCGCTACGCACGATAAAATATAATCTCACATACATCTGGGCTGTGCAAGTAGCTGTTTACAGTGCACTCCGTTTTTCCAGATAAGAAGATATTATCATATTCCGGGTAATATATCCCGTAATTTCTCCTTTTTCCCTGGCAACAAGAATACTGCAGTGAAGCTGTTTCATGCGGTCCAGGGCCTCCACCAGATTCCGCTCTGCAGAAATTGAGATGTTCCTTCTGGTATACAGGCCGTCAATGGTTTCCGACGGTTCGACACAGGCTTTATACAGCTCTTCGTAGCTGATCGTTCCCAGAAGTCGGCCGTCTTCAAGTACCGGAAGAATCCCCAGAGACTTGCTGTGCATAATCTCAAGGACTTTCTCAATGGTCTGATTCGGAGAGCAAAACAGCAGCTCATTGCGCAGAATATCAGCAACCTGCATGGTTTTGAAAATGGGGATCTTTTTATCCAGCTGAATCATAATGCCCCGGCGGGTCAGTTTCTTGGTATAGATAGTCTCACCGTAAAACCGGGCGCTTATAAAATGTGCAACCACAACACTGAGCATGAGGGGCAGCATAATGTTATAGTTTCTGGTCATCTCAAAGATCATAATTATTGCGGTAAGGCTGGCTCCGGTTACTCCGGAAACCATGGCAGCCATTCCCACAATTGCATAGGCGGATGGCCGGGCGGTAACATCCGGAAAAAACTCATTTACAAGAAGCCCCAAAGCCGCACCCGTAGCGGCTCCCAGAAAAAGGGAGGGTGCAAAGATACCGCCGCTGCCCCCGGATGCGAGCGTTAGAGAGGCTGCAAGAATTTTAAGGACAATCAGTCCCAGAACCACCAGCAGATGAGGATGGGCATTGGAGAGAATCTCAGAAAGAAAAGCATAGCCCACACCGAAAACATAGTACTGTCCAAGCACCTTCAGACAGAAGAGTCCGATACTGCCGACAAGTATGCCCCCGGCAACTGCCTTGACGGTTGCATGTACACGAATACGGTCAAAAAGATCTTCAACGGCATAAAGAGAGCGAATAAACCCGATCGCAATAAAACCGGCTGCAAGACCCAGAACAAGATAGAAGATAAGCTCCCAGGATGAGACAAAGGAGTACATGGGCAAAATAAACGCAGGGCTTGCCCCGAGAATGAGAATGGAAATATGAGTGGCAATTATGGAAGAGATGACCAGAGGCATAATAGTCATAATGCTGTATTCAGGCAGAACCAGTTCAAGGGCAAACATAATACCCCCGATAGGAGCGTTAAAGGTACCGCCGATACTGCCTGCCACACCGGCTCCCACAAGAATGATCACCTCCCGGGGAGCAAGCTTCAACATCTGCCCCAGAGAAGAACCGAAGCTTGCGCCTATCTGCACAATTGGCCCTTCCCTCCCCACGGAACCTCCGGAGCCGATGGTAATGGCAGAAGCCAGAGATTTAACCAGGGCAACTACAGGACGAATCTTTCCCCGGTTCTCCATAACAGCCGCCATCACCTCCGGAACACCATGCCCTTTTGCCTCCGGGGCAAAGCGCCGGGTAAGCCAGTCCGCCAGGGCAATACCCACGGCGGGAACCAGAACGACAAGCCAGCCCCAGCGGCTTATAAAAGGTTCTTCAGAATTATAGCAGACACAGAAAGTTCCATGAAAAAACAGGTTATGAAAAAAACCGATAAGGTAGCGGAACAGTACAGCACCGAATCCGGAGATTATCCCCACCAGCACTGCGAGAAAACTGATAACAAAGGTACGGTGCAGCCGTTCAAAATCTTCATCTTTCTGGTACAGATCATTGGTATTCATTAAAGAGTCTCACTTTTCTCACCATATAAAGGATGCGGTGCATACTATTACGGGCAAGCTAATTTTCCAGCTACTGGATTTTCAAATACCGGAGGGAATTACTGGAAGCCAGAAATCCGCGGTTCGGAATTGCGGTGCCGCCTGGATACTGTTCGAATAGACCGGAGAATCACGGAAAACCGGGACACCGATAAACCTGAACAAAAGGAGAACGCCGGAAGAACCCCGGCGTAGGACCCCATTACAGGTGGTCAGACCACTTCTTTACTGTACCATGGATTCTGTGAGGAGAAAAGGATTTTTTAGTATCAGTGCTGATCGGGACTTTTCAGACGGGAGAGTACTTTCTCAAAGGAAGGCAGCTCGGTTTCGCCCTTGAAAGAAGCAATTCTATCATAGACATCGCGGGCGGCAAGGTGGAAGCCTCCGGGCAGACCGGCAGCAGAGAAGGTAGCAGAAATCTCCTCCATTTCGCCGGAAAAGCGCCATGCCTTGGCGGTAACCTTGCGTACTTTTTCAACAACCTCATTATAATAGGCGGAACCGTTCCGGCTCCACTGCCGCTTGAGATCATCCATAACCCCCAGAGATTCCGCTGCAGCGCTGACAGCACAGAGCAGGGCAATGGTTCCCTTGGTATTGGCGGCAAAACAGATCTTGAGAGCTGAAGCCTTGCCCGGTTCATCCCCGATGACCTCTGTTTCCAGGGGGCCGTCACGAAAACAGTCGGCAACAGTCGCGGCCTCTTTACCGGACAGATAGAGCCAGGTGGAATTACTTGTCCATGCGGGCAGGCCGATAATACCGCCATCGACATAGCGGGCGCCGGCGGCAGTGACAATCTCTCCCACTTCAAGAGAATGTTCTGGAGACACGGCGTTTACATCGGCATAAATACCGGGAAACCCCAGGGATGCAACCTGCCGGGCAAGGTCGAGTGCCGCATGCGGCGGGCAGACACTTACAATAATTTCACAATATTCACAGAACTCTTTAAGGGATGCAAAGGCTTTGAGGCCGTACTTTTCGGCCCGCATTCTGGTTTCACTGCTGCGGCCTTCGCTGACCCAGCAGGAAATGCAGCCGGTTTCCACCGCAGAAGAGGCGAGAGAAATACCCATGGCTCCGGGATGCAGAAAACCGATCCGAACCTGCTTCATACCTTTACTCCTTCTGCTCTTCGGCAGTGTCAACAAAGACTATCAGCTTTCAGTCAGCTGCTGCATTGTAGATTTGAGACTGCCTACATACTCATTGTTTTCATTGCCGATTTTTCTTACCCCTTCCGCCTCGGCAACAATACCGTCGGCAATCATGGTAAGCTTGAGAAGATCATCGGACAAAAGCCTGATTATCCGGTGTATCTGTTCCTGACTTTTCAGCCCCTTCTCAAGCTTCACCTCCATATTCTGGAGAGAGTCGATTACCTCATCATTCATGGAGGAGAGGTTTTCAGTAGATCTGGTTATGGCATCCGATTCGCTTACAAGAGCCCGTACCCGGCCGCTGATCTGTCCGATAGCATCCTTAATGGTGCCAACTTTATTTGCCACGTCGGTATAGGTAGCTTTCAAGCCGGCACTCTGGGCAACGGTTGCATCAATCTGATCTTTGGTACCTTCCAGGGTTTTTCGTACGGCCTCTGAGTTCTGATTGGTCTCTTCAGAGAGCTTGCGGATCTCTTCGGCTACTACCGCAAAGCCCTTACCCGCCTCACCGGCATGGGCAGCTTCGATGGCGGCGTTCATGGCAAGCATATTTGTTCTGCCTGCAATTCCGTCGATAACATCAATTATTTCGAGGATTTCCGATGTATACCGGCCGATCTCCTCTACCTTGTTTGAAGTCTCTTCCGCCTGACTCACACTCTCATCCGCGGTGTTAATGAGATCATCCACAACAGAGTTTTTCTCTTCAATCTCTTTCCGAATCCGTTCAGCATGAGAGAGTATAGCCCGGGTTGCATCTACCGTTGAATTAATGGCGGAAGACTGATTCTCGATGCTTCCCCGCACCTTATCCCGGGCATCGGCTACACCGGTATTCACATCCGCTGCGGTTTCTGAACTTTCCGTCAGCTCCCCGATTCTGACCTCCATGGAGCCCACACTGGAGCGCATTTCATTGGAGGTTTCAACGGTATTGTGGGCTGAAGTAGAAAGAGCTTCCCCGATATTCAGGGCATCCGAAACGGTATCCACCGCATTCTGCAGCCGGTCCAGCCTCTCCAGCGATTCAAGTCTGTCCTTTTCCATGATTTTGAAACTTCGCTGCTGCATACAGAAAAGCTGAATTACAAAAATTCCGGAAAAAACACTTAAAAGAAATGCGGCGCCCATTTCCTGAAAAACAACCGCTTGTTCGACAGTACTGATAATGGGCACCACTTTAACTGTAAAGAGAGCTCCCTCTGTAAGCAGGATCAGACCTACGATGGTATATATCTGCCAGGTGGCATAGGCAAACAGGGACGAACTGAGCATAACCGGGATAAAATAGGTGGGCAAAGCGAAAAGCTCCAGCTCCGAGACAATATCGCGAATAAAAAAGAGGCCCGCCGCGGCTGAATAAAACAGAAAGATATTAACCACCGAAACTATTTTAAACCTGCCCTTAAAAAGGAAAAAAATACCGAGACCAAGAACAGCACTTACCCCGAGTTCCCCGAGTCCCATGGCAACATGCCCGCCGGAAAGCCGCAGAATTGCCAGGATCAGAAATCCCCAGAAAATAAACGCGTTTACAAGAAACAGGGCAACAGCCTTTTCCTGTATAACTATCCCCGAATGAGAGTAAACACTGCGAAGCTTCTTCAGGATATTCATGCAACCTCCGGAAAATACCTGTTTTGGATTTAAATACACATATTGATTATATCATCGGAACAAATAATCGGAAAAAAGAACCCGTTACGAGCTCTTCTCATCATTTAATAATCTAAAAATAGAGACTTACTCCTGTATCATAGCACATGAGTTCAGCCGTTTCGGAAGCCAGATAATTTACTCCCCCGAATATTGTGAAGTTTTTCATATGAACATTGAGCCTGCTTTCAATATGTCCAAAGCTGATATTCTCAAAACCATAGCCCCCGGCCCGAAAGAAAAGGGAAACAGGCTTAAAGGGCCAGGACCGCAGAACAATTCCCCCGGCTCCTCCGGTTCTGTCGAGCATGCCCCCGAAGAAAGCCCCCTGGGCATAGAAAGACATGGAAAACAGATTGGCCTGAACCAGGGGAATATCCAGACCTGCAGTGGTTATATGCAGGGTGCTGGTCCCGTCGGAGATTACCCTGTAGTTGATATCGGGGCCGAAATACTGATTAAAGCGTCCCTGAAGCGACACCATAGCCCCCGGTTCCATATCTTCCGTAAGACTGCCGGCAGAAGAGAACTCCAGATAGTGATGTTTACGGGGGATTATGCGGGAATGCCGCCTGCCGTCATCAGCAATATCCAGGCTTTCCCAGTCGTGATTTATAAAGTTATTATCCTGCGGCTCCAGAGGCAGATAAGGCGCCGGATTGTAGTAAACAGTTCCGTTGTGGGCTACCCAGACCCAGACAGTAATCTGGAAGAGAAAATCAACAAAAGGATTGCTTCCTCCCCCGGATTGAGAATCATCAGAGCTGCCACCGGAGGATGCATTATCCTGCTCTTCTTTTTTCACGTCATCGCCGAAGCCCTGAAGGTCGGCCCAGAGTACTCCCGATGCACCAACAAACAGAATAAGCAGTACGATAAAGACTTTTTCCATTCTCCCCATACCTTAAACCTAACCCATGAAATCAGCAATTGCAAGAATCATTCTTGCCTGTCTTCTTATATTCATAAAACATTACTGCCCTTTACGGACAGAACTGATCCAGTCAGGAGGAGGAGCTTCAAACACTTCAGCAAAAGAACTCTGACTGTCCGGAAGTACAAAGGATAGCCTGCTGCTCTGCAGAGCCTGATGGTCCAGAACAAGGGTTTGCAAGTCCCCTGGCGTCATTTTCCCTGAAGCAAAGCGAAGAAAAAGAGTCTCATCCCTTCCATAGATTTTATCTCCCACCATGGGAAAGCCCAGGGAGCAAAGGGTAGCCCGAATCTGGTGAGTTTTTCCGGTGTATAAGGTACAGCGAAGCAGGGAAAAACCAGCCCCCCCTTCGAGGCGGGAAAACCCGGTTCTACAGTAGCTCCTTGACCCTGCCCCGGCATCGCCGGGATCACGGGCATCGGAATCCTCAATATAGCGGCGCTTTTTACGGATTACACTGTCAGGGTCTTTTTCAAGCCATCCAGTGGCATCGAGACTCTCGGGAAAATCCCCATGAACCAGGGCCAGATACTCCTTTACTACCTGCCGGTTTTTAAGAATATCAAACATATAGGTTGCAGCTGCCTTATTCCTGGCGGCGACCATGAGCCCGGAGGTTTCCCGGTCCAGACGGTTTGCCAGGTATATCTCTCCGTAGCGCTCTTTCAGCATGGTTACCAGGGTGTTATGCAGATAAATACCGCCGGAATGACAGGGAAGATCGGGAGGCTTGTTAATTACCAGGATGTTTGGATCTTCATACACTATGGTGTAATTTCTGTTAACCTCCGGCTCGGGTACCGGGGGAGGATCATAGCTGACCTGCATGCCCCGCTTAAGCAGGAGATCCGGCGGGACAAGCTCTCCATCCACAAGGATCCGTTTATCCCGGATCTCCTCCTCCCAGGCCTCCCTGCTGCGGTAGGTATAACGCCTGGAGAGCCAGAGAGAAAGGAATAGCCCCTCTTCCTGAGGGGCTATGGTCATATGACGTCGGTTACGCATGTTTTCTGTGACTTGAAATCAGATTGTTTCAATCTTCAGCATATTTGTACTGGGGCTTTCGATAAGGGGAATACCGGCAACATAGACCACCTTGTCTCCCCGGCTGACAAATCCCAGATCAAGAGCCTGCTTACGGGCCTTCTGAATAGTGGCGTCAGTTTCTCCTACATTATCCATAAGAAGACCTTCCACTCCCCAGAGAATTGAAAGTGACCGGATAACATCCTCATTCTCGGCAAAAGCAAGGATAGGCATGGAAACCCGGTACTTTGAGAGCATCCGGGCAGTACGGCCCCGCTTGGTAATAACAATAATTGCTGCGGCTTCGGCCTCTTCCGCCATACGGCAGGCAGCATGACAGATACTTTCGGAATCTGTGAGGGAACCATGGTTTTTAAGATACCCCCCTTTACGAACCAGGGCAGGCTTGCCTTCCGCAGCGGAGACCACCTGATCCATTATCCGGACTGCATTTGCAGGCCCCACCCCAACGGAAGTTTCCGCAGAAAGCATTACCGCATCGGTGCCGTCAAATACAGCATTGGCCACATCACTGGCCTCCGCTCTGGTGGGCCTCGGATTGGTAATCATGGACTCAAGCATCTGGGTTGCTGTAATAACCGGAGTATTCGCCTGGTTGCACTTTTCGATGATCATCTTCTGCAGAATAGGCACTTCCTGGGTAGGCATCTCTACCCCCAGATCGCCCCGGGCAACCATTACAATGTCCGCCTCGGCAATAATGCCGTCCAGATCGGCAATGGCTTCAGGCTTTTCAATCTTGGCAATAATAGGCAGGGTTTTTCCCCGGTCTTTCATGAGCCAGCGGAGCTCCTTGATATCGTCCCGGTTGCGGACAAAGGAGAGGGCAACAAAATCTATGGGGTGAGAGATAATAAACTCCAGATCCTGCTTGTCCTTTTCAGAAATAGACGAAGCGCTCACCTTTACTCCGGGAAGGTTCAGTCCCTTACGGCTTTTAAGCACTCCGTCGTTCATTACTTTACAGCTTACCTTTACCTGATCGGTGGCGAGCACCTCCAGGCGGATAAGTCCGTCATCAATAAGAATGGTATCGCCCGGGGTAACATCCTCGGCCAGTTTTTTATAAGCAGTGGGAACGCACTCACGGGTGCCTTTGCATTTTTCTGTAGTAATTATCAGCTCTTCCCCTTCGGCAACGGGGATTTCATTTTCCAGATCTCCCAGACGGATTTTCGGACCGCAGAGGTCGGCAAGAATTGCGATGGGCCTGCCGGTTCTTGCCGCCGCTTCTTTAACATTGGCTACAGCCTGTCCGTGAAATTCATAGTCTCCGTGGGAAAAATTCAGCCGGACTATATCCAGTCCTGCATGAATCATCTTTTCGAGCATAGCCGTCTCTATGGAGGCGGGTCCGACGGTTCCTATGATCTTAGTCTTGGTAAATATCTTATCTCTGTTCATATCTATAATGGTACAATTCCGTTGCCGCTATAGCAAGTAGATTGAAATTTATACATGGAGGATTAATCCCTTTTTAACCTTCTCTTTACAGGCTACACTGTAACCATGACAGATAAGAGACAGCAAACCCGAACCTGGATTGAATCACATATTCCCCTGAAAGCAGAACTTCCAAAAGCAGAAGAGCGGATCAACAGCCTTACCCATGCAGCGGGCCTGCTGCTTGCTTTGGGAGGAACAGTCCCGCTTATACTGCGGGCACAGGAGGGCGGACTCCCCTGGATGACCTTCTCTGCCATGGCCTTCTCCCTCTCCATGATACTCCTCTATGGAGCCTCGGCGGTCTATCACATCCTGAACCACGGATTCAGCAAACGAATAGGACGGATATTTGACCATCTTGCTATCTACCTGCTCATTGCCGGAACCTATACTCCCATTGCCTTTCGAATCTGGGAACCTGAAGGCCCGGTGATTCTGGCTATTCTCTGGGCCCTGGTTGCTGCAGGAATCCTCCTGAAAATTTTCTTCTGGCAAAGAATGCGGGCACTGCATACCGCAGTCTACCTGGCCATGGGATGGCTGATTGTATTTTTCTGGAAACCCGTAACCGAAAGAATCCCCGGGGAATTTCTTCCCTGGGCCCTTGCCGGGGGACTGTCATATACAATTGGTGTAGTTTTCTACGCCTGGAAAAAACTGCCCTGGTCCCACGCCATCTGGCATCTTTTTGTACTGGCAGGATCCGTCGCTTTTTATCTGGGGATTTACCGGCATATTCTGGTCTGATACCGTTGACACTTCTATCCCTTCTTACACTTCTTCTCCTCCCGCGAGTACGCGGAGTATTCAGGCAAAACCGGGTTTATGGTTATCTGAATAGAACCATTTCACGTTACACTTTCTCATGAAAGAGTTGAATTTATGAATGCTGAGTAAGTTCCCGGATTTTACACAAAATATATTTAGAGTTTGACAAAATATACTTTACGATACTAAAGTAAAATAAGTAAAAATGTATTTTACTTTTGAGGGCATAAATGGACATAAAAGATTTTGTTTCCGGGACTTTCAAAGCGGGATATCAATATAAGTACTTTCTCCCTGAAGCAATAAACCACGAATGGATCTGGACTGATGCGACAATAAATTCTCTCCTAGAACGGGCATCACTCCGGCTGGGAGAACTTAATTCATTTTCCCGACTGGTTCCTGATACAGATATGTTTATCATTATGCACGTATTCAAGGAAGCAGTAGTCTCAAGCAGAATAGAGGGAACACAAACAAATATTGAAGAAGCACTTACTGATGAAAAGGAAATAGATCCGGAGAGAAGGAATGACTGGCTTGAGGTTCATAATTATGTGGAAGCCCTGAATAATGCTATCTCCGAGTTGCAGCGTCTTCCTCTTTCATGCCGTCTTATAAAAAATACTCATCGGATACTGCTTTCTCATGGCAGGGGTGACACAAAAACCCCTGGGGAGTTTCGTGTATCACAGAACTGGATAGGCGGTGCGACTCTTGCTGATGCCGTGTTTATACCTCCCGGTCATGAAGAACTGCCGGATTTACTGTCTGATTTTGAAACATTTCTTAATAATTCTGAACTTTCCATCCCTCACCTGATCCGGATTGCTATTGCCCATTATCAGTTTGAAACAATACACCCATTTCTTGACGGTAACGGGAGGATCGGAAGATTACTTATAACCCTTTATCTTGTCTCTTCAGGAATACTTCATCAACCGCTCCTTTATCTTTCAGATTTTTTTGAGAAAAACAAAACCCTCTATTATGAGAACCTGACTTTTGTGCGCACAAAGAATGACCTTGTCCAATGGATCCGTTTCTTTCTGACCGGGGTGGCAGAAACAGCTGCCCGGTCCTGTGAAACCCTTCAGCACATACTGACACTGAAAGACCGAATAGAAAAAGAGACAATTGTCAGCATGGGGAAACGTTCGCCCCAGGGATTGGCGCTGTTTCAGAAGCTGTTTTCCAAACCAGTATTGACAGTACGGGATGCCCGGGAAATGAGCGGATTGTCACTGAAAGCGGCAAATAATCTGGTACAGTTATTTGTTGAAAAAGGTATTTTGCATGAGGTCACAGGCTATAAGAGAAACCGTATTTTTATGTTTTCTGAATATATAAGGCTGTTCAGCGTTTGACAGTAAAAAGGAGATTCCTGATAGGGTTAGATTGTCTTTGTCTCCTGCTCAGCATGGAAAATTTCCTCTGCAACTATAATATTTCGTATATTTTAACCACATGAACTATTCACTTTTTATCGATCTTGACGGTGTTCTGGTTGATTTTGACCAGGGAGTGCTTCAAAGCACCGGGAAATATCCCGGGGAGCAGAGCCCGGGCCGGATGTGGTCAATTCTGGCCCGAACCGAGGACTTTTATAACATTCTCGACTGGACACAGGACGGCCGCAGCCTGTGGGATTATGTACAGAACTTCTCCCCGCGGATTCTTACCGGCCTGCCCCGGGGAAAATGGGCGGAACCCCAGAAACGAAACTGGTGCAGCCGGGAACTTGGGCCGGACGTTCCGGTAACCACCTGCATGTCCAGGGAAAAAGCCTTAAAAGCAAAAGAGCTCACTCCCGAAGGGCAGATACCGGTACTGGTTGACGACCGTATTCGCCTGAAAGAGGCCTGGGAAGAGATGGGAGGCATTTTTATCCATCATACCTCCGCCGTATCCAGTATCGCTGCATTGAGGAACGTTGGCTTGGCCAATTTATCTTAATTTTCTCTATTATTGTATGTTTTTTCTTGTCAAAACACTTGTAATAGATAAAAAAGTACTGTAATATGCACCCATTGTCAGAGAGCTTGCCGGACCAGTTGATCATCAGAAGGCAAGCAGCCGGGGTGCATTCTTATACTTCTAAGCCTGACAAAGCACCTCGTTCCGGCGGGCTCTATGACATACTTTCCTTAATCTTCCTCACAAACTCCCTTGCCAAGAACAGCTAAACTGCCTATTTTAGTCTCTGTAGATTCTCAAAACAGGGAGTATCCATGGCTGTAACCAATACTGCAATTCTTATACTCGGGGCGTCCGGAGACCTTGCCAAGCGCAAACTTATCCCCGCCCTTGAACGTCTGTACAGCAAAGAAGAGATAGACAACAGCTGCAGGATTATAGGCTCCGGCCGGACGGCCTTTACTGACGAAGAGTTCCGAAATCATTTTGAAATTCCTGAAGACTTCGCGGGGATGCTCCATTACCATCAGGGACTGGCTGGAATTCGGGACTACGTATACAGCCTGAAGCAGTTTGACCGGGTAATTATCTTCTTCTCCCTGCCCCCCAGAGTATACGGCAGTACAGCGGCAGAACTGAGTGTCGAAGGATTCGGCAAAGAGACTACCCTGATTATAGAAAAGCCCTTCGGCTACGATGCAGAAAGTGCCCGGGTACTGAACAGAGAACTCCAGAGCTACTTTGATGAACTGCAGATTTTCCGGATCGACCATTACCTTGCCAAGGAAGCGGTACAGAACATTCTGGTATTCCGCTTTGCAAATGCCCTTTTTCACCCCTTGTGGAACTCAAAATACATCGAGTCAATTCAGATAAATGCCCTGGAAGATATCGGCGTGGAAGACCGGGGAGCCTATTTCGATGGTGCCGGCATAATCCGGGATATGATTCAGAATCATCTTATGCAGCTTCTCTGCCTGCTTACTATGGAAGCCCCGGTAACTCTGGAAGCTGAGGAAATCCGTAACCAGAAAATGCAGGTACTGAAGGCCCTGGAGGTAAAACGCTGGGCAAAAATGCAGTACCAGGGCTACCACGACGAAAAAGGTGTGCCGGCGGGCTCCAAAACAGAAACCTATGCTGAAATAGAACTGACCATCAACAACTTCCGCTGGACGGGGATTCCCATCTATGTCCGTACAGGAAAAGCCGTCGGCCGAAAAGGGACCGAAATAGGCATCCGCTTTAAACAGGGACCGAAACTGCTCTACAACAGCGACGGCGGGGTTCCTCCCAACCAGATTATCTTCAATATTCAGCCCGACGCGGGGATTCTCATGGACTTTATGACCAAGGAACCGGGAGCTGACGGCAAGCTCAGCTCCACCAGTATGACCTTCTGCTACTCCGACAGCTTCCGCGATGCGGACATACCCGAAGCCTACCAGAAACTGCTTTTAGATGCCCTGAAGGGCGACCGAACCCTCTTTGTCAGCGCGAAGGAGACGGAACTCTCCTGGGAGAAGTTTGCTGAGGCCCTGAAAGAGGAGATGCCCGGAAGTTATCAGCCGGGGCAGCTGCCTGAATCAGCCCTGGGCATCGACTGGATAGAGTTTGAGAACTACGGGTCTGCCTGCAGATACTAGGATTTTCTCCATTTTAAAGCCAATTACCGCCAAGCTCTGCCCCTGTTATTTTTTCGAACATTCATCTATTATTGATTTCTGCTATAGAATTCTGCAATATATAGCATTCAATAATAGACACCGTTTTACAGGGAAGGAGTTTACAGGTCCATGTCTGAAACCGCACAGAACCTTACAGTACAGGGAAAAGAGTACCGTATTTTTAATGTATCAAAGCTGAATATCCCCGGGGGAATCAAATCTCTCCCCTACTCAATAAGAATCCTGCTGGAAAACGTACTGCGGAAAAGCAGCCTCGGCCAGGCAGCGGAAGCTGATATTCAGAAGGTACTGGCATATGCCGAAAAACCGGGTCAGGATATATCCTACTACCCCGCCAGAGTTCTGATGCAGGACTTTACCGGAGTAGCCGCGGTTGTGGACCTTGCGGCCATGCGGAATGCCATGGTGGCAAAAGGCGGAGACCCCAAAAAAATCAATCCCCTTATTCCGGTGGACCTGATTATCGACCACTCGGTACAGATCGACTACTGGCAGGGTGGAGATTCTCTGGCAAAGAACGTCGACATGGAATACACCCGTAACACCGAACGCTACCGGCTCCTCAAATGGGCCTCGGAAAGCATGGATAACTTCCGGGTGGTTCCTCCCAATTCAGGAATCTGCCACCAGATAAACTTTGAAAACCTCGGACAGATTGTCCGGGAAAACAGCGAAGGCGGCATATCAACCCTGCTGCCTGATTCGGTAATCGGCACCGACTCCCACACCACCATGATCGACGGACTGGGTATAATGGGCTGGGGTGTAGGCGGAATTGAAGCAGAAGCAGTTCTTCTGGGACAGGCCTATGTAATGCCCGTTCCGGAAGTAATCGGTGTAAAGCTTACCGGCAGTCTTCCCGACGGCGTAACCGCCACCGATGCAGTACTGACCCTTACCCAGATGCTGCGGAAAGAGGGCGTTGTGGGCAAGTTCGTAGAGTACTTCGGCCCCGGCATGAGTGCCCTGCCCCTTCCCGACCGGGCAACCATTGCCAACATGAGCCCGGAGTACGGCGCCACCATGGGATTTTTCCCGGTGGATGATAAGACTATCGCCTATCTTAAAGAGACGGGCCGCGAAAAAGAGGCGGCCATCAGTGAAGCATATCTGAAAGAGACGGGGATGTTCTTCTCAGCCGACTCAGAACCTGTCTACAACAAGGTCTTAAGCCTGGATCTTTCCACTGTTCAGCCCTCCCTTGCAGGCCCCTACCGGCCCCAGGACAGAATCAACCTGTCCGATGTTCCCGCAGCCTTTGCAGCGGAACTGGAAAAGGTGAGCCCCGAAACAAAAAGCGCCACCTTCCCCATGACCATAGACGGAGAAGAAGTACAGGTTCCCCACGGAGCCATTGCCATCGCCTCCATTACCAGCTGTACCAATACCTCCAATCCCTTTGTAATGATCGGAGCAGGGCTGCTGGCCAAAAACGCCAGGGCAAAGGGGCTGAAGCCGCCCAAATGGGTAAAACCCTCGGTTGCTCCGGGCTCCCAGGTTGTACTGGACTACCTTGACCGCGCGGGCCTCACAGATGAGCTTGAAGGCATCGGCTTTGCGGTTACCGCCCTGGGCTGCGCCACCTGTATTGGAAACTCAGGCCCTCTTCCCGACTACGTTACCGAAAGTATCGACAAGCACGGCCTTTTAACCGCTTCTGTAGGCTCGGGAAACCGTAACTTTGAAGCCAGGATTCACCAGAAGGTACGCTTCAACTACCTGATGAGCCCCATCTACGTTGTGGCCTATGCCCTGGCGGGCCGGATGAACCTGGACATGATCAATGAGCCCCTGGGCAAAGATTCCGCCGGCAACGATGTATTCCTGAAAGATATCCTGCCCTCTTCCGACGAGATTAATGCTGCAATGGCTAAAGCAGTTAAGTCCGAGGACTTCGTAAACCGCTACAGCAAGATCTACGACGGTGACGAGAAATGGCGGTCCTTGAAGGTAGACAAGAGCGAGCTCTTCCCCTGGGACCCGGATTCCACCTACATCCGCCAGCCGGAATTCTTTGACGCACCCGAGGGCGACCCAAGCGTGCTGGAAGGCGCCCGGGCCCTTGGTGTCTTCGGGGATTCCATAACCACCGACCACATAAGCCCCGCCGGAACCATTGCAGCGGACTACCCTGCAGGCAAGTACCTGCTGGAGAAAGGGGTCAAGAAGAACGACTTCAACAGCTACGGCTCCCGCCGGGGGAACCACGAAGTAATGATGCGGGGAACCTTTGCCAATATCCGTATAAAAAATCAGCTGGTACCGGAAAAAACCGGCGGCTACACCCGCAGGACAGAAAGCGGCGAGGTTGAATACATATGGGATGCGGCGGAAAAATACATGGCCGAAAAAACACCCCTTATCGTACTGGCCGGCACCGAGTACGGTACCGGATCCTCCAGGGACTGGGCCGCAAAAGGCCCGCGCCTGCAGGGAGTACGGGCGGCAATTGCCATGAGCTTTGAGAGAATCCACCGGAGTAACCTGGTAGGCATGGGAATTGTACCGTTGAAATTTGCAGAAGGTGAGTCCGCAGAAAGTCTGGGACTGACCGGCTTTGAAACCTACTCCATCAAAGGCCTGGGAGATCTGCTGCCGGGGACCGTTGCGGAGGTAACAGCCACCGATGCTGACGGCAAGACAACCACCTTCAAGGCGGAGCTGATGGTTTATTCAGGAGTCGAGGCTGAGTTTATTAAAAGCGGCGGGGTGCTGCCCTATGTAATTGAGCAGCTGAAGTAGGTTAATCTTAAATTACACGTTGCAGGCCGGGATTCCCGGCCTGTTTTTTTATGTGGTGGTTTCGACATTTCGACCGCTTCGGCTTCGCTCAGCACCAGTCCGCTCAGTGCGGGCATTTCGACGTTGCTCAATACGAGCTTCGCTCAATATGGTGATAATCTGCCTGATAGGTGGTTTCGACTTCGCTCAACCACCGCATTAATAAAGTGTTATGCTGAGCTAAGAGGAAATGGTCGAAACCACTATTTCCTAAACATATGTAACAGTGTAATGATCTACCAAAATGTTGTATTATAGAAGGAAATACCAAGGAGGACACATGCAGACACTAGTTGAGACCATGGTAAAGAAACTGGATCATATGTCTCCTGAACGACTTGCAGAAGTTGACGACTTTATTGATTTCCTCATTCAGAGGGACAGGGATACTCAATTATATAAAGATTTTGCTCAAGCCTCGGAATCAGTATTCGAAAAAGTTTGGGACAATGATGATGACGCCGTCTACGATTCATTATAGTTTTGGCGACATAGTGCTGGTAAAATTCCCTTTTACCAACCTTCAGGCTACAAAGCAGCGTCCGGCAGTTATTATCAGCAGCCAACTTTATAATATAAACAGACCTGATATTATTCTTATGGCTGTGACCAGCCGTATCCCAACTCCCTTATCTCCGGATGAGGCAAAAATTCAAAAATGGAAAGAAGCCGGATTAGTTAAGCCTTCTGTTTTTAAACCACTTATTGCAACAATTGAGAAAAATCAGATTATTAGAACCCTTGGAAATATCACATCTGAAGACAAGTCGCGATTAACTGAAATACTTGATACCATTCTCGGAAAAGGTAAAGAGGAATAGTATCCCCAGCAATCTCAATACTCCTCATTCACGTACATGAATATTCACACAACTCCTCTCGATCAAAGACCATAATATTCACGAACACGAATATTCTTGATTTATTCAATATATAAACATATAATATTCATGTACACGAATATATTTTTATATTCAGGAGAACAGGATAATGCCCTTGCCGGTACAGTCAGCTGCACAAATAGGAGAACTCATTCGTTTAGAACGGAAGCGGCAGAAAATTCTGCAGCAAGATCTGGCAGATCTTAGCGGTGTAAGTCTTCATTTTTTGTCTAATCTTGAAAACGGTAAGGAAACAGTTGAGTTTCAGAAGATGCTGCTGGTTTTGAACACCCTTGGTATAGAAATGGAATTGAAAACCCGGGTTTCCAATGGCGGCAATATATGAAGCTTAAAGTACTGTATGAAAGCTACCTGGTCGGCATTCTTCATCAGGATACTGGCGGCAGAATCAATTTTGACTACAGCACTGAATGGAAAAACTCACATGAATCCTTTCCCGTTTCACACAGCCTGCCGCTGTCAGGTAATTTTGAAAAGGGCATAATCGATCATCAATTTTTTGCCAATCTGTTACCAGAAGCGGCTGCCAGAGAAACAATCTGCCGGGGACTCGGAATTTCAAGAGATAATGATTTTGAGCTGTTAGCAGCAATAGGCGGGGAATGCGCTGGTGCACTTCAGATTATGCCGGAAGAAACTGATCAGCCGCATGATTGCGATTATGAACCTATCAGTGATACTGACCTAAAGAAAGCCCTGGAAACACGCATTCCCTACACCAGACTCTCACCCGGAGGAAAACTCAGACTGTCTCTCGCCGGGGCACAGGATAAATGGCCGGTTTATGTTGAAGATGGAAAACTCTACTGGCCGATCGGCAGTGCCCCAAGTTCCCATATTCTCAAGTTTACAAACCGGGACTTTAAAGGACTTCACTGGAATGAAGCGTACACAAGCTTTTTAGCGCGGAAAACAAGCCTTCCGGTGGTGGATGTAACAATCGGAGACGGGTATTCCCTGACCAGACGATATGATCGTCTGCCGGATAATACCGGGACAATTTCACGGCTTCATCAGGAAGATTTTTGTCAGGCCCTTGGGTATCCATACTATAAGAAATACGAGAGCGACGGAGGTCCGGTTTTCAGCGACTGTATAAATCTTGTCAGAAACATTAGCGTTTCTCCTGCGAAAGACCAACTCAATCTGCTTCAATGGCAGATACTCAATATTCTTCTGGGCAACGCCGACGGGCATGCAAAAAATCTTTCCATACTCTACAGCAAAACAGGACCCGTTCTTTCACCTTTTTATGATTTTGTTTGTACAGCGGTTTATCCGGGAATCAGCAGGGATCTTGCTCTATCTGTAGGCGGAAATGCAGATCCGGGACAAATTCGTATTCAGGATTGGAACAAACTGGCTGATGAACTTGGAATACGCCCCAGAGTAATTCTGAACAGTTTTGATACTCTCAGTCAGTTGCTGCAGGATTCTCTTACTGCCTATTATAATGAATTCGTCGAGATGAACGGCTCACATCCTGTACTTGAGTGGATAAATCAGGTAATTAATAAACGGATCAGGCGGGTGCGAACTCTATTGAAAGAGTAAAGGTGGTTTCGACACTTCGACCGCTACGGCTTCGCTCAGCACCAGTCCGCTCAGTGCGGGCATTTCGACCAGCTCAATACGGTGATAATCTGCCTGACAGGTGGTTTCGACTTCGCTCAACCACCGCATCTATGTTGCAGGATGCTGAGAGGTGACCAGAATATGATCATCCATTCTTTAGCTTTCGCAGCGTATTCTCTGCAGTCTTCTTTGCATGTTCTATAAGACTGGCTGTATTTTCGCCAGAGATATAATCTCCTCTTTCGATCCCTTCTATCAAATCCCGTTCTTCCTCATCCAGAGGTTCAAAATGTTTTGCTTCAAGCTTACCTTTCAGTTTTGTTTTGTATGTTTCCGAGAGATCAGTATCCGATGAGTACTTTCCAAAAATCTGTTTTCCAAGCTCAAAGGGTGTCTTTTTGTTCATAAATTCCTACTCATAATGCGTCCACATCCTTAAGATTTTCACTGCCTTTTCTTCTTCCACCACCTGATAGACAATCCTGTGCTGGATATTAATACGGCGGGAAAAAGCTCCGGTTAAATCTCCCAGAAGCTTTTCATAGGGTGGGTACTCTATAAAAGGATCGTTTTCCAGGATTTCAAGGATCTCCTCAGCCTTTTTTTTAAGGTTGGACGAAGTTAGTTTCTTTGCATCTTTCTGAGCCTGTTTTGTGAAAAAAAGCCTATACACTACCAGTCCAGATTTTCATCAAGTTCTGACGTCGGAGTATTGATTCCTTCCAAAATCGATTCTCTCATCCCCGGAATGGAGGTGAGAAACAGGGTCGCCTGGATACTGCGCCAATCCTCTTCTCCTACCAGAACAGCAGAAGAATCTTTTCCAGTAATTTCAACCGGTTCGTGGGTTTCGTTAACCCGCTGCAGGATTTTGTATAGATCCTTTCTCGCATTGGTTACATTGATACTGCTCATGGCACCTCCGTACGGTATAGCGTACGTAACAATACATCTTCATGGCATATAAGTCCAGTCTGCTGGAAGGTGGTTTCTGGTTATTCTTCAGCCTGCTTTTTCATATAAGACTTTGCCGGTTTCGTGAATTTCCCTTTGAAATGAATTCATATTGTTCTTAACTTTTTCATACTGCGGGATTGTGTATACTAACAAATCGATTGCGAACTTATTGTTTATCTCTCTTAGAACCCGCCGGACAATGAGTTTCTTTTGCTGCCACTCATCATAGGTTCCGGGATCATCATAGTCTTCCAACACAACCAGAAGATCTATGTCACTATCCGGTGTGACCTGTCCTTTTGCATATGAACCAAAAAGCAAAACTTTACGAATTGGTAAAGATAAGAGACTGGAGACAATACTATTTAAAACAGATTCTATTTTCCGCTCTTCTTCAGTTACCATAGCTAAATAGTAGTCCACCTCAGGCAATATGTCGAGAGTATTACTTCCCTACACCATCTTCTCAGGCTTCACCCAGGCGTCAAACTCATCGGAGGTAAGGAATCCCAGACTGACGCCGGCTTCCTTCAGGGTTACGTCCTCTTTAAAGGCCTTCTTGGCAATTTGAGCAGATTTATCGTAGCCGATATGGGGATTCAGTGCTGTTACAACCATGAGAGTGCGGTCGAGATATTCGCCGATTTTCTCTTCGTTAGGCGTAAGCCCCTCGAGGCATCGGATACGGAAGCTATCCATGCCGTCGGCAAGGAGACGGATGGACTGGAGAATGTTATAGATAATTACGGGTTTGTAGACGTTGAGCTCGAAGTTTCCCTGGGAGCAGGCGAAGGAAACTGCTGCGTTATTGCCGAGAACCTGAACACAGAGCATGGTGAGGGCTTCGGACTGGGTGGGGTTTACTTTGCCGGGCATGATGGAGCTGCCGGGTTCGTTCTCCGGCAGGTTGAGCTCACCGATGCCGCAGCGGGGGCCGGAACCGAGCCAGCGGACGTCGTTGGCTATTTTTGTGAGAGCCGCTGCCAGTGTGGTGAGTGATCCGGATAAGGCTGCCATACCGTCGTGGGCAGCCAGGAGGGCGAACTTGTTGGCATTGCAGGCGTACTTGTCGGAAGTAAGGCCTTCAAGTTCCGTACATACGGCCTCGGCAAAGCCCTCAGGGGCGTTAAGGCCGGTTCCGACGGCAGTGCCGCCGATGGGGAGTTCCAGCAGTTCTTCTGTGGATGTTTCAATACGTGAGAGAGCCTGGCGGACCTGTGCGGCATAGCCGGAAAATTCCTGACCGAGGCTGATGGGGACTGCATCCTGCAGGTGGGTTCGGCCTACTTTGATAATACCTGCGTATGCAGCAGCTTTGCTTTCAAGCTCTTCGGCGAAAGCATTTCCAGCCGTAAGCAGCCGCCGGCGTACCATGGTAACCGCGGCAATGTGCATGGCCGTGGGAAAGGAGTCGTTGGAGGATTGGGAACGGTTTACATCGTCGTTGGGATGGACCAAAGATTTATCGCCCGGACTGCCGCCGAGGATCTCCGCGGCCCTGTTGGCGATAACCTCATTGAGGTTCATGTTGGTCTGGGTACCGCTGCCGGTCTGCCAGACTACCAGGGGGAAATGTTCGGATAGACTACCGTTGATTACCTCGTCACAGGCGGAGATAAGGGCGTTGAGTTTGGATTGTTCCCAGGTTGCGGATGGGGCATTGGCAAGAACGCAGGCTTTTTTAAGAACACCGTAGGCGGTTATCAGCTCCGGCTGAAAACGTTCACCGCCGATGGGGAAATTCTCCACCGAGCGCTGGGTCTGGGAACCCCAGTAGCGGCAGGATTCGACCTGGACTTCGCCCATTGTGTCGCGTTCTGTTCTGTATGTCATGAGTATGCTCCTCCGTGGGGGGTGTAGGAGGAGTGTAGCAGAAAAGGGGGGTATGGGGGAGAGGGGAGAGGGAAAAGAGAAGCTACCTATGAAAGCAGGGAATTTCCTGATAAGATAGACTCATGAAGAAAGGTAAAAGCAGGACAAAGAATCCCCCTCCAGACCAATCATCATTTAACCCATCGAAAAGAAACAATCAGACAACTATGCCTGAAAGACTAAACACAACGATAAAATTCCGTGGGGAAAGAGGCAATCTGGATAAATTCATGGCAGTTCTAGATAAGGTTAAAGATGTACCGCCTGATGAATACGATGCATAGACAGGTTCCTGTTGCCTCGACATGCTCAGGTGTTTCGGCAATATACCTTCCAGGAAGTTTCAATCAATGACTCAGCACTGCTGAACCGTGCTTCCCAGCCTAACAGCTCCTTTGCCAGTGCGGATGAAGCCACCAGCTTTTCCGGGTCCCCCACCCGCCTGGGGGCAATTTCCGCGGGAATCGCTTTTCCGGTAACTCGACGAGCGGTTTCCAGCATCTCCGTAACGCTTAATCCGTTTTCACTTCCCAGATTCACTGTAAGAGAACTGTTGTTCTGAACAAGATACTGAAATGCTTTGTAATGGGCTGCGGCCAGGTCACTTACATGGACATAATCGCGGATGCAGGTGCCGTCGGGGGTGTTGTAATCATTTCCGAAGATCTGCAGTTTCTCACGGGTTCCCGCGGCAACTTCCATAATAATTGGAAGAAGGTTGGCGGGGTTCATTTCGAGGCCTGAAACCCGCGCTGCCGCGTCGTATCCTGCTGCGTTGAAATAACGCAGAGCGGTAAACTTTATTCCTTTGAGCTTATCGTACCAGGCAAGAATGCGCTCAATTTCCAGCTTGGTGAAGCCATAGTAATTTTCAGGTATAGATGGATGCTTCTCATCTATAGGCAGGTATGCAGGTTCACCGTAGACCGCTGCAGAGGAGCTGAAGACGACACGCTTTATTCCTGCTTCAGATGCGGCATTCAGGATGTTCAGGGTACCGGTTAAGTTATTTACAGAGTATTTTTCGGGTAGAAGCATTGATTCTCCGGCGGCCTTCAATGCCGCCAGATGGATGAGACCGTCGAAGTCTGCCCCGGACATTACCCCGCGAAGGGCCTCTGTATCGAGTATGGTGCCATGGACAAACCCGGCTTCGGGGAAAAGGTTCGATCGGAGACCGGAAGAGAGGTTATCGAATACGGTAACTTTTGCTCCGTTGTCGAGTAATTCACGTACTACGTGGCTGCCGATGTAGCCGGCGCCGCCTATTACTAAAATGTGCATACTATTTTGCCTCATATGGATGTCTTAACTTAGGAAAGAGAATACTTACTGCTGTGTTGTAGTTCAAGGGGGAGTAAGTTAAACTTTACTGGTAAGTTATCGAAAAATCTTTCAAATACGAAACCACAATAAAATAATGACTATACTATGAAAATCAGACGATTTGCTGGTAGTATTATAAATGCCGTAGGTAAAGACAAATTACAACTTGATTTATTATAATATGGAACTTGGAAATGTATTTAAAGAACACCCGAATGTCATTAAATAGCTTTATCGCTCTGCTTGCTTCTCTCGTACTTATTATATCCTGCTCAGACATGATGGATAACTCAGATGCCGATGATAATCATCCAGACTCTGATTACATTATCTTCACTTCAGAAGGATCATCATTCAGTCCGGTGATCATTGTTGATGGCAGTCCGGAAATAGAATGGGTGTGGGATGATGGAAACACCGACAGCTCCACAACACCAACAAAGGATTATGGTTCAACTGGAACAAGAATTAATAAACTAAGAGTGGATCCATGGAGCTCACTTGTAAGAATTAACATCGGTTATGACGGTGGTGATGGAGGTTCCGCTCTTATAGAACATGTAGCAAATCAGAATATAAGCTCTGTGGAGAATCTAAACCTGGCAGCACCCTATTTGCAATACTGGTGTTCATCATATAATTCCATTCCAAATCTTGATTTCAGTAATTTTATTGCTCTTGATACAATAGAGTGCTTTAAATCGACAAGTTTGCAGAATGTTGAATTACGCAATACCCCAGCATTGAAGCGGGCATGTTTTGAGGATTGCGATCTGATATCTCTTGATTTATCAGATTGTATTAGTCTGGAAGATTTGCGAGGAGCTCTGAATTCATATCCGACGATTGATTTCGGTGGAATAGGAACAAATACATGGCACATCTGTATTCGGGATAATCCGCAGTTTACAAATAATCTCTTTGCAGATATGACAAATTACCCCAATATTGAAGAGCTTTTTCTCTGGCGAGATAATCAGAATGGGAATCTGCTTATTCCTTCAACCGGAAATTCAAGGAATGTTGATATACAGGTTTACCAGAACGGTTATGAGTATGTTGACCTACGGGGAGCATTGCAGAATACCAGTAGAAATGGCTATATCGATCTGAGTGATAATAATATTTCAGAAATATATATTGACGGCTGCTCTCAGATTAACTATCTGGATCTTGAAAATAACGCACTGGGTTCAGCACAAATCAATACGATTCTAAGCCTGCTGGACAGCTTCGGCAGGATAAACGGAACCCTAAATCTTACCGGAAATACTCCACCGTCAACCGACAGTTCTACAACAATTGCATCTCTCCAGGGAAAGGGATGGACTGTTACAACTGACTAAGTCCTGCCATAAATACGGTATAGTTATATTCTGTACCCCAGAATAATACCAAAGTCGCTATCAGTGTTATAGCCTCTATAAGCCCGGCTGAAATAAAATTCAAGAACCATATTGTAAAGTATAATCTCGGAACCTGAAGTAATGTACAAAGAATCAGTATTATGGGCGTCGGAGCGATAATACTCGATACCCACACCGCCGAAAACTGATAAGCCAGCTTTCGAGTTTTGATCTGCAACAATCGCTAAATTGACCAAACCAGGGATCCGAATCATTGAAATTCGGTCATTCCATAGGAACGAAGGCTTAGTACTGAGATAAGGGAATTCTTTTGGTGATACAGTACACTGGACATGAGCCAAATACTGTTCGATACCGTAAGGAGCCACATCAACAAGAATTCCTACTCCGGGGGTGATTGATACTGGTGAGGCAGAAGTAACCGTAAGATTTATACCGACAAAAAAGCAGATTGAGAATATAAATCTGCTTTTTCTTGAAAAACTTAAACCAATCCCCATACTTATAAGTTATTCCATTCAGCAATTTTAGCCGCCATAACCCAAAGCCCTTTCGCAAGTTGAATACAGGCTTCCTGAGTTATATGAGACTCCCCCTGGCCACCGTTATAACTTAAATCATCATAGGCCAGATTTATCCCGTTCCAGGTATTCCCGTTCCAACTTTCAGTAAATCTTAGATTATTGGTGTAGTCCCAGGAAAGAATGTCTGCATAATCAAATAGAACACCCCCATTATTCCGGACAAACTCACGTATTTTTTCATGCTTCAGCCAACGCTGATAGCCAAGTTCTGAATTATAGGTACCATCGCCATTATCATCATCAACTGGTCCTGTTGTAAATATTGTAATTACATCTGGAACAGCCTTGTTATATGCTGTAACTGTGGTCAGATAATCATCCAGGCTGAGGCTGTTTCCTGTAATACCTCCATCTTGTGCATCAAGCCCCCATGGAAGATTGCCATCAGGCCCACCTACCGAGCTTCCCGCCCAGCCGGTTCCATATAACGGATCCTGTTCCGAGGTAACACCGTTTAACCAGGTCATATCCCAGCACCATCCGAAACCAAGGATAATCGTCCCAGCGTAACTCGAAGCAATTGTGTTCAAGCCGGTTATGACATCATTTTTAGCGGCTGAATTAGTCCAGAAATCTTCTTCCCCCATCTCTGAGGCCCAGGTTGCATCATCGAGATATGCCCGATTCCACCGGAGGGCATCTGTTCTATAATTTTCGGCTGCGCCAGACCAGTTGGTAGATGAGGAATAAGCACTGTCTGCAGCTTCAAGCAATTCCAGACCATATCCATAAGCGCGACCATGGGACTCTCCGCTGATTATCATCAGTACTTTTTTCGCATCTTCAATTTGGGCGAGGGTAAGAAAATCAAAATCCTGTACAGAGGTATGATCAATTATCAGAGAGTTTATGGAATCTCCATCCAGTCCGGAACAGGAGAATAATAAATATGGCAGTACAACAATCAATAAAATCTTTCTCACAGTAATTTCCCTTCACAATTTCACAAATCTAATTCTGCAACCTTTGCAGCCAGAACCCAGAGGCCTTTCGCAAGCTGAACACAGGCATCTTCTGAAATATGGCAGCTGCCGTCACCGCCATCATATTCACCCACAAAATCTGTGTTAATTCCATTCCAGGTGTTTCCGTTCCAGCTTTCTGTTATCCGCTGATCATTATCATAGTCGTAGGATAAGATATCCGCATAATCAAAAAGAACCCCGCCGTTTTCCTGAACATATTCCCTGATTGCTTCATGCTTAAGCCAGCGCTGATATCCGTTTTCATTATTAAGGTTCCCGTCTACAGGGCCAGTGGTAAATAAAGTGATGACACCGGAAGTATGGGCATTATACTCATCCACTGCAGCAAGGTAATCCTGCAAACTCAGACTGTTACCGGTGATAGTTCCATCTGCAGCATCCAATCCCCATGGCTTATCTCCGTCTGCCCCGGCCACCGTGCTTCCCGCCCAACCACAGCCGTATACAGGGTCTTTCTCTGTAGTCGGAGAGTTATGCCAGGTGGCATCCCAGCACCAGCCGAATCCAAACAGAACCGTTCCACTGTAACTGGCGGCAACTGTCGTTAAGCCTGTTTTAACATCGTTTTTCGCGCTGGTATTGGTCCAGAAGTCTTCCTCACCCATGCTCGTATTCCAGGAAGTTCCATCCAGATATGCGCGGTTCCAGCGCAAAGCGTCAGTCCGATAGCTTTCGGCCGCACCGGACCAGGTTGTTGATGCATCATACATACTGTTATCCGCTTCCAGTGATTCCAGACCATAACCGTAGCCACGACCATGGGACTCTCCGCTGATTATCATCAATACTTTTTTCGCCTCTTCTATCTGCCCCGAGGTAAGGGTATCAAACTCCAGCACAGATGAATGGTCAACTATAAGAAATATGCTTTCCGGGTCCGTTACAGCAGAATCAGTATTTGAATAATCCGAATACCCAACACTATTATATGCCCGTATACGGTAATAATATTCTGTTTCAGACTCCAGCAATGTATTTTCGTATGTTTCAACTCCCTCAAGCACCGTGTCAATAATGCTATAACTACTGCCATCCAATGATATTTCTATACTGAATCCGTCTTCGTTAGCGGAAGTATCATTCCAGGTAAGCAGGATTCGTGATGAAGAGACAGCAGTCGCAGTGACACTGGAAGGTGCTGCAGGCGCAATATCAGACGTTTCACCAACGGCAATATTGGAGTATTCAGAGACTATACTACTATTATATGCCTGCACTCTGTAGTAGTACTCTGTTGCCGGATCCAGCCCGCTAATTTCATAAGAAACAGTATCCACCAAAACCTCAGAAATGAGATCATAGTTTGTCCCGTCAAGAGACTGCTCTATCCGAAAACCATCTTCATTATCGGACATGTCATCCCAGGATAAATCAATCCTTCCAGAAGAAATTACAGTGGCGATCAGGTTATCCGGCGGATTCACAACAATAACAGTTGGAGAGGAGGCACCTCCTGCAGAGGCTCCCGGATCCTCACATGCAAAGAATAGTGACACACTAATCAGAATAACTGTTAAAAATATATGTTTTTTCATTATTATGCTCCGTCAGCTACGTTGACATATGGGCAGCTCTAAAAACTACTCTTTTCTCTATATCCTGTGACGTCATGATTTCCCACGTCCCTCAACTCCTGTTACAGCAGAAGTTTGCAGGCGCTATATAACCTATCCTTCTTGGCTCTGTTAAAATAACCAAGTTTTCGGAAGTGCCCATAGATAAAAATATACCCGGCGTTACAGAAAAACCAAAAAAAAAGCCCCTGCCTGTTTCCAGACAGAGGCCAATGGTAAACATTGGTTTACTGATTTGATAAAGTAATAATTGAAATAATAGTAGCGATAAAGGCAAATCCGGTAGAAACTACCGGGAAATACCGATTGAAATTATAAACGAAGTTATTATTTAAAACTGTAATAGTATCACCCGCAGCAATAGGATATGTAGGATCTTTCTCATTTCCGAAGCGGTCGGTTATCAGTACTTCATTACCTGCATTCCGTTCGAAATCAATACCTCCGGCCAGGTTCGCATAATACATGTATGTTTCGGGAGGGGTATACTGGTATCTACCGGGGTTAAAGACCGCTCCAACAACTGTAACCATGAGTGTATTATCTCTCTTTGAAGGTACGGTAATAATATCACGGTCTTCAAATTCGAAGCTGCCCTCATAATCTTCAAAATCCAGAATAATAAGTTCAGGATGAGCATCGGTGTATCTTTCTATGGTGACCCTCTCCAGGTCGGCCAGGGGTGTAAAACCTCCGGAAAAAAACTTAATATCACCAAGACTTTCGCCATCCTTCAGTTGGTATACTCCCGGACGATAAACTTCTCCACTTATCCGGATTTCCTTTGTCACCCGGGAAATCTCAACCCTGTCTCCAGGCTGGACATAGGGGTTCTGCATAAGATCGCCCTTATATCTAGCCATCCAGATATCATAAATACGTACACTGCCATCTTTTGATAACACCTTTACATTACGTATTGACGAATGCCTGCCAAGAGCTCCGGAAATAACTTCACTTAAACGGGAGAGCCCCCATGCCATGACATAGCGAGTCTGTGGAATCTCACCAACAACCGGAACCTGGAAGGTTCCGGTTGAAATCATAGTGACTGAAGGTATGCTGCGCGGATATCCTTCCATAATCATTCTTTCGATGGTCCGCTTCAGCTGAGGAAAACTCATTCCTTTAACATCAACCGATCCCATGGCGCCAAGATTAACAGAATAATCACTCTCCACGATCAGCTGGTTTGAGATAAGGTTACCTGCGGTCGTAAAAGTGAGACGATAAATATCCCCTGGAGTTGCCGGATAATTCTCATTCGAGATGGCCAGTTGAAGCCGGTCTACCGAGTTTTCAACCAGTTCCTCTTCCTGTGCTGCTTCAGGAGAACCTGCAGCAGGTTGAGCTGCCAGGATTTCCTGCTCAAGTGTCATGGTCTGAGAAAAAAGAGCAACAGACAATAAAAAACAATAAATACTGATCAATACCTTTTTCATGGAGATACTTACCTTTTTCCCTTGAGCAAATCCGTTTTTGACGGATCATCTTTAATCTTGATAATCAGGTCCCAGAACAGAGCACCGCCGAGACTGATGAAAAATCCAAGTACAGTGGCGATCATACAGATTTGACTTCTACGCGGTCTGGATTTTTCTTCAGGAACTTCTGCAGGTTCCAGAATACTGAAAGGCGATGTTCCACTGGTTGCAGTAAGCTTCTGAACTTCATACTGCTCCTTGAGATTCTGGAAAATGCGCATCTGAATTTCATGATTCATCTGCAGATGTGAAAACTCAATTGCCAGGGTTGAGAGCTCCTCACGAGAGGGCATTTCACGCATACCGCCGGTACCCTGCCCTCGTTCAATCTGCTGAATAAGCGCCTGCAGGCTGTCCCGTCGTGCTTGAAGCTGAATAAGTTCCTGGTCCTGGATAGTTGAGAAGCCTGCGTAATTTCTGATGGCTACCTCTGTCTGGATCAACTGAGTCTGCAGATCATTAATCATATTTGCCTGGGCCTCTGCCAATTGTTCTACCGAGAAAACCCCATACTCAGTTTGAAACCTGGAGATTTCTCCCTCCAGTCGACGAATCTCCTGAGTTACTTCTTCAAGTTTAATTTCCATTGCCTTCAAATTTTGACTTGAGCTGGTGCCTTCCCACTGCTGAAACCATTTCTGAAGATTATCCACCATGCTGTTCACCACATCCCGGGCAAACTGGGGACTTGTATCCTCATAACTTATCCGGAGGCTCCCGGTCCGACTGTCGAATCCGAAACTGCTGTTGCCAAGGATAACGTTCCGTGAGGACGTTTTTACTTTGTTTACAATTCCATATTTCTCAATAATCCCGTTTTCCTCAACAATGGTATCAAGGAAAGGGCGGCTCTGAAGTACCCTTACTCCCAGCTCACCATAATTCATATCGCTTTGAGGCGCCTGGATACCGATTGCAGCAAGCATTGATCCCATATCGCCGCCTCCGCCCCCTTCTCCGGCAATCAGGACAGCGTAAGATATATAATGGTTCGGGAGAGGACTTTTGTCCGGCGGGAGCAAAATAGTCATAAGGGAGAATACAACACTCCCGACTGCTGCTATTGCTGTTCCTATTACAACAACTTTAATATGCTTAATGAGAAAAGAAAGGTAATACAGAATCCCCTCCAGCAATGTGCGCTCCTGGGATTCCTGTGATGGTTCTATCTGGTTATTTTCCATTGTGCCTCAGTGTATAAAGAAATTCTCTATATGTAAATGATTCACCCGATAGGTGAAATTTATTTAACAGCTTCCATAAAGAGAGCTACATCGTTCCAGAGCCAGTCAAAATAGTTTCGGTTACGCATAACCGGAGCCAGGCTTTGGCCTGGTGACAATGTATGAACAGTTTTAAATCCGGCCTGCCGCAGAAACCTACCCAGCTTTGCATAATTCCACCAGTTGATATGATTCTGACGGTAGATTTTCTGCTTTTCCAGACTGCACCGGGATGTACACAAATCCATGGCGGTCTCAAATGGATTTGCCCTCATGATATTGTCAAGTTCTGTATCTTCAATGGGATTTTCTATACCATCCGCATGAATTGTTGACGCGTTTGCAGCGAAATGTACAAGAAAAACCTGCTGAAGGGACGCCTTATTTAAGGGAATACGGTACTTCATGAGCTGCATCATTTCTGGACGGCTGAAATTTTCGATCCAGCTGAAATAATGGTAATCCTGCTTCTTGTAGGCAATATAATCGAGTTCCAGATTGGGTATAATAAACCTTACAACGCCGTTCTTTTTTAGACAGCGGTAAATATCCCGGAGTAAATACTCTGCGTGAGTATCAGTTATATGCTCCATAGCAAAGCGGGAGTGAAAAAGCTCGGCGGAAGCATCGTCTATGGGAAGAGGTTTACAGTCGAAAGGGTCATAGGCAATATCACATTCGGGATTGTACATGGGAGTTAGATCGTATTTCCTGTCTACATCTATATTTGTCCACAGAGGGTGGAAAAAGCTCCCTCCAAACCCAAAATGACCGCCGGCAGATATATTATAAAAGGCTTTTCTTTTTATACTGTCTTCCGGGTAGTTTAGTCTGTAGAGTTGAGAATCATCTTCCAACCGTCTTGTTTTAGTAAGCTGGTAACCGGATTTTCCCAGTATTTTTTGAATTATCTGTTTCATTGACATACCTTATCTTCACTTCCTTGATACAATTTATCTTTACCGTTATACAATAACCATGAATTATAGGACTTTTTTAAGCAGATGCTTTGTACTTATATTCTTATACATTTCATCCGGGTGCGGGAATCCCGATATCAAATACATTCAGGATAATAATATGCTGAAGGCAATCCATTACACTTCCGACACTATTGAGAATCTCAATTATACGGTTTATGAACCTGTTAATAATGAACCAGCCGGACTTCTGATCTTTTTTCATGGCGCCGGCGGGAGTGCTGATTCGTGGCAGAGCTTCGGAAGGAACATTGAAAATTACTGGAAGAAAGAAGGAATGGCTCCTCCTCTGGTCGTCTCAATTTCCCGGGGGCCAGTCTGGTTTCTCACAGGAGAAACATCTCTCATTTCCCAAGATTTAATCAATGTGGTGAGGGAAGAAATTCTTCTTCCGCTGGAAACACAATATAAACTGCCGGAAAAGCGTACATTGATCGGATTATCCATGGGAGGTTTCAACGCACTTTCCTTTTATGTCTCAGATCCAGATTATTTCAACCGGATACTACTGATCAGTCCGGCTCTGATAACAGTTTCACCATTCAGTTCAAGTAAAGAAGTTGACGATTATGCAGCACGAACACAAGCATATTCTTTCAAGCAGAAGATAAAGACTTTACTGGCAGGGAAAAAAATCTATACCGGGAATATCAACACTATTATTTCCAACCTCAAAACCGCAGCAGCCACAGAGGAGGACTGGGAATTAATTAATCCCTTACAAAAACTTGAAAAAATGAAGGAAATCCCCGGTAAATTTCTAATAGCCTCGGCAAAAAAGGATATCTATGGGTTTCAGGAAGGAATAGAAGAGCTCCGCCTGCTTTTAATAAAAGAAAATGCTTTAACAGATTTTATCGAGGTAGACGACACCAGGCATTTGCTTACCCTACCGGAAGAAGCGTTATCCTTTATTGCCTTTCCGTAATAGCTGCAATATCATTTCTGAGAATCTTTGAAATCATTTCACCGCTTATTTTGCCATGTTCACTGAGCCGGGAGATATGATTTCCCGGTACTACATGTACATCCATTGAAGGAAATATTTTCGTATCCCAACCCAGATTTTTTCTGCGACGATCCCACTCCTGGTTGACAAGCAGGGTAACTAATCCGGTATATCTCCGGGGACGATAGCTCAGTAATTTTCTCTGATAGAACAGACTGCTTTCCAGCACCTGACGGATCTGTTTCTGGCGGGGTGTGACTGCGAATAAAACATTGCCCAGTTCAGAAAATGAATGCACTATTCCTTTAATACAGTTACAGCTGCTCTGTTTGCTGAAATTACGGAGCAGGAGTTTTTTTATCCACTGTTTATAATAAAAAAGTTCTTCACTGATAAATTTTCCAAGCCCCGGACGGGGAGTATCCATAAGAACAAGATGGGCCACGGTTTCCCCGGCTGCAGACAACTGCCTGGCAATTTCTATAGCAATCATCCCGCCTACACACTCCCCCCCAATATAGTAAGGGCCTTCAGGCTGCACTTTTTTCAACTCTTCAATATAGACTGCTGCCATAGTCTCGACATTTCGGTGCATGGTTTCGCCAAAACGAATGCCCCGGGGGCGAAAACCATAAATAGGCTGATCCTTCCCGAGAAAGCCAATAAGACTGGAAAAATAGCGAAGAAAATCCTCCTCATAGCTGGAGGTCATTTTTTCACGGTCGTAATAGCGGTTTTCATGGGCTCCTGCAACAAGAAATAATCTGGGAAGACTGCCTTTCGCCTGCACCGGAAACAGTAGGGGAAATTCATCCGCTTCGCTGCAACTGTCGGAGCATCCCTGAGAAACAACATCCAGCATATCCTGAAAGACAGGATTAAGCAGAATATCATTCAGTCTGATCGTTATGCCGAACTCCGCGTTGATTTTTTTCACCAGCTCGGCTGACATCAACGAATCACCGCCCAGATCAAAAAAATTGGCATCTGCAGAGATATTCTCATAGCCAAGAACCTGCTGCCAGACTTTACTTAGACGTGGTAAAACATCTTTATTTTTATTCCCAGTATCACCTGTATCTTGTGTCAGGCTTATCTGCGAGTCCGGGTTATGAGCTGAGTTATTGATTTTAAGGTCCGGCAATATCCAGTGTTCCGTCTTTTTAAATGCGTAGGTGGGAAGATTAAGAGTTTTACCGTTCTTAATACTGTTAATTCCACCAAGATCAACACATCCACCGGCGCGCCATATATTTCCCAATCCCTTAAGAAAGAAAAACTCTTCATTGATATCGCTTCCAGAGCCGGGCAGGGTCTGAACAAGGATTTTTTCTTTTCGGGTATCGATTGTTCTTACCAGCCGGGAAAGAACTGCTCCAGGACCAACCTCCACGTAGAGACTCTCCGACTCTATTTTAATTGATAAAATACCCTGATAAAAAAGGACAGTACTCCTTAGATGGTTCATCCAGTACTCGGGAGTATACACATACCCTTTATTCAGTTTTTCTCCACTGAGGTTACTGATAACATCCAGCTGCAAAGGGTTGAAAGAAATAGTCTGCAAAATCTCTTCAAATCCCGGCAGAATCTGATCCATCAGGCGACTGTGAAATCCGGACCGTGAAGACAGCATCTTACAGCTAATATTTTTCTCAGTAAAAAATCCTTTGCAGTTCTCAATGGCTTCGGGCTCACCTGAAAGGACAACCTGCCCGGGACCGTTTATACCGGCAACATCCACATAATCCGGGATTAGACCGGCAATATTTTCATATTCAGCAAAAACTGCAAGAAGCCTGCCCTCATCCGCCTGAGACATTATTTCGCCTCTACGGGAAACAAGGCGAACACCATCCTCCAGACTAAAAGCACCAGCAAGGCAGGCCGCTGTAAACTCGCCCAGGCTGTGACCTGTCATGGCATCACATTGAACACCATAAGAGAAGAGAGTTTTTGCTATTGCCCATTCAACCGAAAAAAGCAGAGGCTGAATATAGGCTGTATCCGCAAGCTTTGTCTCTGCATCCGGATCTGTTCCAAAGATTATACTCCCGGAGTTCCAGCTGTTGACAGCATCAACAAGCTCGAGGGCAGTATCAAGAAAACCGGCAAAAACTTCATTGTTCTCATAAAGGGACCGACACATACCTGCATACTGTGTCCCCTGTCCGGGAAATAGAAAAATCGTATAGGGCTTTACCGTCGCTTTTCTGCTTGAACAGACAGCTTCAGACTGACCATCCTTTTCATGAAAAGGGACTGTCAGAAATCCCCGGAATGGCAATGTACTTCTACGGGTCATCATAGTCCAGACTGCATTAACCCGGTCTGTTCTACTTAAGGTATTCAGGTAATCGGCTATTCTGTCCGCATACATTTTCAGAGATTCAGAGCTTTTCGCTGAAACAGGGCATAACATAAACCTGGCAGCGGTTGAATCTGCGCCGGTTGCCCCTCGACCAGGAGGCTCCCAGGATTCCAGGACAACATGAGCATTGGTCCCACCAATACCAAAAGAACTGACACCGGCGATCCTTCGTCCGTTCACCGATTCCCACCTCCGGAGCTCAGTATTTACCTTAAAAGGAGTCTGCTCAATTTTCATTTCGGGGTTTGGCCGGGTGAAGTTAATGGAAGGCGGGAGTTTGCGATTTTTCAAAGATAATGCTGTTTTGATCAGCCCTATTATACCAGCTGCAGCATCAAGATGACCGATATTGGATTTTACGGAACCGATATAGCAGGGATGCTCTCTGTTCTCATTGTTCCCAAAACTCTTTGTCAGCCCGGCAATTTCAATGGGATCACCCAGAATAGTCCCTGTTCCATGGGCTTCTACATATGAAACCTCATCAGGGGAAATTCCTGCAAGACCAAGAGCATCATTGATAACCTCTGCCTGGCCATCGACACTGGGTGCGGTATATCCGATTTTCGCAGCGCCGTCATTATTAATTGCAGCTCCGCGGATCAGGGCGATAATCTGGTCGCCATTTTTTACCGCATCTTTAAGTCTCTTCAGTACAACCATACCAATTCCGGAACCGAAAACTGTACCTGAAGCATCCGCATCGAAGGGCCTGCAGAGTCCATCGGAGCTTAGAATAGTACCTTCACTGTATAGATAGCCTTCTTTAACCGGAACATTCAGGCTTATTCCGCCACATAAAGCGACATCACATTGGTAGTTCAGAAGGCTCTGATATCCCATCTGGACAGCCACCAGAGAGGTAGAACACGCTGTCTGCACAGTAATAGCAGGACCTTTCAAGTCCAGTTTATACGCCACCCTGGAGGCCAGGAAATCATTACTGTTTCCCACCATGGTCTGAAAATCTGATACATCGTTTTTTTCAGAGCTGAAAAGAATATTTTTCAGCTGGTATTTATTCTGCCCGCAACCGGCAAAAACTGCAACTCTGCCTGATTCTCTCCCCGGGATGATACCGGCGGACTCAAGTGCTGCCCATGAATGCTCCAGCATCAGCCGCTGCTGAGGATCCATAAAACGGGCCTCCCTTGGGGAGTATCCGAAAAACTCATTATCAAAGAAGGGAGTAGACGGCAGCGGCCCCGATCGTCTTATATAACGGGTATCAGAAACCAGAGCAGGATCAAGCCCCTGCTCCACCAGTTCTTCAATGGTATATTCCGACAACCCACTTCGTCCGGCAGCAAGAAGATCCCAGAACTCTTCACTGTTTTCTGCTCCGGGAACAGCGCAGGAAATTCCTGTTATAGCAAGGGTAAATTCATCATAGTCTGATTCGTTATTATTCATATTATTTTCTATGCTGCTAACAGGATTGTCTCCGAACTCAACATCAACAGCTCTGGTTAGAGCAGAAATTGTAGGATTCTGAAAAAACACAAGCGGCTCTACTGCAAACCCGAGAAAATCCGAAAGATGTTTTAACAGCCGAATTACCTGTATGGACTGCCCTCCGGCATCAAAGAAATTCACCGTATCATCAAAATCTTTATGACCCAGCTCACGTTCCCAGAGACTACGGATCATCGCATGTAAGGACAAGGGCGTTTCCACGCTTACTTGATCATATTCAATTTCCGGAAACTGCTTTCTGTCTACCTTACGGTTTGGCGTATACGGAAAATCATCGAGCCGTTTAAAAACCGCCGGAATCATGTATGAAGGCAGCTTCTGAGAAACTGCATTATGGAGAACATCTGGCTGGAGATCCTTTTCTCCCCGGTAAAATGCGGCCAGGATAGTATCACCTTCGGGGGATTTTCTCGGAAGAACCACTGTTTCCTCCACACCCTCCACTGCCGACAGAACTGCTTCGATTTCTCCAGCATCAATTCGCAGGCCCCGCATTTTTATCTGAGTATCCCGGCGCCCCAGAAAAGAAATTGTACCATCCTCAGTTTCCCTTACATAATCACCGGTATTGTACATACCATCCCGAAAGACTTCAGCAGTCAGATCCGGATGGTGCCAGTACCCTTCCGCAAGCCCATCTCCGCTTATCCACAGAAGACCCTCTTCTCCGGTAATTACCGGCTGCTGATCTTCATCTAAAATATGCAAACCGGTATTATTAATTGGCATACCTATAGGAGGGGCCACCTGTAAACCCGGCTCCAGCTTGCACAGCGACGACCAGATTGTCGTTTCCGTCGGTCCATACATATTCCATACATCACATCCGGTTTTTGTAAGCTTTGCCGCAAGATCAGCAGACAAAGCTTCTCCTCCACAGAGGATCTTCAGTCCTTCTTTCCCGGAAAAACCGGCTTCCAGAAGAAGCTGCCAGACAGAAGGAGTTGTCTGAACAAGTGAAACAGCGGTGTCCTGTACAAGAGCAACGAGCGCGGCAGGGTTATACACGGCATCTTCTCTGACAAGCCTTATACCACCGCCGCAGATAAGCGGAAGAAACAACTCAAGCCCTGCAATATCAAAGGATATAGTGGTTAAGCCAAGGACCTGATCTTCAGTAGAGATTCCCGGGTCATCCTTCATGGAAAGAAGAAAATTAAGAAAAGCCCGGTGAGAAACATAAACTCCCTTGGGATTTCCAGTTGAACCGGATGTATAGAGAATATATGCATAAGCAGAAGACTTTACAGCAGGAAGAGAGTCAGGAGACTCAACAGGTTCAGCATTGAGAGCAGAGCAGAAAACTACACCTTCAAGGTCTCTGAAGGCTGCAGGCCTTTCAGAATCATCACAAAAAATAAAATCAATACCGGAGTCCGAGGCCATAAAAGCAAGTCGGGCAGAAGGGAAAGATGGATCCAGAGGAAGATATCCTTTACCCGCTTTCTGTATGCCTATCAGGGCAGCAAGCATATACGGCGATCGCTGCATGCTCACACCAACAAAAGGTGCATCCTCGCTGCAGTTTTCAGTTACCATTCGGGCAAACCAGTTGGAGAGCTGGTCCAGTCCGGCATAGCTAAGAGTTTCCTCTTCGAAAATCAAAGCATCTGCTTCGGGTTGTTTTTCTACCTGATTTCCAAACAGCTCCAGCCAGGTACCGAATCCGACTTCCGGTCCATTATTAATCCATGATGATACTTTTTTTTGCAGTGACACGATTATTCTGTAAACCTGAGTTCCTTTTTAATATGTTCAAACTGCTCTCTGGACTGGTCTTCGAGCTTTTCAACAGCTTCTTCTCTGGTCAGTTGATTTTTCAGTATAAGATGACTCAATTCAAGCTCATACGGGCTATAGCCATATTTTTGTGTGTGAATAAAATTATTGAAGGTATTGAGTCGACAGTTGGATGAACATCCGTCCACATCCCCCGGACGCTCCCAGCCCAGGGGAGAAATCTTCCTGACAATTTCAGCCTCGGTAATATCTTCCAGGCAGAGAAGATTGATAACCCAGGGATAGTCTGACACAAGACTCTGCAGGCGGGGCGAAATCCGCAGGTATTCGTTAACCTGACTGCCTGCCGCCGCTTCAAGCATCGAATGGCTTCTTTTTCTGCTTTCTTCAAAAAAAGGATAATTGTTCTGGTAAAGCACACTGTTTGCGGGAATCTGTCCCAGAGTGAATCCTGCGAGAATATAGGGAATATCTTTTTCTATTGCTGTTTTAAGAGCAATATTATTCACTATGGAAATACAGGTATTACAACCGGAGGAGATTCGTCTCAGACTGGATCGGGCATACACCTGTTCCCGTGCGCTGGTAACTATCATTTTATTGAACACCGGCTTCGACGGCCGGAAGGTAAAGTGGTCTACTCCCAGTGCATCAACAACCTTGTTTATATTCTCGAATGCCTTTGTCGAAATATAGCCGTTATCCAAAGTAAAGGAGAGAACTTTAAGATTATACTTCTCCACTGCCAGCTTGAGGGTGTAGGTGGAATCCTTTCCCCCACTGTATGCAACAACTGCATCATAGGCATGACGTCCACGCTCTTTTTCAAACATACCCTCGACAGTGTGTGCCGCTTCCGATATTACCCGGGCTTCTGTCTTCTGAACAGTTTCGTCCCTGCAGAAATTACAGACGCCATGAGCATCAAACTCTATTCCAGGAAAAGACGACGAAAGTACACACCTGGTACAACGTTCGGGCATCAGGCACCCCTGCTTTCTGTATATGCTACAATCTTATGAACCGATCCAAAGTTATCCCGGGTCATATCGCCCTGGGAGGTCTCAACCCCATACTCTTTTTTCAAAAACGAAGAGATCTCCACAAGACCGAAAGAATCGATAATTCCCTGGTCTACCAGGGAAGAACCGAGGTCGATTTCATCTTCCTCGACCATGAAATTACGACAAATAAAATCTATCAGCTTTGACTGAATATCCAAGATTACGCCTCTGTTACGCTAATTTTCTGTTTTCTTCGGTCAATAGTCCGGGATTCCGGATTGCGGATCCGGGACTCCAGAATCTGGTTGGATAAAATGAAAGAGATAAGCATATTATCCCTGTATCCTGCAGAGGTAAGCCCCCGACGTTCTATTTTAAACAGCAGCCTTTCAACCATTTTGCGGTCATACAGACCATACTCGTCTATTATATCGCTGTTGAGAAAGCTTTTCACTAGGTCTCCCCTTTTTCCTTGAGGAAAAAAAGAAGCAAGATCCGGAGCCATATATGGTCGCTTAGGCCGGTTCAGTATTGGTTCGGGTAGTTCTTTTTTAAAAGCCTGCTTCAGCAGATCCTTCGCGGAATATCCGTTCAGCTTCGTTTCGTCCGGCAGGGTCAGAACCCACTCAATAAGAGTATGATCAAGGAAAGGAAACCGCCCTTCCACACTGTGAGCCATGGCCATACGGTCACCCTGGGCAGAAAGCAGGTAGCCTGAAAGAAGGGTTTTCATTTCCCAATACTGGTTCCGTTTGAGTATTGACCACTCTTTAACATGCACGGGAGTGAGAGCTTCGATTTTATCTGCGAGAGTGTCAAAATTGAACTCCAGCCCCCAGTCACGGTTGAACATCTTCGTGAGCACCTGATTGTTGCTCACCCTCATGGCAAGGCCGGCAAGGGGGCCGGAAAAACGGTCAAGGAATCCTTCGTAATACATCTTCAGAAAGCCAAGCTGCTCCGCATCTCTATAATGGTCCAGATGGGGATAGAGCTGTCCGAGGATACTCATAACAGCTGTATCTGACAACCCGTTTTTCCAGGAGCTCAGCAGTTTGAGTTCCTTGTAGGTATCATAACCAAACAGGATTTCGTCTGCCGCCTCGCCGGTAAGAACTACCTTTATATCCTGTTCCCGGACCTTTTTCGACAGCATGTAAAGCGGCACCGGAGCTGTCCGGAATATTGGACGCTCAAAGTGTCCTGCGGCATCTACAAAATTCTCCGCGATATCTGTTCCATCAACGGTTACGGAATAGTGATCAGAATCTATGGAATTCACCATCATCTGCTGAAATTCCGATTCATCAAATCCGGTATCGGTAAAGGCAACGGAAAAACTTTTAAACCGGTGATTATTAATCTTTTTTGCAAGGTAGGAAGTAACCGAAGAGTCGAGACCACCACTTAAATAGCATCCGACGGGGACATCACTTCTGAGGCGCAGTTTAACTGATTCTTCCAGCTTCTGCCGAAAAAGAGCAACCTGATCCGGAAGGCACAGGCTTGTTTCCGGCCCGGATTCCTCTCCTAGGGTATAATAAGCTTCCGGTCCGGATGTTCCGTTATGGGTAAAGTACTGGTAATGCCCGCCTTCCAGGGAAAAAATACCCTTGAAAACCGTATTGCCGCCAAGGGTATTCCAGAGCAGACCATGTTCCAGAAGATTCTCCGGCGACCACTGCCTCCGTCCTTCACCAATATGATCAAAAACCCTCAGTTCCGATGAAAAGTAAACTGCACCGGATGAAGCAGGATAATAGTAGAGAGGACGTATGCCATACCGATCCCGGGCGGCCAGAAGTTTCTGCTGTTTTTTATCCCAGAAGAGAAGGGCAAACTGGCCGTTGAAGCGCCTGAAAGCATCCGGGCCCCACCACTCTATTGCCCGCTGAACCACCTCAGTATCCGATGTTGTTTCAAAACGGGCGCCAAGGTTCTGGAGTTCTGCTTTCAGTTCAATATAGTTATACACTTCTCCGTTATAGACCAGTACAGACCTGTCGGAGATCATAGGCTGATGACCACCGGCAAGATCAATGATACTGAGGCGGGAATGCCCAAGACCTATACCGGGAGCACCATAACTGCCATACTCATCGGGACCCCTGTGGTCGATGTATGGGATAAGTGATTCTGCTAGTGATTTCAATTCTCCGGCTGGTGCCGGTTTCAGTATTCCTACTATTCCGCACATATCATTCTTCCTGAAACTGTTTCAATAAACCTTTATGCACTTGTCTTTTATCGCGTGCGTCTGTTTCTTCCAGCCATACGCTTCATCTGCTCACGCTGAACGGATGCTCTTCCTGCTTCAGATGATTCATCTTTCCCGCCGATAAGCGCAGCCTGAGCTGCTACTGTAGGATACCGGAAAAGATCCATCAACGATACAGATTTCCCCGTAAGACCTTGCAATTTTTTCTGGAGTACCGGAAGCTGAAGGGAATGACCGCCGAGGTCGAAAAAGCTTACGCCGCTGTCAACCTCCGGAACATTGAGCAGCTCGCACCAGATCTTTTCAATCCCGGAAAATATATCAGTCATTTTTTCTGAAGAATGCGAATCCAAGGCCTGCTCTGCTTCCGTGAAATTCCCCGCAGCCAGAGCCTTACGATCAATTTTACCACTGGGCAGCATGGGAAAAGTATCAATAAAATGGAACTTATCGGGAATCATATATCCCGGAAGCCTGCGTATCAGTTCAGTTTTAACCGTGGAGGGGTTCTCTCCCTCTTTTACTGCAAGATAGGCATGGAGAGTCATATCCCCCGAGCTTTTTTCCGGGATCAGTACAACCGCAATTGATACAGAATCGATAGTCTCAAGGTTCCGTTCAATTTCTGCAAGCTCAATTCTTATACCGTTAATCTTTACCTGGGTATCCATTCGGCCGGAGTACCAGAAAACACCCTCATTATCGTAATAGCCGATGTCACCGGTACAATAGACTGTTTCCTGTCCCCATCCCCAATCGCCCCGGATAAAAGCTTTCTCTGTTAGTTCCGGATTGTTTATATACCCCGGTGAAACATTTACACCGGCTATGGCAATTTCCCCCCGTACCCAGGAAGAGCATAGCCTGCGGTATTTATCGAGAACCAGAATCCGTGTATTTGCGATCGGCCGGCCGATGGGGATCTGTTCTCTTTCCAGATCTGCTTCTGTACATTCCCAGGCTGTGACATCTATAGATGCCTCCGTAGGGCCGTAGAGATTATGAAGCCTGACTCCTCCGGTTTTTTCCCCAGTCTCCCGCACCAGAGAAACATCCAAAGCCTCTCCCGAACAGATAATACCCTTGAGATCCGGAAAGTGAAAATTCCCTGCGTTATCAAGAAACTTGCGCAGAAGTGAGGGCACAAAATGAATATAGCTGATTTTCTGCTCTCTTACGGTATCCGCAAGGTAGACATCATCAAGATGTCGTCCCTGTTCCGGGATAAACAGTGACGCCCCGAAGAGAAATGGCCAGAATATTTCCCACATAGAGACATCGAAAGTATAGGGCACCTTGTGAATAAGGGTATCACCCGGTGCAAGAGGAAAGGTTTCCTGCATCCACCAGAGCCTGTTTACCATTCCCTGCCCCGGAATCGCCACTCCCTTTGGATTTCCGGTGCTTCCGGAGGTGTAGAGGACTGCTATTGTCTCATGATCGGAAATTTCACTCTGCTCCTGGTTTTCAGGCACAAAAGCTGTCAGTATATCCGGAGTGAATAATCCTGAAGTATTCTGAAACCGCTGCTGAATACGGGGTTCGATTATTCCGAATACGGCTCCTGAATTGGAAAAAATATACTCTACCCTGGAAACCGGCCAGTTAGGATCTACCGGAACATATGCATTACCGGAAACTACAATGGCGTGAATAAGCGTCAGTCTCTCTAAGCTGTTATCCAGAGCCACAAGGATTTTCCTGCCTCTGCCGGCTTTTTCCTTTAACAATTGGCTCAGGTTGCGAACATTACGCTCCAGATCCTTATAGGTTAATGCCTGCTCTTCGTCGGTGAGAGCTATCTTGCTCCCATACCGGCTGTAGGACGATAAAAGATGCTCCCTGAACGGGATCTCCAGGGGGTATTTTCTGGTCCGTTCATTATTCTGATATTTTAAAAGCGACAGCTGATCCTGCATAATCAGCGGAAGATCTTTCACTACTGTTTCAGGTTTGGTTCCAGATACTGCAACAATATTCTGCCATATCCGGGACCACCCCTCGGCCTGGTCCTGAGTAAAAGCAGAGGTGTTGAACTCTATCCGTGCAGATAGTCCGTCCGCATTGTCCCAATACGTAAGGAACAGATCCATCTGTGCGCCTTCGGGGCGAATGTTTATTGGTGTGACGCTGCATCCGTCAAGGTTAAGCATAAAGGGCTCTTCACGGGTAAAGCCGGCCTGCAGAAAATAAGGGATCCGTGGATCACGGGACCCCTTATAGAGTCCGGCAATTTCCAGGAAGGGCAGCTCCTGATTCCGGTGCAGCAGCAGCATATCCTTTCGAATCTGATTGTACAGATGCAGAAAGCTCTCTTCCGGATTAATGGTGACTTTTAAAGGAAGAATGTTAACAAAGGGCCCATACATATTTTCCCGTTCAGGGTTCCTGCGGTTGGGAAATGGTACCCCGATAAAGAACTCCAGCTGACCGCTTAAAGCATTAAGCAGGAGAGCATATGAGGTCAGCAGATGAAGAAAGGGTTGAAGTTCTCGTTCTGATCCCTGCTGTAAAGCAGTATTAGTATTTTCATTTACCTTAAAAAAGAAGGTGTTCCCTTCCCCAGTAAAATAATCTCTGGAAGATCTGGATGGGGGAAGTACCAACGAATCCGGCGGGTTTTCAAGATACTTTCTCCAGAAACCTTCCTGCCTTTTTACCTTGTCATCCTGTTCTCCCAGACCTGCTTCAGTGTATGGAATCAGTTGTATATCCAACTTTTTTCCGTTGTATTCAGAGGATATCAGACGTGAAAGCAGCTCTTTTGAATGAAGATCTATGCCGGTATGGTGCTGCACTGCACAAAAATAAAAACATGACTCGGTTAATTTAAAAAGACAGGCTTCAATTCTTTCAGGTTCATCGGCATCAAGCGGCAAATCCGCCACTTGCCGGATACCCGCAAGAGCTTCTTCTTCGGTGAAACATTGGTCTGTATATAAGTTAAGAGCAATTCTTATATCGGTTATTCTTTTGCCCGCTTTTTGCAGAGAATCACAAAACTTACGTACATCAAGCTTACCCTCTATTCTTACAGCAAGAATAATATTGTAGGCCCGTGATTGTGGGTAAAATATTGAAGCAGTTTTAAAATGGTTCTGGATTCCGTTACTCAGCATGTTTTTCCAATGGCATATTGATTTCTTAATACAATACAGTATCTAATACTAAACTATAGCATGGTTAATATCTTTTTGATTAACACAAGTGGAGGCATGCCGGATTCAGTTTATGAAACCTGGCTTTCCTGTCTTCCCCCGGAAAAACAGGAAAAAGTAAGGAAAAAGATTCGAATACCGGACCGCATTACGACTCTGGCCACTCATTACATGCTCAGATTTGTACTGGAGCATTTTTTGCATATCCCCGGGGAGAAACAAAAATATTCAACAGGGAAATATGGCAAGCCTTTTCTGTTGAATTACCCTGATGTCTATTTCAGTCTTTCCCATTCGTCAGGATGGGGGGTTGTTGCTGTTTCTGATTCAGAAGTTGGAGTAGATATAGAAGAGTATCGTAACTTTAAGTTAAACGATTTTAAAAATATACTCAATGAAAACGAAATGCGGTATATTTTAGATACAAACAGCAGTTATGGTACTTCTGCGGACAGGTTCTTTCAGATATGGACAATGAAAGAGGCTTATCTAAAAGCTATGGGCACAGGATTCTTAAATGCCCAAAATAACAATAGTCTGGTGCAAATGGTAAACAATGACTACATTATAAAAAACCAGATAAACAATTTCTCTGTAAATAATATTCTAAAGAATGCTTCTCTATTTTTAAGCGTCTGCTCAAGTGGTACAAAGCAGATATTCACATCAACTCCATTAGAAATGCAGAAGGTATTTACCAGTCAGGTTACACAGTAGATACTTTTTTATTACCGACAATAAAAGGCATCCATCTATTTACAATATGTACCACTGGTATCAATATCAGTATCTGAAGGAGTGAAGCAACTGCTGCATAGAGGAATGTATCCATGTGGAAAACGCTAATTTTATTGAGCAAAGGTTTAACAAAGGTATAAGCTCTCATATGGAAAACGTATATAAGCAGCGAGTTTGCCGCAAGGTAAAAAGATATTTTATTAGTCGGTATTAAAGTAGATACTATAAGGTAAAAAAAGATGCCTGCAAATGCTGAAAGGTAAAAATAGGGAATAATGTGAAAAATACCCTGATATACATCTATTCTGCCGTTATTGATTAGAAAGAAGAATACATTGACAAACAAGAATATGCCAGCGCCGGGAACCTTTTTATAAATCCCCAGCCTTTCGACTTCCTTGAATTGGGGTTGAAAATAAAAACCTGAAAGAAAGAATACAATCATTGAGGGGACAATATTTAAACTCCAGGGCAGATTAAATTCGTGCGTAATGGTCCAAATATGAGACGCAACAAGCAGTAATGATAGCATTAAGACCATCAGCCATGGTCTAAGCTTTAAAATGCCAAATGCCCCTATGTGTACAAGGTACAAACAGGGTAGAAACCACATTTGTACGCCCCATCCCATATACTTAAGCTGCCCCTGGGCATAAAAGATTCCGACAAGTCCTTTTGCATAGGACGATTCTTTCAGTACTCCCGGTTCGACTAGGGATAAAACTGCCCAGAAAAGATATAACAAAATAGACAGCAGCAGGTATGGAATAATAAGCCGTTTAAACTTCGACACGGCCAGGGATTTAAAAGTTGTATGTTGTCTATTTTTAAACAGAAACCCGGAGATGAAGAAAAAAAGAGGCATATGAAAGGAATAGATATAGTAATATAGGAAGTGGCGGTGGTGCCCAAGTATTACAAACACGAGCCCGAATGCCTTAAGTGTGTCTATTGCACTATACCGCTCAGATTTCATATAGAGTATTTTATTTTTCGAGACCTGCCAGGAACTTTATAAGTTCTGAGGCAACAAGCTTCTGTCCTTCCTCATTAAGATGCCCGCCATCCCAGGTATATAAGGGGTAAAGGGCAGGCACCATCTTTCCGTTTGCTTCCGCATAGTATTCTTTACCGTCTGGTGTAGTAGATTCAATTTCAGCCAGATCGAATAATCGTCCTGTACCGGATTTTGAATCTCTTAGTAAAGTATTAAAGATATTACGGGGAATATTTTCAACGGTACCAGTGTCGACTTTCTTTAAGCGGCCGAGAATATTTTTTGCCCAGTTTTTTATGCCTTTATCCATTGGAGAGGTTAGCGGCATGGTAACATAGACAAATGTAGTTTCAGGATACTGCTTCTCTAATGTTTCCATAGTCGACACATATTCTTTATAAATCTCTTCCGGAGAATTATCGCGGTATGTGTCTACATAGCAGAATTTCATTAAGGCAATATCCGGTAGGTTTTCTTGATTATTTGAGAAGAAGGTTTGAAAATCGGATATCTTAGTTGATGGGTATTCGTTTTCTCCGATGTTTTGATGGATAATCCCTAACTCTAAAACATTCTCTTGGTTGGGATTATATTCTTCAATTTTAATACTTTTATCTAAACCATTCGATACATAATATATGCCGGATAAAATATTTCGCCCCACTGATTGATGTCCGAAAAAAATTGCTTTTTTACCAAGATTGTCCAAAGCGGAAACAATATACTCTCTATTTTTCATATCACCACCTACACAGGATACAGTTATAACAGACATTAAAATTACCAATAAAGCCAAAATATATTTAGCAAGTTTTTTCATCTTCCTATACCTTGTAGTTTACATGCTCTTGCGCCGCATTATCTGTCGCCACTATTCTCCCAGGAACCCCGAAAACTGTAGCATTAGAAGGTATGTCTTTTATAACGACTGTATTTGCACCAATGACAACATTATCACCTATTGTAACATTGCCCAATATTTTTGCACCGGGGCCTATATATACATTATCGCCAACTTTTTTAGGAGTTCCTTTATGTGGACCTCTATTAACCCACCCAAAAATTACTCCCTGAGCTATAGTCAGATTTTTCCCCACAACAAGACCTGGACTAAAAACCGTACCGCCAGGATGAGCAATCCTAAGACCAGGACCGACTTGGGCAGTAACGTGAATATCTATACCGTATTTTATATCTGTACTTCTTTTTAATGTTTTTATTAAAGGATATATCGTAAACTTTGTTATTTTTTTTGTTCGTAAAAAGCTAGCCCAACGATATAGGATTATTGATCTCACCCATGGGTAGTGATAGTATACATTTAGCACATTGTATAAAAATCTGTTAGAAGACGCTCTGGACATTCGAAAAATATCTTTTTTAATTAAGTATTTTGTTTTTCTAAATCCTGACTCCTTCACATTACTCTCCTATAGACCTAGATATCTTTCTTCACTATATCAACTATCTGTTTTGCTCTAGTTTCCCATCTAAAACTTTCCAAAGCACGGGCTTTGCCATATGCACCCATTTCCTTTGCTTTTTCGGGTGTAGATAGTATCTTGTTTATACAAAATGCTACTTCCTCAATATTTGAAGAATCTACAAGATAACCGGTCTTCCCATCCTCTATTGCATCTGGTACACCACCAGCATTACCGCCTATAACTGGTAATCCATATAGATTTGCTTCCAAGAAAACGATCCCAAAACCTTCCATATCTCCGTTTTCTAAATCTCTATTTGGCATTATAAACAACTGTGCGTTTTCTAAATACATTCTTTTTTCATGATCCGATACATAGCCAGTAAAAAGTACATTATCAGTAACGCCTAATTCTTTCACTAAGCTTTCTAAACGAAAACGATCTGGACCATCACTGGTTATAACGTAAATAATGTTTGGAAAATTTTTGACTACCATAGGTAACGCCTTTATAACAGTATCAAAACCTTTTCGTTCAATAAGCCTGCCAACTGACACCAAAACTCTCTTATTCCTCAATAAAGCTGGAGTTTCATATTTGGTAGAACAATTAGTCTCTCCCCCTTCAATTGTTACACCAGGAGTTATACGATATATTTTCTCTTTTTTAACACCTATTTTATTAACGATAGTTTCCGTTTTCTTACTATTGGCAAATATACCAGTTGAATTTGATAAAATATGTCGTTTTAACTTTTCATGTCTTGCTTTTCTCTTCAGTGAGACGTCAAGACCGTGAACGTAAACAAAAAAAGGGATTTTCATAATCTTCGCAACTCTAAATGCGTAAACCGTTAACCTATCATAAGTGTTACAAACAACAATGTCTGGTCTTAATAGATTAAACTCCCTATAAAAATAGTTATACAAAATTATCTTTTTTATGAACGCATTAATTCGAGGGTCTATGTTTCTTCTAACGACCTTATACTCTTGCTTATAATCAAAACTATTATCACCAATGTTTGTGAAAAGAACAACATCATTATTCAACAAACTTAGTTCATGCATCAAACAATGTGTTAGTTCTGCAATTCCACCTTTATTTGGCTTAGAGTCTAATCCTATAAACAAAATTTTCATCATTTACCCTTTATTTTCAAAAAAGCAAGCCCATTTACAATTAAGTGCAATTGCTTCCTGCCACGTTTACTTATAAAATACAACCCGAGGTACAAGACTATAGTAAAAGGAAGTGAGATTAACATCCGGGCAATATCAGTCAGGCAAAATAATTTTGAAAAAACATAATAAATAAGACCTATCGCAGTAAGTGAAATGATTAAAGGATATGCAATTTCCAGAAAAAATGATTTTATTTTTATTGGTGTACCATGAAAAGCATAAATAATCTGAGGAAAGCTACTGACCAAATTTAATACTACATAACTAATGGCTACCCCTTTTATACCCCAAGGGATCCCGATGATAAAAGAAACAACCGTAAACAAACCAACAAAAATTCCCAGCTTCATAAACCTTTTTGACTTACCACTTGAAAGCATCACCATACCGATGGTACCTACAACAGGCTGAACAGCAGCTGCAATGGACAATACTTTAAATACAAAAGCGGCTTCATCCCATCCTTTGCCTAATATTAAATATATTAGTTCATAAGAATATGCGCCTAAGAACAAGGCCATTGGAATTGAGAAAAACGCAATAATTGTAGTTAATGAAATGTAATAGTGTGCATAAGATTCTGGCTCATCCTGCAAACGACTCAATGCAGGCATACCGACACTTATTAACGGAGTTCTTATTTGGCGAATTGGCATCATCATAAGATTATATGCACGACTATAATAACCCAGCATTTCTGAACCCAAAAACTTTCCTATTAAAATGTTATCAGCATTTCGTGAGAAATAATTCACTATATTATGTATTGTAACATGACTGCCAAAGAGTAAATGCTTACCAATGCTTTTCGCTTGTCTATCCGGCATCGAAGGTCTCCAAGGAGTAAAGATCCAAAAACAGATAGCAAGAATAATAGGGTTACTTAAATGCATTACAACTAAGGCCCAGTAACCAGCACCTCTAAAGCCAAAAATAATAGCTAAGCTTACACTTAGAGCATAACTTATTACTTCTATGACACTAATCGTAACAAATCTCAGATTCCTAGATAAAAGCGCCCTATGTTGAACGGCACAACCGCTAAAAAAGAATGAAAATGAAAGCAAAATAGTTACTTTAACTAAACGAGAATCTTTATAAAAATATGCAATAAAAGGCGATAGTCCCATAAATATGATAGTAAATATTATACCAAAAGCTAAATTCACCCAAAAGAGATTACTAACCTCTGAATGTGTTATTTTTTTTTGTTGTATCGTCGCTGCTGACAATCCAAGTTCGCCCATCATAACAGCGAAATTAGTAATAGCTAAAACCATTGCTATCAAACCAAAATCTTCTGGAAATAAGATTCTTCCCAAAACCGCGGTTGACAATATTTGCAACAAGGTTCTTACTATTTGAGAACCAACAGTCGTTACTCCACCTCTAACAGATCTTTTATTTATATCTAAATTATTATCTACGCTGAAAGATGTTTCCTGATATTTTCGCTCACGCATCACAAATAATTATTCCTTTTGTACAACCTATGAATTATTTAGTTTTTTACTCTATCGTTAATCTTCAGAAAAGTACTATACTTAGATATTTTCTCTAAGATTTTATATACTCTTATAGACAACATATTCCTCATTAACATATACATAGGTTAGACATCAACTCAAAAAAGTGTTGGTTTATATCATAACCCAGAAGATCTTAACGAGGATTTACCATCTACTTTATTTTTTACTTTTTATCAAATCATCATGATCAAAAGTACTAACTACCATCAACGCATGCAATTTTATTGTAAATAGAACTATATTCTTTAGCTATTGTGGTAGTAGAAAACTGATTTCTTAGCAATAAACAATTTTCTTTATACACTGTCAAATTTTGGCACAGTTCAATAATGGTTTCAATATTGTTATTATCATTAAGAACTGCACCAATTTTATATTTTTTAATCATTTCCTGTAAAGCAATCATTGTCTCAGTCACCAACAGGGGTATCCCCATTGAGATGTATTCAACTGTTTTTATACTTAATCGGTAATCATTATCCTGCATAAAGTTTATACCAATATCTGCAATAGCCAAATATCCAGACATATTCTTGTGCTCCACACTAAATGCAAGAAATTTCTGCTTATCTATTCCTTTGTTTATAAAAAACAAATTAACATCTTCTACCTGTGGAGTTAAGAAAACTATTTGATACTTTATTCCTGTATTATCAAGAAGATCAAACAAAGGAAGATAGTTTTCGGGATCATTCCAAGAGTTTTTCATTAAACTCCCACTGTATAAGAAAACCATGCAATCTTCACTTATTCTTAACTGTTCACGATAATATTCTCTGCTTTTCTGATTCATTGTAAACATGGATATATCCACATTATTAGGAATTACTGATAGTTGATTCATTTTTTTGATTTCAAAAGCAGTCTTTATCGAGCTAGTTACTACAATAGTAGAATCTAGACTTTCAATCGACTTTGTTTCTATTTTTTTCCACATACGAAAACTTAGAGAGTTCAATCCCCAACGCTTTAATCTAACACCTTCTTCAGGGAAAGAAGATCTAGTATCAAATACAATTTTGAGTTTTTTTCGAATCTTTTTCAATAATACTCCAGAATAAACTATTGGATATGAACGATAGTGAAATATATCATATCCCCTTTTCCATTGTAGGCAAAGAAGACTTAGTGTTGATACAAATAATGGGTATAGTGCCATGTGCCATTTATAAAAAAACAGATTGCTTATTCTTGGAATAAAGAAAACTGGAATAACCTTTACATTTATCTTTAAATCAGAGAGCGATTTGGAAAACTGCCTCATACTTCGATAATTTTTAAATAGTTTAATAATTTGACAAAAATATATTATATCAACAACGTAATCTGGATTTTGTTTTTTTATTTCCGACAACAAATCTATAACTTGTGTCTTTATTATAGTTCCTTCTATATCTTCAAGCCAAATAATATAACCGATTTTCATAATACCCTTTCTAAACCCTTATAGATCAACAAAACACTCCCGTCCATAAATAAATCCCCCAAAATACTAATTTAGTATTTTATATCATTGTAAAATTTTTAATTTTGAATTTAATCAGTACCGAATCACAGCTCTTTACCTTAACAGACTTACACTATCAAAAACTTAAGGAATAAAATACATTTATGTTAGTTTGTAATATTACAAATGAAGTTGATATTCTATACGATATAATCCTAATATCATGCAGAAACACAATCCGTAAAATTACACAAAAAAATATTATTACTTGAAAATAATTTCTTAGATAAAAAAATGATAGTAAGTAATAATATTTTCATATGAAAAATAGGATTGAACTCAGTTAGTAACTATTTATCATTTAGGGGTATTGCTTATTGCATTTTATTCACCAAATAGAATATCTATTAACTTGGTACTTGCGGCAAGTGAATAATGAGTTCTTGAAAATTCTATTCCATTCTTCCTTAATTCATCCTGCAAATAAGGATCTTCGATTAACCTAATAATAACTGTCTTCAGATTTTGTGCATCTGAATGTTCTACTATTAATGAGTTTACTTCATTTATCAAATAGTCATTAGTGCCAGGCAATAAAGTAGCTATTAGTGGGGTACCAAAAATCATAGCCTGAGCGAAGGCAATATGTCCATTAGCGATAATATCTGAAAGTAAAGGAACAACACAAATCTTTGCATTGGCTATGATTTGACAAAATTTTTCCTCTGATACGCCGGACACAACTTCGACATTATTAGGTATATGTATATTTTTTAAAACATGAGGATATGTTAAGAAAATAAAACGATATGGCAAGTGTGCCGCAACTTTTGATATAGTACTAAAATCCCTTCCTGAATAGCCTGGCACCACAACATAGTCGTTCATGCACTTTTCTTTAAATATCTGTCTATATGTATCGTCTTCGGCATAAGGAGCATCTATTAGCTTAAAAACAATTTTCCGTGAAGGGATCTTAAACATTTTTTCATATATCTCTTTTTCATGTTGAGAATAGACAACAATACAGCGGACATATTGATAAGCAAATTTGGCAAGCCCCAATAGTGGTTGACGATAAGTACCACCGATATTAAATGGCCAGATGACTATCCGTAAAGGCAAGTGAAAAATACGAGAAAACGCACAGACAAAGAGCCCTTCTCTTGGTGATGAGACAATCACATCTCGGGTCCTTCGTGTTAAAGCAACATAAATAATTTTAACTGCCGTGGACAACTGATTCAGAGCCCATAATACCCGCCGATTTCTATTTTTAGTAAACAACCTTATTGAACCAATCTTAACTATTCGAAATAATTTATTATCAATCCCATCAACTAACGTTAGGCGATTAGACCTACCATTTAAGTCTGAATAAAACAAAATATTTTTCACGTAAAATCATCCCTTTATTTTAATTTTCTCAGTAGATAAAGAAGATAAGACACCTGATAGGCCAAGTGATAAATACCACAACATGTTGATTTGTCCAAAATATGTAACTCCAATAAAATTCATACAATGAACAAATATTGATACACCAATTGACCATATGAAGAATTCTTCTTCTTTATTACCCTTGAATACCTTCAGTGATTTTCCAATCGCAGAAAATGAGGCAGCTATGAGTATCATAAAAATAATTAGAGTAATAAAACCACCACTAATACCTTCAGCAACATATTGATTAGTTATATCGTTAGCAAAGATGTTCCAATGATCAATATTTACAACTCCCTTTAACCACCATTCGCTGAAATGAGTAATTGTCTGATCGATCAGATGAAACCGATGATACCCGGTAGAACTTCCAGTTAAGTTGACCCTTGCAATCAGATGCCAAACTGGAGCTTTCATCATTAAATGAAGGCCGATGATAGTCGTTAATATCGCAATTCGAATCCCGCCCATAAAAGTTCGTAGAGGAAAAATTAACAATGCCAATAACCCCATTGCAAAACCCATCAAGGGTGTACTAGAAGCCGTCAAAAAAATTATAATCACCGCAGAAACAACTCCTATAGCCATTAGTAAACTTTCCTGTCTATTCCTTTTACATCTCCAAAAAGAAATCATCATTGGAAAGATCACTGCCCAAAAACATCCGGCCAAAATAGGATGAGAGAAAGCTCCCTGTACACGGAGCCTACCATCGCGAATCACTGTTTGTATTGGCACACCTCCAAAAACGCTGAATAAATTATAACCGGTTTGCCACTCCACCATGAAGAAAACAACAACCGGAATTGCTATTAAGGAGAGATGTTTCGCTATATTTTTGACATCATCAATAGTTCGGATTACACTTCTAAAATAAAAATAAAATCCAATTTTATCGAACGAACTACCTAATTTAGAAATAAATGCAACAGTAGTCCCCTGTTGCCACGTATGAAAAAAAATGGTAGATAAACACCAAGCTAATATTAAATAGTCTAAAGTTATCCATTTTATCCATACAATTTCACGCATCAGAATGATACGCAACCAACCAAACAATACCAGTATTCTCAACAGATCAAAATCAATGCCTGCCACAACGATTCGCTGGGCCGAAGGGATAAAACATGCAAGCAATAGCATTGGTAAAGTAGCATGTTTTCTTTGGACGGTTAAAATAGTAATGCCCAAAATCATCACAATCAAAGCTGCAAGTGGGTGGATAAGTGTACTTGTATGCGAGGAGTAAATATCCATGTAATCACGGTGCATAATTATTTCCCACTATCACTCTCAAGCATATTTTCCTCAAGATAGTCCACGACATTTGACCACATATAATTTTCAAGAATATGTTTCCTAGCAGCATCACCCATAGCTTGAGCGATATCAGGCTTCCTGTGTAATTCAATTATCGTATGTGCTAATTGATCAACATCAGGCTCCAAAAGAGAGAATCCTGATTCCGCAGGGAAAATTTTATCACGCCCCTGGCCTGACAATAAAATGCAAGGGAGCCCCCATAGACCTGCTTCCATATATACAATTCCTGTAGACTCCCAATGTGATGGCATACAAAAAACTGTCGCCTTCCGATAACAAGCTGTCAATATATCCTTTCCCGATTTGGTACTAGTATCAATATACCCTACAATTTCAATACCATCTGCATCCATAATAGGAGGAGTACATCCAACTATCGTCAATTTAGCGTTATTATTATATTTTTTTATTTCTTCAAATGCACTTAAAAGAAGCGGGCCACCTTTTCTTTCCCAGTCCTTGCCAACAAACAGAATATTCAACTCATCCCATTTTCTATTTACAAGGCCAGGATCATCGACACCCACACCAGGCGGATAGATAACCACCTTAGAGGGATCTATTCCTGTCTCATACAAGGTTTGTGCAGTCCATTCCGTATTGGTCCAAATTTTAGTGCAACGCTGTAAAAATCTTAGCTCCCCTTCAATAGCTTCAAATTTATGTCTCTTGCTATGCCCCGAAAATCCATATGCAGGACCAAAGATGGGGGAATCCATCGCTGCACTCACTGAAATTTCGACATGAGCATAAAGTTTTTTATCCGAAGGAGGCAATGCTCCAACACCAATCTGAAAAACTGATTCATAATGGGGATATTTTCTCAGATATTTAGCCAATCGGTGTGTTAACGAATTCATACCAACAGGTCGATAACGCCACAATGAATCTTTTCTAGGCGATAGATTCTTTAACGAACGACGCCAATCTACAATAGAGCTAAAAATATCAACTGGTTTTACTATAAAACTATTAACACGTCCTACTAACATGGAACGGTTTTCAAGTTCCTGAAAAAGGCGTACCGGAACGCCTGAGTAGGTCGATGTAGAATATGGATCTCCCAAAGAAGACCCGACTATAAACCTGTTGGTAGCTTTAGACATTTATTAAGGCTCCTTACATTGATACTATTTTAAATTATTTGGTTTAACACTTTTTACATTATCATGGAATGCTTATTTCAAATTATTAACGTACAAGTATGATAACGTTAGTTGAGAGTAATATAGTTAGACAAAAATACGTGATTTATCTAATCTCAATAATTAAGATTAGATAAATCGGTAAATATACATAGCGATTTACAAAATCACTGGTTCTGATAAATTATGACATCGAGAAGCGGGTGATTTTTAATATCAACTTTCATATAATCAATATACTAAACTATAATATCCTTAAAGATTGCAGAACTTAAAAACTATAAAATAATTACACTATAGTCCTATTATTATATATTTAAAATTGTTGTTAACTTCATTTAAGAAAATTATTGTTGATAAAATTATGGTTGAGTATAATAGCTACTCCAATACTGGTCAAACATTGCTTCTCCCCAAGTTCCTCGTCCGTCTTGGTACCAAGATCGCCAACCATCTCGTTCGTCAAGAGTCGGTCGAGTAGGAACTTCAGAATATCCAAGAGAAACAGCAAAAGGATCAGGATCACCATTTGCCATAGCCATATAACGATGGACATAATCGAAGAATGCATCATGATTCCATAGTGATGCCCCAATAAGCATTCTTGCAGCTAATGCATATCCACCACCAAATGAAGCGCCATTAAGTAAACGATAAGGATGCCCCCAACTCCGATTATAGTTATATGGCAAATCCTCATCTTTGTTACCACCACCCCACTCAGGCATACCGATATTATCACTGAAGTATGGATGGTATTCGCTCGCTCTAGGATCTGTCCTCCAACTGCCTGTTAATGTGGAAATAGACGGGTAATCAGAAACAAACTGAGACCAGGCACTAGGATAGTTTGCCTGTAATTCCGATTTCAACCATGATGACATACCACCTGTAGTACCATCCACAGTTTGCTGATTAACATAGAATGTCTGATCATCTTCTTGGATCCGCTCTGAAATAGAACCAAATCCTTTCATGTCATTATCATTCAACATTACACCAGCAAACAATACAGGGAGCTTCCTACCACTTTTGTGTCCTCCATCAGCAAGCCAAGGAAATGTACGATTATTTGCTACATAATCAGTATAAACTCCATATAAATCAATTCCTCGTTGAATCATATAAACCAGTAGCTGCTTTTTATCTGCCAATGAGTAATTGCAACTAAGTTTCAATGCAACTGCCCCCATCATAACGGAAAGATCTCTTCCATAATGATAACCATTATGATTGTTAGATAAAACATCACCAAGCTTCCATCCAGGGAAATAGTCGATATAAGGTCTGGATATCATTTCCTCTAAGATTTCAAATGCAGGAGGCGAACCTACAGGAGTAAGATTTGGAAGTAACGAAGTCTCCACATCAAAAAAACTAAACTCAGAAGTCTTGTCAGTACCACAATAGGGAGGACGAAATGACATTGAAATAGGAGGAGTGGAGACAATAGTGAGTACAGCAAATGTATCGATCAAAGCATAAGTCGACTCATCAAGATCTGAGATACAGGAAACGAGGGATCCCGAAGAGACGATCAAAGGATCATCTTCCGTTACTCCCATTGCGACATTGTATGAATAATTATATGCGCCACCGCCGTCATCAAAACCTGAGACAGGCATACCTCCTGGAGGGTTTAACATCGATCCGTTTATAATTCGACCAGATACAGATGTGGAATGTGGCGAAATACTTATAATCTCTACTGGCCCAACTACCCAGTAATCACCATTAATATATGTCCCATACTCAACAGGCTCACTGAATGTCCAGGTAATTCCATACTGAGAAATTTCAGTTGTCTTAGAAGCAGTTATAACTTTAAGCCCTGAAAGCTTAGGTTGTGCAAATAATAAAATAGTACTAGAAAGTATTAGAAGACTGATAATGCCCAGGCATTTTTTTCTCATTTTTCTCCTCCAAAAGTATTATCAGCCTTAAAGATATACCGTTTTTTTAATATGACTGCAGAAAAACTGAAATTAGTATTAGAAACTAAACATCCTGCTTAACACCTGTAAGCAGTTATCAGGATTTCTGCCTACCGACTACTCTTGATACTTCCACTTATAAAGTCGCGAAGATGCCCGGTAAGAGAATCCGACGCGAATCTGGAAATACCCTTCCCATTGTCAGCATCCATTGCCGCATCCAGCAGTTCGGGCAGCTGGTGTTCATCCGATGCGACATACACTCCTGCATACTTCCCGAACTTTTCTGCCGTATGAACCTGATGATCATTTCTATGCTCACCATATTTTTTAAGCCGGGGAAGAATAACCACCGGTTTCGCGAGTTCCAAGCCCTTAAGTATAGTACCCATACCAGCATGTCCAACAATAATATCAGCCTGGTTTATATAGCCTTCAAACTGATCCGGACTGAGAAATTCTGAAGCGGTAAAACCTTCCGGAAGCAAACCTTCTGGACCAGACTGAAACACAATATCAGTTAACCCCTGTTTTCCAGCCCAGACTGCAACAGAGCGTATAAGTCTATCGAATGGCAGCTGCGTACCGACAGTAACAAAAATCATACCACAGCACCCCGATAATCAGGGCCGCCGGATTGAGCCAGATCCTCCCACTGAGTGAGCCATTGATCGGCAAAGGGCCTAGCCAGCTTACCGGACATGGACAGCTTTTCAACATTAGCTATACTATCAAGCCACACAGTTCTCGCTCCGAGGACTTTTCCAAAAATAAGAGCAAATAATCCCGGGGCGGCTCCTGTGGTAATAACAACCCGCGGCCTGATTTTTAGAATAAGCCATAGAGACGCAAACATGCATTTGATCAACGATATTTTTGTCCATCTGTTGGCATCGGGGATAACAAAAAAGGGATTATCACCAGTATCTATCTTTGACCCGGGATTAACCGTAGCATACACAACATTGAAGCCTTCCCAGGATTTCCTTAAGCGCAGAAGCTGTATCCAGTGCCCCCCGCCGGAAGAAACTGCTAAAACTTTATCTCTCATAGGATTTTTACCTTTTATTGTTCGATTATCCGGGACGAGTCATCCCGGGCCCACTTCTTTTTTCCCGACAGCTGATTAGCCCGGCCCTTAATCTTTGCCACAAGAGAGACGTAAATGTAAATCAGGGCATCGATGGGTGAAACCTTTTTCTGAAAAATCCGTCTCAGACTTAAAGATGGTGCGGCAGTTTCATTCTGAAAAAGTTCAGGAAATTTCTGCTTAAGCTCAAAAGTCCCTCCATGGGACCTGACTTTAATCTTGATCAAATTGGCCAGATTCCTCGGAGTTGTTACAACAACCTTGCTTTCCTTTACTGTTTTTCGTTCAGCAGGACTGTACTGCAGCCGGACAAAACCGTCATCGGCGGTTACATCAGGGAAGAGGCCGAATCTTTCTCTTCCCTCTTTTGTAAGCCCGTATGCACCGGCAATCCGCCCTGATTCAAAATAGGGCATCTGTTTCCAGACACGGTAATATGCTTTAACGGCAAAGCTTGCCCTGGAATCATCAAATACAAAATCGGGTGCAGCTGCCAGAATACCTTCCGATTCAAGTTCTTCAGCAACCTTCACCATATCGCTGTAGGAAAAAATCAGGTCCGAATCCACATAAAAACGGGGGAATCCGGATACATAACTTTCCCCGATATTCAGAGAACTGACCTTGGAGGGGATATCCGATTCTATTACTGTAATAGGACCGGGAATACGACGGGCAACAGAAGCAGTATTGTCGGTGCACCCATTACACACAACAACCACCTCAATCTCACCATCCACGGATCCTTCGGTAATCGCTCTTAAAGATTTTTCAATGAAGGCTTCTTCATTATGAGCAGGCATAACCACAGAAATCATATCAGGGCAACCCCCACTCTTTTCTTCGCTTCCAAACCGTTCTCCATGAATCAAAAGATGCATAGCTTGCTTTTTTCACCAGTGAAACACCCCCCAACGCAGTCATCCTGGAGAATGTCCACATTTTCAGCATGCATACCGCATACTTGGCTTTTAACCCTTTCCAGTGCTTTCTGAAGAGCTGAACCTTTGCAGTTAACAGGCGAACCATTTTATCTGCCCGGACTTTTTCAGAAGCCCCGCCGTAATGTACTATTCCGGCTTCGGGAACCAGCACGCAGGCTTTCCCCATTGCCGCAGACCGAAGACTGATATCAGCATCCTCGCCGTACATTTTAAACTGCAGATCAAACCCCTGAAGAGATTTCCAGTGATCGGTTTTCATCAGCATAAAACAGCCGGTAACAATATCCACCTTCCGGGGTTTGTCCCAGGACCATGATGCCAGGGATTCCGGATTAAAGATTCCGGATTTCCTGAATATGGAACTTAAGCCGGATGCAGTACATAACAGGCTCCATACTGTTGCCATGTTCCATCCGGCAGTTGGATTTCTACTCATATCACCGAAATAATTTGAACCACCGTATATTCCCCATTCAGGATT